>NVWU01000022.1 GCA_002733765.1 Colwellia sp. | reverse complement strand
TAGTGTCGGTTAATGAGTAGGCTTCATTAATTAATTCGATAGGCAACAAGTCTGCTAAAGTTTCGACTTGGTTGGGTTTGAAATTGTTAATAATGTCTACGCTTGAGAAACTTGCATAAAAAATCCGATGAAAATTGTTCATCGGATTTTGATCTTATTTATCAATTTAGCAAGAAATTCCTGCTTAACTGATCGGCATTACCAACAATGCCCGCTTTACAATTTTCAATAACCATTCTAGGGGTTGAGGCTAAAAACATTGGTGCACAAATAACAGGAACAGATAAGTTATCTTTCAATAATTTAGGTAATGGCATAGTGATTACAGTCCAAATAGATATTTCGAATTACGTTATAGTAGAGAATTGTTCATTTAGATAAATTTGTCATAATTGAACAATATTATTAATTAAAAACAATTCAAATTAAGTGGTTACTATATAAAACATACAACCCAATCATTATTGTAGGAATTGATACTATAGTACTCACTACAATGATATTAGCGGCCAATTTACCATCGCTACCAGACATTACAGCAAAAATATAACTCGCAGAAGCGGTAGGACTAGCAAAAAATAAGAAAAGAACGCCAAGATCTTGCCCTCTTATACCTAAATATAATAGTGCTGAAATAAGAATTAATGGTGACAATATCAGTTTGACTAAAACAGCATAAAAAGTAACTGTTCTAGAGGTTTTAAAAGCATCTATTGATAGTGAAGCGCCAATACAAATCAATGCTAATGGTAGAGAAAGTGATGCGAATTTTTTTCCTGATTCTAATACAACATAAGGAATTTTTATCTCTAAAACAGAAACAAATACACCTAAAATAATCCCTATATTTAATGGATTAAGGACAATACTCTTAACAAGTTTCTTAAAGTTAGGCTTATAGGAGTCACTGCAAGTGTAAAACACAATAGGTGACAAAATATTATATAATATCGTCGAAACACCTGCTAACATGCCACCGAGTTGCAAGCCCAAATCTCCATATAAACTAGATGCAAATGCTAAACCTATAATACCGCAATTACTTCTGAACCCAGCTTGAATAAATACACCTTGTTGGTACTTGTTTATACGTTTATGGGAAAATAACCAACAAGCTAACATGGTCATTATAGTACCAATACAAAACCATAAAATTAGCTCACTGTACAATTGAAATTGTAATTCAGCTGTAGCCATAGTTAAAAACAATAGTGTAGGCATTGTAGCCTTATAAACTAATTGTGAAGCTACCGTCACAAAATCACTATTTATTAATCGAAATTTTTTCAACAAAGCGCCAAGAATAACCATAGCGAATACGGGTACAGTAACTTCTAACACATTGAGAAAAAAATTTTCATTCATTTGCTACAATCACTCACGGCTATAGCCTAGGCTTACTTTCGGCATTAATATTGGGTAACACTATCGGGATTCAAAAGGCGGATGCGCTTCAACTAAACCATAATTAATGTAGATTTAATGAAACGCCCAAACTAAAACTAAAGAAATGCACCAAAAAGATATCCAGCAAAAAGCAGAACAAGACCACCACCTAAACGTGATGAAATTTGTGCGTAAGGAAATAATTTCATTCGTCGAGATGCAGTTAACACCTCGATATCCCCTGAACCTCCTCTATTTGCCATACAAAGTCCTGCACAGATAGCCGCTTCAATTGGATAACACCCGAAACGTCCCGCTACCAACATGGTTCCTAATACAGCCCCCATCACAACAAAAAAACAAATGATTAAATTAGTAAACTTGAGCGCATCCATCATTTCATTCAGATCAGTTGTTAAGCCCACTGCAACTAAAACAAGAACTAAGAATATTTTCATTCCCCATTCAGAGAAAGCGAATAGTGACAGCTTCTGGTCAATGGAAAGAATGTCTAAAAGGTTAATCGCAACGATCAAGAGAACAACCCAAGCAAATAAATGAATCATTGGAAATATGGCATAAAGTAGGAAGCTTAAAAGAAGTACTCCAATAATAAAAAAGAGCGCACCGTGAGTATTCAATTTAACCTTTGATGTCTCTTGCTCGTCAAAATCAGGAGTATTACTATCTAATTTAAGAAGTTTTCCTTCACCACTAAGAGATGGAAATTTATTTCCTACTTTATTAAGTAAAGAGGCGATTAAAATCGCTAACATATTGGCTAGTGTGAGAACCGATATAGCAAAACTATAATAATGTGCACCATCCTCTCCTGTTATATCACTATAAATTTCAGCCATAGGTATAGCACCTGCACCATTACCGCCTCCCATAATAGGTAATACATAATGGGTAATGATTCGTGCTGGTTCAACACCAACAAGTAAGCCAGCTCCAATACCTAAAATTGCCGCACCAAAAAGCCCGGCAAGAATAATAGGAATGTATGCACCCAGTGACTTCATAAGCACCTTAGAAGGTACTGAAAGAATACTTGAGGCAATCACGCCAACTAACAATAAATACAGAAAACGGTTATCGAGCACAGAACTTTTTAGAAAATTAGCATCATCGCTTGAAATCACATTCCAATGAACAAGGAGGGCAGATCCAAAAAAGGCCATTATCATGCCTCCTCCCACATATTCCTTCCAAATAGGTAGTTTTTCACCGAACGCAAAAAAGATAAAACCTATTGACCACATAAAGGCGAAAGCACCGACGATACCTGTTTCCTGTAATTTTCCGGTTTGCCAAAAAAGGATAATGAGCACTGCCATTGTTAAGAAAAAAACAATAGGTATACCTGATATTTCGTATTGAAAAATATTTTTAAATTTACTCGTTCGCTCAGTGTTTTCTTTCATGTAATTTATCCTATTAAAAATGTAATGCTCAAAACATGCATATAAAAACCATGTTTTTGGATAGCTATTATGTAACTGACATAGCCTTGAATAATGGGGTATAGTCTGTCTGGTGTTCCAAATTGACAACAAACTCTAATACCCTATTTTGTGCAGCATTACTTATATGTGGTTTCGCCATTCGTCGAAATTTTCGTTCAAAATCACTATCTGTCATAGGCGTTTCAAGTGAACCAGGACCACTGATCATTTCACTGACAAATTTTTCACCTGAAACAAGTGTAATAGTCACTCGATTGGCTAAATGTTTAGGAAATAACTTAGTTAACAAAATATCTTCACTGACCGTAGTTTTATCCATAAGAGCAATAACAAGTGGATCTGAAATTTTATTCAGCGAGTAAGACTCTAAAGTGATATTGCTATCTAAAAGTGCCCTCGCTACGTTATACGGTAAACTGTGATCTGCAGTCTCACGTGTTTTTGGACGCCACTTTTCTGAGGTATCTGCAAGCACACGCTTATTGAATTCAGATGTTTCAATATGAATAGTTTTAATTTCTCTTAGATCAGAGATCTGTGCACTCAGTTCAATGGCTGCCCAAACCGCAGTATGGAGTTCTCCATTGGTTGGAAATGTTTTAGTGAGCGAGCGTTGGATTGCATAATTCCCATTGCTACGATTACCAAAACTATCTACATCCAAAACAAACTCGCCAGTTACTTGTTTAAAGAACCCCATTGTTCCCTCAAATATTGGCGAAGGACCTGTCATTCCTGCACGTGACAATTGAGCTGAGAAAATAGCATTGCGCGCCGCATTAGCTGCAGAGCACCCTTTCCAATCTGACAACGTACCTGAACGAACTTGGCGCATAGCCAAATGGCTACTTAGTGCGATGTTTATTGCTTGCTCAGTTTTTGTTGGGTTCAATTTCATCAATTTAGCGGCAGCAGCAGCCATAGCGACATTAATGTAATTGACATGATCCCAACCGCACTTATTCAAACTAGCCGCATCTTGTAACCGCATCTGTATTTCATAAGCTAGCACAATAGCCGAAATAAACTCCTTACCCGATGCGCCTTCAGCTTCTGCAAGTGCAAGACATGCTGGAATATTATCACTCGGGTGACCTGGTTCTAGCCCCATGTAGCCATCATTGTAATCTAAAAATCGAACCATAATGCCGTTAGCGAACGCCGCGAGTTCAGGAGTCGTTCGAAGTGTTGTGCCAAAAACACTAGATGAGTCCACGGCAACCGTGGATGCAACGATAATTGCCGATTCTACGGGATCAGAGCCATAGGCACCTAAAATACAAGCGAGACTATCAACAACACGCTTTCGAACTAAGGATGTTATTTCTTCAGGTAATCCATCACTTGCAAACTCGCAAGTGTACTGTGCTAAACGTTGTGCAATGTTCATCTCAGACATAGTCTTCTCCAATTTATTCTTCTGTAATGCTTTTTTAAGTAAAAGCTAATTCTCACGCTAAGTCTTAAACTAAATATTTAGTTCTAAAAGCAATATTGTTTAAGACTCATGAGTAGCGTTGAGCAATTAGCAAATACCTCTATTTTTACGTTCTTTCGCTCTCACGAGAGACGTTAAAAAAGTATTTACAGGAGCTTCCATACCAATTCTTTTAGCTTCTTTTACAATCGCGCCATTAATGAAGTCAATTTCACTTTGTCGACCAGCCTCTACATCTTGCAGCAATGAAGGTCGAGAGCCTGGCATACCCAAACCAAATGCTTCTACATGAGCAATGGGGTCGGTAACAGCTAATTTAAGTCCACTCGCTTTTGCAACTTCCCAAGCTTCCTGTGCTGCTGCTCGACTAATAGGCTCTATATCAGGATCATTCATAACTTGGCCTGTTCTCATTCCACTGATTGCACATAACGCGCTATAGGCAACGTTGCAAAATAGTTTTTCCCAAAGCATGACTTCGATATTTCGTGATGATTCAGCCTTAAATCCAGCATCTAGCCAAAGAGAAGTTATTTTATTTACTTCGGCATACGCTAAAGTTGAATACGCTCCTATTCGAACAATTTGCATATTGTTATGAAAGGTATGACAAGGCCCTTTAAGTTCAGCACCAAATCCGCCAGCAATACCAACCATAAGCCTTTCATCACCTAATATAGATGCGACAATATCAGAACTTCCTAAGCCATTTTGAATGGTAAGAATCAAACTTTTATTACCAACAAATTTTTTCACATCCATTGCGGCTGTTTCAATTTGAGTCGCTTTAACAGCTAATATGATTAAATCAAAATCTGAGCAAGAATCTTCTTTTGTGATAGCTTTAATTTTTTGTAACGTATCACCGCTATAACCTTCAACCCTTATGCCGTTGTTATTAATCAAACCCGCAGTTTCTTGGCTTCTGACAAGAACAGTGACCGTATTTCCAGATTTAGAGAGTAATCCTGCGAAGATAGCTCCCATAGCTCCGCACCCAACAACTAAAATATTCATACTGAATTCCTCTATCAACTTTATGCGTCAGCGATATCTTCAACTAACGTCTTTAATAACTTGTGTAATTTATGTTTCTTTTCAAATCCGATACCCGGTATATCAGGTAAGCCAACAAATCCGTTATTAACTTCAATGTTGTCTGCAAAACCGCCAAACGGTGTAAATACATCGGGGTAAGATTCATTGCCACCTAAATGAAGGCCGGCCGCTATATTAAGTGACATTTGATGTCCGCCATGTGGAACAATTCGTCTTGAAGACCAGCCTTTTTCCTTTAAAACATCCAATGTTTTGAGGTATTCAACTAAGCCATATGAAAGCGCACAATCGAACTGTAAATAGTCTTTATTAGGATTCATGCCGCCATATTGAAGTAAATTACGAGCATCTTGATGAGAGAACAGGTTTTCACCTGTTGCCATTGCACCGTCATAATGTTCAGAAAGTTCAGCTTGTAAGTGATAATCAAGGGGATCGCCCGCCTCTTCGTACCAAAAAAGGTCATATTGCTTAAGTGCTTTTGCATACTTAATTGCGGTATCTAGATCGAACCTACCATTTGCATCTACTGCTAAATATTTACCTTCACCAACAACATCCAACGCAGCTTCAATACGTGGAATATCTTCTTCTAAGGAGTTACCAATTTTCATTTTTACTACTTGATACCCTCTATCCAAGTAACTTTTAAGTTCATCCTGAAGTGCGTTACAATTTTTACCTGGGTAGTAATAGCCTCCTGCCGCATAAACCCAAACTTTTTTATCTGCTTTGCCATCTCTATACCTATCAGCAAGCAGTTGATATAACGGTTTTTCAGCAATTTTGGCTACTGCATCCCAAACCGCCATATCAATAGTACCTACAGCAACAGAGCGTTCACCATGTCCCCCTGGTTTTTCATTTTTCATTAAGGTTTCCCATATATTAAATGGATCAAGATTTGCATTAACTACATCAATTAAATCACCAGGGTTAGCTTCTAATAGTCTAGGAATAAATCTTTCGCGCATTAATGAGCCTTGTCCATATCTACCATTTGAATTGAATCCGTATCCTATAACTCGCTTACCATCTCTAAATTGATCTGTGATCACAGCAACAATTGAACAAGTCATCTTGGAAAAATCAATAAACGCATTTGAAATAGGTGAAGCTATTGAAACCGTCTTTTCTCTAATATCTATTATTTTCATTAGTAATACTCCTCTTTAACTAGCCAATATAAAGTACTAAACAAAACTGAACCAATGCCCAATTTGCAACATACTATGCAAAGTATGCATATAGACCAAAACAACAAATTGAATTCAATTTAATTATTATCATAAAATACGAATATAAATATTCATATAACTTTTGATACATAAACAATAAGTAAATAACATTTAAAATTAACTACATATATATATTATAAATATAATTGCATCCAATAGTTAATGTTTATTTGTTTATTTTGTTTATTTTATATAAATTGGATGCTATCTTGTTTGTGGTCAAATAACAATCAAGAAGCCGTATTGAATTCAATACTAAATAATATAAATATAAAAACAAAATGCGAAACACTAATAATTGACAAGAGAGAAGCAAATGGAAAAATATAATAAATTCAACTTATCAGCGTTATCAATAGCCATTGCATTAGTAGTACAACCGGCTTTAGCTGAAGAAGTTATAGAAGACAAAAAGAGTGCTACAGCTATAGAGAAAATAGTAGTAACAGCACAAAAACGTGAGCAATATTCACAAAGTACTCCACTAACTATAGATGTGCTTTCAGGTGACCAGATAGAGAAAAGTAGAATTGAAAGTGTTCAAAACATTGCAAATCTGACTCCAGGATTATCATTAGATGCTTTTCCTAGTTCTCAACCACGCCCATTTATCCGAGGAGTTGGTTCGGCAGATACTGGTGCAGGTGGCGATCAGTCAACCGCTGTGTATGTTGATAATATATACATGTCTCGCCCTGCTTTTCTTTCTTTCGATTACTTTGACCTACAACGCATCGAAATTTTAAAAGGACCACAAGGAACACTTTGGGGAAAGAATGTTGTTGGCGGCTTAATACATGTTATTACTAATAAGGCTGATAGGTATTTTGATGCAAAATTACAAGCAACTGTAGGTAGTGATGGTATTTTAAATACCAATGGCATGGTAAATATACCCTTAATTGAAGATAAGCTATTTTCTCGTTTTGTTATCAGCGCTAGTCAAAATGATGGCTTTGCTGAGAATATCAATACCAGTAATCAATTAATGTCTGAAGACCGGTTATCCGGCCGCGCTCATTTTTTACTTAAAGCAACCGATGATTTAGACCTAGGATTATCTTTTAATGTTGTTAATGAAGATAACGGAGGTTCAGCAAGAAACTTATATGATAGTGACATTACGGGCTTATCAACCGATCCTGATAATGACAATCGTATCACATCAGGTGAAATTGATGGTTTTGAAAAGCGAGACATATTTAGCGTCACTGCAACAGCAAAATGGTCTACGGAATTAGTAGATATAAATATTACTGCCAATCACAAAGAATTAGATTACGTTTTTAATGAAGACTTTGATGGTACAAATTTATTAGATTTTGCCATGTCGGGCAATAGTGTTGGTGACCCTCTCCAACTACAACGTGGCGGAGATGAAGAAACTGAAACTAACTCTTTAGAAATTCGTATTTCAGGTAATTCAGAAAATGATCTCTTCTGGCAAGTTGGTGGTTACTATGAAAAATCAGATATAAACCAAAATGCTGTAACAGGTTTGTTTAGTGGCTTATGTGCAGTCGATGGCATTTTGACTTCAGTTGGAGCAATTCCATCAGGTGCATATGCCGCCGGATTACCAGCATTGATAGCGCAAGGCTTTGGTTTTCCTGCAGCATATGCCGCCGCTTATGGTGCGGGCGTAGCTTCAGGTTGTGACAGTTCCGATACCTTAGCAACTCCTGCAGCAAAACAGTCATTCCATCAAATTGCGATTAATGAAAGTTATGCTATTTTTGGCGAATTAAGTTATCCATTATCAGATATTTATACCTTAACCGCTGGTGGTAGATATAGCGTTGATGAAAAAGACTTTTCTGTAGATTCATTAGATTCTTTCATGGGCTTACAGTTAGCCGCAAAAGGAACCCCAAATGGCTATGAGCAAGTTAATGCAATTGATGATTGGGATGCATTTACATGGAAGTTAACCTTAGACGCTCAATTTGAGCCTGATTTGTTTGGTTACGCTACTGTATCAACAGGATATAAAGCTGGTGGTTTTCAAGATGGTGCGTTAACTGCAGAAGAAGCTGTAGAAAGTTTTGATCCTGAGCATATTATAAATTTTGAACTAGGTCTTAAATCTGAATTACTCGATGGTAGTATGAGACTAAATTCCTCTATTTTTTTTATGATCCAAGAAGACTTACAAGTAAGACAAGTTGAAGGTACAGTAGTTTTTACTAAAAATGCAGGTGAAGCTGAAATAAAAGGATTAGAGCTTGAGGTAATGGTTTTACCTATTGATGAGTTATCACTTGGTCTAAAATATACCTATTTAGATGCTATTTTTACTGACTTTATAGATGGTGAAAATGACTATAGCGGCAATAGATTAAGCCGTACACCTGAACATTCTTTTGTGCTAAATATTGCCTATGACATTGAAAACCCATTCAATAACAATGGTTTACTTTCTTTAGAAAGTGATTACGCATGGAATGATGATCGCTTTGAAGATAATTCTAATGAATCTCCTGAAATCATTAAAGCTTATGGCCTATTAGATGCTCGTATTTTATATGAACTAGATAATTGGCAACTTTCTATTTGGGCTAAAAACATTACTGATGAAGAGTTTGAAACTCACTATGTAAAATTTGGTAATAGCTCTCACGTTACCTTTGGACAACCACGCACTATTGGCGTTACAGCCAATTGGAGGTTTTAAACTTTCGCATAGTTAAAAGTAATGCACCTCGTATAGGGGATTTTCCCTATACGATTTTTTCAAGGAGGTTTTAAACTTTCGCATAGTTAAAAGTAATGCACCTCGTATAGGGGATTTTCCCTATACGATTTTTTCAATATACCGTTAAGAAAATTTAAATGAATAAAATAAAAGTATTAACACCTACAGGAATGCTGGGTTATGGCTTTCCTGTTGAAGATTTCAACAAGGGTATAGCACGTAATCCTGATGTAATTATTATAGATTCTGGCTCTGTTGACAGTGGTCCAATAAAAATTGGTAACGGCAGTATGACTTGCCCTGAAGGATCTTACAGAGCTGAATTATTAATTTTACTCAAAGCTGTACACGAACATAAAATTCCACTTTATATCAGCTCTGCTGGTGGTGCAGGTTCAAATATTCAAGTCGATAAAATTCAAGTAATGGTAAAAGAAATATGTGAACAACAAGGTTATTCACTTTCTTCTGCTAGCATTTATGCGGATATACCAAAAGAAATAATAAAAGATAAACTTATTGATGGAAAAATAAGCGCCTGTGGTAGATCTGTACCTGCATTAACGCTATTAGAAATAAACAATGCAACAACTGTAGTTGCTCAAATGGGAATGGAGCCTTTTGTTGAAGCAATTAAAAATAACGTTGATGTTATTATTGCTGGTCGTGCTTATGATCCTGCCCCACTTGCCGCTTTTTGTATAAATAAAGGTTTTGATCCGGCATTAAGCTGGCATATGGGGAAAATTTTAGAGTGTGGAGGACTCTGTGCTCAGCCTTCATGTCAAGTAATGTTGGGAACAATCAGCCAAGACCATTTCACACTAGAACCTCTAAGTGAACAATCAATTTGTACAGAAACATCTATTGCCGCACATACTATGTATGAAAAGTCTCATCCATATCTACTACCTGGCCCAGGAGGAACTTTAGACTTATCAACTTGTAAATTTGAACAAATAGATGAAAGAAGAGTAAAGGTTTCAGGCAGTCAATTTAACCCTACTCCCTATACCATTAAACTAGAAGGAGCAAAATTAGTTGGTTATCGATCAACCACTATTGCAGGGGTACGTGATCCTAATGTTATTTCTGCTCTCGATGAAATTGAAGTTATGGCAAAGGGTTATGCATTACAAAACTTTCCACATTTAAAAGACAAATTTAAGCTGCTCTTTCATGTTTACGGGCGTGATGGCGTATTAGGGTCATTAGAAACAGATTTAACTGTAGCTAAAGAAGTATGCGTAGTTATAGAAGTGTTAGCTGAAACTCAAGACATCGCCACTCAAGTATGCTCTAAGGCGAGAATAGCGTTATTACATGCTCCATATAAAGGCCGAATTGCTACTTCTGGCAATTGTGGTCTTATTTTTTCCCCATTAGAAATACCATTAGGTGAGACATATGAGTTTAATATTTATCATTTAATGACAGTGGATGATCCTTGTCAGTATTTCCCTATTAATTATCATCAGTTTGGATAAAGCAATAAAATGACCCAATTGAAAAGTGTAAATTTAATGGATTTAACAAGCATTATACGTAGTAAAAATGCCTCTCCATTCGAAATAACGTTTGATATTTTATTTAAAAATAAAAATATTTATGATGAAATTAAAAAAAATAACGCCATAAATGCAGTGATTCTTGCTGATTTATTTTGTGTAGATAAAGAAAAGATACTCGATGTTATTTATTTTGATGCCGCTAATGCCATTAAGTTTAATATGCCTCGAACTGTACCTCATGCTAGTTTTGGTGAAATTGATATGCATTCAGCACAACAACATGTGCCATTGCAAAAATTAACACTAGAAATGGAAGGATAATATGTCAATTAATTCAATAAAAAACACCGTCCAAAAATTTATAAGTTATGAAGTAAATGGATTACCCTTATTTTTTTATAGCTTAATGTCTGTACTTATTATTATTTTTTGGAAAATGGGAAAACTCGAAGCAATGGGCATTATCGGTGCTTTTGCTTTTATGTGGGCAATAGGATTTTTCTTCTACGCTATTGGTGAAAAATTACCTATTTGGCGTGAGTATGTTGGCGGCGGCTTAATAATGGCATTTATTGGCTCTGCTGTTTTGGTACATATAAATATTATATCTATCGAAGAAGCTGACTTTTTAAAAGCAGCCGTTATAGATAATAAGCTGTTGTATCTTTTATTAGTTGCATTAGTTGGCGCCAGTGTTCTATCTGTACCACGTAAGGTATTGATTACATCTCTTGTATTATATGTACCCATTATTATCGCAGGTATCGCCTTTGCAATGGCACTTGGTGTAACTGCTGGATACTTTTTTGGCATTCCACCAGGTGAAATAATTACCATGTATGTTTTACCTATTATGGGAGGCGGTAATGGTGCTGGTGCTATTCCTATGGCTGAAATTTATGCTGACGTTACCGGCAAAGATGAGAGCGTTTATTATAGTTTTGCCATCTCCATTTTAACGCTTGGTAACATGATTGCTATATTGATTGCAGCATCATTAAATAAACTAGGCAAGATATACCCATCATTAACTGGCAATGGCAAACTATTAAATACACCAAATGAACCGGAATTGGGGGATGAACCAGTTATTGAAAATTCAAAATTAAATACCCAAGGCTCATTGTTCTTTGTTACCAGTATTCTATTACTTTGTGCGTTATTGTATTCAATTATTCCTGCTATTCACCTGTTTGCTTGGGCAGTCATTATTTTTATGGCATTCAATGCTTTAGATATACTTTCCATTGAAATAAAACAATCTATGCAAGCATTTAGTGAATGGGGAATGAAAGTTTTCTTAATTCTAGTCCTTGTCGCTATCGGTTTAAAAACAGACTTAAACACACTAATAGATACTTTTAATTTAACCAACATTACTATCGCATTCTTTATTGTTTTTGGCGCTGCCTTAGGAACAGGATTAAGTGCAAAACTTTTCAAATGTTACCCCATTGAAGCTGCAATTTCTGCAGGTTTATGTATGGCAAATCGAGGTGGCTCTGGTGATTTAGAAGTATTAGGTGCATCAAAACGTATGGAGTTATTTCCTTATGCGCAAATTTCTTCACGTATTGGTGGAGGAATAGTATTAATGTTAGCTGGCTACTTATTTAAAGTATTAGTTTAAATAATAGGTTTAATCGACTTTTATATTGCTTTATTATAAACCTAGAAATGTTCTTCGCTATAAAATTTAGCTTGCTGAGTCGAGAGAATGCTACAAAATAAAATAAAAAAAACTTTAAAATCATCTTTACTAAAAAGTTCAAAGCAAAAGTTATTGAAAGATGAAAACTTATCACAATCAAAAACTGTGTTATCGAGCTTACGTGACTTAATTTTAACTGAAGAAGTTGAAGCTGGTAGTAGCTTACGCGCTGCCGCTTTAGCAGATAAGTTAGGTGTTTCTCGAACGCCTATAAGAAATGCATTAGCGGTATTAGAATCAGAGGGCGTAGTCGATTATTCACATAATTGCGGCTACACTGCTCGGGAATTTGGTATGCAGGATACGCTTGATGCAATAGAGGTTCGAGCGAGTATAGAAGCCTTAGCCGCTCGAATTTTGGCTGAAAGAGGTCTAGATCCTGAAATAGAGGAATATGTAAAGGATCAACTAAAAGCAGGAAGAGATGTTTTAAAAGAAAATTTCTGGTCAGAAGAAGTTGAAACAACTTGGTATAATCTGAATTTCAATTTTCATCGAGCATTGATACGCGCCACAGAAAATAGATATTTGTTAAAAGTTATTTCTTTTACTCTAGTTTCTCCTATTTTAAGAGAAGGCTTTAAAGCAGAAGTTTTAAACAAAAATAATAATGTATCGAGAAAGTTAGATGGTATTCCTGCACATATATGGGAGTCACAAATTCATCATGAACGATTATTAAAAGCAATAATAGCAGGTGAATCAGACAGAGCTAAAAACCTTATGCTTGAACATGTGATGCTTTGTAGGGATAGAATTGTTGATATTATAGCGAATGATTAAATTTGATAATAACTATAAAACATAGTTAAAAAAGAAAACAAATTACAGCTATTATCAATAGTTGTAATTTTAGCATGCTCCATGATATGGCTACCAATGTAAATGGACAAATTATGAACTTGAAAGGTCAACAGACCCTAATAAACTAGCAGATCTGGTGTAGGTTTTTAATAGACAAAATATACACTAAAAAACCTACACTTATTGGTCGGATTACATGGAATAAATTGAAATTTCAGTTTATTCCACTAGATTACAACAATCACACAAACAGCCATACAAGTGGCTATACAGAACGAAAAAGTGTAATAAAATCATGCAAAATCTTTCTTCACATACCCCTATGATGCGTCAGTATTTAACCATTAAGGCAGAGTTTCCCAATATTTTGATTTTCTATCGAATGGGCGATTTTTACGAGTTATTTTTTGATGACGCAAGAAAAGCTTCTGATTTATTAGATATCTCATTAACCGCGAGAGGAAAAACTGGCGGTAATGCTATTCCTATGGCAGGGGTCCCTTATCATGCCGTTGAAAATTATTTAGCTAAATTGGTACAGTTAGGTGAATCTGTTGCTATCTGTGAGCAAATTGGCGATCCCGCAACTAGTAAAGGTCCTGTAGAGCGTAAAGTTGTTCGCGTAATCACCCCTGGTACATTAAGTGATGAAGCACTATTAACTGACAGGCAAGATAATTTAATTGTGGCTATTGTTGAGAATCATGCTAAATCAAAAAAACCTTCTGATGCTGATTTCGGTTTAGCCTATTTAGATATGGCGAGTGGTCGTTTTGTCATAACAGAGCCACAAACAAGTGAGCAATTACAAGCAGAATTGCAGCGTCTCACACCTGCCGAGTTACTCTATCCTGAAACCTTAACCAATATGGAATTAGTCAACTCATATAAAGGTCTTCGCCGCCGCCCAGAGTGGGAGTTTGATCTCGAAACCGCCATTTCATTACTGAATAAACAATTTGGCACAAAAGAGTTAACTGGCTTTGGCGTTGATGATAAACAATTGGGTTTATCCGCCGCAGGTTGTTTATTTCAATATGTAAAAGACACCCAACGTACCGCCTTACCGCATATTCGCGCAATAATTAGTGAGTCAGCTAACTCAGGTGTTGTACTAGACGCGGCCACTCGACGCAACTTAGAATTAACACAAAACTTACAAGGTGGAACAGACAACACCTTAGCGGCTATTTTAGATAAATCGTCAACGCCTATGGGCTCACGCTTACTAAAACGCTGGTTACATTTCCCATTACGCGACTTAACAACACTAAACAATAGACAAAGTGCCATTGAGCAGGTATTAGCAACGGATTTACACTATGATATTCAGCCAATTCTTAAAGGCTTGGGCGATATAGAACGTATTGTTTCTCGCATTGCCTTGCGCTCTGCACGACCACGAGATTTTGCTCGTTTACGCTACGCCCTACAGCAATTACCTTTACTACAAAGTTGCATCTCCCCTGCATCGTCTGGCTACATAAATACCTTGGCTAAACTCATTCAGCCAATTCCTATTATCCAAAGCTTGCTAGAACAAGCTATTATTGAAAACCCTCCGGTACTAATTCGTGATGGTGGCGTTATTGCGCCTGGGTATCATCACGAGCTAGATATATTACGCGATTTAAGTGATGGGGCTACTGAGTTTTTAGCACAGTTAGAACAAAGGGAGAAAGAGCGTACTGGAATTCATTCGTTAAAAGTTGGCTATAATAAAGTACATGGTTTTTTCATTGAAATGAGTCGCACCGCTGCAGCCAATGTGCCAGATGATTATATCCGTCGTCAAACATTAAAAAATAATGAACGTTTTATCACCGAAGAATTAAAAGAACACGAGCACAAAGTACTTAGCGCACAAAGTAAATTTTTGGCGCTAGAGAAACGCCTCTATCAAGAGCTATTTGACAAAATATTACCTGAACTAGGCCAATTACAAACATTAAGTCAAGCCATTGCTGAACTTGATGTATTAACTAATTTTGCTGAGCGAGCACAAACCTTAAATTATGTAAAACCTGTTTTATTAAAAGAAGCAGGGATTAATATTGAGGCAGGACGACATGTTGTTGTTGAACAGATGACCAGTGATGCTTTTATTGCTAACCCTGTTGTATTAACAGAGCAACGGAAAATGTTGATCATAACGGGTCCAAATATGGGGGGTAAATCAACCTATATGCGGCAAACAGCCTTGATAGTATTGCTTGCTCACATTGGCTGTTATGTACCTGCTGATGCAGCAAGAATTGGCCTAGTAGATCGTATATTTACGCGTATTGGCGCTTCTGATGATCTAGCCAGTGGTCGTTCAACGTTTATGGTAGAAATGACTGAAACGGCCAATATATTACACAATGCTACCGATAGAAGTTTAGTATTATTAGATGAGATAGGTCGTGGTACGAGTACATACGATGGCTTATCATTAGCGTGGGCTTGTGCAGAAATGTTAGCGTTAAAAACACAAGCATTTACCTTATTTGCTACTCACTATTTTGAATTAACGTTACTTGCTGATCAAATAACAACGCTCGCTAACGTGCATTTAGATGCGATGGAACATAACGATAACATTATTTTTATGCATGCGATTCAAGAAGGTGCGGCCAGTAAAAGTTTTGGTTTGCAAGTTGCACAATTAGCAGGTGTTCCTAAAACCGTCATTAGTCGAGCTAAACAACGTTTGGCTGAGTTAGAAAGTAAGCAAGCGCCATCAATTTTACCTGAACAATCATCAAGCTTTGAGCAGTTAACTTTAGTTGCCGACGATCATCCCGCACTTGAGTCTTTACGCAATATTGAGGTTAATGATATAACACCAAAACAAGCACTAGATTTATTATTTGAATTGAAAGCAAAGCTTTAAGTTACAAATAATAATGAAAGAAGGCTGTAAAGTTAAACTTTACAGCCTTTGGCTTACACTTTCTGCCGTAATATTTTTATCGCTATAAACACAAACTAATTTTTATTTATGAAATTTCAAATATAGTCTCTATTGATAAGTTTTGTTGACTTAAAATATCACGAAGTCGTTTCAATGCTTCTACTTGAATTTGACGAACACGTTCACGGGTTAATCCAATTTCACGGCCGACATCTTCAAGTGTTGCCGCTTCATAGCCCATTAAGCCAAAACGCCTCGCTAAGACTTCTCTTTGTTTCGAATTTAATTCATTAAGCCAATTTACAATGTTATTACTCATGTCTTCTGACTGTAAATCACCTTCAGGACCATCACTTTTTTCATCTGAGATAACATCAAGTAACGCTTTATCTGAATCACCCGCAAAAGGGGTATCAACTGAGGTAATACGCTCATTTAAGCGCAGCATTTTATTTACGTCAGCAACCGGTCGGTCTAACGAACTGGCAATATCTTCTGCGGTGGGTTCATGGTCGAGTTTCTGGACAAGTTCACGTGAGGTACGTAAATAAATATTTAATTCTTTGACGACATGAATAGGTAAGCGAATGGTACGAGTTTGATTCATTATCGCTCGTTCAATAGTTTGGCGGATCCACCAAGTAGCATAGGTTGAAAAGCGAAAGCCTCGTTCAGGATCGAACTTTTCTACTGCACGGATTAAACCTAAGTTACCCTCTTCAATTAAATCAAGTAAAGGTAAACCACGATTATTGTATCGTCTAGCAATTTTAACCACTAAACGTAAATTACTGACAATCATGCGTTTTCGTGAAGCTTCATCTCCTTTTAAAGCCAAACGTGAAAAGTAAACTTCTTCTTCTGCGCTTAGTAATGGTGAAAAACCAATTTCACTTAAATAAATTTGAGTAGCATCTAAACTTGACGATACCTCTTCTTTACTTTTCAGTACTGTAGTTTTTTTTTCTTGTTTTACCATACTGTTCTCCCTTAAGTAGCAAAGTTGTCTTAATTGATTAACTATTCACACGTACTCCAGTTTTTATTGTTAGTTGATATTATTTAAACTTTCTATTGACGTTAACGCAAAGTACCCTTACTATTTTGGTAGGTATTTTAAAGGGTCAACTGATTTACCACGAAAACGAACTTCAAAGTGAAGCATAACTCTTTGCGCGTCGGTATTACCCATTTTTGCAATAACATCACCAGATCTAATCTGTTGCTGTTCTTTTACTAAAATTTTATCATTATGAGCATAAGCACTAAGATAATCATCATTATGTTTTATTATAATTAACTTACCATATCCTCTCAACGCACTACCTGCGTAAACCACTTTACCATTAGCCGCAGCTCTAATATTAGTGCCTCGGCGTCCTGCGATATCTATCCCTTTATTACCTTGTACTTTAGAAGAAAATTTCGCAATAATTTTACCTTTTACTGGCCATTGCCAATGACTAATTTTTTGTGAAAAATTTTTCTTTGGTAAATTACTTCGACCTGTTTTATTTTTGCTTACATTTTCACCATACGCTTGCTTTTTAGAAGATGCAATAGTATTTTTCACCACTTTAGGGCTGGTCACATTAGAGCTTTTAGTCTGCTTTTTGCTCAAGTGCTTACTAGGGCTAGCTTTCGCACTTTTTCCTTTATTTTTAGAGACTAAAAATAATTTTTGTCCTGAATAAATATTATAAGGAGGCTGAATTTTATTCAGTTTAGCTATTTGGCGTACGTCTGAGTTTGCTCGCCAAGCAATGGAATATAACGTTTCTCCTGAACGTACCGTGTATTCATTAGTATTAATACTGCTTTTAATGCTATTTTTTAACGGTGTACTGCCATAAACGGTAACAACAGGGGCTGGCTTGTCTCTAGATGAACAAGCGACAAGATTGATTGAAATAAAAACACAACAGAGCACTTTTACAAATAATAGAATATGATTAATAGCACTTTGATTAAAACGGCTATTAATATAAAGGCTAATGTCATTAATGTGCTTAATTACCATAGAGAATAAAGATAAACCTGATTAGCGTAAAATAAAATAAGCAATGATAATCAAGGCAACTAATCCCCATCCCAAAACATCAACCCATTTACGTAAGCTTTTTTCCATGGCGCTACCACCCCACTGAATAAGTCCGGCAACAAGGAAAAACCGCATGCCGCGCCCAATTGCTGAAGCGAAGAGAAAAGGTAAAAAAGCCATCTGTAAAAAACCAGCACTCACCGTAAAGAGTTTATAAGGTATTGGTGAAAAACCAGCAATAAATACTACCCATACTCCCCATTGGCTAAACCAATTCATCGCGGTATCAAAACGATGTTGGTAACCAAATTCAGTAATTAATGGTTGTATCCAAGGTTCAAACATTAGGTAACCTAATATATAACCAACGGTGCCACCAAGAATTGAAGACACTGTCGTTAAACTAGCAAGCCGCCATGCTTTTTCAGGCTTAGCTAAAACCATCGGTGCAAGTAATACGTCTGGTGGGATAGGAAAAAATACCGATTCAGCAAACGTTAATAGTGCCAGTATGCTAGGCGCAAATTTATGTTCAGCCCATTTTAACGTCCAATCATAAATAGCAGAAAACAACTTCATTATAATAAATCTCCAGGTACTAATGGTACAAAACGCACTGCTTCTACTTGTTGCTCGCTATAACTATCACCTTTACGAGTAATTATTTTTAAAATTTGTGTTTGCTCACCCACAGGAATCACTAGACGCCCACCATCAACAAGCTGTTCTAATAGTGCCTGTGGCACGCTTGCAGCACCCGCAGTAACAATAATGGCATCAAATGGCGCTTTACTTGCCCACCCTTGCCAACCATCGCCATGTTTCATTGATATATTGTGTAGATCCATAGCGCGCAAACAGCGTTTTGCTTGAAACTGCAAAGCTTTAATACGCTCAACGGAGTAAACCTTATCGGTAATTTGCGCTAAAATGGAGGTTTGATAACCTGAACCCGTCCCAATTTCAAGAATACTGCTTGATCTATCACCTTCTTTTCCAAGTAATAACTCTGACATTTTAGCAACAATATAGGGCTGTGAAATGGTTTGCCCCTGCCCTATCGGTAAAGCGGTATTGTCGTAAGCTTTGTGTGCTAATATTTCAGGAATAAAAATATGCCTAGGTGAATTCGCTATCGCTTGTAATACCTGCGGATTGGTTATGCCCTCTGCGTGTAGTTTTTGTGCAAGCAGTTCACCACTGCGCTTTGACTTACCACTCACTCGACTTTTTATGGTCTTACTTATCATAACGTTACTTCACTAATCCATTTTGTCATACTATCGATGCTATTGTGTGCTGTCATATCAACCGTTAATGGCGTTACTGAAACATAATTATTAGCCACCGCATGAAAGTCTGTGCCTTCACCGCCGTCTAACTCTTCACCTAAACGGCCATACCAATAAATATCTCGTTGCCAAGGATCTTGCATTTTTTTCATCATTTCAGCCTTATGACGGTGACCTAAACGAGTAACTTTTATACCTTTAATTTCAGATAAAGGAACATCGGGAACATTAATGTTGAGAATTTGCTCTTCCGCTAGGGGATGATGTTGAATGCGTTGTATTATTTTGGCGGTAATAACGGCTGCTGTTTGATAATACTGTTCATGCTTACCAAGCAGTGAGATAGCAATTGCAGGTATCCCCATATGCCGTCCTTCTGTAGCCGCGGCAACAGTACCTGAATATAAAGTGTCATCACCTAAATTAGGACCCTTGTTAATGCCGGCAACTACTATATCAGGCGCTGAAGACATTAACTGACTAACGCCTAAATGCACAGCGTCGGTAGGTGTACCATTAACTGAAATAAAACCATTCTCTAATGTTTGAGCTCGCAATGGATTAAGTAACGTAAGCGAGTTACTGGCACCACTGCAATTTCGATCCGGAGCAACAACAGTAACGTTAAAGTGCTTAGCCAACTCTTGGTAAAGCACTCTAATACCTAAAGCATGCACTCCATCATCATTACTTAATAATAATTTCATTTCAGTTCCCTAACATTGAACTCTTTGAGTTCCATCTTGATAATCAATCAACTCTCGCAATACCGTGGTTGCATAAGAGCCTGCAGGTAATGTAAAGCAAACCTTTACTGATGATAATGTATTATCATTTTTTTGCTCATTTTCTAATACTTCAATGTTAGCTTCTTGTACGATTAAACGAATACGACGACGCTCTTGTTTTAAACCAAAACGTGGTAAACCTTGAGCAAACTCATGATGTTTTTCACCAATACATTGCTCTATAGCTTGCGGGTTATCGCTGGTCATTAACTCGCCTGCTCCCCACATAGTCGCGGTAATATCAACATCTTTATCAATGAAGCGCTGTATAATGGTGTCATCTACTTCATCAAGATGAAAAACTGATTGTGTACCCGCAAGCATTAATACATCACCTTGCTGTACTTTAGCAAAAACATTTTGCACAATACGCTGGCTGATAATATCATTAAAGATCTGCGATCTTGCCGCCGATAAATACATGCCACGTTTCTTCTTATCTTTAACTTTAGTACCTGAAAATAGTGCAAGGGCTTTATCAATATTACCACCATCGATACCAAAGCGTTGCTCGCCAAAATAGTTAGGCACACCTTGTTCTACTATTTTATTCCATCTTTCTTGTAGAGCTTTAAGGTGAGTAACATTACGTAAAATCAATTCAAAACGATTACCTGTTAAGGCACCTGTACGTAATTTTTTATTATGTCTAGCGTATTCAAGTACTTCAACACCTTCGATAGTTAGATCTTGTAAGTCATAAACCTGCTTACCTGGTACATGCACACCAAACCATTGTTCCGTTATGGCAAAGCGATCTTTTAAGCCTGCATAAGACACTAGCTGTTCTTTCACTTTGAAATACTTAGCAAGCTCTCTAGCGACAAAAACAGTATTCGCGCCTGTTTTTCTGATATAAATAAATAAATGCTCTCCCTCACCAATTGGTGAAAAGGGTAATTGTTCAAATACTTTAAAATCACTTTTTTGACTACGTAGTAGCCCTGATGATTGTGGTTTCCCATGTAAATAAGTAAGTTCTGGTAACATTATTCTTCTCTAATTGATTTTATTAAGTTGAAAGTCAAACTAAATACTCTTCAACTCTTACATAGGTGGAAACTCTTGGATTTTAACCGTTAATAACACCACGCAATGTACAGCAATACCTTCTTTTCTCCCGGTGTAACCTAACTGCTCTGTTGTCGTTGCTTTAACATTAATCTGATCTACATCACACAGTAAATCTTCACTTAAACAAGTACGCATTGCCGCTAAGTGTGGTGACATTTTCGGTGCTTGCGCCACTATGGTTATATCACCATTGCCAATTTGATAACCTTTATCTGTCATCAAGCTAACCACATGACGTAATAAAATTCGGCTTGAGATGTTTTTATATTCATCATCAGTATCGGGGAAGTGATTACCTATATCACCTAAACAAAGTGCACCAAGAATAGCATCACAAAGCGCATGAATGGCGACATCACCATCAGAATGAGCAATAAAACCTTGCTCGTATGGCACGGCAACACCAGCTAAAATAAGCGGCCCATGCCCACCAAATTTATGCACATCAAACCCGTGTCCTATTCGCATATTTTATCCTGTTTGTTGTTCTCAATGTGTTGGTTTAACTTCTCTTGATATAGCTTTTGTTGCTCTAATTCTTGTTGTTTTAAGTAAAAAGTCGCCAAGGCTAAATCTTCAGGTCGCGTTATTTTGATATTATCGCGACGCCCTAAAACAAGTAAGCTCGGTAAACCCGCTAATTCAATCGCTGAAGATTCATCGGTAATATTAACGTTTTGTTCCAGAGCTTGCTTAATAGCTTGTTTTAGCTCTACTGTTTTATACATTTGTGGAGTAAAAGCATGCCATAGGTTACTTCGTTCGATAGTACTAGCAACAGTATTTGAGTGGTTGATACTATTCTGCTTCATCGTATCGACCACCTGTGCTGCTAATAAACCACCGCAATTATTAGTAATACATTGTTCAATTAGTGTATCTATATCATGATGAGTGACGCAAGGGCGAGCCGCATCATGCACCAAAACCCAAGGATATTTTTCAATATCGATAGCACATAATCCATTTAAAACCGAGTCTACTCGTTCTTTGCCTCCTGAAATCCTAACAATATTTGTATTCTCTGCTAATTCGGTTTGAGCAAAATACTCATCCTCGTCATTCAGTACAATAATAACCTTGGTAATTTTAGGGTGGCTTAATAAACGGTTAATTGTATGGGTTAAAATACTCTGCTTATTGATTTCTAGGTACTGCTTAGGACATGACGCAAGCATGCGTTTACCTACGCCCGCAGCAGGAACAATGACCACAAAATTATGAGCCTCTTGAGTTTGCTTAATCACGACTACCGAGCTCCTTTGCTCTATGGTTCTTGGCTTATTTGATTTTTACTCGGAATAATACGAAAAAAGGTTTCATTTTCTTTGATCATACCTAGTTCATTACGCGCACGCTCTTCAATCGCTTCCATGCCTAACTTTAGGTCGTCGGTATCAGCATAAAGTAATTTATTACGCTGTTTTAACTTTTCATTAACTTGTTGCTGACGAGTAACATCTTCTTGTAAGGCTAAATAATCAGGCACACTGTTTTTACCAAACCAAAGTCGGTATTGCAATAAACCAAAAATAATCAGTAAAAGTAGCGTAAATGCTCGCATGGTTACCTAGAAAAAGACAAAATCCTTATATAATATCACCATTATATAAGGCTTAAACAAAGTGTAAATGTTTATATGAGTTATATCACTGTTACCAATCAAAGTGCCTGTTTTAGAGTGCTTTAAACGGTAATGGATTTACAGCCAAAGGTTGCTTGAAATTTTGCCAATCAATAGCACAAGAAATTAATAATTCTCGCAAACTTGGAATGACAGGTCTTAATTTAATAGCTTTCATTCGGTCTTGCCATCGATGTCCGGCACAGGCAGAAAGCATTACTTTTTTGGTCGGTTTTAATAAAGACAAAGAGTGATCAACATTAGTCTCTATTAACGAAAACCAACCTGAAACATTAGTACGAATACGTTTTTTTTCGGCATCAATACGATCAATACTATCTAAAACAATATGATCGGCTTTTAGTATCGGTACAACTAAGCCTAATGATGCTTTATTAGTTTGGCTAATTAAGCGCGTATACCATGATAAAACATCTTCTTCGCTTTGTGATAACACTGACAGTTTACTCGCCTGTTTAGCTGACCATGTCGCATTTTGAATATCCAAGGTAAGCGGTGAGTGTCCTTGCTCATTTACCTGTGTCATTAAATTAGCAGTTTTATTAATGTAATAAGGCAAACTTTTTAAACGCCCTTGCATATATTGAATACTGGTCATTTCAGTATTCGCAAGCAAGTGTACTTCTCGCTCATAAAGCGCATTACATAACTCTGCAAAATCATTGTTTTGCTTATTGGTTTGCCAAAAAGATGATTGTGTCATGAGGTGTTAAAAATCAACAACTTACTTATTAGTCTTTTAGCATACTCGATTATGACGAAAAGATAAAATTTCCTATACACGTTTTTCCATCCATGGCTCCACGATATGCGGTTCATCCTGAACATAAAAAAACCGAGCTGATAAAAGCTCGGTTTAACTTGTTTTTAAATATATACTGATATAACCGCTAGACTTAAAGCTAATTAGTTCAAGAACAAGGCACTTGCACTGAGTTGACTTTAGTCATTACTTCGAACGTCCTGTCCTACGCCCAATGAGCCAACCTTTGGTTGTTCAAATTTGTGAGTACAAGCTACGTGACTATTGAAGTAAATAGCAAAAAATTGAGTGGTTATTGGCCTTTGATTTCAGACAAGCCGTTATATACCGCTTTATCACCTAAAAACTCTTCAATACGTAATAATTGGTTGTACTTAGCAACACGGTCTGAGCGACATAAAGAACCCGTTTTAATTTGACCTGCAGCAGTACCTACGGCTAAATCTGCAATAGTAGCATCTTCGGTTTCACCTGAGCGATGAGAGATAACCGCTGTGTAACCGGCATCTTTAGCCATTTTAATTGCCGCAAGTGTTTCTGTTAATGAACCTATTTGGTTGAACTTAATTAAAATTGAGTTGGCAACACCAGTGTCAATACCGCGTTTGAAAATTTTAGTATTCGTTACGAATAAATCATCACCAACAATTTGTACTTTATCGCCAAGTAAATCAGTTTGGTATTTAAAACCATCCCAATCAGACTCGTCTAAACCATCTTCAATTGAAACAATTGGGTATTCTTTACAAAGCTCGCCTAAGAAGTCAGAAAACTCGTTTGAAGTAAACTGCTTACCTTCGCCTTTAAGGTCATAAATACCTTTTTCGCTATCATAAAATTCAGAGGCAGCACAATCCATTGCTAAAGTAACATCTGTACCTAACTTATAGCCCGCTGCATCAACAGCCACTTTGATAACAGCTAATGCATCAGCATTAGATGCTAAATCAGGGGCAAAACCACCTTCATCACCAACAGATGTACTTAAGCCTTTATCTGATAATACTTTTTTAAGTGCGTGAAATATTTCAGCGCCCATACGTAACGCTTCAGAAAAGTTTTTTGCACCAACCGGCTGAACCATAAATTCTTGAATATCGACATTGTTATCTGCATGTTCACCACCGTTGATGATGTTCATCATCGGCACTGGCAAGCTATAAACGCCTGGAGTACCGTTTAAGTCAGCGATATGCTCAAATAACTGTACGCCTTTATCCATTGCTGCTGCTTTTGCTACAGCTAAAGACACGGCTAAAATTGCATTAGCACCAAATTTTTCTTTATTTTCAGTACCATCTAAATCAATCATGATTTTATCGATATTAGCTTGTTCTAAAGCACTTTGACCAACTAACGCGGGAGTAATGTCATTTTTAATTGCAGCAACGGCTTTCAATACGCCCTTACCTAAATAACGTGATTTATCTCCATCACGTAATTCTAAGGCTTCGCGAGAACCAGTAGAAGCACCCGATGGAGCGGCAGCTCGACCCCAAGCACCTGATTCTAAATACACATCGGCTTCAACCGTAGGGTTGCCACGAGAGTCCATGATTTCACGAGCTAAAATTTTACTGATATTTGACATTGTTTTTCCTTTACGACGGTTAAATTTAAATTTTTTATTCAACGATAATCTTTAAACAAAAACCGTAGCACATGGCTACGGTTTATAATTGCGATTGAGTTAGCTAGATTGCTGTTTTTGATGTTCAAAGGCAGCAGCAACAAAGCTTTCAAATAATGGATGTCCATCACGTGGAGTTGAATTAAACTCTGGATGGAACTGTCCCGCAATAAACCATGGGTGATCCGGTATTTCAATCACCTCAACTAAACTTTTATCGGTTGATAACCCGGAGAACACTAAACCAGCTTTGCTTAATTGTTCACGGTAGTTATTATTTACCTCATAACGATGACGGTGTCTCTCATTAATTGTTTCACTACCATATACGTCGCAAGCCTTGGTACCTTTCACAAGGTGACACAATTGTGAACCTAAACGCATAGTTCCACCTAAATCTGAATTTTCACTGCGGTACTCAACTTGACCTTCTTCATCTAACCATTCACTGATCAAACCGACCACAGGGTAAGGTGTATCAGCGTTAAATTCAGTACTGTGTGCATCAGTTAAACCGGCAACATTACGAGCAAATTCTATTAAGGCTACTTGCATACCTAAACAAATACCCAAATAAGGCACTTTATTTTCACGCGCATATTGTGCAGCTAAAATTTTACCTTCAACACCACGTTCGCCAAAACCGCCGGGAACTAATATTGCATCAAGTTCAGCTAAAATTTCAACGCCTTTAACTTCTACATCTTGCGAATCAATGTATTTAATATTTACGGTGAGTTGGTTTTTAAGGCCTGCGTGTTTTAATGCTTCATTAACTGATTTGTACGCATCGGGTAATTCTATGTATTTTCCAACCATACCAATGTTCACTTCACCTTTAGGGTTTGCTTCATGATAAAGTACTTCTTCCCATTCAGATAAGTCTGCTTCAGGAACATCTAACCCAAAACGCTTAACAACGAGTTCATCTGTGCCCTGTGATTTCAATAAGGCTGGAATCTTATAAATACTGTCAACATCCGGCATTGATACCACAGCTTTTGATTCAACATTAGTAAATAATGAAATTTTAGCACGCTCATTATTTGGGATAGTACGATCAGAGCGACAGACAAGAATATCAGGAAAAATGCCAATAGAGCGTAAGTCTTTTACTGAGTGCTGAGTTGGTTTGGTCTTAATTTCACCAGAAGCGGCTAGATAAGGAACTAATGTTAGGTGCATAAACATAGCACGCTCACGCCCTACTTCTGTTCCTAACTGACGAATTGCTTCTAAAAATGGTTGAGACTCCATATCACCAACCGTTCCGCCTACTTCAACCATAGCGATATCGTAGCCTTCAGCGCCTTCAATGACACGACGCTTAATGTCGTTAGTAATATGTGGAATTACTTGGATGGTTGCACCTAAAAACTCACCTCTACGCTCTTGTGCTAAAACATCTTGATAGATTCGGCCTGTCGTAAAGTTATTACGCTTAGTCATTTTGGTACGAATAAAACGCTCATAATGGCCTAAATCAAGATCGGTTTCTGCGCCATCTTCGGTCACAAAAACCTCACCATGTTGTATTGGACTCATGGTGCCTGGATCAACGTTAATATAAGGGTCAAGTTTCAACATGGTTACTTTTAAACCACGAGCTTCAAGGATTGCCGCTAAAGAAGCTGCTGCAATTCCTTTACCAAGAGACGAAACTACGCCGCCAGTTACAAAAATATATCTAGTTGTCATGTCTACACCGATGTAAGGAAAACTGAATTTTTTCGCTTTATATTTACAATCAAATTATCAATAGCTACCTTGTTTTTTAGTCAAAAAGCACTAAAAAATGAATAAAAGGCAACACAAATGTAAATAAAGCAGGACGGGAAAACATTATACGTAAAAGCGAGACTAACAACAATAACAACACGCCATTGAACGTTAAAAATAAGCATTTTTTTGTTGGTGATAAATGGTTATGATAATAATCTAATTCATGACTTAACAATACACATGACTACACCACTAAAAAAAGTTTTATCCGCCATAGATAATATCAACCAAACTGACACCAATACCACTTTGGTAGAGGGAATAGAACACCCAAAAGAACTATTATATGGTCAACGCATGTCTCAATGTTTAGCTGAGCATTGGCTTGATGCCAGTGAATTATTAAAAATAGCTGTTCGCGCACAGCATATTAAACGTTGGCACTTAAAACGTAGTGAGTTTAAAGAAGGTAAGGCTGGCTATTATCAATGGCGCATTAATTTAGGGAAATTTCATGGTGAGCTGACTGCATCTATTATGCTTGAATGTGGCTATAGCACTGAACAAGCCGAACAAACAGCCGCAATAATTCGTAAAGATTTAATTCGCCAAGGCAATGCAAAACAAAATGATGATAGCCAAACTTTAGAAGATGTTGCTTGTTTAGTTTTTCTTGAGCATTATTTTGATGACTTTGCCGCTAAATATACCGCTGTAGATAATGAAGAAAAAATTATTCGTATCGTAAAACTAACGTGGAATAAAATGTCTGAGCGAGGCCATGAAATCGCATTAACGCTGCCGTTACCTCAACATTTAGCTGCTTTAGTAAGTAAAGCTTTAGCTCTTTAACTATAAAATTGCCGCTGCCTCCTCTGAAATACACTAGACTCGAATCAATATCCCCGAGCCAAGGCTTTCGCTTTGGCTCAAATTAGTTAACGCAAAGAAGCATAGCGATACAAGTCACCTCAAAATTCGAGTTTCAGGCAAGTTCAAAGTAACTTTAGGCAAAATAAAAATCCAAGCATAGTCACTCTATGCTTGGATTATTTAGCGCCGTATAAAGTAATATTAAGCCCCTCAACATATTGATTAGTACAGGTATAGATATTTTAATCACTACCATTTCAACTATATTTATCATGGGAAGCATTACGACAACTTAAGGTATTGGAGCAATAGTTACTCCATTATATTATGTAGTATTAATAGAAGAATTTAATTGTTGCATCAGGTTTTTTCCTACTTGGCTATGCAAAAGTAAATCTTAGGACTATGAAATGGCCACATTGAACCTTTAAAAATTATTTACTTATCGGTAAACGCCATAAAAATATAAAAGGCCCGATAACAAGTGCAACAACCAATGCGGTTAGCATAACGTTTTTCAATAAATACGCCGACCAAACAACAGAGAGAATAATGGTGAGTAAAGCGACTCGTTTCGCTTTACGAGGAATACAACGATGTTGTTGCCATTCATGAATTAATGGGCCAAACGTTTTATTCGCCAGTAACTTTTTCTCCAAAGAGGGTGACGATTTAGCAAAACAAGCGGCAGCAACAAGCAGAAAAGGTGTCGTTGGCAATATGGGCAAAATAACACCTAAAATAGCTAAACCAACAAAGAGCAGCCCCATAACTTTTAAGAAAAACGTTTTAGTTTTACTTTGCCCTTGCAGTGAAACCGAACATTGCGTTAACGTTACCTCTGGCTTTTCGATAGTAATTTTGTCCATTACAGTTATTCCTGTGACACTTTAATTTTAACCTTAACTTTAGCTTGGTTGTTGGTATCTCTACTTTTTCGAATAAGCGTATTATCTGTCTCTAGCTTATCTTGCTTTACCAGTGACTTAGCCAATCGGTCATAAAGTAACACATTTACTGAGGCAGCCAAATTCATACAACCAACAGTCGGCACATAAACCACATCATCAGCTTGATCAATTACAGCTTGCCCGATAGTGCCGTCTTCTGGTCCAAAAATATACAAGGCTTGATCCGGGTGCTGAAAAAGAGGCAACGGTGTGGCCCCTTCGACTAAATCTACACAAATAATTTTAGTTGATTCAGGCATATTTTCCAGTTGCTGCTCTATGCTTGAGTGCTTTAACTGTAAAAAGTCGTCTATCGCAACAAGTGGAATTTCCTCACTCAACTTTTGAGTGTCGGTATTATTTTTCGAACCAATAAACTTTGCTGCATGCGTATATCGATGACCCGTATAAAGTACTTGGTCAACACTATAGCAGCCCGCTGCACGCATAACTCCGCCGACGTTACTAGGGGTTTTAGGGTTTGTTAAGCCAATAGTCACATGATTGTTTTTTGCTAACAAATCTTTACCTAAAGCAATGTTTGATAATGAAATTTTTGCCATTAATTTTTCTCTTGTTTTTTAATTTGTTGCCAATATTGCTCTAATTGTTCAAGGTTATGTTTTGAAAAATCGTTACCTGACGCGCTAACTTGGGCCTCTACACCATGAAAGCGTTTCGTGAACTTTTGATTTGCTTGGCGCAACAAGGTTTCAGGATCTTGCTTTGCGTGACGACATAAATTGACCACAGCAAACATTAAATCACCGAGTTCTTCACCTAAAGCAACTTGATTAATCTCTTTCGCTGCTAATTCGCCTTTAACCTCAAGCACTTCTTCTTCGACTTTAGCAAATACATCGTTAATCTCATGCCAATCAAAACCAACATGTGAACAACGTTTCTGAATTTTTGCCGCTTGTGATAAAGCGGGTAAATTTTTAGGGATATCAGCAAGAATGCTAATATCTTCCTGTTTATTCTTAATTTGGCGTTCTTTGGCTTTCTCATTTTCCCAATTGGCTTTTATTTGCATATCAGTACTTAAATCAGCATCACTAAAAACATGAGGATGACGACGAATAAGCTTTTCACAAATTGAAGCTACAACACTGTCAAAATTAAACAATTGCTGTTCTTGACCAAGCTGGCTATAAAAAATCACTTGAAATAACAAATCACCTAACTCTTTATTGAGTTCAACAAAATCCTGTTGTTCTATTGCATCAACTACCTCATAAGCTTCTTCAATGGTATGGGCAGTAATTGAAGAGAAGTCTTGCTTTACATCCCAAGGACAGCCTGTTTCTGGATCTCGTAATTGCGTCATAATCCAGCGTAATTTATCTATTGAAGCTTTACTATCTAACATTTATTACATTTCTCTTAATTGTTATATACCCATGCCACTTCAAGATGCAGAATCCAGCAAAATTAAAAGGCTTATAGGCAAGGCATTGATTGAAGAGAATAGTTATTCTATTGTCAAAATCAATAACACGGCATATGCGCCTTGATCAAGAGTTTCTCTGTAGTCCTGAAACTCGCATCTTGAAGTAGTGTGGGTATAATATGTAGTTCATCATTAAACTCTTTTCACATCAATCACATCATCTAATTGACGTATTTTATCTATTACTCTAACCAATAGCTCACTATTGGTAACTTCCATATTAATGATCATACTCATGGTTTGTTTAGCACTATCACTATGACTTTCAATACCGATAATGCTAACCTTTTCATTGGCAATGATGGTGGAAATATCACGAAATAGACCTTGTCGATCACTGGCAATTATTTTCGCACTAACTTGATAACTTTGATGTTCATCAAGCCCCCATTGTACTTCAACAAAACGCTCGCCTTGTTGAACTAGCGCATTAGCTAATTGTTCACAGTCTTGACGGTGAACAGAAATACCACGACCCTGAGTAATAAACCCTGAAATAGCATCACCCGGTACTGGAGAGCAACATTTTGCCATATGGGTAAGTAAATTACCCACCCCTGAAACAGTAATGCCATTGTTATCACTGACGAGCTTTTTACTCGCTTGAGATTCTCTCACCAGACTTTGTGGATCAATCTCAACAACGGGTTTAAATTTGTCATTAAAGTAATTAATAACTTGCTGTAAACGCGTATTACCAGAGCCAATGGCAGCATACAAGTCGTCAATTGTTTTAACATTAAAATGAATTGCCGCCTCTTTTAGCTGACTTTGATTGACACTAAAGTAAATTAACTTTGCCAACTCGACATCAAGTAAATCTTTGCCTTGAGCAAGGTGTTTATCCCTATCTTGTAGCTTAAAAAAGTGTTGAACTTTTGCACGTGCACGAGAAGAATAAATATAATTTAAATTAGGGTTAAGCCAATCACGACTTGGGTTAGCTTTTTTACTCGTTAAAATTTCAACTTGATCGCCTGTTTTTAGCCGGTAAGTAAAAGGAACTATTTTTCCAAAAACTTTAGCACCAATGCAGCAATGCCCTACATTTGAATGAATATAATAGGCGAAATCTAACGGTGTTGCCCCCATAGGTAAATCAATAACATCGCCACTTGGGGTAAAAACATAAATTCTATCTTCAAATACTTGGCTACGAAGCTCATCTAGTAATTCACCACTTTCACTAACATCATCTTGCCACTGAAGGATTTTTCTCAACCAACCTATCTTTTCATCAAAGCTATTTACTTTACTGCTGTTTTTACCACCCAGCGTACCTTCTTTATAACGCCAGTGGGCAGCGACACCTAGCTCAGCATCATCGTGCATTTGCTCGGTTCTAATTTGTATTTCAATTGATTTACCCTCTGGTCCAAGTACAACAGTATGAATAGATTGGTAACCATTTGATTTCGGTGTTGCCACATAATCAGAAAATTCTTTGGCTAAATGGTGCCACTGAGTATGCACTATGCCTAAAGCTGAATAGCAATCTTGTACTTTTTCGACAACAATACGTACCGCTCGCACATCAAAAAGTTGGTCAAAGTCTAATGACTTTTGTTGCATTTTCTTCCAAATACTATAAATATGCTTAGGACGCCCGTCAACACTCCCATTAATATGTAGGATTTTTAGCTGCTCATTTAAATTACCAACGAAGTTAGTCATATAGCGTTCACGTTCAAGACGTGTTTCATCTAATAGCTTGGCAATTTTTTTATAGACTTCCGGATGTAAATAACGAAAAGAAATATCTTCTAATTCCCACTTTAACTGCCCTATACCTAAACGGTTTGCTAAAGGAGCATAAATATTTGCACTTTCTTTCGCCGCTAATACACGACTTTCTTCATCGGTATTTTTTTGTTCTCGTAAATCACATAAACGTTCGGCGAGCTTAATAACGACAGCGCGCACATCATCCACCATAGCAAGCAGCATACGGCGAATATTATCCACTTTATTAGAAGAGAGTGCTGCTGAAGGGGTAGCTGAACGATTAGCGATTGGTTGTCCTAAGCCTTTAATTGCTGCCATTTTCTCTACCCCTTGGCAGAGCATTATGACTTCTTTATTACAGTGTTCATCAACAAAACTTTTTGAAATCAGGTTGGTTTCTAATAATGGTATTAAAAATGCTGTGATTAAAGAATCTTTATCTAAATTTAAACTTGATAAGATTTCTACCATTTCCATCGCTTTTAATAGATGCTTGTCCTGTTGTTTATAATACGCACCAACATTTTTCCACACTAATTCTAGTGCTTGTTGCTTACTCACAGGTAACGCTTGTTCTGCCAACCAATGTTGGAAATCTACACTAACTACCTGATGAGATTTACGCACCGAAACCATGGGTATTCCTTTATTTAAGGTGAAACTATCGCTAACTGATTTTTAACGTTGAAACAGTACCATAGTCTCAACATGCTTTGTTTGAGAAAACATATCAATTAAGCCAATTTTGACAATTGTGTAACCTTTATCTAGCAATATTTTACTATCACTTGCTAAGGTTGTCGGATCACAACTTACATATAAAATTGTCGCTATATTTAATTGTGCAACTTGTTCGACCGCTTGCTCTGCTCCGCCTCTAGCGGGATCTAGTAACACTTTAGTAAAGTTATTTTTTGCCCAGCCACTTGATAACCACTGGCTATTTAAGTCAGCTTGATAAAATTGACAGTTATTAATTTTATTGCTTTTTGCATTAGCGAGTGCTTTATCTACCATGGTTTGAACACCTTCAACGCCCACTACCTTGGCTACTTTTTTTGCTAGTGGTAAACTAAAATTTCCTAAACCACAAAATAAATCTAATACCTGATCATTTGGCTCTAGCATTAACCAATCAAGCGCTTGCTTTATCATAGCTAAGTTCACTGTTTGATTGATCTGAATAAAATCAGTGTTAGAAAAATGAATATGTATATCATCAAGTAACTGATAGCTTAATTCACCAGAGCTTAGCTCACTACCTGCAATGTTTCTTTGTTCCTCATTATCTTTCTGCCCTCTTTTACTTTCCAAAAAGCGCACATTCCAGTCATTTTTTTCTGCATACTCTTGCCAAAGCTGACGATCATGCGCATTTATCGGTCTAATTTGACGAACTACTAAAGTAAGCTTATTGGTTTTATCATTAACAACATCAGCTGATATAACCTCAATATGGCCAATCGCTTTTTTGACAGTTAGCTTAGCTAGCAGTGTTTTTAATAATGGAAAAATATCACATGCAGGCTTTACCAATACAGGGCATGATTTCACCGCAACAAGTTGATTAGTCGCTTTTTGCCTAAAACCAATAATCGCATGTGAATTTTTATCAAATTGCACTCCTATCCTCGCTTTACGACGATAGTGCAATTCGTTGCTCTTAATTGGTTTTTGCCAAGGTAATTCATTGATCAATTCACTTGAAATACCACTACGAGAGAGTAATTCAACAATTTTTTTTTGTTTAAATAAGAGTTGCTCTGCATAATCAAGATGTTGTAAATCACAACCACCGCAAAGGCTAAAGTGCTGACATTGTGCCGCAACTCTATGTTCGCTCGCTTTATTAACCTTAAGTAACTTTGCTAAAACATACTTATTTTTTTGTTCTGTGATACGAATTTCAACCGATTCACTTGGTAAACTACCCGTAACAAAAATTGGTTTCTGCTGGTATCGCCCGACACCACAACCATTAAGATCTAATTTATCAATAGTAATAATATTTGTTTGCTTTGATTGCTTGTTAACTTGCTTTTTTGTATTTTCTTTAAAAAAGTTTGCCATTAATTGTATCCAGAGTCCTTGCCAAGAAAAGTTTTATTTACCTTAGCATTATGCCATCATAGTAATTATCAATATGATCATTTTACACTAATTACTCTATTAAATACGATGGAAAAATGCATAAAATAAGCCTCAAAAATTGGGTTATATTACTTACTATTGTGCCAACAGCCTTAATTGGCTTTGCTCTTGCTGGCTATTTCTCCTATAACCGCAGTAGTGAGCTGGATGAATTCCTAAATTTAAGAGCCCAAAGTATTATTGAGCCCTTAGCTATTAGCGGTAAAGCGTCGCTTATGAATAATAACCGCGAAGAACTACGCCGAATTATTAGTGCGACTCATCGAAGTCAATCCGGCATTGTCAAAAGTATTGCTGTATTCACCCTAGACAATCAAATTTTTGTTACCAGTGCTTACTATAGCGACACGAACCTAATGCGATTAAAGGCTGGCCATGAAATTCCTGCCTATACCCAAAGTGAACATACACAAGATTTCATTATTTTCCGTAGCCCTATACTAGATGAACGCAAAACAAATGCTATCCCATATACTCTGGGCTACATTGCGATACAAATAGACAAGAGTAGAATAAAATTTAAACAACAAAGCCAATATATTATTGCCTTTACCATGGCTTTCCTTGCCTCATTACTCAGTACTATCTTTGCCTTAAAACTTATCCGACATGTTGCTAAGCCAGTCAATTCTATGGTGCAAGCCATCGACCGCATTCGTGAAGGTAAACTTGAAAGCAGGGTAAGTGGGCAATTAGTAGGCGAATTGAATTTTTTAAAAAATGGTATCAATGCTATGGCACAATCATTGGGGAATTACCAAAATGAAATGCAAGGCAATATTGATCAAGCGACGGTTGATCTACGTGAAAGTTTAGAGCAATTTGAAATCCAAAATGTGGAATTGAGTATTGCGAAGAAAAAAGCCCAAGAAGTCAGCAAGATTAAATCTGAATTTTTAGCCAATATGAGCCATGAATTACGTACACCATTAAATGGAGTTATTGGTTTTACCCGGCAGGTTCTTAAAACGCCACTCAGTGATTCTCAACGTGATTACTTGCAAACTATTGATAGATCGGCAAATAACTTACTTACCATTATCAATGACATTCTCGATTTTTCCAAACTTGATGCGGGAAAAATGGTAATAGAAAGTATCCCTTTTTCACTGCGTGAAGCAGTGGAAGATACCCTTGTACTTATTGCCCCAAGTGCACATAAAAAAAATATTGAATTATCAATAAAAATTAGTAACTCCATACCTGACTCTTTGTTAGGTGATGCCATGCGTATTAAACAAATTATGAGTAACCTAGTCAGTAACGCAATAAAATTTACTCAACAGGGTTCGGTAATGATTGATGTTACTTTTAAAACGATTAGTGCAAAACTGGCCGCAATAAAAATAACCGTAGCTGATACTGGTATTGGTATGAATAGCGAGCAACAAAAAGCCATTTTTAAAGCGTTTTCCCAAGCAGATCAAAGCATAACTCGATTACATGGAGGAACAGGTTTAGGCTTAGTTATTTGCCAACGACTGGCTTACGAAATGAAAGGAGATGTAGGTTTTAGCTCACGAGAGAATAATGGTTCAACTTTTTGGTTTAAATTCGAGTGTGGTGTCACTACATTGCCACTTAGCAACGAGCTCGACACGCTTCGTCTAGCCAATAAAACTATTTTATATTATGAGCCTCATTTACACAGTAGAGCCGCTACTTATGATATTTTACTCAATTGGAAAATGCAGATTACCCAAGTTGAAAGTATTAGCCAATTAACTGAAGCACTTGAAAACTCAAAACAAACTAAAAAAGTTTTTGATTATGCGCTGATAGGCCATGATAGAAACTCGACTGCATTAAGTGGTTTGAAAAAAATAATAACGCAAGTGAAACCACAAATCAGCAATATTCATTTGGCGATTAATAGTAATTCACCTAGTTTACAAGATGCTTTACTGGCTAGCGGTGCGTTGAGTTGCTTAAGTAAGCCAATTACTGCTTATAAACTTTATACTGCCTTGTTAGCTGACCAAGGTAACTTATTACCTCCAAGTAAAAAAATACTCCCCATCAAAGTATTAGCGGTTGATGACAACGAAGCAAACTTAAAATTAATTAATGCTTTACTCCTTGAGCAAGTGAGTGACGTTGTGCTTGCCGAAAACGGAATGAAAGCATTTGAGTTATGTAAAGATGAAAAGTTTGACTTGATTTTTATGGATATTCAAATGCCAATAATGGATGGCATAAGTACACTAAAAGCAATTAAAAACGACATATGTAACAGCAAAACTCCCGTTATAGCGGTTACTGCTCACGCCTTAAGTGGCGAGAAAGAAAAAATGCAACAACAAGGGTTTAATGCTTATATGACTAAGCCTATTGATGAAACTATGCTGAATCATATCATTTATGAATACTGTGATGTTAATCACTTTATCAATTCCACCAAACAGCATTTGTCCATTGCTACCAAAACAATACAACACCCACAGGCAATAGCAAATAAAGCCTCTGTAGTTATGGATTGGTCATTAGCATTACACCGCACGGGTGGTAAAGAAAATTTAGCAATAGCAATGTTAACAGGCCTAGTAGATAGCTTAGCTGAAAGCCATAAAAATATTAGTAACGCTTTAATAAATCAAGACACTGAGCAATTAAAAAGCTTGATACATAAACTCAATGGTGCCTGTTGCTATACTGGCGTACCAAATTTAACGACTATTTGCCAAGAACTCGAAACTCAACTTAAAAGTGGTATTACCCTAGAGAATTTAGAGCCTGAATTTTTAGAGTTCTTTGAACAAATAGAGCAAGTAGCAATAGCAGCACCTAAGTTATTAGCTGAACTAGAGATAGCTGAACTAGAGAAAAATAATACAACCTCTTAATTCTCGCTGAATTCTGCATATTGAAGTGGTATAGGTATATATTTTTATTACTATTCAAAATACATATTAGGGTCTGTTGATCTTTCAATATTATTTTTGCAGCTGTTTGTTGAGCAGTATTTGCTGGAGTGACTAGGCTACACATGACTCGGCGCAGTTATTAATTACGAATATGTATATCGGGGGAGGTATTAATATCACCATCTTCAGTGATAACCGCAAGGCCTGAGTCACAAGTCAATACAGCTATATTTTGCCCTTTCTCCTTACGAACAAAAATCAATTCATAGCCAAACTTACCTAAACTACTGGCAGAAAATTTTTGCGCTAATGTTAATTTTTTCCACCAAGTAGAATCCTCAGGTGGTGTTTGACGCCTCTCTAAAATAGGCTTAATTTGTGCTTGCATGAATAACTCCTCATTCATATACTTTACATAGGTACTATAGTCAAACTAAAGCCAAACTAAACTAGAGATAAAAAAAACACTCAAACACCGCAAGCATCCAATATTAAGTATAGTACAAAAAATAAAGTAAATTCCGTTTTTAAATGACTATCGTTAAGTTCTCGCTTCTAACATCAGCTTTTTCATATCACGCACGGCTTTGTCTAAACCATCAATCACCGCACGAGCAATAATAGCATGGCCAATATTTAACTCAATAATTTCTTCAATGGCTGCAATCGGTTTAACATTAAAATAGTTTAAGCCATGTCCAGCATTCACTTTTAAACCAAGACTATGAGCATATTTAATTCCTTCAATTAAACGTACTAATTCAACTTGTTGTGCCACCTCAGAGTCAGCATCAGCATAATGCCCCGTGTGAATTTCAATATAAGGTGCTTTACTCGCTAATGCCGCATCTATTTGCGCTTTATCCGCATCAATAAATAAACTTACTTCAATGCCAACAGCGGCTAGTTTTTCTACTGCATCGGTTACTTTAGTCAATTGACCAATAACATCTAAACCACCTTCGGTGGTTAACTCTTCTCGCTTCTCTGGCACCAAACAACAAAAAGCAGGTTTAATTTCGCAAGCAATACTGACCATCTCATCGGTTACGGCCATCTCAAAATTCATGCGGGTGTGTAATGTCTGCTTTAATACATGAATATCTCGGTCTTGAATATGGCGTCTATCTTCACGTAAATGCACAGTAATGCCATCCGCACCTGCATGCTCTGCGACACTTGCCGCATAAACTGGATCGGGATAATTAGTGCCTCTGGCTTCGCGTAGTGTCGCTATATGATCAACATTGATACCTAAAAGTAACTCTTTCATTTTAATTCTCTTAATTTAATTTTTAGCTGTTTCCTAGCTCACCGTGGCTATTTATACCAAATATAATAATGAATTGGTATTACAACTCTGTATTGTATTTTTTCATGACAAATAACTTACGACTATTAAGTGGTTTACCTTCAAGTAGGTGGTGAAAAATTTGTCGCATTAACAGTTTAAATGTTTGCTCCACCTCTGCCAATTCAGGTTTGCTTCTATCGTAATTCTGTTTTGCAATTGCTTGTAAATGTAAAGTATTAAACCAAGGTGTCGTGATATTTTTTATCGCGTAATGATAAGCGGGGATAAAGCCTTGTTCAACTACATAGTAAAAACCAGCAACATGTTCATTATTTTCTTCAAATACTGGAGTAAAATCTAGTGATAGCCCTAATTCATCTAACAAGGCGAGCTCAAATATTCTTAAGTGCGGAGCAATTGCTAAGCCCTGCGAGAGTGCAGCAATAGTCGATTGATATTGGTAAAACAGCATTTCGCAAATAATATCATCCGTTAACAAACGTACGAGTAGTTCATTAAGATAAAAAGCACTATAAAGACTATTTTTAATCAATACGTATGATTTTGAATGTGCCTCAACGCGGGTAAGCATTCTTAAGCTGGTATGTTGTTTATTATTTGCTTTAAAGGTTATATTTAACGGTAAAAATGGCTGTAGCAATGCTTTTTTTATTGACCGTTTAGATTGGCCAACATAAACAAGTGCAGAAACTTTACCCTCGTGCTCCGTTAATAACTCAACTAATTGTTGATTCTCTTGATACGGGCGAACATGTAAAACAAAAGCTTTTTGTTCAACCATCTCATTACCTAATTATTAACAGAGCACGAGTAAATTGCATTTAAAAATAAGTTATTACACACTAAAAATGTAGACTTATTTAACCTGAATAGTCATCGCCGTAACCCAAACTTCTCAGGGCACGCTCATCATCAGCCCAGCCTGATTTAACTTTAACCCAAGTTTCTAAAAACACCTGGCTCTCAAACAAGCTTTCCATATCACGCCTAGCTTCTTGGCCTATAGTTTTCAAACGTTCACCTTTATTACCAATCACCATACGTTTTTGACTATCACGTTCGACTAAAATTAACGCATTTATATGGATAATGCCTTTTTTATCCATTTTAAATTGTTCAATTTCTACCGTAGTAGAATAAGGTAATTCATCTCCAGTAAAGCGGATCAATTTTTCACGAATAATTTCTGAAGCCATAAAGCGACTAGAACGATCTGTTATATGATCTTCAGGAAACCAAAAGTCGCCTTCAGGTAAAGAGGCTAAACAAAGTTTACGAATAGTATCAACACCGTGCCCCTTACTAGCAGAAATAGGCACTATGTCATTAAAATCATGCATAGCACCTAATTTTTGTAAATGTGGTAACAAATCATCTTTTTCGCTAATATTGTCTGTTTTATTAACAACTAAAATACAAGAAGAGCCACTGTTTTTAATTTTATTTAACACCAACTCATCATTCGGTGTCCAATGGGTACCTTCAACTAAAAACAAGACTAACTCTACTTCAGCAATTGAGCTACTCGCTGCACGATTCATCAACCGATTAATCGCACGTTTTTCTTCTGAATGTAAACCAGGAGTATCAACCAAAATGGCTTGTTGATGCCCTTCGGTTAAAATACCTAAAATACGATGACGAGTGGTTTGAGGCTTACGTGAAGTTATACTAATTTTTTGCCCAAGCAGCGCATTAAGTAAAGTAGATTTTCCAACGTTAGGTCGACCAACAATGGCAATTAAGCCGGCATGGGTAGGTGGAGAGATCGAGTTAGTCATATGCTATTTGGCCTTTTTACTTTCTTTGGTTTGAATCTGTTTCAATTTAGTTGCTGTCTGCTTTACTTTTGTCGATTCTAACAGCACGAGTACTTGCTGAGCGGCAGCTTGTTCAGCCTTTCGTCTACTGGTACCTTTAGCAACCACTTCTTTATCTATCACCTCAGTTAAACAGCGTACAACAAATTGTTGGTTATGTGACTGACCACTGGTATCGATAACATCATAAACAGGTAATGCTATTTTTCTTCCTTGTAAGTATTCTTGTAAACGAGTTTTTGGATCTTTTTGTTCATTTCCCGGTTTAATTTCACTTAAACGTTGGGCAAACCAGGATAAAATCAAAGCCTTACAGCGAATAATGTCTGAATCTAAATAAACAGCGCCAATAATCGCTTCAATCGCATCTTCTAGAATTGATTCACGTCTGTGACCTCCACTTTTTAATTCACCAGGCCCTAAAATAAGGTATTCACCCAAATTAAAATCACGACCAATCTCGGCTAAAGTAACTCCTTTAACTAAGCTAGAACGCATACGTGTTAAATCACCTTCATCATGCTTAGGAAATTGCTCAAAAAGTACTTCGGCAATAACAAAACCTAAAATAGAATCACCTAAAAACTCTAATCGTTCATTATGCTCGCCTTTAGCGCTACGATGCGTTAATGCTTGAATCAGTAAACCTGAGTTATTAAAAGTATAACCAATTTTTTTAGATAGTTTAGCTATTGCTTGATTCTTAGTTTCTTTAAAATGGTACGACATTAATTAATTGCACCGATACGTTCAAAACGAATATTTGTTGGAATCCAACTTGGGATAAAGCTACCTTCATCACGGTCAAAATCAAAACTCATCCAAATAGCGACGGCTTGACCGACTAAGTTTTTCTCAGGTACAAAGCCCCAAAAACGACCATCTAAAGAGTTATCTCTATTATCTCCCATAACAAAATAATGACCTGCTGGAACTAAAAATTCATCTGGCGCAGTGCCCGCTTGTTGAAAGTAATGATTCGTTCTTGGCATGCTATATTGATCATTTAAAATATTATGTGTTTTATTTAACATCACTGCTTCAAATTGATTCAGACCTTTTTCTGCATTTGGTCCTTGATATTTATGAGTAAAGCTATTTATTACTTGTACAAATTCAGGACACTTTTCATCTGAGCTTTTACATGCGGCTTTAATATAGAGTGATTTATTACGGTAAATAATACGATCACCTGGTAAACCAATCACTCGCTTAATATAGTCAATACGAGGATCACGAGGGTATTTAAATACCACTGCATCACCTCGTTCAGGCAAGCCAACATCAAAAAACTTATTACGAGCTACGGGATCTTTTAAACCATAGTTAAATTTATTAACTAAAATAAAATCACCATCAAGTAAGGTGGGCATCATAGAGCCTGAAGGTATTTGAAACGGTTCATATAAGAATGAACGTAAAATCAGTACAAAAGCAATAACAGGAAATACTTGCACGGAGGTATCAACTAGTACTGACGGCGCCATCAAAGTTGTCATGGTTTCTGACGTTAATTCAACACCACTTTGCTCTTTGGCTACCGTTTGAGCAGCAATAGCTTTAAGCTTTCGTTGCGGCGCTAAATAAAACTTATCAGCAAACCACACAATGCCTGTTAACACAGTAATTGCCACTAAAATGATTGAAAAATAAACTGCCATAGGGTTCCTTTAAGTAACATTCTAAAAATAAGTAAAATGGTTATGTTGATAGCATCTATTCAATTAACCATGAAGGAGACGTCATTCTGTAAGTTCTTGTACGAATATTATGCATTAATATTCAATTTAGCTTTGCTATTTAGAGCAAAGCTAAATAAATACATCCGTATAGGTAAATACATAATGAAGATGACGACTATGAATAGTACTTTTAATTATCTAGCTTAAGTACAGCTAAAAACGCTTCTTGAGGTACTTCAACATTACCTACTTGCTTCATACGCTTTTTACCATCTTTTTGCTTCTGTAGTAATTTTTTCTTCCGGCTAATATCACCACCGTAACATTTCGCAGTAACGTTTTTACGCAGTTGTTTCACTGTAGTTCGAGCGATAACGTTATTGCCAATAGCGGCTTGAATAGCAATATCAAACATTTGGCGATGGATCAGTTCTTTAAGTTTATCAACTAACAATCGACCACGAGGTGCAGAATTTGCTCTATGAGTAATCATCGCTAACGCGTCGACTCGATCACCGTTAATCATGACATCAACACGTACCATGTCAGCTGGCTCAAAACGGATAAAATGATAATCCAGTGAAGCATAGCCGCGGCTTGTAGATTTTAGTTTATCAAAAAAATCCATAACCACTTCAGCCATCGGTAGCTCATACGTAACCGCAACTTGGTTACCATGATAAATCAGGTCTTTTTGCACGCCACGCTTTTCAATACATAAGGTAATTACGTTACCTAAATATTCTTGTGGCACCAAGATATTGGCTTGTACAATAGGCTCACGAATTTCATCAATGTTATTAACCGCAGGTAAATCAGCAGGGTTATCGATTGATAATAAATCACCATTAGTACAGGCTATTTCATAATTTACTGTTGGCGCTGTGGTGATTAAATCTAAATCATATTCACGCGCTAAACGCTCTTGTATGATTTCCATATGCAACATGCCAAGGAAACCTATGCGGAAACCAAAACCTAAAGCAGAAGAGTTTTCTGGTTCAAAAAATAAAGAAGCATCATTTAAACTTAATTTATTTAACGCATCACGAAAATTTTCATAATCATCTGAACTAATAGGAAAAATACCCGCATACACTTGTGGTTGCGCTTTTTGAAAACCAGCCAATGCTTTATCTGTTTCTTTCTTACTTATTGTTATCGTATCGCCAACTGGTGCACCGTGAATCTCTTTAATTCCCGCTATAATGTAACCAACTTCACCAGCACGTAAAATACCTGTGTCTGTTTGTTTGGGAGTAAAAATACCCACTTTATCTATTTGATGAACTTGCCCTGTAGACATCACCAACATTTTATCGCCTTTTTTCACTTCACCATTCATGATACGAACTAATGAAACAACACCTTGATAATTGTCAAACCATGAATCAACAATAAGTGCTTGTAGTGGCGCATCGTAACTTCCTTCAGGCGCAGGGATATTTGCTACAATGGTTTCCAAAACATCTTCGATACCAAGCCCAGTTTTTGCCGAGCAAGTCACTGCATCTGTGGCATCAATGCCAATAATATGCTCTATTTCTTCACAAACTCGATCAGGATCCGCTTGCGGTAAATCAATTTTATTAAGGATTGGGATCACTTCTAAATCCATTTCAATTGCGGTATAACAATTAGCAACCGTTTGAGCTTCAACCCCCTGTCCTGCATCAACAACCAATAAAGCTCCTTCACAAGAGGCAAGAGAACGAGAAACCTCATAGGAAAAGTCAACATGACCTGGGGTATCGATAAAGTTAAGCTGATATATTTCACCATCTTTTGCTTTATAGTCCAAAGTAACACTTTGTGCTTTGATGGTAATACCGCGTTCCCGTTCAATATCCATTGAATCAAGAACTTGCGCTTCCATTTCACGTTCCTGCAAGCCTCCGCAATGCTGGATTAGGCGATCAGAGAGTGTTGATTTACCATGATCAATGTGGGCAATAATGGAGAAATTTCGAATATTTTTCATAAAGGGAAGTTCAGGTAAAAAGCTATAAATTCAAGAGTGGCGTGATTTTAACGAATTTAGCGCGCTGGGGCTATCTTTTGTTCAGAATTTTAGTCAATCTGTTTAACATCAACAACAAGTGGCTTAGGTATTACACGTAATATTTTAGGCTGCAACTTTTCCTGATGCTCTGGATTACTTTGTAAGTACTTTGCTAAACGATAGCCTAAATAGCCACCGACAAGACCAACACCGAGTGCCAATAATTCATGACTTAACATACCTTGTATTTTTAACCACTGGCCGAGCGCTGAAAAAGATAAAAGCCCAATAATCGGAAGTATGTAAACTTGCCAAGCGCTTTGCAATACGTCAATTTCAGGTAACGTTAGTACGACACAATCCCCAACCTGAACGAGTTGCCTATTTAATAACGCCGATGCTGACAAAGTAAATGATAATTTCTTATGAGGAATAGCTTTAGCTATTTGGCCACTTGCACATGTTGAAACTTGAGAACAACTATTGCAGCTAGACTTTATTTGACTAACCACACTAATGATTCCATTTTCAATAGCAATAACTTCAGCTAACTCTTCCATTATATTTCAATAATAAACATTGTAATAACCCACATTTTAACAACTGACCTAGTTAAGGTGTTCCACATCACGAATAAAACGAACCGAATTAGCAATTTTTTTAGCCGTTGCCGCTGGAATTTTACCGACAACACTCACTTCTACATTGTTAATTATTTGGTTTAATACCAAGGTTGCACCGTCATAAGCAAACTCTATAACTCTTTGCTTATCCTTACTAGGATTAACATAAACAGATACATCAACTAAGCCGTCATTGAATAACATAAACTCTACCGCTTGTTTACTCGTGTTAATTCGGTGTCTATTAGATTTGATTTGTTTGAAACCATCCGGCAACCAACTAACTTGCCAAGCCAATTCGGTTTCTTCTTGTTTAGCCGTAATATCAATGACTTTAGGTAAATCAGTTAGTTGTAATTGTTTCAAGTGCTCAGACAAATCATCAGTAATTTCTAAATGAGTAAATTGTGTTTGCTCAAGTAATTGCCCTTTACGCGTAATAATTGCTAACTTTAATAGTAGACCACTTTGTTGATCTAACCATACCCAATAACCGAAACGATGAGTGCCTTTGGGTACAATACGAATCAACTGAGCAATTCTGCCTAATACGCGGCTTCTCCCAACAGAGACAAAGTGATAATTATTTTCGAGTACACTAATGTCTTGACCAAACACAGCAGGAATGGGTCCACTGATATGAGAAGACGTTATCGAATAAGGGGCATATTCAGGTTCAATATAACTCACGGTATTATCAATACGTAAAATATCACGACGAGGTCCATTGAGTAAGGCTAATATTTCAAGCTCAACTTGATTATTACTTGTCGTGCTTTTCGCAATACCATGCAACCAATGATAGGGTTCTGCTTGGTTATTTTTAACCACGACAAATGAAGTACTAAAGTTTAGTTCACGTAGAGCGCTCGAAAGTCGTTCGAAGGAAAGCTTAGCTATATTACTATCGTTATCGCTTTCAGCAGTAGCTGACAAGGCTGAAAAACTAGTAAAAACACTAAAAGAAAAAATTAAAAAACAATGTATAAGAGGTGATTTAAAAAGTAAGAACTTCATGTTTTCTCAAGAATTATGGGTGTCATAAAAAAGTAAATAAACTTATTATTCACTTTTTTATGACGCCGTCAATGATTGTATCAATGAGTTAATTAATTATTTTCTTATCTGATTGATTACCTAATGAATTATCAGATTCTAATTTAGTATTTGAGTTTTCATTTATTTTTGCTGCACTGAGCTTAACTTGCTGTTGATGATCAGATAGTAACGCTTGAAAACGACGTTGCTGTTCAATTCTTTGGTCATGCACGGCTTGTTTTTGAGTTTTCACTGGCTGTTGGTAATTGAAACTAACCGGATTGGCAAAACCAGCTAAAGGTTTAGTCTGTACAATTTGATTTGGCGTAATAATTTCATTGTTATCGGCTGTATTTTGTTGTACCCCAACAATCATCAATCCCGCCGCTGAAGCAGCTATTGCTAATTGACCAAAGGGTTTAACTAACTGAATGATTTTTGCTTTAAAGGTGTTAGGTGATACTTTATCAACAACACGATTAGGAGCAAGAATAGTAGGTTCACCTTGCAGTGCATCAGCAATTTTTGTTGATAAATCTAATTGTAATCCGGGTGATATCTCATCACGAATAACATCACCAATTAACTGATAATGTCGCCATGTTGTTGATAAGTGTTCATCCTTGAGCATATCATCAATAGCTTGTTCTGACTCATGATCAGTAACTCGATAATTATCAACTAATGATGAGATTGTCTCAAACTTACTTTCACTCATACTTTTACCTTAAATAATTAATTTCTCAAACTAATTTGCTTCTAACAAAGGAGTTATTTTTTTATCAATAGCATCACGTGCTCTAAAAATACGCGAACGCACTGTGCCAACAGGGCACTCCATGATAGAAGCTATTTCTTCATAGCTTAAACCCTCAATTTCTCGAAAGTTAATCGCAATACGTAAATCATCAGGTAATTGCTTTATGGCATCAAAAATAACTTTTTTAATTTCTTCCGTGAGTAATACTTTTTCAGGTGACGCATTTTCTCTTAATGCACCTCCACCATCATAAAATTCTGCATCTTCAATCTCAACATCAGTACTAGGTGGTTTACGTCCTAGCGCTACATTATGATTTTTAGCACTATTTACCGCAATACGGTACAACCAAGTATAAAATGCACTTTCTCCTCTAAAATTAGGTAATGCTCGATAAGCTTTAATAAAAGCTTCCTGCACTATATCAGGCACGTCACTTTGATTACTTGTATAACGCGACACTAAATTAGCCACTTTATGTTGATATTTTGTTACTAATAGGTTGAAGGCATTTTTATCACCTTGCTGCACCCGTTCAACCAATACTTGGTCGACGTTCTGTTCGCTCATTTGAGCCCTTTCTCCTAACGATACCCCAATCTATTTTCAGGGTAAAAATTCACTTTGCACATTCGGCTCATAACAAACGCATCAATTAAGACTACTGATTTTAGAAAAAGTTCTTTTTTATTTTACTTTTTTTAAAATTAAGACTAATTTGAGCTTGTTAACCCTGTTCCCAAGTGCCAATAAACGGTAATATCACATTATAATACCTGATAATCCTTTATATATGAATCAACAAAACAATTGTGATGTGTTAATTATTGGCAGCGGCGCGGCAGGGTTAACACTCGCCTTACATTTAGCAAAAAATGCTGACGTTGTTATTTTAAGTAAAGGACCACTTAACGAAGGCTCGACTTTTTATGCACAGGGAGGAATAGCGGCTGTTTTCGATGAAAATGATAGTATTGCCTCTCATGTAGCCGACACTATGGTTGCCGGTGCGGGTTTATGTGATGAAAAAATGGTGCAATATACCGCCGAAAATGCCAGAGCTTGTCTTGATTGGTTAATTGAGCAAGGGGTTACCTTTGATAAAGAAAAAAGTGAACAAGGCGAAAGATATCACCTCACACGTGAAGGTGGTCATAGCCATCGCCGCATTCTTCACTCTGCAGATGCCACAGGCAAAGTAATACAAACCACATTAGCTGACCGTGTTAGACAGCACTCTCGCATCAGAGTATTTGAACGATACAATGCTATTGATCTCATCTGCGAATCACACGAAGAAAAGGGGAAAAACAAACAATGTATTGGCGCTTATATTTGGAATCGAAATAGCGAAAAAGTTGAAAGTATTTATGCACAAAAAACTATTTTAGCAACAGGAGGAGCCAGTAAAGTTTATCAATACACCTCCAATCCTGATGTTTCTAGTGGCGATGGCATAGCGATGGCATGGCGCGCAGGTTGTCGCGTTGCCAATATGGAATTTAATCAGTTTCACCCAACTTGCCTCTTTCACCCCGATGCAGGGACTTTTCTTTTAACTGAAGCGTTGCGAGGCGAAGGGGCAAAGCTAAGACGCCCTGATGGAAGCCGTTTTATGCCCGCCTTTGATCATCGTGCTGAATTAGCACCGCGTGACATTGTTGCTCGCGCCATCGATTTTGAAATGAAGCGCTTAGGTGTTGATTGTATGTATCTGGATATTAGCCATAAACCCAGTGATTTTATCAAACAGCACTTCCCTACTATCTACCAGCGCACTAAAGATTTTGGCATTGATATGACCAAACAACCAATACCTGTTGTACCTGCAGCTCATTATACTTGCGGCGGAGTTATGATAGATCAGCAGGGAAAAACCGATGTACATCAACTTTATGCCATTGGGGAAATGTCATATACCGGATTACATGGTGCCAATCGTTTAGCGAGTAATTCATTACTTGAATGCTTGGTCTTTGCACGCGCTGCCGCATTAGACATTAGTGAAACCTTAAAACCAAACAATCGTTTTATAAACTTACCTCGTTGGGATGAAAGTAGAGTGACAAATTCTGACGAAGAAGTTGTTATTCAACATAATTGGCATGAATTACGTCTGTTTATGTGGGATTACGTTGGCATTGTGAGAACCACTAAAAGACTTGAGCGAGCTTTACATAGGGTTGAACTTTTACAGCAAGAAATTCAAGATTATTATCAAAATTTCAGAGTAAGTAATAATCTACTTGAGTTAAGAAACTTGGTACAAGTTGCTGAACTAATTATTCGCTGTGCAATGAATAGAAAAGAAAGTCGAGGTTTACACTACACCTTGGATTATCCTGAACAACTGGCAGAAACCAAACCAACTATTTTAGATCCGAACAATTAAGCAAGTTTTGGTACGTTTCTAATAACCTGCGACAGTCGAGAAAAATCTTCTGCGCTTAAACTGTCGCGATAAATAAATAACCACGCTTTTTTCCGCCTTTTACTTATTACATTAGGCAAAAGATAAGATGAAGACAAACTAGATAAAGGTACTATATGCAACCAGCAGCCGAAAAAACTATACCGGCTACTTGCTAATAATTGAAACTGCTCTTTGCTATCGACAGTACTATTCACCGTATTTCCAAGCATATGCTTAAATGAACAAATACCGTGCTCATCAAGTATCATCTGCAGTGTGACTAGTTGCTCCTTACCTTGTTTAGCAATCAAAACACTCAGTAGAGTAAGGGTTAACACCACTATAACTAACACAAAATGATAGGCATACGTTAGATAACTAATCAGTAGTAAGTTAAAAAAAACAACACCACTTAATAATAATAAATGGCGATAACGAGACTGCTTAATACAAATATTAGACTTTGACGCGGTTGAGTATAAATTGCACCATAGAGTTGAGTTCCTGATCTTCACAAATGTTATGTCCCATAAACCAAGCAAATAAGTCAGGATCTTGCTCTGTTAATAACCGCTCAAAAACTCTTTGCTGTTCTGCAGTTAAATCATCATAAGCTTCATCCACAAAAGGAATAAAAAGCACATCAAGCTCTAACATTCCACGGCGACATGCCCATTTAAGTCTAGCCTTGTTTACCTGTGGGAAGTTTACCGCTACTGACATTTTTTTATCCTCATTCACTAAAGTTAGTTCTATTGTAGCAATAACACTAGTTTACTCGCCAACTAATTTACTACTATTTACCTGATAATTTTAATGAGCGCTTGAAATTTTCACTATTCGACCACATTTATCTATTACCAACCACTGTATAGCTTTATCTTATGTCAATGACAACTGAAACCAACACCCCCTCCCTTGAGGAATTACCCAGCACTTTCCTCGTCTCACTAGATAACTACAGTGCGATCTCTTTAAAAGGAGAAGAACAAACTAACTACTTACAAGGTCAAGTTACTTGTGATGTAAACAGCAGCAATGATGACAATTTACTCATCGGTGCTCACTGTAACGCTAAAGGTAAAGTATTTAGCGTATTTCGATTAATTAACCGCAATTCAGCCCACTTATTAATTCAACCGAAAGCAAGTCTTGGTGGCTCGATTAGCGAACTTAAAAAGTTTGGTGTTTTTGCTAAAGTAGATATAACAGCAAAAGATGAATTAAGTTTTTTTGCTTTAGTCGGTGAACAAGCAACAAATATTTTACAAAAGCACTTCAACCAAGCCCCTGATAGCTTAACGCCTGTTGTGCAATCAAATACCACAACTTTAGTTTATATTGCTGGTAAACAAGCGCGCTACTTATTAATTGATGAAAGTCCAATGCTAGAAAATATAATAAGCACGTTAAATCAACCTATTTACCATTCAACTCTATGGAGCTTGCTAGAAATCAATGAAGGTTTCCCGCAATTATCAGATGTATCTAGTGGTGAATACATACCACAAATGATTAATTTACAAGCAATTAATGGTATTAGCTTTACTAAAGGCTGCTACTTAGGTCAAGAAACTGTAGCAAGAATGCAATATTTAGGAAAAAACAAACGAGCATTGTATTCATTAAAAACACAGTTAACTCAGCCATTAGAAAGTGATGATGTAATAGAAAAGCAATTAGGTGAAAACTGGCGTAAAGCTGGAGACATTTTAGCCACTTACCAAGCAGATAATGGACATTGTTATCTTCAAGCCGTACTAAGTAGCGAGCTAGATGATAGCACTGCATTAAGAATAAAATCACAGCCTGAATCGAAAATAATAATTCAAGCATTGCCTTATTCTTTAGTTACAGAATAAAAACCATTAAAATATAGTTAGGAATATCAATGAAAATTAGCAATAACTCTGTAGTCATAATGCACTACGCCGTATCAGACAGTGAAGGCACATTAATCGACAGCTCCTATGATCATAAACCTATGACTATTATCCAAGGCACTGGCTATTTAATTCCTGGTTTAGAAGGTGCCTTGATTGATCATCAAGCAGGCGATAAGTTTGAAGTCGCTGTTGCGTGTAAAGAAGCCTACGGTGAACGCCATGACGAATATGTGCAAACCGTACCCAAAGAATTATTACAAGGCGTTGAAGAATTAGCCGTCGGCACACAATTACGCGCCTCAACCGATGAGGGTGAGCAAACCGTCATTGTTATTGATGTTAATGATAAAGAAGTTACCGTTGACGGTAACCACCCTCTTTCGGGTCTTGATCTAAGTTTTGATGTTGAGATTTTAGAAGTACGTGAAGCAACAACAGAAGAGCTTGCTCATGGTCATATTCACGCAGAAGGCGAATCTTGTGGTGGCGTTCATCAGCATGAAAAATCTGAAAATGAAGACTGTGGTGATGTAAACTCACACAAATAAGTTAACGATTAACAAAACAGCGAGTTGAGCAGTTACCTACTTCCTGTAGTTGCCCTTCGCAACTCGCCATTATATCAATATTAATCTTTGAAATTTGTGAACTGAAAAGACTGCTCTAATTCAGCATTTCGCACTAAACTCATAACCGCTTGTAAATCATCACGTTTTTTACCTGTAACCCGCACCTGTTCACCTTGAATAGCCGCTTGTACTTTTAACTTTTCAGTTTTAATCAGCTTAACTACTTTTTTCGCTACATCTTGCTCAATACCTTCTTTAAAAGTAACCTGTTGACTCCAATTTTTACCACTAGCAGAAGCTGCCCCTAACGTCATCGCCTTAGCATCAACTTGACGCTTAGTTAATTGACTACGTAGCATGTCACTAAGTTGCTTTAATTGAAAATCACCTTCAGCTTTCAACGTTACATTAGGTTTTTTCCATTCGAAACTTGCTTCAACACCTCGAAAATCAAAGCGAGTAGATAATTCACGATTCGCATTATCTACGGCATTAAGTACTTCTTCTAAATTTATTTCTGACACTATATCCATTGATGGCATGATCATTTCTCTTGTTATTGAACCTCTGACACAGCGCTGAGGTAGGAATTACATTTAATATAACTAATGGTATTATACCCAAACAACATTAGCATGATAATATCTAACCATAATTATTTATCTCTTTTTATTTGTGAAAATACGACATCATTTAACTTTTTTTATCCTTATTATTAGCGCCACAATATTATTACTTTTTGTCAGTGAGTTCTTACTCCCTACTGAGCTAAAAAAAGTAGTATTTCGTGCTCCGCCAATAGATATTATAGGACACTTTATTGGCTTTTTTATTTTAGCTTGGCTGATACATTCACTGATAAAACTAACATTAATAGAAACATTTATGACTATCAGTTTTTATGGGGCGCTAAGTGAATTAGGGCAATACTATTTAGGCTTTCGTAATGGTGAATTTAGTGATTTTTTTGCTGATGTTACTGGCATTAGTTTATTTATACTGTTGAAATTACTTTACTTGGCTTATCATAAAGTTTGCATTAAAAAATTAAATAAAAAAATGCCAACAACATCAACATTTGTAAGGTCCGATTAATGAACATCATTATTGTTGGCCAAGGCGCTATGGGATTACTCTGGTATCACCATCTAGCGATATCAACCGCAGCCACTAATTTATCCCTATTAGCATCGACTCAGCACAACCTCGCTAACACTGATTATCACTTTACTGACAACCACGGCATACTTTATCAAGGGAAAATTAACTATGCCTATGATGAGCAAATTCGAAATGCTGATGTTATTTTACTTTGTGTGAAATCGTTTCAAATATGCGCGACCTTAGAAACAATAGCACAGCACTTAAAAAAAAATATTAGCATTATTCTTGCCCATAATGGCATGGGCACGTTAACTGAAGTATCTAAAATAATTATCAATCAACATAATATATATGCTTTATTGACTACCCATGGCTGCCTTCGCAAAACATCATTAAGCGTTACCCATACAGGTATTGGAATAACAGATATTGGTTTGGTCTCAGGAAACGTAAAAACAACAGAGCAACAAGCCTTAACTTATGTATTAAACAAAGCATTACCCAGTGTAAAACTTCATAAAAATATTATTGAAAAACAATGGCTAAAATTAGCAGTTAATTGTGTGATAAACCCAATAACAGCATTACATGACATTAGTAATGGCCAGATTAATAATGATATGTTTACGATGCAAATAGAAGACATTTTAACTGAGCTAGTGTCAGTCGCTAAAAGTGAAGGTATTCATTTGAATGTAGCCGTGTTGATAAGAACAGTACAACAAGTCGCCACGGCAACCGCGAAAAACAGTTCATCAATGCGTTGCGATGTATTAGCACATAAACCAACAGAAATTAATTACATTAATGGCTATATACATAGACTAGGTATAAAACACGGTATTGCCACACCTGAAAACACTAAGCTATGGCAAGCTGTTCGACAACAAGTTGAATAGCTTATTCAACTTGTTGTTACGTAGGGTATCGCTACTTATTTAAGGACGATAAACCTTAACGTTTTTATAACCGTTATCAATGAGGTATAAGGCTTGTAATTTACTCATTACGCCATGATCACAATAAAGTAAGTAGTCTTTACTCATATCAAGATCACCAAACTGTGTTGATAATTTGTAGAATGGAATTTGTCTAACCTCAACATCATCAAGTTCAAGCGGCTTGTCATCTGTCTCTTCAGGTGAACGAATATCAAGAATTACCGCATTTTCTGGGATGTTTTCAATCAGGTCTACCGCACGAATTTCTTCTTCAGTCTTTTTACCAATATCGCGAATATCATATACTCGAGTCTCGCTCACAACCTTGTCTAAAATATCGAAATTAAAATTCCCTTCCTCTTCCTCTACCTTGGATAGTACCGCCTTCACCGTGGGTTTTTTCGAAATAACACCACAATACTCAGGAATAGTTTTAGAAAATTCTTCCGTGCCTATTTTACGAGCAATATCAATAATATCTTGCTTATCGTAAGCGCCTAATGGGCGTAGAATTAGCGTATCAGTAACACGATTGATAACGTTCAAGTTCGTTAAGGTTTGGCTTGAAACTTGGCCTAAACTTTCACCCGTAACAAGTGCTTGAATCTTGCCTCGTTCCGCTATTTTTGTGGCGGCACGAATCATCATTCGTTTGAGTACAACCCCCATATGGCTATTTTCAATATTCTCTAAAATTTCACCCACAACTGGCTCAAAGTCTACAGTAAAGAATTTTACTTTATGTGAGGCTCCAAATTTGTTCCACAAATAATAGCTTATTTGCTTAACACCCACTTCATGAGCTGAACCACCTAAGTTAAAGAAGCAATAATGAGTACGTGCACCTTTCTTGATCATTTGGTAACTTGAAACACCAGAGTCGAAACCACCCGACATAAGCGACAATACATCTTCTTGAGTCGCTATTGGGAAGCCGCCTAATCCTTGATGGCGCTGCGTAACAATGAATAAGTCTTTATTTTTTATTTCAAGACGTACTGTAACATCAGGGTTTTTTAGTTTAACCTTCGCGCTTTCTACTGCTTGATTTAAACCACCACCTACATATTGTTCCACTTTTAGCGAATTAAAATCATGATTACCAGTACGTTTAGCTCGTACGCAAAAAGTTTTATTTTCAATTGTTTTAGCATGAACGGCTAAGGTTTTTTCATAAATATCATGAACATCAACAAACTCAGTTTGCTGTACTTCTAAAAAGATAGGCACGCCAGGAATACACTTTAGTGCTTCAACTAAACGTTCGCGATTTTCAGGCGAGTTATCTTTAGTGTTAACTTCAATATTATCCCAGTTCATACGTGTAGTAACTTGTTCATCAACACGACGTAATACATTTTTGATATTCGATTCTAAAATTTTAGTAAAACGTTTACGAACCGGGCGAGATTTAATAGTGATTTCAGCTTGCAGCTTTACGATAAATTTCATCAACAAGTGACCTAAATAAGAACAGTAAATAATTGCCGCGCATTATATACTCAAATGCTTTCAAGATACATACCTATACCCGCTCCACTTAAAGATACGGGTTTCAGGATATTTGAATGAATAGTGATCAAGACATATATTGTTTAAATGATTATTCATTTAAAACAACTACCACAATAAGCTTACTTACGGTAGTTGCAAACAAACTACACCTTATTGTATTACTTGAATAGGTTCGCTTTTTTTCGCTTTACCCTGATTAATCATAATTTCCACTCGACGATTACGACGACGGTTTAACGCATTGGTATTAGGTACTAATGGTCGAGTATCAGCATGACCTGCAACCACTAAACGCGTTTGATCAAAGTTAGGCACTTTAATGATCTCATGAGCAATTGCCACCGCACGTTTACTCGACAGGTCCCAGTTAGAACTAAATAACTCGGAATCTACCCCCCGATTATCAGTATTACCTGAAATCATAATTTCACCAGGGATAGTATTTAATAGCTCACCAATTTGTCTAATAATAGGTCTAAACTTTGGCTGTAAAAATGCAGATCCCGAAGGAAAAGAGCCATTTTCTCTAATACGAATAGTAATTTGTTGTCCTAGAGACTCTAGCTCTACCGCACCATCTTGAATTTGCTGTTCTAACTGCTCTGCTATCTTCTTCACAAGATCATTGACTTGCTCTTGAGCCGCTCGTGCTAGTTCGTCTTGAGCTTGCTGCATTGCTTGAGCAGATAAGGCATCTTCAGTATTTTGAGATTGACCTCCACGCTCTGCTCCCCTTTGCTCTTGACGACCACCGGCAGACGTTTCATCACCTGCTTGAAACTCTAGCATTTGCTGAGTCATTTCCATGGTTTGCTGTTGGATAACTTCAATCGGAGTAGGCTCTGGTTTACCTGGGCGGAACTCTTGAGCAATAATACTGGTTCCTTTAGGGATATCTTTTACTTCAATTTTATTTTGTACACCAAAAGCAAATTTCATCGAACCAGCAATTTGCTTAAATTTCAACACATCCATTTCAGAAAAAGATAAAAGTAATACAAAGAAACACATCAATAATGACATAAGATCGGCGAAAGTTCCCATCCATGCTGGTAGCCCCGGTGGTGGACATTTACACTCTTCAGCCATACATCCTCCTATGCATAAATACGTTGCTACTCATCATCAGTAGTACCAATTTGGCGTTTACCTTCAGCAAGATAGTTTTTCAATAAACCTTCAATAACACGTGGGTTTTGACCATCTTGAATGCCTAGTACCGCATCAAGCACTAATTCTTGATTCATTTTTTCTTCAGCTAAACGTAATTCTAGTTTTGCCGCAATTGGAATAGCAATAACATTCGCTAAAAAAGCACCGTATAGTGTTGTTAATAACGCTACCGCCATTGCAGGGCCAATAGATTTAGGATCATCCATATTGGACAACATCGCAACTAACCCAATTAACGTACCAATCATTCCCATCGCCGGAGCAACATCTGCTAACGCCATCAACATTTTGGCACCCGTTGCATGGCGCTCTGTAGTGAGATCAATATCTTTTTGCAAGGTAGCACGCACTACATCGGCATCATGCCCATCAACTAACATATCAACACCTTTTTGCATAAAGGCATTAGTGATTTCTGCTTCTTCTAACGCAAGAAAACCACCTTTACGTGCTGCATCAGCCATATCTACCGCTTTTTCAATTAATTCTTCTGGCTTTTCTAGTTTGAAGATAAAAGCTTTGCCGATAATTTTTCCGATACCAAAAAACTGCCCCATATTATAATTTGATAACACAACAAAAATTGAGCCACCAAACACAATTATTGCTGATTGAGCATCAACAAACATCATGATATCGCCAGCTAGTAACATAGCCATAACTAGCAGGCCTACTGCACCTAATATTCCAATTAACGTTGCTAAATCCACAAAAATCCCCTAAAACAAAATACTTTCAAGCATTAATCAAATAATAGTACATCAAGCGCATAATATTCGCTAATGGTTATCATGAGAATACTTAATCAATATCAATGTTATCGCCAGAAAGGTCAATAACTTAACGTTATAGCCAAATATTTATTGTTAGGTTTATTTGACCCAAGCCCCTAGCTAAGGTAAGTTTGCGCCTAGACTTTATCAGCAGCCTGCTCAGAGTAAATATCATGGCAAAGAAAAAACTAGAAAACCTCACTTTTGAAGAGTCTTTGTATGAGTTAGACACCATAGTGCATAATTTAGAACAAGGTGAATTAAGCTTAGAAGAATCAATGACATTATTTGAGCGCGGTTTAAGCTTAAGCCAAATAAGTCAAAGCAAACTACAAGCCGCTGAACAAAAAGTAAAAATTTTACTGGAAAAAAATGGTAAACAGCAACTGTCTAACTTTGAGTTATCAATCGAAGATACCCCCTCAGGTGAGCACTTGTGAGCGAACTAGGCAACCATGATATCTTTCAAAATCGCATTAATAATTTTTTAACACTGCAGCTCGACGAATTACCTATTAATGATGACAAACTCCATCAAGCCATGCGTTATGGTTTGTTAATTGGAGGCAAACGCATGCGCCCTTACCTAGCATACATTACGGGTGAGGCCTTAGGTGCTAACTTAGATGATATCGACGGCATTGCCGGTGCATTAGAGTGCATACATGCTTATTCTTTATTACATGATGATCTACCCGCCATGGATGACGATGATTTAAGACGCGGCCAACCGACCTGTCATAAAGCATTTGATGAAGCCACCGCCATTCTTGCCGGTGATAGCTTACAAACTTTGGCATTTGATATATTAGCAAATCATCCTTTTTCTAAAGCCATTCAGTCAAAACAAATAAAATTAATACAACAATTAGTTTCTGCATCAGGCTATCAGGGAATGTGTGGCGGCCAAGCACTTGATTTAGCAGCAACCAACCAGCAAATAGATGTAGAAAAACTAGAAAAATTACACTCATTGAAAACCGGTGCTTTACTAGAGGCATCGGTATTAATGGCAGCGGAATGTGCCCCCCAAACCACTGAAAAAGATAAAGAAGCATTAAAAAAATATGCCCAACTAATTGGTTTAGCCTATCAAGTTCAAGATGATATTATTGACATAACATCAACCCAAGAACAGCTAGGAAAACCAAGTGGCTCTGACCTTGCTGCAAATAAGAGTACCTACCCTGCTCTGCTCGGTTTACAAGGTGCGCAACAAAAAGCTGAAAACTTATTTCAACAAGCACTTCAAGCTTTGACTGGTTTGCCTTACAATACGCAATCCTTAGCTGAATTTGCTACTTTTATTGTTAAACGTAACCATTAAACGCTACCGTTTATCCATTAAAGCTAAAATAAAACATATATAGAGCAACTATGACCACAAACCTAGCTGATTATCCATTACTTGCTCAAATCAATTCACCGAAAGATTTGCGGAATATATCCCAAGATAAATTATCACGTATTAGCAATGAATTACGTAGCTATTTATTAAATTCAGTTAGTAAGAGTAGCGGCCATTTCGCTTCAGGATTAGGCACAATTGAGCTAACTGTTGCGCTACATTACGTATATAACACGCCATTTGACCACCTTATTTGGGATGTCGGTCATCAAGCTTACCCTCATAAAATTTTAACTGGCCGTAGAGACGAACTGCATACTATTAGACAAAAAGATGGCTTACACCCTTTTCCATGGCGAGAAGAGAGTGAATACGATACCTTAAGCGTTGGTCATTCAAGTACCTCAATTTCAGCTGCGTTAGGCTTAGCTGTAGCCGCTGAAAAAGAAAACAAAAATAGGAAAACAGTCGCAGTAATTGGTGATGGTGCCATGACTGCTGGCATGGCATTTGAAGCCTTAAATCATGCTGGTGATATTAAAAAAGATATGTTGGTTGTACTAAACGATAATGAAATGTCAATTTCAGAAAATGTTGGTGCTTTAAATAATCATTTAGCAAAAATGTTATCTGGGAGTTTCTATACTGGTATCCGCGAGGGTAGCAAGCGTTTACTAAAAAACATCCCTCCAATAAAAGAATTAGCCAGTCGCGCAGAAGAACACCTAAAAGGCATGGTAGTTCCTAGTACCTTTTTTGAAGAGCTAGGTTTTAATTATATTGGCCCAATTGATGGCCATGACGTGAATGGTTTGGTTGAGACCATCAAAAACATGCGCAACCTTAAAGGCCCGCAATTACTACATATTGCGACTAAAAAAGGTAAAGGCTATTATGCTGCTGAGCAAGATCCAATTAAATATCATGCGGTGCCTAAATTTAATCCCAATAATGATAGTTTACCTAAAGCTAAACCTACTTTACCTACCTATTCACAAATCTTTGGTGATTGGTTATGCAAAACGGCAGAAGTCGATAAAAAATTAGTCGCTATAACACCCGCCATGCGAGAAGGTTCTGGCATGGTAGAGTTTAGCCAACGATTTCCCGATCAATATTACGATGTAGCAATCGCTGAACAGCATGCTGTTACCTATGCTGCAGGACTTGCTATAGGCGGTCAAAAACCCGTCGTAGCAATTTACTCTAGCTTCTTACAGCGCGGATACGATCAATTAATTCATGATATTGCTATTCAAAATCTTCCTGTGATGTTTGCAGTCGACAGGGCTGGTATTGTTGGTGCTGACGGGGCAACACATCAAGGTTCATTTGATTTAAGTTTTTTACGTTGTATCCCCAATCTAGTGATTATGGCGCCCGCTAATGAACGTGAGTGTCAATTAATGTTAAATACGGGTCATCAACTGGAAACCCCTTCAGTAGTACGTTACCCAAGGGGCAGCGGTACAGGAGAAACACTACCCAGTATTGATGAAACGATTAAAATTGGCAAAGGTTTGACCATTGCTAACGGAAAAAACATTGCCTTATTAAGTTTTGGCACCATGTTAACCGAAGCAAAAATTGCAGCAGCAGAGCTTAATGCAACATTAATAGATATGCGTTTTGTTAAACCATTAGATCATCAACTCATCGATGTGTTAATTAACACACATGAGTTAGTGGTGACAATTGAAGATAATGCTATCGCTGGTGGCGCAGGCTCTGGTGTGAATGAATATATTCTGTCACAAGGAAAAATGATAAAAGTACTAAATATTGGCATTCCAGATTATTTCGTTAAACATGGAACCCAAGAAGAAGTACACCAAGAGTTAGGATTAGATAGCGCAGGGATTATCACTAAGGTTAATAGTTTTATCGGCGATTAGCATAAAAAAAGGCATTCTTTTACTAGATATACCCTAATTCATTGCATTAGAGTTAATGTAAAAACTATCCATTAACTCTGTACTAAATAATGTAGATTATAAGTTTGCTACATCAATTCTATTTTTAAAGTTGTCTTCTAATGCAGACTCACGCTCTTGGCGCTTTTCGCATGGATTGTCACAGTTACATTCTTTATCAATACCGACACTGGCTAAACCACCACAACTCCCTGCAAGGGTTTTCTTTTGAAAAATATAACCTACTGCCATGGCTGAGCCTACAACAAGAAAAAAGACAAAAGTAATTAAAAAAATCATCATAATGGTCTATACCTACTAACTAATTCGAAAAATGGTCATATTACGCGACAAAAACATAACTTATTAGCCAGTGCTCAATCATGCTATTTTAAGCCTTAGCGATAACAATCAGCCCTACAACAGGCTTCAAAACTAAGCACTCACAACGTAAAATTTTACTTTAAATATTCTTTAAATTTTACCGTAAATTGTTCACTAAAGCCATGCTCTGTTTTAGAAATAAACAAAGCAGCAAGATTATTTTCTACCGCAAACGCCATCCCCTGTTCAGTCCCCATCACCATTAACGTCGTTGATAAGCCATCAGCAGTCATCGACGATGGATGAATAACAGTAACAGACACAAGATTATGATGTATTGGTTTTCCGGTTGCGGGATCAATAATATGAGAGAAACGCTGACCATTGGCTTCAAAGTAATTTCTATAATCACCAGAGGTCGCTACAGCATTATCTTTAGGAATAATAACTTGGTGCACAGCTCTTTGCTCACCAGAGGGATCTAAAATAGGCTTTTCAATAGCAATAGCCCACAATTCACCCGTATGTTTAAAGCCCTTTAAACGCATTTCCCCACCAATTTCCACTAAATAGTTAACAATGCCATTAGCTTCAATTAATTCAGCTACCATATCAACGCCATAGCCTTTAGCAGTAGTTGATAAATCGATATAAAGATTGGGGATATCTTTAGATAATTTATTTCCAACTAAGTGCAAATTTTTCAAACCAATTCGGGCTAATGTATTTGCTAAAATACTATCACTAGGTACTTGTTCGGGGCGTTGTTCAGGACCAAACCCCCAGAGGTTAACTAATGGACCTACCGTTATATCGAGCTTGCCATTACTTAACTCACCTAAGCGAATAGATTCTTTTAACACACGAGCGAAGCCGTTTGATATTTCAAAAACATCGCCTGAATTAGACTGATTAAAAATCGATATTTCAGAATCAGGAATATAGGTCGACATCTCTTGATTAACTTGTTTAAGCACAGCATCAATTTTGTCATGTAACTTCAATGACTCCACATGCTCAGGCGTAGCAACCACCTTGACATTATAGGTTGTCCCCATGGTATGCCCTTGCAATAAGATCTCTTTTTTTGCTGAATTATTACTCGGAAAACAGGCTGTGATACTAATAGATAACAGTACAATTAGCATCATTTTGATTTTAATCATTTTACTTCCAAATTTATTATTTAGGTAAATACACTATAAAATGTATTTATATAAATAATCATTCTTTGTCATCCGTGACACCGCGAAATACCGTACCTCCTGTACATAAAAAGACGACCTAAGTCGTCTTTAATTTAAATGTCCATCAACAGTATATTTAATCTTAAGCGCTGAATAGAGGTGCTAATTCAAGGCGGATGACGGAACCTATGACTATAGGTGAGTACATCCAACGATGAAGTAGTGCCTCTAGGCAAGCTTAGATATGAATATTAGCCACCAAAGTCATCTAACATTATGTTCTCGTCTTCTACACCAAGGTCTTTCAACATATGAATAACCGCAGCATTCATCATTGGCGGACCACACATGTAATATTCACAATCTTCTGGTGCTTCATGGTCTTTCAAATATTCTTCAAAAAGAACATTATGAATAAAACCTGTCATGCCTTCCCAGTTATCTTCTGGTTGTGGATCAGATAACGCAACATGCCATAAGAAGTTATCATTATCAGCAGCTAAGCCGTTATAATCATCTTCATAAAACATCTCACGTTTTGAACGAGCACCATACCAAAAACTCATCTTACGCTTAGATTTCAAACGCTTAAGTTGGTCAAAAATATGCGATCGCATTGGCGCCATACCAGCACCACCACCGATAAAGACCATCTCATTCTCAGTTTCTTTCGCGAAGAACTCGCCAAATGGACCAGAAATAGTAACTTTATCACCTGCTTTAAGACTAAAAATGAATGATGACATTTTACCTGCAGGTAAATGTAAACGTCCAGGAGGTGGCGTAGCAATACGCACATTCAGCATAATAATGCCTTCCTCTTCAGGATAGTTTGCCATTGAGTATGCACGTAACGTGGGTTCATCAACTTTTGATTCAACATCAAAAAAGCCAAAATGATTCCAATCGCCTTTATACTGTTCATCAATATCAAAATCTTTGTATTTAACATGATGCGCAGGTGCTTCAATTTGAATATAACCACCCGCTTTAAACGGTACAGATTCACCATTTGGAATTTGAAGTTTAAGTTCTTTGATGAAAGTTGCCTTGCTATCGTTTGAGATAACTTCACACTCCCATTGTTGAACACCGAATATTTCATCTTCGACTTCAATTTCCATGTCTTGCTTAACAGCAACTTGACAAGCTAAGCGACAACCTGATTTAGCTTCACGCTTGTTAATATGCCCTTCTTCAGTTGGGAGAATATCTCCACCACCTGAATGCACATCTACGCGACATTGGCCACATGTACCACCACCACCACATGCTGAAGGAATAAAAATCCCTTGGTCAGCTAGAGCACCTAATAATTTGCCACCAGCAGCAGTAACAACTGCCTTTGCTGGATCACCGTTTATGCTAATCGTAACGTCACCACTTGATACTAACTTAGATTTAGCAAATAAAATCACTAATACCAAGGCAATAACTATCGCTGTGAACATCGATACGCCGAGAATAATTTCCATCGACCTTTCCTTATATTTTTATCTAAATAATTACAGTGAAATACCGCCGAAAGACAAAAAGCCAAAAGCCATTAGTCCTGCGGTAATAAACGTAATACCTAAACCTTTTAAGCCTGCCGGTACGTCAGAATATTTCATCTTTTCGCGTAAACCAGCCATCAATACGATTGCTAACATCCAACCTACACCTGAGCCAATGCCGTAAACAACACTTTCGCCAAGAGTAAGGTTTTTCGCAACCATAAATGAAACCGCACCAAATATGGCACAGTTAACTGTGATTAACGGTAAGAAAATACCAAGCGCTTGATACAAAGCAGGGAAATATTTATCTAAAATCATTTCCAAAATTTGTACTAAGGCGGCAATCACCCCGATAAAGGTAATAAATGACAAAAAGCTTAAGTCAATAGAGTTAGCCGGATCGGTAATACCCATCATGCCATCTAACGCACCCGGTGCAAGAATGGCTTGGTAAATAACTTGGTTAGCAGGAACCGCTAAACCTAATACCACCACAACCGCAACACCAAGACCAATAGCAGTACTTACTTTCTTTGATACCGCTAAGAAAGTACACATACCTAAGAAGAAGCTTAACGCCATATTCTCAATAAAAATGGTTTTAATAAAAATACTTAAATAATGTTCCATGATTAATCTTCCTCAACTTGTTCTGGTTTCCACTGGCGAATAGCCCAGATGGTTAAACCAATAATGAAGAATGAACTAAATGGTAGTACTAACAAGCCGTTGCCTTGATACCAACCGCCATTTTGTGTCAATTGTAAAATTTCGATCCCGAAAAGAGTACCAAAACCAAATAATTCACGGAAGAAAGCTACCACCATGAGTACAGCACCGTAACCTAAACCATTACCAATACCGTCTAAAAAGCTCACACCTGGCTTTTCTTTCATAGCAAAAGCTTCAGCACGCCCCATAACAATACAGTTAGTAATAATTAAACCAATGTAAACTGATAGCTCTTTCGATAATTGATAAGAGAAAGCTTTCAATACTTGGTCAACCACAATAACTAACGAAGCAATAATCGCCATTTGCACGATAATACGTACACTTGACGGTATTTGATTACGAATAATCGAGATAAACAAGTTAGAAAATGCGGTTACTAGCATTACCGCAACAGACATAACTAACGCATTAGCCATTGAACTTGTTACCGCTAACGCAGAACAAACGCCCAACACTTGTAAAGCTATAGGGTTATTATCTACAACAGGTCCAAAAAGGACTTTTTTATTATCTGAAGACATTAATCAAGCCCTCCATCTTTGAATTTAGTAACGAAAGGACCATAGCCCTCAGTACCTAACCAAAAGCGTAATGTGCGAGTCACACCATTACTGGTCAATGTAGCACCAGATAAAGCGTCAACACCGTGAACATCACCTTTTTTAGCGCCACCTTTAACCAACTGAATAGCTGCTTCACCTTGCTCGTTATACATTTTTTTACCCGGCCATAAAGCTTTCCACTTAGGATTAAGTACTTCCGCACCTAAACCTGGAGTTTCTTTAAGATCAGAATAAACAACACTACGAACTGTGTTCAAATCAGGAGCTAAACCAATAAAACCGTACATTAAATCCCATAAACCTGAACCTACAATAGGAAGTACTATGGTATCTAGTTGACCTTGATCATTTTTCACTAAATAAATAACCGCATGATTAGCACGTCGGCTAATACCCGCCATATCATTGATAGGTTTAATTGATTTGCTTTCATCACGCGCATCAGAGCGTTCGTCAAACATATCAGTATTGCCTTCAATAATATCGCCTGAATCCAGGTCAATCATTTTAGCTTCTACAAACTGAGCGTAAGTACCAACGATGTCAGTACCTGCTTTTTCAAGTAAGCCAGAGGCTTCAAGAATTTTAGTTTGCTTATCAAGTAATTTGTTAGCTTGTTGTAATGGCTTTAAGCCAACTGCAGAGATAGATACCAACGCAGCACATACTAAACAAATAATAAATACAAAACCTAACGTTCCGCCGAAAGTTTCTTTATTACTAGACATTACGAGCAAGCCTCCGTTTGATATTGCCTTGTACAACAAAATAGTCGAACAAAGGAGCAAACAAGTTAGCAAATAAAATTGCCAACATCATGCCTTCTGGGAATGCTGGGTTAACTACACGAACTAACACCACCATGATACCAACTAAAGCCCCAAACCAATATTTACCTGTATTAGTAAAAGAAGCTGAAACAGGGTCTGTTGCCATAAACATCATACCAAAGGCAAAACCACCAATAACTAAGTGCCAATGCCAAGGCATAGCAAACATAGCGTTAGTATCACTACCAATTAGGTTGAATAAGAAAGAAGTGGCAACCATACCAGCAAACACACCTAAAACGATGCGCCACGAAGCAATACCTTTATAAAGGATATATGCACCACCAAGTAAAATAGCAAAAGTTGATACTTCACCTACAGAGCCAGGAATAAAGCCCCAAAAAGCATTCCACCAATCAGCACTCATTGAATAATCAACTAAGCCTTGGCTTGCTGAACTCAACATTGTTGCGCCAGAAAAACCATCAGCAGCAACCCAAACAGTGTCACCAGAGATTTGACTAGGGTAGGCAAAGAACAAAAACGCACGACCTGCTAATGCTGGGTTTAAGAAGTTTTTACCTGTACCACCAAAAACTTCTTTCGCAATTACAATACCAAAAGTAATACCGATAGCCACTTGCCATAGAGGAATAGTAGCGGGTAATATTAGCGCAAACAAAATAGAAGAAACAAAGAAACCTTCATTGACTTCATGGCCACGCACAGCAGCAAAAAGCACTTCCCAAAAGCCACCAACAATAAAAGTAATAGCATAAATAGGCAGGAAGAACATGGCGCCGTAAAACATCATATCAAACCAACCAGAATCGGCAGTTAAAGAACCACCTAGCATAGCAAATAATGCTGTTTGCCATGTATCCGGAATTGCATAACCAGCCACTAAAGCATCTACCGCTTGAAAGCCAATATTATACATACCAAAAAACATAGCAGGGAAAACCGCTAGCCATACAGTGATCATAATACGTTTTAAATCAATACTATCACGTACATGAGTTTTACCTTTATTCACCATACCTGGAGTAAATAACCCCGTAGCAACGGCTTCATAAAGTGCAAACCACTTCTCGTGTTTACCGCCTTTTTCAAAGTGCGGTTCTATATCTTCAATATACTTTTTCACGCCCATGACTAACCTTCCTTTTCGATTGTGGTTAGGCAATCACGAAGGTATACGCCGTAATCTGTTTTGCCTGGGCAAACAAATGTACAAAGCGCTAAATCTTCTTCGTCTAACTCTAAAACACCAAGTTGTTGTGCTGTGTCGGTATCACCAGCAACTAAATCACGCAATAACATGGTAGGTAAAATATCTAAAGGCATAACACGTTCAAAATTACCAATTGGCACCATGGCACGTTCACTACCATTAGTAGTGGTGGTCATACTGAATAATTTTTTCGGGAAAAAATGAGACATATAAGCACGCGTTACTGAGAATTTATTTGGTCCTGGGTACATATAACCAATAAACTCTTTTTCACGACCTTCAAGAAGCAATGATATTTGTACGTGATAACGACCTAAATAGCCGTGTACAGCATTCGCAGTTGAACCCATTAATAATGAACCCGAAACGACACGTATTTCACCATCAGTTACTTCACCGGCAGTTAATTCTGCGGTACTAGCACCAAGTACAGTACGAACTAAGCGAGGATTCTTAGCTACTGGACCTGCCAATGAGATAACACGAGTATTATCAATTTCACCTGAAGTAAACAGCTTACCAAAAGCGATTACATCTTGGTAACCAATATGCCAAACAAACTTGTCGGCGCTAGCGGGCTTTAAGAAGTGAATATGCGTGCCGACTAAACCTGCTGGATGCTTACCGGCAAAATCATTTACTTGCACAGCACCAACAGTAGGAATATTAGCACCCGGCGCTTTACTGACAAATATTTCACCTTCAGTTAAGCGAGATAAAATGGTTAAACCATCTTTAAACGCATCGCTTTGCTCACTAATAATCACTTCTGGATTAGCCGCAAGAGGATTGGTATCCATAGCACTAACAAAAATGGCAGTTGTAGTTGAATCAATTGCAGGTACTTTGCTAAATGGACGAGTTCTTAATGCTGTCCACAAGCCTGATTCGACTAAATTACTTACCACTTTTTCACGTGATATTGAACCTAGTTCATTAGCTGAATAACTGGTAAACGTAATTTGATCATTGCCATCTACTTCAATAACGACTGATTGTAAAACACGTTTTTCACCACGGTTAATTTCTTTAACAACACCGGCAGCTTGAGCTGTGAATTTAACGCCAGGATTTTTTTTATCTTCAAAAATCTCCTGACCTTTTTTAACGCGATCACCCACTTTAACAAACATGGTTGGACGCATACCCACAAACTCTTCACCTAATGTTGCAACGGTTTTGATGGACGGACCATCATGGATTACCTGCTGTGGTTCACCTTTTACAGGAACATCTAAGCCTTTTTTTATTGTAATCATAAACACTTGCACTACTTTTGATGGGAGTATAAAAATTAGTTCCTGAACCTATATAATTAACATTAAATACAATAAAACATATAAATATCAATAGAATAAAATAAAGTCACCAATTTCAGTGTATTTCAGTAAGACCAAAAATCCACCCTTATAACAATTTAAGGATACAATTATTAGACCCACTGGCTCTAAGTTAAATTTTTCTGGCGCAATATTACCACAAAAAGGTCTTTTTGTTCTACGGTCAGAGATAAATTTTCATTAGACTTTAGGCTATAGTTGTATGTTTTGCCTTAAAATTAACCACAAGTTGATTTTGATTATTTATTATCGTTGGAAATGGGCCAATTTAGTTGAGGTATTTCATCCAAAGTTCCAAGCTTAAAGAGTAAACTTGAGCATAACCATGAAGACAAGTTATTTGCAAATTTTTGATCTCCTAGTATCTTAATCTTTCTATTTTTACCGCTTAATCAAAATCAGGATCATTAAGGCACAAATCTACTTTTCCTTTCTCGCTAATAAGCCACCATAAGTTAGCGCATCGGTGACCCCAAGCAATTCAATAATACCCTTGTCCTGCTAGGGTAGTTTGCCCCTTATCGCCTTGTTTAACAATAACTCCGGCTTTAACTAATTGATTAATACGTGTTGAAAACAGCATTAGCGACATAGTGAGCACACCTTTTTTCAACTCACTAAAGCGGGTGCTCCCCGCAATGAATTTACGAACAATGATTAATGTCCAACGTTCACATAAAAATGATGTTACTTGTACAAGAGGGAAAAATTGGCCATAAGCTTTCATTTTACTATTCCTTAACTTCTTATTTTAGTTACTACAGAATCTGTACTTCACTAATGACATTAGAATGCCATATTTAAAGTGCACAAAAAAACAAACAAAGAATAATTTAACCTAAGTTTCTTAAAGGAGAATAGAAAATGTTACAATATGAAAAACTTGGTTCCACTAACGGTATAAAAAGCATTGCCAATGATATTGTTAAAAATCACTTAAACAATCCAGCTATAGCCCCACATTTTCAAAATATGGAAATAACGCCAGACGAATTAAAACATACGGCAACTATGTTTTTTATCGCGGGTACAGGCAGGCCAAATAATTACCAAGGTAGAGACATGCTAGCAACACATAAAAGGCATGAATATCTCGGCATTGGAATTTATGGCCGTGTTAGATGATGCATTAAATGCGTTAGCCAAAAATAATATTGATCAACATGAACAAGAAGATATATTTTTTATTCTTTATAGTATGCCCGCTGAGATAGTTTTTGTTTAGTTTAATGAAAACCCAACACGGTAATTTTAAAGGCTTACATACAAGATTACGCATCAGTGAAATAGTGTCATTAAAAATCGCTAATATATACCCGTGATCAATGAAGATGGTTCATTTTCCAGCCAAAGAAGATCAAACTAACTACTAATAAATATCAAATCCACACCAGAATTAAAAGCAGCCTTAAAATTATGACAAAGTATCAATTGCTTTTTGATGCCACTTTAGCCGATATTAGTGATAGATTAAGTGACAGAATTAGCAAAATTTTGCCTAATGTAAGTTGAGTTGTAACGAGTATATACAGTAAGTGTATGGCAATACGTGCCGAACAAGCCAAAGTTATGTTATCAAAACGATAGATAATCAACTGAAAAATAGATCTCAGATTGAGAATTATAGTCATAAACTAACGCATTCATCATGCTGGGTGCGTTAGTTTATAGTCTATTTATTTCTTAGAAAGAGTACTTAGCAGAAAACTGGAGACGATTCAGATCACCAGTATTACCATTACTTTTCTCAAGCTTACCGTAGATATATTCACCACCTAATGTAAGCTTCGGCATTGGCGAAAAGAGCAAGTTTGCATGAATACTTTGAGATTTTTTATTATAAGTAGGAGCGCCTGTATCAGCGTCAGCATTATAAATTGCATAACCTATAGTAGAACGCATTGTCTCATTCCAAAAATGACGGTAGCCGATGTTCCCAGCAGTTTGATCAATCGTTGCTAAATTGTTACTTGCATCTATATAAGCATCAGCGTTCAATGCCAATCCAAGATATCGACCCAGGCCTTTACCCGATGTCATAGTAAAACGAATATCATCTTTACCTGCAGCATTTATCCGACCAGAAATACTAATACCACCAGCACTTTCTGTAGAATCGATATTCAACCCAATATTTTTGTACTTTAACTGACGCGCAATACCGGCAATAGAAACATTACCCCAATCACCTTTGAAGTTATATCTGACGATTAAATCAGGAATACTACTGTCATTAGTCTGAACACGACCAACAGTGGTTTCTGAATTTTCAAGTGAGATTGATAGTGAACCATTAGTATAACGAACCTGCATTTGACGGGTATCAACCATACCTTCAGAAAGCGCAAAGAAATCGAGTGTTTCAGCAATGGCAGAGCCATTAAGCGCATTAGTCCACGTTTGACCAAATTTCCACTTACCATATGAAATGAAAGCGTGTCGTAAATCTACACCGCTTCGATTGGTCGTTGCTTCACCATTTGAACTATCAACGCCAGGAGCAAAATCCATCTCAATAAATCCGGTGATTTTTTCACCATTGGAAAGTACGGTTGAACTACCGAGATTGAAACGAGATTGCTTAGCATGAGAATTAAACTTAACACCCTCACTAGTATTGATTGAGCCAGCTGCACGCGTTGGTATTAATGCTGGAATATAGAAGTCGTCAATGGCGTTAATAGGTGGGATACCGTCATTGTACTCGGTGAACATCGCATCGACTTTAATATAACCGTGAACGGCAAACGTTGTTTTACCTACTTCAATGTCTTGAGCCTGTATTGATGTTACGCCCGATAATGCGATTAAGATAGCAAGAGGTAGTATATTATTTTTCATATTTTTTCCTTTATTGTTATTACATTATTGTAAATATAAATTTCAAGAGTGATAAACTCAGGACGCCTGAAGATAAATAAATATAAATAATATTTATTTATCTAATGGAATAATTACTAGAAATATTTTGATATTTAACATGGCTTTATTAGCCGTATAGCCACAGAAGGGATGCCCTCTAGCTGAGTGAGTGCAAGTCCCCATAACAAGCACATAAACCCATGATTTTAGAGTTGTTTATAATAGCTTTGCTATTCTCAATTACATAAACACATTTAAGTTTTTAGTTAGCAACGTAGATTGTTGTAGAAGAATAAGCCGCCCGGCTAAACGATAATCATTACCAACTTTACGCC
>NVWU01000021.1 GCA_002733765.1 Colwellia sp. | reverse complement strand
CTTCGTGGTTAACGTTGCCGTTTGCCCGAAGCAGGATGCGCATTGTACGCTTCCGAGTTTTGATGTCAACGTTTTTTTGAATCTTTTTTGAAAGTTTTTACACACTCTCAAAATCTAAACTTTAAAACATTAAGTTAGCCTATTTACTTCAAAAGTAATGAGATAACTTATCAAAACGTCCAGTTGGTTAAGCTTTTTGGCTGAACCCCTTGGAACTGATGCGCATTGTATAGAGTTTATATTCTAGGTCAAGTGTAAAAGCCATTTTTTATCTTTTTATTCAACAATTTTAGTTCAAGTGTTTAAAGCTTGTACAATTCAAGTGAAAACGGTCAGAAAACGGTCAAATAAGATGCTCTATTTACAATCACATTGCAAGGCCGCCATCTATTTCTACAACTCTACCGGTAAAGAATTCATTTTCAAAAATATATTTTGCGGTATGCGCGATTTCGTCTGCGTCGCCTAAACGGCCAACTGGCTTCATTTTTTCTAATCTATCACGCATCTCCGGCTTCATCGCATCTGTCATAGGAGTGCGAGTAACACCTGGGGCTATTGCACCCACTCTAATACCGTGACGTCCTAGCTCCCTTGCCCAGGTTGTTGTCATCGCAACGACACCCGCCTTTGCTGCAGCGTAATTCGTTTGTCCTATATTTCCTCCACGTGAAATAGAAGACATATTTATAATGACACCTTTATTTCCTGATTCAATCATATGAACCGCTGCCTCACGACCACACAGAAATACACCGGTTAAATTAACATCAATAACGGATTGGAAATCTGCCAGTGACATTTTATCAGTTACGACACCATTTTTAGCTTTAACAAACATGCTGTCGCGTAATATACCCGCATTATTAATTAAGCCATCAATACCATTGAAATCATCATTAATTTGTTTAAAGGTACTTTCAACTTGTGCTTCATTACTCACATTTGAAAGATAAAATTTAGTACGTGTATTAGCAGTACCATTTTGCTTAACTAATTCGGCAGTTTCACGTAATAGATCTTCATTTAAATCAATTAAAGCTATGTTAGCACCACTTTGGGCAAAGTGAATTGCCATTGCACGGCCAAGACCTTGGCCGCCACCAGTAATGACAATGGTTTTATTTTTTAAATTCATATATTCCCTATTTTATATCCAAGCCAATTTAATATGTAAGTTTGAGAACGTCTAAGTAAATAATACTCAGACGTTCTCAAAAGTACTATTTATTAAACAAGTTAAATATACTTGAAAAATCTTTGCTACCATTTCCTGATGCGGCATGCATAGCAAATAAGTTCCGTGCTAATGCGCCCATAGGCGTTGATGACTGACTTTGTACTGCGGTATCCATGGCTAGACCTAAATCTTTAGCCATTAGATCTACCATAAAACCGCCTTGATAATCATTTGATGATGGAACATTTTCCATTACACCAGGACATGGGTTATAAACGTCCAATGTCCAATTGCTGCCCGAACTTTTACTAATGATATTTGATAATACTTTCGCATCTAAACCATTGGCAAGACCTAGTTGCAACGCTTCACTCGTGCCAACCATAAGTACTGACAGCAACATATTATTACACACTTTAGCAATTTGACCTGCGCCATGATCACCAGCATGAAAAATATTTTTACCCATTGCATCTAAAATAGGCTCTACTAGCTTAAATTCTTCACTACTACCGCCCACCATAAAGCTTAGTGTTCCGCCAATAGCACCACCCACACCACCTGATACCGGTGCATCAACAAAGTTAATGCCTTGTTCTGCTAAAGCAGCAGCGACTTTACGTGATGTTGAAGCATCGATAGTTGAAGAGTCGATGACAATACTACCTTTAGTAATATAGTTAATCAAACCTGTTTCAGCTGTTAGGTACACACTATCAACATGCTTTCCTGCAGGCAGCATGGATATAATAAACTGGGCATCCTTAACACAATCAATTGCGGTTGCTGTAGTGCTAGCCCCTGCTGCTACCACTTGTGCAACAGCAGGTTCTGATAAATCAAAGACACATACATCGTGTCCTGCTTTAACAAGGTTAATGGCCATTGGGCCACCCATATTTCCTAAACCAATAAATGCAATATTCGCCATTGTTCTTTCCTTATAATTCATTAAAAATGGTTTTTACTAAAACTCAATAAAAACCGCTTAGTTGCCTATTAATTACCTAGATTAACTAACGGGTGTTGTTCTGGTGACCATTTCGATTCAAAAAACCAATCAATAACTTTTTTATCTACCGTTTCTAAAGAAGAAAAATGCCATTTAGGAGAGTTATCTTTATCAATTAATAGTGCTCTAACGCCTTCAGAAAATTCACCAAATTTTCCTGATTTAACCGATAAGTTTAATTCCATTCGAAAGCAATCAGCTAATGAGAGTGATGCGCCACATTTTATTTGTTGAAAAGTTAAAGAAGCGCTTAATGGACTACCACGTTTAAGAGACTTCTGTGCTCGAACAAACCATTTATCCTCAGTTTCAACTGCTAATATTTCATCAAAAATTGCGGTTAAGTTATCAAAGCGTGTTACTTGTTTAATTAACATTTCATGTTCAGCAAGTTTCGATTCTGGAAGTTGACTAATTGAGTCTTTCTCAAAATTGGTTAGTAAACTTGAAAGCTTATCATGATTAATTTCGATTGAATCTTGCCAATCTAATTGAGTTAATTGCTCCATTAACGAACCTTTATTATCACTCGCAACAAAATAATCAGCTAAATGACAATATTTAGCATCGGCAGCGTTGATAGATGCCCCCGTCAACCCTAAAAACATGCCACAATTATTAGGCATACGATTTAAAAAGTAACTTCCTCCAACATCTGGATAAAGACCAATGCTGATTTCTGGCATTGCAATACGTGAATTTTCAGTAACAATACGATGACTGCCACCAACCATCAGACCAAGCCCCCCCCCCATGACAATACCATTACCCCAAACAATAAAAGGTTTATTGAATGTATGGATAAAGTGATCAAGTTCATATTCTATGGCGAAGTAGTTTTCAACACCTGGAGAAAAGTTTCCTTTGTCGGCTATGATGTCATTGTACATATACACAATGTCGCCACCGGCACAGAATGCCTTTTCGCCTTCCCCTTGAAGAAAAACAGCAACGATATCATCTTGCATTTGCCACTGTTTCAATTTTGGATAAATTAACTTTATCATTTCCACGCTTAAGGCGTTTAATGATTTGGGAGAGTTTAATGTTATCACGGCGATCTTCTTACCGTTCACACTATTTATCTCTTGAAAAGTCACTACTTGAGTCATATAAAATTCCTACCTTGCATCTATTTGTTTTGCCAAAGTGGTTTACGTTTTTCTAAGAACGCTTGTACACCCTCTTTTTGATCTTCTGAATCAAATAGATCAACGAATGCTTGACGCTCTGCTGGTAGTGCTAATGCTATTGGCATTTCTCTATTTTTTTGAATAAGTGTTTTACACGCCGAAACAGCAACAGGACTTTGCTTTGCAACTTTTGTTGCTAGTGCTATTGCTGCTAATTTCCCTTCACCTTTGGCAACTATTTCTTCAGCTAAGCCAATGCGTAAAGCGGTGGTAGCATCAACACGTTCACCACACAAAATCATTCTTTTAGTCCAACCTTCACCTACCAGTATCGCTAAATTTTGCGTACCTCCAGCACAAGGTAACAAACCAACACTCGCTTCAGGCAATGCCATAACAGCGTGGTCTTCAACTAAACGAATATCACATGCTAGCGCTACTTCTAAACCGCCACCCATGGCATAGCCATTAATGGCTGAAATGGACACACCACGAAAATTAGACAAAGTTTCAAAGGCTTCGCCAAATATATCACTCATCTCTTTAGCTACCTTTGTAGATCCCTTTGCAAACACATTTAAATCTGCGCCCGCTGAGAAAAATTTATCTCCAGAGCCTGTAAGTACTAACGCATAAATATTTTTATCTTCATTTAGTGCTAAAACCAAATCACGTAGATCTGTTAAGCTTTGCTGTGTCCATGTATGGGCAGGTGGATTATTAAAAGTCACTACTGCAGTATGTTGTATTACTTCTACCGTTAAGCACGGTGATGAATAGTCAGACATAATTTTCTTCTCTTATTATTTATATTTGTATTAGGCTGGTATATTACCGCCTTATAAAAGTTGACCTGCGCCTTCAGTTAACAAGCGACGGGCAATAATAACGCGCATAATTTCATTTGTGCCTTCAAGTATTTGATGAACACGTACATCTCTAAAATGACGCTCTAATGGGTATTCTTTAATATAGCCATAGCCACCGTGAATTTGTAATGCTGCATCACATACTTGAAAACCAACGTCAGTTGCAAAACGTTTAGCCATGGCACAATAAGCCGTTTTTTCTGGATCATTTTTATCCAGCTTATAAGCAGCTAAACGCACCATCTGACGAGCAGCAACTAACTCTGTAGCCATATCAGCAAGTTTAAATTGTAAACCTTGAAAAGCAGCGATTGGTTTGCCAAATTGTTCCCGTTCTTGCATATATCTCATCGCTGAATTTAATGCTTGTTGTGCAGTACCGATAGAACAAGTCGCGATATTAATTCGACCACCATCAAGTCCCTTCATTGCTATTGAAAATCCTTCGCCTTCATTACCAAGTAAATGTTCAACCGGAACTTTTACATTATCAAAGGTTATTTGGCGTGTAGGTTGCGCATTCCAGCCTAGTTTTTCTTCAGCTTTCCCATAGATAATACCGTCTAAATCCGCCGGTATGGCAAGCGCTGAAATACCTTTGGGACCGGCTTCACCTGTACGAACCATTACAACTAAAATGTCAGTATCGCCTGCACCTGAAATAAACACTTTTGAGCCATTAACAATATAATTATCACCCTCTTTTTTAGCCGATGTACTTAAAGAAGCAGCGTCAGAGCCTGAACCTGGTTCAGTTAAACAATATGAAGCAAGTTTTTCACCTGAAACCAGTGATGGACACCAAGCATCTTTCACACTGCTTGTTCCCCAAGATGCCACCATCCACGTAGCCATATTATGGATAGTCATCATTGCCGTAGTTGAAGTGCATCCCATCGCTAATTGTTCAAAGATAATAGATGAATCTAGACGACTTAATCCTAAGCCACCTGCATCTTCAGGTGAATATAAACCACAAAATCCGAGTTCTCCCGCTTTGGCAATAACATCTTTCGGGAAAATATGTTCTTGATCCCATTTTGCAGCATGAGGTAAGAATTCGCTGTCGCTAAATTGCTTAGCAAGATCAGCAAACATTTGTTGATCTTCGGTTAAATCAAAATTCACATTAAATCCCTAAATATCTAAGTTAACTAAGAAGCGCTAGTCAATAGACCAATATCTATAGCTACCACTGATAAAATACAATGCTTTGAATATTCTTCTCAAGCAAATTAATAGTACATGCACTGATTAAAGCAAATATATGACTAGAAATACATTGATTAACTTGCCACTTTAATGGATTATCTTGCTATATCATTAAGAGGTTTACGAATGAGCACAGCATCCAATTGGCCACTACCAAACAATAGTATTAGATACTTAATTCCTAAACCGTTAATAAATCAATTAGCACTTAATATATTGAGCCGAGGGCTTTACCCATCATCATTTGGCAAGTATGTATCGGCCAGTAACCATTACACTAAAAGGCACAACCATATTGATAATTTAGTGATTTTTTGTTTTGATGGCGTAGGACAATTCAGTACATCTACATGCCAAGGGGTGATAAAAAAAGGTGATGTGCTTTTTTTACCTAAAGGGACAGAACACCAATATAAGTCGAGTAATAAAGAACCTTGGTCAATCTACTGGGTTCACATTGAGGGACACTTATTTGAACAATTCATGGATTTTATTGGTGTAAATAGTACTAATCTAATTTTGAATATCTCTAACCAAGAAACATTCATTAATGAATTCGAACAATTGCTCGAAACCAGAAATAAAAGCTATCAATTAAGTTCTTTTATTCTTGCTTCAAATATAATAAAAAAAATGTTTGCCTTATTCACTGTCAATAGCCCAGTGAAACTAGAACAGTTAAAACAAGACTTTAATTTGTCTAAAGTAACAGGTTTTATGGAAGAAAATATTAGTCAAAAAATAAACTTACAACAAATAGCGGACTCACTAAAATTATCAAAGTTTTATTTTGCCAAGAAATTTTTACAACATACTGGTGTTAGCCCTATACGCTACTTTTTAGAATTAAAAATAAAACATGCATGTAAATTACTTGATGAATCGAACATTTCAGTTAAAGATGTTGCTTTAAAAATTGGCTACGACGATCCTTATTATTTCTCACGTCTTTTTAAAAAAATAATGGGATTGTCGCCCACTCAATATCGACAATCCCAATATGGACATTAACAGGAATTTTTTATCAAGAACAAAAAATCCCTTAAACTATATTACAATATTTCAAGCGCAATTGATGTTGCTTCACCGCCACCAATACATAGAGAAGCAACGCCTTTTGATAAGCCTTTATTCTTTAATGCATGAATAAGTGTTACCATAATACGTGCACCACTCGCACCTAATGGGTGCCCTAAAGCACAAGCGCCACCATGAATATTTACTTTATTAATATCTAGGTCCATCTCTTTAACAGCAAGCATGGTTACCATGGCAAACGCTTCATTAATCTCAAATAAATCAACATCGTTTACCGTCCAACCTGCTTTATCTAATAATTTATTCATTGCTCCAACAGGTGCTATGGTAAATTCGGCTGGCTTTTGTGCATGAGTTGCATGAGCAACAACTTTACAAAGTGGCGTCAAGCCACGCGCTTTCGCTGTTGATAATTTCATCATCACTAATGCTGCAGCACCATCTGAAATAGAGCTAGAGTTAGCCGCTGTTATCGTGCCATCTTTTTTAAAAGCCGCTCTTAAAGAAGGGATTTTATCCGGACGAGCATTACCCGGCTGCTCATCAGTATCAATAACAATTTCTTTACGTCGGCTTTTCACGGTAACAGGGGCAATTTCATTTTTAAAAGCGCCTGAATCAATCGCAGCATTTGCTCGCGACAATGATCGAATGGCAAATTCATCCATTTGTTCACGAGTAAAATTACTATCATCAGCGGTTTCTTGTGCGAAACAACCCATAGAGATACCATCATAAGCATTTTCTAAACCATCAAGCATCATATGATCAAGCACTTGACCATGACCCATACGCATCCCAGCTCTTGCTTTAGGTAAAATGTATGGGGCATTACTCATGCTTTCCATACCACCAGCGATAGCAATATCAATTGAACCTGCAAGTAAAGCATCATGCGCTTGCATTGCTGCTTTCATACCAGAGCCACACACTTTATTAATAGTGGTACAAACCGTTGATAAAGCTAAATCAGCAGCGATAGCCGCTTGTCTGGCTGGTGCTTGTTTTAAACCAGCCGGTAATACACAACCCATAATAACTTCATCAACTTGATCACTGGTTAAATTTGCCTGAAGTACAGCTGCTTTTATTGCTGTAGCACCAAGTTCTATGGCACTAGTATTAGCTAGACAGCCACTAAAGCCACCCATAGGGGTTCTTAATGCGGAAACAATAACAACGGGATCAGAAATAGACACGACACTCTCCAAAAAAAGGGAAAAAAGATAATAAATGTATAACGCACTATATACCCTAACTTAATTTAACCTTTACGCCAACGTACTTTAGTACTAGTTCCTATCGCTTTTAAAATTATTGATACTTTAGTTACCCTAAACAGACTTACTACAAACATAGTTATCTATTGTATAGCTGCTCCACTTGAAAATGCTTATTTTAGAAAGTCTGAGCAATATCAAAGTCAAGGTCTTGCCTAAAGTCGTTTATAACTCCAGCTGAATCATCTACCTTGCAAGTAGAACACTGTAGACATAATGCAAAGAAAGAAATTGTATATAAAAATAATCATAATATTTTTTAATATGACAAAATAATAACCCTTACGTTTACGTAATCGCCTGTTTACGCTAACTAATTTTAATATTAATTTTTTGTAGCTTTTTAAACTATTTATTTATATCTTAGTTATTGCAAGCATAGTTACTCATTACAGAGATAATGTAAAAAATGCTTATTTGTAAAAATAATATATAAATTTTATTGAAATACTACGACACTATAGACTTATGACTTACGTTTACGTAAACATTTAACGACACCTTAATGTAATTATTTACTTTACGTTTACGTAAACTTCCTGTAATGTTATTTCAATAACAAAAATTAAAACAAAACAAGTTAAAAAAAATATGACCCTGACAAACAAAGTAAGCCAAATCAATTATTCTATTAGTGATCTATCAAAAGAGTTTGATATTACTACCCGTAGTATTCGATTTTATGAAGATAAAGGTCTATTAGCCCCAACACGTAAAGGACAAACACGTATTTACAATCAACGTGACCAAGTTCGATTAAAGCTTATTTTACGTGGTAAACGCTTAGGGTTTTCTCTAGCTGAAACCGGTCGTTTGTTTGAACTGTATGATGCAGATAAATCCAGTGCTAAGCAATTAACTATCATGATGGAATTAATATCAGAAAAAAAAGATGATTTAAAACAGAAGCTTGAAGATATCAATGCCGTTTTAATCGAATTAAATGACATAGAAAACAACTGCAAAAGTATATTAAAGACACTAACAACGTAACATTATATAGGAATAAAATATGATTTCTCCATTTAGCTCATTGAATTTTAACTTAGGCGAAACCGTGAATATGATCCGCGAGACGGTTAACGCTTTCGCCCGTGATGAAATAGCTCCACGCGCCGAACAAATTGATCTTGATAATGAATTCCCTACTGATTTATGGAAAAAATTTGGCGACATGGGTCTATTAGGTATGACCGTTGAAGAAGAATATGGCGGCTCAGGTTTAGGTTATTTAGAACACATTGTTGCTATGCAAGAAATCAGCAGAGCTTCCGCTTCTGTTGGCTTGAGCTATGGCGCATGTTCAAACCTATGTATTAACCAATTAAGAAAAAATGGCTCTCATGAGCAAAAATTAAAATATCTGCCTAAGCTTTGCACTGGTGAGCATGTTGGTGCTCTAGCGATGAGTGAGCCCAATGCAGGCTCTGACGTGGTAAGTATGAAACTTCGTGCTGACAAGAAGGGTGATAAATACATTCTTAACGGCAACAAAATGTGGATAACCAATGGTCCAGAAGCTGATGTCTATGTTATTTACGCCAAAACAGATACCAGTGCCGGCTCAAAAGGTATTACTGCATTTATTGTTGAACGTGATTACCCTGGATTTTCTCGTCATCAGAAATTAGACAAATTAGGGATGCGTGGTTCAAATACCTGTGAATTAGTATTTCAAGACTGTGAAGTACCTGCTGAAAATATCTTAGGACAAGAAGGTAAAGGCGTTAGAGTATTAATGTCGGGCTTAGATTATGAGCGTGTAGTATTGTCTGGCGGTTCATTAGGTATTATGGATGCTTGTATGGATCTCGTCGTGCCTTATATTCATGACAGAAAACAATTTGGTCAATCCATTGGTGAGTTTCAATTAGTACAAGGTAAAGTAGCTGACATGTACACTCAAATGAATGCTGCAAAATCATACGCCTACATGGTTGCCCAAGCGTGCGATCGTGGTGAAACTACCCGAAAAGATTCAGCTGCCGTTATTCTTTATGCTGCTGAGTTAGCAACAAAAATGGCGCTTGATACCATTCAATTACTTGGTGGTAATGGTTATATCAATGAATTTCCAGCCGGTCGTTTACTACGTGACGCTAAGTTGTATGAAATAGGTGCTGGTACGTCAGAAATTCGCCGTATGCTGATAGGCCGTGAGTTATTCAACGAATCTAAGTAGCAATTAAACTTATTACTGAATCACTACCAAATAATTAATTTAGTGGGTATCAAACCAGTAATTGTTTAGTTTGCAGCGGTTTAATTCAAATACAAGACAAAAAAGCAGAGTTGACGTTAGTCAATGAGTATTTTTTAACGCAGTAGTTGAGTTAAGTCGCAATAAAATAAATGATTACTATCAAATAAAAGGCTCTCTCCCGTGGCAAAAATAGTAAGTAAGATAAACACTCGCAGCCAAGATTTCTTAGACAATGCTGTACATATGCAAACCCAAGTGGATGATTTACGAGAAAAACTCAGTGAAATCAAACTTGGCGGTGGCGAAAAATATCAAGAGCGTCATGTCGGACGAGGTAAATTATTACCAAGAGACAGAGTAAATGCTTTACTTGACGATGGCTCAGCATTTTTAGAGTTTTCACAGCTTGCCGCCTACCAGGTATACGATGATAACGTACCTAGTGCCGGTATTATCACAGGTATAGGCCGAGTGGCTGGGCAAGAGTGCGTTATTGTTGCTAATGATGCCACCGTAAAAGGGGGGACTTATTACCCACTAACCGTCAAAAAACATCTTCGAGCACAAGCCATTGCTAAAGAAAACAACCTACCTTGTATTTATTTAGTTGATTCTGGTGGTGCAAATCTACCAAACCAAGACGATGTATTTCCAGACAAAGAACACTTTGGTCGAATTTTCTTTAACCAAGCAAATATGTCAGCCAACAATATTCCTCAAATTGCTGTTGTGATGGGCTCTTGTACCGCGGGTGGTGCTTATGTTCCGGCGATGGCAGATGAGTCTATTATTGTTAAAGAGCAAGGAACTATATTTTTAGCTGGACCGCCACTAGTTAAAGCAGCGACGGGTGAAGTAGTAAGCGCTGAAGATCTAGGCGGTGCAGATGTACATTGTCGTACTTCAGGTGTTACCGATCATTATGCACAAAACGATCATCATGCACTGGAAATAGCACGTTCAGCCGTTAACAATTTAAACCGAGTAAAACCAGTATCAATAAACTTCCAGCAAGTTGTTGAGCCCGCATATCCAAGTGATGACATTTACGGCATTATCCCTAAAGATACTCGCCAACCTTATGATGTACGTGAAATTATCGCTCGTATTGTTGATGGCAGTGACTTTCACGAATTTAAAGCCCTTTATGGCAATACCTTAGTTTGCGGCTTCGCCAATATTTATGGTTATCCCGTTGGTATTGTTGCCAATAATGGTGTGTTATTTGGTGAGTCTGCTGAAAAAGGTGCTCACTTTATTCAACTTTGTGCACAACGAAAAATTCCACTGGTATTTTTACAAAATATCACCGGATTTATGGTTGGTAAACAGTACGAATCAGGTGGTATCGCTAAACATGGTGCCAAAATGGTTACTGCCGTTGCTACGGCACAAGTGCCTAAATTTACTATTTTAATTGGTGGTAGCTTTGGTGCAGGAAATTATGGCATGTGTGGTCGCGCTTATGATCCTCGCTTCTTATTTATGTGGCCAAACTCACGTATTTCAGTGATGGGTGGCGAACAAGCCGCTGGTGTTATGGCACAAGTAACCCGTGATAAAAAAGAAAAACTAGGTGAAAGTTGGAGTGAATCCGATGAACAGAGCTTTAAGCAGCCTATCATTGATAACTATGAACACCAAGGCCACCCTTATTACGCTTCAGCGCGCTTATGGGATGATGGCATTATCGATCCCGCTGACACAAGACAAGTTTTAGGCTTAGCTATTTCTGCCTCATTAAACAAAACAATTGAAGAGACCAAATTTGGCATCTTCCGTATGTAACCGTATTGAACAAGGGTAAAGCGTACTTATGATGAAGTCCAATAACGACAAAGTTTTGTTAGAAATTAATGAGCAAGGTATTGCTACCGTTACTTTAAACAATCCAGAAAAACACAATGCTTTTGATGATGTAATCATTAAACAATTAACTGATATTTTTAATGACATCAGTGAGCGTGATGACGTTAGCATTATGATTTTAGCCTCAAACGGAAAAAGCTTTAGTGCGGGTGCTGACTTAGGTTGGATGAAGCGTATGGCCGGTTACTCGTATGAAGATAACCTGAAAGATGCCAACGCGTTAGCACAAATGTTAAAAGCGTTAAACTTTTTGCCACAGACAACTATCGCCAAAATTCAAGGTGCCGCTTTTGGTGGTGCTGTAGGTTTAGCTAGCTGTTGCGACATTGTTATCGCGAGTACTAAAGCAAGTTTTTGCTTAAGTGAAGTGAAATTGGGTTTAATACCCGCCACCATCAGCCCTTATGTCGTTGATGCTATTGGTTTAAAAGCCAGTCGTCGTTACTTTCAAACGGCCGAGCGTTTCTTTGCTGAGCAAGCATTGAAACTTGGCTTAGTGGATGAAATAGTAGCGCCTGATGAATTAACTAATGAAGTGAGCACTATGGTAGCTAAATTATTAGCTAATGGTAGCCAAGCTAGACGACAGGCAAAAAAACTTAGCCAAGATGTTGCCTTTCAAACAATTAATGAAAACTTACTTAAAGACACAAGTGAACGCATAGCAGCTATTCGCGTATCAACTGAAGGACAAGAAGGCTTAACGGCTTTTTTTGAAAAACGTTCGCCTAATTGGTAAACCAAATAAGCGTCGAGTTACCCCTTACTCAGTGATACTAAGTGATAATAAAAGGATAAATAAATGTTCAGTAAAATTTTAATTGCCAACCGTGGTGAAATTGCCTGCCGTATTATTAAAACAGCCAAGAAAATGGGTATATTAACCGTTGCCGTTTATTCAGAGGCCGACAAAGATGCTTTGCATGTTCATATGGCTGATGAAGCAGTTTACATTGGTCCTTCGCCATCTCGCGAAAGCTATTTATTAGGTGATAAAGTCATCGCTGCAGCCAAACAAACAGGAGCGCAAGCGATTCATCCTGGTTATGGATTTTTGTCTGAAAATGCCTCTTTTTGTCGTAACTGTGCCGCTGAAGATATCACTTTTATTGGCCCTCCTGTTGGTGCTATTGAAGCGATGGGCTCTAAATCCGCCGCTAAAAACATCATGGAAAAAGCCAATGTACCTTTAGTGCCTGGTTATCATGGTGATGATCAATCACGCGATATCATCAAAAAAGCCGCTGACGACATGGGCTACCCTGTACTATTAAAAGCCACCGCAGGTGGTGGTGGTAAAGGAATGCGCCAAGTTTGGAACGAAAGCGAATTCGATGAAGGTTTAGCCGCAGCAAAACGTGAAGCAATGTCATCATTTGGTGATGACACTATGTTAGTTGAAAAGTATTTAACGCAGCCTCGTCATGTTGAAATCCAAGTGTTTTGTGATAATCACGACAATGCGGTTTATTTATTTGAACGTGATTGCTCAGTACAACGTCGTCATCAAAAAGTGATTGAAGAGGCTCCTGCGTTTAGTATGAGCGAAGAATTACGTACTCAAATGGGCGAATCGGCAATTAAATCTGCCCAAGCGATAGGCTACCAAGGTGCTGGTACCGTTGAATTTTTACTTGATATTGACGGTTCTTTCTATTTTATGGAAATGAATACCCGCTTACAAGTTGAGCATCCTGTTACTGAAATGATCAGTGGACAAGATTTAGTCGAATGGCAATTACGCGTAGCTGCGGGTGAATATCTGCCAAAAACACAAGATCAACTTGTGCTTAACGGCCATGCTTTTGAAGCCCGTATTTATGCCGAAGATGCGAATAACGACTTTTTACCTGCAACAGGAAAGTTGACTCTATTAAAAACACCAATTGAAAGTAAACATGTTCGTATAGATACTGGTGTTCGCCAAGGTGATGATGTTAGCGTGTATTACGATCCCATGATTGCTAAATTAATTGTCTGGGATGAAAATCGTGAAAAAGCACTCCAACGTTTAGCAAAAGCATTGAGTGAATATCGTATTAATGGTGTCGTCACTAATATTGATTTTCTTTATAATTTAGCCACATCAACACCTTTTAAAGAAGCTGATATTGATACTGGTTTTATTGAAAAAAATCATGACCTTATTTTCCATAAAGATGAAAAACCATTAGTCAACGAACTACCTATCGCGGCTTTATTTCTTATTCTATCGAAAGAAAACAAAGCTAAACAGCAAGCACAACAAAGTAATGATCCACATTCTCCCTGGTACAATGCAAATGCGTGGCGTTTAAATGAAGCTAATTTACATACCCTAATATTGGCGCATAATGAGACTGAATATACAATAACCATTGAACAAAAACGCCAAGGTAATGATGCCTATTATTCCATTAAGGTAAATGGTGAACAATTTGATTGCCAAGGCGAGATATTAACGGCGCCGCATAATGATGACACTATCGTCGCAACTATTAACGGACATCGTAGCCAAACTACTTTTAATCATTTTGAAAATAACATTAGTCTATATAGAACTAATGGGGTATTTAACTTTACTCATATTCTGCCAGACTGTGGTCAGCATAACGAAGATGATAATCATGGTGGTTTAATCGCACCAATGAATGGCACTATGGTTAGTGTTTTAGTTCAACCGGGTGAACTGGTCAGCAAAAATCAATCGTTAATGATCATGGAAGCGATGAAAATGGAACATACTATCAAAGCGCCAAGTAACGGTACTATTAATGAAGTATTTTTCCAAGCCGGTGATATGGTTGATGGTGGCGCTGAGTTATTAGCTTTTACGGCACAAGAAAATACTAGCGAAGAGTCGGAGTAATCATGTTATCAAGCAAATTACCACAACACGTAAAAGTTGTTGAAGTAGGTCCTAGAGATGGTCTACAAAATGAAGCAACTCCTGTTAGTGCCAATGACAAAATTCAACTGATAGAAAAACTTGGCGATGCCGGCGTTAACTATATTGAAAGTGGCAGCTTTGTTTCACCTAAATGGGTGCCACAAATGGCAACATCTACTGAAATATTTGAAAAGCTCAATCGTAAAAAAAATGTAACCTACGCAGCATTAACGCCTAATCTGCGCGGCTTTGAGGCTGCATTAGCAGTCAATGCAGATGAAGTCGCTATTTTTGGCGCTGCATCTGAAAGCTTTAGCCAAAAAAATATAAATTGCTCTATTGAAGAAAGCCTTGAACGTTTTGCGCCTATTATGGAAGCCGCTAAGAAAGCTAATATCAAAGTACGTGGTTATGTTTCTTGTGTGTTAGGTTGTCCTTATGAAGGTGAGATAGCTCCAGAGCAAGTTGCTTTAGTTGCTGAAAAACTTTTTGCCATGGGTTGTTATGAAATTTCATTAGGTGACACAGTAGGTGTGGGCAATCCAGCTAGCGTAACAAAAATGATTCAAGCCGTTAGCGCTCGCGTACCAATAGACAAGCTAGCCGTTCATTTTCATGATACTTATGGGCAAGCGTTAACCAACATTTACGCGGCATTGCAACTAGGGGTTGGTGTTATCGATAGCGCAGTAGCTGGTTTAGGTGGTTGTCCTTATGCTAAAGGTGCTTCAGGCAATGTAGCCACTGAGGATGTTGTTTATATGCTTAATGGTTTGGAGATAACAACAGGCATCGATTTCAAGAAACTACTACAAGCAGGTTGGTTTATTAGTGATAAGTTAGGTAAGGCGCCTATATCTAAAGTATCTAATGCTTATTTAGCGCAAGAACAAACTTAACGATAGTAGCAACTTCTGTACACAGAGATAAGAAAAATGTAAGCAAAAAAAAATATAGTGACTATTTCTTTTATTTTTTCTTCCACTCTGTTAAATTTTTATAAAATATTAAACCAAATGAGGAAAATAAGATGGCAGGGTTCGACAAAGTAGTCTCAAGCTATGAGGAAGCCATGGCTGGACTAACAGATGACATGACAGTTATCGCAGGTGGTTTTGGTTTATGTGGCATCCCAGAAAACTTGATTAGTGAAATAAAACGTAAAGGTACTAAAGGATTGACCTTAGTTTCGAATAACTGCGGTGTTGATGATTTTGGTTTAGGTGTTTTATTGATTGATAGACAAATAAAAAAAATTGTCGCCTCTTATGTAGGTGAAAATGCTGAGTTTGAACGCCAAATGATGGCTGGAGAACTCGAAGTAGAATTAACGCCACAAGGTACTCTAGCTGAAAAAATGCGTGCTGGCGGTGCTGGTATTCCTGCATTTTACACGGCAACAGGTGTAGGTACACCAGTTGCGGAAGGTAAAGATGAACGAACATTTAATGGGCGTAATTATATTTTAGAAGAAGCCATTGTTGGTGATTTTGCCATTGTTAAAGCGTGGAAAGCTGACAGATTCGGTAACTTAGTATTCAGAAAAACGGCAAGAAACTTTAATCCTATGGCAGCCACGGCAGGAAAAATTACCGTCGTTGAAGTAGAAGAAATTGTTGAACCGGGTGAATTAGATCCTGATCAAATTCACACCGCAGGAATTTATGTTGATCGTCTAATATTAGGCAGCTTCGAAAAACGTATAGAACAACGTACTATTCGTCCATCTTCAGCAAAAGGAGATAAATAATGGCTTTATCAAGAGAACAAATTGCACAACGTGTTGCCCAAGAATTACAAGATGGCTATTACGTAAATTTAGGTATAGGTATTCCAACCTTAGTTGCTAACTATATACCTGACAACATGGAAGTTATGTTGCAATCAGAAAATGGGCTTTTAGGTATGGGACAGTTTCCAACCGAAGAAGAAATAGATGCTGATCTAATTAATGCTGGTAAGCAGACTGTAACGATGGCCAAAGGCGCTTCTATTTTCGATTCTGCAGAATCTTTTGCCATGATCCGCGGTGGCCATGTTGACTTAACAGTACTCGGTGCATTTGAAGTAGACGTAAATGGTAATATTGCCTCTTATATGATCCCTGGTAAACTTATCAAAGGAATGGGCGGCGCAATGGATTTAGTCGCTGGCGCGGATAATATAATAGTCACTATGACTCATGCATCAAAGCATGGTGTATCTAAGTTACTGAGCAACTGTACTTTACCCCTCACGGGAAAATCGTGCATCAAAAAAGTATTAACTGATTTAGCCTTTATCGAAATTAAAGAAGGGAAATTTCATTTACTAGAGCGCGCGCCTGGTGTTTCAGTTGAAGAAATAATCAAGTTAACTGAAGGTGAGCTAGTTGTTACGGGTGATATTCCTGAGATGACATTTTAATAAAAAATACAACGTCTATTGTTAAACAGAAAAATCTCGATCACTTGCGGTCGAGATTTTTATCATTAACGTCTGTTGTATCGTCACTTTTAGCACAAACTCCGCACACCACTTATAATTACTTCTCCCTTTTAGGTAGCTACCGTAAACCGCCTTATTTCCCGAACCTATTATCTAATACCAACAAATCGAACTAGCGAAAATACATAAAACATCATACACTTAAGTAACTTACGATTAAGGGAACTTAAACTAATACCAAGCCTATTAAGTTGTTTTATAAATTGGAGTTAATTTAATAACATTGGTATAACAATAAATAATGACTAAAAAACGTAACTATGTCGAAAGTAAAAATGCTTTAGTACTCACCGGGGGTGGTGCGCGTGCTGCTTATCAAGTAGGTGTGTTATCGGCAATCGCTAAATTGATCCCCAGAAACCATGGTACCCCCTTCCCTATTCTCTGTGGCACCTCAGCAGGTGCTATCAATACTACAGCGCTAGGTTGCTACGCCTCATGTTTTAATTTAGGGGTAAAAAAACTAGAATGGATATGGAAAAACTTAGACACGGCAAAAATTTATCATAATGATGCCAAAGGCGTTTTTGGCCATATTGGGAAAGGTATGTTAGCGAGCTTTCAAGCTGACTATGCTAATAAATTACCTCGTAGTTTATTGAACAATGAGCCACTAAGAAATTTACTCAATTCTGTGATGAGCTTTAAACGCATTGACAACAATATTTTACGTGGATATTTATCAGCAGTTTCAGTAACGGCATCAAGTTATAGCACAGGAAACTCTATCAGCTTTTTTCAAGCAGAAGAAAAGACTCAACCTTGGGAAAGAGCAAAGCGATGTGGTCAACCAACACAACTCAATAGCGAACATTTAATGGCATCATCAGCAATTCCATTAGTTTTTCCATCAATAAAAATAAAAAATCAATATTTTGGCGATGGCTCAGTACATCAATTATCACCACTTAGCCCAGCTATTCATTTGGGTGCTAAGCGTATCTTTGTTATCGGCGTAGACCAACCGAAAACATCCTTATATGCAAGTGAAAATAATCCACATCCACCAACAGCAGCAACTATTGCTGGTCACCTGCTAGATTCCATCTTTGCAGATACGATGAATAGTGATTTAGAGCGCATGGCACGCATTAATGACACACTAAAATTAATCCCAGAAAGCAAAAAAAATAATATTGAAGGTTTGAAGCATATTGACAGTTTTATTATTAATCCAAGTCATGATTTTAATGCCATAGCACTCAATTATTATTATGATTTACCTTTACCTGTTCGACTATTGTTACGTAGTGCTGGTATTAGCAGTGATTCTGAATCAAGTATTATTAGCTATCTATTATTTGAAAAAAACTTTTGTGCCGAATTAATAAAGTTAGGCTTTAAAGATGCAATGGAGCAGGAAAGTCAAATAAAACTTTTTTTAAATTTATAACCCACGACCAAAACAGAAACATTAAATACCCTCGTGTATATACCGATCGGCTCCTTCTACTCCTCTAGGTTTTCCACGAACAATTAGTGTATCTTGAGCCTGTAAAATAGTGTCTTCTTCTGGTGATTCACACTCAATATTACCCCGGCGTAATGCAATAATATTTACTTTTCTTTTTCCAAGATTTAATGACTTAATACTTCTGCCACAACCAAAAGAATTATTATTAATCAAAATAGCGTGCGCAAATTCAATTCTATCAATAGCTTCAGGGCTCATATCAGTGTGCTCTCCCTGAAAGAAGCCATGCAAATGGTTATAATGGCTTTTACGCTCCTTTTGTACACGGCGCATAATACGAGAAAAGGGTACACCAGTAAGCGATAGCACTTGTGAAACTAACATTAAGCTGCCTTCTAAGCTTTCTGGTACCACTTCATTTGCCCCCGCATCATATAACATATCTAAATGGTCATCATTGCGTGTGCGCACCAAAATAGGTACCTCAGGTGATAAAGAACGTACTTTTTGAATAACCTCCAATGACTGTTTATCTTCACCAAACGCGATTACCACTAATTTAGCTTGTGATAGGTGTGCGGCATTTAACAGTTCTGTTTGTCGTGATGAGCCAAATAACACATTCTCTCCTGCTTCTCGTGCGGTTCGGGTACGTAGTGGATCAATATCAATAGCAACAAAAGCAATTTTTTCTTGTTTTAGAAAACGGCTAACTGTTTGCCCTATTCTGCCAAAACCACAAATAATAACATGATCTTTTAAATTATCATTTTCAGGTAATTGTTCTAAATCATCAGTTTCAGGAGATTTTTCCTGACTTAAAAAGATAGACCATGAGCGAGCGTGATCAATCATATACGGAGTAATAGCCATACTAATAACACCTGCACCAAGTAACATAGATGACACATCACTTGGTAATAATTTCACTTGATTAGCAAGTGCAATGAGTACAAAGCCAAACTCCCCCATTTGAGCTAACATTAATCCTGATGCCCAAGCATCTTTTGCAGATTCTCCTGCTCGCGTTGCTAAAATTTTAATGACCATAACTTTAACTAACATAAAGCTAAACATAATGGCGAGTAAGCTAAAAGGTGATGACAATAATAAAGTAACATCAAGCTTCATACCGACGGTAATAAAAAACAAACCTAATAAAATATCACGATAAGGTCTTATATCTGCTTCTAATTGATGTTTATATTCACTTTCACTTAACATCATACCGGCTAAAAAGGCTCCCAATGCCATAGATAAACCAAACCATTGCGTAAGTGCCGAAGCTAACAAGGTGACTAAAAGAGTTGTTAAAACAAAGAGTTCATCTGTTCTTACTTGAGCAATAATATTAAAGACTTTAGGCAAAAGCCATTTACCAATAAATAATAATAGCGTGACAACTACAACGCCTTTAAAAATAGCAAGACCCAAAGCCCAAGCCATTGAAGTATCACTGTCTAGTGCTAGCATGGGAATAATAATAAGTAGTGGTACTACAGCGACATCTTGAAATAATAAGATAGCGACCGATAACTGGCCTGATTTACGTTTCATTGCGCCTGTTTCACTTAGCTGTCTAATCACAATAGCAGTGGAAGATAATGTTAAAATACCGCCGACGACAAAAGCTGATTCAAAACTAAGACCAAAGAACATACTAGCGATCATAAAAATGAATAAAGATATACCCACTTGTAAGCTTCCCACCGCTAACACTAAATGCCGCATAGCGATCAACCGGGGTAGAGAGAACTCTAAACCTAAAGTAAATAATAAAAAAACAATACCCAATTCAGCGAAATGATCATAATCGACTTGGTCTTGAGCTATATTTAAACCATGTTCGCCCACTAACATACCAGCAACCAAATAAGCTAAAATAGCAGGTAATTTTAATCGACGGAATAACCAGACAATAAAGACCGCACTAGATAAAATAGCTAAAACTTCAAGATGACCGCTCATATAGATTCCTTAAAGATCATAAGTATATACCCACTCCATTTGAATATGCTCGTTTCAGCAAGCCTGAACAATTAATAATCATTCTCTTTAACCAATGCCGGCTTAAAGGCATTTCTAATTCCAGTTCAATCCTGCTTCACCAAGTGTTGCCACATGGCAAATTTTTGCCGTCAAGTTACTGACAATAATATTAATAGTAGCGTTTACAAAAAAAACTTATAATTTTAAATAAAAAACATTAATAATCAACCAGTTAATATTAACTTTAATATATACTAACCCTAATTACAATTTGGAACAGTTTTTGCTTAACTGTAGGTATAAAGTAACAAACTTATCTAACCGTCAATAACTAGTTTTCTATAATATTGACAAGGCTACTATATAGAGAGGCACAAGTATGCAAACATTAAATATACTTGATAATCCAACATCATCGTTCCATGCGTTTAATGCATTAAAAGACACTTCTAACGAATATAGTAAAAATCATTCTAGCCTACTTGAGCAGCTGCAAACTACACTAGATTTAGGAAAGTTACTTGATATTATTGCGATGGAATCTGCTCGTTATATTAACTTTTGTGGCTTGTATTTCAAAACTCAAACAGTCAGTAAAACTTTACGAGGAAGCCGTAAAGCCAAGCATGAACGTCAATTCGAATTAAAAATTAATGATGAGTTTATTGGTACCTTAAGCTACGGTATTAATAACCCTATAAGTATGATTCATTATAAAGACTTACAACGCATTCATCAGATAATTCTGTACCCCTTAAAAAATGCTTTGCAATATCATCAGGCTATGCAGCTTGCCATGCATGATGGGCTTACTGGTTTAGGAAATCGTCGTTATTTTGATGAACAATTAAAACGTGCTATGCATAATGCTAACCGTCATCATACCCAAATAGGTTTAGTGTTAGGTGATTTAAATAAGTTTAAAGCCATCAACGATACATATGGCCATAGCATTGGCGATCAGGTATTAAAACAATTTGCTAATATACTTCGTGCTTGTATTCGTGACTCTGATAGTGTTTTTCGTTTTGGCGGCGATGAGTTTGCCATTATAGTAGAAAACGCAAGTGAAAATGCTTTAGACATCATTCAAAGTAGAATTGATAGCGCGTTAAAAGTGAATGTATTATTAGCCAAATATCAAGTAGGTTGCAGTTTAGGCACTACTTTTATGAATAGGGCTGATAATGAGCAAAGTTTATTTGAGCGGGCAGATCAAGCTTTATATCGCCAAAAAATGAATATGTCACAGCGCTTAAGTGTGGTTTGATAGGCTAGCGGTTAAGCGATGTTATTTCTATACGTAACTGGCGTAGTGCCTGTTGCCGCTCAAAAACATTGGCGGCAACTAATAATCGACAAAACCTAACAGCTTTCGCAAAATTTTCATCGCCTAATAATTCTACAACCGAACGAAAGTAATCGAGACTTAATGATAAGGTGTTGGCGTAATGCTGCATCGCTTGTTCAATATTTGGATAGACAACATCATCAAAATTAAAACTCTGCTCCTGATACTCATCAGGTACCGTAATTCCATCCACGATAAGCGGCCAACTAATATAATTCACCCTCGCCTTTGCTAGCTCAAACATAAACCAAGCACTTCGTTGAAAACCGGCAAAATCACCCTGTTCAAATTCACTTTCTTCTAACTCTATTTTTGTCCAATTAATACCGATAGCCAAGTCTTTACGGTAATACTGCACTAGATAATGCTTAACGTCTGATTTTATTGTCCAAATAGAGTGATGGACTCCTTCATAGTTAGCTTTTGACATTGATTTTTTAGCAACCTGATAACATTCTTTACAGCTTGGTAGTGAGAGTTGAGGCTCAAAAGCATTAAGGTAAGTAAATACATATTGATTAGGCTCACCACAAAACCAACAATCATGCCTTTTATTAAACGGTGTTTCCGTCGTTATATGCAATAAAGCAGCATTAGATGCTGCCTTATTAGTAGTTAACTTTTCTTTCATTAACGTTTTTTCTTGATTTTAGTATTGTATTTTTTACTTGCCGCGAGCATTGGTGATGTTTTTTTAGTATTCTTTTTTGCTATTGCTTGATTTTTTTCTTGGCTAGCACGATAACGGTTTTTACTGGCACGCTTTTCAGTAATTTGTTGGTACTCCAATGCTTCATCTCGTCTTAATTCATAACCTGGCACAATGATACGTTCAAATTTTCGTTCAATAAGCGCTTCAATATTTTCTAAAAATTTTTCATCTTTCGGACTAACTAACGAAATAGCCGTACCTGACTTTCCTGCACGGCCAGTACGACCAACACGGTGAATATAGTCTTCAGCTAAAAAGGGTAAATGAAAGTTAACCACATAAGCTAAGTTATCAATATCTAAACCACGCGCGGCAACATCAGTTGCAACTAACACACGTACTTTACCTTCTCGAAAGTCAGTTAATGCTTTATTACGAGCACCTTGTGTTTTATCTCCATGGCAAAGCGCCGCTTTTATCCCATCAAGTTTTAACTCTTTAGCAAGAACATTAGCGCTTTCTTTTGTCCCCGCAAAAACAAGAACCTGCTGCCAATTATTGACACCAATTAACTCAGAGAGTAATTCGCGTTTTCTTGCTTCACTCACCCAATAAACTGACTGTTTCACCTTACCTGATGTTGAGTTTTGTTTTGCTACGCCTAAAATTTTTGGTGTAGTTAATAACTGATTAGCTAAAGATTTTACTTTATTAGAATACGTTGCTGAAAACATCAAGGTTTGATGTTTATGCCTTATGGCTAACATCAGTTTTTCAATATCCGTCAAAAAACCCATATCAAGCATACGGTCAGCTTCATCTAGCACAAGATGCTTTACTTGTGACAAATCAACATTACGTAAATTTAAGTGTTCAATTAGCCGTCCTGGCGTTGCAACTAAGACATCAAGACCTTGTTTTAATAAGTTAGTTTGAGACGACATTTTACCGCCGCCATAAACCACACCTATTTTCAATGGTAAAAACTGGCTATAGGTTTTCATATTATCAGCCACTTGTGCCGCTAGCTCACGAGTAGGGGTTAATATAAGTGCTTTAATGGCTGTCCCTTGAGCAGAGTTTTTTGCTAAGGCATCTAAAATAGGCAAACTAAAGGCCGCTGTTTTCCCTGTACCCGTTTGCGCACTTGCTAATAAATCAGCGCCTGACCGGATCATCGGAATAGCCTGCTGCTGAATTGGCGTTAAATTTTTATAACCACACGCTTTAACCGCTTTTAATAAATCAGCCGATAAACCAATTGCATCAACACTCATACGTCACCCAAAGAACAAAAAAAATAAAGAGGCGGATTATATACCTAATATCAATACGAATAAATATATGATCATTTTAAATGGACTAAATATTACAATAACGTCGTTGCTTTCAATGCCAATAACTAGTTATTGCTCAATCAAGCATCTTGTTGTTAAAGATTTATTCTTATTAATATTTAATCACTAACTTGCTAGTATTGCTATCAGTTATACCAATTAACAAAAAAGCCTCAACAATAATTTATTGTTGAGGCTTTTGTTTTTCACAAATTATCTGTAGCGCTTTTATAAAGCCCTAAATATTTGCTCTACCGTTTCTTTAGCATCACCAAACAACATTTGAGTATTATCTTTAAAGAACAATGGATTTTGCACACCAGCATAACCAGTATTCATTGAACGTTTAAACACAATAACCTCTTTGGCATTCCAAACCTCAAGAACTGGCATACCCGCGATAGGACTAGTTGGGTCTTCAGCAGCAGCAGGGTTAACCGTATCATTCGCGCCAATAACTAACACTACGTCAGTCTCAGGGAAATCATCATTGACTTCATCCATACTTAACACGATATCATACGGTACTTTTGCTTCAGCTAATAATACATTCATATGACCAGGTAAACGACCCGCCACAGGGTGTATAGCAAAACGCACTTTTATCCCTTTATTTATTAACTGTTGAGTCATTTCATAAACAGGATATTGCGCTTGAGCAACAGCCATACCGTAACCAGGAGCGATTACCACCGATTTAGCACTTCGTAATAAATCAGCAACAGCTTCAGCTTGTACTTCGGTGTGCTCGCCATAATCTTTATCATTATCAATCACCACTGTCGTGCCAAAACCACCGGCAATAACACTAATAAAAGAGCGATTCATCGCCTTACACATAATGTAAGATAAAATAGCACCTGAAGAGCCCACTAAAGCACCGGTAATAATAAGTAAATCATTACTTAACATAAAGCCAGCAGCAGCAGCAGCCCAACCTGAATAAGAATTTAACATAGAGACAACAACCGGCATGTCCGCACCACCAATTGAGGCAACCAAATGCCAACCAAATACCAAGGCAATAAGGGTCATTAAGAATAATGCTGTATTTGAACCGCCATTATTCACAAAAGTAAGTAACATTAAAAAACTCAGAACTCCTGCGGCTAAATTCATTTTATGACGATGAGGTAACATCAACGCACTAGAGCTTATAACCCCACGTAATTTACCAAAAGCGACAATAGAACCAGTAAAAGTTACGGCACCAATAAATATTCCGATGAAAATTTCACTTAAGTGAATACTCATAGCGGTATGCTCAGCAGCGGTAACAACTGCACTATGCCCTGCATCAAAATAACTATTAAAACCCACTAACACGGCGGCTAAACCAACAAAACTATGTAATATTGCCACAAGCTCTGGCATTTGTGTCATTTCTACTTTATTCGCTAACCTCAGCCCAATACCTGAGCCAACAATCATTGCAATAATAATAATAAAAACATTAGACACGCGCGGGTCAAGAAGCGTTGCAAGTAAGGCGATAGCCATACCTACCATTCCGAATAAATTACCTCGTTGAGCCGTTTCTTGTTTGCTTAAACCCGCTAAACTAAAAACAAAAAGCAAGGCAGAAATTATATATGCTGCACTAATAAAACCGTTTGACACTAATTGTGTAGATTCCATACTATTCCCTACCTACTAAACATTTTTAACATACGACTAGTGACTTTAAAGCCACCAACAATATTAATGGTCGCCACTAACGTCGCGAATGCGGCAAATATCTGTACCAGTGTATTATCCGAGCCTATTTGTAATAAAGCCCCAACAATAATAATGCCTGAAATAGCATTCGTGACGCTCATCAACGGTGTATGCAAAGAGTGACTGACATTCCAAACTACGTAATAGCCAATAATACAAGACAGAACAAAAACAGTAAAATGAGTAAGAAAATCTGCAGGGGCAACACTGGCTACCCAACCAAACAATGCCACTCCAACCGCCATAAAGGCGTACTTTTTAACCGGTGAAGTCGGCTCTTCTTCAATGACTGTCACCGGCTCAGCTTCTACTTTTTTAGCTGGCGCGGCACTCACTTGAATAGGTGGTGGTGGGAAAGTAATTTCACCTTCTTTAACCACTGTCATATTACGAATGACGACATCATCAAAATCAATATCAAGTGTGCCATCTTTGTTTTTACATAAAAGTTTAGTTAAATTCACTAAGTTATTCGCATAAAGCTGTGAAGACTGATTAGGTAAACGAGACACTAAATCAGTATAACCAATCACTTTAACACCATGCGCATCAACAACTTTACCTGGCACTGTACATTCACAGTTACCACCACCAGCAGCGGCTAAATCTACAATCACACTGCCCGCCTTCATTGATTCAACCATTTTTTCAGTGATCAATTTTGGCGCGGGTCTACCCGGAATCATCGCGGTAGTAATAATAATATCAACGTCTTTGGCTTGCTCTGCAAACAGTGCCATTTCAGCATCAATAAAGGCTTTACTCATTTCTTTCGCGTAACCATCACCTGAGCCGGTATCTTCTGGCTCTTCGTAATCAAGCTCAAGGAACTCAGCGCCCATACTTTCGATTTGCTCTTTAACTTCAGGGCGTGTATCAAAAGCGCGTACAATGGCACCTAAACTACCCGCAGTACCAATGGCGGCTAAGCCTGCAACCCCAGCACCAATTATCATCACTTTCGCTGGCGGCATTTTACCTGCAGCGGTTATTTGCCCGGTAAAAAAACGACCAAAAAGATTAGACGCTTCAATAACCGCACGATATCCCGCAATGTTAGCCATTGAACTCAGCGCATCCATTGATTGAGAACGTGTCATGCGTGGCACCATTTCCATGGCTAACGTTGTTATTGATTTCTCTTTAAGTGCGGCAAGTAACTCAGGACTTTGTGCTGGTGCAATAAAGCTAATCAGTGTCGCCCCATTATTCATAGAAGCAACTTCTTCAAGCGTTGGTGCATTTACTTTTAAAATAATATCGCTTTGCCAACAACTTTTCTTGCTAACTAATTCTGCATTATTAGCACTATATTCATCGTCAGTAAAACTTGCTTTAATACCTGCACCTTTTTGTACTTGTACAGTAAAGCCTAACTTAATCAGTGCACTAATAGAGCTGGGCGAGCCAGCAACACGGTTTTCACCGATTAATGACTCTTTGGGAATTCCAATGTTCATAAAACACCTTAAACAGTTGAGAAATAATAAATTTAACCAGACTACCCAATGTTTTACCATTTATAGCGTTAATTTTAAACACAAATTTAAAAATAACTATGGTTTGTAATACCTGATGAAAATTGATACTTCAAAAGTAGTAAAGAAAATCACTCAAAAGTAGCAGGTAAAGAATAAAAAAATCAAAAAACGTCCAAAATACATCAACGCTATCATTTTATAATAGCGTTAGTAATCTACACAAATGAACTGTTTTAGATTTATGGCAGGTAGGTTGACGCTTATTTATAGCAATTAGGTATAGCAATGAAGCGAATCATCACCTTCGACTAACCGACCATGTCTCAAATAGTGCTGCACTAATTACTAAAAGTCCGCCAATAATTGTCCACATATTTACCCGCTCACTTAGTAATAAAAATGCCAATACACTACCATATAAAGGCTGTAAACAAGAAATAAGCCCTGCAGTTGTTGCTGATAAATAACGTAAAGATGACGCAAATAAGGCATGCGGCATTGCAGTAAAAATGACACCGACTAATAAGATAAGTAGCCAGTCATCATGTGTGACATCCATTGGTGGTACTTCAACAAATAAACATAAGATTAAGCAAGCCACCAAGGTTTGGTACAACATGGTATGAGGCCCAGAATAGTGACTAAAATGATTTTTATGAATAATATTTCTTAAAGCAAAAAATAGCGCTGATAAAACACCTGTAGCTATGCCTAGAGTAACTTGGTTGCCTAAACTTATTTCAGGTATAAGTAAAAAAATGCCTAGCATAACAATAAAAGCAATAAAGATATCTTTTGGTTTTGGCTTGATGCTTACTTTGTTTTTACTGAGGTAACGGGTTAATAGTGGCTCTAAAAAAACGGTAATAACTGGATAGGTAAAAAAAGCAATAATACCAATAGTTATACCCGCCATTTGCATACCAGCAAAATAAGTAACCCAATGAATTCCCACTACAATACCAAGCAATAAAGCAATGCCATAATCTTTAGCATTTGCCAACCTAATATTTTGCTTTTGCAAAGTTAAGACAATAAACAAAATAACTGCAGCAACTGCAGCACGATAAACAGTTATATCGAGTGCCGGTAAACCAATGAGTTTTGAGAATAAGGCAGTACCACCAAAAAGTAATACAGCACTATGTAAGTATAAAAGACTTTGTTGTTTAGTATTCATAAATAAATTCGAAGCTAATAAAAAGTTAACAGTGCGATTTAAACGTTAGTCAATATCATTTAAAGGCCAAGAAACGATATAGTCTTCAAAGTCTTCAAGTGCAACATCATCATCTTTAACTATTTTTCCACGTACTGACATGCCTACTTTATGCATGGCTGATTTTTTACCTTTATGCAGTAACGGATGCCAAGATGGCATACCTCGATCTTCTTGCAAACGCCTATACGTACAGCTTGGCGGCATAAAAAAAACATCATCTAAATTATCTTGCGTTAATTTAACACAATCAGGCACTAACGTAGTTCGCTTGTTATATTGGCTACATTGACATGTTTTTTCATTCAGTAGATAACAAGCAATATTTGAATAATGCACTTGCTCACCGGCTTTCAAATGATCAGTTGGCTGTAATTCTGTCTGCTCATCGGTATCTTCATCATCAATAAATTTATTTAAACAGCACTTAGCACAACCATCGCATAATGATTCCCATTCATTGCGAGACATTTCAGCTAGTGTTTTATTTTGCCAAAAAGGCACAATGTTAATATCGTTTTTGTTCATGTTTTTTTCAAGCTTCTCTTCAAATTTATCAATTAGTGAATAGGCGGAAATTTAATACGATCGGATAAATGGCCAACTGAACTCACAAAGTAATAAGATAAATTCCAGTGCATTAGACTTTTATAATTATCATAAGCTAAATAAGCACGACCTTTTTCATCATCAGGAAAAACCAATGCCGCTTTTATATCAACTTTGGGTAGGTTAGTTCCATCAGTACGACGAATGCCTAGTGTTTGCCATTGGGCTAACGTTTTTTCAGATTTATCCCAGGCTTTTAGCCAGTTTTTACGACTACCTGTATTTTTAGGAATCGCTAATGTTGTATCAAAGTTTGCTGGTAATTTAACTTGACGCCCCCACGTTAATTCACCATTCCAGCCTTCTTTTTGTAAATAATTTGCCATCGAAGAAAAAATATCTACTTGGTTATGCCAAATATCTTTTTTACCATCACCATCACCGTCAACGGCATAAGCTAAAAATGATGTTGGCATGAACTGATTTTGTCCCATAGCACCCGCCCACGAGCCTTTCATATCGGCAATATCAATATGACCTTGCTTTAATATAGTTAACGTTGCCCATAACTGCTTTTTAAAAAACACTTCTCGGCGTCCTTCATAAGCTAAAGTAGATAAAGCTGAAACAACATTATAACCACCGGTAAACTTACCAAAATTTGTTTCTAATCCCCATAAGGCTACGATGAAACGTGGTTGTACACCATATTTACTCCCTATTTCGGTCAAAATTGTTTTATGCTGTTTATATAACGTACGAGCTTTTTTTACTTTCCAACTAGGAACACGTTTAGGTAAATAAGTGTCCAAGGTTTCAACGTTCTCAGGCTGTTTACGATCGGCGATTACTGCACGTTTATGAAATTTAACTTCCGCAAAGCTCTTATCAATTAGGCTCTGTTCAAACCCATGTATTAAAGCCTCCGCTTTTAACTCAATAATATATTGTTCAAAACCAATTTGTGTTAGTTCTTTAGCTTTTATGGTATTTGCAAAAAAAATTGAAAGACTTAATAAAAATAAGCTAAGTAAAAGCGTATGTACTTTTAGCATAACGCTACTCTCCTTGATTTTGATTATCCATTTGAGCTTTATGTTGCTTTAATAAATCTTCTGGCGGTGGCGGTAATTGCAAATAATACCCTTCTTCATTTAAGTTTATCTTCACTTTTTCTAAATTAGCAAAAGCGAGTTTTTTTTTGGTCGCCAGATTCGTTAATGTAACCAACGTTGGTGTACCAAACATTGTCATTAACGCTTCAGGCACCAAAGAGAAATCATCTCGAGTTTTAACAAAAAGATACGTTTGCGCTTTTTTAGCACTTTTATAGATGACACATAGCATAAGAGAGACCTATGGGGTTGTTTGAAGTTTAGCTAACTAAAAAAATAAGCACCTAATATATCACGCACTGGCAATATTATGCGATACAATGACACAATAAATTATATTATTTTAGGGCTAGCTGAACTTTACTGATTATTTTTCATACAGTTCAGACATAAAAAGTCTACCGGCTCTATTGACCTTTATTTAATTCGGAAACACAATGAAAGCTCCTTTATACAATGAAATTCTCGACATCTGTCAAAATATTGCTAATGCCTCAGAAAAAGATGACGACGATGCAAGAAACAGTGCCTGTAGCGACTTACAAAAACTGTGTGCAACTAATCAAGGTTCTCCAAAAGATCATCCATTACAATGGGAAGCGCTCGCTGACTTTACTGGTGATGGCGATCAAGCTATGGAGATTTATCAAATAGCCTTAACGATTGCTGAGAAATTAAAACTTGAAACGTTTATTGCTTCTGTTTATTTAGCGATGGCCCAAAGACAGCAAGAGTTTGAAGAAAGTAGTAAAGCATTAGAATACGCAACGATGGCAAACACTGCGGCGCAGAACATTAGTAGCGAAGAATTAAAACAGGAAGTTCAAGACTTTTTATCAACCCTAACTAACGGATAGTTAATGAAACTTAACGTCAGGTTTTTCTCATCACTTTATATATCACTACTCTGTGCTAGTGTCAGTAGTAGTGTATTAGCAACTCAAACGGAGAAGCCTGAACGGTGGTTTGAAGTAGAAGTTATTTTATTTCAACAGTTAGGTGATAAAAAAGGGTTAAAAGAAAAGTTTCCTGACGATGTTAGTTCAGCAAGTTTACCTCAATACAAAAAACACTTTGATTTACTCTCATCCTATTTACAACCCAACTTAACAGGCATAAAACAATTTATGCCTTTGTGCGGTGAACAGGATACACAGGATCTTTTTCTGGAGCCATTACCGCGAATTAATACCGCCTTTTTTGAGGCTATAGAATCAGTTGAGCATATAGATGGTTTTAGCATGCCAAAATTTACAACTGGAAATAAAACGGTTGTGCAACAAAAAGAGCTTATCTTAAATCTGCAAAAAGAACTGGCGAGTCCACTGTTTTCAACTCAAAATATCTGCATTATTAGCCGTAAAGATATTAAAAACCTATTTACTGATGAGCAACTTGATAACTTTCCGTTAAATGCACTAGATGTTGAAGCGCTGCCAACCAAACTTAATGCTTTAGATACGCATATTAGCGATGGCCCTTATCTTATCGCTGACGAATCATTATTATTAGCTGATATAAAACAACGCTTACAATGGAGTAAAGAATTTAAGCCTTTATTACATTTCGGTTGGCGACAAGTAGGTGTTACCCGAGGTAAAGCTATTCCGCTTAAATTATTTGCGGGCAATAATTTAGACTACCAATATCGTCAAACATTGAATAAATACCAATCGGCACTTGATAAAGAAAAATTGGCAGAAGAATTGATTTTTCAACAATCAAATAGTGTAGAGCAACAAGAAGTTGATAGTGCCATAGTCAAAAAAAATCATCTTTATGATGTAGTTAAACAACAAAAACTAACACAAGTCTTTAATGAGTTAGAGACAATAAATAGTGCCAATATTAATCGGTTAATTGACGAACTTGAACAACAAACATTTGAGGAGTTAATTGCTATTAATGAAGTCCGTATAAACGAAAATAACTCGCTAAGGATAAGTGAGTTACCGATAAAGCCACTACAATCTTGGTTTTTGGATGGTTTCTTTAAAGTCCATTTAGATCATTATCTTTATATCACTGCAGACTTTAATATACTCAGTCAATCTTTAGCTGGCAGTACTAATAATACGACGAACAAAACGAATCATAAACTTGTTAATTTTAGTCAGAATAAACGAGTAATCACTGGCGAAATACATTATTTTGATCACCCTTATATAGGCATGATAGTACAAATAAGGCGTTTTGATCCAAGTAAGCCAAAAGAAGAAGCCGTCACTCAAGTAGTTAACTAACGGTTAATTTAGACTTAGTTAAGCGTTAGTTTGCTAGCCAGGTAGAGCAAACAAGTGTTTTACCTTGGCAAATAACTTTACCCACAAACTGACTGCCACTAACTATCTGCCCTACTCCTTTAGGTGTGCCTGTCATCACAATATCGCCATCTTCAAGGTGAATAAAACTTTGTAGTTGAGTTAATATTTCATCTGGCTTAACCATCATTAATTCAATACCACCAGCTTGAGTTAATTTACCATCAATTGCTAATGTTAAGCTCAATGAACTGTCTATTTCATCTATAAGAACAAAATCACTAAAAACGGCGGCGCCATTAAAAGCCTTAGCACGTTCCCATGGTAAGCCTTTTGCTTTCAATTTCGCTTGTAACGTGCGCTTTGTTAAATCTAAACCTAATGCAACAGCACTAAATTTTCCTTGCTGATAAAGAAAGCACAGCTCAGCTTCATAATGTAATATTTCTTGATGAAAAGATTGTAACTGTGTTGAAATAGCTGAATTAGGCTTTAAAAATACGACCATTTCATCAGGAACTTCATTGCCTAGTTCAGCGATATGATCAACATAGTTACGCCCTATACAAATAATTTTCGATGGAATTACCTGTTGTTTATCAACATTCACTACGTTCATTATGCACTCACAATAAAGGGTTAAATTAAATGTAAAACATCTTTAATAAAAGGGATCGTGATTTTACGTTGCTCTCTTATTGATGCTTTATCAAGTATATCAAGCGAGGCGATCAAATTTCCCATTTCACGTGATAAACGATTAAGTAAAAAATTGGCCGCTTCACTACTCAAAGTTAAACCACGCTTAGAAGCACGGTATTGTAAAGCGGTAACTTTTTCATCATCATCAAGCGGTTTGACTTGCTCTGTTAATCCCCAGCTTAAACGAGAAACTAAATCAGGCAAACTAAGCCCTAACTGAGTAGCGCTTTGATCGCCGCTGATCAGTAGACAATTATTTTGTTCTAATACTCTATTATACAAATCAAAAATAGCTTGTTGCCAAACGGTATTGCCCGCGATGAGTTGAATATCATCTAAACAAATGACATCAATTCGTTCTAAGCCATCTAATACTTCTACGGAGAGTAAAAGTAATTCAGCACAAGATAAACACACTGAAGTTTTATTTAACTGCGCAGCATAAGCACTACAAGCATGCAGTAAATGAGATTTCCCTACTCCCGTTAACCCAAATAAATAGAAATGGCTTGGTTTATTGGGCGTAGAAATTTGGCTTTGCTCAATAAATAACTGTAATTGGCTCACCACTGAATGATTAGATTCACTCAAGTAGCTACCAAATGTTTCATCATCGGGTAATTGCACCGACAATGTTAATTGTGAAATATTTTTCATCAATTACCCCAATAAAAAATTGGCACAGCTATTTCATCTGTTTCATTATTTAATGTCGTGGTGTTAAATCTAGCAAGTGGGTCTATAAATTGTTTGAGCTGTTTATTAAGCGTTAATGAAGCGACAAAAGCATCCGATGTACCTAGCAGTTGTAAATTAAAACGTCTTGATGCACCTTCTGCATTTAACAATGTAACTGACTTAACTGCAGATAAATTAGTTAAAAAATCAAACACATCAACATAAGTTGCTAACGAATCTATATTGGCCACTTCAATAATAAAGTCATTGTGACTTGTTGTTGATAAAGCATAACGTTGATAAATCAATTCTGTTATATCGGCTAAACCTTGTTGTAATAATTTTTGCCGTTCACTACCTTGGTATTGTTGACTAAGCCTTTGCTGCTTGTCCTTTAGGCTCCAACCTAGAATACTCCAATCGAGTGTGTAGCTTTGTTTTTTCAATTCAGCTTGAGTGCATAATAACCCGCAATCATTCGCTTCAATATTAATTTTATCTTCCTGTTCGAAAGGTAGTAAGCTTGAATTTGATATCCTCATGACCACAATAGCTTCAGCAAAATATCGATTCGAAGCTTTTATTATCGGTTGCCCAAAACGTCCCCAAATATCACTTAGTTTAATTTGATTAGCATCAGTTAAATCCATCAAAGGCATGATGATAGGTAAGCCTCGTTGAACAGAGAAGTTATTTACTATAGTAGGTAGGTTAGAATCTGTTGAATTAGACATAATAGTGCGAATTAAGCCATCTTCATTTACTAACCACAGTAAAACTTGTGGACGCAAACTTCCCCATATGGCGAGATTAGCTTGCTGGAATAATTGATTTATTTTATCCTCATTAAAGCTAGCTAATAAAAATAATTGTTTGGTTTGATTTTCATCTGTCGGCTTTATTGCATGGATAGTATTTAACTGGTAACGATATTGATTTAAATAAAGTTGATAATTAATCAATGATTTTTTGATTATTTTATTATCCAATACACTTTTATTACCACCGACTTTGACCATTACTGCCGCTAGCGCTTCTTTTAAAGCGATAGCTCTATCTGTGTCATTTTGAGAATTTATGGTAACACTTGCTTGGTACAAGTCAGTTACTTCTACCGCTTCTATGGCTGAAAAAGGTAAAAAACTAGTAATAACAAGAAGTAAAAAAATTAATATTTTGAACATAGTGAATTATTAAGGTAAAACTTTATCGATAATGTTACCACAACCACACCATTTTATACCGCCAAATAAAAAATTTTATCGATTTGATATAAAGATTTTGAGTATGTGCTCAGGCACTGGTAGAATACGCATCTTTTAAACCTAACTACGCTTAAAGATCAGGCTATTTAGGTATTATTTTATCGGTAATTTTTTGAGGTTTCCCGTGAGCGAACAAAAACAGTCTTTGAGCTATAAAGATGCTGGTGTTGATATTGATGCTGGTAACGCCCTTGTTGAAAACATTAAAGGTGCAGTAAAGCGCACAACTCGCCCTGAAGTTATGGGCGGTTTAGGTGGTTTTGGTAGTGTTTGTCAATTACCCACTGGCTATAAAGAGCCAGTGTTAGTTGCGGGTACTGACGGCGTGGGAACCAAATTACGCTTAGCCATTGATTTAAACAAACACGACACAGTTGGTATCGACTTAGTGGCCATGTGTGTGAACGATCTTATCGTGCAAGGTGCTGAGCCATTATTCTTTTTAGATTACTATGCCACCGCAAAACTTGATGTAGCGGTTGCTTCATCAGTTGTAGAAGGTATTGCCGAGGGTTGTATTCAAGCTGGCTGTGCTCTAGTTGGTGGTGAAACAGCAGAAATGCCAGGCATGTACCATAAGGGCGATTATGATATCGCTGGTTTTTGTGTTGGTGTTGCTGAAAAATCACGTTTGATTGATGGCACTAAAGTCGCTGCCGGTGATCAACTAATTGCCTTAGGTGCTTCAGGTCCTCATTCAAATGGTTTTTCATTAATTCGTAAAGTATTAGAAATTAATAATACCGATACTAGCGAGCAACTTGATGGAAAAGCAATTAGCGAACATTTACTTGAACCCACTAAAATTTACGTTAAGTCTGTCTTAGCCTTACTTAAAGATATTGATGTACATGCCTTATCTCATATAACTGGTGGTGGCTTTTGGGAAAATATCCCACGTGTTTTACCAGAAACAGCACAAGCTGTAATCAATGGTGATAGCTGGCAATGGCCGGTAATTTTCAATTGGTTAAAAGACAATGGTAATATTACCGAGCATGAAATGTATCGTACATTTAACTGTGGTGTCGGCATGATTATCGTAGTACCCGCAGATAACGTAGCGCAAAGTATTGAAATACTTACCGCTCACGGTGAAAATGCTTGGCACATTGGCGCTATCAGTGATAAAGCCGATGGTGAAGAGCAAGTAGTTTTTTCATAGACTTATTGCAGTAAATTAATTACGCATAAGTTACAGAGTAAAATTAAAGGGGCTGATAATACGCCCCTTTAACTTATCTACAGACTTATCTTAAGAGAATAAGGAAAATAAATGTCTAGCCGAATCGTTGTATTAATCTCAGGCAGTGGCACTAATTTACAAGCGATTATTGATGCTAGCGAATTAGCTGATTATCCAGGCTCTGTCGTTGGCGTTATCTCAAATAAAAGTGATGCTTACGGTTTAACCCGTGCTGAAAATGCAAACATTACCGCTATTTCTTTATCCCATAAAGACTTTGATAGCCGTGAGAGTTATGATCAAGCTTTAATCATTAAAATTGATCAATTATCTCCTGATGTTATCGTCTTAGCGGGGTTTATGCGTATATTATCACCTGCTTTTGTACAGCATTATCAAGGTAAATTACTCAACATCCATCCATCATTATTGCCTAAGTATCAAGGTCTTAATACACATCAACGTGCTATAGACGCTGGCGATAAAGAACATGGTGTAAGTGTACATTTTGTTACCGAAGAGCTTGATGGTGGTCCGGTAATTTTACAAGCCAAAGTGCCTGTGTTTGAAGGTGATACTAGCGATGACTTAGCCGCACGAGTGCATGAACAAGAGCATAGAATTTATCCTTTAGTGGTAAAATGGTTCTGTCAAAAGCGTCTTAACATGACAGTAGAAGAGCAAAGTGAGCATGCTATCTTGGACGGTTGTACCTTACCTGCTTGTGGTTATGCGAACGACGAATAAACTGTTAGTATAAAGGTAAGTCATTCTTACCTTTATACTGGATTATTTGTGTTAATTAAATTTCCCTTTTCCTTTTCAGTTGCTCTTTTATCATTCACTTGCTTTGTTAGTGTCGCAGATAGCAATAAGCAAATTAAAAGCCAACAAATATTAGCTGAATTTTCTGCACAATATACCGTATTACATAAATCAGATCCTGTTGGTAATGCCACTAGAACATTAAGCTATCAAGCAGATGGCAACATAAACTATCATTATAAAACTCATGTTGAATGGTTGATTTTCTCTCAAACTCGCAGTGAAACCTCAATACTGACTATAAATAACAACAAAGTAACGCCACAGCACTATATTTATACGAGAGAAGGCACAGGTAAAGATAAACGTTACGAGTGGCATTATGATGCTGTAACAGGAACAGCTAAAGATATTGAACGAAAAAGAGAACATCAAGTTGATTTCTCTAATAATCTACAAGACAAGCTTAGTTATCACCTACAACATCGCTTAAATTTAATTATTAATGCTAGCCACAAACGTTATATATACCCCGTTATCAACACCTCAGGTTCAATTAAAGATTATGTTTATCAATATGATGGTAAAGAAGAATTAATTTTACCTTATGGTTTAATTAAAACAATTCGCTTTAAACGAGAAGTAAAAGAAAAGGAGCGCGTTACCTATGCTTGGTTCGCCCCTGAACTTGATTATCTATTAGTAAAACTTTATCAAACCAAAGCGGGAACCGAGCAGTTTGAAGCACAACTTTCAAGTCTAAGAATCGAGGGTAAAGCCGTTAAAAAGTTGTAATACAGCCTTTAAGCTCTAACTTACCAAAACAAGATCATAACTGTTGTTATGATCGTCAGTGCTTAAACTAGCTTTCTATACCACAAGCAATTGACTCGCCTAGGCAAAATAAGTGCCAATGCCCTGCACTCATTTTATGCCATGTTTCATCATCAGTTAATGGTTTAGTGGCAATAACAGTCACGATATCTTTATCTGTTGTTTCTTTATGAAAGTCTACCGCCACTTCAACATCAATCAAGCTAGCTTTACCAAATGGAGCACGCCTAGTAATCCAATGTAAATTATTTGAACAATAAGCAAATAAATATTCACCATCAGTAATAATCATATTGGCAACGCCAAGCTCATCTATTTTCCATGTCAGTGTAGCAATAAACTCAAATAATACTTCAGCCTGTGGTTGCTGCGCGCCAAACTTATAATGAAGTTGATCTAAAATCCAACAAAAAGCATGTTCGCTATCTGTGGTTCCTATCGGTAAATGTAATTTAATTGGTAATTTTTCGGCAAAGCCTTTTAATTGACCATTATGAGCATAAGTCCAATTTTTACCCCACATTTGTCGAATAAAAGGATGAGTGTTTTCTAAGCAAACGCCCCCTGAATTGGCTTGGCGAATATGACAAACCACCGCTTCACTTTTCATAGGATATTTTGTCACTAAATCAGCAATGGGTGAATGAGCACTTGGCTTAGGATCTTTAAAACTTCGGCACCCTTTACCTTCATAAAAAGTAATACCCCAACCATCTTTATGAGGGCCAGTATTTCCTCCTCGTTGCATCAAACCACTAAAACTAAAACAAATGTCTGTTGGTATATTAGCTGACATCGCTAAAAGCTCACACATAACTAAACCCTAAATAAAACATTAAACTAAACATAAAGAAAACCACAACTTATAATAAAATAGTCCTCACTTATGCTTGGCTATCTTATTTATTTCATCTATAACTAGATTATACAGTTAAAACAGTCTTTACATTCAACTAGTTTATAATTTTAGAACGTTATTCATTGGTAAAAAGGGGATTTTATGGATATTTTTCTATGGCTCATCGCCGCATTTTTATTAACTTGGTTTATGAGCTATGTAAAAGCATCGCTGTCAACTTTCACCTTTGCATTCATGGCACTGTTAGCGATTGGTACCTTTGCTAACATTATCGGTTTTGTTTCATGGTTATTATTTGCTGTCATTGCCCTACCATTAAATATTGATAGTATTCGCCTGCAGTTTATTAGTATGCCATTGTTAAGCTTATTTAAAAAAATCATGCCACAAATGTCTGAAACAGAACAGCAAGCGATAGATGCCGGCACTACTTGGTTTGACGCTGAGCTATTTCGTGGTAATCCAGACTGGACAAAGTTACATAATTATCCTCAGCCTCGTCTTAGTGTACAAGAAAAAGCCTTCTTAAATGGCCCCGTTGAACAAGTTTGCGCTATGGTAAATGATTGGCATACTACTCACGAAATTGCCGATTTATCACCAGAGGTTTGGCAATTTCTAAAAGATAATCAATTTTTTGCCCTGATTATCAAAAAGAAGTATGGCGGATTAGAATTTTCAGCATTTGCCCAATCAAGAGTATTGCAAAAACTTGCCGGAGTAAGTTCAGTATTGGCGAGTACCGTTGGTGTACCAAACTCATTAGGGCCAGGGGAATTATTGCAAGAGTACGGCACAAAAGCGCAGCAAGATTATTATTTACCTCGTCTGGCTAAAGGACAAGAAATCCCTTGTTTTGCACTGACTGGTCCAGAGGCTGGCTCAGATGCAGGCGCAATTCCTGATACCGGAATTATTTGTCGACAAAAATTTAAAGATAAAGAAGTATTGGGGATGCGACTTAATTGGGATAAACGTTATATTACACTGGCTCCTATCGCTACCGTGCTAGGGTTAGCATTTAAGTTAGAAGACCCTGATAGCTTACTTGGCGATAAAAAATATTTAGGTATAACCTGCGCGCTTATTCCAACTGATATGGAAGGCATCACTATCGGTCGACGACACTTTCCATTAAATATTCCTTTTCAAAATGGCCCTACACAGGGTGAGAATGTTTTTGTTCCTCTTGATTATATTATTGGTGGTAGTGATATGGCAGGCCAAGGTTGGCGTATGTTAGTAGAATGTTTATCTGTTGGTCGTGCTATTACTTTACCTTCAAACAGTGCGGGTAGTATTAAAACAGCTGCATTAGCAACAGGTGCTTATAGTCGTATACGCCAGCAATTTAAATTACCTATAGGTAAAATGGAAGGCATTGAAGAGGCTTTAGCTCGTATTGGCGGCAATGCTTATTTAATGGATGCAGTCACGATAATGTCCACAGGGGCAATCGACCTTGGTGAAAAACCATCCGTTATATCAGCCATTGCTAAATATCATCTAACAGAAAAAATGCGTTCATCAATGAATGACGCCATGGATATTCATGGTGGAAAAGGTATTTGTATGGGACCCAGTAATTACCTTGCCCGAAGTTATCAAGGCGCACCTATCGCTATTACCGTAGAAGGTGCAAACATCCTAACACGCAGTTTAATTATTTATGGTCAAGGCGCTATTCGTTGTCACCCTTATGTGCTGGCCGAACTACAAGCAGCTAGTAATAAAGATGGGGAGCAGGCATTAAGTGATTTTGACCATGCCTTATTTGGTCATATTGGTTTTAGTATCAGTAATATTAGTCGTAGTTTATGGTGCTCATTTACTGGAGCCCGCTTATTACCTAGTCCTTTTACTGATGAAACTAAACATTATTATCAATTATTAACACGCTTTAGTGCTAATTTAGCCATGCTCAGTGATATCGCCATGCTAGCATTAGGGGCTAATTTGAAAAGAAAAGAGCGAATTTCAGCTCGTCTTGGTGATGTCTTAAGTCATTTATATCTAGCAAGTGCTTGTTTAAAACGCTTTAATGATGAAGGAAGGAAGCCTGACGATTTACCTTTAGTACAGTGGGCTGTTGAAGATTCATTATTTACTATCCAACAAGCTATTGATGCGCTACTAAATAATTTTCCCAATAAATGGCTTGCTCTCAGTTTACGGCTAATTATTTTCCCGTTTGGTACATGGTTAACCAAGCCCAGTGATAACTTAGATCATCAGATTGCTACATTATTACAAACACCTAGTGAAGTAAGAACACGACTCGGTAAAGATCAATATTTAACCCGTGATGGCAACAATGTTTTTGGCATATTAGAACAAACGTTAGAAGATATTATTGCCTGTGAGCCTGCTTTCACCAAGGTATGTATTGCCTTAGATAAAAAATTACCTTTTTATCATCTCGATAATGTGGCAAAACTAGGTTTAGCCGCAAGTGCTATTTCAGCAACTGAAGCGGCACTATTAATTAAAACAGAACAAGGTAGAAAAGCAATTATTGCCGTTGATGATTTTGATCATAGTGAACTAATGAGCAATAAAAATGCTCAACGGGATAAAACAACATAAATTCGCATTAAAAAACACACAAATTTTATTTTGTGCGTTTTTATTTCGAAATTACCTCTATAAGAATGATAATAGCTCTTGATCAAGTTGCATCAAAGTTTTTGGATCTGCCATCATAGTTTTCGCTAATGATTTAGTTCTTGGTAACATGCGTTCAAAATAAAATTCTGCCGTTTTAATTTTTGCTCGGTAAAAGTCACGATTCTCTACATCCGTTGCTAACTTTTCATAAGCCGTTTGCGCCATTTTCGCCCAAAAATAGGCCATGACTATATAACCAGAATACATCAAATAATCAACAGAAGCAGAGCCAACAATATCTCTATCTTTCTTCGCCTTTAACGCTAAACGTAATGAATATTGCTGCCAATTGGCGACTGATTTACTTAACGGCCAAATAAATTTATTCATTTTACGCTTGTGTGGATTATTCGAAATCATACTTTTGTCTTTGCAAAAGATTAAAACTTCTTTGGTAAACGCTTTTAATGACTTACCACGTGACAGTAAAATTTTACGACCTAGCAGATCTAATGCTTGAATTCCTGTTGTTCCCTCATAAAGCGTGGCAATACGCGCATCACGAACAATTTGTTCCATCCCCCATTCTTTGATGTAACCATGACCACCAAATATTTGTAAACCCTGATTGGCACTTTCTGAGCCAAGTTCAGTTAAAAATGCTTTTAAAATAGGTGTAATAAAACCAAGCCTGTCATCAGCAATCTTTCTATCAGCATCAGTTTTCGCCATCTCGATATCATCAACAATTTTAGCCGTATAATAAATCATGGCACGGCCACCTTCAGAAATAGCTTTTTGTGTCATCAACATTTTACGTACATCAGGATGAACGATGATAGGATCAGCCACTTGCTCTGGAAATTTTTTCCCTGTAAGCGCACGCATAGATAATCGTTCTTTGGCATAAATCAATGAATTTTGATAAGCTAATTCTGCACTACATATGCCTTGTAAAGCCGTACCTACACGAGCAGTATTCATAAAGGTGAACATGCATTCTAAGCCTTTATTTTCAGGACCTATTAACTCTCCAACCGCCTGATCAAAATTTAAGACCGCAGTAGAAGAAGCCTTAATGCCCATTTTATCTTCAATAGAACCACAAATAACATGGTTGCCCTCTCCTAAATTCCCTTGAGCGTCTGTTTTTATTTTAGGCACAATAAATAACGAAATGCCACGAGTACCTGCTGGCGCGTCAGGGAGCCTAGCGAGCACTATATGAATAATATTATCGGTTAAGTCATGCTCTCCAGCAGAGATAAAAATTTTAGTTCCGGTAATATTATAAGTACCATCGCCATTTGGCTCTGCTTTGGTTTTTACTTGACCTAAATCCGTACCACATTGCGGTTCAGTTAAACACATAGTGCCAGCCCATGAACCTTCAGTTAATCGTGTTAGATATAATTCTTTTTGCTCATCACTACCATGGCTTTGTACCGTATTCATCGCACCATGGCTCAAGCCAGGGTACATAGCCCACGACCAATTTGCCGTACCTAACATTTCTGATTTAACCATACCTAATGATGGCGGTAAGCCCTGACCACCATGCTCAACAGGGTGAGATAAACTCTGCCAACCACCTTCAACATACTTATCATAAGCTGCTTTGAAACCTTTCGGCGTGGTTACTTTACCATTATCAAAAGTACAACCTTCTTTATCACCACTTTGGTATAAAGGAAGTAATTCATTTTCACAAAACTTAGCACACTCTTGAAAAATAGCATCAACCAAGTCTGGAGTTGCGTCTTCAAATTCTGGATATTTTTGATAATGACCGTAATAATCAAAAACATCCTCAATTAAAAATTTAATATCTGTTATCGGTGCCTTATAACTAAGCATGTTTTACTCCTATCATTGGATGACTTTAATAGCTGCAGTTATAAATATATGTTTTCAGCTAAAGATAATATCCCTGATTAAAACACTGGTCATACCACCTAAGCAAGCTATTTTTAGTTTTTTATTTTTTATTACGCTGATTACTGATAAAATGATTGTGTTTAGTTTACCAATGAATCCAATAATATAATGTCAGAAAGTTATTTAGAAATACAATTAGATCAACAGCCTATTGAGTTATGCAAACTATTAAAAATTGCAGACTTAGTTGCTGGCGGCGGTGAAGCCAAAGTAGTTATTAGTGAAGGGTATGTTTTACTTAACGGTGAAGTGGAATATCAAAAACGGAAAAAAGTTTATCATAATGACATTGTTGAGTTTAACGGTGAAACTTTACAAGTGATTATAAATGAAAATTTAGAGAACGTATTCAATGAAGAAAAAATAGAACAAAAAATTCAAACAAAAAGTACTGCTCGTTTTATTGATAAGCAGGAAGAAGACCCAACAGTAGCATCTAACAATGAAAATGCTCCTAAAAAAAACAAAAGAAAACCCATCTCATTTTAGAGGGAATTCCCCCTAATTTTTATCGATATTTTTGAGCAACTTTATTACGGTTAAATACTTCCATCGTTAATTTACCGTAGCTTTTTTTTGTTATCTTTCTACTTCAGCAAACTACGTTAAAGTTATAGCGCAGTATAAATGTTTCCGTACCGCCCATGTCATCAAGCGCATAGGCATTTAATCACAGAATTAAATATTTAGCATGATGCTCATCTAATTATGATGACTAATTAACTAGCTCTTTTTCAATAAGCCATACCAGACTCTACCTGTACATAAAACAACCAGATAAAAAAATTATTATTTATTACTTTTTCATCACTAATCTCCCTGCTAGAATAGCGACAATTTTATTTACCTTCATGTTAGCTCTGAACTACTCTCGCTTGCATGTATTTTACGGAAATTTTAGTGATGCGTACCAGTCAATATTTACTATCTACCTTAAAAGAAACTCCTGCAAGTGCCGAAGTTATTAGCCACCAATTAATGCTACGCGCCGGTCTTGTGCGTAACCTAGCTTCAGGTTTATATACCTGGTTACCCACTGGCTTGCGCGTGTTGAAAAAAGTAGAAAACATTGTTCGTGAAGAAATGCAACGTGCCGGCGCTAACGAAATATTAATGCCAATGGTTCAACCTGCCGATTTATGGGAAGAGTCAGGACGTTTGAATGATTATGGTCCAGAGCTATTGCGTTTGAACGATCGCCATAAGCGCCCTTTCGTTTTAGGCCCAACACATGAAGAAGTAATCACCAAATTAGTTGCAAACGAACTAAGTAGTTACAAACAACTCCCCTTATCATTGTTTCAAATTCAAAGTAAATTTCGCGATGAAATTCGTCCTCGTTTTGGTATTATGCGTAGTCGAGAGTTTTTAATGAAAGATGCTTATTCTTTTCATTTAGAGCAAGAGTGCTTAGAAAAAACCTATCAAACAATGTTTGATGCTTACTGCCGTATTTTTGACCGTTTAGGTTTAGATTATCGTCCCGTTTTAGCTGATACTGGCTCTATTGGCGGCGATGCCAGTCATGAGTTTCATGTGCTAGCCGATTCAGGTGAAGATGATATTGCTTTTAGCGATGCCAGTGACTTTGCCGCCAATATTGAAAAAGCTGAAGCGTTAGCACCTAAAGCAGAGCGCGCAGAGCCAACACAAACACTAACGAAAGTTGCCACCCCCAATGTCAAATCTATTAATGACTTGGTAAGCTTTTTAGCTGTTGATATTAAATCTACCGTTAAAACGTTACTTGTTTGTGGTGTAGAAAATGAGCAAGGTGAAACACCTATCGTCGCTTTAGTACTTCGTGGTGATCATCAACTTAACGAGATCAAAATAGAACATTTATCACAAGTTGCCTCACCACTTACATTTGCTAGTGAAGAACAAGTATTAGCTTCTATTAACTGTAATGCTGGCTCAATTGGTCCCGTTGGTATAAACATTGACCTTATTGTTGATCGCAGCGCTGCGCAGTTAAGCGACTTTGTTTGTGGCGCGAATGAAAATGACAACCACTTAACTGGTGTAAACTGGCAAAGAGATTGTGCTACTTACCAAGTTGCAGACATTCGTAATGTTGTTGCAGGTGATCCTAGCCCTTGTGGTCAAGGAAATATTGTTATTAAACGTGGTATTGAAGTTGGCCATATTTTTCAATTGGGCACCAAGTATGCTGAGGCTATGGGTTGTTCAGTATTGAATGATGGTGGTAAAAACCAAACTTTAACAATGGGTTGCTATGGTATTGGTGTTTCACGTATTGTTGCTGCTACCATTGAGCAAAACCATGATAAATATGGTATCAAATGGCCAAAAGCTATCGCACCTTTTCAAGTGGCAATTGTACCAATGAATATGGCAAAATCAGCACGAGTAAAAGCAACTGCTGAAGCACTATATGAGCAATTTAACCAAGCGGGTATTGAAGTACTGTTTGATGATAGAAAAGAACGCCCAGGCGTTATGTTTGCTGATCACGAATTAATGGGAACACCATTATTAGTGATTATCGGCGAACGAAATTTAGATAAGCAACAAGTAGAAATTAAAAACCGCATTACGGGTGAAAAGTCTTTACTTGCTATTGATGAAGTTATGTCGCTTTTTAGCTAAGCTAAATTCAGCTAAAATAACGTTTAGCAAATTACACAAGCTAATTAAAAAAAGGGGCTATTTGTCCCTTTTTTGCTGCTGAAAGCTAAAAATGTTTTTTTTAGACAAAAAAAATGTAAGTTATCATTAAAAACTTACCGTTAACTATTTCAATAGTCACTAATATTAGCAACAATAGAAACTATTATCCTATACACATTAATTGAAGAAGTAACCTCATCATGAAAGCTATTATAAAGTCATCTAAATTAAACAATGTTTGTTATGAAATTAGAGGACAAATAGCAGCAGAGGCAAATCGCCTAGAAGATGAAGGCCATAAAATTCTTAAATTAAATATTGGTAACCCTGCACCTTTTGGTTTTGAAGCGCCCGACGATATTTTAAAAGACGTTATTCATAACTTACCTAATTCGCAAGGCTATAGCGAATCTAAAGGTATTTATTCTGCGCGTGTTGCTGTAATGCAATATTTTCAACAGCAGGGCATTAAAGATGTATGCGTTGATGATATATTTATCGGTAATGGTGTTAGTGAGTTAATTGTTATGGCAATGCAAGGCTTACTAAACGATGGCGATGATGTATTAATTCCCGCACCTGACTATCCATTATGGACAGCTGCAGTATCACTTTCTGGTGGTAACCCTGTTCATTATATTTGTGATGATGAAAATAGTTGGTATCCCGATATCAAAGATATGGAAAGTAAAATTTCGGACAAAACCAAAGCGATTGTTTTAATTAATCCAAATAACCCAACAGGCGCCGTTTACCCGAAAGAAATATTAGAAGGCATCATTGCACTGGCAAGAAAACATAGTCTAATTATTTTCAGTGATGAAATTTACGATAAAATTTTATATGATGATGCTAAACACATTTCAACAGCATCACTTGCTCAAGATGTATTTATGATTACCATGGGTGGTTTATCTAAAAATTACCGAATCGCCGGATTTAGAGCAGGTTGGATGGTTTTATCTGGTCCTAAAATTCACGCCGAAGATTATTTAGAAGGGTTGACAATTCTGGCCTCAATGCGCATGTGCTCTAATGTACCAAGTCAACATGCCATTCAAACAGCATTAGGCGGTTATCAAAGTATTAATGAACTGATTACCGGTGACGGTCGATTATTAAAACAGCGTAATATGGCAGCCAAAATGATCAATGATATAGATGGGCTATCATGCCACCCAGCAATGGGAGCATTATATTTATTTGTGAAAGTAGATGCTGAAAAGTTTAACATTACCAATGATGAAAAAATGATTTTAGATTTACTTAAACAAGAAAAAATACTGCTTGTTCACGGTAGTGCCTTTAATATTAAGGCACAAAATTACTTTAGATTAGTGTTTTTACCGCATGTCGATGAATTGGCACCGGCAATAGAAAAATTGAAAAATTTCTTTGCTACTTATAAACAATTATAAACAATTTACTCTGCAAGTAGCTTGAACCTTAAATTATTACGCTATGCACTCGTCAAATTATCAGGCATGTATTATCTACGCACCTGAAATTGAATTTAATGCGATGCACGAAATAAAAAAGGCTTAATGCCAATATAAAAATATAAATGGTTCAAATTAGATCTTATGAAACAAAGTACCTTTTTAGCATGGATTTACCGAATGCCCCTCATCAAAAGATGGGGGTTAATGCACACCGTTAAAAAAGAGAATGTAGCTGAACACTCTCATATGGTGGCAGTAATTGCTCATCTATTAACGGTAATAAGAAATAAAAAATACAATGGAAAGTTAAGTCCTGAAAAGGCGGCTACCGTTGCTATTTATCATGAGATCTCTGAGTCAAAACTACAAGACTTAAACCACGTAACAAAATACCATAATCCTGAGTTCACTAGAGAGTTTAAAAAACTAGAAAACCTTTCTGAAAAAGAATGTTTAGTTTCTTTACCTAAAGAGCTTCAAGCATCATTTTCTGATTTACTTGTACAAAATGAGGTAGATCCTGAATACAAACTTATCGTTAAAGCTGCTGATATTATTTCAGCATATATCAAAGCTTGTGATGAAATTCGATTTGGTAACGTGGAATTTGAACCGGTAAAAGACAAATTAAACTCTATGTTGATATTTTATAAAAATGAACTTCCCGAAGTGGCATACTTTATGGATATATTCGCTGAAAATTGTCTTGTTAGCGTAGATAAGCTCGCTGAGCAAGACAGTTAAATTGGAAACCTCAACTTATTATATTAATCAAAACAATCAATTAACTCACTTAGTGCTATATTAGGAATATTTAAAACAAGTAAGCTACCTGCGTCGCTAAGATATTTGATAAAATCTATCATTTTACCTCTGCTACATAACCTAGGGTCTGTGCATAATTAAAACATACTAAAATAATAAATAAAATATCAACAAAAAAGCAGCCTAAGCTGCTTTTTATTAAGTAATAACTAAACTTAAATTAGTTAAATTGAATAACCACTTTATTAACTATATCTTTAATAGTTGATGATGGTGCTTCTTTATCATCAGAAGTAATACGTTTTACCGCCCAGCCATGCCATGCCGGCTGATGAGATTTAACATCATAAACATCAATCGCTAACTTACCTTCAGTATATTGATGAACACGAGTTTCCGTACCCATTTGCATGCCATACATACCACCATAACCACCACCATAGTAGCCTCGTCCCCAGCCAAAACCTGTATTATAAGTTGTAGGGTAACTACTTACTTTAATTTTATCACGATTACCTACCGTATAAGAAATGGCAAAATCTGCCTTTTCAGCATCATCAATTAACTGATAACCTTTAGCGATAAAAGCTTTCTCAATTTCTTCATCAACACGCAGTTTCATCACTGGGTTAATATCTTCTGCTGGAGCCATTATTTTACCTGGGTTTAACCAAGCAAAAGTTTTATAATTCAAAGTGTCAACTTTACTGTTTTTATCAAAGTCAACTTTTGCTTCGTAGGTTGTTGAACAGCTAGCAACTGCAATAAGCAATACAGTAGCAAACATCTTTTTCATTAAGGTCATAACGTTCCCGTTTTATCATAATTATTGGGTACACATACCTTATATTATCTATTTAGGTAATAATGTACCAAATTGTAATAGCCGCATTAAATTCAATTAACACTATAAAACATAATTTAATATTTATACAGGTAAAACAATTAATTACCGTTATCGATAATAAGTTTAACATTTATTATCATCGTCAATTTTCAAATAAATACTTTGATTTTGACATTTAATGGTTGACAGTAATAGATAAACCCTTTAAAAATATGATTAAGCATTAACCTTATTTTATAATAATTAATTAAGCCGATAATTTAAACAAAGCATGATTTCATATACTCATAACCTCAACGTCGTCCTCATGGTCGTAATGATAGTCAAATCATTACGAGGCTCAGGTTATGCGAAAGACTAATTATTAAAATAAGTAAGCAATTAAATAACTAAACCCTCGCTCTGATAAAGATCGAGGGTTTTTTATATTTTACAATAAGTTAATTCAACTGAAAGGTATCAACATGACAACAGAACTTTTTACTGGTGCTGAAATGGTGGTTAAAGCGCTATCTGCACTTAAGGTAAAGTATATTTTTGGCTACCCTGGTGGCTCTATTTTAGATCTCTATGATGCTATATTTCAGCAAGATGAAATTGAACATATTTTGGTTCGCCATGAACAAGCAGCAACCCATATGGCTGACGGTTACACTCGTGCAACAGGTAAAGTAGGCGTAGTATTAGCCACCTCAGGTCCAGGTGCTACCAATTGTGTTACCGGTATTGCTACGGCTTATATGGACTCTATTCCTATGGTTGTATTAGCCGGTCAAGTACCTACTACGCTCATCGGTAATGATGCTTTTCAGGAAACTGACATTGTTGGTTGTACTCGCCCTATTATCAAACATAGCTTTAACTGTCGTGATTTAGCTGAAATTCCCAACATAATTGCTAAAGCATTTTATATTGCCAGTACAGGGAGACCTGGCCCAGTAGTAGTAGAGCTACCCAAAGACTTACTTATTCCGCAAAACAAAGCGCCTTTTAACATCGAAACTAACGTTAAAATGCGCTCTTATAATCCGAATATTAAAGGCCATCCAAAACAAATTTGCAAAGCAGCTAAAACAATAAGTGAAGCAAAAAAATTAGTGGTCTATTCAGGCGGTGGCATTATTTTAGCCGATGCTTCTCAACTGTTAACTACGTTAGTTGAAACATTAAAGGCGCCGATTACTAATACGTTAATGGGGCTTGGTGGTATTTCGGGAACACACAAAAACTTTATTGGTATGTTAGGCATGCATGGAAGTCTAGAAGCAAATAAAACCATGGCGAATGCAGATGTGATTTTAGCCCTTGGTGCTCGATTTGACGATAGAGTGACCAACAATGTTGAAAAATTTTGCCCTAACGCGACCATTATTCACGTAGACATTGATCCAACGTCTATCTCTAAAACCATTAACGCCCATATTCCTGTCGTTGGTTTAGTTGATATTGTTATGCAACAATTACTCGATGAGCTTAACGAAATTAATTACAGCCCTGATGAAGAAGCGTTAAAAGACTGGTGGCAACAAATTAAGGTATGGCGTGACATCCGCAGCGTGAGTTACGAACAAGGTGCAAATGAAAAAATAAAACCGCAACGTGTTATCGAAGCCATGTATAAAATTACTAATGGTGAAGCTTACGTCGCGTCTGATGTTGGTCAACATCAAATGTTTGCCGCGCAATTCTATCCGTTTGCTAAACCACGCCAATGGATAAATTCAGGCGGTGCTGGCACCATGGGTTTTGGCTTACCTGCAGCCATGGGGGTTAAACTTGCTTTTCCAGATAAGCATGTTATTTGTATTACTGGTGATGGCTCTATTCAAATGAATATTCAAGAATTATCTACTTGTAAGCAATACAACTTACCTGTTGTGATTATCACATTGAACAACCGCTCACTTGGTATGGTTCGTCAATGGCAAGATATGGTTTATGGTGGCAGGCACTCTTCTTCTTATATGGAGTCATTACCTGATTTTTGTAAAGTTGCCGAGGCTTATGGCCATATTGGCATTCAGATAGATACCTTAGATGAACTTGACGCTAAACTAGAACAGGCCTTCAGTATCAAAGACAAATTAGTGTTTGTTGACGTATTAGTTGATGAAAAAGAGCATGTTTACCCTATGCATATTCGCCAAGGTGGCATTGATGATATGTGGATTAAAAAGGGAGTTAAGACTTAATGACTCACTTGCTAAAGACGATAAATTCAATCAAAAAAATTAATAACATGTTAGCCAATATAAAAAATAAAGGAGTGAAAGCATAATGCGTCATATTTTAGCTATTTTATTAGAAAATGAACCCGGTGCATTATCACGTATTGTTGGATTATTTTCACAACGTGCTTTTAATATTGAAAGTTTAACAGTTGCCCCAACCGACGATAACAGTATATCTAGAATTACCATTGCCACCATTGGCAACGACAGAGTTTTAGAGCAAATAGTAAAGCAAGTAAACAAACTAGTTGATGTAATTAAAATTTCTGAATTAACCGATCGTAAACATGTTGAACGCGAATTGTTATTGGTAAAAGTTGCTGCAAGTAATAGTAAATCACGTACCGAAGTAAAACGCATTACTGATATATTCCGGGGATCCATCGTTGATATAGGTAAACAGATTTATACTATTGAGCTAACAGGTAATAGTGAAAAATTAAATGCTTTTATCGAAACACTGAGTAATGAAACTGAAATTATTGAATCAGTACGTTCTGGCTGTGTTGGTATAGCTCGCGGTGAAAAAGCAATGCGAGTATAATGCTAAAAAGATGCCAATACCAAGCTGCAAGTTATAATCACTTGCAGCATTTATTACAATAGGAAATCTAATGATTAGATTGGGAAAATATCAGCATTTCAAAGGGAGTTATTATCAAGTACTTCATCTTGCTAGACATAGCGAAACTGAAGAGACTTTTGTTGTGTATCACCCCTTTGATAACAAAAATGATATATGGATACGACCTTTAACCATGTTTAATGAAACTATTACTCGAGAGGGGAAAGCATTACAGCGCTTTCAATTTATAGATGAGTCGTCTTAATCGCGGTAAGTAGTGTATGGCCTAATCACGCTAAGAAAATACGGCTCAACAAAAAGTAAAAGGCTTTTAGGAGAATCCTTTGAATAGCAGAAAGAACAAGCTCGAAAGTTCAACAGACCCGAGTGTAAATGCCATTATATGAGTTAATTAATTGAAAAAAAACTATGCTCTTGCCAAGCCATTTTTTTTGGTTGAATTTTGGTTACTTGTGCTTGTTCAGGCCCATGTTTTAACCAAGCTAACATTTTATCCACGTTTTTCTGCTCTCCTGACAAAAACACCTCAACATCACCATTTTCTAAATTTTTAGCATAACCACTTAAACCATAATCAATGGCTTTTTGTTGGCTTGACACTCTAAAATAAACACCTTGTACTTTACCCGAAATATGTACAACGTAACTAACATTCATGGTTTATGCTCTTTTTATTATTACTCTAAAGTGAGTATAGACGGTTAAATACCAGACAACAGTAAATTACAGATAAAGAGGAATAAGTTGTTAACTTTTTTAGATCTATATCAACTAAACCTCATAAAAATTATTGAGTTTTGTCGTCATATCATCACCGTCTTTCACGTTTTTAATCAATTGATAACATAGCGCCTAATCGCTGCCCACCAAGTAGATGCATATGAATATGAAGGACTTCTTGTCCGCCATCTTCATTGCAATTGATGATCAAACGATAACCACTTTCGGCAATACCTTCTTGCTTAGCTAATTTTTTCGCCACACTGATCATTCTTCCCATCGTTAACTCGTCGGCATCAGTTACCTCATTAATAGTCGCTATATGCTTATTAGGCACAATTAATATATGAGTGCTAACGCGAGGTGATATATCCCTAAAAGCACTTACTAACTCGTCTTGATATAAAAGCGGGGTTGGAATCTCTTGTCTAATAATTTTAGAAAAAATAGTCTCTTCAGTCATAAACTACTCATGTGGTTAGGGAATTTATCAACAGTTTACGTTAAAAAATATTGCGACAAAACAATTATCATGCATTTTTTATAAAAATGCGCACTGTTCAACCACTTTTATTGACCTTAATCAACACGGTGTAAGCTAAAGGTATGACATGCTAATACTATCGGTTATTTAACCCCTTTATCCCACTTCTGTAGGTAATGATATGGAAATAGATTTTAGCGAGATCAACTATCTACAAGATCCAAATTGGCGAGATTTGCATGCGGATTATGAACAATTTTTATTGTCAATGACAGGTCCGACAGTTATTGATATAACAGGATTAGAGTCCAAAAAATGCAGGGTAATCACGACACTTTTACAAGGAAGTGAACCGTCAGGTTTAATCGCATTACACCGTTGGTTAACCACACGGAATGTAAAAGAGCTGCCAAAGACCAATTTACGTTTTATTATTTGCTCTGTAGAAGCCGCTTGCGTCAAACCATTATTGTCTAAACGCTTTATTGACGGAAGCAAAGATATCAATCGGTGTTTCGGCGAGAAAGAGCCCGATATAATTCAAATAGAAAAGTATAAAGGCTGTTACGAAAGAGCACAATTGATTGAGCAAGCCGTTAAAGAGGTAGATCCTGAAGTGATGATAGATCTTCACAATACTCCTAGTCCCTGCCCTACTTTTGCTATCAGTTCTAAAATCACAGCAGAAACGCTCTCACTAACTTCATTTTTTTGCCAAACATTAGTGCTTTCTGATTTACAGCTTTGTTCACTGATGGAGCAAGATTTCTCTTGTCCATCTATTACGATAGAATGCGGTGGTCGTGTTGATGAACAAGCACATGAAATAGCGTATGCCGGAATATGCCATATCGCAAACTGTGAAGACATTAGCTATATCCAACAAGAAAGAAGTGTTGAAATAATTTACCTACCACTTAGATTACAAGTAAGAGCAGGTATCAATTTATCTTATGCTGCGTATGATGAAGGTTATAGCGGCATAACACTTAAAAAAAATATAGACTATTTCAATTTTGGTGGTGCTAATCAAGGTGAAATGATCGGTTGGATTGATGGTAATGGTCTTGAAAATTTACACTTACTCAATAAACATGGTCGTAATGTTATTGATGAATATTTTTACATTCGTGAAAATCAATTAGTATGTAAACAAAATTTACGGCTATTCAAAGCAACCTCTGATAAGCAAATCGCATTAAATGATTGCTTATTTTATGTAGTAAAACAAACAAATAATCGGCTTTAAAGAGAATAGTTACTCCCTTGTCAAAATAAATAACGCAGTATAAAGCGTTTCTAAACCAGCCCCATAGGGAAGGCTGAGCAAATCATACTCACGTTACCTTTCTTTTTAAGAAATATAACCCTTAATAAAAAATGTGTCTTGATTATGAGTCGCTCGGACTTCCGAAACGAGCATATTCAAGTGGAGCGGGTATAAACATTAAAAACGATAAATGACTTTTGCTTCGGGTACAGAAACATCTGAAAACACTAGTGCCTTAATATATTGTTGACTAGCAAGTTCTGCATTGAGTTTAGAAGACGCATGCACTCTTGCTAATACATCCCCCTTATTAACTTTAGTGCCAATAGGTAAAATACAATCAAAGCCAACGCTGTGATCTATGATTTGATCATTACTCGTTCGCCCACCACCTAAACTAACTACAGACAAACCTATATCACGAGTGTTCATGGTATTAATGTAACCATGGCACGGCGCTAACACGTCAATAATAACTTCAGCCTTATTCATTGAACGCCATGGCTTCTCTAATAAGTCATTTGGTCCCCCTAGTGCACTAATCATCTTAGCAAATATTTCTGCCGCCTTGCCTGATGCTAAAGCCCGATCAATTTGAAAAAAAGCACTCTTTTCATCTGCTGCCAATTGACTATTTATCAACATCGCTTTTGCTAAGCTTACGACAACCTTATGTAACCTAGGCTCACGCAATTTTCCAGTTAGATATTTCACCGTTTCATTTATTTCTAAGGCATTACCCGCTGTATTGCCCAAGACTTGATTCATATCAGTGATAATAGCTTGAGTATTAACACCCGCATTATTAGCAACAGTAGTGATATTTTTTGCTAGAGCGCGGGCTTGATCAAGCTCGGTCATCAATGCACCATTACCTACCTTGATATCCATCACAAGTACATCAAGTCCCGCAGCTAATTTTTTAGATAAAATGGAGGCCGTGATTAGCGGTATTGAAGCAACCGTCGCGGTAACATCACGAATAGCATACAAACGTCTATCTGCTGGTGCTAGCTCCGGCGTTTGTGAAATGATAGCCATACCTAAATCTGCCACGATACGTTGAAACTGCTCCAACTTTGGCTGGACATTAAAGCCTGCGATGCTTTCTAATTTATCTGCAGTACCACCAGTATGACCTAGGCCGCGACCTGAAATCATTGGCACGTATCCTCCACACGCAGCAATTATTGCGGCTAACATAAAGCTGACTTTATCGCCAACGCCACCTGTTGAGTGTTTATCAAGTATCGGCCCATTGAGCAATAAACCATCAGTGTTTTTAACCTTTCCCCAAGAAAGTACTTTTCCTGATTTCATCATAGCATTGGTTAAATACACCGTTTCTTGTTTATTTAAGCCTTGCAGAAATATAGCCATCGCCATCGCGCCTACTTGCGCATCATTAAAGTTTGACGACATTAAGCCATCGACAAATAAACCGATATCTATTTCGCTTAAGGTTTGTCCAGCACATTTTTTAGCAATAATTTCTTGGGGTAATACCATAATGTAAATTCCTTATACGTTTGCAATTAATTATGTTTTATTAAGTAAATCATAAGGAGTAAAAGCATCAGGCAGTAATTGTTCCACCGTCCACTTTTTCTGCTCGTTAAGGTGATTTACTGCCATAACTAACGCATTTTTTGGGAAAAATTCACTGACCACTTGTCGACAGGCTCCACAAGGAGGTGTTAACTTTTCTTGCGCGGTGTAAATAACCAAAGCAGTAAAGGTAACTTTTTTATTACTTTGGTTAGTAATAACGCCATTGGCAATGCAATTTCGCTCAGCACATATCGTTAATCCATAAGATGCATTTTCAACATTACACCCTTGAACTATTTGATTATCAGCTGTTAATGCGGCAGCACCTACCTTAAAATCACTATAAGGCGCATAAGCTTTATTAAAAGCGGTTTCAGCCGCTTTAGATAATTCACCCCATTGTTTAACCGTAACGTCGACAATATCAGTATTCTTTTTAAAGGACATTTGATTCTCTTATCAATTTAAGCAAAAAAAACCGCGCATTTAAGCACGGTATTACTTGGTAAAAACTGCTCTAACTAAACAGTGCAGTAATTAAAAGTCGTACTTAATACCAATACGCATTTCCCATAATGACGCATCAGTTACTCGGCTTGACGATGATGGATTATTAAACTCATCATAAGAATACTTGCCATCATCAGTGATACTTGCAGTCACTGCACCTTGCAAAAAGTCTCCTTCCTTAAGTACACCCCAATCATCATTTAGCATATTACCAAAGTTTTCAATAACAAAATAAGCACTCGCTTTGTGTCCAGCCCTGAAGCCGATAAACTCTTGCTCTACACGTATGTCAAACTTAGTCCACCACTTACCTTCTAACTCATTTCTATTCATTATTTGACCACGGGTTAACCCTTCACTGGCAATAAAGTCATTAAAGGCTTGTTGATCAAAACCAGCACCATAAACAACGCTCGAGTCATTTTCCGTCGGTATATAAAGTAACTGACGGTTCTTATCATTAAAGCCTAATCCGCTATTACGGTGATTAGCAAAAGAATACGTATATGGATGACCTTGGTTAGCCTGTCCAAAGACACTAAAGTTTGTTTGGTAACCACTGAAAAGCTCACGACTATACGTTAAATTTAAGGTAAAACGATGTGGAATTTCATAGTTTGACGCTGCTAACTGTGGATTTTCAGGATCTGATACCGCAATACCGTGATAGTTAGAAAATGCGACAGAGCTAGTCATCGGATGAACATCTTGTGCATCGGTATAAGCATATGAAGCAGAAAAAGTAAAACCATTGTCATATGCTTTGCTTACCGCAAAGGAAAGTACAGTAGATTTAGCATCATCTCCGGTCACATTAGTTAATAAAAAATCCGATTCACCTGAGTGATTAACACTATCATAAACCGGACGACCATCAGGGGCAGTTGCCACAATCTCATCCGCTAAATTACTAATCGTGGCTGAGTTTTGTTTATCTGTATAGAGTAAATCAGCCATTAATACATATTCATCAGCCGTTACATAAGTTAAGCCTAATGAATATTTCCATTCTGAAGGAATTTCAAAATTTGGATCCGTAGCATTAGTGCTATCATCAATGATACCACTACCTATATCGTCATAAAGTGATTGTGGTATATCATAACCAGGCTGACCTGTGCCATTATAATCAATCGCGTTTACACCAAGTATTTGAACATCTTTGATTGAATCTTGAATGTTACGAACACCATCATTTGAATAACTATTTGATATCCAAACATTAGGATTACCGCCAGAATATAAACCAAAGCCGCCACGTACTTCTAATTGCTCTGTCGCTGCCCAGTTAAAGCCAAAGCGCGGTTGAATTAAATCAATACCATCAAGGTTCTGAGCATTTGAATAACCATATCTATCTTCAAAATTTTGGTTATGAGTAGGCTTGTCATTACTGGTATACCAATCATAACGTAAGCCCGCAGTGATAATGACATCATAATCAGTCAACTCAAACTTGTCTTGAAAATACACCGTATTTAACGCATATTTAAATTCACCCGCTGCATCATCAGGGTTATGCGAACTGGCATTACCGTAATAAACATCATCCGCTAGCCCAGATTCAAAATCTTCAATGTTATTAAAGCGTGTTTCCGTTTGGCTATGCTGAACAAATAAATTGAATACATCTAATTCCTCCCGTTCATAACCAAAATATAACTCATGGTCATCAAGGTAATAGGTACCGGCTATTTTCAAAGAAAAATTATCATAATTTAATTTATTTGATTGACGAGAATCATCGGGTCCTAGATAAACATCAATGTCTTTACCACGGTCAGCACCAACTTTTTCAATTCTAAATTCACCAAAACCACTGGCTTGATCGAAGGAAACTTGACGATTATCAAGCTCTGAATAACCAAGACGAATTTCTGACGAAAAATTATCGCTCCAATCTGAATATAATGATGATACATAGGAAGTAAATTTAGCACCACGCTCATAAAAATGGTTAGACAAAGATAAACGAGTAGACCCTTCATCTGATTGGTCTACTTCAAAACCATCATTGTAATTATAAACAAAGTTTAATCGGTGGCTATCATTGATATTCCAATCAAGTTTCACTAAGATTTTTTCATCTTTTACCGGCATGCTTGGCACTAAAGTGCCTGGATCATAGTTATATTTTTCTTTTGCTATTTGAATGATTCTATCAATATCACTTTGTATTACCGCCCCATTATCAAAGGGCGAGTACTGCATGATTTGTGCGCCATCTAATTTTTCATAAGCCGCAAAAACAAACAATTTATCTTCAATTAATGGCAGGCCTACATTAAACCCATAACGTTTTTCATTGTAATCACCAGTAGGTATTTTAGTGCCCTCCAAACGATCACCTTTTAATGAATCATTGGTGTAATCTACGAAAACACTACCATGAACTTCATTACCGCCAGACTTAGTTACCGCATTAATGTTACAAGAGGTAAAACCACCATATTGCACATCAAACGGTGCTAACTCTACCGCAACTTGGTCGATAGCATCATAAGAAAAAGGAATGCGAACCGTTGGATAACCATTACTACTTAAACCAAAGTTATCGTTCATACGTGCACCATCAACAGTTAAACTGTTGAATCGCGGATTACCGCCGGCACATTGAATAGCGCCACCGCTAGAGGTTTCATCGATATATATACGAGGATCAACACGGATGACATCTTTTATGTCGCGATTCACGGTTGGCGTTAATTGAATATCTTTCAAGTTAAAGTTTGAAGAAGGGCTATTACTACCATAATTTTTATTAACGACACGCCCTGTTACAGTAATGGTTTCAATCTCTTGTTGCGCTTCAAGCGAGACATTAACAGGGTAAGTTTCACTTAATGTTAAAAACACATCGGTAAGCTCAGTATCTTCAAAAATATCAGAGTGAATAATTATTCTATAAGGACCACCTACTCTTAAGCCTTTCACCGCAAATCCGCCCCACTGATTTACAAGAGCTGTTTTAGTTGTACCAGAGGGAGTATGAATAATAGTAACCTGAGTGCCAATAGCAGCATTGCCTTTTGGTCCTACAACTTGGCCTTTAATTCCTGAAGAAGTGGTATTTGCCATTACATCAGTTGAAACAACCGAAGTTGATAAACCAAGCGCAACAACTAATGCACCAGCTATTCGTGTTAGAGGGTAGATATTCATCTTAGTATTCCTATCTATTTCTATGGGTTAATTATTGTTTTTCTTTAGACTGTAATAGCATTACTTTACAATTTAATTACATAGCTAGTTAAACTAACTTAATTTGAGTAAAAAAAATATAATAAATTTAAAAACACACCAAAAGGTCAGTTTTTTGTATTTTTTGATAAATAACGATATGATTAAAAATATAAATAACTATTATTTATACAAAAAAAATATTTATCGTAGGCAATATAACGTGATTTAACACCAAATAATCAATAATAAAGTTTTGTTCAATATTAACGTTATAATCAAAAGTTAATGACAAATAATACAATGACAAAAAAAAACAAGTCTAAAAATATTAGGACGATAAGTGTTAATAAAATTTTATCTGCTGCCCAAGATGAATTTATATCACAAGGTTATCAAGGTGCTACGGTACAAGCTATTGCCGACAATGCTGGTATGCCAAAAGCTAACGTGTTGTATTACTTTAAAAATAAAAAGAACATTTATCATGCGGTGCTAGAACAAACGTTAACTATGTGGGATGAAGGAATTGGTGATATTCTGCCTGAAGATGGCCCTAAACTTGCCATTGAAAAATTCGTTAAAGCCAAAATAACCATGTCATTTACCAATCCTAAAGCGTCTAAAATTTACGCCATGGAAATTATTCAAGGGACGCAACACTTACAAGATTTTACGCGTACCTACCTTCATCAATGGGTGCAAAAGAAGGCAAAAATTTTCCAGTTTTGGATTGATAAGGGGCAAATGCAACCAATTGAACCCGTGAACTTAATTTTTCTCATTTGGTCATCAACGCAACATTATGCTGATTTTGACAATCAAATATTAACTATTATGGATCGTATTGATTACACAGAAGATGACATTACCCATATAACTAATTTTCTTACTGATTTTATTTTGCGCGGTTGTGGCTTAAAGCAATGAAGCCATTTATTTATCATAGCAATGCTAAATTACTCGTCTCTATTTTTTTTAGCTTAATTATGTCGAGTAAAGGTATGACAATAGAAGCGCCAACTACTCTAAGAGTAGCCACCTTTAATGTCAGTATGGAAGCATTAAACTATGCTGAAAATATAGACATGTATACGCCCAATATTAATAATAATGAACTCAGCCATGCATTAAAAAGCAATAATCAACAAATTAAAAATATTGCTGAAATAATTCAAAGGGTTAAGCCTGATATTATTTTATTAAATGAATTTGATCGTGTTGATGATAGCGCTACCAATATTCACTATTTCATCAATAACTATTTAAGAAAATCGCAGCATAATCAACATGCAATTAACTACCCTTATTTTTATCAAGGTTCCGTTAATACGGGCGTAAAAGTAAACAGTGATTTAAATCATGACGGCAAAACAAATCAACTACCTGTTGATACTCATGGTTTTGGTTATTTTATTGGACACTTTGGTATGGTGCTATTATCTAAATATCCGATTGACGAAAAGGCTATCAGAACATTTCAAAAATTTAAATGGCATGATATGCCTGACGCAGTAAAACCTATAAACCCTGAAACAAATCAACCTTGGTATACAGAAGAAACGTGGCAAACCCTAAGATTATCATCTAAATCTCACTGGGATATTCCAATCAAAATTAATGATAAAACAATACATATCCTTGCTAGTCACCCAACCCCACCCGTTTTTGATGGCCCTGAAAATCGCAATGGCAGTCGAAACCATGACGAAATTCGCTTCTGGTTTGACTATATTAATACCAAACAAGGCGCTTATATTTATGATGATAATCATCATAAAGGGGCTTTAGAAGCTGATCAACATTTTATTATTATTGGCGATCTAAACGCTTCTCATGTTGAAGGTGATGCTATTATGACAAAAACAAGTAAAGGTATCATGGCATTACTAAGCAGCGATAAAATTCAAGACTCTTTACCGACAAGCCTTGGTGGTCAAAACCATTCAAGTGGGAATATCAACGGCCTATATCATACAGCTTACTGGGGGATGAGAGCTGATTATGTATTACCATCAACATTTGGTTTTATTATCAAAAAATCTGGCGTATTTTGGCCACAACAGAATAAAAACACTTACCGTTTAATCAAAAATAGACAAGCCTCATCCGATCATCGTTTGGTATGGGTTGATGTAGAACTAACTGAATAACAGGAAAAAAATGAGACATTTTCTCCCCCTTTTATTACTTTCTTTAAGTACAGTCTCTTGTGTTAGCACCGAAACGTCTAAACAAGAAGTGATGCCTAAAAAAAACACGGCACCTAAAAATATTATCATGGTCATCGGTGATGGCATGGGCCCTGCGTACACCACCGCTTATCGTTATTTTAGCGACAATCCCGAAACAGAAGCAATTGAAGAAACCGTATTCGATCGTCACTTAACAGGTTTTTCTAGCACATACCCTGCTGCTGTTTCAGGTATAGTGACAGATTCAGCCGCCAGTGCTACCGCATTAGCTACCGGCATAAAAAGCTATAACGGCGCCATTGGCGTTGATGTAAACAAAAATAGCGTACAATCGGTCTTAGAGTGGGCAAAACTTCAAGGTAAAGCGACAGGAGTAGTTGTTACCTCACAAATAAATCATGCGACACCAGCCTCATATTTAACTCATAATGAAAATCGTAAAAATTACAATGCGATTGCCGATAGTTATATAGATAACGGTATTAAAGCTGATTTATATTTTGGCGGTGGTTGGCAATATTTTATTCGTGAGGACAGAAATATTGTCAACGAATTTAAACAAGCAGGTTTTCATTATATTAATAATTATCAAGATCTAACAAACTTACCAAACAATAAGCCAGTACTTGGACTGTTTGCTGATGTCGGCTTACCCTGGGCACTAGATGATACAAATAAGTACCGTTTATCAGCCATGACTAAAGCGGCCGTACATCATTTTATTGACTACCAAAATAATTCATCAGAAAAAGCGCAAGGCTTTTTTATGCTAATTGAAGCCAGCCAAATAGATTGGGCCGGACACGTAAATGATATTAGTGGTGCAATGGCTGAAATGGATGACTTAGCTAAAACACTAGAATATTTAGAGCACTTTGTTGAGCAGAACCCTGACACACTCGTCATAGTAACCGCCGATCATAGTACTGGTGGTCTAACTATCGGGGCAAAAGGAAAGTACGAATGGCAACCTGAAAAATTGCGCACTATGAAGCACTCTCCAATATACATTGCTAAACAACTAATCAAAAATGAAATTAATTCTGTAATGACTACTACATTATTTAATTTTGAACTATCTAACGATGATATAGCCCTACTTATGCACAGTAAAAATACCGCGATAATCAACAATAATACTAAGATAAATCAACTCAAAGGCATATCCGCACTTGAGTTTTCATTATCACTTACAGTAAAACAGATTATCAATAAATATTCGAATACAGGCTGGACTTCAGGCGGTCACACAGCCATCGACGTACCTGTATTTTCCTTTGGCAAGCAAAGCGAGCTGTTCAACGGTCAACAAGATAATATTGATATTGCGAAAAAAATATTTTTCCTGTTAGGTAAGTAGAGTCATTTAAAAATTAACGATAAACAATACATTGATTATCATAAGATTAAAGATATCGTTTAATCTTATGATTTCTACTTAGCACTCAACGAGAATAATAATTTTGAACGATTAATATAGGTATTATTTACTATAAAAGTGCATTAAAGCGTTGAAAACCGAGTTCCAGATCTTCAATTAAATCATCGACATCTTCTAAACCAATATGCAAACGAATTAATGGAAATTTAGTGGTCCATTTAGTCGCGCTACGAATTGAATCAACACTGGTAATGCCTAAAATCAAAGACTCAAATCCTCCCCATGAGTAACCCATCTTAAAATGAGATAAACCATCAAGAAATGCAGTTAGTGCCTCTCTATTGCCACAATTTAAGGTAAAAGAAAACAAACCATTAGAGCCAGTAAAATCACGCTTAAAAAACTCATGGCCCGGACAAGACTCAAATGCAGGATGCAAGATAGTATCAACTTCATCTCTATCTTTTAACCAATTAGCAACCTTTAAAGCACTTTGTTGATGCTGCTTTAAACGTACGCCAATAGTACGGATACCACGTAAAGCAAGGTAAAGATCATCAGGTGAAGTACATTGGCCCATTAGATAACTATTATCACGTAATTGTGGCCAATATTTTTCGACTGCTGTTGCAGTACCTAACATAACATCAGAGTGACCTACTATATACTTGGTCGCTGCTTGAACACTAATATCAACACCATAATCAAATGGTTTAAAATTAATACCGGCGCCCCACGTATTATCAAGCATAACAATACAATCATGTTTATGGGCAATAGCACTAATGGTTGGCACATCCTGTACTTCCATAGTAATTGACCCCGGCGACTCTAAAAAAATAATACGAGTATTAGGTTGAATCAATGCTTCAATACCAGCACCAATTAAGGGATCATAATAAGTGGTTTCAACACCCATTTTAGCAAGAATTTTATCGCAATAATCGCGTGTAGGCTCATAAGCACTATCAACCATTAAGATATGATCGCCACTTTTCACAAAAGAAATGATCGCGTTAGTAATTGCTGCAGTCCCTGAAGGGTAAAGAGCACAACCCGCACCACCTTCAAGCTCAGTCATGGCATCACTAAAGGCAAATGCTGTCGTTGTACCACGTCTACCATATACCATCGTTTGGTTATTACGGTTTTTTAAGGCATTATTCATTTCTTCAACCGTATTAAAAACGACGGTTGAAGCGCGAGTCACACTTGGGTTTACCACGCCATTTGTCCACTTAGCCTTACGACCAGCGGTAACAATTTTAGTATCTTGTTTCATCTCTTTAAAAACCTTTTTTACTTTTTCTATTAATAAACAAATTAGCTATCTAGCCATCTAAATATGAATCTATTTATACATTGAAATGAATTCGCTTTCACCTGTTATCTAATTAAAATTAAATATAACTTATAATAAAGCTATCACCATTCCATTTAAAGATACATGATTTAGCTAGAGCGGGGATAGATGTTTTGATTTTGTAAGTAGCGTAGAACGATTAACTCAAAAATTTTGCGGTAGTGGTGATAATTACATTTTGTTCAAAAATTCAAATAAATCGGCTTTACACCAAGGAGATACCAACCGAACTAAGTTATTGATCCGGTTGATATAACAATTAAACAGTAAACTTAGAAGCCATTACATTTAATTCATTGGCCATTTCTTTGACCTCAGTACTAGCCGCTTGTGCTTCCTGTGCCATATGGGTCGTTTCGTCTAACTTATCTTTAATAACCGACATATTATTGGTAATTTCAGCTGCAACATTAGATTGCTCTGCAACGGCCGTTGCCACTTGTACATTCATTGATGATATTTCATTGATGATATTATCAATTGCTAACAGAGCGGTGTTTGTTGCTTCAGATTGTGCTGCTGTTTCAGTCGCTTTCAAGGTACTTTGTTTCATCACCGCAACTGTTTTTTCGGTCCCACTCTGTAAATTATTAATAATAGTATGAATTTCAGCCGTAGAGTCTTGTGTTCGCTGAGCAAGTGTTCTTACCTCATCTGCAACCACAGCAAAACCTCGCCCTTGATCGCCAGCTCTAGCAGCTTCAATAGCGGCGTTTAACGCTAATAAATTAGTTTGCTCTGAAATACTTTGAATAACCTCAATAACTGAACCTATTTCATTACTTTGTTTTTCGAGTTCAGCGATAACAAGCATTGAATCAGATAAATTTTCAGCTAACTCATTTACCGATGACACGGTTGCCTCAACAGCCAGCCTACCTTTATTTGCTTCTTTTAGTCCTATTTCAGATTTTTCGGCTGAATCTGAAGCATGCTTGACAACTTCTTGAATGCTATTAGACATCTCTTCAATAGCGACTACCACCATATCAGTCATTTGTTTTTGATCGAGTACTATTTCTGAATTTTTTTCCGCTATATTAGAACTATGATTTGATGAATTGATTAATGCTGAACTCGTATCAGCCATCGCACGAATAAGTACTTGCAAACGCTGAGACATTTCAGCTACCGAACGATATATCCCCGTATCACTATCAGTTATTTTCAAGTTTTGATTTAAATTACCTTCAGCAATTTCATTTGTTATCCTCGCTATTTCTGTTGGTTCACCTCCAATAGGTTTACGAATTATTTTAGCCATAACAATGGCAATAACGATACCTATTAATAGAGATAATATAGAAATGATACCAACTAAATTTTGTGTATTATTCGCATTTTCTTGTACTTGTGGACCTAAAGCATCTTGGTCACTTTTAACCGATAATTTAACCTGCTCAATTTTATTAGCAACGGAAGGGCCTACTTTATTAAGCGTGTTATCAATAAGGTCGTTTCTTACTTTTATTATTTTAATAACCTTGTTAAATGCTAAAATATATTGTTGATGATTTTTTCTAATTTTAGCAAGTAATGCACGCCTATTAGGGCGTTCTATTTGCTCATCTAATTCATTTAAAGACTTGACCATTTTATTGGTCAGTTCATCAAGCGCTCTTGATGAATCATTTTTAGCGTTAGTTACTAAGTATTTAGTTACAAAAAGACGTCCAAGCAATAAATTTTCTTGTACATGTGAGCCATAGTAGGCAGCAGCTGAATCACCATCATTGTATGCAGAATTGATTATCTCAGTAGTCGCTTCACGCATAGCTAAACCCGCAGGGTCTAATTGTTCTGAGACAATTTTATTTCTCTCAGCAAACAATTTGACAACACGAGCAAAGCCATCTTTATATATGTTTACCTCTGAAGAAACTTCCGCAACCAATTGGGCCCGTTTAGGGTTTTGAATTTCAACTTTAGCTTCTAATAAAAAAGCATCCATTTTTTCTCGTCGTTGGTCAAATTTCGTAATGGCAGATTCATCTCGTGTATTTAAGAAGCCTAAAACAGACAGTCGCATTGTCAGCATATTCGCTTGAACGCGACCTGCTAAATTTGTATCTTTGGCAAGGCCTCTATATTCAACAAACCCGTTATAATTTTGAGAAATGCCTTGATAAGCAATGCCAGATGTTATCAGTAATAACACTAATATTAAACCAAAGGAAATATTGAGTTGCATACTTAACTTCATTTTTTCAAACATATTTATTCCTACTACCTAGATAAGATTATGACGATGCTTTATCTCGAGAGATTTAATTTCACTCACAGAAGCACTGTATTTAATGATTTTTGCATTGTCTAACCTTGACTTTTTTGAACATCCCTACTCAATACAGCACCTAACTCAAAGTAATGACAATTACTCGCATTAAAGTACTGTTTTAGATTAGATTCTAATATAAAAGCTAATTTTAAAAAATGTGATTACTTGTTACTTGTTACTTAACATAAGTAACAAGTAATACACAATAAAGTAGTAAGAATCAACTTACATCTAAAAATATAAAGATAACTAAACACGATTTAATTTAAAACAAGCCTAACTGAGCTTCTGTTATTTGTATAAAACTAGAATCAATAAAAGGTAGAATAGCGTCTGCAACTGCACCTAACTGCCTATCGATATAGAATTGATAATCAAGTGGTGTAGATAAATGCTCTACCACTTGCGGGCCATTAACGGTTATATAGTATTCAATCCAACCGCGCTTTTGATAACGCAATGTTTTACCTTGCTTAGTATTAATATCATCGGCCAAACGAGCCGCTTTAATATGCGGTGGAACGTTTTTTACATACTCATTAAGTTTACGTCGAATACGTTTACGATAAATCAACTTATCGTCAAACTCCCCGCTTAACGTTTTAGCAACCGTTTCTTTTATATAATTTTCAATATATTGCTTATCAAACAGCTCAGGATTAAATACTTGCCAATATAAATTTTTTTGAAAATCTTTCGCCAATTGTGTCCAATCAGTACGTACACTCTCTAAGCCTTTAAATATTAGTGTCGAAGCAACCTTACTGTCTTGTTCTACTTTATTAATATCGTCATTATTAACCTTGTTTAAATCAACCATCAATCCCGCATAACGTTTCTTCGTCCCAACATCCCTACCGCGAATAGTGGGCATTAAAAACTTGCTAAAATGGGTTTCAAATTCAATTTCTAATTCACAGGGTAACTTAAATTCATCCGTGATATGTTGCTGCCACTTTTCATTAATTAAATCCTGAAGTTCATTACCTAACACTTTACACTGCGATAACGATTGCTCACTGCCAACATGCACAAAAATTGAATCAGTATCACCATAAATAACACGATAACCTTTGGTTTCAATCCAGGATTTAGTTATTTTTAAAATTTCATGGCTACGTTTAGTAATAGAGCCAGAGAGTCTAGGATCGAAAAACCGACAACCTGTTGAGCCTAAAATACCATAAAAACTATTCATGATGATTTTAATTGCTTGTGATAAAGCCAAATTTTTCTGCAGCTTAGCTTTATCGCGCTCTAACCAAAGTGAGGTAATAATATCAGGCAAAAAATGTTCATTTCGTGAAAAATAAGCACCATCAAAACCCTTAATCGCTTTTTTAGGTTCGTTATGCTCACTTACCTTTTCCTTTAATCCTTCTATCAATCCCATTGGATCTATTTTAAAGGTACGAATAATGCTTGGGTACAGTGATTTAAAATCAAGTACTAACACATTGTCATAAAGACCGGGAATGGAGTCCATCACATAACCGCCTGGGGAAATAAGATCTGACTCACCATCCCCCATATTAGGCGCAACATAACCACTACGATGCAACTTAGGTAAATACAAATTAGTAAAAGCGGCCACTGAGCCACCTACTCTATCAATAGCAAGGCCCGTTAATTGTGCTCTAAGTTGAGCAAACTCTAATAACTGAGTTTTCTCAAATATTAACCAAACCAAGCGACAATCTTCTAAGTTATAAGCCGCTAATCCCGCTTTATCATGATTAAAGTTATGAGTAATTTCAGCCACTCTACTTTCTGGTGTAGTATTAGCTGCACTATCTATTTTTTTACCTATGCCTAACAGCGTATTGGCAACATTATCAAGTGAAAAACTCGGAAAGCTATAAGTCGCTGTTTTCAGTAAATCAATGCCATCAAGTACTACACGCCCTGCTATTTCAATAAATATTTGCTCAGTGTTATTGCTATTTTTCCGCCAACGGGGTGCACTACCATCGCGGCCAATAGCGAAGTTTATTTCGTATAAATCCATCCGTTTTTGTAATAATCGAAAATCGAAATTAATAACATTCCAACCAATAAAAATGTCCGGATCAATCAGTTCTACTTGCTTAATCAACTCAACTAATAGTTCTTTTTCATCTTTAAGCCAAACGATATATGAGTCCACATCAGCTTGTGGCTCACCTATCATTAATACCCGTTTAAGTTCATTTCCATCAACATTGCTATTTTTATTATTTGCATAAAGTCCTATCGAGTACAGCTCACCAGACATTGAACATTCAATATCAAGCGATAACATAGACAGCACAATAACTGATTTTTCAGCCGAAGCTCTGCACTTAGCTTGATTAACACGATCAAAATTAACCATGGTCTGATTATTACCAATAAAATCAATATCTGCGGTAATAAAGCGCTCCATCAAATACCGATCATCAGGGCGTATATCATCCTCATAACATTTTATTTGTGCGTGTTTTAAACAGTCACGGGCGCGATAAAATTGGCTTAAGGTATTAAAATAGAAACCATGCACCAATTGTTGTCCAAAGGTTTTTAAAGAGAGGCGTTGTTGTTTAACAAGGTTGAGGCCATGTTGTTGTAATAACTGTTCAGCTTGGGCAGCTTGCTTTTCTTCAACAAAAAACACGGTTAATTCATTATCAATAATAAGTTTTTTAGCACCAACAGCGGTTTTCAGCCACAGTATAATTTGTAAACTATTACCCCGATCTTTAATTTGACGAGTTAATAGAAAACCATTTTCTATGTAGTGTTTCGTTGTTGACATATAATTTACGTATTATCCGTTAAATTTATTGACTAGTTTATATATAAAAAATAAAAACCTGTTAATATATACAGCAGTGTACTTTATTCTTTAAACTTTGGAAACTGCCGATAAATGTTAACTGACCAGTTAAAACAAGTGATCCGTCAAGCGTATAAAACTATCGGTGAAAATTTAAGTAATTTCAATCCGCGTAAACAGCAAACTTTTTTAATTGCCGAAATAGCAAAAACATTAGCGGGTGAATACAGTAAAGATAGAAAAATAATTACGATTGAAGCCGGCACTGGCACAGGCAAATCATTGGCTTATAGCTTAGGCGCTATTCCGCTCGCTTTAGCTCAGAGTAAAAAAGTATGTATTTCCACTGCAACAGTGGCATTACAAGAACAATTAGTAGACAAAGACCTACCTTTTTTAAAAAAACATGCAGGATTGAAATTTGATTTTTCTTTAGCTAAAGGTCGTCAACGCTATGTTTGTCGACAAAAATTAACCCAAGCAGTTTCACATAACTCAGAGTCTCCACAAGTCGGTTTCACTTTTGCCGAAAAACCAAAAGCCAGTGATATACGTACATTAAATGCCATGCATAAAGCCTTAACCGATGGCAGTTGGCTAGGCGATATTGATTCATGGAAAACTCAACTTCCCCATCATATTTGGTCACAAGTACAAAGCGACAAACACAGCTGCTTAAAAAGCTTGAGTGAACATAGCCATTGCCCGTTTCATAAAGCACGCGAAACAATGGAACAAGCGCACGTATTAGTAGTAAACCACAGTTTATTATTAGCTGATCTCGAACTAGGTGGCGGTAGAATACTATCGGCCCCCGATGAAACCTTTTATATTATTGATGAAGCCCATCACTTACCCAAAGTAACACGCGATCATTCTAGTGCTAGCATTACCTTACGTGGCGCAATAGATTGGCTCACTAAGCTAAGAGATACTGGCGATAAAATGGCTAAACTAATTAAATCGCAACGGGCAATTTCGCCGGCATTAAAGCTGGGGGATGATTGCCAAGACTTGTTAATGGAAATGCAAAAAGTACTCACCTTTATTGACAATAATGCCAGCCTTTATTTTTCTGAAAACAAAGACAACAATAGCTTTAATAACACCTTTAAAGGTAACAATAACAATGATGAACAAGTCTACCGTTTTGATAATGGTATCATTCCTAAAACGTTAAAAAACTGGGCTGAAGATATTTATGAACTCAGTAAAAAATCACTCAGCCATTTAAATAAACTATACAGCGCCTTAATTGAATCAGTTAAAGATGGTGATACAAAAATGTACTTAGCCGAACCAGTACTAGGTGAAGCGGGTTTTATGCTACAACGATTAGAAAATTTAATGGCGTTGTGGAAAATGTATGCCAAAACTGACAGTGAAAAAGCAGCCCCCATGGCACGTTGGCTGCAAAAACAAAACCCCAGTAAAGGCAATGCCCGCCATGACTACCTCCTTTGCGCCTCCCCTATCGAAATAGGTTTCACTTTAGAAGATAAACTGTGGAGCCAATGTGAAGGTGCCGTGTTATGTTCTGCAACGCTATTGGCTTTAAATTCTTTTGACCATTTTCGTTTTCAAGCCGGTTTAAAAAATAATGATGGTAGCCAATATCAACAAGTCGGCTCACCTTTTGATTATCAAAATAATGCACAACTAGTGGTTGCTAATATGAACAATGAACCCAGTGCAGCTGAATTTACGGATGAACTCATTGAAAAGCTGCCAAAATATCTAGCGCAAGGTAATGCTAGCCTAGTGCTGTTTTCATCTTATTGGCAAATGGAAAAAGTAGCACAAGCGTTACGTGAGCAACACAAACTCGACATTGTTGTACAAGGTGAACACTCTCGCCAGCATATTATTGAAAGCCACAAAAAACGTTGTGATAAGAATGAAGTAAGTATTATTTTTGGTACACAAAGTTTTTCAGAAGGGTTAGATTTACCGGGCAACTATTTAACTAATTTAATTATCACTAAACTACCCTTTTCAGTGCCAACCTCACCTGTTGAACAGGCACAAGCTGAATATGTTAGCGCAAAAGGTGGTAATCCATTTATGAGCCTATCGGTACCTGATACCTCAAAAAAACTGGTACAAGCCTGTGGTAGATTATTGCGTAATGAATTAGATGAAGGCGTGATCACTTTAATGGATAAACGAGTAGTAACTAAACGTTACGGCAAACAACTACTTGATTCACTGCCACCTTTTGAGCGCGTAATTGAAAGATAAATAATTAAAAATACATAATTGACGATTCAGATAAATTAGATAGTATAATGCAAAGACAAAAACCAATAGGAATATTTGATTCTGGCGTCGGAGGACTTTCGATTGTTAGAGCTATTAAACGTACGATCCCGGATGAAAATTTAATTTACTTCGCTGATACCGAATTTTCTCCATATGGAAATAAGACAAAAGAGATAATCAACCAACGATCAGAAGATATTATTAACTTCCTAATTAACCAAGGTTGCAAGATGGTTGTGATGGCATGCAATACCGCTACTGTCAATTCAATAAATAGTTTACGTTCAAAATTCTCCATTCCTATTGTTGGCGTTGAACCTGCCATAAAACCTGCTGCCTTAAAAAGTAAAACAGGAATTATCGGTATTCTAGCAACTGAACAAACATTAGAAAGTGAATATTTTCATTTTCTCAAATCTAAATACTCTCAGCAGGTAAAAATAGAAACCAAAGCTTGTCCTAAGTTAGTGTCTTTAGTTGAGAACCTTAATCACGATAATGAACAGGCAATGCAAATAACAGAACAATATATCCACCCCCTTCTATCAAAAGGTTGTGACCAAATAGTTCTCGGTTGCACTCACTTTTCATTTCTCAGTATTCTTATTAAAAATGTTGTGGGAGATAAAGCTGCTATTATTGATACCGCGGTTCCTGTTGCAATGGAGGTAAAAAAAAGGCTACAGAGTCATAATATGGATAAAAATAAAAGAGTTATAGGCACTGTTGAATTTTGGACAAGTGGAGATTTAGCCAACGTAATCAAATCTATTAGTCAGTTATGGGAACAAGATATAAAAGTATTTAAAGCTAAAATTTAATTCCCGTTTCAACTCATTAAAGAACATTTGGTAAGCTATAAAAATATCGAGACGCAAACATATTTTATGCAATACCAATTGAAATAATGAATCAACCAACTTAGCGTTACGTAGTGAGCTTAGAACAAACAAAATGAGTTAAACAGAGTTATTCTATATTCCATTCATTTTGTAATGTTATCAGTTTTCTACGACCCCCCCGAAGGGCGAGTACCTAATAAAAGGTAAAGGCTTACATGCGGCGTTATTGATTTTGATAAGGGAATAACCATTATCTTAAATCAATGCCTTGCTTACATGGATGTAGGTCTGTCTTTTATACACAAGTCTATGATAGTTGATGAGTCTGTCATCTAATAAGCTCATTGTAATAAAGCCCCTGAGAAAAATGAATCATTTAAATCCAAAAGAATGGGCCGAATTTATTTTTGGCACAGAGTTAGGCGATCCAAGAAGAACCTGAAGATTAGCTAAACTAGCCAATGATATGGCAGAAAATGCTGGCCACTCAATTGTTAAAGCTTRTAATGATCCTGCTGCTATTGAGGCTGCGTATCGCTTTATCCATAATGATGATATTTGCCCTCAAGCAATAGCTGGATCTGGATTTGAAAGAACCAGTGAAATGATGAARMMMYKWMCGWKARWAWWARSAMWWYWSKMTASWRMRRGKWKRASTYYMRAMSAYAGTGTTTGTGAAGAATTAGGGGACGTTAGTTGTGTTAATAACCTCGGTAAACCGT
>NVWU01000020.1 GCA_002733765.1 Colwellia sp. | reverse complement strand
TTAAGCTTACTTACAAATGATTTAGTCTTCATTGCTAGTACCTTCAATCAGTTAGGTCTTATTTACAAGTATAGACAACAATTAGCTACAACAGAGCCTAATTTATACAGGTAAGTCAGATTGACGAAAACCTCACTCTATTTGTGTAAAAAACATTCAAGCAGTATAGTGTTACTTAATAATGGTGAACTAGTGCTTGCATCCTAGCGTTTGATTAGCGATAATTCGCGCCGCTAGCCAATTAAGAAATTTTAAATATTTTGGTTAGACTCATTATGGTGGCCTTTTCGGTCCCCTCGCAATGATACTCTGTAAACTCGGCCAGGTCTGGAAGGAAGCAACCGTAGCAGACGACTCATGTGCCGAGGTGTGGCTGGTTAGGCTGCCACCCAATATTTATTTTTCAATGACTTAGACCTTATTAAGCGTAATTGCTACATTAGGTACTACAATGCTGTCAGCAAATATTCCTCATTTATACATCTGTAATGGTATTTACTATTATCGAAATAACTCCGTTTGGACGTTATTAAAAACACGTTGTAAGAAATAAACCTTTAGAAAACTTAGTGTGACTCTGTTTGGCACTACGCCAACTGTTAATGATAAGCCTGAAAGAATAGAGATAATGACTCCCACGAGGTGCTAGCCAATTGCGTAATACCATGATGCCGATCGGTCAATACCATTCAAGCAGATCACTTTTTTGTTAACCAGTAGACCTCCGTAAAATCTAACTTGAGTGATCGGCATCAGTCAAGGAGTTTAGTTTTTTTCGCATCGATTCACCTTTTAATTCCAACTTTATTGCCCCATGAACAAGCCGATCTAAAATCGCATCAGCATGAGTGGATTCTCCGATCATTTCATACCAATTTTCTATCGGTAATTGGCTGGCAATCAAGGTCGATTTTGTATCATATCTAGCATCAATTAATTCCAGTAAATCACTACGTTGTTGAGCCGTTAATGGCTCTAATCCCCAATCATCTAAAATTAGTAAACTGGCAGAGCTAAGCTTGTTGATTAGTTTGCGATAACTACCATCAGCTTGCGCCAAGAACATTTTTTCTAATAGCTCTTTAAGTCTAAAGTAATAAACACTGCTCCCTTGTTGGCAGTGGTTGTGACCAAGCGCACAAGCTAAATATGTTTTGCCACAGCCCGTTGCACCTGTGATCAATATGTTTTGGTGAAGGCGAAGCCATTCTCCTTGTGCCAATGAACGGATCTGTGTTTTATCTAGTTGTCGCTGTGCACCATAATCGAGCTGGCTAAGTGTGCCGCCAACTCTGAATTTAGCTTGACGAGTCAGGCGGTCAATCTTGCGTTGGTCGCGTTGAATTATTTCAACGTCAAGCAGTAAGATTAATCGCTCCTCGAAGCTCTGCTCTACGTATAAATTGGGTTGCTCATATTGCTGCAATAGTGCATCACGTATGCCGTTTAATTTTAAGTTACTTAATTGACTATTCACTTGTTGAGTTATGTTTTGCATAGGTTTTCCTTTGTTTTATTGAGTATTGGGTTTAATGGTAATAGTGGTTACCACGGATATTTTGATGGTCAATATCCTGAAGTAAATCACCTTGAGCTTCTGGCAATGGCTGTTTATCCAAGCCCTTTTCTAAGATGGTTTTAACTTGTTTTACACGGGTAACACCTGTGGCTAAGGCACGATAACAGGCAGCTTCAAGTCGTTGTTCGGTAAATTTCTTACCTAGGCTCAATAAACCCATGCAAGCGCGATAGCTTTGCTCTGGATGCTTTTTAGCCTGCATTAATTGAATGACAAACTGCTCAGTTGATGCGCCGAATTTACTTGCCCAACGTTCAAACCGTTGTGGTGTCCATTGCTGTTGTTTTTGATGAGCGATTGGCATATGCAGATCAAGCGTTGTGTGAGCACCTTGTCGGTGTGATCTTGGGTGAACGTGATGGTAAAGTGTCACCAATTGCCCTGTGACATGAGCTTCAAGCTTTTGCTTGATCAAGGTATGAGGCACTGAGTAATAGTGTTTTTCAACTTCGACATGGTAATCAATATGTACGCTAACTTGTTTTACTAAGGTGTAGCTGTAAGCTTGTGCGGGCAGCGGTTTTAACGCAGGTTTGTCGATACTTTCAAATTGACTGAGTCTTGAGCCAGGGTGCTTTTTCATTTGCCGCTGGTTTAAATCGACCAGTAGCTCCTGTATTTTTAAGTTTAATTGGCGCAAGCTAAAAAAGTTTTCATTGCGAAGCCGTGCCATGATCCAACGTTCAACAATTTGCACGCCCACTTCAGCCTTAGCTTTATCCTTTGGTTTATATGGTCTGGCGGGAACAATGACGGTATCGTAATGTGTCGCCAGTTGTTGGTAAGTTGGATTTAAATCAGGCTCATATCGACAGGGTTTGGTTACAGCACTTTTAAGGTTGTCAGGGATTATCAGCTCTGGCACACCTCCAAGAAACTCAAAACAACGGGCATGACTCATTACCCAATCTTCAAGCTTTTGGCTGTATGTGGCCTCGCTATATGTGTAATTTGATGCACCCATGACCGCGACAAACACTTGGGCAGTACGGAATTCACCTGTACTGGCGTCAACAATATTCATGGTTGGCCCGCAATAATCCACAAACAGTTTTTCACCTGCTTTATGGTTTTGGCGCATAGATGGTTTTTGGCATTTAAGCCATGCCTTGTACTGTCGGCAGAAGTGCGTGTAACTGTAAAATCCTTCCGAGTGACGTTCTTTGTATTCTTGCCAAAGCAGCAATAGCGTCATAGTTTTAGGTCGAAGCTCTTGCTGAACTAACGACCAGTCAGGAATGGTAAAGCCTTTTAAGCGAGGCTTTGTTTTGAAGAACGCTTGTTGAAGAGAGTGATCATCCCACTTCTCATCAAGCGGCCAGCAAGTGATATCTAGCTCTGCTGATTTACAGGCATATTTAGACACGATTGAAGGTGAAACAGATAGGCTTTTTGCTATCTGACGATGACTGAGTTTACAGCCGTATTTTAGTCTTAAAATCTCTTTAAGTTTACGCATTGAAATAGGTGCCGTTGGCATGGTTATTCTCATCATCGAAAATGAAAAGAATAACGGTTATAAACACCTACTGGTTAGACAAAATGTGTATAAATTGAACTATACCATTCAAGCCGATCACTCAATACCATTTTGACCGAAAAGTGATCGGTATCGATGGTATTGAGTGATCGCGATGGATAGTATTAGGTGATCGGCTTAGATGGTATTAGGTGATCGCGATGCATGAGAATATGCACCAATATGCAGCACAAATATTTGATCATAGTCATGGGAATATTACTTATGCCTGATAGGTCAAAAGGTTGATTACAAACTGTTGAAGCCAGCTATAAACATTTTTTAGGCCATGCGACAAGTTAGTTGACGTTTATGTGCGTATTGGAGACTTAACTATTACTTGCTTTTTAGAACAATTGATCGCCATAAGTGTAGAGTATAAAGTCTGAGGCATTCGCGCCCCAGAAAACTCGCCCCATCAAATGGAGTTGCTCTTTAAAGCAAGTATTCTAAAGTGAGTTAAACATCCCAGTATGGTGGATATTTAGCTGCTGCTTGTTCTTGTTTATAAATTTTTCTTCGAATGTCATGCTCTTTCTTGATCACTTCTTCTCGAGAATCACCCACCACCCACATTTGCATCAACATTACACCTGCGGCGGTCATGTCACTGTCAGATAGTACTTCTGCGTGTTGTCGGTTATGACGAATTAAAATGCCTTCTTTCTGCTCGAGATGTTCAATATAGTCATAGTCAAGGATGTCAGAAACAGTTCCTGTATGGTTTGCTGTAATAAGAACGATTAAAGTATACTTGTAATCATCATTATTTCTCCACTTTTTCCAAGGTGTATTTTCAGGTACAGACTCGCCTGCTGCAAGTTTAAAATTATCTTCATAAAGCGATGAATTAAAAGAATGTCGATAGTTATAATGGTACGAATGGGCAGCTCGTGGGTTAATTTCAGTCAGAGCAATTGACCCGTCAGGCATGATCCAAAATTCAAGATTGAAAAATTGGTTAATATAACCAAGTTTTGCCATTTTCCCCATATAAGTATTTACCCAACTTTCAATTTTTTCAGCCATCTTACTATCAATAGAAATCGGAGGAGTAACATATCCCAACGCCTGATGGTTTGAGAAATAAATTTCTTCGGTGAGTGCGTAATGAACAACCTCGCCCGTTGCTGTTATGTATCCCTCGTAGCAATACTCAATAGCCGTGTTCATATCTACCATATGTTCAGCAATAAAAGGCGGAATGTTTGTTGGAAGTGTACTTCTATCAATGCCTTCTAAGTAAGCATCATATTGGAAAGCAATTTGCTCTTGGAGAGCTGTGTCTGCACGGTAGTTTTTTAAAACGCTACGCAATTCATCTTCATTGTTTATTTTATAAATTCCTCTACCTAGCGAAAGAGAGGTGTTTTTGAGCATAAAAGGCCATTCTTTTATTTTGCTAATTATTTGTTCATCTGTTTCATTTAAAGGATCTACTGAGTCAAAGAAGAAAGGATTTTCCTCTAGAGTACGCATCAGATACTTATTCATGCAATACAAAAAAGCTGTCCGGCCTGGCGTAACATTACCCAGTTTTGCATTGATTAAAATATGATGGAAAGCATCTTTTTGGGCGAATCCTCCAACTGATTTAATACCTTTTTCTTTACAGGTAGCCACAATATTATCGATTTCTTGGTTTTCCCAAGTTTTTGCCTCAATAACTTCCACATTAATACGTTCATTCATATTTTCTATGGCTGATTTCATATATGGTTGCGGGCTTAAAAACCCATAGCTTGATTTTTCAGAACTCATCGATTTTTCCTGTTGTTACTTAAAATAAATCTAACATAACACTATTTTTTAACTAGGGCATCCATTCCAGAATAATGATAGATATCCCAGTTAATTTGTTCATTTATAACGCCGCATTGGTGAGCTTTTATCTGTCTCACGCAATGGGGTATAGTGCCTAGATTTTATGGCAACTTACGCAAAGAAAAGCCATAACAACTCACCTCAAAAAAATTGTATGCTGTGTATTATTGATACGTAGTAAGGTGCGTTATAATTATTGATTGGATAATCGATTATTTTCTATGTCATTTTTTCAATATGAGTTTTAATTTTCTCCCAAGCAGGTTTACCTTTTGCGAGTAAATCAGCTTGAACTGCTAGTGAGAAATCATTGGCAACAGCATTCTGATAAGATGCTCGCTCTCTACAGCGTAGAAACCAATTGAAAACGTGAGGGCAGTCTTCATACATTTTTGTCCAACCAAACTGTAAAATAGTCTGAAAATATGGAGCCAGACAAATATCAGCTAAGCAAAAATTATTGCTAACGATCCATTTTTGTTGTTTCAATGCTGCTTCCATATCTAAAATAGTTTTACGGTAAGTGATTACTGAATCGACAACATCTGGAGCATCTAAACCGAATTTTACTAAGCGTTTTTGACGTTCTCTTCGTGGTTTTTCTGGAATTTTATCGAGTAGCGTTTGCCGTTCTTCTTCTGTTTTTTCCATAAGGCTTGGACGCATTATTAATGGCCATTGCAATGCACCACATGAGGGGTGAAGTTTATTGTCGACATGTTTCATCCAATAGCGCATTTTGGATATTTCATAAGTATCCTCTGGCTTTAGGTTATTTTCTGGAAATGTATCGTTGAGGTATTCACAGATGATACTGGATTCAATAATCGGTTTATTATCGTGAACTAGCGTTGGCACGACACCAAGTGGGTTCAATTTCAGATATTGTGGTTCAAGGTTTTCTTTTTGTGAAAGATCAACATGATGTTTAGTCCAATCAAGTCCTTTTTCGGCCAGTACAATTCTTACTTTTTGTGCGCATGGGGACATTGGATTAGTGTAAAGCTCTAACATAAAAGGTACTCCATTTTCGGGGGATTCTAGTTAATAAACGATTATCGTTTTTAATCTGATTGATTGAATATAGCTGTGAGGTATTTTACCAGTTGAACTATTTTGTAATAAATATCAAAAGAGTCATATAATATGTGAATTAAATTCACATATTATATTATTACTACATTATCGTTAATTGAGGGGAGTAATTTGGATAAATGGACTGAAATGCATGTTTTTGTTGAAGTTGTTAAACGTGGGAGTTTTTCAGCAGCAGGGCGTCAGCTTAATTTATCACCTTCTGCAGTCAGTAAACTGGTATCACGACTTGAGCATCGCTTAAGTGTACGCCTATTTAATCGTACTACTCGAACGTTAAATTTAACTGAAGGAGGACACGTATTTTTTAAGCGCTGTATTGAAATACTTGAAGATGTAGAAGATGCTGAAGAATCTCTAACGGGGTTTGGACAAGTACCTAAAGGAGTATTACGTATTAACAGTACTTCTGGTTTTGTAAAGCATCAGCTGTTACCCATTATGACTGAGTTTCAATGTTTGTATCCACAACTTATCGTTGAGTTCCAACTTACAGGACAGTCTGTTGATTTGATTAGTGAAAATGTTGATGTAGCTATCAGGTTGGGCATACTAAAAGATACCAGCTTAGTTGCAAGAAGACTAGGCGAAAGTGAACGGGTGATCTGTGCCAGTCCTCAGTATATTAAAACTCATGGTGTGCCATTAAAACCAATAGATTTATTAGATCATAATTGTTTACGTTTATCGACTAATGAAGTATTTAACCGCTGGGAATTCCATACTAATGGGGAAGAAGAAACGGTTGAAGTGAATGGTCTCTTCGTTACTGATAATGTTGATGCATTATATGAATATGCATTGCTCGGTGGGGGTATTGTACGATTGTCAGGCTTTATGGTGGGAGAAGACATTAAAGCAGGAAAGTTGGTGCCTATATTGCAAAATTATAGTATTAAAAAACAACAAATCCATGCGGTGTTTCCTCATCGCAAATATCTGCCTGCCAAGGTAAGAGTATTACTTGATTATTTATTGAGTAAATTTACACCAACCACGCCATGGGATTGATAGCTAATTAGCTTGTTCTGCCAACCAAAATGTTTGAAGTTTTATTGATATATATTGATCAAAAAAATATTTTATCAATAAATACAGATGCTCCTAAAGCACTTTAAGATAACGAACTTAACCTTACTCAAATTATTTTGTCCTACCTTTATAAAATAATAAATTCTCAATCCTGACCATTAAATAATATTTCCAATTACTTATTTGATCATATGATCAAATAAGTAAGCGTATGTAAATCATGTCATCTAGGTCTCAACGGCTAAATCATCACTTTTTTATAACATAAAACTTCAATATTTGATCATTTGATCAAAATAATTAAAAACCAAATAAAAAAATATATTTAATTTGTTAAAATATAAATAAAGTGCATTTAAGTTATTGATATTTAATCTTTATTATTTTTTGGCTTACTAATTGCTAAATTCAAAAAATACAAAGAATATTTTAAGTACAAATAATAAAAATAGGAGACATGACATATGGTGGCAGATAGCAATATGAAATCAGGTGCAGCTACCGAACAAACACACTTTGTTCATGTAACCGGTGTTTTAAAAAATAAGTTTGTTGAATTTGATTACTCAATTGGTACGCCGACCTTGTATGTGGAACTTGTTTTACCTTTTAAGCAATTCCGTCAATTTTGTATTAAACATGATGTTAAAGAATTAACAATAGAGCAACAACATCAAGTTGAGCTTGATAAATTAAAATGGCGTCATGGCCAACTAGATTAGTAATTTTAAGTAAAAATTAATGGGGACTAAGTTTTATGTCAGTACATATATCCACTAAAGAAATAAAAACAAAACGTACCAACTATGGATATGTTGGTCGACGAATAGGGCACGATAAACCTGCGTCTCGTTATCAGGAAGCAGTTTATGATCTTCAGCCAACTACTAATTTTCATTACCCTCCTACATGGGCAGAAGGAAAAGAGCTATATGATGTGAGAAATACATCAATCGTTATGGAAGATTGGTACAGTTTTACCGACCCACGTCAGTTCTATTATAGTGCTTATGTTATGGCTCGTGCTAAACAGCAAGAAAGCATGGATAACAATTTCAAGATGGCAGAAAAGCATAAGATGCTTTTATCTATGCCAGATGAATTAAAAGCATCTATAAAAAAAATATTAACACCACTTCGTCATGTCGAATATGGCGCAAATATGAATAATCAAGATATATGTGATCGTGGTTACGGTTCAATTATTACTTCTCTTGCTTCTTTGCATGGTTTTGATCGAATAGGGATTTCTCAATACATTTCTAAAATTATTTTACTCATTGATGAAAATGAATCAGTAGGGCTTGAACAAGGCCGAATTGATTGGTTAGACGCATCAATGTGGCAACCACTTCGTCATGCAATGGAAGATATTTTTGTGCTTGATGACTGGTTTGAAATTATGGTGGCTCAAAACATCGTAATGGATGGCCTTATTTATCCACTAATTTTTGATCAATATATTCAAGAGGTAAGTAGTAAAGGAGGTAATACTTTAACGTTGTTAACGCAATTTATGAGTGATTGGTATGTAGAAACAATTCGCTGGACAAATCAATTGATTAAAGTTGTTGCGAAAGAAAGTGACGCAAACAATGAGTTACTTTCTTCTTGGGTCATAAAATGGACTGAACGTTTAAATAAAGCGGTTTTGCCGATTGCTCAAGAAGCTTTTACTGACGGTGGTAAAGACAAGTTAGAAGAAGCCAAATGTGAATTACTTGCGCGGTTAGCGAAACAAGGTCTAAAAATCTAGGGGATTAGCATGTCAGAAAGCAAAGTATTTATTATTTTACAACATAACGAGGATGCTCGCCCATTTGCCGAAGCATTTGAACAAGAAAATCCTGAAGCCGTATTTAAATATGACCAACCTGGAATGATTCGTATTGAAAACATAGGTGAATTAAAAATAACAGAAGAAGTGGTATCTGAACTCGCTGGTCGTGATGTTGATTTGCAAGAATTACATTTAGTTTTAGTGTCTTTATCTGGATGTGTTGATGAAGATGACGATTATTTTAAAGTGTCATGGAATTAATTGGGGAAAATTATAATGGCTAAAAAATTAAATATGCGTAAACGCTATGAGTTATTAACGCGTGGTTTAGGTTGGGAACCAACTTATCAACCTAAAGAAAAAGTTTTTCCTCAAGAATCATACGAAGGAATAAAAATTGTTGATTGGGATAAATGGGAAGACCCTTTTCGTTTAACTGCTGAAGCTTACTGGAAATATCAAGCAGAAAAAGATAAGAAACTTTATGCCATTATTGATAGTTTTGCACAAAATAATGGTCACCTAAATTTAACTAATGCAAGTTATATCAATGCCCTTAAAATTTTTATTCAAGGAGTTTCTCCTCTAGAGTATGGCGCTCATCGTGGTTTTGCTAATTTAGCTCGACAGTTTAGTGGTGAAGGCGCTCAAATTGCTTGCCAAATGCAATCAATTGATGAATTACGTCATGTACAAACTCAAATACATACTTTGAGTCATTACAATAAGCATTTTACTGGCTTACATGACCCTTTTCATATGCATGATCGTGTTTGGTATTTATCTGTACCAAAATCCTATTTTGATGATGCTAGGTCAGCTGGACCATTTGAATTCATGACCTCTATCTCTTTTGCTTTTGAGTATATTTTAACTAATTTACTCTTTGTGCCATTTATGTCGGGTGCTGCTCACAATGGTGATATGGCAACAGTTACTTTTGGTTTTTCAGCACAATCAGATGAATCTCGCCATATGACCTTAGGGCTTGAAATTATAAAGTTCATTGTTGAACAACATGAAGACAATCTTGAAATTGTGCAAGGTTGGATTGATAAACATTTCTGGCGTGCCTATCGTGTTCTTGGTTTAGTGTCTGCAATGCAAGACTATATGTTGCCTGATAGCCCTATGTCTTGGAAAGAAGCGTGGGATATTTATTTTGTCGATAACTGTGGTGCATTGTTTAAAGACTTAGGTCGCTATGGTTTACGTATGCCTAAATTTCATGAACAAGCCACTGAAGAATCTGAACATTTAAGTCATCAAATTTATACCGTGTTGTATCAGTTTTCTCATGCTGCAGCATTTCAAACAGAAGTCCCAAGTAAAGAAAAAATGGATTGGTTATCAGAAAAATATCCCAATACTTTTGATAAATATTACCGACCTAGATGGGAAATGTACGCACAAATGGAAAAAGAAGGTAAGCGTTATTTCAATGCCGGTTTACCTCAAGTTTGCCAAACTTGCCAAGTGCCTATGTGTTTCACTGACATATCTAAAGGAAATCCAATGGAATTATCTTATAGAGTCAGCGAGTTTAATGGTGATAAATTTCATACTTGTTCTGATGGCTGTAAAAGCATATTTGATCATGAGCCTGAAAAATATGCGCATGCATGGATACCACCTCATCAAATTTTTCAAGGTAATTGTGGTGGAGCAGAAATGCCTGATGTACTTAAATATTATCATTTTAATGAAGATGATAGTGGGGAGTATAAAGGTTCTGCAGATGATAACTCTTGGAAAGCTGCCCATCATAATAGTAATGATGATAATGATATTAAAGAAAGCGCATAGGAGATATTGATATGGCAACAAAAACAAATTTTGGCACGTACCCTGTAGGTAATAAAGATGCTATTGAAAATTTCCATGGTAACCAGTTGGTTTATATTGCTTGGGACGATCATTTAAGTGTTGGTCCGGCGAATGTTTTTCCATTACCGCCAGAAATGCCTTTTGGTGCACTCATTTCTGAAGTAATTCCAAGTATTACTAGTTTTCATCCAGATTTTGAGAAAATCGATTGGGATAAGGTTCAGTGGAATTTAGATGGTAAAACAATAACCCCTGTAGCAGATCAAAGTATTGCTGATAACGGTGTTAGTCATAAATCATTATTACGATTTAAAACACCAGATCTAAAAGGTTACCAATCAACAGGTAACTAACCTTGCTGATAGCTATAAATGTTAGCCAACCTTAATTGTTCAAGCTTGGCTATTCAATTCCATCGGTATAAGAGAATTAACAATGACTTATCAAGTAATAATTGAACCAATAGGTGAAACTATTGAGGTTGAAGAAGGCCAAACTATTTTAGATGCCGCATTAAGAGCGGGTATTTACTTACCTCATGCATGTGGTCATGGTTTATGTGGTACTTGCAAAGTAGATATTTTAGATGGAGATATAGAACATGGCGATGCATCTCCTTTTGCTTTAATGGATATGGAAAAAGATGAAGGTAAATGTCTTAGCTGCTGTGCTATACCAACAAGTGATTTAGAAATAGAGGCTGATATAGAAGAAGATGAAGATGCGCAAAGTTATCCAGTGAAAGATTATGTCGGGGTTGTGACAAAAATAGAAACACTGACACCACGCATAAAATCAATATTTATAGCACTGCAAGATAATATGGAATTTCAAGCTGGGCATTATATTAATTTACATCTCCCCGAAGTTGATGAATACCCTAGAGCATTCTCAATTTCAAACTCTCCTTCAGATAAAAATCAAATTGAATTAAATATTAGTTTGGTGCAGAACGGTAAAGGAACTAAGTGGATACACGAAGAATTGAGAGTAGGTGATGAACTTAAGTTTAGCGGTCCTTATGGTCGATTTTTTGTTCGAGAGTCTGCATCAGAACCCATGATATTTCTTGCCGGTGGCTCAGGGTTATCAAGCCCTAAATCGATGATAATGGACTTGTTCGAAAGAGGTGAAGAGCGTGATATTACCTTGATTTACGGAGCGCGTAATCAAGATGAACTTTACTATCATGAATTGTTTACTGAAATGTCGGTAGAGCACAGTAACTTTACCTATGTCCCTGCATTATCTGATGAGCCAGAGTCGTCTGGTTGGCAGGGGGCTAGAGGTTTTGTTCATATAGCAGCGAACGAACATTTTAATGGAAAATTTTCTGGCCACAAAGCATATATGTGTGGTCCTCCGCCAATGGTTGATGCGTGTATTACCACCTTGATGCAAGGACGGTTATTTGAACGAGATATGTTTATGGAAAATTTTTACACTAAAGGCAGTCAAGAAGCCGTCAGTAAAAGCCCATTATTTAAGTCAATTTAACGAGAAGGATATTTTGATGACAAGTAATCCTGAAATAGGTAAATCAATAAAAGCTAATGGAATTAAGACTAATTACCATGATGTTGGCAAAGGTGATGCGGTATTACTTATTCATGGCTCTGGCCCAGGCGTTAGTGCATGGGCAAATTGGAGGTTAAATATTCCTGAATTAGCCAAAAGCCATAGGGTAATAGCACCAGATATGGTTGGTTTTGGTTACACCGAACGACCAACGGATAATCAATATTCAATGGATGGTTGGGTAGAGCAAGTTATTGGTTTACTGGATGCCTTGAATATAGATAAAGCCTCTGTTGTAGGTAATTCTTTTGGTGGTGGTTTAGCGCTAGCGATAGCTATTCGCTATCCCGAACGAGTAAATAAGCTGGTATTAATGGGTAGTGTAGGGGTTTCTTTTGATTTAACTGAGGGGTTAGATAAAGTTTGGGGATACCAACCGTCTATCGCTAACATGAAACAGTTATTAGATATATTCGCTTATAACCGTGAACTGGTTTCCGATGAATTAGCTGAACTGCGTTATAAAGCAAGTATACAAGAAGGTTTTCAAGAATCTTTTTCAAGTATGTTTCCTGCGCCTCGGCAGCGTTGGATTGAAGCCATGCAAAGTAGTGCTGAATACATTCAACATATTGAACATAAAACCTTAATTATACACGGTCGAGATGACAAGGTTATTCCATTAGATAATGCTTATAAACTGATTGAACTAATTAAACACGCTCAATTACATGTATATAGCGAGTGTGGTCATTGGATACAAATTGAAAAAAAGGAAGAGTTTAATCAACTAGTGAGTAACTTTTTACAAACCTCATTAGAGCATAATTATGAAAATTGAACAGACACTAAAAAATCACAATATCACTATTCTTGATACGAATGAAATCTTTAAATGTTCAGAGAATGATCATTTACTTGTAGGAATGAGATCATTAGGGAAAAAAGGTATTCCTTCGGGGTGCCACGGTGGTGGCTGTGGTGTTTGTAAAGTAAAAATACATTCAGACAAAAATAACTATAAAACCTTATCTATGAGTAGAGCTCATATTTCAAAAGAAGACGAAGATAACGGTGTTTTTCTTGCTTGCAGAGTATTTCCATTAGGAGATATTGAATTAAATGTAATAGGTAAAATAAAAAGAAAATGCATTAATGGCAGTAAAAACTTTGTGTTTAATTATTGATAAATAAAGCACTTTTAAAATTTTAATTGGGGAGAATATCATGGGTGTTATGAAAATAGGTCACGTTAATTTACGTGTTTTAGATATGGCGGCGGCAAGAAATCACTATGAAAACATCATAGGTCTTATTGTTACTGATGAAGATGAAGCCGGTAATCTTTATTTTAAAGGCTGGGACGAATGGGATAAATATTCAGTTATCTTAAGTCCATCAGATCATGCCGGTATGGATCATGTTGCCTATAAAGTTGAAACTGATGCTGATCTTGATACCTTTACCAAGAGCATTGAAGCTTATGGTATCGCTGTAGAACAACTACCAGCGGGTGTTTTAATTGATTGTGGTAGAGCCATACGCTTTCAACTACCTAGTGGACATACCATGTGTTTATTCGCAGAAAAAACTTTTGTGGGTAAAAGTACGGGTGATAAAAATCCAGCGCCATGGCCACTTGATGTAAAAGGTGTTGGTGCTCACTGGTTAGATCATTGTTTACTTGTATGCCCATTAGATCCTGAAAATCAAATTAACACCATTGCTGACAATGTTAACTTTTTATCGAAATGCTTAGGTTTTAGATTAACAGAACAAGCGTTGGTTGGTCCTGATGAAGATATTCAAGCGGTTGCTTTTTTAACGGTGACTAACACACCACATGATATTGCTTTTGTTCCAGGCCCTACAGCGGGATTCCATCATGCATCATTCTTCTTACCTAATTGGGGCGATATATTAAGATCAGCAGATATTATGGCGATGAATAAAGTCAAAATAGATGTTACGCCTACTCGTCATGGTATCACTCGTGGTGAAACTATTTACTTCTTTGACCCGTCAGGAAATCGTAATGAAACATTTGCTGGGTTAGGTTATTTAGCAACACCCGATATGCCGGTCATTACTTGGACAGAGGAAGAAGTTCCACGTGGTATTTTTTATCACTCAGGCGAACTTAATCCCGCTTTTACCGAAGTATATACCTAAGAAAACAGGCATCTTTTAATGATAGGAAGCTAGTTGTTAATAATTATAAATTTATCAGAAGGAATTTAAAATGACAGTTTTACGTATAGGACATATTAATTTACGTGTATTAGACATGGCGGCAGCAGTTAAACATTATTGTGACGTAGTAGGTTTGATCCAAACACATCAAGATGAGTCTGGTAATATTTATCTTAAAGGATGGGATGAGTGGGATAAATACTCGGTTATATTGAGTGAATCAGACTCTGCAGGCATGAATCATATTGCCTATAAAGTAGAGTCTGATGCTGATTTAGATTTATATCACAAAAGCATTAAAGAATATGGTATCTCGGTTGAGATGGTTCCTGCAGGTACATTAGCCTGTACGGGAAGAGCTTTACGCTTTAATTTGCCAAGTGGGCATGAAATGTATCTCTATGCGGAGAAAGAATTTGTTGGTACTGCTGTTGGTAGCATCAATCCCGACCCTTGGCCGGATGGATTAATTGGTGCAGGTGCTCATTGGTTAGATCATGCATTGTTAATGTGTGAGTTTGACCCTGAAAAACAAATTAATAAAGTGACTGAATCTACCGATTTTATGATTAAAGTACTTAATTTCTATTTAGTCGAAAAAATTATGGTTGGACCTGAAGGCGCTTTTCAGTTAGCAACATGGTTGTCTTGTAGTAATACACCCCATGATATTGCGTTTGTGGGGGGTCCTGTTATGGGATTTCATCATGCTGCATTTTTCTTAGATAGTTGGGAAGATGTACTTAAAGCAGCCGATGTGATGTCAAAAAATAAAGTAAAAATAGATGTTACTCCTCAACGTCATGGTGTTACTCGAGGTTATACAATATATTTCTTTGACCCCTCAGGTAATCGTAATGAAACCTTTGGTGGTTTAGGTTATTTAGCTCAACGTGATAGACCTGTAACTGTATGGACTGAAGATGAATTAGGTGCCAGCATATTTTATCATACACGCGAATTGGTTGAATCTTTTACAACCGTATACACCTAAAGAGAAGGTTATTGTAATAATGAAAATATCAGAAACTAGCCATATAATTCATTGGCAAGCTGCAAACACTGCCGTTTTAGCGGCTGTTGAAAAAGCGGAAGCATTAGGGATAGCTATCAATGTTGCTATTGTTGATTCGGGAGGAAACCTTGCCGCTTTTTTAAGAATGCCAAATGCATTTTTACACTCTATTGATATAGCTAAAGATAAAGCATACACCTCAGCAGGATTTAGATTTCCTACAAGCGCTTGGAAAGATATTTTTTCAAGTGAAGCTATGTTAGCCAAAGGCATGCCACCTAGAGATAGATTAGTTGTTTTTGGTGGCGGAATTCCGATAGAAATAAAAGGAATGAATCTTGGCGGCATTGGCGTGTCAGGGGGATCAGAAAAGGAAGATATAATCTGTGCTGAAGCTGGATTGTTAGCGTTAACTCTTAAATAAGCCAGAATAAAAGGTTAAGTTTAAATGTTCTTAACCTTGATTTATCATGAGTTTTTTATGTGTTTCAATGTTAAGAGTATTCATTATTTGTAGAAGAAAAAACTATACTTTGATCTTTGTTTAAATATACTTAATACCAATTAAAATAATGAATAGACCAACTTAGAGTTACGTAGCGAGCTTAGAACAAACAAAATGAGTTAAACATAGTTATGTCTATATTTTATTCATTTTGTGATGTTATCAGTTTGCTACGAAACTCCCGAAGGGCGAGTTTTAAAGGCTTACATGCGGCGTTATTGATTTTGGCAAGGGAATAACCATTTTCTTCAATCAATGCCTTGCCTCTAAGCCTTTTAATTCTCGCTAAGTGGTGCATTCATTAATTCAATTGATATAAGTCATTAATAACAAATAAAATAGATTAAGGTTAAAAATAAAAAATGTCGTCAAATATGTTGAAGATCGCAATTATAGGAGCAGGTGGCATTGGTTGTTATTATGGTGCTCGATTGCAAAGTGCTAATCATAAGGTTGTGTATATTGCACGCGGTGAACATCTTGATGCGTTAACTTCATCAGGTTTAACATTAACGCATCCAGATTTCACCTTTAAAGATAATGTGACAGCATGCTCATTATCAACTTTTTTTGAGCAATATGAACCTAATGATTTTGATATATATCTACTTTGTGTTAAAGCCAATATTACAGAGGAAATCGCCAAAGAATTACAACCATGGCTTAAGCGTTTTCAACAAACTATCACTATCATTTCACTCCAAAATGGCGTTGATAATGAAGCGATACTCAAAAAACATTTACCTGATTCGTTTGTTGTTGGAGGGTTAGCTGTTCGCATTGGAGGCCATATTTCCGAACCTGGTATTGTGCAAGCAAAAGGTGTAGCTCAATTAATTATTGGTAAATGGCCACATGCCAATGAAAAATCTAACAGCCAATTAACGGCTTGGTCTCTTATTTTTCAAAAAGCAAAAATTCCTACTCAAATCGTTAGTAATATTCGTTTTGAGTTATGGCGAAAATTACTCATCAATAACGGTGTTAACCCTTTATCAGCGCTTACCGGCCTTGATACAAAAAAATTAACACATCATCCTCGTTTTGGAAAAATTGTTTATCAATTAATGAAAGAAGTTGCACAAGTCTCTTGTGTGGAGCATGAAGTGATATCAACAAAAGATGTTGATGAAATGTATAAATTGATTAGAACATTTGAACCAATAAAAACGTCTATGCTGGTCGATTATGAAAAAGGACGAGCTTTAGAATTAGACGAAATTTGTGGGGCTGTTTTAAAAAGAAGTCAGATAATAAATGTTTCTGTGCCATACACAGAAGTTGTGTATGCGTTACTTGAACATGAACTTAAAAAAAGAGTGATTTGATGTGAAAACAGTCAAAATAGTTTGTTATTTACAGGAGTATTTAGTAAATGACTAATGTTTTTTCTGATGAAGTACCTGTCTATAACAAGGTAATTAACGCTGTTGCGGGTATTTTTATTTTACTGATGATACTTATCTCAATAGGTAATTTGTTCAACGATACTCTGGCTAGTTATATTCCTGGGATTTTTGCCTGGGGGGCTGCTTTTTTACTGCTGTCACGCTTATCATTATTAATGGCCGTTCAATCATCAATCTTAATTGTTTTAAGTCTTGCTTGCTTGTTTATTGCTTATCAGCGACAAGCTGATTTTGATTTTATCGCAGTATTGTATTCGAATATCAGTTTTATTACCTTGTTAGCGAGTATCAGTTTTTTAAAGTTGATAGCGTCACCTAATGACAATAGCATTAATGTAAAATATCACGGTAAAAAAGCGTTAATTTCAACGATTATTGGTGCACATTTGTTTTCTGCCGTCATTAACTTATCGGCCATATTTTTAGTGGCGGAGCGGTTAAAAAGTTCTCATGCTATTTCTCAAACTTTACTTATGCTGTTAACCAGAGCTTTTTCTTCCGCTGCATTTTGGTCGCCATTTTTTGCCGCAATGGGGATTGCATTGATCTACTCGCCAGAGGCATCATTAATGGTATTAATGATGCAAGGTATTCCATTAGCCGTTATAGCATTGGGATTTACTTATTGGGAAATAAATAGAAATAACGCACAAGAAGTTGCGCTATTTATTGGTTATCCGTTAAATATTAAAGCACTTTTTGTACCTGCAGTTTTGGTGGTGGGTGTTTTAAGCTTGCATCATGTAAAGCCAACTTTACCCATTGTATTAATAGTAGCGGCGCTTTCAGTATTATTGACAGTTATATTATGTTTCATTAAGTATTCTGCAAACAATGCGGTTACTAAATTATATAAGCATACGACTCAAGCACTGCCTAATATGTCGTCTGAGTTAATCTTATTTTTATCAGCAGGTTTGCTGTCTTTTAGTGTAAATACACTTTTACAAACGTTTGACAGTAGCCTACCTGTGAATGAATTTACTTATATTTTCGCGGTCGGACTTTTATTTTTGATGATAATACTTTCAATTTTTGGCGTCCATCCTGTTGTTAGTATCTCTATTGTTGGTGTATGGATTGCCCCGTTAAATGCGGAACCAAATGCCTTAGGACTTGTTTTTTTATGTGCTTGGGGTATCGGTATGATAATTAGCCCTTTGTCAGGTATGAATGTAACGCTTGCTAACCATTACGCGTTAACTTACCAGCAGATAATAAAATGGCATGCAAAATACGCCTTACTTATGTTCATAGCGAGTAGCTTATTACTGTTATTCGTAATGAAAGGGCAATGGTAAATACCAAAAAAAGATGATATTTGAGAAAATGAAAAGTGAGTTGTTTTTATGCGTGGTGTTGTCTTAATAAATGAGGCGTTGGGAATGAATAATTATACCTATTAGCGTATCTCATTTTAATACTACCGCAGGAATTACTCGTTTGTGTAATGCGGTAGACAAAATCTTAATTTAAATAACAAAAGCATAATAAAAGGCGAAAAACATGTTAAAAAGAATCAGTGTACTTGATCAATCACCTATCCATGATGGTAAGGGTGAATCGTCAGGTTTACATGACACGTTAACCTTAGCTAAATTATGTGACCAAGCAGGGTATCACCGTTATTGGTGTGCGGAACATCATGCAACTCCAGGATATGCATCACCTTGTCCTGAAATGATGGCTGCACATGTTGCTTGTCACACTGAGCATATTAAAGCAGGAACTGGCGGGGTTATGTTAACACATTATAGCCCTTTTAAAGTTGCTGAAACCTTTAGAGTACTGGAGGCTTTACATCCCGGTCGTATAGATTTAGGCATTGGTAGGGCGCCAGGAGGAAATGGATATGCGCATGCGGCATTAGCAGCACCGAGACAAACTATTTCAGCTGAATATTACCCAGAGCAAAGCGCGGAGTTAGTCGCGTATTTAAGAGGAACGTTACCAGCTAAACATCCTTTTAAAAAGGTTAATATTGAACCTAATAATGCGGGATGCCCTGATATTTGGATGTTAGGCTCTTCCGGTGGAAGTTCGGTATTGGCGGGGCAACTTGGAACCGGTTTTGCCTTGGCACTGTTTATTGGTACTCATGAACGAAATTCATCCATTATTAATGCATATAAGCGTGCTTTTGTTCCTTCTGAATCGATGAACAAACCAGAGGCATTAATTGCCGTTGCAGCTATTACTGCTGATACAGAAGAGGAGGCTAAGTTTATTGCGGCCAGTCATGTCTATTGGAAGGTACAAGCATTTAGGCATGGGGTAAGAGAACCACTGCATCCGCCTGAAAAAGCATTAGCGCTCAAAAAACAATTATCATTATCTGAACAAGCTTACTTTGATGAAACGATGAATACGTATTTACTCGGTAACGCAGATGATTGTGTTACTCAAATGAATGAATTAGCGGATGATTTTGGCGTAGAGGAAGTGATGATTGTTAATGTTACTTATGGATTTGAACCACGTCAACGTACTTATATGGAATTAGCGGRTAGTTTTAACCGTACTAAACGTTGATAGAAAAGAGGGGACTCTTTAAGTTTTTGTTATAACAATAATGAATTATACCAATCAGATTAATTAATGGTTCAAATTTTAATGAAGGTAAATCTTCAAGAACAAGACGCTTGATTGACCAATAGCGGGCTATTGGGATTGAAAGCAACGATGTTATTGGATATTTAGACCCTTTAAAAAGATCACTTAGTTAGTCTGATTGGTATTATAGAAGGTACTATGAAATATATATTATTGAGTTTACTTGTTTTATCTTTAACTAGTCATGGTCAAGAATATCCTGCTATAGGAACAGTATTAACAAAAGACAATGTTTCACACTATAGCAATTTTATTGATTTGCCATTAAGTCAATTGATAAAGCAAGGTTATGTCACCATTACAGTGGGAGAAACATTTACCGTTTCCATAAATAAAAATTTTGCTATTCAAACAAAAAAATATCAAAACACGGCCACTATTAATCATGAAAATGGTAATTTATTAAATTATAAAGGTGGCTTGCCCTTTAGTAATTCTATCTTGATAAATGACGAACAGGCAGGGCTTAAAATTGCTTGGAATATGCGATATGCCTATGGTGGTGATTCATCTATTGTTGATCCCTTTATATGGGACTATCGCAATATGAAAAACGATAAAATAGAAAGAACGATCTCATTTGTTGGTAAAACGCTACGCTATAAACATAGAGTGTCATCTTTGTCAGATACAAATTTACCTGATAATAAAGCCGGTATTTTTAGTGCAATATATTTATTAGCTAAAAAACCTTATGATTTAAAAAACACACAATTGTTAGTACATCGTTTAGAAGATGATTCAGCAAGAGAACGTACTTGGTTGTATATGTCTGTACAACGAAGAGTTAGACGATTACCGTCTGGGCAATCAACTGATGCCTTTTTAGGTAGCGACATTATGATTGAAGATTTTTTGGGCTATAACGGTCGCATAATGGATATGAAATGGAAACTGTTAGCCCAAGAAGAGATACTTGTACCGTTTTTTAAACACAATAAATTGACTTCTGAGAGGCAAGGCTCAAACACGTATAATTTTGGTCAATTTCATGGCAGGGGTAATTGTTTCCCTAATGTTCCATGGCAGGTTAGAAATGTTTATAAACTTGAAGCTATTCCTAAATGGACTCAACACCCATTATCAAAAAGAATATTTTATGTAGATGTGGAAACATTTACCCCTGTATTAGGGCGTTTCTATGATAGATCTGGAGATATTTGGCGTATGGCAATAGCTGGATTTTCGCACCCTGATTATCATCTAGGTGAAAATAAAGGTACAGGTGTTATGATTCCTTCCTTAATCAGTATGATTGATGTACAAGCCCAACATTGCACAACCTTAAAAATGAAAACTCGGATTAATTCAGCCGACGTAACAAGAAAAAACTTTACTGTACAGTCGCTTAGAACAAAAGGCAAATAACTAGATTACCCCTTTGATTGATAGTACTTCATCGTATTATCAATCAATGTGTTTGGGATTTTTGTTCGCTTAAGTTAAAACCACTCATCTTTTTCAAAGTTTAAGACAACTTCTTCAGTTTTCCTAATGTGATTTTCATTTGCCTGGCAAACCGCTTTAACATCTTTAGCTAATGCTGCTTCATATATATCGGCATGTTCAGCGTGGAGGTTTCGTTTAATATGATTCGCTTCTCTTGCTAAGTTACGATAGCGTTTATGTTGGTCGTAAAGGACATTATAAAATTTTAATAAGGTATTAGAATTACAGGCAGAAACTAAGGAATCATGAAATATTTTATTATATTTTTCTAAATCTTGGTTATTGCCATCGCTAGATGAATGCTCAATTTTTGATAATCGATGAAAAGCAGCCACAACAGACGACTCCCAGTCATCATTCCCATTTATAATACTCAGCTTAAGCGCTTCATTTTCAATGAGTATTCTCGTATTAGTCACATCAATTAAATCTGATTTAGTCATTTCAACAACACTAAATCCTTGTTGACCTTTTATCGCAACAAATCCATCGGAGCATAAGCGGCTTAAGGCCTCTCTTATTGGCGATGAACCAATATCGTATCGTTTTCTTAATGGTTCAATTTTTAATTTGCTGCCAGGTTTCAATACAGCATGAACAATATCATCCCTAATTTTCAAATATACAATGTCAGTCAATGTTTTTGAGATTTTCATTTAAAATTCAACTCGGTGTTTGGTGCTTAAAATGTTTGTTTTTACCAATTGGCCGTAACAAATAACGATAAGTATTATATCAAACTAATTCGCAGTAAATATACAAAATTAAATTTTTGATAAATACTCATTAATTAATATATATGAGATAAATAAAGATAAATCAAATAAAAAAACATAAATAGTAAAAATATATATATTTTTGTTGTTTGTCGATGATTCCGTGCTATAGTCGAAAGTATAAATTTTTGGCAGGGGTGTCATTTGAACTCTAAATATATAGTCTTTATTTTAATCATTATGCTAATGACGGGCTGTGAAGCTCCGTTACAATTAGATGATGTTTTAATTGAACAACAAGCAACTACACACCGTAGTGATCGACTCCAACAAATTACCAGTAATGGTGATGTTAATGTGGTCGTAGGATCTTTTGGTGTAATACTCACATCAATGAAAGAAGGTGGATGGAAAAGGCAACAAATTGCTTCGCAACCCTCTTTTATAGATGTAACCCATTGTCCAGATAAAAGCTTTGTTGCCCTAACACTAGAAGGTAGCATTTGGACTTCTTTAGATAACGGCCTTACCTGGACTGAAGCATCTTTGCAAAGCGAAGAAACGCCTCAAGCACTAACCTGTGCTCCCGATGGAACAATTTGGGTAGTGGGTAGTTTTAGTACTTTTCTCTCGAGTAATAATCACGGTAAAACTTGGCAAAGCATTTCTCTTGATGAAGATATGATTTTATCTTATATCAAATTTTTTGATGATAAAAATGCAATTGTTACCGCTGAATTTGGCAGTTTATTAGAAACCAATGATGGTGGAAAAACATGGTTTGCAAAAAATCCGATGCCAAATGAGTTCTATCCAATCGCGTCTTTATTTACCAGTGTAAACGAAGGACGTGTTGTTGGGTTAAGTGGAAAAATATTGTTTACCGATAATGGTGGAGAAACATGGCTTGTTGAAAAGTCGGGTACTAAGGCTCCTTTATATGGATTAAGTAAAGGTCATAATAAAATATATGCAACTGGAGCGTTAGGTACTTTTTTAGTCAAAAATTTAGCACAAGAAAACAGTCCTTGGCAATCAATTCATCAAAGTACACGATCTTATCTTCGAGGTGCATTAGCGTTTGATGACCATGTGATCGTAGTGGGTGGTAAAGGTTTCCTAGAAAATGCTTCGTTAGTGAATAGTGAGAAAGCAAATGATTAATTTATTGAAAAAATTAAAAGAAATAGATGCCATTGTTTTCTCTTTTCCTAAAATAACAGCATTTATTATATTAGCAATCACCGTGTTTTTTGCTTTTCAGTTACCAAGCGTCAGAATGGCTTCTGATTTTGCTGATTTGCTACCGCAAGAACATGAGTATATTAAAACTCACAATAAAATAAGTGAAACATTTGGCGGTGCAAATAATATTGTTGTCGCAATTACCGTAAAAGAAGGCACAATTTTTACGAATGAAACACTGAATAAAATTTATAGAGTGACTCAATCAATTGATGCACTTACGGGTATAAATCATAATTTAGTTAGCAGTTTAACCCATCGCAATACACGTAAAATTTGGTTAAATGAATATGGCACAATGAAATCTGCACCACATTATGATCCGCTTAAAAAAGGTGGTTATAGTGATGAAGAGTTAATTGTTTTTCAAAATGAAGTTGTTGCTAATCCACGTGTTTATGGCTTATTAGTGTCACCCGATCTATCTTCTGCCTTAGTACGCGGTACGCTTAACGAAGGTGAGTTAAATTATGAAGCTATATTTAATGAACTACAAAATCTTCGAGCAATAGAACAAACTGCTGACGTTGATGTTTATGCGACAGGCCAGCCTGTTTTAATTGGCTGGGTAACGAGTTATGTTGAAGAAATAGTTCAAATATTTTTATACACAGTATTAGTTCTTATTGTTTTACTTTTAAATTATTTTAGACGTTTTTACGGTGTACTTTTACCTGTTGTTGGTATTGTTTTAACCACTATTTGGGGCTTAGGAATGTTGTCGTTACTCGACTACAACTTAGATCCTTTGATGATGGTAGTACCATTTTTAATCTCTGCTCGAGCCATGTCTCATGGAATTCAGCTTGTTGAACGTTTTTATCAAGAACATCGTATTATTCATGATAAGAGGGTTGCGGCAAGAAACACTTTTGAAGGGTTGTTTAGACCAGGATCTTTAGGTGTTATTTCTGATGCGGTTGGTTTACTGCTTATTTCTTTAGGTTCAGTACCTATCAATGACAAATTAGCTATTTATTCATCTTTATGGGCTGCTAGTGTTATTGTTACGGTGTTAATTTTTATTCCCGTATTACTTGCACTGTTACCTGAAACTGATCAAAAACCTCATCGACATTCTCTTTTACATAAAATCTTTAAGAATTTTTCCCAAGTTGCTTGTACTAAAATAGGGGCAAAAATAACCTTATTAACGGTTGTCTTTTTATACCTATTAGCCGCATATTTTAGTTCTTGGGTGCAGGTAGGACAATCTGAAGCGGGTTCACCTTTATTGTATCCTGATCATGATTATAACGTGTCTTCACAATCAATTAATGATTTATTCCCAGGTTCTGAAGAGCTATACATTATTGCTCATACCGATAAAAAAGCGGGATTAAAAGAGCCTGAAGTAATCAAAGCGCTAGCAGACTTTCAAAACTATATGTTACTTGATCCAGAAATGGGGGGAACGAAAGGGTTACCTGATTTAGTCACACAAGTGAATCAAATTATACATAACACAGACCCTCGTTGGTTAGCTTTTCCTAAAGACAAATTTGAAACGGGTGGATTAATGTTCACGTATATGATGTCTAGCCCGATCCCCGGCGCTTTATTAGAGTTTTTAGATCCGGAAGAACAAAATGCCAATATGGTCTTTTATTATAAAGATCATAAGGGTGAAACGATTAGGCGTGCTATTCAAATGGTCAAAGACTGGTCGAATTCTTCAATCGCTCAAATTGAAGGTTTTTCATTGGAGTTGGCAGGAGGCGTCATTGGTGTAACAGCAGCAGTTAATGAAGCGGCATATGAAACTAATATTATTGTAATTCCTTTAGTTTTCTTATTGATTTTTGTTTTTGTCACCGTGTTCTATTGGTCTATTCATGCGGGTTGGTTAATGTTTGTTGCTATGTCATTTGCTACCACGCTGACTTATGCATATATGGGTATTGTTGGCCTCGGAATTAATGTCAATACCGTACCAATAATCGCCGTAGGTATCGGTGTAGGGATTGATTACTCTATTTATATTATGGACAGGATTCGTGAAGAATACATTACTCATAACAATTTACAAAAAGCCATTGAAATAGCAATTAGCACTACGGGTGTAGCCATAGGGTTTACTGCGTTGGCATTGATCGCAGGTGTTGTTATGTGGGTGTTTATTTCTACTATGCGTTTTCAGGCAGATGCAGCTTTATTGCTTATTGTTATGTTGGTACTAAACGCACTGGCAGCAATGTTTTTGGTTCCTGCATGGATCATGACATACAAACCTAAATTTATTTTAAATGCAGTATCAAAATAAAGAAAAAAATGGATTTTAAAATCCATAAAAAATGTTGAAACATAAAACTGAGGGGAAAACTATGAGGTTAAAATTACATTACTGGAATAATATTTCAGTATTAAAGAAATACTCACATGCCATTGGGGGAGTGCTGTTAGCAACGTCACTTTCTAGTTATGCAAATGATCCCGTTGAAATTAATGGCTTTGTTGAAAATGCTACTAGTATTCGTGAAGATAGAGGGTTGTCTAAGTTTAGAAATACTTTGCAATTAGAGTTTTCTAAGAATTTAAATAATTTTGCTGGATTTTACGACATATCACTTAATGCGACTCTTAGAGGTAGTTATGATGGTGTTTATGATTTAAATGATAAAGAGTTTGGTGCTAAAGCAGGTCGTTCGATTAATATTGAAGATCAAAATGTAGGATCCGTGCCTCATGGTCAAGGTTTAGGCTCTACCAACCCTGACTCTCCATATTTTGGTGCGCCACTTCCACCAGGACATGTACTTGGTGTAAATACTGCGGCTAACCCGAATTCGGGTATGGTTGTTTTAGGTGAACATTTACATAAAACCGCTGGCGGTGTTGCTTTTGGCGTGCCAGTACGCCCATGTGATGTTGATCCCAGAGGCTGTCTTAAAGGCTATATGGATAAAAGCGAAAATGAATTAAGATTTTCAGAGTTTAATGATAATTTAGATTTTATTCGTGAATTCTACTTTGATGGTAGCATGGACTTAGACAGTGGCACCCTTTTCAATTTAAAAGTGGGTAAACAGCAAATTGTTTGGGGACGTACCGATTTATTCCGCGTTTTAGATATTATCAATCCAGTCGATTTTTCACGTAACAATATTTACGATGAATTAGAAGATATTCGAATCCCTACCTGGTCTGTAGCGGCTGAATGGCAGTATGGTGCTAATGATACCTTTGATGATATTAACTTCCAGTTAGTTTGGGTCTTTGATGAGCCTAGACCTAATAACTTAGGTCAAGGTGGTGAGCCAAATGCTATTTTAGATGCCGGTTCATTTTTCAGAGGAATGAATAATTGTTGGGAAAATGGCTGTACTGTTGCTAACTTTGCTGGCGGTACCACTGCCACTGATTTTGGTCCAAACCAAATTGGTATAAGACAAGCCAATGTGCCGTCATGGTCATTAGATAACACGTCATATGGTTTTAAAATTGAAGGTGTATATCAAGATATTGGTTTTTCTGTTAATGCTTTTAGTTACCTTTCACAACTACCAAGCTTACGCGGCGGCATAGAGGCGACAAATAGTTTTACCGGTGAAGAAGGTGTATGGCCCTATTTGATTGCTTTTGATATCGAATTTCCTCGTATCAACATGTTTGGTGGCTCACTTGATTTATATTCAGAGAGTCTTGATTCTGCTATTAGAATTGAATCATCATATTCAACGGGTGAAGAATTTGCTAACACATTAAAACCTCGTTTATTTTCTGATTCTGATGTGTTTCGTTGGGTGTTAGGTATTGATAAAAATGTATTTGTTCGTTCAATTAACCCGAATAAAGCCTTTTTATTATCTTTTCAAACCTTTGGTCAGCATTTACTTGATCATGAAGTAGAAAATGGCCCATTAGGTATTGTAGGTATGCCTGATTGGAAAGATAACTATATTTCAACTTTCTTGTTGAAAGGTTGGTGGATGAACGACAGGTTAAGTCCACAAATATTAACCGCGTATGACTGGCGTGCTCATTCAGGTGTTATCGCCCCTTCTATTGATTACATTAACGGCAACTTTCGTTTCACCTTAACGGCTAATGTTAAGTTTGGTGATGGTGCTCAAGAGTTCTCAGATTGTCGTACGTGTAATCCATTTAGTCCATTTACCGCAACACCGGTACATGAAGACAACAATGGTGACGGATTCCCTGATTCATATGATGTTGGTTTAGGTGGTTTTGAACCTTTAGGACGTTTCCGCGCAGGACCTATTGGTATGGCAAATAAAGAAAGTGAATTACAAGTTTCATTTCGTTACAGTTTTTAATTGATAGGAAATAATTATGAAATTATTTAATAAAATAAAGTGTACGGTTGCGTTGACAACAATCGCATTGCTGAACGGGTTAGTTTTTGCGGGTGATGGGGTTGAACAGTCCTTTTATCCTTATAAAGATGGCTTTCCAACGGCAGATAAAATTGTTCCAGGTTTAGTTATTACTAAAGATAATGCTGATATTGCCAAAGATGTTTTAGACCCAGAGATGCTAAAGCATGTTAAAGATGGCTGGGTTGAAATCACGGTAGGTAAAAGCACCGACTTTATTTTGAACCAATCTTATATTGAGGCAAGTAAAAATAATATTGGTAAAATTACTTTACCAACAGAAAAAGGTAACTTAGAAGGTGGTTATATTGCGGGTAGACCATTTCCGGAAGAGCCTAGTATGGATGATCCTCGTGCGGGTGAAAAATTAGCATGGAATTTTCAATTTGGTTACAACTGGGGAGATGGTGCAGCAATAGACCCATTTTACTGGCGCTATCGTAATATGAATACAGGTAAGATTGAGCGTGAATTAAAATTTGATTTTCATTTTTTAAACTGGGCACATCGTGTTAACCACGAACCATTACCTGAAATTACGCCAAATCCATCAGAGTTATTTAGATCTATTTATGTACATGTAAAAGAACCTTATGATGTTAAAAATACTCAGTTGTTAATTCACCGTTATCAAAATGATTTAAAGCGTGATAATGCCTGGTTATATCTTGGTTTTCAACGTCGTGTTCGTCGTTTAGCTACTGGTCAAGTGACTGATTCATTCTTAGGTTCAGATCTTATGATCGAAGATTTTGAAGGGTACAACGGTCGAATCTCAGACATGAACTGGAAATATATTGGTACTAAAACGATGTTATTACCTTTTTATAATCATGATGAACAAGCACTAACTGATGAATTCAAAGAAAAAGATGGCTACAAATTTGTTGATTTTCACGGTAAAGGTGGTTGTTTCCCTAATGTGACGTATCAATTACGCAAAGTGTATATTCTTGAGTCGTCACCGATTGATGGAAATCATCCTATCAGTAAACGTCGTCATTTTGTTGATGCGCAAACATTTACTTTACCAAGAACAATTATTTATGACAGAGCAGGTAAATACTGGAAATCTTGGATGATTGGTCAAGCGCATCCTGATCATCATTTAGCGGTTAATAAAGGCTCTGGTGTTGCCGTAGATGACAGTTTTGGCATGATGGATGTTCAAGCAATGCATTGTACTACTGGGCAGTTCAAAGGCATCGTAGATCCTAATCTTAATAAACCTAAAATGTTTAAAGTTCAATACCTACGTACTTCAGGTAAGTAATATTTATAGTATAAAAAACTCCTTTACCGGAGTTTTTTATTTATAAAACTTGATTAATTTTATATTAAAACATAAAATATCGATATTAATTAATTTTGTCGATATTGTTGCTTTGTTCAATTCTTATATGGCAATAATGAATGCTAAATAAATATTTAAGGAATATTGATATGTTAGAAATAAAGAACTTCATTAATGGTAAATTTGTTGGCTCTGTTGAAGGTAAAACTTTTGACAATATCAACCCTGCCACTAATGAAAAAATTGGCATTGTGCATGAAGCGGGTAAAGAAGAAGTAGATCAAGCAGTAAAATCGGCTAAAGCCGCTCTTAATGGTCCTTGGGGAAAACTTCCATTGGCTGAGCGTATGGCAATATTACATAAAGTTGCTGACGGTATTAATGCGCGTTTTGATGAGTTTTTAGAAGCTGAATGTTTAGATACAGGTAAACCAAAATCACTTGCTTCCCATATTGATATTCCACGCGGTGCCGCTAATTTTAAAGTATTTGCAGACGCATATAAATCGGTTGCTAATGAATCATTTATGTTGGATACGCCAGATGGAAAAGGGGCGCTCAATTATTCTGTACGCTCACCTAAAGGTGTTGTTGCCGTCATTAGTCCTTGGAATTTACCTTTATTATTGATGACATGGAAAGTAGGTCCAGCGTTAGCTTGCGGTAATACTGTTGTAGTTAAACCTTCTGAAGAAACACCGAGAACGACTACGTTACTGGGTGAAGTAATGAATGATGCTGGTGTTCCACCAGGTGTTTTTAATGTGGTTCATGGTTTTGGTCAGAATTCAACTGGTGAATTTTTAACAACCCACCCTGATGTTGATGGTATTACTTTTACCGGTGAAACTAAAACAGGGGCCGCTATTGTTAAAGCTTGCGCTGATGAAATCCGTCACGTTTCCTTTGAGTTAGGTGGCAAAAATCCAGCGGTGGTTTTTGCTGATTGTGACTTGGATAAAGCGATAGAAGGGACAACACGTTCCGCTTTCTCTAATTGTGGTCAAGTCTGTTTAGGTACTGAAAGGGTTTACGTTGAAAGACCTATTTTTGATGAGTTTGTTGCTCGTCTTAAGACCTCGGCTGAAGCACTTAAACTAGGTGTTTGGAATGATGAAGGCGCAAGTATGGGGCCTTTAATCAGTCAAAAGCATAAAGAAAAAGTAATAAGCTATTATCAAAAGGCAAAAGAAGAAGGTGCAACTATTGTGCTCGGAGGAGGCGTACCAACAATGTCTCCAGAATTAGAAAATGGTGCCTGGGTTGAGCCGACTATTTGGACTGGATTGCCTGAAAGTGCCACGGTAGTGAAAGAAGAGATTTTTGGCCCTTGTTGTCATATTCAACCTTTTGATACCGAAGAAGAAGCCATTTTATTAGCGAATGACACTAAGTATGGTTTAGCAGCATCAGTGTGGACCGAAAATACGTCAAAAGCACATCGAGTATCTGCACAAATTGAGGCTGGAATTGTTTGGGTTAATTCTTGGTTTTTACGTGATTTAAGAACACCATTTGGTGGCGCAAAACATTCTGGTATTGGTAGAGAAGGTGGCGTCCACTCACTTGAATTTTATACTGAATTAAAAAATATTTGTATTAAATTATAGCATTAACAATAGGATATTTACTATGTTAGAACAATCATTAATTCAATCATATTCAGACGAATTATTTAATGCGTTATGTAACCAAAAAATGATTGAACCATTAACAAGTCGTAGTCCTGAGATAACCATTGAAGACGCTTACGCGATTTCTAATGGATTATTACAGAAAAGGATTACAGTAAACAATGAGAAAGTCATTGGTAAAAAAATTGGTGCAACCAGTGCTGTTGTACAAAATATGCTTGGTGTTAATCAACCTGATTTTGGTTATTTAACTGATGCTATGGTTATTGACGAGAGTGAAGTGCTTTCACTTAGCACCAAAATGATACAACCAAAAGCGGAAGGTGAAATTGCTTTTGTGTTAAAGCATGACTTAATCGGGCCGGGTGTTACTGCCAGTGATGTTATTCGAGCAACTGATTTTATTGCACCCTGTTTTGAGATTGTTGATTCAAGAATAAAAGATTGGAATATTAAAATTCAAGACACGGTCGCGGATAATGCCTCATGTGGTTATTTTGTCCTAGGGCAAGATGTGGTTAGCCCACGAAGTCTAGATCTATCAACGTGCGGAATGGTGGTTGAACTAAATGGCCAAATTATCTCTACAGGTGCAGGTGCCGCTGCATTAGGCTCTTCTCCTATTAGTTGTGTGGTATGGCTAGCGAATACCTTAGGAAAATTTGGTGTCCCTCTTAAGGCCGGTGAAGTTATTTTATCTGGCTCTTTGGTTCCATTACAAAATGTTAAACCTGGCGATCATATGTCAGTAAATATTGGCGGAATTGGACGTACAAGTATTCGTTTCGATTAGTTTTAACATACTCTTTAAGGTTGATTATTATGAAAATTCGTTGTGCATTAATTGGTTCCGGTAACATCGGTACAGACTTACTTTACAAGCTACTAAGAAGTGATGTTTTAGAACCGGTATGGATGGTTGGTATAGATGCCGATTCCGATGGTTTAAAAAGAGCACGTGATTTAGGTGTAAAAACAACACATGAAGGTGTTGATGGTCTAATTAAACATATAGAAGAAGATAATATTGAAATTGCATTTGATGCAACATCTGCTTATGTTCATGCTGAAAATTCGAGAAAATTAGTGGCGAAGGGCGTTAAGGTTATTGATTTAACTCCTGCTGCTATTGGTCCTTTTTGTGTACCACCGGTAAATCTTGATGAACATTTAACTCAAGGTGAAGATAACGTAAATATGGTGACATGTGGTGGTCAAGCAACCATTCCAATGGTGTATGCAGTTAGCCGTATTCAAGAGGTCAGTTATGGTGAAATTATAGCGACCATATCATCAAAATCTGCGGGTCCAGGTACACGCAAAAATATTGATGAGTTTACTGTAACCACGTCAGGTGCAATTGAAAAAGTGGGTGGTGCTGATAAAGGTAAAGCGATTATTATTTTAAACCCAGCTGAGCCACCACTGATGATGCGAGATACTGTTCATTGTTTAACTAAAGGTGAGCCTGATCAAGAAAAAATCACTCAATCTGTTTTAGCTATGGAAGCAGCTGTTCAAGCTTATGTACCGGGTTATCGTATAAAAGAAGGTCCTGTTTTCGATGGTAATCGTGTCTCTATTTATCTTGAAGTAAAAGGTATAGGAGATTACTTACCTGAATATGCAGGGAATTTAGATATTATGACGGCCGCTTCAGCAAAAACTGCTGAGATGTTTGCAAAGCAAATGATAAAAAATAGAACTTAGAGGGCATATATAATGAGTAAAATAATTAAAATTCATGACATGTCATTACGTGATGGTATGCATTCAATAGCACATCAATTCACATTGAAAAATATGGTTGATATGTCACAAGCGTTAGATAAAGCAAGAGTACCTTTAATTGAAGTGACTCATGGTGATGGTTTATCAGGTGATTCTGTTAATTATGGTTTTGCTTTACATAAAGATGAAGAATATCTAAGTGCGGTTATCCCAAAGTTAAAATATTCTAAGGTCTCCGTTTTATTAATTCCGGGTATAGGTACTGTTGACCATCTTAAAATGGTTGAAGATTTAGGTGTGAAAACAGTGCGTGTTGCCACCCATTGTAGTGAAGCCGATGTTTCAGAACAGCATATTTCTTATGCGGCAAGTCGTGGCTTTGATACGGTAGGTTTTTTGATGATGGCACATATGTTAAGTGCTAAAGAAATCGTAGAACAAGCAAAGAAAATGGCCGGATATGGGGCAAATTGTTTATATGTTACCGATTCTTCAGGTCACATGTTACCTGAAGAAGTGTCAGCTAAAATTGGCTTAATGCGAGAAGCATTTCCAAATCATGAAATTGGCTTTCATGGCCATCATAACTTAGGCATGGCGGTTGCTAATTCTCTTGCTGCTGTTGAAGCAGGTGCCGATCGTATTGATGGCTCTATTGCCGGTTTTGGTGCGGGTGCAGGTAATACTCCATTAGAAGTATTTGCTGCCGTGTGTGATTTAAAAGGTATTAACTTAGATGTAGATCTAAGTGCATTAATGGATGCAGCAGAAGATGTTGCCACACCTATTATGGGGGATAAATTACCTAGAGTAAGTCGTGGGGCATTAACGTTGGGTTATGCCGGTGTTTATTCTTCTTTTCTTCTTCATGCTATTCGTGCTGAGAAAAAACATGGCGTACCGGCTCGTGAAATATTATTAGAGCTTGGCCGCCGCAAAACGGTAGGTGGTCAAGAAGATATGATTGAAGATGTTGCACTAGAATTATTAAGAGCTGGAGGATAAGTATGAGCACTTTATCACGTTCAACCGTTGCTGAGTTAGCTGAGCATTTAGAAAATGCAGAGTTGCAGGCCTATGATGTTGAAAAAATAACGAATAAATATCCTGATATGGACTGGGATGATGCCTATGATATTCAATGGGAAATTCGTTCAAGAAAAGAAAAACGAGGGACTAAGATAGCTGGACTGAAAATGGGGTTAACGTCGTATGCAAAAATGAGTCAAATGGGGGTTGATACACCAATTTATGCTTTTTTAGCAGATTATTTCAGTGTTCCTGATGGCGGCTCTATCCAAACTGATGAGTTAATTCATCCTAAAATTGAAGCTGAAATTGCCATTGTTACCAATAAAGAACTTACAGGTCCTGGTTGTACTATTGCGCATGTTCTAGCGGCAACTGAATGTGTGATGCCAGCGGTTGAAGTGATTGATTCTCGTTATGAAAATTTTCACTTTGATTTAAAAAGTGTTATTGCTGACAATGCATCATCTTCTCGTTTTGTTACGGGTGGTAATCCTAAGCGTGTTGAAGATGTTGATATGAAAACACTCGGTGTGGTGATGGAGATTAACGGTGTTGTGGTGGCGACCGGCGCTGGTGCTGCAGTGTTAGGTAACCCTGCTGCAAGTGTTGCTATGTTAGCTAACATGTTGGCTGAACGAGGAGAATCAATTCCAGCAGGCACTTTTATAATGACGGGCGGTATTACCGCAGCGGTTGCGGTGAAAGCTGGAGATAGTGTTTGTGTTAGATATCAAGATATTGGTTCTGTGAGTATGACGTTTAAATAGGAGTGTAAAATGCCATTAATTCAAGTTACTATTATTGAAGGTAGAACATTAGAGCAAAAAAATTCTTTTTTTGAAAAAGTTACGGCAGTAGCGGTTGAAACTTTAAATGTTAAAGAGGCTCAAGTACGTGTTGTGATCAATGAAGTACCCGCAACACATTGGGCTATTGGCGGAGTTAGTAAAGCAAATATTGATGCCAACAAATAGAGTTTCGACATAAAATTTAATGAGATTTCATGATATTTGATGAAGAAAATTTAGAATCATTGCTATTAAATAAAGATTTAAAAGCAATGATTAAATTTGATAACGAAACTGGCATTATTTGGTTGGGACAACAACGTATGTTGTTATTACATACAACCGCCTTTGGGGTTTTACGAGCAGAGCTCATAAATTCGTTTGGTAATAAATACGCTAAGAGTTTATTAATGAAAATGGGGCATGAAGCAGGGCATGCTGATGCAACTTTATCAAAGTCGATTCGTGCTGATGAATCAGCTATGGATTTGTTTATGAGCGGGCCTCAACTTCATAGTCTTGAAGGTATGGTTAGTGTCAAACCCGTAGAAATAAACCTTGATAGCACTAGTTTTTATGGTGAATTTATATGGGAGAACTCCTTTGAAGCTAGTGAACATATTCGTTTGTATGGTATTGCCAAAGAATCCGTTTGCTGGCAATTATTAGGCTATGCTGATGGGTTCACAAGTAAGCTATTTGAACAACCTATTCACTATAAAGAAGTAGAGTGTGTAGGTCGAGGTGATAAGCATTGTCGAATAATTGGTAAGCCACTTGCTGAATGGAATGAAGACGAACAAAAAGAAATGTCTTATTCTTTACAATCTTTAGCTTCTAAATTAAAACACTTAGAAGAAGAAGTATCAGATTTACGTAGTGAAAAATATACCTCGGTTTCCTCTCAAAATATAATTGCTGACTCTACCTCTATTCGAGACATAATTAACTTACTAGATAAAGCTGCTAGCACTAATGTAACGGTTCTAATGTTAGGTGAAACCGGTGTTGGGAAAGAAGTTTTTTCTCAATATTTACATAAAATTGGTGATAGAAAAAATAATAAATTTATTGCGGTTAACTGTGCATCAATACCAAAAGATCTCGTTGAATCTGAACTTTTTGGTGTTGATAAAGGCGCATTTACGGGGGCTGATAAAGCGAGAAAAGGTCGCTTTGAACGAGCCAATGGCGGTACTCTTTTTCTTGATGAATTGGGCGAGTTAAATGTTGAATCGCAAGCTAAATTACTTAGGGTTATTCAAACCGGGGAATTAGAGCGGGTTGGTGGCACAGAAGTTATCTCTGTAAATGTTCGAATTATCGCAGCAACGAATGCTAACTTATTAGAAGCGGTTAAATCAGGTGACTTTCGTGCGGATTTATATTATCGATTAAATGTCTTCCCTATCATTATTCCACCATTACGTGAGCGACTCGCGGATATACCTGGATTAGTTAAAAAGTTTATTCAAAAATTTAATGATAAATACGGTAAATCTGTTACTTCTATTACCGATAATACCTTACATCGTTTTAATTTGTATTCTTGGCCTGGCAATATTAGAGAATTAGAAAATATTATTGAGCGAGGCGTTATATTAACCGATAAAAACGCTAAAATTGAATCAACCTTGATATGCGTAGGTATGCCAAATTTATCTTCTCAATCTCAAAATATAAATACCCAAGGGTTGATTGAGAATAACGAAGAAGAAAAACAAAAAAGCTTTGATCAACCCTCGTATAAAAATATGTGTTTACAAGCAATTTCATCTGGCTTGTCTTTGAATGATTTAGAAGATGATTTACTTAAATTAGCACTTGAACAATCAGGTGGGAACATTGAGAAAACGGCACGTTTATTAAAAATAACAGGTCCTCAATGTCGTTATCGAATGAAAAAAATAAATAAGTAAATTTAATGATTACAAAGAAAGGTGACTTTTGGGTATATAATATGCCATCTTCTAGCTGATGGCGTTGCTCCAAAAATAATGAATGAAGCGATAGAAATTCTTAACATTATTGAATCTTTATCAAAGTTCCATCATTAGCGTTGACGATTAAAATCAAGTATGCGGTGAATAAATACTTCCAATGGTTTATTGGGTTTATGCTTCTTTCGTTGTAATAACGCGATTGGACGAGTTAGCTCAATATCGCGGATAGGCAACCTAACAATACTTCCTTTTTGTACTTCTTCATCGACTGAATTAGCGGGAACAATAGAAATCCCAATTCCGGCTTCCACTGCTTTTTTCAAAGTAAAAATATTGTCGTTAGACATACGATTGTTTACGGTAATTTTATTTTCAGACAAAATAGCATCGATCGCTTCACGCGTTGGAATGCCCGACTCAAATGCTATAAAATTTTGATCTTGAATATGTTTTAGTAAAACTGATTTTCTACGTGCAAGCATGTGTCTAGGATGGGTAATCAAAACGAGATCATCTTCTCCGCATGATGTTGATACTATATTTGTTCGTTTTTCAGGATATGCGACCATTCCAATATCAATAACCTCTTTACCCAACAATCTATATATTTCATCAGCACGGCGATACTGTAAATGAATATGAACGCGTGGAAAAGATTGCATGAATGACGACAAAAAATCACCCATTTCATACATACCCACGCTGTGTATTGCTGCGATACGAATGTTGCCCTCTAATATTCCTTGGCTATAACTGGATCTGATTTTTAAGCCTTCACATAATCTTAAGATCTCTTTCACATCATCTAAAATTATTTCCCCATCGGCGGTCAACTGAGTATTATGGGGTGTACGGCTAAAGAGTTTTTTACCAAGCTCATTTTCAAGCTTCTTTATATGCACACTAACCGCAGGCTGGGTAATGTGATTCTGTTGAGCTACTTTTACAAAACTCAATTCTCTGGCGATGTCGCGGAACAGTCTTAATTGCGTGATATTCATAAGATTACTTATAGTTATCGTTAAGTTAAGTTAATACAATTTATATTATCATTAGATGAGTGTCATAATCTATACATTACTGCGCTAGAATTACCTAATACCAATTAAAATAATGAATCGACCAACATAGCGTTACGTAGTGAGCTTAGAGCAAATAAAATGAGTTAAACAGAGTTATTCTATATTCCATTCATTTTGTGATGTTATCAGTTTGCTACGAAACTCCCGAAGGGCGAGTACCTAATAAAAGGTAAAGGCTTACATGCGGTGTTATTGATTTTGATAAGGGAATAACCATTCTCTAAATCAATGCCTTGCCTCTAAGCCTTTTCATTCTCGCTAAGTGGTGCATTCATTAATTCAATTGGTATAATATGGTAATAAGCGTTTTATAAGTCACTAAGTTTCTTAATGAATCTAGATACTCTGTATAAATATATTTAATGTGCACCAATGATATGTATTGGACAAAAGCATATTGCTTTGTGAGGACAAAATGGACCAAAAATGTAACGATAAATTGCTAGTGAACTCTGGTATTACTTTCGATTTGAACGCCCGTAATGGCAGAATTGAATGGAATGCTGATGGTAGTTATCCCTACAAAACAAAAATTTCAGTGCTCGACTATGAGCGTGAAAAGCACGAGTTGCAAATCGAATTATTAAAAATGCAGGGCTGGGTGAAAGATACTAAACAGCGAATTGTTATTTTATTTGAAGGACGAGATGCTGCAGGAAAAGGAGGGACGATAAAACGCTTTACGGAACACTTGAATCCTCGGGGAGCTCACGTTGTTGCATTAGAAAAGCCAAACGCAAGAGAACGTAATCAATGGTATTTTCAGCGCTACATTGAACACCTACCAACGAAAGGTGAAATCATTATGTTCGATCGCTCTTGGTATAATAGAGCGGGTGTTGAAAAGGTGATGGGGTTTTGTAGTGATCAGGAATATCTTGAATTTCTTCGTCAAGCCCCTGAACTTGAGCGTATGCTTGTAAACGATGGTATTAAGCTTTTTAAATACTGGTTTTCTTCTAGCCGAGTTGAACAATTTAGACGTTTTAAGTCACGTCAAAATGATCCACTCAAACAATGGAAACTCAGTCCGGTGGATATGGCATCATTAGAAAAGTGGGATGATTATTCTGAAGCCAAAAAAGCCATGATGTTTCATACAGACACCAAAGACTCACCTTGGACGGTAGTACGTTCTGACGATAAAAAACGTGCGCGTATCAATTGCATGCGCCACTTTTTGAGTGCGCTAGATTATCCGAATAAGGATCATGATGTAGTCTACCCAGCTGACCCTCTTATTATCGGTTCAGAATCAAAATTATATGTAAATAGTAAAGGCTAAGCCTTATCAAATATCAGTATGTAAACTAAGAAATTATCAGGAAACTTAACATGAAAGAAAAAAAATTAATGCAAAAACTGGAAAGTGCACTTAAGAAAAGCGGGCAACAAGTTGAAGAAGCATTGAAAGACGCACAAAAGGCTGCGGCTCAAGCCAAGAAAGCTTCTGAACTTGCAGAGTCTACTGAGACGCAAGTGAGAAAAGCCAAGCATGAACTTAAAAGTGCAGCTCGTAATCTTAGCAAAGCAAAGGCAGAGAAGGCGGCTATGAAAAAGACAGCTAAAAAATCGGCCATTAAAAAAGCCAAGAAACAAGCACAAAAAAACAAAAAGAAATAGGTATAACAAATAGCTCTGCGGTTTTTCTATCAGATTGACAATAAGGATAAATTGACTGGTTTATAGAATGGTTAATTATAAGTATCTCTATAACATTGTTAAATTGTATGAGCTATCATCTGTTTTAGGCTGTCCCCTTTATCAATTAAGGTGATTTTTCAGAGTACTTGAGTTATTTCATTATAAGTTCCGTAACGATGAAATGATATTGCACAAGCGCTTTTTTGATGAGATTACAATGACTTTATACGGCGTCAAATAATCAAAGCATAGAATGATTATGTTTAAATTATTTCTCCTGCTTAAGGTATTTTAATTTAGGATGAAATTTTGCACTTTAAATGGTAACAGGTATATAACTAGCTACAGTATACTCACTGATTCGTATGCTTCTATTCTCTTTATCGTAAGCTTAAGAAGCGATTAGTATCTATCATTAGATAGTGTATTTATCTGTGCTGATTAGGCTACTATCCCATTTACAAGTCAGCTAAAAAATAGTGAAGAACATATTGATAATATAAATGTTTCTCGACACTATAGTTTATTCGCTCGACTTACGATGAATATTCATAAATTCTATTGCTTTGCTAATCGCTTTTTTTACTTTTGCTTCCATTTCAAATCGCTCTGAAGCTGGTAAATAAAAAGCCATATCTACTTCGTGACGAATATAGCGAGTGGGTAGTTGATTTAGTACTACGCAGGTTAAATCGGCTAAAAAATCATCATCATATTTTTCATCAAATTTGCCTAAAGCAAAGTAATGAGTCACTAGTTTTTCATAGTAATTATGAATGTCATCAGAAATTTTCATACATATCCTTCAAAATTAGTATCATCATTCCGGTGATTGTTAAGCCGGAACCTCGGACGTTTAGCGAAAGATCCTTGATGTAGACCCCATGAGGATGACATCAATATTCTTTACACAGAGCAGAGATTAACGTTAGTGTAGGTAAAATACTAGCGTTTTTCTGTTAGCTCAATATCGCGTTCAATAATTGAAATAGCTTTACGGCAACGGCCAAGGCGTTGGTGTAGCGTTAGTACTTCATAAGATAACTTTTCACTTTCATGTTTTTTACATTTTAACCTTTGTCGCTCTTTCTCCATAAGCATATCCATTAGACGCCGTTCAAACTCATGATGTTCTGTTAATTTTTGATAAAGTTGGTGGCTATTTAAAACTAATGTTTTGGCCAAATCTCTGTATTTATTGACCTGTTTTGCTTTAGCTTTTTTAATTCTTATTTTTTTATTAGCATCCAAACTTAGTTTTGCTGCTTGATGGATGGTTGAATTTGCATGTAATGCATTTGATATTGCAGATATTTGTTGTTCTAAGTGCTCTAATAATATTTTTGATAATGCTATTTTATTGGTTGCGACTAATCGTGTGAATTCAGCTAATCTACGTTCAATTTCTTCTACGTAAGGTAAGTAACGATCACTTTGACTAAAAAATAACGTAGGAGAAAATAAATTATTGTTTTCAATTAACCGATGAGATTTGTTTTGAGCATTTTGAATGTCGATTTGTTTTGCATCTACGGCTAAATGTATTAATACATCAGTTAAACGCTCGATTGAATTCACTTAATACCCTATAAGATTCAATAGTAAATATGGTCATCATCTTAACGTTATTATCAGTAAATATCTGTAGAATTTGTACTGTTTTACTCAAAAAAGGTGTGTTTTAAATAAAACTTACGAAGTATTAACATTTAAATTACTTTATCTATCATTTTATCTTTGTGATTAAACCGCCTTTATCTCGAATATATCTCGAATAATATTTAACCGCGAAAAGTTAACAGAACTAGTTAAACTTATTATTTTAGTGAAATAAAACAATTAAATTTGACTTAGTACGAAAGAGTTAGTATAAAATGTGTTAACAAAATGTTTAAGTTATTATTTGGCGTTTTGTACAAGTTGCAATCAAAAAAGATCATGGTAAATTAATAGAATATTTAATACTTAATTAAATGTTTTTTACATGATATTTTTTATTTGTAACTGAAAAGAAAAGAAAACAACTTTATATGCTCAACTTGATAGCTTGTTTATCATTTGAGATGATTTTTTAGTTGTATATATAAAAGTACACATAATAAAAATGATAGATTTTTATATTTGCGGTAACAAAAAATATTGTTATCAAAATTTAAATAGCAATTGGTTGGGAACTATGTCCAAAGTAAGTAATAAAAGCCTCATCGCCACGGCGATGGTTGGCGCACTAGCATTAGCCGGTAGTAATATCGCTGCTGCCAATGCACTAACAGATCTTCAAAATGCTGAAGCTAAAATTTTTAAGCAGTCAGCTAAATCACAAACCAAAATCAACACTATATACGAGCAAACGCAAGATCTTCTTGCTGAATATCGTAACACCGTAGATGAAGGTGATGTGCTTCGTGGTTATAACGATCATGTACAACGTATGGTTGATGATCAAAAAGCAAACATTGCTTCGTTGCAAACGCAAATTGATGGTATCGATAAAATTAAACAAGGTGTTGTACCTTTAATGTACAAGATGATAGACACCTTAGAAAAGTTTATTGAATTAGATGTTCCCATGAATATTGAACGTCGTAAAGAGCGTGTTGCTAATTTACGTAACGTGATGAGTGACTCAAACGTTACAACGTCTGAGCAATTTCGTTTAGTACTTGAAGCGTATGAAATTGAAGCGGGCTACGGTACTATTTTTGATGCTTACCAAGCAGAGATGGATTTTAACGGTACTACATTAACGGCTGATTTCGTTCATATGGGACGTATCGCTTTTGTTGCACAATCTTTAGATGGTAAACGTTCTTGGTTATGGAATAACCAAAGCCGTGCATGGGAAGAGTTAGGTGACGAGTATTTGAAACCTATTAAAGATGCAATCGCTATGGCACGTAAGCAACTTCCGATGGATTTAGCTAAATTACCAGTATTTGCAGCAGGAGCTAAATAATGAAAAAAGTTATTAATTTTGTAATGCTAGCCGCAATAATGACTGCTGGCTTAGTAGCAACAACCCAAGCGAATCAGTTAGATGATTTACTTAACCAAGTTAAAGCTGATCGTGTATCAGAAGCTAAACTTGATAAAAAACGTGAAGCTGAATTTAAAAATGCTCGTAGCGATAAAAAAGCACTTTTAAATAAAGCGAAAAAAGAATTAGCGAATCAAGAAGCACGTAACAAACGCTTAACTAATGAATATGCTGCTAATGAGATTAAATTAGCACAAAAGGAAGTTGAGTTAGACAATGCGACAGGTACGTTAGGTGAAATGTTCGGCGTAAGTCGTGCAGCTGCTGCTGGTGCATACGGTCAAATTGCAACGTCAATTGTCAGTGCTGAATTCCCAGGTCGTGGTGAAGCGTTAAACCGTATTGCTAACGCAAAAGCTATCCCTAGTTTAGAAGACTTAGAAGAATTATGGTTTGCTTTGCAAACTGAAATGACTCAATCAGGTAAAATATCTCAGTTTACTGCTGAAGTTACTAACCTAGATGGTGCTAAATCTACTGAAACCATTACGCGTTTAGGTACTTTTAACTTAGTTTCAGACAATGGCTATTTAACTTATAATGATGAAGTGGGTCAAGTTCAACCTTTACCTAAACAACCAGCAGGTTATATTGCTGCAACCGCATCAAACTTCTTTAACAGTAATTCTGGATATTCTGCTGTTTATGTTGATCCTTCACGCGGTGGTATCTTAGCGCTTGAGACTCGCAAGAAAACCTTAGAAGAATTCTTCCATGAAGGTGCAGAAGTTGGTTATGCCATCACAGTATTATTCATTGTTGGTGTATTAATTGCGCTTGAACGTATGATTGTTCTAGGTAGCATGAGCGCTAAAATTAAAGCACAAGAGAAAAACCTTGAAGTGCCTAATGATAATAACCCGCTAGGTCGTTTACTTAAAATTTACCATGAAAACAAAAGTGTTGATGCTGAAACATTAGAGCTAAAACTTGATGAAGGTATTTTACGTGAAACACCTCAAATAGATCGTGGCGTAAACTTAATCAAAATGTTTGCTGCTATTGCCCCTCTAATGGGTCTATTAGGTACGGTTATCGGTATGATCATGACTTTCCAAACTATTACCTTATTTGGTACTGGTGACCCGAAAATCATGGCTGGTGATATATCTCTTGCCCTTGTAACTACTGCTTTAGGTTTGATTTGTGCATTGCCATTGATTCTTATCCACTCAGTTGTTGCCGGTAAAGCTAAATCTATTTTACAAAAATTAGATGAACAAAGTGCAGGCTTAATTGCTTCTCTTGCAGAGAAGGAGTCTACATAATGTTATTCCTGATAGAGCTTTGGGAATCTGTCAGGGGGTTTGTTGCGACTGGCGGTAACGTACTTTACGCTGTTGCCTTAGCACTTTTTTTGATGTGGATATTGATGATAGAGCGTTATTGGTTCTTAACATCGGTTTACCCTAAAATGAGAGATGATATTATCTCTCGTTGGGATAAGCGCATAGACAGTACGTCTTGGTATGCACATCGAATTAGAGAAACTTGGATATCCGAAGCATCAGAATTACTTGATCGAAATATGATTACCATAAGAACCTTAGTGGCTATGTGTCCTCTTATTGGTTTACTGGGAACAGTAACCGGTATGATTGGTGTATTTGAAACAATGGCAGAACAAGGTACTGGTAATCCGCGCTTAATGGCCGCTGGTATATCACAAGCGACTATTCCGACAATGGCGGGTATGGTAGCAGCGTTATCAGGCGTGTTTTTTAGTTCAAGATTAGACGCAAAACTTAAACTAGCAAAGGCTAAACTGGTTGACAGTTTACCTCATCACTAGAGAGATATATTCATGACACGTAGAAAAATTCGTGAGGACGAAGAAGCGGTAATTGATATGACACCGATGCTCGACATCGTATTTATCATGCTGATCTTCTTCATAGTAACTACTTCTTTTGTTAAAGAAGCTGGTATTGAAGTTAATAAACCAAAAGCAGCCAATCAAACCAAACAGAAAAATGCCAATATATTTATTGCAATTAAAGATAATGGTGAAATTTGGTTAGATAAAGGCCGTGTTGACATCGAACGTGTTGGGGCAAGAATTGAAAAGTTACTTGCTGAACAACCAACTGATGTTGTTATTATTCAAGCTGACAAAGATGCTAAACATGGTGTTGTTGTTAAAGTAATGGATGCAATTAAAGAGGCAGGAAGTGGTCTTAGAATCTCCATTGCTGCTGCGAAGGGGTAGATTATGGTACGCTTTTTAGTATCAATACTACTAGGCGCTGCGATTACCTTTAGTCTATTTGCTTTTATGGCCTTTCTTGTATCTACAGGTGATAGAAGTAAGGATGAGACACAAGATAATATAATCGTAGAGGTAAATACTACGCCGCCGAAGTCTTCAGCTGAGACTCGTCGTCGTGTACCGCCACCGCCGCCACCACCACCTAAAGCGCCGCCAAAACAGCAGGCTCCTGAGCCTGAAGCAAGTAGCGATAGTAGTGGTTTACAATTTAATATGCCAAGTGTTCAGTTATCTGGTGCCTCAACGGGATTATCTGCACCCGGTGCCGGTTTTGCTCAAGATGGTGATGCAACGCCAATTGTTAGAATAGAGCCTAGATATCCTATTCAAGCAGCACGTGATGGTAAAGAAGGTTGGGTTCAACTTTCATTTACTATTAATGAAATTGGTGGTGTTGAAGATGTTAAGGTTATTGCAGCAAAGCCTAAACGTGTCTTTAACAAAGAAGCTAAACGCGCACTGAGAAAGTGGAAATATAAGCCAAAAGTTGTTGATGGTAAACCAATGAAGCAACCAGGTTTAACTGTTCAATTAGACTTTAAAATGGATGGAGGTTAATAATTATGTTTAGCAAAACTATTTTTACAACAGTTACGTTTAAGCACCTTTCTTTTAAGAAAGTATCAACTTCTTTAGTCGTTATCGCTTCACTTTTAGTGGCTCAAGTACCTTTTACAGATAATGTAATGGCGGCGAGTGCTAAAAAAGAAGAGAAAAAGAAACGTCCTACGCAACTTGTTGGTCAATCAGTTGGTAAAAAAGTAGCTAAAGCTTTTGAAGCTTATACTGCTGATGATATCGACGGTGCATTAGTAATTTTAAAAGACATCAATGTCAAAAAAGATTACGACAAAGCTTATGTTGCACGTTTTATTGCCGTTATGTATGCCACAAAAGGTGATCATGAAAAAGAAGCTATTTTTTACTTAAAAAAAGCTGTTGCGCCAGACATCTTAAATGAAGTTGACCACGGAGAAGCTATAAAGTTATTGGCTGATTTGCAAATGCAAACCAAAAACTATAAAGATGCATTAAGTAATTACTATGCTTGGATGGCGTTTACCAGCAAAGATGATGGTAATACTTGGGTTAAAATTGCTCAAGCTCATTATGAGTTGAAACAATTGGATAAAATGATTGTTCCCGCTGATAAAGCCATTATTGCTTTTGGTGATAAACCAAACCAAAATCCTTATGTTTTAAAGCTAACTTCTTATTATGAACGTAAAAAGTATCAAGAAGCCATTAAGGTGTTAGAAACAGTTATTTTGATTTTCCCTGAAAATAAAACCTGGTGGACACAATTACCTATGTTTTATTTATTAGTTGAAAATTATCCTAAAGCTGTGCAAACACTTGATTTAGCTTATAAACAAGGTTTTCTTGATAAAGAGTCACAAATTAAAACATTAGCAAACTTGTATTCTTCGACCGAGGCACCTTACAAGGCGGCTCGGTTATTAGAGAAACATATTGCTTCTGGTTTAGTTAAGCGTGATGACAAGAATATATCAACATTAGCAAACGCATGGCATGCAGCACAACATGTTGGTACTGCAGCGGAGTACTATGGTGAGTTGGCTAAAATGACCAATAAAGCTAAACATTACCGTAAGCAAGGTATGTTGTTAAAACAAGATGAGCAGTTTTCAAAAGCGATTCCAGCATTAGAAAAGTCGTTGGAGCTTGGTGTGAAAAATAAGGGTCGTATATATATGAGTATTGCCGAATCTTATTTTTACCTTGAAAAATATAAAAAAGCCCATATTGCTATTAACAAAGCTATGGAAGACCCTAAGTCACGTAAAGCGGCGAAAGGTTGGAAAGGTTTTATTGTGGACACAGCGAGACGTAAAAAAGTTTCAATTTAGTCAGTGCATTTTCTAAATTTTAAAAACCAGTTTAAACACTGGTTTTTTTGTTTTAACAATTGTTATTTAAAAATGAAAATATATTATATCGATATGCTTCTTTTGAGCAAATACACAATTTATCCTTATTTGTAATAAAATTAAATAAAGGTGAAATTTTTTTTTAAGTTGGATGGTCTATCTTAAAAGTCATATAACTAATACACTGCAGTATTAACAAATAATAATATAGGAAACTTATCATGAATCTACTTAAAAAATCTGGTTTGGCGGCAGTAATGGGCTTATTAGCATTTTCTGTTTTTGCAAGTAATATTGCTAAAGCTGAAGTTAACCCGTTTGCAAGTCAAGACTTAGTTACTTTTGCCGCTGAAGGTATGAGCGAAGGCAAAGCTAAAGCCAAGTGCGGTGAGGGTAAATGTGGTGAGAGTAAAGCCAAAGCTAAAGGCAAGTGTGGTGAGGGTAAATGTGGTGAGAGCAAAACCAAAGCTAAAGGCAAGTGTGGTGAAGGTAAATGTGGCGAGAGCAAAGCCAAAGCTAAAGGCAAGTGTGGTGAAGGTAAATGTGGCGAGAGCAAAGCCAAAGCTAAAGCTAAAGCTAAAGGTAAGTGTGGTGAAGGCAAATGTGGCGAAAGTAAAAAATAAAAATGTGATGGTTAATTATTAACTAACACACAGAACTAAAAAACGAGCTTTAAGCTCGTTTTTTAGTAAAAATTAAGATGAAAATTATTAATTAGGGTTACCAATATAATAGTAAATAGTCCATTTTTCATTAAAAAGACTATCCAGTGGGACAATATGTGTTGATAAGGAAATTTGCTTGTCAGGGGTTGTAAAAGTGCTTTTACGTCCTTTATCAGCCTTTCTAGGCTCTTCAGTCATTAACCAATCATCACCTAAGCACTGCTGAATAGTTTGCTGTGCGTTACTATAATAACTTTCAGCAGTCTCTTTATCGTTGACTGTTATATTGCAAGCGTAGGTGGTTTGTGAACTACCCCAAGTCCAAATATGACAACTTTCCCCGATGATATTATATTTTGCTTTCCATGTATTACTTATTCTAGTTTTGATCTTTGTCATTTTTATTTGCTCAAAACCATCGTCATAAGCATTAATTAACATTGATATCTTTTGACATGGATTGGTGACAGGTGTCAATTTATTTTGCGCGATAGTATTTTGATTAACACAAGCACTGAGTAATAAAGGTGAAAAAGTTAAAGATAATTTTATTAAATTATTCATATACATAGCTTCCTGCTATCAAAAAAGTATTGATAAATTAAATAATACAAAATTATGTAAGATTTTCATATAAAAACCTCGATTTTAATAGCAATGAAATAATGTTAAAATGTTTTAAGTAAATCATAACCATTTATCCTACTCATAGAGTGCTGTCATCTCGACTTTTTTATAGGCAACCTTATGCATTGACGCAAAGATGCTAATTTAGATATCACTAGGATGACTATCGGTAAGTAAACCCAATAATTTTGTACAAATATCTTAACATAGGAAAGCCTTTTGAATAATAATGACGTGCTACGCCGCTTACGCTATACCTTTAATTATAATGATAAGCAAATGATTGCTTTATTTGCCTCTGCGGGATTACAGGTAAGCAGAGAGCAAGTGAGTCAGTGGCTGAAAAAAGATGATGATACAAGTTTTGTAAATTGTATGGATAGTCAACTAGCGTATTTTCTTAATGGTTTTATTAATGAAAAACGCGGTAAAAAGGAAGGGCCCAATCCGGTCGTTGAAAAACGTCTTAATAATAATATTATTTTGACCAAGCTAAAAATAGCGCTTAATTTAAAAGCTGAAGAATTAATTGCTTTACTTGGAAGTGTTGATTTTAGGTTAAACAAACCAGAGCTAAGTGCTTTTTCGAGAAAAACTGATCACAAGCATTACCGTGAGTGTAAAGATCAAGTATTGCGTAACCTATTACAAGCAATTGATAAGAAATATCATGTTGCTAGAACAAGTAAGTTTGTTAAAGAGTCTACTGATGTGGCCGAAAATAAGGGTCATAAAACTAGCTATAAAGGTAAAAGTGGCAATAAAGGTAAAAGTAATAATCAAAAACAAGAGCCTTTTGTTGAAGGGGCTCGGCCGAATGCCAGTGCTATATATGTTAATCCGAAGAAACAACAAAATGATAAAAATAAAACTAAACGAGGTGTGCTAAAACTTAAGCCTGAAGATATTTATAAGCAACCAAGTAATAAATCCTAGTTTTTAAATCAGCTCTTTGGATATAAACATGAATAAACCATTAAAAGCCGCTTTGTTTTCAGCACTAATATTTCCTGGAGCAGGGCAGTTGCTGTTAAAGAAATATATATCGGCCTGCTATTTTGCTGTTTTTGCCAGTGTAGGCTTATATTTGTTATTTTCTAACTTGATGGCCAGAGCGCAAAACATTATTGACCAAGTTCAACGTGGCGAAGTTGCTGCTGATCTTGCCACGATTACTGAATTAGTTCATCAGCAGACAAGCACAGCTACAGAGTCTTTAAGTCCTGCTTTGATCATTTTGTTAGTGGCTTGGCTAGTCAGTGTGGTTGAAGCTTATCGTATAGGTAAAAAAGAGGCTTCTTTGTAGGTCGGGCTTAGCCCGACACTCTAAAGTTTGAATACCTCTACTTAGGCTTTACCAGTTAGCTTTTTTAGCCGCTTGTAATTTCTCATAGCCTTCTAGTAATTTAGCATGAGTTTTAAAGCCTTTGAGGCTTAAACCAGGGCAATGTAAACCATCGAAAATCACTTTACCTTCAACAATATCTAAGCATTTGCTAGACATTTCTTTACCGTACATTAATCCAAGAGAGTTTAGATAAGGTTTATATTCTTTATCATCACTCCATTTTATTTCTAATAGCGCTTGTAAACAACGGTACTTACGGGTGTTTTCTTCATTGTTTTGATCAAGGTGTAATGCCCAATTAACCCAATCGATAGCTTGCTCGTCCTGAGCAGCAAGCGCTAGCATCGCTTTTACTTCGCCAAGGCGTAGATCAAACCAAGTGGTGCCAGCATCGGGCGCTAAACCAATAAATTCTGCGGCAGCCATTGCATCGTTATAACCTCCCTGATCGAGACCCTCAAGAATATCTAGCCAATCGTCGTTAGATAAGTCTTTTAAGGTTAAGAATGCTTCACGAAACAAAGCTCCATCGTTATTGTTATTCCAAACAATTTCATCTACTGGGTAAATATCAGACATGCCGGGTACTAAAATACGACAAGCATAGACATTTAAGTGGTTATAATCTGAAATATAAATATCGAAATCCAACTCGTGAATTATGGCTACTAAGTTGTCGTATTCAGCACCAGTATCGGCATCAAAATCCCAATCAACAAAATCATAATCTGAAACATCTTTGAAAAAATCATATGAAATAAAACCACTAGAATCGATAAAATGTAATTCAAGGTTATGAGGCGCAGCAATTTCTTCTTCATCAAAGCTAGGCGGTTGAAATACATCCAGTTGATCAAGGCTTCTACCTTGTAGTAACTCGGTTACCGTGCGTTCTAGAGCAACTTCAAAGCTAGGGTGAGCACCAAAAGAAGCAAAAACACTGCCGTCTTTAGGGTTAATTAACGTGACGCTTATGACAGGATACAAACCACCTAACGAAGCATCACACACTCTAAGGTGATAACCATGGCTTTCTAGTTCACGAATATCAGCTAATATAGTAGGGAAACGTTCTAGTACTGATACTGGGATTTCAGGTAAGCAAATCCCTTGTGCAATAATTTTATTCTTAACATAGCGTTCAAACACTTCAGATAAACTCTGTACACGTGCTTCATTTTTAGTATTGCCTGCGGACATGCCATTACTAACAAACACATTCGCAATAACGCTCACCGGAATATAAACATCTTGTTGGTCGCGCTCTCTAGTATAAGGCAATGCACAAATACCACGTTCACCAACACCAGAATTCATGTCATAAAGTTTATCTACGGTGATCTCATTATTAGGATCAAAATATTGCCATAAACTTTCGTCCATAATACCAGTAGGCATAGAATCGTCCTCACTGAAAAACCACTTTTCATTAGGGTAATGAACAAACTCACTTTGACTTATTTTATCACCTAGATAAAAATCGGCAAAAAAATAGTTACAGCTTAATCGTTCAAAATACTCACCCAAAGCGCTAGCTAAACAGGATTTTGCCGTCGAGCCTTTACCATTGGTGAACATTAAACCACAGCTGCTGTCTTTAATGTGTACGGAAAAGCAGTTCTTAACTGGGTTTAACCAAGAAGCTTCTTCAATATCAAAACCAAATGATTTTAATTTTTCTTGCATAGTCGAAATTGAGGTTTCTAAGTCAGAATCTTTGCCTTTAATAAAGGTTTTTTCCATGAGGATATCCATTGTCTATAGTGGCTACTAATTTATGATGCTGATTATAGCTGAAATAGCCATTTTTATAATGATTTAAATGGCATAAAGTATTATCAAATATAACCTGTTGTAAGCTAGGATATATTTATGAATGATAAATATAAGGTTAATGATTGATCCGATGCTAATAAACTAGGCGAGGGATTGAAAGCAACGGTGTTATTGGAAATTTAGGCCATTTAAAATGATCACATATTTATTGGCATGAGTATTAATAGTACTGAAATAGTTATTATTAGGTGATTGATCTAAAGGTTGATGTAAATCAATTCATGTTTTATTTGCCTTGTTAGTATTAGGAGTTCGGCGTTCTATGTAGCCTGTTTTAAGGCTAAACCACTAAAATGTTAAGAGAGAAGCCCTGTGTCTGACAATAAGAAAATCGAACCAATTGAGCAGAAAGAAAAACCGATTGTTTATTCTTGCTCTGGTTGTTCAAATTTAGCGCAAATGGCGCATAATATCTCGTTAAATCTTGATGGTGATGGCATTGCTGAAATGTCGTGTATTGCTGGTGTTATTGGTAAGGTTGGCCCTATTATGGATTTGGCTAACTCAGGGAGACCAATTATTGCTATTGATGGTTGTAGCCTGTCTTGTACAAAGTCATGTCTTGAATCGAGTGATTTAAAGGCTGATTACTATTATCTAATTAGTGATTTAGGTTTTGAAAAGCGAAGTAAGTGGAATGATTCATTAACTGAAAATACTATCGCAATGAAAAGTATTTATGATCAGTTATTTGAAGCAGGTATAGGTTTTAAATAACAACCTCAGTAATTAGTTAGTGGCTTAGAGTATTGGCGATAGTTAGCATGAAATCACAGACATGCTAATATTCTACCCAGTCTGCATATTCTTTATTCTTCCCTAAAGCGGCCTGACTACCCTTTAGTGAAAAATTATACCCGCATAAAGAAAAGTTACCACGAAATGCTAGTGCTTTAATCAGCGTTTTACTATCAAGCGGTGAGAAGCTAGCAAAGTAATTATTGTAAACTCCGTTAGCCACAGTGGCACTGTTTTCTACTTTCACTGTCAAAGTTCGAATAGGCTTACCTTTATTAAAGCTAATTTGTTGGCAACTATCTTCGCCTTGTGCGCTAGATTGAGACCATAATAATGGCGTACCTACTTCATCGGCCTGCCAATTAATAATAATACCTTGGTACTGAGATAAAAAAAGTGAAAAATCATCTGGCATAGCTAATGGGTGCATTCGTTTAATAATATTTGGAGTATTTTCAATTAACTTAGCCGATTCTTGACTCGTTTGTGGTGGTTCATCGTTAGGTAAACTTTTCATTCGCCAGGATGAAAAAACACTGACTAATGTGATTGTTAATATGATAGCGATGGCCAGCTGAGCCTTTCTATTATTTACCAGCTTTAAACGAATGATTTCACCTAAATCTATTTTATGCTCACTTTTATCATATGGCGATGTTGTTTCGTGATTTTGCCATATAGCTTGCTCATCGTTACTAAGGCTTTTTGAATTAAGACTTATTGAATTATCGCCTACTAACGTTGGCTCAATACGAAATTTTGTTTGTTTACCTTGGTGGGTCATTTGTTGATATTCGGTCATGTCAACAGGGCCAAAATAACCAAGTACGTAGTGTAGAGGTACTGAATTTTTTTTGATACTACTAGGATAAGTTAATAGTACCGCTAAGCAGAGTGCAGGAATAATAAGTAAGTAATAGCTGCTGTTTTGCTCTGAAAATATAATAATTAAAGCCGTTAAGATGAATAGTAAATTAGGTACAAATAACCAATTTTTATTGAGTTTGGCATCTTTTAGTCGGCGTAAGCTAGTAAAAGAAAGTATTGGGGTAAATAGAGCTAAGATAGTAAGAGAAATAAAAATGTTACCAGTGAAAGCCGATATTAGCATGATAAAAATCACATAAACTGCACTACAAATAGCACAAAAACGGGCTCTATTATCAAGACCTTGCAAACAAAAAAGTGACTTTAAAAACTGCACTGTATTTCCTTAATAAAGTGGATAAAAGTAAAGATTTAAATAAAAGAGGTAATGAACTCTCTATTATCTAGATGTTCTTTAAATGATCAGTATGAGTCATTATTTAATAATTGATTGTTAAAATATACCTTTAATTTACGCGATAGGGAGGGATCTCAATATTACCTAATTTCAAACCATACAAGCTTAAAATAGCATTGTTGCTAGACTCGCCGTCACCACTAAATTCAACATCAAATACACTAAGCCAAACTAAGCCATACTTTTTGTTAAAGGTTAATCGACTTGACCGTCTAGCGATAGCGATAAATTGTAACTGACTTTGTTCACAATATTGTTTAGCGTGTACACGTGCAGCTTCTGATACTTTTCTCAAGTAAATTAAATACCAAAAAATCAAAGCAATAAGTAATAAATAATAAATATTTTCCATGGGAAATTTTGACCTTAATTAAATAATTGCCCTATTGCTTTTGATAATGCATCACTTCGCTCTGGAGAGCGCATACATTGAAAAACAATGGGACGAATGACTGGTATTGAGACAAGGTCTTTGAAAACACTATTAAATAGTGCTTGATCATCAGATGAAACCAAGTGCTCTAAAAATGCCATTAATTGTTCGTTATTCACAAGAGCTAGCCAGCATCGGCCTGAGAGGATTATCAATAATTCATTCGAGATGTTTTGTTGCTGCAATAATTCTGATACTAATTTGTCTACATGCACATGTTGACAATTACTCGCTAAACTACGTAATAAATATTGTTGCAATGGTACATTAAGGTCAGTTTTAGGAGAAGCCCTTAGTTTTTCTTTGAATAAATTTAAGAGTGCATTAATCAAATCGACAGAAAAAACTTCATTTTCTAGTGCGCCACATAGCGGTAATAATACTTCATGAGGAAGGTGAGGCAGCGCGTTAACTAAAATTTCACTGTATTTTTCTGTTGTTTCTTCTCTTATGCGTACTGCAAAATCGGTAATTCCTTGCACACCAACCGCTTGCCAATTATCCCAACCATTATCTCCAGTAATATAACTAACAAAGGGGGCTAAATGTTCACTTGGTGCTTGTTTTAATTCAAACTTTATTTTGCTATTTAAGGCGGCTAATTTATATTGTGCAGGTGTATATAAATAAGGATTGTTTTTTAATAACGCTTCCTGATCTTTATCTACATTTTGGGTTAAATCATCACCTAGTGCCTCAATAATGATAGCAATAAAGTGATTTCTTGCCCCTTGATTGAGTAAGCCTCGCTCATCAAGCGGTAATTTTAATAACCATAAAAAAGGTTGAGGCGTTTTTTTTTGCCAAAAAACAATAGCAATACAAGCATGGCCTTGTGATGGTGTAGGGTAGGGCACTTGATTTAATTCAATTTTTTCAAAGAGCGCTTTTGGTATTTTTTCTATTTTTCGACCTATATCATAAAGTCGAAACTGAGAATTTGAAGTATGCAAAAGTTGTGAAATAGTATCGATAGTATCCATAGGTGCGCTAAACTGTTAAAGCCTTGTAGGAAAATAAATAGAAGATTGTGTTGAGTCACTATTATAAGGATAATAGGGCTATCTAGCAAAATAAACATAACTCAGTTGATATGAGACTACCTAAAGAACAGCAAACATCAATATTATTAACCCAATTAAGCCAAGAATTAGAAATGTTAACTTTATGGCAACAATGTCGGCCTAATTTATGTGAAATGGCCAGTACATTACCTTTTCATTATGACACCTTAACTTTTGAGCAATGGTTGCAGTTTGTTTTTATTGAACGTATTAATCTAATGATTGAAGAAAACCAGCCATTGCCAAGTGAAATATTATTATTGCCTATGGCAGAAGAGTCTTTTAAAAAGCTTGGCAATAAAGCAAATAATCTTATTGATATTATTGCTCAACTTGATTGTTTATTTTCAGGCCATGACGATTAATGACTGATTTTACTAAGACGATAGCACTTGAACAAGCGGTACCTGAAAAGCCTGTACTGACCATTCTTTATCAAGATGAATATTTAGTTGCCGTAGATAAACCAGCAGGCTTGTTTGTTCACCGAAGTTTTATGGATAGGGATGAAATATATTTTGCTCTACAACTGGTACGTGATCAAATAGGTCAATATGTATACCCAGTACACCGATTAGACCGACCAACCTCAGGCGTATTATTATTTGCGTTAACGAAAGAAGTTGCTCAAAAACTCAATGAAGCTTTTGCAAATAAATCGAACAATGATGGCGTAAATGAAATAAATAGCGAGTCAGCTCTAACCAAGACCTATTATGCCTTAGTGCGAGGACACTTGCCCATCACTGCACAAGCTGAATTGGTAGATTATCCTCTTAAAGAAAAATTAGACAAACTTGGCGATAAAAATGTCAGTCGTGATAAAGCGCCACAATCAGCGAAAACTTATTATCAAGTAATTAAGCAGGCAAGTTTACCTATTACTTTGGGGAAGTTTGATAGTGTTCGTTATTCTTTAGTTAAACTATTACCGATAACGGGACGGCGGCATCAAATTCGTCGACATTTAGCCCACTTACGTCATCCTATTATTGGTGATATTAATTATGGTGATAATAAACAAAATCCTTTTTTTATTCAGTATTTTGGCTTTAAACGTTTAATGCTTATTGCTAAATCTTTATGCTTTATTCATCCTATTACTAAGCAAAAAATTACGATTACTGCTGAGTTTGACCCGCAATGGCAACATGTTTTTACTGAGTTTAATTGGTCGTTTGATGAATGTACTTTGTGATAGGTTACAAACCAGTAATTGACACAGCATTAATGTCTTGGGAAATTAGCTGAGCATAGACATATTCGGTTCTACCGCTTGAATTATCTGATGTTTTATCACCTTTTATCATAACTGCATTGTTTACATAATTAGCAAAGTTATTGGTATCGTTAGCTCTTTCTTGTGCAAATGCTAACATCATTACTTGATCTGCGGTTATTGGCCTATTTAAAAGTGACATCATCAGTTGATGATCAGAATTTAGAGGTTTTTTAATGCTTTCACTGTTGATAGAAGGAAATTGGCGGTACGAAAAATTAGTGCCAATATAAGTTGAAACATAACCATTGTCTGATAATTGATTATGACTAACCTGCTCTGTAGCGCTACAAGCAAATAAAGCTAAGCAAAGTAATAAGCTAATACTTTTTTTTGCGGTCGTTAAATTTAGGGAGTACATAATAACCTTCACAGTGTATATATTTTCTATATGCATGAAAGCAATTGTTATGCCAGCTGAAATTTTGACGTTATTGGCAGTTGGTCTAAGTACTGCAACATCTTGTAAACAAATAAAAACTACTTTTTTTTATTTGTTTACAAGATGGTTTAAATGACTACCTTTAGTCTTTATTTAGTATAAAAATATAATTTTTTATACGGTAACTGTCAATTTTTTGGTGTGTGCTACTTTTAGTGCCTTTATTCTAACCATTTTCGAAAGGTAATAATAAATAATAAAGGTGTCATCTCGTTTCTAATTTGGGGTCTCAATATGAAACCAGTGCTGTGACTGGCTTTACGTTGCTACCATTGTGTTATTGTGTCTACAATAAGTTGAGCCGTGTCCTCGGGGCGCTCAAGGGGAAACATATGCCCACCTTGAGTTATTTTAAGATTAATATTTTTATTTAATTTAATAAATTTTTTAAAATAAACATGAGGAAACACATCAGTTTTATCCGCATAGATTAAACTAGCGGGCACGTTAAGTTGATTTTTATAACGAGAAAGGTTCACCGCTAAATTTCTAAAAATATCGGCTTCTACCTGCGCAGAAAAAACTAGCTCTAATTGATTATTTTGTTCAATGACGCCATGAGTAATATAATCATCTAAACAACGCTTATCAAAGTTTTTGAATAATTGTCTATGCGCAAACAACTTGGCAATATCAGTGCCTAATGGCCAATGTGTGCGTCTAACTTTTGCTTTACCTGCGGGGCTAAACTTATCAATTAACCGCGTTTTTTTAAGTAGCCTTACCGCTACTGCGGTGCTGCCTGTTAGCACGGGTGGATCTAACATGATTAAGCCTTTAAATAATTGTGGCTGTTGGCAAGCAGCAATAAAGGCGATAACTCCCCCAAAAGAATGGCCAACATTAACAACTTGTTGTTGCTTATTGATTCGTAGTTGTTGCTTAACAAAATTTATTAGTTCATCGACCAAAGGCTGCCAATTATCCTTTACGGGATATTGTGTATCGTGACCGTATTTTTCGTGAGATATTACTTGATACTCTTTTGGAAAATAATTAAATAGGGCTTGATAACTTCCTGCGGGAAAGCCATTAGCATGGACAAAGTTAATAAGTGTTTTAGGCATTTAAACGCTAATATAGATGTATTGATAGGAGAAAGTTAAACGCTTGTTTGAATTTTGTCAATACTGATTATTAAAGGAATTTTTTTATTTTTCATTAATATATTAAAAAATCCAGCTTAGCTGGATTTTAAATAACGAAAAATTGTTTAAATGTCTAGGGGTTAGAAATCTTCCAACATATATTCTAACGAGTCTTCATATATTTTTAATTCTTTCTCAAGTTGGAATTTATCTCTTATTTCTTCTATTTCACGCCATTTTCTTTTTTTACTGGACGCTGGTTTTCCTTTTGCTGGTAGGCTAATTGATTTTACAACTCGGTTTACACTATCCATCATAAAGTACCTCTTAATAGATTTTCTTTGAAAAACACAAATCAACAACCTCTTCTTAATACCATGTTTTTTAGCCAATTTAAATATAAAACGTACAATTTGTGCGAAAAACACGCTTTTCAGTTGATAAAGTCCTAGAAGAAAGAGCTACTTTTGTTCATTAAAGGTTATTTTTGACTAGATAGAATAGGATGATTTTTTAGTATTTTCCCCTGAGTACTAATAGATAAAATTCTTAAGCACATTATTTAAAAATAATAATTTACATTCATATTGAAATTTGGTCATGACTGACTTGAAAGCTAGATAAATAGGGCTTGATGGAAAAATTTAGCGACAATGCTTTTTAAATATGAGATCCTAATTCTATGTTTATTATTAGTTCTCCATATTTTTCTGATAAATAAGATCAAATGTGTGCAGGTAAGGTTATTTTCCTTATTGAGTATATCTAATACTGGAAACAAGTAACAAATAAATAAAAACTATACACAGGGGAAATAAATGATAATCCATGCTAATCAGACCTTTAAAAAGTCTGTCATTTGTTTGGCGTTAAGTTCAACTTTTACTGTAAACAGCTCTGTTTTAGCAGAAGAAGCCGTAAGCAAGGAATACGGTATAGAACGTATTGAAGTGACTGGCTCGCGCCGCGCTTCAACAGTACAAGAAACGCCAATAAATATCACTGCATTGGATGCGGATGTGATGAAAGATCAAAACATAACACAATTATCTGACGTGGCTCGTTGGGTTCCGGGATTAACGATTCAGGATCAAGGTGGTCTCGAAAACTCACCTATTATTGTTCGCGGTTTAAATACTAACTCTTCTGGCCCTGACTCTGATGGCGAAACAGTGGCCACTTATATTGGTGAAATCCCATTATTTGTCGATATGAAAATTATTGATGTTGAACGGGTTGAAGTGCTTATTGGTCCACAGGGTACTTTATACGGGGCTGGTACGTTAGGTGGCGCAATACGTTACCTACCAAACAAACCTGTATTAGATGAAACATCAGGTTCTATTTACGGTGACGTATTTAATCTCGCTCATAGTGATGATGTTGGTAGTGAAGTAGGTTTTGTTTTTAATACACCATTAATTGATAACACCTTGGGTTTACGGATAGCTTTTAATTATTTAGATGAACCCGGTTATGTTGACTATGCCTATACTGTTAAAGAAGGCGGTGTTTCATTACCTGATCCAGATTGGTCTGATTCTGCTGCTGTAGGGCAAAATATTAAGCGTGTTGATGACGCTAATAGCGAACAAGCAACTACTGCGCGTATTATGCTACGTTGGCAGCCAAATGATATTATTGATACTACGTTATCGTATTTTTATCAGCAACAAGACATTGGTGGTCGCTCTATTGTTCATGCGAACAGCCTAAATAGCAGCAATCCGTTATCAACTATTGTTGGCGATTATGACTCAGCTTATCGCTACCTTGAGTCAGCTGAACATGAAAATTCTTTAATAAGTTTAGAAGTGACTGTTGATTTAGGCTTTGCTGAATTAACCTCTGCAACAGGTTTTTCTAAATCAGAACTTAATACTAAACGTGATCAAACAGATCTGCTCATTGCTTTAGCCTTAGGTTATGAAGAATTCCCTGCTTTTTCTGCTTTCACCCGTGATGATAGTGAAACGGAAACGATTACCCAAGAAATACGTTTAGTGTCTACTAATGATTCAGTAGTATCGTGGATTGCAGGTGCCTTTTATAATAAATTCGAAAATAAAAACACCTCAAAAGAGTTCACTCCATATTTAGACCAATATGCAGTTGATAACTGGGGGGGGAGTCAATTACGTCCAGACGCTCTAGAATATATTGGAGTGTATGAAAGTGAAATTACTGAATCAGCATTATTCGGTGAATTAAGCTATCAAGCGACCGAGCAATTATCTTTTACCCTTGGTGCGCGTTTTTATCAGTATGATGTCAAATCGGTATCGGCCGCTGATACACCTCTGTATTATACAGTTTTTGAGGGTGCGGGAGCTGACGAAATCATCCTTGATTTTGAAAAAATTTCAGCTGATGATGATGGTAATTTATTTAAATTTAATATGAGTTATCAATTTAATGACGATGTTTTAGCGTATGCGACAGTCAGTGAAGGGGTTAGAATTGGTGGTTCAAATGGAATAGTTCCTTGTACAGCTGAAGAAATTGCCAGTGACCAACAAGCACTTTGTGCATTACCACATGAAGTGCTTTATACAGCGGATACTACTACCAACTATGAATTAGGCTTTAAAAGTACTTGGTTTGTTAATCAATTACATTTTAATGCCGCGTTATTCTTAGTAAAATGGGATGATGCGCAAATAGATGGTGCAACTGTTAAGGGTGAACAATCTTTTACCTCAAATGCTGGATCGGCAGAATCGAAAGGTATTGAAATATCATCTCGTGCGATGTTATCAGAGAGTTTGATCGCTTATGCTACGTATGCCTATACGCATGCTAAATTAACGGATGATGCTCCGTATTTATTTGGTGTGCCGGATGATCTTAATGATACCTCTTTTGATGCTTATGATGGCGATCGTTTACCTGGTTCGCCTGAACAACAAGTTTCTTTTGGTTTAACTTACAGTACTGAAATTTTGGATGATAAGCTGCTTGATGTTAACTATGGCTTAACTTATCAAAGTGATATCTATTCTAAAGTAGGCTTGCGTGATTATGGTGAAAAAATACCCGGTTATGCATTAAGTAATATTTCTGCGCGCGTATCGGGCGATGAATGGTCAGTTACCTTGTATGTTGATAACATGTTTGATAAATATGCTTATACTTCGGTACGTGAAAATTATGGTTATATAACCAGTGGTGTCACAACTGGAGCTGACATTCAACGAAAATATGGTCACTACCTGATAACACCACGTAAGATTGGTTTACGCTTTGACTATATGTTTGATATGTAACTTCTGATAGGTATCTATTGATCGGTAATGCCTTCGGCATTTATTGATTAACAGGTCATTATTAACAAGTAAAGCAACAAAGGCATTGAATGGTTCGTTCAGTGTCTTTGTTATTTATAGTGATAAGTTAAATTTGCTCAAGCTACATTTGTTTAAGGTAAATAGTAAATGGTAAACAATATTAAGCAGCTACATAAACAGGCACAACAAGCGATAAACCAAAGGCAGTATAAGCAGGCACATCAACTTATCATCAGTATTTTATCGCAAGATAAATACTTCGCTGATGGCTATTTTTTATTAGGGATGATTGCCAGTGTTCACCACAATAATGTTAAGGCGATTGAGTTAATACAACAAGCGATAGTGCTGGCGCCAGAGCAGGTGGAATATATTGCCCAATTAGCCAAACATTATGCGCTTGTTAATGATCATGTCCAAGCGCTATATCATGCAGATATTGCTGCAAACTTATCGTCGAAATCATCACCTAAATCTGCATTAACTTTTGATACACTCGGTGTTGCTTATAGCCAAATTGGTTTACATCAACAAGCAGTACCTTTTTTTAAACAAGCAGTATCGGCTAATAAGCATAATGGACAATTCTTTTTTAATTTAGCTACTTCATTAAAGTTTACTGGTGATTTTATCGGTGCTCGTCAGGCATACGAGCAAACAATCGCGTTAATGCCTAATTATTGTAAAGCTCATGCCGCGTTAACTAGTTTAGGTGATATAACACTCAACAATAATCATATTGAGAGGCTAACCAAACTTTATCAGCAGTTAACCCAATCAGATAATTTACTCTATATTGGCCACGCATTGGCAAAAGAGTATGAGGCGCTTGGCGATTATAATAAAGCGTATCAATACCTTAGCCAAAGTAAAAAAGTAAAGTTGGCACAATTAGATTATCAATTTTCTGATGATGAAGATATGTTCAACGCGTTAACTGCGCTTTTTAATCCTCAGCAAGTGAGCAATTCTAGCCAAGAGGCATTTAGTGCTGGTTTTGATTCGGACGAACCGTTGTTTGTGGTTGGCATGCCTAGAACAGGCACTACTTTAGTAGAGCGAATATTATCAAAACATTCAGCTGTTACTAGTGCTGGCGAATTACAACATTTTGGTTTATTACTAAAAGAGTTATCTAAAACAACCAGCAATAAAGTGATAGATAAAGCAACGGTAATGGCGGCGGCATCCATAAATTATCGCAAGTTAGGTAAAGCTTATATTGATAGTACTCGGGCAATCACCGGAAGCAGCGCTAAGTTTGTTGATAAAATGCCGTTAAATGTTTTATATGCGGGTTTTATCATTAAGGCGTTACCCAAAGCGAAAATAATTTGTTTAGATAGGAACCCTTTAGATACCATTGTTAGTAATTATCGCCAATTGTTTGCGGTGAACTTTTCTTATTATAACTACGCTTACGATCTAAAAACTACCGCACAGTTTTATCATCAATTTACACAGTTAACAAAATTATGGTTAATGTTATTTCCTGATAACTTTTATGTGGTTAATTATGAAAATCTCGTTAATAACCCGGAAGAAGAAGCAAAAAAAATTATCGAGTTTTGTGGTTTAGATTGGCAAGATGAATGTATCGATATTCATAAAAATCCAGCACCAGTAGCAACCGCAAGTGTGGTGCAAGTAAGGCAACCTATTCATAATCAATCAGTGGGGAATTGGCAGAAATATCAAGACTATTTAACAGAAGTGATTGCATACCTAGAGAAGAAAGAACTGTTGTAGTTGAAAACACCCAAACAATAATTTAGCTTGGGTATTTATTTTTATAAATTGTATAGTTACAGCATTTCAGCTAATTGTTTTTCAAGTTTAACTTGGTCAATAGCAAAGTTTCTAATCCCTTCGGCTAGTTTTTCTGTTGCCATGGCATCATCATTCATCTGCCAACGAAATTCACTTTCACTAAGAGGTGCTTCTTGGTTTGTTTGAACAGTATCAGCATTAAGTTTTTGCTCAACAATATTTGTACTATTAGCTAATTCAGTCATTAATTGTGGGCTAATAGTCAGTCGATCACAGCCAGCCAAGGCTAATATTTCACCGGTATTTCTAAAGCTAGCACCCATTACCACAGTGCTGTAACCTTTGCTTTTGTAATAGTTATAAATGCTTGTTACTGAAACTACGCCAGGATCTTCATCACTAGGGTAATCAGTACGACCAGTATCTTTTTTGAACCAATCAAGAATACGCCCAACAAATGGAGAAATAAGGTAAGCACCAGCTTCAGCGCAAGCTCTTGCTTGAGCAAAACTAAATAATAGTGTTAGGTTACAGTTAATTCCTTCTTTTTCTAAGACTTGAGCGGCTTTAATGCCTTCCCATGTGGAAGCTAATTTTATCAAAATACGATCATTATTAATACCTGCTTCATTGTACATTCTAATTAATTTATGTGCTTTAGTAATTGAGCCTTGAGTGTCGAATGAAAGACGCGCATCAACTTCAGTAGAAATACGTCCTGGAACAGTTTTTAAAATCTCTAAGCCAATTAAAACAGATAATTTATCTGCCGCATCAATTACTTGCTGATTGGTATCTGTTGATTGCGCTTTGGCCCATGTTACCGCATCAATTAATAGTGGTTGGTACAAAGGTAATGCGGCCGCTTTTAATAATAAAGAAGGGTTAGTTGTCGCATCTTGTGGTTGAAATTTAGCAATCGCTTCAATATCGCCAGTATCGGCAACAACAGTAGTCATTTGCTTTAATTGTTCAAGTTGAGAAAGTAAGTTTGTCATGGCAGTACCTAAGCATTTTGCAAAAATAAAAATGGATAAATCTAATGGGTAAAATACTACTATATAAAAGTAGGTATTTAAACGGCATTTCACGCAAGTTTTAATGTTTTTTTTAAATAACCATTTACATCGGTACTGTATATACCTGTTCCAGTTGAAGATGCATGATTCAGCTGGAATTAGAAACACTTTTAGGCAAGGCATTGATTGAAGATAATGGTTGTTCCCTTGTCGAAATCAATAACGCAGCATAAAGCGTTTCTAAACCAGCCCTTGGGGAAGTCTAAGCAAATCATACTCTGCGTTAGATTTCTTTTTAAGGGAATAACCCTTAATAAAAAAATGTGCCTTGATTATGAATAGCTTAGACTTCCTGAAACAAGCATCTTCAATTGGAGCTGGTATGGATAAGTTTAACGAGATAATACGCTATGATTGCATTTATCCTATGATATAGTGATGTTATAAGAAATGTAATCCACAAAAAATAGATAAATATTATGCTACTTGTCGTTTCTCCTGCAAAAAAATTAGACTTTGAATCCCCTTTAGCTACAACAAAAAACAGCCAAGCAAGTTTACTGGCTCACAGTGAAATACTAATTGAACGTTGTCTTGAGCTTTCATCAGATCAAATTGCCTCACTAATGAAGTTAAGTGATAAATTAGCCGGGCTAAATGCAGCACGATTTGGTGAATGGTCATTACCTTTTACCCCTGTAAATGCTCGTCAAGCGGTGTTAGCTTTCAATGGTGATGTTTATTCGGGTTTAGATGCTAACTCTTTTAGTGATGATGATTTTAACTTTGCTCAACAACACTTTCGTATTTTATCTGGGTTATATGGCTTACTAAAACCGCTTGATTTAATGCAAGCTTATCGTCTTGAAATGGGCACAAAACTTGATAATGTTCGTGGTGCTAATTTATATCAATTTTGGGGGGATATAATTACCAAAGAGTTGAACCAAGCATTAGCCGAGCAAGGTGATGATGTGTTAATTAACTTAGCTTCAAATGAATACTTTAAGGCTGTTAATAAAAAGTCTTTAAACGCGACAATCATCACCCCGCAATTTAAAGACTGGAAAAATGGTCAATATAAGATAATCAGTTTTTTCGCGAAAAAGGCACGTGGCTTAATGGCTCGATATATTATTCAGAACCAGATAAGTAACGTTGAACAAGTGAAAGACTTTGATTTAGCAGGCTATCAATTTAGCAAAGATTTAAGCCAAGGTAATGAATTAGTTTTTACCCGTAAAATAAATATTAATGAATGATAATGTAGCGAACTATAAATTATTACTAGCTATTATTGATGGCTGATTTTTCGCGTAAAAGTTATTTTAATTTTTATTATAGTGAAAAATTTAAAAGTTGCTTTTAATGTGATTTGATTAAAAAATACCAACACATTTACAACGTGTTGGCATTTTCAAGTGAAGCAGGTATAAGTTCTATTTTGTACTATTTAGCTTTGGTTTTTTTTATTTTTTTCTTTACCTGTTTTTTTACTTTTGCTTTTTTTTGTGCCGTGGTTAATTTTACTTTTGCTTTTTTATTCGCAACGCGTGACTCTTTGTGCTTTGGTCGTAAGTCATCAATAACGCGACGTTGTAATCGTTCATCCTGATAACGTTCTATTTTACCAACAACCATCATGTCATGTGCTTCAACTAATGATATTGCTGTACCTTTTAAACCTGCACGGCCTGTACGACCAATACGGTGAATATAAATATCAACCTTGCGTGGCATGTCAAAGTTAATGACATGCGTTATGTCATCAATATCTAAACCGCGAGCGGCAACATCAGTAGCGACTAGTATTTTTATTCCGCCACTTTTGAAACGTGAAATTGATTTATTACGTTTGTCTTGTGGCATTTTTCCTTCAAGCCAAACACACGGTAATTCTTCGCTGTATAATTTTCCTGATAAATACTGCACAGTTTCACGTTTATTAGCAAAAACAACGGTGCGTTCTACACCTTCTTGTTTCAGTATGTTGATTAACAACTTAAATTTATGTTCGGCGCTATCGGCAATATGTAACCACTGATGAATTTTGGCTTTTTCTTTTCTCGAGGGAGATGATTCTAAAAACTCTGGCTCAGTTAATACCTCTTTAGCAAAACGAATAACCCCAGCGCCTTCTAATGTAGCAGAAAATAGCATGGTCTGTTTGCGCCAACGAGCTTCACCAACGATACGATTAATGACTTCACTAAAGCCCATATCTAACATGCGGTCTGCTTCATCAAGCACTAATATCTCAATTTCACGCGCGTCAAATTGCTCATTTTCAATGTACTCTAACAAGCGTCCAGGTGTGGCCACTAATATGTCGGTAGTACTATTTAAAATATCATCATGACTACCGTAATTTACGCCGCCAGTAATGACGCCTGTTTTAATTTTAGTTAACTTGGCTATTTGTTCGCTGTCTTGGCCAATTTGAATAGCGAGTTCGCGTGTTGGTGTTAATATTAATACTCGAGGAAACCCAGGTTGTGTACGAGGGTAGTCGAGTAGATGTTGAGCAATAGGTAACAAAAATGCAGCTGTTTTGCCCGTGCCTGTTGGTGCAGAGGCAAGAATATCTTTTCCTAGCATTGCTTGGGGAATAACCAATTCTTGAATAGAGGTTGGTTTTTTATAGCCAAGTTCTTTAATACTGGCTAATAATTCTGAGTCGAGATCAAATTGCTCAAACATAAGGGATTTTCACTAAGTTGGAAGTTTTCTATAGAGGTGATAATTATAGTGGTTTTAATGACAGCTGTAACCATTTTATCTTATTACAGCTGTTTAACTTGATAATTTACTGTTCACTGTATTCAATTAAAACTTGTTCACACCATTGTTCAATACGATCTTCACTGAGATCATATTGATTATCTTCGTCAAGTGATAAGCCAACAAAATAATTATTATCTTCAGTTAATGCTTTTGATGCTGCAAATTCATAGCCCTCAATAGGCCAATAACCAATCATTTGCGCGCCTTGTGCTATTACTTGTTGATGTAACATACCCAGTGCGTCTTGAAACCAGTCGGTGTAACCTATTTGGTCACCCATACCATATAACGCCACTGTTTTTTCGCTAAGGTCTAATGTATTAATATCAAGCCAAATAGATTCCCAGTCTTCTTGAATTTGCCCATAATCCCAGGTTGAAATACCGAAAATAATAAAGTCATAATCAAGACAGTTAACAAGTGCTATCTCTTTAATATTGTGAATTTCAACCAGATCCGCGCCTATGACTGCTTGAATTTTTTCGGCGGCAATTTCGGTGTAACATGTAGTCGAGCCGTAGAATAAACCAATTTTCATGAAAGTTTTCCTAAAAACAATGGAGATACAGAATTATACCAAGTGAAGTAATGAATTAACTAATTCACCATTTCATTTGGTATTCTTGAAGATTTTAACAAAATCATTTAGTACAATTCAATTTAATGTTGAAAAATCATAATAACGATTGTAATTTCATCGTTATTAAAACGGTCAGTACTGTTAATATACAGTCGTTAACTGATAATTTAGGAATAAAGTATGTTTAAAAAGGTTTTGGTTGTTGGTAGTGTGATTATTACTGCAATGAGTGTTTTCTTTTTTGTTAATGAGCAAGCCGTTGCTAATACTGCACAAGTTTCCAATACAATCGCTAAATCAGCAGAGCTAGATCCCACACAATTAAATATTGATTCGCTAAAAAAGAAAATTAAAACTAAGTTAGGGTTAACTGTTGTTAAAGTTGAAAAAACGCCCGTTCCGGGGATTGCTTTATTGATAACGGATCAAGGCTTATTTTACTCAAGCTATAATGGTGATTATTTCATTCAAGGTAAGGTTTATAGCTTAGTAACAGGAGTAACTGACTTAGCGGAACAAAGTTTAGCTAAAATGCGTTTGGAAGGGATGGAAACGTTTAAAGACGACATGATTGTTTATAAAGCTAAAGATGAAAAATATGTCGTGACGGTTTTTACTGATATCACTTGTGGATATTGTCGTAAAATGCACAAACAAATGGATGATTATAATGCGCGTGGTATCACTTTTCGCTATCTAGCTTATCCTCGCTCTGGTATTAAAGACCGTCTTGGTAATTATACTAAAGGTTTTAAAGACTTACGTTCGGTTTGGTGTAGTGAAGATTCAAAAACAGCTATGACTAATGCTAAAAATAATAAAGGTATTGATTATCGTGTCTGTGATAAACCTATTGAAGGAGAGTTTAACTTTGGTCGTCAAGTTGGTGTTAATGGTACTCCTGCTATTATTTTATCAACGGGTATGATGGTACCAGGTTATCAACCGCCGGCTCAATTAGAACAATTATTACAAACTCTTTAAGTTGTTAAATTAAGTTGTTTAAAAATATTTTCCTATGAATAAACAAATAATTCGCCGTAAAAAAATGGCTATTGAACATTTACCTACTACGATACCTGACAGTATTCGACAAATTTATGCTAGCAGGGGGGTTGAATCTGCACAGCAACTTGAGCTTAAGGTCAGTAATTTACAGGGATTTAATTTACATAAAAATAATAAAGATGATGACGCTTTAAAAGGTTTAGATGATGCTTGTCAGCTATTACACTCAGCCTTAATTAATAATACTAATATTATTATCGTTGGTGACTTTGACGCGGACGGCGCGACGAGTACTGCTTTGATGATGGTAGCGTTAACGTTAATGGGCAGTATTAACCATTCTTTCTTAGTTCCTAATCGGTTTGAATACGGCTATGGCTTAACGCCCGAAATAGTTGACATTGCCGCTAAGCAAGGCGCGCAAATGTTAGTCACCGTTGATAATGGTATTAGCTGTGTTGCGGGTGTGAATCGTGCTAAAGCGCTTGGTTTACAAGTCATTGTTACTGATCACCATTTACCCGGCCATGAACTACCCAAGGCTGATGCCATTGTTAATCCTAACCAAGTTGATTGCCCATTTCCTAGTAAGTCACTTGCTGGTGTAGGAGTTGCTTTTTATTTGATGTTAGCGCTAAGAAGTTATCTTAGAGATAAAAACTATTTTGTTGAACACCATGTTAACGACCCCAATATTGCGCAACTACTTGATTTGGTTGCCTTAGGAACGGTAGCTGATGTGGTGTCACTTGACACTAATAATCGTATTTTAGTTGAACAAGGTTTAAAGCGTATTCGTGCGGGCCAAACGCGTCCGGGTATTCAAGCATTAATTGAAGTCGCTAAGAAAAATCAACAGCGCTTAGTTGCTTCAGATTTTGGTTTTGCTTTAGGCCCAAGAATAAATGCTGCGGGGCGTTTAGATGATATGTCGTACGGTATTAATTGTTTATTAGCGCCTGATTTAGCTAGCGCTCGTGTTATGGCATCTGATCTTGATGATTTAAATAAAGCGCGTCGTGAAATAGAACAGGGTATGCAAGCGGAGGCTGAAACTATTTTTAAACAGCTGAATTTTTCGTTAGATAATTTACCTAATGCTATCGCTTTATATCAACAAGACTGGCATCAAGGTGTTATTGGCATTGTTGCTGGGCGATTAAAAGAAAAATTCCATCGTCCCTGTATTGTTTTTGCTAAAGGTAGCTATGATGACTCAGTTAATGTCGAGCAGCAAGAAATTAAAGGCTCAGCTCGTTCAATTCCTGGTTTACATATTCGTGATTTATTGGAACGTATTGATAGTCAACATCCTAATCTCATTATTAAATTTGGTGGTCATGCAATGGCTGCAGGCTTGTCAATTAAACAGCAAAATTTTGAAACGTTTCAAACCTTGTTTAATGATTTAGCCGGTCAATGGCTCAAAGCAGAAGATTTACAAAGCATCATATTATCGGATGGTGAACTAGCTCTTAACCATTTAACGTTGGCGTTTGCCGAACAGTTACGAGAGGCAGGTCCTTGGGGACAAAATTTCCCTGAACCCTTATTTGATGACACTTTTAAATTGGTACAGCAACGCATCGTTGGCGAAAAGCACCTTAAACTTGTGGTAGAAAAACAGGGTGAAATTTTTGATGGTATCGCCTTTAATATTGATGTTAAGGCTTGGCCAAATACACAAGCAAAATGGGTACATCTAGCTTATCGATTAGATGTTAATGAGTTTCGCGGTAAACGCACGGTGCAATTAATGATCGATAATATGACCGTTGCTGAGCCGCTTATATCTGAAAAATCATAATAACTAATGATAGATAAAACATTAGCAATAATTGAATTACCGCGGTTAGCTTTAGCTTTTATTCCGGTACTGGTGGTTTTATTTATTCAATTTAACTGGTCGTTACCACAAAAAAGAACACTACATGCATTAATTCGTATGTTGGTACAATTATTGTTGGTAGGATTTTTTCTCGGTTATATATTTGAGTCAAATAGTGCTTGGTTAGTGTTAGTTTTACTGATTATTATGGTGCTATTTTCTAGTTGGATAGCATTAAATAATATCGGAGCACCTAAACGGCAACTTTTTCAACGCGCAGTATTGTCTATTTCACTTAGTGGTTTTTTAACGTTATTCATTATCAGCCAAGGTGTTTTACAGCTATCTCCTTGGTATCATGCACAAACACTTATACCTCTTGCTGGCATGGTGTTCGCTAGCAGCATGAATAGCATTAGCTTATCTGGCGAGCGTTTTTACGCTGAATTGGCTAATAAAGTTAGTTATGAACAGGCTAGGAATACCGCTTTTCAAGCATCGATGATCCCTAACGTAAATGCACTTTTAGCGGTTGGTATTGTTTCTTTGCCCGGTATGATGACCGGGCAAATCCTTTCGGGTATATCGCCTTTTATTGCCGCACGATACCAAATAATGGTGATGTGTATGATATTTGCTTCTGCGGGTATCTCATCTGCCTATTTCCTTTATTTATCGAAACCTAAAAAAGGATAAAGTATCTATAAAAGTTACCCTTTTGATTGATTAAAATAACGTCACAGATTTATTTGATCAAGGCAATAATAAACGCACGGTATAATTAATAGTAGCCAATATAACGGTCACTGGGAGGTTACTTACTGAAAATCAAGGCAAGCATAAGCTGTATATTTTAATATATCGGCATCAGTGCATGAAAAATTTAAATTTATCATTTTTAACGTTTGATAATAAAAGTGAAATAAATTACATACGGGGCTGGTTAGTAGATTGTCGGATAAATAGGTAAATTTTGATTAGTTAATAAATAAAAAACGTAGATGATCGCTCATCTACGTTAATAATATAAAAGTTATAATGTGCTACTTTTATATTTAGTACATGTGCTGACCACCGTTAATAGATAAAGTTGAGCCAGTAACAAAACCTGCCTCGTCAGCCACTAAAAACAATACAGAGCGAGCAATATCTTCTGGTTCGCCTAAACGTCCTACCGGTATTGTTTTAACAATTTTTGCTAAAACATCTTCAGGTACTGCGCGAACCATATCTGTTGCAACATAACCAGGTGCAATTGCATTGACGGTAATACCTTTCGCTGCGCCTTCTTGTGCTAGTGCTTTAGTAAAACCATGGATACCAGATTTAGCTGCTGCATAGTTCACTTGACCATATTGGCCAGCTTGACCATTAACAGAGCCTATATTTACAATACGCCCAAATGAGCGTTCTCTCATACCTTCAATAACAGCACGAGAGGTATTGAAACAAGAAGATAAATTGGTTTGAATAACTTTATTCCATTTCTCAAAGTCCATTCTGTGCATAGTACCATCTCTGGTAATACCTGCATTGTTTACAAGAATTTCGATAGGCCCAATTTCAGACTCTATATCACTAATACTTTTGCTTACGCTTTCAAAATCAGCAACATCAAATTTAGCTGTTCGAATACCGGTTCGCTCTGTAAACTCTTGAGCTGCTTGATCATTACCGGCATAGTTCGCTATTACAGTATAACCATTTTCATTTAACATAACGCTAATAGATTCACCTATTCCACGTGTTCCACCTGTTACTAATGCAATGCGTCCCATAATTGTATTCCTTGTTGTATTTAATAATTATTATGTCGATTTTTTATAAGCTTCATATGTATTGAGCTTTGCTGTTCAATATCCATCATATATTAAGCTGAATCATTCAACTAACTATACTTAAGTAGGGGGGGGGGGGRTTTAAWTTTATTTTTGGATATGGTTTTTGATTTTTATTTGATTTAAAGCGTTAAATCGACCTTCATTGTGTGTAAAGTTGCTTTTTTCCTCGATAATTGATTATTTTTTACTCATTTTCTTATTATATATCTTTTTGTTATATATTATACTTTGTTTGATTGTGGTCTGTATCGGTTCTTTAAGTTAAGAATGTGTACTTACTCAGATAAAATTGAAGTGTTTAGTTAACATTAGTAAGCTATCGTTATATCCTGTTTAAATACAAACAATAAATAAACTATGGAATGAAAATATGACACATAAAAAAACGGCATTAGTAACAGGCTCTGTCAGTGGTATAGGTTTAGGGATAGCAAAAGACTTAGCTAAACAAGGTTATAAAGTCCTTATTAGTGATATTAATTTAGCTGTAGCTCAAGAGGTTGCTCACAGTATTAATCAATCGGGTGGAGATGCGTTGGCGTTTAAACTTGATGTCACTGTTCAAGCCGATATTGATAATGTTATTGCTCGTGCTGATGAATTTAATAATCGCATTGACGTTTTAGTGAATAATGCGGGCATTCAATATGTTTCTAAATTAGAAGAATTTCCAGCAGATAAATGGCAATTGATCACTAACGTACTTTTAGTGGGGCCTGCAATGATGACCAAAGCAGTACTTCCTTTAATGCGCTCTAATAATTTTGGTCGTATTATTAATATAGGCTCGTTACATGGTTTAGTTGCGTCTCCATTCAAAAGTGCCTATGTTGCAGCCAAACACGGCATTATAGGTTTTTCTAAAGTTATTGCTTTAGAAACAGGTGATCAAGATATTACCATTAACACTATTTGTCCTGCCTATGTAAAAACTCCGCTGGTTGAGAAACAAATTACCGATACGGCTAAAGAACATGGTATTAGTGAAGAGGAAGTTGTTAATAATATTATGTTAGCGCCAATGCCGAAAAAAGCGTTTATTGATATAGAAGAAATATGTGGTTCAGTAAGTTACCTAGCAAGTGATGTAGCTAAAAATATGACAGGACAAACCATGGTATTAGATGGTGGCTGGGTAGCAAGATAGTCAAGTTTTCTATATCTGTTACCATTTAAAGTGTGCTCTGAAACGTACATCTTTATTGGTAACGAGTCGAGAGGATAGAATAAAAAAAAGTAGCTTTGATAAAACAAAGCTACTTTTTTATTTACTAAATTATTTTTATCAAAAAAGTATTAGTTATGCTTTTCAATAAATTCAGCAATACTAGGTGCTATTCTATTACGGAAAGCAGAACCACTAAATGTGCCAAAATGACCTACACCTTCAAAAACTTGATCCAATTTGTTTTCATCTGGAATTCCAGAACATAACTTATGTGCTGCTTGAGTTTGGCCTAATGAACAAATATCATCATTTTGCCCTTCAATAGTATGTAATGCGGTATCAGTTATTGCTGATAAATCAACAAGCTCACCATGGTAAGTCATTTTACCATTGGCTAAATCTTGATTAAGGAAAACACGGTCGATGGTTTCTAAATAGAATTCACCATTAAGGTCTAATACCGATAAATATTCATCATAAAAGTTACGGTGACTGTTAGACTCTTCTTCTTTTCCATGAAAAACATCAGAAAAATAATCTTTATGTTTCTTTACATGACTCTCCATATTCATTGCTATGAAAGAGCTTAATTGAATAAAGCCAGGATATACTTTTCTACCTGCGCCAGGGTATCGAGTAGGCACTGTCATAATGACATTATTTTCAAACCAGCTTAAATCTTTGTCACTTGCATATCTATTGAGATCGTTAGGATTGATACTTGTATCAATAGGGCCAGCTATAATTGTAAGAGATTTAGGTGTCGCAGGATCTTTTTCTTTAGCCAATATAGCGGTTGCTATTAGTGCTTGAACTGCAGGTTGGCAAACGGCTAATACATGGGTGTTTTCGCCAATTTCTTTCATAAAATCGACTACGTAAGTTACATAATCATCAAAACCAAACTCCCCTTCAGATAAAGGAACGTTTTTAGCATCTAACCAGTCAGTAATATAAACATCATGGTCTAGAATTAAGCGTTCGATTGTTGCTTTCAACAATGTTGCATGATGACCTGAAAGTGGAGCAACCACAAAAAGTTTAGGTTGTTGCACCTTAGTATCTTGTTTGAAGTGAATTAAATTACAAAAAGGTTTTGTTAAAATAATCTGTTCATCAATGTTAACCGTTTCACCATTAATTGTTGTTGTTTTAATATCGAAAGGTTGTTTATCGTAAACTTTAGTATGATGGAAGGCAGTATCAAGTCCCGCACTGATGCTTTTACCTAGTAAGGTTTTGGCAAAAGGGTTGTAAGGATTATTCATTAATGTCTGACTCAACCCGATAAAACCATTCATCATTTCGGCGGAGCGACTATATAGATCGTAACTTTGATACATCATGTGTTTTATCCTTCAGGTAAATTTTCAACTTGTATTATCCTTTGTATTGAGCTTAATATTTTTAAAAGAGGCCAATACATCAATGTTTCAGGTTGATTCGTTTACAGTAGAGTTGATTAATATTCTTATTTTATTACTGTTCCATATTGCGGCGCAGCAAAAAGATTTAAAGCGAGTATACCTAGCAATATCAGATTGGTCAATAATTCTTTGCTGCACCGCATCAAAAACAAATATATCTATAGTATTACTACATACAGGCGTGCACTATATGTTAGTGTTTAAGCTTGATGCAATGCGGCTAAAGTAGATAACTACCAAATAAATTTGTATCTTATTGTTATTGTTATTGTTTTTAAATTGTAAATTAATAATTTACAAGAAAAATTTAAATTTGTGATTTTCAGTTGCTTAAAAGGCAAATAAATTGTAACCCTATTATTTACAAGGATATATTATGGAATCGAGTGAGCAGAAAGAAGTAGCAGATTTTTTAGAGCAATACTCAGAGATATTTAACACCATGGTTAAACAGGTATTAAGTGATCCTGATAAAGAAAATTTAAAATCAATGCTAGATACAGATAAGTTAACTGAACTTTTATCTCAAGGGGTAAAAGTTGATACTGCTAAGTTATTAAGTACACAGATGTCTTTTATGACTCAGCAAGCTGAGCTTTGGCAAAACGCGACTAAAGCATTACTCGGTTCAAAAGTTGAGTCAGTGGTAACAGAGGAACGTAATGATAAAAGGTTTAAAGACAGTGAATGGTCTGAAAACCCTGTTTTTAACTATTTAAAACAGTCTTATCTTTTAAATTCTACTATGCTGCAAGAAACGGTTAATACTTTGCATTTCGATGATCCTAAAGCTGAAGAGCAAGTTAAGTTCTATACTCGACAATATATCAGTTCTGTTTCTCCAAGTAATAATGCCTTAACGAACCCTGAGGTTTGTCGAGACATATTAGATTCTAAAGGTGAGAACCTGATCAAGGGCTTACAAAACTTTATGCAAGACTTACAAAAAAGTCCTGCTGATGCCCTTAAAATCAATCAAACTGACGTGGATGCGTTTACTTTAGGGGAAGACTTAGCTTACACCCCAGGTGATATAATTTACCAAAATGACTTAATGCAGCTTATACAGTACAAAGCCACCACTAAAAAAGTCAATGAAGTCCCTTTATTGTTTGTCCCACCTTTTATTAATAAATATTATGTCTTGGACATGGATGAACAAAAATCGCTGATCAAATGGGCTGTAGGTCAGGGTCATACGGTATTTGTTATTTCATGGGTAAATCCTGATAAAACACTTTCTCATAAAGGCTTTAATGACTATATGAAAGAAGGGCCAATCGCATCACTTGATGTTATTGAAGAATTAACTAAATCGAGCAAAGTAAATGTTGTTGGTTATTGTATTGGTGGAACGTTGTTAGCAACAACCCAATCATACTTATTGGCAAAAGGTGATAATAGAATAAACTCATTGACCTTTTTAACAACATTATTAGATTTTGAAGAGCCGGGTGAAATCGGTGTTTATCTTTCTGAAAAAATGATACCTTTCTTGAAAAAGGATATTAAAGAAAAAGGTATATTAGATGGTCGTGTACTTGGTTTAGCCTTCAGTATGCTACGTGAAAATAGTTTGTTTTGGTCTTATTTTGTTAATAATTACCTCAAGGGTAAAGATCCTGCGCCGTTTGATATTTTATACTGGAACAGTGATTCATCAAACTTACCAGCAGAAACCTTTGATTTTTATATGACCAATACCTATCAATATAATAATTTAATAAAAGATGGCGCTGTTGAAGTTGAAGGCGTCCCTATTGAACTCAGTAAAATTGAGACGCCCAGTTACTTCTTAGCGACAATTGCCGATCATATTGTTTTGTGGCAAGCATCATATAAAGGCGCAAAAGCGCTTTCTGGACCAACAAGATTTGTTTTAGCGGGCTCTGGTCATTTAGCCGGTGTTATTAATTCTGTAGATCACGGTAAGTATCCACATTGGGTTAATGATGAACTTTCTGACTCAGCTGAGCAGTGGTTTGAAGGTTCCACTAAAAAAGAAGGTTCTTGGTGGGCCGATTGGGAAGAATGGGTTGTTCCTCAATCAGGTAAGCAAGTTACAGCACGTAAACAAGGTTCTAAAAAGTATGCAAGTATTGAAGCGGCCCCAGGTAGCTACGTTAGAAAACGTATTTAGCCTATGTCATAGATCATTACCTATTTTTGGAATTATCTTGCTAACCTGATAGTTCATTTGAAAGGCGACCAGAAAGGTCGCTTTTTTTATAAACCGTATCTCTGTTATACTGCATGTTAAGCCTACTTCCTCTAAATGGTTAGTAGATAGCGTAAGTCAAAATTAATAACCACCCCGAGGTTGCCGTTGATCAAAATTAAAAGATATCCAAATCGTCGTCTTTATGACACTTCACAGAGTCATTATGTCAATTTGGATTATATTCGAGAATTAGTTATTGCGAATCAAGAATTTCAAATAGTTGACTCAAAAACAGATGAAGATAAAACGCGTAGTATTTTAATTCAAATTATAAGTGAAGAAGAGACTAGTGAGCGGCAATCATTATTAACCAATACTTTATTAAAGCGGTTGATATGTTTTTATGGCAATGATAATCAAGACTACTTACAAGAATTTCTTGAGCAAAGTCTTTCTGCTTTTATTGAGCATCAAGATGACATTTTAAAACTGAGCAGTGGCATTAATAAAAATTCTCCCTTTGGTTTATTTAGCAGTATTGTTGAAAAAAACATGAATATGTGGGGTAAAATTAAAACGCCTGAAGATAAAAAATAAACTTTTGTTGCACTGCAACAAAATAATGGTTGACTCCACACTGAAAAATTGGTTAAATTCTCACCAAGTAATGCTGCTAAGCAGCAAAATTTTAGGAGATATGCATGTTTAATCAATTTTCAGAGTTATTTCAGAGCTCATTAAAAAAACCAATTGATAAATTGGTCGAGCTAAATATATCAACAGCAAGCATTGTTGCACATCAACAAGGATTGCTGATTGCAAGCTTGATTGATGACAGTCTTTCATTTAGTCGAAATATTTCAGCAACTACTGACATCACTAATTTGATTGCAAAACAATCAAAATTTAGTGCTGATGTGCAGAGCCAATTGACTGAAGCGATAAAAGAAACATCTGACACCTTTACCAAGGCCCAAAAAGATGCTGAAGCTATCCTTAATGACTCTTTATCAGTACTTTCAACTAAAACAACTCAGGCGTTAACTGAAAATCAACCTGTTGCTCCAAAAAATATTCTTGAAGAAAAACCTAAAGCCGCGCCAAAAGCTGCAGTGAAAGTTGCGCCTAAAGCTGCAGTGAAAGTTGCGCCAAAAGCCGCAGTGAAAGCCGCGCCAAAAGCTGCAGTGAAAGTTGCGCCAAAAGCCGCAGTGAAAGTTGCGCCAAAAGCCGCAATGAAAGTTGCGCCAAAAGCCGCAGTGAAAGTTGCGCCTAAAGCCGCAGTGAAAGTTGCGCCAAAAGCGGCAGTGAAAGTTGCGCCTAAAGCGGCAGTGAAAGTTGCGCCTAAAGCGGCAGTGAAAGTTGCGCCTAAAGCGGCAGTGAAAGTTGCGCCTAAAGCTGAAGCAAAAGTTGCGCCTAAAGCTGAAGCAAAAGTTGCGCCTAAAGCGGCAGTGAAAGTTGCGCCTAAAGCGGCAGTGAAAGTTGCGCCAAAAGCGGCAGTGAAAGTTGCGCCAAAAGCGGCAGTGAAAGTTGCGCCAAAAGCCGCAGTGAAAGTTGCTCCTAAAACGTATTAATTTTTTATAAATGCTTAAGCTTTCAATTTACGAAGGCTTTTTGTTTGTTTTTAATTAATATCATATGCTTATGGCGAAAATCTAAAGTATTGATGCAGCGCAGCAAAAAAACATTGACGACCATCTTTTAACCAATTACACTAGATTTGAATCTAATTGCTGCGCCGCAGTATAAAACAAAACTAAAAGGAACCTTAATTATGTTTACACAATTAACAGAACAATTTACTACTGCAATGAAGTCATTAAATAATGCAGACCAGTTCTCTACGGCGATGAAGCCATTTAACACACTTGTTGAAATTAACACTAAAACGGTTGAGCAATTAATCAATCAACAAGCGGCATTAATTACTACCATCATGAATGATAGCGTAGCGCAAACTAAAGCGTTATCAGAGCAAACAGATTTAGCGACAGCGATTGAATCACAAAAAGTTTTCACTGAAGCGCTTCAAGCA
>NVWU01000041.1 GCA_002733765.1 Colwellia sp. | reverse complement strand
GCCGATGGTAGTGTGGGAGTTCCCATGTGAGAGTAGGACATTGCTAAGCTTCTATTAAGAAAAGCCCGTTACGAAAGTAACGGGCTTTTTGCTGTCTGGTGTTTGCTGAAATATTGGACAAAAATGTAAGAACATAATTATCCTATACTAGTTTTTAGTTTTGTTATTGAATTCTCATTCTAGTTGTCCTTTAACTGGCGTTGATTTGAATATTAAGTACAATGAGATTATTCAAAAATACCAATTAAGCACTTATGGAATTTAGTCATCAGTTTTCCTTACAAAATTATAATAGTTTTAATATTAAAGCGATTACCCCAACGATTTATTTTCCTAAAACTGTTGTTGATCTAGAGCAGTTACCTGATTTACATGACAGTTCATTCTATATTCTTGGAGATGGTAGTAATACTTTATTTGTTGATCATCACGCACCTATTATCATTAAACCTGAATTTAAAGGCATAAGCATTTTAGAAACACCGGATAATTATATTGTCAGTGTTGGTGCTGCTGAAAATTGGCACGATTTTGTTTGCCTGTGTATAGAACAGGGTATTTATGGCTTAGAGAATTTAGCACTCATTCCTGGTAGTGTTGGCGCCGCGCCAGTACAAAATATTGGTGCTTATGGACTAGAGCTCTCACATTTTTGTACACAAGTGAAATGGTTTGAATTTTCGAGTAAAGTTATTAAAGAAATAAATAAAAATAGTTGTCAGTTTTCTTATCGTGATAGCATTTTTAAACAAACATTATATAACAAGGGAATTATAACCGAGGTAGTCTTTAGTTTTCCTAAATCATGGCAGGCTAATTTATCTTATGCGGGGTTAAGTGACCTTGGTGATACTCCTTCAGCTAAAGCAGTGATGGATCGAGTGATAAGTTTACGCCAGATGAAGTTACCCGATCCACGTAAATTACCTAATGCAGGTAGTTTCTTTAAAAACCCAATTGTTACTGAGCAAACACTTATATTATTAAAAAAATGTTATCCAGAAATTCCTTTTTATCCTCAAAATCATGGCTCAATTAAACTTGCCGCTGGTTGGTTGATAGAGCAGGCAGGCTTGAAAGGATATTGTAAGAATGGTGTTGGTGTACATGAAAATCAAGCATTAGTTTTAGTTAATTATTCTAGTGAACGGGGTCAAAATATTGTAGCGTTAGCAAAACATGTGCAACAGCAAGTCTTAACTAAATTTAATATTTCGATATCACCAGAAGTTAGAATGATTACAGTGAATGGTGAACAAAGCTTTAATCATTTAGTTATCGATTCCGAGAGTGAATAGTATGGCAAAAGTAGTAAGAGAACATCTCATCAAAGCATTAGCAAGTGGAGAGTTTGTATCCGGGCAAGAAGTTGGTAAGCAGTTAGGTATTAGTCGAACTGCTATTTCTACTCATATAAAAGCGCTTGTAAATATGGGACTAGATATTTTTAGTGTTACTGGTAAGGGGTATAAATTGGCGAAGCCTTTATATCTGCTTAACAAACGCAAAATACTATTGTTAATCCCTCAGAATAAAAACTGCATCAAGCCTGAAATTGAAGTGCACAGTTTGATAGATTCAACTAATGATTATTTAATGCGCCGATTACCGAATCAGCTGACTCAAGGGCAAGTTTGTTTGGCCGAATATCAAAGTGCCGGTCGAGGTCGGCGTGGACGAGAATGGGTTTCACCCTTTGGCTCTCAAATTTATTTGTCTATGTATTGGTATCTGGAGCAAGGTCTATCCGCAGCGATGGGCTTGAGTTTACTGAGTGCGTTAGCGGTTAGCGATGCGGTATTCGCCGTTAGTGGAATACAAGTGCAGTTAAAATGGCCAAATGATATTTATATAGAAGGTGTCAAATTAGCCGGTATATTAATAGATCTTGAAGGGCAAGCCTTAGAGCCGAGTCATAGTGTTATTGGTATCGGTTTAAATTTAGATATGCCGGTAGAAGCTGCAGAAAGAATCGATCAGCGTTGGACTGATTTACAAAGCCATAGCGATACTAAAATTGATAGGAATGCGTTAAGTGCGCAATTAATTTCATGTTTACATACTCGATTATTACAACACCAGAGTGAAGGATTAATCGGAATGCTAGATGAATGGCATACTCACGATATTTATTTAAATAAGCGGGTTAAATTACTTACCGGAGAAAGGGTTACAAAAGGAATTTGTAGAGGTATCAATAACCAAGGCGCTTTATTACTTGAAATTGATGGTCAAGTAAAGCCTATTTACGGTGGTGAAGTGAGTCTTAGAGGCGATGAATGATTGCTTTAGTTGATATAGGTAACAGTAGGACAAAGTTTTGTATTGTTAGTAAGGGAAGTAGAGGTGCTGTTCACAGTCTGCCTAATGAATTGTTATCAAGTGACTACTTGACTGGATATTTCAATAAAATTGATAAGTTAATTATTGCGAGTGTTAGTCGTAATGCACTGGCAGATAAAATTGAACTGTGGTGTCAGAAGCATAATATAAATTATCAGCAAGTCGTCAGTGAAAAATGTAAAAATGATGTTATTTCAGCATATCATCAACCGAGTCAATTAGGTGTTGACCGCTGGCTAACGCTAATAGGGGCTAATACACTATACCCAAATAAAAATATTTTAATAATTGATGCTGGTACCGCAACCACTATTGATTTGCTTGCAGCGAGTGGTGTACATCAAGGAGGTTGGATTTTAGCTGGAATAGAGACACTTTTTAGCTGTGTTCTGGATAATACCAGTCAAGTCCAAGCGGATTTAGCTAAAACAGCAAGTGTATCTTTTGGTGCTAGTAGCTCTGAAAATGTTAATAATGCGACATGGGCTGCAACTATTGGCGCAATAAATTTAGCAGTTTCACAAAGTGATCAACAAGGTGTGGTTATTGATGAAATTTTATTAACGGGTGGAAATGGACGAACGTTAGCTTCATTACTCTCACGTCGCTGTACTGTGATTAAAGATCTAGTTTTTATTGGCCTGCAAGCATATATTTAATGTGCTTTAAAATAAATTTAATCACGCTTTGGATAAAAAAACATCAAACACGCATAAAACCGATAAAAACATTAGTTTTTTTCAATTTTACACTTGCAAGCAGTAAAACATTACTCTAGAATTCGCACCACTTAATGTAGTGCCGACTTAGCTCAGTTGGTAGAGCAACTGACTTGTAATCAGTAGGTCGCCAGTTCGACTCCGGCAGTCGGCACCATTAATACTACTTCACTTAGGCGAAGTGGGTAAATATACTGGAGGGGTTCCCGAGTGGCCAAAGGGATCAGACTGTAAATCTGACGGCTCAGCCTTCGGTGGTTCGAATCCACCTCCCTCCACCATATTTTTAGATTATGTTTCTTTTAAACGGAAACACGTAAACTTTGAACAGATATAATCTGATAGAGTTTGCGGGTGTCGTATACTGGCTATTACCTCAGCCTTCCAAGCTGATGAAGCGGGTTCGATTCCCGCCACCCGCTCCAATCTTTGTGATTTAATGCTGATATGGCTCAGTTGGTAGAGCGCACCCTTGGTAAGGGTGAGGTCGGCAGTTCGAATCTGCCTATCAGCACCATTCCTTAGATTATTCTATCCTTATAGTTTCAAACATTGTAAAAATAAACTTAATTCTATACCCAGAGGTATCTTAAAATGGCTAAAGAAAAATTTGAACGTACGAAACCACATGTAAACGTTGGTACAATCGGACACGTTGATCACGGTAAAACAACACTAACAGCCGCTATCTCTGCGGTATTAACCAAAGTACACGGTGGTGAAGTTAAAGATTTCGCCCAAATCGATAATGCTCCTGAAGARMRWGMRCGTGGTATYACYATCWMTACTTCWCACRTWGAGTAYGATACWSCTRYWCGTCACTAYGCMCACGTAGAYTGCCCAGGMCAYGCTGATTACRTYAAAAACATGATCACTGGTGCTGCWCARATGGANKGSSGYWWTCTTNGTAGTWGCTGCSACWGAYGGTCCTATGCCWCARACWCGTGAGCACATCYTGTTAKSWCGTCARGTTGGTRTTCCTTACATCATCGTATTCATGAACAAATGTGACATGGTAGATGACGAAGAATTATTAGARYTAGTAGAAATGGAAGTKCGTGAACTTCTTAGCGAATATGATTTCCCAGGTGATGACTTACCAGTGATTCAAGGTTCAGCACTTGGTGCATTGAACGGCGAAGAGCAATGGGAAGCAAAAATCATTGAACTTGCAGACCAATTAGATACTTACATTCCAGAGCCAGAGCGTGCAATCGACGGTGCATTCATCATGCCTATCGAAGAYGTWTTCTCAATYTCWGGTCGTGGTACTGTTGTAACKGGTCGTGTTGAACGTGGTATYATCAAAGTKGGYGAAGAAGTAGAAGTTGTTGGTATCCGWGATACACAAAAATCWACKTGTACTGGTGTTGAAATGTTCCGTAARYTKCTTGACGAAGGTCGTGCTGGCGAGAACTGTGGYGTTCTTTTACGTGGTCTTAAACGTGAAGAYGTWGAACGTGGTCAAGTACTATGTGCKCCWGGTTCAATYTTACCWCACACTAAATTCGAATCAGAAGTATACGTAYTWWSKAAAGATGAAGGTGGTCGTCATACGCCATTCTTTAAAGGATACCGTCCACAGTTTTACTTCCGTACMACAGATATCACAGGTGCTGTAGAGCTTCCTGAAGGTGTTGAAATGGTAATGCCWGGCGACAACTTGAAGTTTGTTGTWGAGCTAATCAACCCAGTAGCGATGGACGAAGGTTTACGCTTCGCAATCCGTGAAGGTGGCCGTACTGTTGGTGCTGGTGTTGTTTCTAAGATTATGGATTAATTAACATTTCTTTGCAGTTAACCTTATGTTAACTGCATTGCGGATACTCATTGACTAGCGTCAATTCCGTGTCCGCGCTTTGTTAACCTGTTGGTTATCAAGCAAAGAAATTTTAATTGTCATTTTAAAGGTCGCTCATGCGGCCTTTTTTATTTTATAGGACTCGTACTTTATATGTCTTGGCAACCAACGCTAACGTGGGAATATGCACAGAAACGTGCGCAAGTATTACAGAAAATGCGTCAGTTTTTTAATGAACGTAACGTTGTTGAAGTGGAAACCCCTGCTTTGTCTCAAGGAACAATCACTGACGTGCATCTAGAAGCGATAACTTGTCGATATAATTTCCTTGGCGATAGCTCTACTGAGCACGGAACAAATTTGTATTTACAAACCTCCCCTGAGTTTCATATGAAACGCTTGCTCGCTTCAGGTTACGGCTGTATTTTTCAAATAGCTAAAGCCTTTCGTCATGAAGAAGCAGGGCGATTTCATAACCCTGAATTTACCCTATTAGAATGGTATCGTTTAGGTTTTGATCACTTTACGCTCATGGAAGAGGTGGGAGAATTACTTAAAGTAGTCTTATCCTGTAAAGAGCCAACACAAACTACCTATCAAAATTTATTTTTAGCGCATCTTCGTTTAGATCCATTAATCGCTACTCGGGAACAATTACTAACCGTAATTAAGCAGCATGATAAATTAAGCGAATGGTTAACTGTCGAACAAGATAATGATATTTTATTACAGTTTATATTTAGTGAATTAATTGAGCCACATATAGGTAATGAGTCACCTTGTTTTGTGTATAATTTTCCGTGTTCGCAAGCGTCTCTTGCTAAAATCTGCTGTGAAGATAGTAGAGTTGCACAACGTTTTGAATGCTACTATCAAGGTGTAGAGCTTGTTAATGGCTTTAATGAATTAACAGATGTTGATATACAACTTAAACGTTTTCAAGAAGATAACAATAAGAGGGAAAATTTATTTATTCAAACTAAGTCAGTTGAAGTGAATTTTATCGCGGCTTTATCTCAAGGTTTACCGCAATGTTCAGGAGTCGCTTTAGGGGTAGATCGTTTGATAATGTTGGCATTACAAGCAGATCATATCGAACAAGTAATAAGTTTTCCTGTTGCTCGGTGTTAAAAGGTAACAAGTTTTTTTAAAACTAATGTTATAGTATCTCAATTGTGATATTATCTCATTTTAGTCAAGAATTTTTCCTGACACTTTCCTCCTAGGTTAACTATGTTAGATAGAATAGGCATTACCGCAACATCACTTTGTGCATTACATTGCATTCTTTTACCTATCCTTCTTCCTATTTTACCATTGCTAGGTTTGAGCTTTTTAGCTGATCATGCATGGGAGCATGTTTTTCTGCTAACCACTGCTGCATTGGGAACAGTCGCCTTATTTTCTGGCTTTAAACGTTACCATAAACAATTATATCCATTTTACTTACTGTATTTAGGTGTGGCGCTATATTGGATAAAACATGACTTTTCAGAAGCGTTAGAGCCCTATTTTATTATTGGTGGCGCTAGTTTAATCATTGCTGCTCATTTTATTAATATCAAGCTATGCAATAACTGTAAGCAGTGCGATGATGAAGCGTGTAGTTTGTAAAGATATTATATTCCCATAAAATTTCTTCATTAGAACCTCAGCATACAGCCTAAGAGTCCATATTAGACTTATATAGACATCCAATGAAGAAACTAAGCCACCTTTAAATATTTAGTTCCTTCAACTTTCTGGTTAATGTATTTCTTCCCCAGCCAAGTTTTTTTGCTGCATCTTGTTTGTGTCCTTGGGTGAACAATAGTGCTCGCTCTAGCATTATTTTTTCAAATTCTGGTTGCGCAGTGTCTAAAATTGCACTTCTGCCTTGAGCTAACTCCTGATCCATCCAATCACTCAATGCCACTTGCCAAGATGAAGATTGCGGACTATTTTGCATGGTTCTTTGTGTTAGTTCACTGGGTAAGTCTTCCAGTAATATTTCTTGTCCACTTGCCATGACGGTTAAAAAACGACATATATTTTCAAGCTGTCTTACATTACCTGGCCACTGGCAGTTTTGTAGGAAAGCGGCGGCTTTTTTACTGATGGCTTTTGGCTCAACACTCAATTCATTGGCCGCTTGCTTTAAAAAATGTTGACTTAATTGTGCTATATCTTCTTTTCGTTCGCGCAAGCTAGGTAAATGAATACGAATGACATTAAGACGATGAAATAAGTCTTCTCGAAATTCACCATTATTGACGCGATCTTCTAAATTCTGGTGAGTAGCAGCAATTATTCGTACATCTACTTGCACAGGTGAATGGCCACCAACACGGTAGAACTGACCGTCTGATAAAACACGAAGCAGACGAGTTTGAATTTCTAACGGCATATCGCCTATTTCATCGAGAAATAATGTGCCGCCATGGGCTTGTTCAAAGCGTCCTTGGCGAACAGCATTTGCGCCAGTAAAGGCTCCTTTTTCATGGCCGAATAATTCAGACTCTATTAGATCTTTAGGTATTGCAGCCATGTTTAGCGGTATAAAAGGCGCTTTTGTTCTTGGGCTGTGAGAATGTAAGGCATGGGCCACTAACTCTTTACCAGTACCTGATTCACCATTTATTAAGACACTAATACTGGAACGTGATAATCGCCCTATTGCGCGAAAAACTTCTTGCATTGCGGGCGCTTCACCAATTAAACCAGCGGCAAGAGGTGCACTGTCTTTTTGTTGTCTATTTGCATTTTGCTCACGTGCATGACTAAGCGCTCGTTTAGTTAATGTTACTGCTTCATCCATGTCAAACGGTTTGGGTAAATACTCAAAAGCGCCACCCTGATAGGCATTAACTGCACTCTCTAGGTCTGAGTGAGCCGTCATGATAATGACAGGAATATTAGGGTGTTCTTTACTAATCGAGTTAAGTAACATCATCCCATCGATATCTGGCATGCGAATATCAGATATAATCACTTCTGGTTGGTCATGATCTAAGGCAACTAACAAATTCTTAGCGTTTTCAAATGAAGCGGTGCTAATATTTGCGATTGCAAAAGCTTTTTCTAAAACCCAACGGATTGAGCTATCGTCATCAACTATCCATACTTGCTCGGTTATCATTTTCTTTTCTCTCTGGTGAATGTTGTTAAGTTAAGATATTAGGGTGCTGATTTTAATGCTTCTTGCGTTAAAGGTAATAAAATTACAAACTCTGTGTGCCCGGGTCTACTATGACAATATAGCTTGCCATTATGCTGTTTTATGAGTGTTTGTGCGATAGACAAACCTAGGCCTGTGCCGTTCGAACGCCCTGATACCATCGGATAAAAAAGTGTGTCTTGAATTTTAGTAGGAATACCTGGACCATCATCAATGATACTAATTTTTACCGCGAGTTTTATCAGTTTACCATTGAGGGTTTTATTGCTCGCAATACGAGTACGCAGCGTAATATGATGGTGTTTTTCTATCGCTTGAATGGCATTATTGACAATGTTTAATACCGCTTGTTGAATTTTCTCTTGGTCACAGTTAATAAGCGGAATAGAGGGGTCATAATCACGTTTTATTATTATTTTGTGCTCATTTGAATAACTGATTACTTGATAGACTTTTTCTAACACCGAGTGAATATTGTGATGTTGCATTTGCGGTAATTGGTTCGGACCAAGTAAACGATCGACCAAGTTAGTTAACCTGTCGGCTTGTTCAATGATCATGTCGGTATATTCTTGTTGATCTGCGTTTAGCTCTTTACTCAGCAATTGTGCAGCACCGCGTAGACCCCCTAGCGGGTTTTTTATTTCGTGTGCTAAGCCTTTAATTAAATCACGGGCAGAAATCCATTGCTGCTGTTGGAATACTTCTAGGCTGATTTTCTTTTGTTGATCAATCTGTTTGAATTCTAATAACACATGGGGAACTCTATCGAATTCGACTGCTGAAGCGGTTATTTCAGCAGTAAATGGATGGCTTTTATTAAATTGTATGAAAATATCACTGTCGGTAAACTCTTGGCCTGTAGCAAGTAGTTGCTCTAGGCGATATTTACTGATTGAAGTGTTAGTAAAAATCAATTCAAATGACGCGCCATAAAGTTTGTACAAACTTTTTATCAGTAAAGCTTCAGCGGCCGGATTGACATAACAAATAGTTAGGTTTTGATCGAGGATAAGTACAGCGGTTACTAGCTGATTTGCTAATGTTTGCTGGTATTGTAACTTGAGTTGTTGAATTTCTTTTCTTTGATGCAACATAATGCCTCATATACATACTAAGGTTGCACTAAATTAGTGCGTGACTTTAGTATATTCTAGAAAAATTTTATTTGCAGCGATGTATGCCGCTATTTGAGGCTAATTTACCGAAGCTCGGTGCATATAAAACGTTATAGCTTTAGATGATGCAATAACCTTGCCCTTTTCATTAAGCAATTTCATTTTTATTTGGTGTTCTCCACGATCTATATTACGTAATGAAAACATGGTGTGTGCTTGAGGCTTTAAATGAGGTTTGTCATCAACGATTAATTGAATCTTTAGACCGCGTTTAAATATTGGTTTAATACTACCGCTAATATAAACTGAACCGGTGTTGTCTCGAATGGTTGAGTTATCTTTTGGCTGGTTGATTACTACTTGATACTCTTCTGTAATTTTTTTGGTTTTAATATCTAATGTTTGAGTTTCGATATTCTTAAATGACTTTATGACATTTCCTTTTTTAGTTTTAACTTCTTCAGCACCTGGTCTAGGTGTGTCAGAGTAAACTAATACGCCTTTTTCACTGCGCCATACATAAATTTTAGCGGAACTGCTGTAAACAGGAGTCGCTATAGATAAAATCAGTAATGCAAGTAGTAAAATTTTAATCATAGTAAATTAAGTATATCTTGTTCCTTAAGATATTTTCAAGCACAATAAAATAGTTAGATAGGTAACTCTAATTTATACAAAAAAGTTAAGGTTTACTACTTAAAAATTTATCTACTTGAATTTTAAATACAAAAAAGCTCACCTAAGTGAGCTTTTTATTCGATTGTATTTAAGTGCTTAAACGCTGTAGTACATAGCATACTCTACTGGGTGAGTAGAAGAGTTTAATAATTCAACTTCTTGACGCTTAAGACCAATATAAGCATTGATCATATCAATATCCATAACGCCACCAGCTGTTAAGAAGTCATTGTCAGCTTCTAAACTATTTAATGCTTCTTCTAATGAAGCACAAACTTGTGGAATTTCAGCCGCTTCTTCAGCAGGTAAGTCGTATAAATCTTTATCCATGGCATCGCCAGGATGGATTTTGTTTTTGATACCGTCAAGGCCAGCCATTAACATAGCAGTGAAGCCTAAGTAAGGGTTCATCGTTGGATCAGGGAAACGAACTTCGATACGCATTGCTTTAGGCGTTGGTACAATTGGAATGCGAATAGACGCTGAACGGTTACGTGCAGAGTACGCAAGCATTACCGGTGCTTCAAAACCTGGAACAAGACGCTTATATGAGTTAGTAGAGGCATTAGTAAAAGCATTTAAAGCTTTAGCATGCTTGATGATACCACCGATATAGTAAATAGCCATTTCAGACAATCCGCCGTATTTATCACCAGCAAATAAGTTAACGCCATCTTTAGCAAGTGATTGATGAACGTGCATACCGGTACCGTTATCACCAACGATAGGCTTAGGCATGAAAGTCGCTGTTTTACCGTAAGCATGTGCTACATTATGAACAACGTATTTGTATATTTGTACTTCATCAGCTTTTTTAACCATTGTATTAAAACGACAAGCGATTTCGTTTTGACCCGCAGTCGCAACTTCATGGTGATGTGCTTCAACAACTAAGCCCATATCTTCCATGACTAAACACATGGCTGAGCGAAGATCTTGTGACGAATCTACCGGTGCCGTTGGGAAATAACCACCTTTAACACCAGGACGATGTCCCATGTTACCTTCTTCATATTCAGTACCTGAGTTCCAAGCAGCTTCTTTATCATCAATTTTGAAGAAAGAACCGCTCATATCGGTATGAAAACGAACATCATCAAATACGAAAAACTCTGGTTCAGGACCAATTAATACGGTATCAGCAATACCGGTACTACGTAGATATTCTTCAGCGCGGTTTGCAACAGAGCGAGGATCACGGCTGTAACCTTGCATAGTAGAAGGTTCAACAATATCACAGCGGATATTTAATGTTGATGCTTCAGTGAACGGGTCTAAAATAGCAGTAGATGCATCAGGCATCATCACCATGTCTGATTCATCAATGCCTTTCCAACCTTCAATTGAAGAGCCATCAAACATTTTACCTTCTTCAAAAAAATCTTCAGTCACTTGATGATGAGGAATTGAAATGTGTTGCTCTTTACCTTTCGAATCGGTAAAACGAAGGTCAACAAATTTGACATCGTGTTCTTTAATTAAATCGAATACTGCTTGTGACATTTTGTCTCTCCAGTGTGGTTAATGCTAAATTTTTAGTAAAATATGTAAGTAATTAAATTCTAACAGGCATTTTAAATATAGTCATGAACAATATGTTTAACGTACATCAAAACTATTCCAATAAGTAAGTTATTAATATGCATATTGCATTGTTCATTCAAATATTGCCACACACATAATGGCGTATAGCGGCGTTCTTGTGTGTAGATTGTTTTTTGAGATCACTTAACGTTATGACGGTGTGAGTAGCATTCAAACACTTATTTTATCGAGGTGTATATTAATAATAAAAGGAAATGCTCTTATTGATTTCTTTTCGAACAAAATCGCTGTATAATGCGCGCAAAATTATAACCCTGTTTCGGTATTCCACTGGAATAGCAATAAACGATAGTAACAGCGAGTAAAGCCTGTGTTAGATAAATTAAGAAATGTGGCAATTATTGCTCACGTTGACCACGGAAAAACCACTTTAGTTGATAAATTACTTGAGCAATCAGGTACTTTAGATGCGCGTGCTGGCCATGACGAACGTGTGATGGATTCAAACGATATTGAAAAAGAACGTGGTATTACTATTTTAGCTAAAAATACCGCTGTTAACTGGGGCGATTACCGTGTAAACATCGTTGATACTCCCGGCCATGCTGATTTTGGTGGTGAGGTAGAGCGCGTTATGTCAATGGTTGATTCAGTACTATTGATTGTTGATGCACAAGAAGGCCCTATGCCACAAACGCGTTTTGTAACGCAAAAAGCTTTTGCTCAAGGTTTAAAACCAATTTTAGTTATTAATAAAGTTGATAAGCCAGGTTCTCGTCCTGATTGGGTTATGGATCAAGTTTTCGAATTATTTGATAACCTTGGTGCTACTGATGAGCAGTTAGACTTTAAAGTAGTGTACGCTTCGGCAATTAACGGTTGGGCCTCACTTGAAGAAGGTGAAATTGGCACTGACATGACACCTTTATTTGATACTATTATTGCTGAAGTTCCTGCGCCAGATGCCGATCCTAAAGGTGCCTTTCAAATGCAAATTTCACAACTTGATTATAGCTCATATTTAGGCGTAATCGGTGTTGGTCGTATTAAACGCGGTAGTGTTAAGCCTAATCAACAAGTAACTGTGCAGCTTGCTAATGGCGGTGTGCATAACGGTAAAGTTGGTAAAGTATTTGGTTACTTAGGTTTAGAGCGTCACGATATCGCTGAAGGTTTTGCCGGCGATATTATCGCCATTACTGGTTTAGGTGAATTAAAAATTTCGGATACTATTTGTTGTCCTCAAGAAGTTGAAGGTTTACCGGCGTTATCTATTGATGAGCCAACCATTAACATGACTTTCCAAGTGAATACTTCACCATTTTGTGGCCAAGAAGGTAAGTTTGTTACCTCACGTAATATTAAAGAGCGTTTAGATAAAGAATTAGTACATAACGTTGCTTTACGTGTTGAACAGCTTGATGATCCTGATAAATTTAAAGTATCAGGTCGTGGTGAGCTTCATTTAGGCATATTAATTGAAAACATGCGTCGTGAAGGTTTTGAATTAGCTGTTTCTCGTCCAGAAGTTATTGAACGTATGATTGATGGCGTATTACAAGAACCTTATGAAACGGTAACCATTGATGTAGAAGAGCAGCATCAAGGTTCGATCATGGAAAAAATGGGTATCCGTAAAGCCGAATTAACAGATATGGCACCAGATGGAACGGGTCGTATTCGTATGGACTTCATTATGCCAAGTCGTGGTTTAATCGGTTTCCAAACTGAATTTATGACTTTAACGTCAGGTTCAGGTTTGATTTACCATACGTTCTTTGAATATGGCCCTCATAAAGGTGGTGATATCGGTCAACGTAAAAATGGTGTAATGATCGCTAACGCAACGGGTAAAGCCTTAACCAATGCAATCTTTAATTTACAATCACGTGGCCGTATGATGATTGGGCACGGTGTTGATGTTTATGAAGGTCAAGTTATTGGTATTCATAGTCGTGATAACGATTTAACGGTTAATGCGCTTAAAGGTAAGCAATTAACTAACGTACGTTCTTCAGGTACTGATGAAGCACAAACATTAACGCCACCTATTTTAATGTCATTAGAGCAAGCGTTAGAGTTTATTGATAATGATGAGTTGGTCGAAGTAACACCTGAAAATATCCGTATACGTAAAAAGCTTTTAAAAGAGAATGAACGTAAACGTGATGGTCGTAGCGCTAAATAAGCAACGATGTAATACTCAACTGTATTATGTGAAAACCACTTTTTAGGAAGTGGTTTTTTTATGTCTGAAATTTATGATATTTGAAAATTATCATTGAGTTAGTGTAATTGCTATAAATAACAGGTATAAAAAAAGAGCCATATAGGCTAATGCCGTTCACTTAAGGTGAGCGGCATTTTTGTTTCTAGCATATCGCTGAGGCCTTGGCTTTACCACTCTAGGGAATGTTCTTTCCCTTCGAGGTGCTAAGATTAAGCTTTCAGCCATGGTGTAAAAGTGTTTCATTTGCTGGGGTATTGCGCCTGGTGAACTATACGGTAAACCAACTAGCAACCTGACTATTTGAGCTAAGCTACCATTGAAACTCAAT
>NVWU01000040.1 GCA_002733765.1 Colwellia sp. | reverse complement strand
ACAAGGCCAATGTTGTTACACAGTCAATGTTAAACAGCGAGGGGGTAGAAAAGCCCGGAAAGCGCAGATGACCCTTAGTTACCAACCAATCACATTCGCTAAGCCTAAGCGAGCACAGGGTTGGATGAGCTTAACGTTAATATTATCATTTGCCAAGAAAAAGAGAGTGACCAAGAAAGTCCGCTCCGCTGGCTCCTTTACACAACAGAGCCCCATCACTTTATTGGTTATATTATGCAATCGCAGCGCTAGCAGGTTGGTATGATAGTAAAAGGAATGGGCGGGTTGGGATAAAGGCTTTATGTCAAGGATGGTTAAAATTGGCTGATATGGTTGAGTCAGCAGAGTTGGCGTTATCGCTAACTCAGACTGAATGACTTGTGATCAAGAGACAGGGATGTAGGTACTTAGGCTCAGTCTGGAACTATGAAACTGTGCCTCTAAGCCTTTAAATTCTCGCTAAGCGATCACTAATGTTAGGCAGCGGTCGCTAGTGTTAAGCGTGGAACTGGGCGCTCATTAATCGGTAAGTGGATCAGGGCTGCGCAGAATGCCAGTACCACGGTTGACCACCAAATTGGCTCGTAAGAGCCGTAGTAGTCATACACTAGCCCACCCACCCAAGCACCTAAAAAACTACCCACTTGGTGGGTGAAAAACACTAGACCGTATAGTGTCGACATGTATCGAGCTCCAAAAATCTGCCGCACCAAACCAGAGGTGAGAGGCACTGTGCCTAACCAACAAAAACCAATAGCAGCCCCAAAAATACTGGCCGTATCGACAGTAACAGGTAATACAACAAAAGCGGCAATTACCACGGCTCGTATTAGATACAGGGATGTCATCACATAACGTTTGTTAAATTTATCACCCATCACACCCCAAAAGTAAGAGCCGAAAATATTGAAAATGCCAACATAGGCTAGCGCCATTGCCGCAGTGGCAACAGGAAGACCTTTGTCTGAAAGGTAGCTAGGTAGGTGAATTGCAATAAACATGACATGAAAACCACAAATAAAGAAACCTGCGTGGATAAGCCAATAACCGCGATGATTAAAGGCTTCTTTGAGGGCTTGGGTTAAGGTTTGTGAATCATCAAGGGGTGTTTTTTCTTCCGATGAACTTTTTGTATTCTTTATAACAGAGGCAAAAGCTATCATCAAACAACAGACTAGCGCAAAAATTTGCAGTGCGCTTTGCCAGCCAACATTACTTAACAGTGCTTGTGCCCCTGGGATCACTGCAAACATGCCAAATGAGCCAGCAGCGGTTGTTAAGCCAAACGCTTTTGCTGTGTGTTCTGCGGGCACCACACGAGCAACTGCCCCAAGAATAATAACGTAACTTGTCGCACTTAATCCGAAACCAACTAACGTACCAAGGGTGAGATATAACCAGCTTGGATCTGTTGTGATTGATGTTAGATACAGGCCTGAGGCATAGGCCACTGTACCTAATATAATAATGCGTCGAGGTCCCCAGCGATCGGAAGCCATGCCAACAAAAGGTTGAAATATCCCAAATAGCAAATTTTGTAGTGCAATGGTAAAACTGAAAAATTCACGACCCGTATTAAATGTGTCTGAAATAGGTTGCATGAATATACCAAACGACTGTCTGATCCCTAAGCTAACGATTAATATTGCTATACCCATCCAAACTAACAGTGGAAAACGAAAAATGCTCATTAATGCTGTTCCATATGTTCATGTTGAAGTGAATTTTGCTGGTGGCAACCACTACTTGTCGCATGTTCAGCTAAGGTATCTATTAATGGTGGGTAGTGATGCACGGCGTAAAGTGTAATGATGAGTAGCAGCGCTATGCGTATTAGCTGTGCAAAAAGTGACTGTGAAAACATTGATGTTTCTTATCGCATGAAATTTTGCTGGATAGTAAATAAAGCCAATTCATTACACAAATGAATAAAAATCACAATATAAATGCATAAAACGCAACTATAGGTTTTATAATTTGTTTGGGGCATACTGCGATTTTAAAAAATGGTTTTCAGTATTAATAAGTTGGCTGTTCATAATGCAGTTCTTATGGTTATTATTGTGGATGAAAATATGGAATTAGAAGAAATTTATCGTCGAGACTTAAATTTATTTGTCGCGTTAAAAATACTGATAGAAGAGGGGAGCGTTAGGCGTTCCGCAGTCAGACTAAACTTAAGTCAATCAGCGATGAGCCGAATCTTAGGAAGATTAAGAGAGCTGCTCAATGACCCACTTTTTATTCGTCAGGGGCAACACCTTCAGCCGACACAACGCGCTATTGAGATAAGCCGTGCAGTTAATGAACCATTAGAGTCACTGCGGGTTTTACTATCTCCAATAGATTTCAACCCAAAACTATGCCAGCAGCATTTTATTATCGCCACGACTGATTATGCAATGCAGACTATTTTGCCCTATGCATTGCCGCACATCTATGAAAAAGCCCCGAATATTTCACTAGAATTTACGCCGCTTAAACATGAACAGATGCTTGAGCAATTAACCGTAGAAGGCTGCGATCTAGCGATCTGCCGTCCTACTCATCGTATTGAACCATTAGTGCATGAAAAGTTGGGTTTAGTCAGTGTCTTTTGCATGTTATCAAAATCTCACCCGCTTGCAGACAAAGAGATAACCTTAGCTGACTATCATACATACCCGCATGCCTTAATTGCCATTAGTGATGGCGTGAAAGCGTTGATTGACACCGCGATTAGTGGCTATCACAAACCTAAAACTGTATTGAGGGCTTATCATTTAGAGGCTGCGTTAGCTATTGTTGATAAAATGCCGTTGATTATTACAGTGCCTGCTGACTTGGCCTATTTAGTGGCAGAAAAGCATAACCTTGTTGTGAAACCTTTGCCCTTTGAGTTTAAACCTTTTGAATATTCACTTATTTGGCACCCTCGCTGTGAGCACTCAGCGGCACAAATATGGTTACGCAATTTATTAAAAGAGCAATGTGGAAAATTAATCAATAAACGCGTAAACGACATGAAATTACTATAACAAAGGATACTCATTCTATGGTGAATACTATGTTATACCAACCAGGCTCATGTATTGAAATGAATGGTTATTCAGGCGAATATGCTCAGGATATGAGTAACTATACCCATATGGTGTGATTTATTGATGAGCTCATCGCGCCGATAGTTTATACCCTACCATTACTGTTACTTTCTTATTATGTCGCAATTATTAAGGTATAGATGTTGAACAGCCGCGGAACTTAGTAAGAACAGTCACGGTATAATAATAAATAATGAAATTTCACCAATTTTTTATTTAAATATCTCAAATATCAACCTGATAATGTATTGCGCTAGACACTAAAAATTGTTTTAAACTGACTGTATGATCAAAAGAATGAATAGAATAATACTAATCCATTGCCAAAACATCACAGGATCACGCTGAAGTAATGGCGGTTTTGTTTTGGCTAAAAATAATTTATTAGGCTGTCGCAAGTCATGAATAAACTCTGATACTACAGGGTATCGTTTCAATGGGTTCGTTTTTAATGCACGCTCAAGCGTGTCATCAATCCATACCGGTAATTCAGAGTCATCATTAATAATAGATTGATAGTTAAGATTACGTTGTGCGGATATGCTGTTAGCTTGTGCTATTTCACTGCCATAAGGAAATTTACCCGACAACATTTGATAGGTGATAACCGCTAGTGAATAAAGATCAGACGTTTGTGTGCCTAATTGACCTAAAAAATATTCTGGCGCTGAATAACGAATGGTACCACGCATAATTTCTTCGGTGTTAGCAACAGTCACTCCTGCAATAAAGGTTGAGCCAAAATCAATAATTTTTACCGTGTCGTTAGTGTCAATCATAATGTTGGCAGGGCGTAGGTCTTGATGAATCATTTCTTGGCGATGAAAAGCTTGTAAGCCTTTTGCTACTTGCTCAATAATCTTTCTAACTTGTTCTAATTTTGGTTTTGGGTTATCTATCATCCATTGGTTTAATGATATGCCATCAATAAACTCGGTCACCAAATATAAATGATTACGTTTTCTTTTAGGAATAATGGCTTTGGCAACATGTGGATTGTTAATGCGTTTAGCTATCCACTCTTCAAGCATAAAACGTTCAAGATATTGGGTATCGGTTCTTAATTCAGTTGAGGGTGTTTTTATGACTACTGTTTGCTGTGTATCGTTGTCGCGTGCTAAAAAAACGTGGCTACGACTACTTATATAGATCTCGCGGAGAATTTCATAACCGTCAAACTGCATTCTTGGAGAAAGCTTTGGTGGTATTGGTAACATGGTTAGTTGATGAACTTCAGCGAGCTGGTATTCTGGTACGTTATCAACACGCACAATTTGGATACTGAGGTTATCATCACTTCCTAATGCCAGTGCTTGTTCAATAATGGCATCAGCAGCATTATCTAAGGTGTCGGTATTTGAAATAGCGTGTGCGATTTGAGCATCGTTTAAAAATTCATAAACGCCGTCAGTGGCAATAATGTATATATCGTCTTGCTCAAGCAGTTGGCTTTGGTAATCAATTTCAAATGTTTGGTCAATGCCTAAAGCGCGGGTTAAATAGCTCACATCGGCAGAAACAACTCGGCGGTGATCCTTTGTTAATTGCTCTAATTGTTGCCCACATAAACGATAAATTCTAGTGTCACCTGAATGAAAAAGGTGGGCAGTATTTGATTTTAATACTAGTGCGCTGAAGGTGCAGACGTAACCTTTATCTTTATCAAACCGATAAGGGCTATTTTGTGTTTGTGCATAAAGCCATGAATTAATAGATTGAATAACTTTTTGTGCAGAAGTTTTAACCGACCAGGAGTCAGATGTGCAGTAATAATCTTCTAAAAAACTTGATATTGCGGTTTCACTGGCAATTTGGCTAACGTTACTTGAGCTAATACCATCTGCCATGGCAAGCACAATGCCTTTACTACTGAGCATAGGTTCTTTAGGAGTTAAGCTACCGAGAAAGTCTTGATTTACATCCTTTACACCTTTATTGGTTGCGCCTCCAATACTTACCCTTAATGGTTGACTCATAACTAGCTTCCTGTGGCATTAAAATCAGCTCAAACCAATAAGGGTTGTCGCAAGAAAAGACTTCGTAACCTTAATTACGAAGTCTTTTTATCATCTTTGACAAGTAGTGAATTAAGCGATTTGTCGGTTAGGTGATGTTTTAACATGAGTTAGGTATAGCGGTAAGCCAACTAATAATAAACCACCCGCAAGATTACCTAAAACAGTTGGAATTTCATTCCATAACAAATAATCGTAAACAGTGAAGTCGCCGCCCATAATCATTGAAAACGGGAATAAAAACATGTTCACAATTGAATGTTCAAAGCCCATGTAAAAGAATAACATTACCGGCATCCACATAGCGGCCATTTTAGCGCCCGCTGATGTTGAAATAAGTGCGCCAACAACACCCATTGATACCATCCAGTTACATAACATGCCACGGATAAATATTGTTATCCAGCCACCAATACCATGTGCTTGATAGCCTAAGGTTCTTGATTCACCAATGGAACTTACTTTTGCGGCTATTACACCACCGTCAGTACTGTAACCATACGTTAATATAAAGGACATAAAGAAAGCTGTGGTTAATGCTCCGCCAAAATTACCGATAAAAACGAGCCCCCAGTTGCGCATTACGCCACCAACAGTAACACCGGGACGTTTATCGATTAATGCTAATGGCACCAGTGTAAATACGCCTGTTAGCAGATCAAATTTCATCAAATAAAGCATGATAAAACCGACAGGGAATAGGCAAGCACCTAAAATAGGACTTCCTGTTTTTGTCGCAACAGTAATAGCGAATATTGCCGCTAAGCCTAAGATTGCACCGGCCATAAAGGCACGTATAAGAGTATCTTTGGTAGACATGTAAACCTTTTGTTCACCAGAGTCCACCATTTTGGTTACAAATTCACTTGGTTCTATATAAGCCATATGTATCTCACAGTTTATTATTTGGATTGATTTTTATCCAAATAAAAGCAAGTTAAGTGCCAGTAATTTAAGTGTTTGAATTTAAAGTTTAAATTTTAAAAAAACCTTAATTTATATATGGTGATTTTTATCTGACGCACAATTTTAATTACCTTGTCGCACCAAATAAGATCACTCTGATGTATAGGGCAATACGTCTTTAAGATTATAGTCATACTTAATTATCACTTCACATAGGTATAAATTAAAGGCTTTTATGGTTTTGTTCTATTGTTTGGTTCGGGATTAAATTTAAGCCATAAGCGAAAACCTTGGCGAGGGGTCATTTATTTTTATGATATTTAGGATGTAATGATAGGTAATCACACCAAGTACTGAAATTAGTATGATTAAAACGTTCATCCGTTGCTACATACCATTTTGATGGTTGCTTAGCCGGTAAACGAAAATAGACCTTATGACCATCTATCGCGACATAACAAATTAACTGCTCTATGGTTTGGTTAATTATTTGAATTTCAGCTAAATTTTTGACATTACGATAATGCTTCACCATAACATTAGGTGAGGCATAAATTGTTGTGCTTACTGTTAATAAGATGAAATAAATAAATATTTTAATTTTCATTGTTCAAGCTTACTGTAAGACAAGCGTTATATTCAATATTAATGTAATTATTTTTAAGTTTAGCATTGAAAGCGAAAACAGGTGTCTCCATAACTTACGTACACGTAAAAAGAACGTAGTAATTAATAGATTACATCATTATAAAAAATGTGTCTTTATATTCAAGTAAAGTCTGAATATAAGCACCAAAGAAAGAGAATAAATCATGGCGAATATAGTTCCAATCACAAAAGAAAAACATCAGAATTTGAAACTTGCTAAGGCGCGTGATTTATCACACGTTGCAGGACAACATATTATCCCATTAACGGCTGCTGAATTCGCCCAAGCATCAGCAAGTTTTCCTATTGTACTCATTAAAAACCCAGACTCAAAACGTTACCGTAGTGTTGCTATGTTAGGTTTAGAAGCGGGAGAAAATTTGTTTTATCAAGATGACAAATGGACAGCAATTTCAATCCCGCAAAGTATTGCAATGGTACCATTCTCTTTAGGTTTAGATCCTGAAAAAGAAAATACCTTAACTGCTTGTATTGATTTGGATAGTGAATTTGTTAGTGAAGAAAAAGACTTACCATTGTTTGAAGATGACGGTAAAGAATCTGAAGTTTTGCTTAACGCACAACAAGCATTGGGTCGTTTATATGATAATGAAAGAATGACTGAAAAATTCATTAAAGAATTACAAGATAATGATTTATTACAAGAACTTGAATTAAAGATAGCCTTAAGTACTGAAGAAAATAAAAAATTAGTAGGAATTTTCACTATCAATGAAGAGAAACTAAAAAAATTATCTGATGATAAAGTACTTGATTTTCACAAGCGAGGTTTGTTTGTTCCTATCTATTCAATGTTAGGCTCTATCAGTCAAATAAACCGTTTAGTGCAATTACGTAACCAATCGTCAAAAATTAAAGTAACAGGTGTACAGATTACTCCAGTTGTTGATGAAGCGGCAAATAAAAGTTAGTTTTTAAAAAATATATTTCAGTAAAAAAAGGAGTTGAGGCTCCTTTTTTTGTTTTAAAGAAAAATAAAAGTAATTGTTTATTTCGATACGGGCTTTCTTATGCTAATTTAATTGTAATCGTTATTTTACAGTGGAAATATAATGACTGAAAAAGATAAGCTTTCCAAGGAAGTAGAAGAGCAAATACAAAGCCTAGCGAGTGACGTTTATATTCAAATAGAAGAAACGCTAACTCAGCTTATAAGCACAGTTAGGCCAAAAGAATCGGCTAAAAAAATCAACATAGCGCAAGAACCTGCTTATATTGCTTTACAGAGTGATTATCAAACTAGCCAAAATGAGTTAACTGAAAAAAGTAAGAATTTCTCTGAAAAAATTCAGCAATTAGAACAAAATACCAACTCGTTAAAGAAACAGTTAGACAATGAACGAAGTAAACAAGCCAATAATGACGCTACGCTAAAAATACGTGATGCGGATTCATCAACAAAAATTGCTCAGTTAGCGCAAGAAAATATGGCTATTAAGCAACAGTTAGCGGATGAAATAGATAAGCAAGAGGGCAGGGAGTTAAACTATCAAGTTGAATTGACGCAAAGCAGTATTAATTTTACCGAAACTATTGAACGTTTAGAGCATGAAAATATCCAGCTCAACTCTGCATTGACGCAAGAACAAGAAAAATTATCCAGTGAACAGCAAAGTTTAAAAATTGAACTGAGTGATAAAACAGCAGATTTAAGCCAATTCATTGAAAAATTAGAGCAAAAACTTTCTGAGCAAAAAAATCAATTAGACCAAAAACAAAATCAAGTTAAAGCACATAATCAACAATCAAAAAATAAAATAGCGTCTAATGAAAAAAAATTATTGGAGCAGGAACAAGAAATAGTGGTGTTGAATGAAAGTTTAGCTGTGTTTACAGCGCAAGAGCAGAGTTTAACTGAGCGTTTAAATACTACAGTAAGTAATTTAGAACACACTCAAGCGCAACACCAGCAAAAAACAGCCAGTTTCAAGCAAGAATCAGCTCAACTTAATGAACAACTTCAGCATTATCAAGTAGCCGAAGAAAACCAACAAAAAGTAATTGCTGACCAACAAGAAAAACTAGTCGATTTTGATGAGCAAGTTAAGCAAAAAATGAAAAAAGAGCAAGATGATAAACAGACAATAAAGCGACTAAACGATGAACAGTCACAAATAAGGCAGCAACAATTAACAGACAAAAAAGAAAATGATTTACAGCACAAACAACAGCAGCAAACGCAAGAAGCATTACAGCAACAAATTAGTCAATTAGAGATAAAAAATCAAGAATTAACAAGTAGCTTAATAACTGAGCAAGCTGATATCAAGTTGTACAAAAAAGAAGTGTCTACGTTAAAGTCTCAGGTGACGTTAGCGCAAGAAGGGCATGAAAATATTCTTAACCGCTTTAATGCTAATCGTGAAAAACAAGAAAAAGATAATGATCAAATAAGGGAAACGATTAAGTACTTACGTGATGAAAATAACGATATGATCACCCAAAATAATAGGCAGGAAGAAGTGTTTATTGAAAAAATTAGTGAGTTAGAATATAAACTAACAGAGTATCGATTAAAGTTTGAATATGCGCAAAAGCAGTTAACTGAAAATAGTTAACGTGAAGTAATTATTATACCCATACCATCTTAAGGTGCTCGCCGAAGGGCGAGTTTAAAAAGCGTATATGGCGCGTTATTGATTTTGACAATAGAGTAACTATTCTTTTCAATCCATGCTTTGTCTACATGGATGTAAACATAGGTTCAGCTTGGAACGATGAACCTATGCCTATAAGCCTTTTAATTTTCGCTAAACCCTGCATATTGAAGTGGCATGGGTATATGCAGTTAGTTTACAATGGTGCCATATTCTTAATGTTTAATGAGAAAAAATTTGGTTATTCACCTTCCTTTTGCAAAACTAAGTCATTGGCAACAAATTGCTTTTGCTAGCGCATTATTAGAGCGCATGTTACCTAATTATCAAATGTTTAGTGAAAATAGTGAATTTGGTAGTTATGCTCTGTTACGAAATCAGCTTGATTTAATATGGCAGTGGTTAGATAAAAACAATAAAATCAAAATTAATATTAATGCTCAATTAAATAAATTAGAAGAACAAACTCCCGATCCCGAAGCATTCGACTCTTTTGGTGTTTTCCCAGCGCTTGATGTATGTATGGCTATGATGTCTTTATGGCAACTAATGCAGACTAATGGCACTGATAAAGACCATGAAGATATCAATAGTGTTAGCCGCTTATCACAAAATAGTGTTAATTATTATGTTGAACTATTGCTTATTGAGGAAGGTAATGAAAATGTTGATGTTGAAACTATTGCTGAACATCCGTTAATCATTTGGGAAAAAGCGACGCAAAACGAGCTGTTTGATTTTTTAACAATGGCTGCAGAAACTAAACGCTCCTGTCAATTAGCAACACAAATGGTATTGTCAGAAGGTTTATCTAATCTGGGTATTGCAATAGAATAACAGCCATTAGTTGATTATTTTATTCTAATTAACTGTTTTGTGTATATTGATATAGGCGGTAAGCTACTTGCCCGGCAACTTTTTCTTTTAGTAACTGCCAGTTGTTAGGTAGTTGTTGCTCACTCTGAATTTCCATTTCAACATAAATTAATGCTTGGCTAGTTAACCAACCATTATTTAACAATTCAGCAGTTTGTGTAACCAAACCTTGCCTAAAGGGCGGGTCAATAAACACTATATCATAGTGTTGTTTGGTTGATGATTTGAGAAAAGTTAGTGAGTTAGTGTTAATTACAGTGATATTATCGGCGTTAAGTAGCTGTTTGTTTGCTTGTAGTTGCTTTGCTGCCGCGTTATTTAACTCTATTAAGCTAACTTGCGCTGCACCACGAGATAACGCTTCAAAGCCTAAACTGCCAGCACCAGCGAAGCAATCTAAGCAATTTGCATCATGTATATAGGGCATTAACCAGTTAAACACCGTTTCTTTTACTCTGTCTGTGGTCGGCCGTAAACCTTCAGCCATTAACACCGGTAATTTTCTCCCTCGGTGTTTACCTGCAATAATACGAATATTGCCTGTTGCTGCTTTTTTATTGTGTTGTTTTTTACCTTGATTCATATCACTGACAGCTATGCTATTAAATGCTAATATAGCGTCGATTTTATCTCTATTTGGTCTCAATACCAATAAAATAACGTAATTTACCTGTATCGAACAGTAAAAGGTCTAAATAAAGTGTCTAAGAAGAAAAAAGGTATGTTTTCCTGGTTAGGCTTTGGTCAGGATAAGAAAGAACAGTCTACACAAGAGAATTCTCAAACTGTTGAAGAAAACGCAGTAGAGTCTGAATTAGTCATTGAGACTAAACAAAGCGAAGCGATTATTGATGAGGTGATTGTTGATGAAGCAGCGGTTATTGCTGAACCACATACTTATAATGAAATAGAACCAGAACCACCTACTCTCGAACAATTTGAAGAACAGCCTACCGCGGAAGAAAGTCAGCCAGAAGTGCCCGAAGAAAAGAAACTCGAAGTAGATACACCAGCACAAGCAGTTAAGCTTGGTTTTTTTGCTCGCTTAAAACAAGGCTTAAGTAAAACACGGAAAAATTTAGGTGGTGGTTTATTTGATTTGTTTCGAGGTAAACAAATTGATGATGAGCTTTTTGAAGAGCTAGAAACACATTTGCTATTGGCCGATGTGGGTGTTGAAACCACCATGAAAATTATTGACTCGCTAACGCAAAGTGCTAGTCGTAAGCAGTTAAAAGATGCTGAAGCATTATATGAGTTATTAAAAGCTGAGCTGAAAAAAATTATTAAAGATGTTAGTCAACCGTTAGATATTCCTAAAAGTGATGGACCTTTTGTTATGCTTATGGTGGGCGTAAATGGTGTTGGTAAAACCACCACTATTGGTAAGCTAGCAAAGCAATTTCAAGCAGAAGGAAAATCAGTAATGCTAGCTGCGGGTGATACTTTTAGGGCTGCTGCGGTAGAGCAATTGCAAGTATGGGGCGAACGTAACGATATTCCTGTTATTGCTCAGCATACAGGTGCAGATAGTGCCTCGGTTATTTTTGACGCAATAAGCGCCGCGAAAGCACGTAAAATAGATATATTAATTGCCGATACGGCAGGGCGTTTACAAAATAAAACCCATTTAATGGAAGAGTTGAAGAAAGTTGTTCGGGTAATGAAAAAACTTGATGTAGATGCACCTCATGAGGTAATGCTAACCCTTGATGCCGGCACTGGCCAAAATGCATTAAGTCAAACTAAGTTATTTGATGAAGCTGTTGGCTTAACTGGCCTAACAATAACTAAGCTTGATGGTACTGCCAAAGGTGGTGTTGTTTTTGCCATTGCTGATAAACACAGTATCCCTATTCGTTATTTAGGTGTTGGTGAAGGTATTGATGATTTACGTCCATTTAATGGCGATGACTTTATTGATGCATTGTTTACCAAAGAGTAATAAACTTAAACGAAGTATTACTGAATAAAATAATAATTATGATCAGCTTTAACAATGTTAATAAAACTTATTCCGGTGGTTTTCTCGCCCTAAAACAAGTGAACTTTACCCTTGAAGCGGGTGAAATGGCATTTTTAACTGGTCATTCAGGTGCGGGTAAAAGTACTTTATTAAAGCTTATTTCCATGATGGAAAAACCAAGTTCGGGCAGTATTTTAGTAAATGACACTGAACTTGCAAAAATAAAATATAAACAAATTCCTTATGTACGTCGTGGTATAGGGATGATCTTTCAAAGCCATAACTTGCTCAAAGATCGTACTATTTTTGATAATGTAGCTTTACCGCTAATTATTGAAGGCGTTAGCCACAAAGAAATTAAAAAGCGTGTTGAAACAGCCTTAGATAAAGTGCATTTAAGCGCGAAGCTAAAATGTTTTCCACACATGCTTTCAGGCGGCGAACAACAACGCGTGGGTATTGCCCGTGCTATTGTCAACAAACCGCCCATTTTACTTGCGGATGAGCCAACCGGTAACTTAGATCCAAAACTATCTTTAGACATTATTCGCTTATTTGAAGAATTTAATGCCGCAGGCGTTACGGTGTTAATTGCTACCCATGACTTAGGATTAATTGCTCGCATGCGCTATCGCACGTTAACATTAAAAGAAGGCACTATGATTAACGATGGCATCATTGAAGGGCTAAGTGCTGAAGGTATAACGGCATGAAACATTGCCGAGCAAGGAGGAATGCATGAATAATTTGCATTCTAGTAAGTTAAGCCAACGTAATAGTTTGTTAAGGCGGTTATTAACGTTACCGATTAGACATCTTCAACAAGCGGTAGGTAGTTTAGGTGATTTATGGCGTACGCCGTTTACTTCTATAATGACAGTCTTTGTTTTAGGTATTAGTTTAGCTTTACCTGCGACTTTACACTTGTTTGTTAAAAATGCTGAACTGGTAAGTGAGCAATGGGACAGTGCATCGCAAATTACTTTATTCTTGAAATTATCAGTCAATGATAAAAGTGCTCAAAATTTAGTAAAACGAATAAAGTTGTATCCTGAAGTTAGTAATGTGCACTATATTTCAGCAAAACAAGCGCTAAAAGAATTTAAAATACTCTCAGGTTTTGGTCAGTCACTTGAATACTTAGAAAAAAACCCCTTACCCGCTACTATATTGGTTACACCAACTAATCGTGCTAGTCAGGCCGATGCCGCTAATGAGTTGTTAGCGAAATTAAAGCAAGAACGAGAAGTTGATCAAGGTAAACTGGATTTAGAATGGCTTACGCGATTAGAAGCCATGGCACAACTGATAAAAGATATTGTTAGTGGTGTGGCTTTGTTGTTGTGCATGTCAGTGGTACTCATTGTTGGTAATACTATACGGCTTGCTATTTTAAGCCAACAAGATGCCATTGCTATTATGAAGTTGGTTGGTGCAACTGATAGCTTTATTCAACGACCTTTTCTTTATAGTGGTGTTTGGTACGGTATTTTTGGTGGGCTACTCTCTTGGTTCGCGGTGAGCTTATTGGCACAGTATCTAACGGGTGCTATTGGTAAACTTACTGATTTGTATCAAAGTGACTTTCAATTACAAGGGTTAGCATTTAGTGAGGTGTTAATGCTTATTGCTTTTGCTGTACTGCTTGGTTTAGTTGGTAGCTACATTTCGGTACGTAAACATATTAGAGCGATTGAGCCTAATGCAGACTAACATTTTATTTTATTTATATATAAAAAAGGCTCTGTTGTAGCTAATTGTTGTCTATACTTGTAAATAAGACCTAACTGATTGAAGGTACTAGCAATGAAGACTAAATCATTTGTAAGTAAGCTTA
>NVWU01000039.1 GCA_002733765.1 Colwellia sp. | reverse complement strand
AAGGGTTTTAAAATCAATGTGCTCAAAGGGGCTCATAGTACTGATATTGAATGATATAAGATAAACGCTATTAGATCACAAACTTAATGGAATTGGTATAAGATTAAAATAATTTCTATGAATCAGATTATTAAGCCTTTTTGAGATTAAGCTGGGGTATTATTTTTATCCACCAGTAACTTTTACTTTGAATCCCGCTTTCTCAAGTGATGCTTTAATCATTTCACGTTTATCTCCCTGAATTTCTATTATTTCGCCGATAACGGTTCCGCCAGTACCACACGTTTTTTTTAGTTTTTTAGCTAATTCTTTTAATGCCTTACTATCAAGTCCTAATCCGGTGATAGTAACAACACCTTTCCCTTTTCTGCCTTTAGTTTCCCTGCGTATTTTGGCAAAACCGTCACTAGGGGTTATATTAGGTTGTGTTTTTACCTGTTTTATACGGCCAGAATCAGTTGAGTACACTAAGGACTGATCATCACTTTTAACTACTGTTGTGATGTTAACGGTATCTTTACCAAAAGCATGAGCCAAATCACTGAGGCTAGATAATTTTTCTTTCATTAGACGGGTACCTAAATTTTTGTGTAGCATTTGACTTTATATTTACTAAAATTTAAACAAAATAAAACCACTACGAGAGTGGCTTTATTATAGCAAAGATAAAGTTTAGCTTAAAACTTATCAATAAGGTTTGTAACTATAAGCTAAAGTTTGCTTTCAAGCTCAGGTAAGGCATCAAATAAATCAGCGACAATACCATAATCAGCTACTTGGAAGATAGGCGCTTCAGGATCTTTGTTGATTGCGACAATAACCTTAGAATCTTTCATACCAGCGAGATGTTGAATAGCACCACTAATACCAACAGCAATATATAAGTCAGGAGCTACAATTTTACCTGTTTGGCCAACTTGCATGTCATTTGGTACAAAGCCAGCATCAACAGCAGCGCGAGATGCACCAATAGCCGCACCTAGTTTATCCGCAATTCCTTCAAGTAATTTGAAGTTATCACCATTTTGCATTCCTCGACCACCTGAAATAACGACACCTGCTGCGCCTAAATCAGGACGTTCAGATACAGTTAACTCATCACTTACATGAGCAGAAATATTTGCATCGGTTGCGATATCTAAAGTTACTATGTCAGCATTGCCATCAGTTGCTACTGCATCAAAACCAGTGGCACGTACAGTAATTACTTTTTTGCTATCTAAGCTTTGTACTGTGGCAATGGCATTACCTGCATATATAGGACGTACAAAGGTATCACTACTTTCAACAGCGATAATATCTGATATTTGAGTTACGTCTAATAAAGCGGCTACGCGAGGCATGAAGTTTTTGCCTGTTGTTAATGCTGTGGCAATAATATGTTCATAATCGCTAGCTAGTTCAAGAACTAATAAACTTACATTTTCAGCTAATTGATGCGCATAAGCTGTATTGTCAGCAACTAATACTTTACTTACGCCGTTTACTTTACTTGCAGCATCAACAACACTTTGGCAGTTATGTCCAGCAACTAATAGTGTAATATCACCACCAATAGCTTGTGCTGCGGCGACAGTTTTTAAAGTCTCAGCTTTTAATATGCTGTTATCGTGTTCGGCAAATACTAAAATACTCATGAGATCACCTTGGCTTCATTTTTTAATTTGTCTACTAATTCATCAATTGTTTCTACAATAATACCTGCCTGACGAGTTGCGGGTGGTGTTACTTTTACTAGTTTAGTGCGTGGTGCTAAATCTAGTCCAAAGTCAGCAGCAGCTTTAACCATTAAAGGTTTACGTTTAGCTTTCATTATATTTGGTAAAGAAGCATAACGAGGTTCATTTAAACGTAAGTCAGTAGTAACAATAGCAGGTAAGTTAAGTGCTATTGTTTGTAGGCCGTCATCAACTTCACGTGTAACATGCACTTTATCGCCATCTACTTTTACCATCGAGGCGAAGGTACCTTGTGGCATACCTGTTAATGCCGCGAGCATTTGACCTGTTTGGTTGTTATCACTGTCAATAGCTTGTTTACCTAAAATCACTAATTGCGGTTGCTCTTCTTCAACAATTTTTTGTAGAAGTTTGGCAATGTTTAAAGAATCTAAGTTTTCATCAGTTTCAATTTGGATCGCACGATCTGCACCTAGTGCTAATGCGGTACGTAACTGCTCTTGGCAAGACTTGTTACCAATTGAAACAGCAATCACTTCTGTTACTGTGCCAGCTTCTTTTAGGCGAACGGCTTCTTCTACAGCTATTTCACAAAACGGGTTGATTGCCATTTTTACATTAGCAAGATCAACATTGGAATTATCGGGTTTTACACGAACCTTGACGTTATAGTCAATTACACGTTTTATCGGAACTAATACTTTCATCGTTGCCTCTGGTTATATTTTTTAATTAATTTAATTAATAGTCAAAAGACTACCTTTACTTTACGTGAACGTCAACGTAATCTTAATAAAACTTTTATACTAGTATACAATATCTACTTTTGGTATTAATTGGCAGTATTGTTTTAAACAGGTTGTATATAAAGCTATAGTAGTAATTACCAATTTAGCGATGATAACTATGCTATTGCATGAAAATACCGCCTTGCTTGACAACCACGAATAAGATACTATCAAACACCTGTTTGAATATCAAACGCCTGTTTGAATTTTTTTATAAATATAATAAATATTTGGAGATACCATGGAACGTGAATCGATGGAGTTTGACGTAGTAATTGTTGGCGCAGGCCCTGCAGGCCTATCAACTGCTTGTCGTTTAATGCAATTGGCACAAGAAAAGCGACAAGAGCTTATGGTGTGTGTTGTTGAAAAAGGCTCAGAGGTCGGTGCGCATATTCTTTCAGGTGCGGTGTTTGAACCAAGGGCATTGAATGAATTATTTCCTGATTGGAAAGAAAATGGAGCCCCAGTAGCGACTAAGGTAGTCGAAGATAATATTTATTTATTAAATAGTGAGAGCAGTGGTATTAAATTACCCAATTTTTCTGTACCTAAGACTATGCATAATGAAGGTAATTATATTGTTAGTATGGGTAACATTTGTCGCTGGTTAGCTGAACAAGCTGAGCAATTAGGTGTTGAAATATTCCCTGGTTTTCCAGCACAAGACATTATTTATAATGACGATGGAAGCGTTGGCGGTATTATTACAGGTGATATGGGTTTAGATGCCAATGGCAACGAGAAAGATTCTTTTATGCCGGGTATGGAGCTGCGTGCAAAGTATACCGTTTTTGCTGAAGGTTGTAGAGGCCATTTAGGTAAAGAGCTTATTACGAAATTCAATTTAGATGCAAATTCTTCTCCGCAACATTATGGTTTAGGCTTTAAGGAAATTTGGGATATAGATCCCGCTAAACATCAAGAAGGCTTAGTTGTTCATACTGCTGGTTGGCCATTGGATAAAGATACTACTGGTGGCGGTTATTTATATCACGCTGAAAACAATCAAGTGTTTGTCGGGTTAATTGTCGATTTAAATTATAGTAATCCTCACTTGAGTCCGTTTGATGAATTCCAACGTTATAAGCACCATCCAAAAATTAGTCAATACCTTGAGGGTGGTAAGCGTGTCTCTTATGGTGCACGTGCTATGGCTAAAGGTGGCTTCAATTCTTTACCTAAAATGAGTATGCCAGGTGCATTATTAGTTGGGTGTGAAGCCGGTACCATTAATTTTGCAAAAATTAAAGGTAATCATACCGCGATGAAGTCTGGCATGTTGGCAGCAGAAGCTATTGTTGAGGCGTTAATTATTAATGATGCTATTAGTGAAGAAGGTAAACAAGACTTAACCTCATATACCGACAAATTCAAAAATTCATGGCTGTATGAAGAGCTATATAATACCCGTAATTTTGGTCCAGCAATGCATAAATTTGGTACCATGTTAGGGGGGGCGTATAATATGGTTGATCAAAACTTCTTCGGTGGTAAATTACCGTTTAACTTTAAAGATGATAGTTTAGATTATGATCAACTTAAGCTAGCGTCCGAAGCGCCAGTTATTAACTATGCTAAACCAGATAATAAATTAAGTTTTGATAAGCTATCTTCAGTTTTTCTTTCTAACACTAATCATGAAGAAGAGCAGCCCTGTCACTTAAAGCTTACTGATAGTAGTATTCCACTAAGTATAAACTTTGTGAAGTACCTTGAACCGGCACAACGCTATTGTCCTGCAGGAGTTTATGAAGTTGAACAAACAGCAGAAGGTGATAAGTTTGTTATTAATGCCCAAAACTGTATTCATTGCAAAACCTGTGATATTAAAGACCCAAGTCAAAATATTACTTGGGTAACTCCAGAGGGAACAGGTGGCCCAAACTACCCTAATATGTAAATAACGGTAATGAATTGAGAGTATAACGCTTACGAGGAAAATTCGTAGCGCTATACTCGATTACCATAAGTGCACATTAGTTGGCTTTATTAAATTTTAATTGGCTAATTACTTGATTAAATACTGTATTTTATTTTTCTACGCACAGCAATATTATAAGTTTAGTGAAAGTGGCTTTATGTATTAATAATAGGGTCAATGTGAATTTTTCTTGCTTTATATATCATCCTACTTGGACCATATGCACGCCGTGATCTATCGTTAAAACTATCAATAATTAGTTGAACACCATGATGTAGCTTCTCTGTAGCCTCGACATATACATTTTCCATATAATCGAGGGTGGTTTTTTCCAGTGCTTCTTTTTCTAATAGCGTTTCACCTATACGTTTTGCATGAAATTGATAAGTAGAAACAACCTTTGCTAACATTTCTGGCTTTATTTTTTCTTTAGGTAATTTTTTTAACTTCGTTGTTGCCGCTTTCAGCTCAGTCGTTTTGGTTGAGTCTAGTTTTAATCTTGATTCAATATCTAGCATTTGTTCTTTGAGTTTTATCATTTCATGCTCAAAATGAATAACGGTATTACTACCCGCTGTTGCTCCTACTATTCCAGCGGTAACAAAAGTACCTGCTTTAATATAACCCCCGATCAGTTTGCCGTTAGATTTTTCTTCGGTACCAACTTTTAGCCCACCTTGAATATTTAGCAAACTATGTAATAGTTGCTTTTCAATGCGAACATCTTTAGAGCAGTCAATTTCAGCATATTGGCAATATTTTGCATAAATATTACCTTTGGCATTAACGCTAACACTCATCTTTACATCAGTAACTTTGGTTTTCTCAATATTATGTTTTCGACCAATTATGCCGCCAGATATAGTGACATCACCACCGGCTTTAATCGTTGCTGATTCAACAAAACCACCAATAGTGATATCACCACTAGCCGTCACCTTCATTCCTTCATTTACGTCGCCATCGATAATGACACTACCAGTAAAATTGATATTACCAGTAGCAATCGTCACATTTTTAATTTTGTATATTTCATCGACTTCCATACCATTAGCAATTTTTTTTGGTAAACCAACCTTTTCTGAGACAAGTATATTTTGATTGCTGGAACTAATGGCGGTGCCTTCACCAGAAACTAAGGATACATCATTGCCGGGCTCTGGTGGAAGTAAGGTTGCCGTTACGGTATAGCCTTTTTTTCCAGCAGTTAAAGGGATTTTTTTTGCTAGGGGATCACCAACTTTGACACAGATAATATCGCCTAAATCACGCATGTCAACGCTACCATCTTCTCTTCTTTTGGGACGTAAAATACGTGATTGGGCACTTTCAACAAGCACTTTGATTTCAGCATCTTTCCCATTTATCGCTAATTTTCCTGATGCTATTTGTAAAGTTACTTGGTGGTTAGGCTTCTCCTTAGCAGCTAATTGAGCTAATTTTACTAGCTCTTCTTTGCTAAAACCTTTTTTTACACCAGCCTCTTGTGCCGACGTTAGAATAGCTTTGGCAGATAAATGTTTTCCACCTTGTGCCACTGTTATTTCTGCAGTAGCCCCCATTTCATCTCCGTCAATGGTTATTGAAATAGTGGCGTCTACTCGCTCTAAAACTTGATACTTTATTTCTCTGCCTGTTTGATTGTCTTGCAAATATTTTAATGCATCATTTAACTCTGCAATAGCATTTTTTATGTTGGCAGTACTGGTGCGTAACTTGTTAAATGGAGACTCTGAAATAAGCTCGATAATATTGGCTTCTGTGATTACATCACCACCTTTGATTGGTACTAAGTGTAAATCAATATTATTTTTAGCGTTAGCATTTAAACTGACCTGGGTCATAACGGTTTACTCCGACATCATCATTAGCAAAGGCTAATAAACTACATAGATGACTAAAAAGGGCAATCATATTTTGCGGAATTAAATGTAATTGTTTTGGTGGACTCGAATAAAGTTTTTAGTATTTATTTTGCTATAATCGATTTTAAATTCTCTGTCATCAAGCGCTTGCACAAATAGCAGTGTTTTTGCTTCACCAAATATTTCACTGGACTCTATATTGATAACATCTTGATAGGCTTTTTTTGCAATAGCACGCTTAGCAGGTATTTCGCCTTTATATATGCCAATCCCTCGGTGGCTTACTATTACCACCGGATTTTCCCCATTAACAATTAACAAATCGAATTTTTTTATTTTATGTATTATTGTATTTCGACCACTCGTTATAAAATTTTTCTCAACCATAATAAACCCCGAAACTTAATGATTATTACTAACACTTAATTAGTTGTTTAAATTAGTATAGCACTAGCATCGCGCTATAAAAATGTACTTTTTAAATATATAATTTTTTCACTTTTTGGACATTAATTGTTAAAAAACATTAGTTTTTAACTAATCTTACGCTCAATAATATAATGGGCAGTTTGTATACTACCCATTAACTCTCGACGAATTAAATCTAAACACATATTAGCGACATATTTTTGAAAATAACGTCGTGATAAGGGTATTAATAAGCCTACTGTTTTTATGTTATTTTTATATCCCCAAGCCACCCATACAGTGCCAACGGGCTTTTCTATGCTACCACCATCGGGCCCGGCAATACCTGATACGGCAATGACCAAATCTGCAGATGATTTTTCTAAAGCCCCTTTAGCCATTGAAAGCACGACGTCTTTACTTACTGCACCATGTTGTTCTAATGACTTTTTGGTTACTTCTAGCAGTTTAGTTTTCATTTTATTACTATAAGTAACAAAACCTGCTTCAAAACATGTTGAAGCACCTGCTTCTTTCGTCAACAGGCTAGCTATCATACCGCCAGTGCATGACTCTGCTGTGGTAATTTTTAAATTTTTCTCTGTTAATTCTAGTAAAACATGTTTTGCCAAGGATAATGGGGTATTTTCAATTTTTGCTATGATATGGTCGCCTAAAACATTAACTAATTTACTGTACCATTCTAGTTTACTCTTATGGCCTTCTTGGTTAGTTGTGGTGAGCTTTACTTCTAGTAGTGGCATACCCGCTCTAAACCCTAATTCAATATTCTCTGGCCAATTAGGTAGTTGTTCATCTATCATTTTTTGTAACGTTGATTCACCTAAGCCAAATATTTGTAATCGAATTACATCGGTCATTAATTGGTTAGGGAACTTTTTGGCTATGTCAGGTGCTATTTGTTCGGCCATCATTGTTTGTAATTCTCTTGGCACACCTGGAGTGCAATAAATCTCACAGGCTAGATGAGTCACTTTGAAACCTACGGCGCTGCCTTCTTTATTCGCTATTATGCTACAACCTTGTGGTAGTATGGCCTGTTTTAAATTAGGGGCGTTTAATTTAACGTCGCGTTTTTCGCACCAAACGGTAAGGTGTGCGAGTGCTTCACTGTGTTCAACTAATTCAACTTGAGTTGCTTTTGCTAAAGCTTGAGCAGTTAAATCATCAATGGTAGGGCCTAAGCCACCGTTAATAATTAAAATGTCGGCCTGCTTTGCGAGTAGATTTATTTCATTAACTAATGCGGTGATATTATCTGCAATGGTGACTTTGCGGGAGATGTCTAATCCCAGCCCTTTAAATTGCTGTGCTATCATGGCTGAATTACTGTCAACAATATCACCGGTCATTAATTCATTGCCGGTTAATAACAATTGTATATTCGGTTTGGGCATGGCTTTCTCTTGATGACGTTGCCTTTTTTATTTTACCTAATTTACCCCATTTTCAATGCCAGTTACATCTTATTATTTATCACAGAATACGATGGTCATGGAGTTCATGACTTATTTAGTTATAACGCATGAAAACAAATAACTTATTCCGATTGGCATAGGTTGTGTTTACCTTTAAAATAGATATCATCTCACTGTGGCAGAGTGATGTTTTGGCTTTTATCTAGAGCATAAAATAAAGGAATCAGTTTCGTCATGAATTATAACCGAGCACTATTATTTGGCCGTTGGTACCGAAATGACATCGATGCACAAGGTCGAGAAATTGTTGAGTATGCTGAGTTGAGTGCTGATGGTAGTTTTGAATTTACTTTTGTATCAACAGAGCAAGAAACAAATGTTGCCGAGGAAATTATTGAGCTGGGTGATTGGGGCTTAGTGGGTAATGTTCACTTTACTATTACAAAAAGTGAGTTGATTGATCAGCAGCTTTATGCGGCAGATCTTAACGACAGTGATAATTATCAAGCTTATAATGTACTTCGGCTGAATCACAACACCTTTGAATATCAACATATAGAAACAAAAGAAATTTTTATAATGCGTAAAATAACTGATAATATTGGTCACTGTTAGTTAATATTAATACCGCGCGTTTATATATCCATTTAAATAAAAAATTAGGAATGTAATGAAACGATTAAGAGCAGCAAGTTTAATTACCGCAATCAAAACCCCATATAATGCAGCAGGCGAAGTTGATTTAGCCACATATGATAAATTGGTAGCCAAACAAATAGCCGGGGGTGTGGATGGTATTGTTGTAGGTGGTACTACCGGAGAAGGGCATTTATTGTCATGGGAAGAGCATTTAATATTAATCGCTCACAGTGTGCATAAATTTGGTGATAAGTTACTCATTATTGGTAACACTGGTAGCAATAATACCAGTGAAGCAATAAAAGCAACGGAAAATGGCTTTGCTGCGGGAATGGATGCTACTTTACAAATAAATCCTTATTATGGAAAAACATCTACGGCAGGGGTTATTGAGCACTTAACACGTACATTAGATATTGGCCCTACATTTATTTACAATGTACCGGGACGATCTGGTCAAGACATTACTCCTGATATTATTGAACCATTATCGAAACATAAAAACTTTATTGGTATGAAAGAGTGTGGTGGTAACGAGCGTATCGCGCATTATACAAAACAAGGTATTGCTTGTTGGTCAGGTAATGATGATGAAAGCCATGATGGACGTCATATACATGGCTCTAACGGCGTTATTTCAGTTACTTCGAATATTGTGCCGGGTTTAATGCGCCAATTAATGGATAATAAAAGTACTGAGCTTAATAATAGCTTGGAAGGTTTAATGCAATGGTTGTTTTGTGAACCAAATCCGATTGGTATTAATACTGCATTAATGATGACAGGTGCAGTATTGCCAAACTTTCGTTTACCTTACAAAGCATTAAATAAAGCACAACGCCAACAAGGTGTTGAGCTATTAGCCGCGCTAAATTCTGATGATATAGTCGGTGACTCTTTATCTTTACTAGACGATAGTGATTTTAAATACTGCGTTTAATTGAATGTAAAGCTTAACGGACCCAGTATTTATTTTTGAATTCAGGGTTCTTATTTACCACTAAAAAAATAATTTACTTTTTTGGTGGTGAAATATTACTTTGCCAATTATTTCGTTGAGGATAAGTTTGTTTTGCTTCTTTAAGCAACTGTTGATATTTGGCACTTTTGTTTAATATACGGAGCGCTAAAAGCAGATTTGTATATACGCTCTCTCTCTCTGGGCATATACTTTATTCTTTGTAGACTCCAAGCAATATAACGTTCTAATTTTTCACTATCCCTTTCTGTTAACCCACAAATAACCAAGCAATAATATTGAATGATAAATATAATCTAGTGTCACCGGCAGTATTTGAAATAATATGCATACCAATGACAAAATAGCTGATAAGAAAAATTTAAAAAAAGAATAAACTGACAACATATACTTAGTAGATTTAAGTAAATTAATTTACTTATGAGTATGAAATAAACAATAACTTACCCTTTATCGAAAAATATTGTAAAGTATCATCATAGAGATATAGCGTATTTTATCTTGAATAATTTAAGTATTAGCAGTAGAGAAAGTATAATGAATAGTAAAGGTTTTACCTTAATTGAATTAGTGGTAGTTATTGTTATTTTAGGTATATTGGCGGTAACGGCGGTGCCTAAATATATTAATTTACAAGCGGATGCGCGAACTGCTACGTTACATGCGATAAAAGGCTCTTTAGAAGGGGCTGCTGCTCTAGTACACGGTAAATCTCTTGTAAAGGGTAATCATAACGAAACTTTTGGTCCAAGCAATCTAACAAATAGTGTTAACATTGGTGATTCTATTCGTGGTGGTGAATTGTTCGTTGTATATGGTTATCCCATTGGCGTCTATCAGGAATTTGAGAGGTTGGTGAATATTGATAATCAATATAAGTATGCAAAAATTGGAACTACTACATCTACTTTTGCTATTTATTTTGAAGAAGATAAAACTCCTACTACCATTAATGAAAATTGTATGGTGTTTTATATTCATCCTTTAGGTATTAATAAAAAACCCACTTTTCAAGTTAATGACTGTATTTAGTGAAAATGGAAAAATTGAATGACTTTAAGCGTAATAGTGAGTATGGCTTTACTCTGATAGAGTTGATCGTCACTATTATTCTGATCGGAATTATGGCCGCAGCTGTCATACCACGCTTTTTAACATCTGAAGGTTTTGGTGAATACACTTACCGAGATGAGTTAATAATTAAACTCAGAGCAATTCAATTACGTGCTATGCAACAAACTAATAATGTTGCCTGCCAAATAATTAGAGTCAATACATCAGAAATTGGTTTGTTGGCTACTCAAATAAATACCAATACATGTAATGGTGTTCTTGCTGGTGATACCACTACTGTTCATATTCCCAGTGAAAATGGCATTAGTTTTTCTATAAGCGAAAACTTATCCTCATTTCGCTTTTCTTCCATGGGACGACCTGTTGGTTGTGTTGCTAGTAATCCCTGTAAAATAAAAATAACATTGACGATTACAGGCAGTGATCCATTAAGTATTTTGATCAATTCAGAGGGCTATATTTATGCACTCTAGTTTTGTATTTAATTTAATGAAGAATAAAGGCTTTACCTTAATAGAGACCATTGTTGGTATTGTCGTATTAGCGGTTTCTTTTTCTATTCTTACAACACTTATTTATCCTATTGCAGAAAAAAGTGCAGAACAATTACACCTGATTAAAGCCGCAGAACTGGGGCAATCAATGTTGAATGAAATTCAAAACAAAGCTTTTGATCAAAACTCAGATATGGCTGGCGGTCGTATTCGGTGTGGTGAGCATACTATAGTGTGCTCTATAGGAATAGGGCCAGAGGATGGAGTTGATGGTCGTCCCGATTATAATGAAGATACTCGCGATTTATTTAATGATGTTGATGATTATCATGGTTTGACTTATAGCGATGGGAATATTAAAAACTCACAAGGGCAAGTGCTAAATTTATACACGGGTTACGCTATGAAAATTACCGTGTGTAATGATAGTGATTATGATGGCGATTGCTTAACTAATAGTGATAATTCAACGGCTAAACTCATTACTATTAGAATCACCACGCCAACCGATTCTGATATTGTTTTCTCAACTTATCGAGCTAACTTCTAATGAATAGATTGTCGTTTAATAAAGTGTCGGGTTTTACCTTAATAGAACTAATTTCCGTTATTGTTATACTTGGTATTCTTGCAGTAGGTGTCAGTAGTTTTTTAAAATTTGGTACACAAATATATGCAGAAGCGACAGCAAGGGATCAAATTATTTCATCGGCACGTTTTTCGGTTGAGCGTTTAAATAGAGAAGTTAGACACGCACTGCCCAACAGCTTAGTAACATATGTCAATTCTTCTGGTTTTTCTTGCTTAAAGTTTACCCCAATTATAGCAAGTTCTACTTATATTGATTTACCTGTTTTGCCTGAACCCAGTAGTTCAACTCTAGCTATAATTCCATTTAACGATGATGACTTTGCTCAAGCCGCTAAAGTTATTGTTTATCCTTTAGCTATAGCTGATTTAACAGATATCTCAGATAATAATCATATGTTTTCTAGCTTAGATAAATCGACTGAGCCATGGATACTAAATTTTGTATCGCCAATTCACTTTGAAAGTGATTCACCGTCACAGCGTGTCTATTTTATTAGTGATAATGTAGATTATTGTTTGGCAGGCACCAATTTAATGCGTAATGGTATTTTGATGGCGCAGAATATTACAAACAATGCTCCTTTTCAGGTGGCATCTGCATCATTGCGGCGAAATGCTTTAGTGCAAGTACATCTTCAATTTGAAAAGAATTTTGAGAAAGTTACGTTTAATAATGAAGTGCAGGTGCTAAATGTACCCTAAAGTGATGCAAACGAATGGCGTTAATCAGTATCAACAAGGTAGTGCCTTAATTATTGCAGTTTTTATTATTGTCATAATGACCTTATTAGGAACTGCATTGGTTAGAATGATGAGTTCTAGCGCTGAAACTGTTGTCTATGAAGTATTAGGCACTCGTGCTTATCAAGCAGCTCAGTCGGGTTTACAAAGAAAACTCGTTGAAGTTTTCCCTCTTGAGCCAGCAAGCGGTGATTGCAAGGCACCAGTTCCTTATGATTTTTCAGCTATTCAAGGTTTGGAAAATTGCCAGGCAATAAATGTAGGCTGTACTGAATCCGTGATCTTAGATGTTACATATTATACAATAACAAGCACAGGCCGGTGTGAAGTTGGTGGTGTGTTAACTACAAGAGTCTTAGAAATTAGAGCGCGGAAACTATAACTTCCCCTGTCTATTAATGTCAGTATTTTTTACAATCAATATTGTCAACAAACTTAACTTTAATTTAAGTTATTGATTAATAATCGTTAATTTTAGTTGGTTCGTTTTTTGCTTAAGTGCTAGTTGTAATGTTGTCTTTTCATTCATTGTCGAGGTTTTAATGATTAAGTTTACAGTTAAAATATTAGTGTTTTTTATTTCTCTTTCTTTCGTTTCTATTGCCAATGCAACGCTAATTACCAATTTAACGCAAGTTGAGTTAGATACACATGATTATACTAACGCTGAGGATAAACTTGTTGATAGTTTATTAGGTGTTAACTACATTAATTATAAGGGTTATGATTGGGCGTGGGTTTCTCCTGTTAATGTAGAATATTATACGAATACTTTTACGAATACTTTGTATGCACCAGAGCTCCAAAAAAATTGGCAATTTGCAGATTCAGCTTTACTTAATATTCTAAAAACAGAATTAACTTTAGCTGACTTCACCAATGGTAACGATATCATCCAAGCGGCACAGTTTTTCAACTCTGATTTTGATTATGTAGATAGTACTGAATTTGATACAGCGAGCAGTGAATGGATTGCCCAGAATGATCCTTTGGTTCTTTTTTTAAATACGGCGGAAACATTTTATGTTCGCCCTTCCAAAGTTCCAGAGCCAACAACACTAATGATTTTTTCATTAGGTTTAATTGCTTTAGTCAGTAGAAAAAAATTATCTAGCTAAGCTTCCCTTAGTCAAATTCAGAGTACATTAGCAAGCCTTGCATCTGCAGGGCTTTTTATTGTCAAAAGTTTATTTCACACTGTTTATTACCGTTATATGTTGTTGATTTTCTAATTAACCTGAAAACTGGATAAGAGTTGAACTAATTGCCCACCTAGCGATCAGATCTTTCGACTAAAAATGATTTGAAAGCACAAAAGGTGGGCAGATGGATAAACTAATAGATATATTTTGCGATGTCGATGATTTTTGTCATAAATTTTTACCTGTATGGGAAGCAGAGTTAATTGCTGAGGGTGTCAAAAAGCGAAGACGTCAATCCAACATGTCTACAAGCGAATGTATGACTATTGTTATTGCTTTCCATCAATATAATTATAGAAATTTCAAGARCTTCTATATTGGTTTAGTTCAAAAACATTGGCGAGAAGATTTTCCAAACTTATTAAGCTATACGCGTTTCTTACACAAAATGTCTGCTTTACTCATTCCTATGTGTGCTTATTTTCAAACAGTCAAAGGAAAACCTACGGGAATTGCTTTTGTCGACTCTACAAGTCTTAAAGTTTGCCATAACATTCGTATCCCACGCAACCGAGTGTTTGATGGTGTTGCAAAACGAGGAAAAGGAACAATGGGTTGGTTTTACGGCTTTAAATTACATTTATTGATTAATCACGTAGGTGAAATCATTTCTYTGAAGATCACACCGGGTAACACKAAYGATAGAACACCACTTCCWGAACTTTGCAAAAATCTCAGCGGAAAACTTTATGCGGATAAAGGATATATTGGGAAAAAGCTAAGAGAAAAATTAGCTGAAACCGATGTGGATTTGGTTACTACGGTTCGTAAAAACATGAAGGCTAAAGCAATATCAGCGTTTGATAGAGCAATGTTATCAAAGAGATACATTATTGAAACGATAAATGATCAACTAAAAAACATTTCACAAGTAGAGCATAGTCGACATCGTAGCGAGACAGGATTTATGTTGAATGTAATTTCAGGTGTAGTGGCTTATTGTTTAAAAAAAAATAAGCCTAGTATTAAGTTATCACCGAGTGAATTTGGACTGATGGCTATGTAGAAAACTCGGTGCTTAAGCAGATCTCATATATGGTCTCCTCCCGTATTGCAAGGTTTAACTCATCGATAACAGGGACAGGGTTGCTGTCATATATACGGCCTTTTAATGAAGTTTATTA
>NVWU01000019.1 GCA_002733765.1 Colwellia sp. | reverse complement strand
TGTGGTTCACCACGCCTATGTTGGCTACCAGTTCAGCGACAATTGGGAAGGACAAGTTGGTATTACTCAAGTTCCTTTTGGTAACCTAAACTATAATTCCAACAACTTCTTCTTTAGCTCTGGTTATTATGCAGGTATCGAAGATGACTATGATTCTGGTTTATCGTTTATCGGTAAGTATGACAAACATGATATCCGTGTTGCGTATTTTTTAAATGACGAAAAAGGTGGTGTTGATGGTTATTCAGGTGACACAACCCATCGCTATTCCTATGATGTAGTTGGCATCCGCGATTTTGATGGTGGTGAAGGTATTTACGATGCCCCTAGTCAACAAATAGGCGAAAGTAATACCCTAAACTTGAGATATTCTTATAATTTCTTCTCTAATACGGAAGTGGGCGTATCATTACTAGTAGGTGATCTCGAAGGTGGCTCAGGTGTCGGCTCTGTAGGCGACCACACCGCATACGCTTTTCATGTAAAGAGCAAGATTGATAACATCGGTATTATGTTCCAGTATTCAGATTATGAATATGATCTAGATAACGGCTCTGACTTTGTCGCTGTAGGCGCTTGGGCATTCTATGACTCAATTCCAGCTGAAGCTTCGTTGTATAACCTTAACTTATCTTACGATAAGGCTGTGTCTTTCGGACCTATCACCAACCTAACTTTCTATAACGATTACAATTTAGTCACTGATAAATCAGGCGGAATAAAAGATACGACAATGAATGTAACGGGTGTTGCGATTAGTGCTGGTGGCGTTTACGCTTATATTGATTATATTGTTGCTCAAAATCAACCATTTATCGGTGGTACTCTAGCGGGTAATTCTGATGATTGGAATAAGCGACTAAACATCAATATCGGCTATTATTTTTAATCGATAACTTATTGATTTACGCCGAACATTAAATCCACCTACATTTGCATGGTGGCTTTAATTGCTCAGATTAAATGGCTAGTTGCTATACTAGTCATTTTCAATTTCCCCCAGTCTCTCGTCACATTGAACTAGACTAACAGCAAGCTGAAATTTATTTAGAACTAATTAGAGAGTAACCACTAACGTCATTGAATCCTCGATGAACTTCTCATAATCTAGTAAAAACAGTGTTTATAAATGGACAATCAATATACTCAGCGGCTATATCTTTATTTACTATTTTTTATAGCAAAATAATGCGATAAGTATAAAAATATCAATGCCTATAAATAACATGATTTTTTGCCTCCGCTGTGCATTTTCTTCATCAATCATGGCGGTTTTCACTATGCCTAATAAAATAATAGCGCCATCAACGGCTAATACTGGGGTAATTAATAAATCTAAGGGTACATTAAAACTTTTAATTAAGGAGCCTATTGTTGATTATTGACTTCTATTCGTGGGAATCGCTCAGGCTATGATTCCATCATAGCGATAATGATTATGGCTCTTGTCGTAATCACTTCGTTTGCATTGTACTAATTGGCTACCTCTATACGACTAAAAGATAAACCCCCTCGCCTAAATCAAAGGGGTTTACTTATTTTTGTACTAGAGCAATTTAAAAGCCAAATGTTTTTGACACCGAGAATACAACCCGACGATCTGATGTTTCCCAATCCATACTGGTATCTTCTGCCGCTAGGTTAAAGTCAAATCCACTGAAACTGGTCATGTATTCGATACGGTAATGATTATATGATTTCTCATCAAAATTATTACCCCAACCCCACTTACTCACATCGTCTGACGTTGAACGATCGGCACTTACGCGGATATTATGACCCTCACTTACTGTAAAGGTGTGGGCGGCCATCAGAATATAATGACCTGCACCGGTACCAAAGTAATCCCAGGCATACCAAAAGTTTAACTCGGTATCACCCATAGATGAGTTATAGCCAAACTTGGTATATGCCTCACCGTACGCATAATCACTTGAGCCATCATCACCATGGTAGGTGTAATAAGCTACGCCAGCGTCTAAACCGATTTTTTCGTTCAGTTGCCAATAGTTACCAATATAAAAATCCCATTCAACATTGGTATCATCACTTCCACCAAAATCCACATTACTCGCCCAAGTCCCCAGATAGAAACCACCCTCTCCTGCATAGTCTACACTTGCTTGTAAAGCTGGGTCATTACTCGTTTGACTGACCCCGTTAAAGGTGTAATCCGAAGCAAGTTTTACCGTTGATGAGACATCGGCATGCGCACCACCTGTGGCTAATAAACAAGTAGCAACTAATGAGCTTAATTTTTTATTCATTGTAAATTCCTGTAATAATTTTTAGTTTTTATTTTATAAATTAATCGACTAAGTCAATTCTATGAAAGTCAACTTGATTAGCTGATGACGAACAATCTATTGCTTTTACCGCCTTGAACTTCTTGACTAAAATATAGCCAAAACAGCTAAAGAACAGTCCAATGACTACAGCTCCAACCCATTGTATTTGTAAGAAATCCAGTTTAAATAGTAGCGTTAATAAACTCAGCACAACAATATTGCCGACAAGATATTTTGCTGTCCCTAGTTTCTTCACAGTCATCCCAATGTTGTCAGTATATAAACGAACCAAAGAATCAAGTGAATTGATAACAAAGGTGATGCCGACGATGGCCATGGCTAAGTTATAAAACCCGCTGGTGTCAATACTATTGACGCTGTAGTAGTACAGCACGGCAAACCAAGCAGCTATCGGTAGTGACGGAATCACTAACATCGCAGCCAACACTTGATAAGTACGCAAACCGCCGACAAAACGCGAGGTAAACTGACCAATCATAATGCTCCAGGCAAACCACCAGTAAAGGTAAAATTCATGATAATCATTGAGCGGCAGCACAAATTTATCCAGGTTACCGAAATAACCTCCAAGTAAGCTTATGGTCGAAACAAATTCACCAACATTTGAACCTTCTCCCATAAATGCACCAGCCCACATCACGACAATTAAGCCTAAAAATGCCCAGGTAGTTGCCAAACTTAAGAAACGCACGTAACGAATGTGAGTGCTTGAATAAACAGAGGCACAGATCACCGCAAATACAATTAAATAGAAGCTAGTAACCAGCGTTTCACCATCGCCCAGCTGCGGCATATACCAAGGTAAATTGGTTAACAGTAAGTAGGCGGTAAAGGCACAAGTACCAATAATCACGAAGTTATTGATAAACTTAATCAATGGTATCTCAAAAAACTTAACTCGTGGCTCTATCACACAAAAGTAGAAACAAGTGAGGAAATAGAAGCCCCAAATGAGGAAGGCCCAGAAGCCGAACTCAATGGCAAGTGGATTGGTAAAGCCATATTCCGGACTGGCCGCTAAATCGGCATAGCCAGCGAACTCGGTCAATGGAAACATAATAAGTCCCACGTCAAGTCCTGAAGTGAAAAGAATGGCGATAAAAGTGAAGGTGTGTACTGGAGTCACCCCAGTACATTTTACATTGCCCCAGCGTATTAAAATAAATACGATGGCAACAAAGGTAAATATCAACCCTGCTGTTAGCCAAGCTGTCATAATAATTGCTCCCTACTGAGTTGCTGATTTAAATAATTCATACTTTTCTCCTTAACTATTACTTCGTTTTAGTTTTAGTTTTAGTTTTAATTAATGTTAAAGTTTTTATATGCTTTAGATGGCTAAGTTATCTTTCGTTTTGCCTCCTTAGGACGTTGCTGCGCTTGCCAGTTTGGTGTAACGTCTACTTTTACATTCGACGGGGCTAGCGTATCCAAGCCGCGAATAATATCGGCAGCACGCTCCGCTACCATGATAGTTGGCGCGTTTAAATTTCCATTTGGGATGGTTGGAAAAATTGATGAGTCAACAACACGTAAGCCTTTAATACCTCGGACTCTGGTTTGCGGATCAACCACAGCCAAATCATCGACACCCATTTTGCATGAACATGATGGGTGATAGGCGCTCTCTACTGATGATCGTACAAAAGCATCAATTTCTTCATCGGTCTGAATATGAGCGCCTGGTTGAATTTCTTCACCACGGTACTGATCAAGTGCGGGTTGATGAATAATCTCTCGAGTTAAACGCACGCAAGCTCTAAACCCAGCCCGATCTTCTTCATGTTCAAGATAGTTAAAACTAATTTTAGGCGCTGTCTTAGGATCATTAGACACAACATTGACACTGCCACGACTCTTAGGTTTGTTATGGCCGATATGGACTTGAAAACCATCGCCTTTAAAAGCTTCTGTACCGTCGTAACGCATTGCCGCAGGTAAGAAGTGATACTGTAGATCTGGCCATTCAACACTCTCTTTAGAGCGAATAAATCCACAAGATTCGAAATGGTTGGTTGCGCCTAAACCGTCTTTGAATAAGATCCAGCGGGTGCCGATCAAAAACTTGTTCCACAAGCCCAATTTGCCATTCAGAGAAACTGGTTTATTACATTTGAATTGAAAATAGAATTCCAGATGATCCTGTAAGTTTTGGCCTACACCGGGTAAATCATGTAATGTATCAATGCCAGCTTCGGTTAATACGTTCTTTGCACCTATGCCTGATAGTTGCAATAAATGCGGCGAGCCAATAGAACCCGCAGATAAAATAACTTCTTTGTTCACATGAACATCAACAATCTGCCCTTTGCGTTCATAGCGAATACCAACAGCAGTTTTATTTTCGAGCAACACCTTATGTACTAGAGCATGGGTGATCACGGTTAAATTTTTACGCTTCATTGCTGGGCGCAAATAGGCGTTGGAGGTAGAACAGCGCACGCCATTTTTAACCGTCATGTGCATGGCTCCAAAGCCTTCTTGTTGACTACCGTTATAGTCCTCTGTAGGGAAATAACCCGCATCAACTCCCGCATTAACAAAAGCTTTATACAGTGGATTAGCCATTTTGTTGCCGTTATTAACGCCTAATGGTCCGTCGTTGCCGCGATATTCATCGCCGCCAAAAGCCCACGTTTCAGCCTTCTTAAAGTAAGGCAAGCAATGGGCATAATCCCAATTGTCAGCGCCATGCTGCTGCCATTCATCGAAATCTCGGGCATGACCACGTACATACACCATGCCATTAATAGACGAAGACCCACCCAAAACCTTGCCTCGTGGGCAATGCATACGTCGATTATCAATGAAAGGCTCTGGCTCAGTTTCAAATTGCCAAGCATATTTACTGGTATTCATCGGAATAGATAAGGCTGTGGGCATCTGGATAAAAATACTTTTATCACTGCCGCCAGTCTCTAACAACAGTACCGTTGAGTTACCGTCTTCAGACAAGCGATTAGCCAATACACAGCCAGCAGAGCCCGCCCCAACGATAATGTAATCATATAGATGTGTTTTCATAAGTTTTATAACCAAGTAAGATCAAATAGGACTAAGTTTAAAAGGGACTTTCAAGTGGTTCTAAGCCAATATATACCGCTTTAATTTGGGTATAGTGATTTAATGTCGCCAAGCCATTTTCTCGGCCAATACCCGATTGTTTATAGCCACCAACAGGCATTTCGACCGGTGAAAGACCGTAACTATTAATCCAACAAATGCCAGCCTGCATTTGATGAATAACCCGATGCGCGCGACTGATATCTTGGGTGAATACTCCCGCTGCTAAGCCAAATTCCGTCGCATTAGCGCGCTTAATCACTTCCTCTTCATCATCAAAGACCAACACCGACATTACCGGACCAAATATCTCTTCCCGGCAAATCCTCATGTCATCATGACAATCGGTAAATATGGTGGGTTCAACAAAATAGCCAGAAGCACAATTTTTTGGCGTTAGCGCAGCGCCACCCTGTAACAAGGTCGCGCCCTCTTTAACGCCAATGTCGATATAATCGAGTACTAAGCGCTGATGTTTGGCTGAAATCAGTGCGCCAAAGTTAGTCTCAGGAGCCATTGGGTCGCCAACAACAATATTGTTTTTAGTACGCTCTACTAATTTATCAATAAAGGTTGGATAAATTTCTTTTTGCACAAAAACACGCGTGCCATTAGTGCAAATTTCACCTTGGGTATAAAAATTACCTAACATGGCTGCTGATACAGCGTTATCAACATCAGCGTCATCAAAGATGATGAGTGGTGATTTTCCACCAAGTTCCATGGTGACATCTTTTAAAGTGGTCGCGGCACCCGCCATTACCTTCTTACCCGTACCTACTTCACCAGTAAAAGAAACTTTAGCAATATCTGGATGATGGCTTAACCACGAACCAACATCCCCTGCTCCTTGTAGTACGTTAAATACCCCATCAGGTAAACCTGCTTCACTAAAAATTTCCGCCAGTTTTAGCGCCCCTAAAGGTGTTTCTTCTGATGGTTTAAATATCATTGCATTACCACAAGCAAGAGCGGGGGCAGCCTTCCAACAAGCAATTTGCAATGGATAATTCCATGCGCCAATACCAGCACAAATACCGAGAGCCTCACGGCGTGTATAATAAAAATCAGCGCCGACTTGTTGCTGATTACCTTCAATGCCTGGAGCCATACTTGCAAAAAACTCAATAGAATCGGCGCCAGACTGCACATCAACAACGCTAGCCTCTTGCCACGGTTTGCCCGTATCCAAGACTTCAATTTCTGCCAACTCATCATTTCTTTCACGTAGCAAAGCTACAGCTTTTAATAATATTCGGCTGCGCTCGGTCGTGCTCATCGCAGACCACTCAGAAAATCCTCGCTTAGCGCTTTCGATAGCTTTACTTTTTATCAGTTCATCAGCAATTTCTACCTGATAAATTACCTGACCCGTTGCTGGGTTAGTAACATCAAATGTTTCCCCTGTGCCATTGTTTGTATATGCACCATCAACATAATTTTTATATTTGATTAGAGGCATTCGATATCTCCTGTTTAATAACATCATTAATAAATTTTTTGCATAACAGTTCAGCTGCTATGAACTCTTGTTCAGAATTCTCACTCAAAGCACTTCTAAGCCAAAATCCATCAATCATCGCTGCCGTTTGCTTGGCTGCGTTAGCAGCAGACTCAGCGTCAAGCAACTCTTTAAAAGAGAAAAGTAAATTGCTATAAAGACGATTGCTATTGATAGATTGTAATCGCGCCATTGCAGGGTCATGCATCGACATAGCCCAAAAACTTAACCAGGTTTTGGTCGCCAGTATAGAACGCTGAAATTCGGTAAAATTGGCTTCAACAATTAAATGCAACCTGATGTGAGAAGGTGGATTCTCTTCGGTAATACGCTCTAAAAGAGATTGCTGTAATTGATCGAGTAAATAACTAACAGTCGCCTCTATTAACTCTTTTTTTCCACCAAAATAATGGCTAATAATACCCGACGACATACCGGCAATTTTGCTAATAGAGACTATGGTAGTATTTTGCAAACCACGCTCAGAAATAGATCTTAACGTGGCATCAATAAGCTGTTGCCTGCGTAACGGTTTCACACCTAATTTCGGCATATTAACTTCCTCTCTTTTCTTAATTGAACGTTCAATTAACAATAAAAGTAATACTTAGTAAACGAACTGTCAAGCCTACAAATTGGTTCTAAACTCATATTTTTTGCCATCAAAGTTTGATTTAAATCAAATTAACGAATTAAAATTAGACAATATCTATCAAAATTTTAATTCGCACATTAGTCAAAAATAATAATTTTTAACTAATAACCAAACGAAACGCTGCTTATTTTTGCATCGAATTGAAAAAAACGACGCTATTGACAAGAATAATGTCGACATTAGTTAAGTTATAAATAACCAATACTCGATAACTATTTTCAATCTGAATCGATTTCAAGAAGTATCAACGTAAACTACGCTGTGTTATGACAAGGCAAGTTATCCAAATTTTGAGAGGATTTAACTTAAAAATAATTTAAAATAATTAATCAATAAGCACATTGATGAGTAATATTCATAAAAAATCGGCGTTATTTACATTCATCTTTAGCAATAAAGAGTGATAAAGAGTGATAAAAAATAACGATAGTGTAGAGTTCATTTAAACAATGGGATAGCAAGTAAATATTGTGGCAGCCTGAAGGGTTTAGCTGTTTTTATGCTCAAGTATGCCGCCCAACACAAAATTAGACTTTGACTATAGCGGTAGTAATACCAATTAAACTAACTAATTGAGTGATCTTTTAAAATGCACTAAAAATCCAATAACATCATTGCTTTCAATCCCAATAGCTAGATAAGCATTATGCGGTGGTGATTTTTAACTATTTTAAGACGCATAAGAGGATTTTGGCGTCAGTTGAGTGAGATAAAAGGTATTATTAACCAGCGAATAAACCTCCACGTATCCCCCAAGATGAACACCCGAGGTTAAGTTAAAGGTGCTCATTCTTAGGTGGCAGAAGCCATTTCAACATGGGTGCTATACGATAAGCGAAACCTTATTAGTATGACTAGAACTCGTCCGCATCATTATGAGGGTGAGCAACACCATTAATATTACCGTCAGTGTCACTATTATATAAACAAGCTCCAATGACCCTGTAATATCACGAATATATCCAGCTAACAAATTACCTAAAGCGCCGCCTAAGCCAAAAGTAACCATGCATATACTACAAATTTGCATGGTGGCTGTAGAAGAGAATGATTGCCGAATCCAGCCAGCCAAAATACCCCAAACAGGAAAATACATTAACCCATAACCAAAGCCAGCCAAAACGACAAACCGGGTAGGATCATAAATAAAGGCAATTAAACTAAGCGCAAAACCGATAAAGATAATCATTAATGCCGTAGCATGGCTGGTACGATCGGCAATCCAGCCAGTAATAACCCCTGAGAACATGCCAGTTACTCCAACAATAGTCCAGGTATAACCGCCTAGTGTGGTGGGTAGTTGCAATTCATTCAGGTAGGTACTAAGCCAGTTGGCAAAGGGCATAGTAGAAAATCCAAGTAACAAGCTCACAACACAAGCAAACAATGCGGTACGTTCTCTCATAATGGTAGATAAGAGTTTTGATGCTGGGATCATGGCTTGTACTGGGCTGGTATGAGTTGATGGTTGACGGTTCAATTTTGTTAATAAGCGCCAAGTAAATGAAACCACTATCAAACCAACTAATGCGGCAATTTGCCAGCCACTTTGCCAACCAAGCGTAGGTACTACCAATAAAATAAGTAAACCGTTAAGCCCGTAACCCCAGGCCGTACCACTGGAAGCAAACGACAAATAAGTGGAACATCTTTCAGGTTTAGAGTGTCGACCAACGATTTCAACAATCGCCCCCCAACTTATAGCAGCACTGGCGGCTAACAAAACTAGCACTACAGTAATAATTAACGGGTCCTGTAATTGTGACATGCTAAACAACAATACTGTGGTGAATGCACCCGTAATTAAGACCAATCGTGTGGAACAGATTTTATTACCAATAAATCCGAGTAATAATGCCCCCGTAAGGTATGACAACTGGGTAAGTGCACCAATAGCGGCTATATGCCAATTAGTAATAGCAATAGACTCACGCATTAGCGGAACTAAAGCCGCAAAAAGAAACAGCCCAAAACCGTGGCTAACAATTTGGTTCAAACCAAAAACAGCAGCAACTCTCAAAAGGTATTCTCCAGCTTAATTTATTATATTATTGCTCTTGGCAAATTTTTCCTGAATATTTTTTGGGAAATGAGATCTAAAACGTAAAGTGATTTCGGTAGGTAAATAAAGAGAAAAATTTACCGCATACAACAATCCCTTGCTTTACACGGTAATTAAGAGAAAAAACATCAAAACTCAATTTTTTAACCAATGTAGTCTTGATGTCTCGTTGCGTACTACTTTATCAAATAAAGATTAGATCAAGCCTTCTTCGATCAGTAAATCTAAAATGGCTTGCGCTGACTCTTCCACGCCATATACTACTTTACCACCGCCGCCAGATGCTTTGGCCGTAGCAGCTTTAAAACGGTCTGCTGCGGTTTTTGCTTTAATTATTTTAAGACGTTTAGGACGTTTTTTTGCATCAACTATCTGCCAATCTGAGGATTCTTCATCAGTGAAAGTACCACCTAATGTAGTTTCAAATTGACCACGCATCGCGGGACCAAAAGCACTTTGTCTTGGTAATGCAGCAGCCATGTCAACACTCGCGATAAAAGGTAAATCAACCTTGAGTTTACGGCGCTGGCCGCGCGGTAAAGCTTGTAATACTTCCGCTTGTTTATTAACTTCATCGATAGATAAAATATCAGCAATCGAAGTAACCATTGCCATGCCAAGCTGCTCTGCCAATAAATAAGGTAACATGCCTGATGACTCACCATTTTCAGCGCGAACACCTGTCAAAATAATATCGGTTTTTTGTTGCTTTAAATAGTCAGCAATAACCAAAACGGCGTCCGCATCTGCTGGCATTTCTAACAGTTTTATCTCCGCAAGCCCCATACCTAGATAACTTCGCAATGCCGTTTGTTGACTAGCATCGTCAGACAATTCTCCAGCGTGCAAGGTTTGTAAATTGTCGCCAACAAGTTTAATACCTAACTCTATTGCTCTAGCGTCTTGCTCAGCACGCCTTGGTCGACGTGATGTTGGATGTTCTCCAAGAGAAACTAACGATATCACCGACAAGTTATTGTTACTCATTTGTCGCCCCTCCATTAATTGTTTGCTTGATCTGCTTTCTTTGTTCAACAAGTTCAACCAATCGAGCTAATATTTCAGTACTGTCGCCAATGGCACTTATGTCGGCACGTTTAACCATGTCGCAACCCTCATCAGTATTGATCGCCACCACTTTGTCACATTGACCAATCCCCTGCATGTGCTGGATAGCGCCAGATATGCCAACGGCAATATAAACTTGCGCCGTTACCCAAGTACCTGTGGCACCCACTTGTCGCTCGCGTGGCATATTGCCATCATCAACCGCAACTCGGCTAGCACCTTCGGTAGCACCCAACACACTTGCCGTGTGATGAAATTGTTCCCAGTCATTAATACCATTACCACCGGAGAGAATAAAACCAGCTTCTGCTAGAGGAATAGCATTAGGATCAACACTAATATTGCCTTGATCAAGCAGTTTTCCATTAGTTAATGGGCTAGGTGCCTGCGACATTAAACTATTCTCATGTCGTGTTTCACTAATGGGTTCGCTGCATTCTTCCATGACCAATAATAATTTACTTAAAGGCCGGGTAATGTCTCTTTTACCTGCACTGCCACGACAAATAACCGTGTCATCATTTAATTTCCATACGCCACATGCAGGTCGCTGCTGTAATGCAGCCGCCAAGCGACGACCTAAATCACCACCACCATTAATGCTATCGGGCAACAGAATATGTTGTGGCTCTAACTCAGCAATAATGCCTTGAAGATCATTACATCGTTGCTCAGGGTTATAATCGGCATATTGCTCATCGTTAATGTGGATCAAACGATCAACACCCGCTTTATCTAACGAGTCATCTTTTAGCTCACCAAAGGCAATGGCCACCACTGCGCCACCACCACTGTTGCGATTCGCTAATTGTTGCGCCAAACCTAGTGTATCTTTGTCATGGCTATTCAAACGTCCTGAAACCAAGTCCAATACCACCACAATATAAAATGCAGGTTCTACCACTTGATGCAATGGTAATATCACCTCACTTGCCGTAGCAGAGCGACGTGAACCTTGCTCACTATTGTTAGAGGCGCCAGAACGGTCAATACGTTTCAGGCCATTAGGACCAATGAAACCTATGAGATGCAGGTTTTTACGTAATAATCCTGATGGTCCAAATACAGGTCCAATAACCAATGCTTGATGCAATGGATGTAGACGGTTGCGTGCTATCCATTGTGCTCTTGGATCTCGGCGGAATAATTCACTCATACTTGTGCTCCAACCATATCTTCGCCCGTATCTTCAATGAGCGCATCCAACATTAATTCAGCAATATCTTTCACTTCCGGTCTTGGTTCAACGACACCTTCAAGCATTGCACTACACCCTGGACAAGCTACGGCAACAATTTCAGCCTTAGTCTCAATAACATCCGCCATGCGCATGTCGGGAATACGTTGTTTGCCTGGAATATCAGTAACCGGTGCACCACCACCACCGCCACAACAGCGAGCGGTTGATTTACTGCGTTCCATTTCTTTAATTTTGACTCCCATACTTTCTAACAAGAATCGAGGAGCATCATACTCACCGTTATAACGACCTAAATAACAAGGGTCGTGATAGGTCAGTGCCAGCTCTTTACTGTTATCTAACTTAATTTTCTGTTGACTCACTAACTCAGCAAAAAAACCGGTGTGGTGCATAACGTTATAGTTACCACCAAATTCACCATATTCATTCTTAATACAATGAAAGGCATGCGGGTCAGCGGTAACGATGGTATTAAAGCTGTATTTATTCATGGTGCTAATATTACTGTTGGCTAAGCGCTGAAAAGTCGCTTCATCGCCCAAGCGTCTAGCCAAGTCACCACTGTCACATTCAGCATCTCCTAAGACAGCAAAATCAACCTTAGCAGCGCGTAATAATTTAATCATTGCCCGCAGTGTGCGTTGGTTGCGCATATCAAAAGCCGCATCACCAACCCATAAAAGTACATCAGCCTGAGTAACTTGCTGTTTTTTCTCATTATGACCAAACACGGTAAGGTTTTGATCTGCCGCCCAGTTCATCCGAGTGCTCGGAGCAAAACCGTTCGGGTTATCAGTCGCGCTCAGGTTTTCTAAAATCTCACTACCTTTACCCGGAGTTTGTCCTTTTTCCATGGTTTCGAAACGTCGCATATCAACAATCGCATCAACATGTTCAATCATCATAGGACAGGCATCAACGCAGGCACGGCAAGTGGTACATGACCACAAGGTCTCGCTTTCCACCAACACGTTAACAATAGGAATGATCGCACCGCCTTTATGTGTACCCACTTTAATGCCCGGATAAGGACTACCTGCAAATTTTGCATCATCGCCCCCGGCCATGCCAATAACCATATCTTGGATCAGCTTTTTCGGATTTAATGGTTGCCCTGCAGCAAATGCCGGACAGTTATTTTCACAACGTCCACATTCAACACAAGCGTCAAAACTTAATAATTGATTCCACTTAAAGTCGATTGGTTTTTCTACGCCAAGTTTTTTCGAGCTTAGATCTATCGCTTTTAATCCTGTTGACTGTCCACCAAAACGTTCTTGACGTCGATGTAAACCCAAATGCAAAGCACCAGCAAAAGCATGCTTCATTGGTCCGCCCCAGGTCATGCCGCAAAACATTTCGCCAATTCCCCAGATAATGCCCGCAACTAACAACAATGCGAGTAGCCAACCACCCGTATCACTAGGTAATATTCCCGTTGCTGGTAGGGTTAGGATAAAAAAACTCAATGAAAAAACCATCAAGCTTTTTGGTAATCGCTGCCATTTACCCAATGATAAATTAGGCGGTGGGTTACGACGCCTGAGCATGACAAAAATACTGCCAATAAACATTAATAACGAAGAACCAAGTAATGCCCAAGTCAATATCTGTAGCGTTAACTGAAAGACATAAAGCAATATGATTAATATCGAAGACAAAACAAAACCACCCGCCGTAGCGACGTGGGTATTAGACATATATTTATCACGGGCAACGACATGATGTAAGTCAACCAAGTAACGGCGAGGGATCTGTAATAACCCAAGCCAATGTATCGTTGATGATTGTCCCTGTGACCACAGCAACATACGTTTAACCGCGCCCACTAACGTTAGCAATAAGGCAAACGAAATAAGGGTAAACAAAAAGTGGGAGAGAAATTCGGATGATGACATAACAAGACCTATTAATTATCTTATACCCAAGCGACTTGAAGATGGATATTCATGTGGCTTGGATATGTATATCACCGCACAGAAAGTACGGTGGTATACATTCTAAAAGCTGCTTAAGCTAGAAATCCTTACATAAACGCAATGCGTCATATATTGCCGCATGAGTATTACGCTGCGATACACAATCGCCAATGCGATAGAGTATGTAACCTTCCCCTTCTTCAGACAATATAGGCTGAGGTAAAGCCGCATAAAGCGCTTCAATATCGATTTGCCCTTTATTACGAGAATCACTTTTCAATTGTAGGTAAATTTCTTCATCAGGACGAACACCATTTTCAATCACAACCTGATCAACTACACGTTCTTCTTGCTGCCCGGTATATTCATTCTCTAATACCGCCACCAGTTTATCGCCTTCACGATAGACTTTTTCTAGTATTAAATCCGAGGACATAATCACGTCTTTTTCATACAAGCTGCGATAATAGGTCGGGAACGTGGTGCCACCAACTGCGGCACCTGGTTTGATATCATCGGTTACCATCTCAACCAATGAGCCATTTTGTGCTAAAAAGTCTGCTGCAGATAAGCCACTAAATTCACAAATGGTGTCATAAACTAAAACATTTTTACCCGGTGCAACCTTGCCACTTAAAATATCCCAAGTGCTAACCACTAACCCTTCTTCTTGGCCCCAGTGTGGGTTTTGCGCTAAGAAAGGTTGACCACCAACAGCCAAAATTACTACATCAGCATTAAGGTCACGGATCATTACTTCATCAGCAGCGGTATTAAGACGCAGATCGATACCTAAGCGGTCTAATTCTAAGGCAAACCAACGGGTAATACCGGCAATTTGATCGCGCTGTGGCGCTTTTGAGGCAATGGTAATTTGTCCGCCAAGTTCCGGATTTTTTTCAATTAACGTAACGTCATGACCACGCTCGGCACAAACACGTGCAGCTTCCATACCTGCAGGTCCGCCCCCAACAATCACAACTTTACGCACTTTCCCTTCGGTTTTCTCGATAATGTGTGGCATCGTCGATTCACGTGATGTAGCGGCATTTTGAATACACAATACATCTAAACCTTGGTACTGACGGTCGATACAATAGTTAGCACCAACACATTGTTTTATTTGATCAATCTGGTTCAGTTTTATTTTAGCAATCAAATGCGGGTCAGCAATATGTGCACGGGTCATACCAACGAAGTCAACATAACCCGCTTCGAGAATACGCTGTGCCTGATTCGGATCTTTAATGTTCTGTGCATGCATTACCGGCACATTAACCACTTCTTTAATGCCCGCAGCTAAATGTAAAAATGGTTCAGGTGGATAGCTCATATTCGGGATAACATTGGCCAGTGTATTATGAGTATCACAACCAGAGCCGATTACGCTGAAGAAATCGAGTAAACCCGTGGCATCATAATAAGCGGCAACTTGTTTCATGTCGTCATGGTTTAGCCCATCAGGATGAAACTCATCACCACAAATACGCAAGCCCACAGCAAAATCACGGCCCACTTCTTCGCGGATAGCATGTAATACTTCCATACCAAAACGCATTCTGTTTTCGAAGCTACCGCCATACTCATCATCACGCTGGTTAACCCGAGGGCTCCAGAATTGATCGATTAAATGCTGATGCACTGCTGACAGTTCAATACCATCTAAACCACCCGCTTTTGCACGCCCCGCCGCCTTGGCATAATCACCAACAATACGTTGCATTTCTTCAACTTCAATAGTTTTACAAGTGGCGCGATGCACAGGTTCACGAATACCACTAGGGCTAACTAACGTTGACCAATTGCCACCATCCCAACGAGACCGACGTCCCATATGGGTGATTTGAATCATGATTTTTCCGCCGTGCTTATGTACTGCATCAGCTAAATTTTGAAAATGAGGAATGATCCTGTCAGTAGACAAGTTAACTGACTTCCACCAATCTTGTGGACTGTCAATTGACACTACGCTTGAGCCGCCACAAATTGACAGGCCAACCCCACCTTTGGCTTTTTCTTCGTAATACTTAACATATCGTTCGGTCGTCATGCCACCCTCGGTAGCATATACTTCGGCGTGTGCCGTACTTACCACACGGTTTCGTATGGTAAGTTGATTGATTTTTAATGGCTGAAATAGTGCATCAAACTGCGCCATGATGAGCTCCTGATATTTATAGTTCTTTAAAAAGCTGTTTGTAATAAAAAGTTAGCGTGGGTTTACTTCAAAGTAACCAACATCGCAACCCTCTTCGGCGGCACATTGTGTTTGCTGTGCAACGGTTTTCACTGAGTAACCTAACGTGGCAGCAATTTGATCCATTGCGCCAGCAAACCAACCAGTAAACATATAATCGACTTTACGATTAACCTTGCCGTATTGATAAACAAAAGCAGAATTTTCTAATCGAACCTTGGCTGTGCCCTTTTCAAGATCAAGTTCTTCAGTGATAAAAAAACCCCAGCCACGTTGTGATAAACGCTTCATGTAATGCTCAAATAATGCTTCACCACTAATACCGTGCTCTTCACCTTCTTTTTCACACCAGTAAAAAGCAGATTTATACCCGGCTTTATATAAAACATCGGCATATTTTTCAGCGCCAAGCTCTTCTTCAATGCCCATATGGTTGTTAACAAAAAAGTGACGTGGAACATACAGCATTGGTAAAGCATCTGTGGTCCAAACACCTGTCTCATTGTCAACTAGAATAGGCATGTCAGGACTATGGCTCGCTGTATTCAGATTATTTAAATTACTCATTGTCTATTCTCCCCAGACGTCTTTCAGAACGCGAACCCAGTTCTCGCCCATGATTTTTTTAATTTTAGATTCTGACCAACCGTGTTTTAACATCGTCGCAGTCAAGTTAGGAAATTCACCTAAGGTACGAATGCCCTCAGGATTAATAATTGTGCCAAAGTTAGTTAAATTACGAGCATAACCTTTGTCGTGAGTTAACATATCAAAGAATGCTTGGTCATGGCCTTGAGTAAAATCAGTGCCTATGCCAACACAGTCTTCTCCAGCAATATTAATAACATAATCAATTGCTTCAACGTAATCATCAACGGTAGAGTCAATACCATTTTTCAAGAAAGGGGCAAACATGGTCACGCCAATAAAACCACCGTGTTCAGCGATAAAGCTTAATTCTTCATCTTTTTTATTGCGCGGATGTTCTTTTAGCCCATAAGGTAAACAATGTGAATAACACACTGGTTTAGTTGATGCTAAAATAACTTCTTTTGACGTTTTTGGGCCAACATGAGATAAATCACACATGATGCCAACTCGATTCATTTCAGCAACTATTTCAAGACCAAAACCGGATAATCCACCGTCACGTTCATAACAGCCAGTACCTACCAAGTTTTGCGTGTTGTATGCCATTTGCACAATACCAACACCCAATTTTTTGAATATTTCGACATAACCAATTTTATCTTCAAAAGCATTAGCATTTTGAAAACCTAAAATAATGCCAGTTTTGCCCTGCTGCTTCGCTTTAGCGATATCAGCAGTAGTATGAACAGGCATAATTAAATCACTGTTATCACAGAAAAACTGATTAAATTCAGTGATATTGTCAATGGTATCTTTAAATCCTTCCCATACTGATACGGTACAGTTGGCGGCAGTTAAGCCTCCTTTAGCCATGTCTTCAAATAAATCTCGGTTCCATTTTGCGATGACTAGACCATCGAAAATGGTTGAGCTTTCATGTAACGCTAAAGCTTGATCTGTATTCATTAAATTAACCTCATCTATGCTGTGAGATCTATACTGATCAATCACAGGCAAATTTAAACTAAAGTCAGTCTAACAAAGGCAAATAGCTTGGTTTGGGAGAATGCGACACCTACCTTACTAAAAACGGCGTAGATGTCGCTAATTGGATAGCTAAGTTAAATTTGGGCTAAGCTCAGAAAACATTTATACCAATCAAGCTGAATGCTTGAAAGCGCTTGAACTATCTCAATGTAAGGTACGGTGATAAAGTAATGGGTATTTAAGATAATATGCTCAGGATAATAATTCTTTCATTATTTGCAAAAAGTACATCCTGTACTGCCGACATTATTAATAAACAACGATTACCCCTATAGCATTCTATCAATCACGAGGATATACCCAAGCTCAGTTTAACGATCTTTTGGCGTCAGGATTTTTAGAGTCTCAATTATAAATGTTTTCGATACAATGCTAACGTTTTACGCCAAGCAAACTTAACCTCGGGGATCATCAATGGCGAGCGTGGCTCAAAAACATTACTCGATTGTTCACCTTGTTCATTTTCGCGATAATAGTCAATAACACCTTGCTTATTCATACCGTAGGTTTGATGCATAAAATCGAGTTCTTTGTCCCCTAAGCAAATGCCATAGTAACGATGTATTGCTTGTGCTATCTGCTCAGATGCTTTAACCATATCTTTTTGCACTTCTTTGGCTACTGATTCGCCCCAGCCAACTTTGGTGGTGGTACTCAAACCAGGTTCGAAGCTACCTAAATCAACGGCATTAGAGGAATATATAGCGCGCTGCACTTCAGGTAAACTAATAAAAACACAGGGATTTAAGGCCAATGCCAAGTCTATTGCCAACTGTTTAGCGGCTCGTACATGTTGATTACTTACCTGCCAATTACTTTGTTGAGTGCGATTTTTTAAGCCTTTTGACAATATGCTTTGGCTATTAAAGTGGTGGGCTATTTTTTTAACAACCGTAATTTTATCCGCATCAGTTAATTGTATTTGCCGCTCGATAATATGTAAACCCTGCTTACCGGTCACCGATACCTTAGTGTTAGCATCTGCATATTTTAGATTAATTCGCTGCCAGCTATTAATATCTTTTAAGAAACTTGCATGTTCACTAATCACCATAGCACTACTTTGATAGGCTTGCTGATATAGCCCTATGGCCTTAATCAACACGCTATGATTGAGCTTTAACGCACGCATATCAACGTTTTCACGCTTTTGTACGCACTCGATATCGTAGCAAATATTCTGGCAAAGCCTATCTAAGGTTTCTAGACAAATTTGTAATAAATCGCTGCTTGGTAAACGCTCAGCCACGGTTGAATAATCGAGTAAATTACTGTCACTTAAAAAGTTAGCCAAAGCCAATAGCTGACTATAACCACGTGCTCTAGATATTCGATATTTAGAGCGTTTTTTTTCCAATTTTTCAGTGGCAATAGTCAATTGCGATGAACCAACACAGTTGACCACTAACATTGGAATACGTCGTCCAGACAACAATTCAAAGGTTAAGGTTAAGACTTCTTCGACATCACTTAAGCCCATGATTTCTTCATTATCTTCTTCAATCGCCGAAAATATACGTTCAATAAAAAACGGCTCTCGCTCTACACCGCTACGCAGAGTGTTTTTGTTACCTTGTAGGCGTTGTTCTAACAGCCGAGCCAAGCGTGGACGATCTTGCTCTAAGCTTGCCAGCGCCGCCAAAATTTCAGTAGAAAGTTCTTGGTTAATATCGTGGATACGACTATACATACCCGCACGCCAATAAATTTCAATATTAGCCACCGCCTGAGCAATTACGGGTGAATCAATAATGCTATTTACCGCCAGCGTTAACCATTGCGGACCAAGATCTGATTTTTGCAACAATATTCGCGCCGATTCATAACGCCTAGACTCAGGCTCCATACGACTTAGGGTGAGATCTCTGACCGAAAGAATAAAATCAGGCAAGCTGCCAATAACCAGCAACAACTGCTCTTTGGCATCTTCAAGTACTTGCCCCTTTGTTGCTTTATAGATGAACTTTACCAAGACGGCAATCAATCCCATTAAGACGGTGTAACCGACAAAAAAGATCAAGTTTTCATTCGGCAACCAAGTACCAAACCCTAGGTAATATCCACCTTGAGCCGCTAGGAAGGTTACTGGACCCGCCGTCCAGCCGACTTCGGCGAGACTCCATAATGAAGATTTACCAACGCCCGATTGCGCCATGCGATCGATACGGCGTTGGCCACTCTGTTGAATTTGAAGATGGTTTTTTTCCGAGTTTTCAGAATTTAAGAAGGATGATAATTTCATATCGTCAAGTCTGCATAAAGTAAGGTCTACAGTTTAACTTCAATAGTAACAGTATTTTGCTGTGTATTGTCAGCTAATGATGACGATGATGATGAATCTTGACCGAGCCTAGGCTGGATTCTTTACTGGCAGCAAATTGCTTATTTTTAGTTAAAACATTGCGCTCATCTCGGGGCGGAATACTAAATGAATTACGATAACATTTGCTAAAATGTGGCGTAGAGACAAAGCCACAGGCTATAGCGATTTCAATAATAGACATATTGGTTTGCTTTAATAGCTGACGAGCTTTTCCTAACCGTAGCTGTAAATAATAACGATGCGGCGAACAGTCAAGATATTTTTGAAACAGTCGCTCTAACTGACGTCGAGATAAATCAACATAGCTAGCTAATTCATCGAGGCTTAATGTTTCTTCAATGTTTGCTTCCATTAACGCCACTACATCCTGTAATTTTGACTGAGTGGCACCAACAATATGTTGTAATGGTATGCGTTGCTGATCGTTTTCATCGCGAATATGTTCATGAGAAAACATATCAGAAATAGCTGTTGCCAATGCTTTGCCATACTCTTTAGAAATCACTTGCAACATCATGTCAATTGGCGCAGTGCCTCCTGAGCAAGTCATGCGATTGCGATCAAAAACAAATAGTTGATTGGAACTCTGTACTAATGGGAACTCTTCCTGACAACTCGCCAATAACTCCCAATGAATGGTACTTTGATAATTATCTAACAAACCGGCTTTTGCTAATAAATAACTACCCGTGCAAATGCCACCTAAAACAATATTACAGCGAGATAAATGAGTTAACCAGCTAAGCACTTTTCGCGTCACTGTACCCTTTATATCAACACCACCACAAACCAATACGGTATCAAATTCAACATAATTATTAATGCCAGAATCAACCTCAACCTTTAGCCCATCACTGGCAGTCACAACGCGGCCATCTTCACTAAGAATGGTCCAGCGATATAGGTTTTCTCCAGACAATTGATTGGCCATTCGCATTGGCTCAATGGTCGATGACAGCGCTAACATGGTAAAGTTGGGTTGTAATAAAAAACCAACGTGCTTACATTTTATCTGTGCATGACTGTTATTTGATGATGCTAATGGCATGTGATTTATTCCTACTCTAATTATAATTATGATGGCAATTTTGATTAAACTAGAATGCTAATTCCCCAATAACATTTTTTCTTGCTTTAAAATTTAACTGATTAAATTTATCACCTGTTATTATTATCGTCTTAAATTTGATTTAAATCAAAAAAGCAGAGTTTAATTAATAACAACAAGTGAGCAAAATCAATAAAAGTTCAAAACTAAAAGCTCAACGTTCAATCTCGTCATACAATAGATTCACCGCACATTAAAATAATCCAAATTACGACACAATACATACCTATTAACGACATTTATTGATAAACATTTGATTTTTATTTAATTACTTCGTTAATTTTACAGTGATGATAGCAACAGACGAATGTCTCAATTAGCTATGAAGATGTCTTAATCGGCTATATTAATTATAATCACTTATTTGATAATGGTATTAATGTAAAATGCCCAGAGGATTATTATGACTGCTACCAACGAGCAAGGCCTGCAACAGATCGCGACTATTATCGAGCAAAACCAAACATTACCCGGAGCGATGTTACCAATATTACATGCCATTCAAAATGACTTATCTTTTATTCCGTCCAATGCTCTACCTTTAATCGCCAAAGCATTAAATGTATCTAAAGCCGAAGTTCATGGTGTGATTAGCTTTTATCATCATTTTCGCACCAAAGAACCCGGAACTCATGTTATTGAAATCTGCCGTGGAGAGTCATGCCAAGCCATGGGTTCACGCGCGTTAGAGGAAAATATCAAACAAAGTTTATCAATTGATTATCATCAAACCAGCAAAGATAGGCAATATACCTTAGAGCCCGTTTATTGTTTGGGCAATTGTGCATGCTCACCAGCAATTCGAATTGGTAATGATATTCATGGCGAATTGGATCAACAAAAATTTGAACAAATTCTTGCATCGTTAAATACTTATTCGTTGGAGTTAACATGAATCACTCACCTTCCGATAACAGCTCAATGCCATTAGCGTCACGAAAAATTTTCGTTTCTTTAGATACTACCGCCCGCTCCCGCGGTAGTGATAAGGTAGCAATACAGGTTAAAAATATACTTAACTCGCAGCCAGAATTAGCAGCAACATTAGTAAGAAATGGCTCGCGCGGCATGTTCTGGTTAGAACCTTTATTAGAAATTAACACGCCAAAGGGTCGTGTCGCTTATGGTCCGGTAAAACCGGAAGATATAAATGACATCATTAACCTGCAATGTTTTGATGATGCGGTTAAGCATCCATTATGCCTAGGTTTGACCGAAGAATTACCCTGGTTTAAATCTCAACAACGGTTAACGTTTGCCCGAGTCGGCATTATCGATCCAATTGATATTGATGATTACATTAACCATGGCGGATTTGTTGGCTTAAGCAATGCCTTCGCCAAAACCGCCCAACAGTTAGTTGATGAAGTAAAAGAGTCTGGTCTAAGAGGTCGTGGCGGTGCTGCCTTTCCTACCGGAATAAAATGGCAAACCGTATTGAATGAACCAGAGCAGCAGAAATATATTGTCTGTAATGCCGATGAAGGTGATTCAGGTACTTTTGCCGATCGTATGTTAATGGAAGGCGATCCTTTAGTGCTGGTTGAAGGCATGATAATCGCAGGCCTTAGCGTAGGAGCAGACCAAGGTTATATCTATTTACGCAGTGAATACCCGCAGGCCCATGACATATTAAATAAAGCAATTAGCAATGCAAAAGCCGCCGGTTATCTAGGCAATAATATTTGTGGTACTGAGCACAGCTTTCATTTAGAAGTACGTTTGGGCGCTGGTGCTTATATTTGTGGCGAAGAAACATCATTATTAGAAAGCCTTGAAGGCAAGCGTGGCTTAGTTCGTGCTAAACCACCACTACCTGCTATTGAAGGCTTATTTGGTCAACCAACGGTGGTAAATAACGTTATATCGCTCGCTTCTGTACCTTATATTTTAAGCCATGGCGGCGCCAGTTATCGTGATTTCGGCATGGGCCGTTCTCGTGGTACCTTACCCATACAATTAGCGGGCAACATTGCTCAAGGTGGCTTAGTTGAGTTGGCTTTTGGTATATCGCTAAATGAATTACTGCAGCAATATGGCAATGGCTGTAAAAGTAAACGGGCCATGCGCAGTGTACAAGTTGGTGGGCCGTTAGGTGCTTACTTACCCGCAGACCAATGGGATACCGCGCTTGATTATGAAGAATTTGCCAGCATTGGTGCTGTATTAGGCCACGGCGGTATTGTTGTTTTTGATGACACCGTCGATATGGCCGCACAGGCTCGTTTTGCCATGGAGTTTTGTGAAGTAGAATCGTGTGGTAAATGTACACCATGTCGTATTGGCGCCGTACGTGGCGTTGAAGTTATTGATAAAATTATCAGTAACGAAAGTGACGAAAAACAACGACAAGACAGCGTTAATTTATTACATGATCTATGTGACACCATGGAATTCGGTTCTTTGTGTGCCATGGGTGGCATGACGCCATTCCCTGTGCGCAGTGCACTCAAATATTTCCCCGATGATTTCTTGCCACAACCGTTAACCGAAAAGGCTCAATAAAATGATAAGTTATTATGATCCCAAAACAGAGCCTGCTGCCAACCAACCAGCCGATCTTAGTAAAGACTTAGGCACACCGCCATCTAAATCTACGGTACAAGTTAGCGTACAAATTGATGGTGTTGATATTATCGTACCAGAGGGAACCTCAGTATTACGAGCCGCCGCTATTGCCGATATTAATATTCCCAAATTATGTGCCAGTGATAATTTAGAAGCCTTTGGTTCATGTCGTTTGTGTGCGGTAGAAATCGAAGGCATGCGCGGTATGCCAGCGTCTTGTACTACCCCCGTAAAAGAGGGTATGAAGGTACAAACGCAAAATACTAAAATAGCTAAATTGCGCCGTAATGTAATGGAACTTTACATTTCAGACCATCCGTTAGATTGTCTTACTTGTCCAGCCAATGGCGATTGTGAGCTGCAGGATATGGCAGGTGCCGTTGGTTTACGTGAAGTACGTTATGGTTTTGAAGGTAAAAATCATCTCGACGGAGCCACTGATTCATCAAACCCTTATTTCAGCTTTGACGATTCTAAATGTATTTCCTGTTCTCGTTGTGTCAGAGCATGTGAAGAAGTACAAGGTACCTTTGCCTTAACGGTTGAAGGTAGAGGTTTTGATTCGCGTATAAGTACCGGTCAAGATAATAATTTTCTAGAATCTGACTGTGTTTCATGTGGTGCCTGTGTACAAGCCTGCCCAACAGCGACACTTACCGAAAAGTCAGTGATTGATAATGGTCAGCCAGATCATAGCATCATTACTACCTGCGCCTATTGCGGTGTAGGCTGCTCATTCCGCGCCGACATGCAAGGTGATAAAGTACTGAGAATGGTGCCAGATAAAAATGGCAAAGCGAACCAAGGACATTCTTGTGTCAAAGGCCGATTTGCTTTTGGCTACGCCACTCATAAGGACAGAATAACCAGCCCGATGATCCGCGATAATATCGAACAAGATTGGCGTGAAGTGAGCTGGGAAGAGGCATTAGCCTTTGCCGCTAAGCGCTTAACCGATATTCAAGAAGAACATGGTCGCAATAGTATCGGCGCGATAACGTCATCTCGCTGTACCAATGAAGAAACCTATTTAGTACAGAAATTGGTACGTGCTGTTTTTCAAAATAATAATGTTGATACCTGTGCCAGAGTTTGTCATTCGCCAACAGGTTATGGCCTAAAAGCTACCCTAAATGAGTCCGCAGGAACACAAACTTTTGAATCAGTGATGAAAGCCGATGTGGTGCTCATTATTGGCGCCAATCCTACCGACGCACACCCAGTATTTGGTTCATTACTTAAACGTCGTTTGCGCCAAGGTGCTAAGTTAGTGGTTGCCGATCCGCGCAGCATCGATCTTATCGACAGTCCACATACCAAAGCACAACATCATCTTAAACTGCGCCCTGGCACTAACGTGGCATTAATCAATGCCCTAGCCCATGTCATTATTGATGAAGGCTTGGAAGATGCAGATTTCATTAGCAGTCGTTGTGATGATGCGAGCTTCCAGCAATGGTATAAACACATTCAAGACCAACGCCACTCACCAGAAAACACCATGGAAATCACCGGTGTCGAGGCAACCGAATTACGCGCAGCGGCCAGACTATATGCTAGCGCAAACAACGGTGCCATCTATTACGGTTTAGGTGTTACAGAACATTCTCAAGGCAGTTCATCCGTCATGGCTATTGCTAACTTAGCCATGGTTACCGGCAATATAGGCCGAGAAGGTGTTGGTGTTAACCCACTACGTGGCCAAAATAATGTGCAAGGTTCTTGTGATATGGGTTCGTTTCCACACGAACTCCCAGGATACCGTCATGTTAGCGATGAAAGTACGCGCAATTTATTTGAACAAGAATGGCAAGTTTCATTAGACTGTGAGCCAGGTTTACGTATTCCTAATATGTTCGAAGCGGCAATACACGGCGATTTTAAAGGTTTGTATTGTCAGGGTGAAGATATTGCTCAATCGGATCCAAATACTCAGCATGTACAAAAAGCCTTAAGTTCGATGAAATGTATCATCGTACAAGATATCTTCCTTAACGAGACGGCAAAGTACGCCCATGTCTTCTTGCCTGGCTCATCGTTTATGGAAAAAAATGGTACCTTTACCAATGCTGAACGACGTATTTCTCGCGTACGTAAATTGATGCCAGCCTTAGCAGGCAAGGAAGATTGGCAAGTCACAATTGCACTTGCCAAAGTACTCGGCTATGAAATGAATTATGAACACCCAAGTGAGATAATGGATGAAATTGCCCGCTTAACACCAACATTTAGTGGTGTTAGTTATGAGAATTTAGATAAACTTGGTTCTATTCAATGGCCGTGTAATGAAAAGTCTCCACTTGGCACACCAATCATGCACACCGAAGACTTTGTTGGCGAAAAAGGCAAATTTGCGATTACTGAGTATGTGGCAACACCTGAAAAAGCGAATAAGCATTTTCCGTTGTTATTAACTACAGGTCGCATCTTAAGCCAATATAATGTCGGTGCACAAACCAGACGTACTGCCAATCAAGTTTGGCACGATGAAGACGTCTTAGAAATTCACCCTAATGACGCTGAAGATCGTGGTATCAATGATGGCGACTGGGTAGGCATTGCCAGCCGTGCGGGTACTACCGCATTACGCGCACTCATTAGCCAACGCGTTCAGCCCGGTGTTGTTTATACTACTTTTCATCACCCCTTAAGTGGTGCCAATGTAGTCACCACTGACAATTCTGACTGGGCAACTAACTGTCCTGAATATAAGGTCACAGCGGTGCAAGCAACTAAAGTTGATGAGCCGTCGCAATGGCAAGCAGAATACGCGCAGTTCAGTCAGCGCCAAGCAAAATACTTAAAGAATAAAAATGGGGGGCAAATTGCTAAGACATAATATTATGGTAGCAGATACCGACGTCAATGAGCCTACAGCACAGCAGCGTCAGGTACTGCGCTGTACTAATAACTCTCTAACAACAGCGATGGAAGACATCGCTGAAGAAACGGCTATTGCTTTAGTATATAACGGTATTTCTCATGTGGTAATGATGAGTACGCCCAATGATCTTTATGACTTGGCAATCGGCTTTAGTTTAAGTGAGAAAATTGTTGATGATGCCAGTGAAATACTTGACCTTAGTGCTACTAAGCAAGCATTAGGGGTTGAAATAAATATCACAGTAACCAGTCGAGCAATATGGCGGTTAAAACAACAACGGCGTAATATGACAGGTCGAACTGGTTGTGGTTTATGTGGAGCTGAGTCGTTACAACAAGCAATGAAAAATCAACAAACCTCGATAACTGATGGGGGGGAAAACAAACAAGCGCCCCGCGAATTAAGTGAGTTAACCAATTTGGCAATACAAAAAGCAGTGGTTGACTTACAAGCGCATCAGCCACTGCAACAAATTACGGGTGCGGTACATGCCGCTGCTTGGTACGATGAAAATGGTAACATTAAACTCATTCGTGAAGATATTGGCCGGCACAACGCATTAGACAAACTTATTGGTGCACTCAGTCTGTCAAACATTGTTATTAACCATAGCAGTTTTTTACTCATTTCTAGCCGGGCCAGCTATGAAATGATCAGCAAAGCACAAGTTGCCGGTATTAGTATGTTGGTCGCTGTTTCGGCGCCAACAGCGTTGGCAATAAACATAGCAAAAAACACGGGCATGACCTTAGTGGGTTTTGCCCGTAACGGTCGTCATACCATTTATAGTTAAACTATTTACAAAGAAACAAGAGAGCAGCATATGTCAGAGGATCGTTTAAAATATGTAGTAGATATGGCCAATCAAATTGCGCTTAATTTATTACACGGTAAAGAGCAGCAACAATGTGTGACGGAGATTAGTCATCACATCAATCGTTTTTGGGCGCCAAGCATGCGCTCACAACTTGCAGAAGCGGCAAACAATGATAACTATCAGCTTGAAGAGATGGTTATTTTGGCGCTTAAACAAATAAAAAATGACTAATGACACAATATATAGCCAAGCCACATCCAGCTGAGCCTTGAAGTGGCTTGATTATAAATAACGATAACAGCCCCTATTTTTATTAAAACCTCCAATGTTAATCATCAAAACTATCCAATCACTACGCATTAATAAGAGTAGAGTTCAGCAAGTGTTAAGCACTGATATGTTGTCAGTAATAGTGACTGTTCACACTCAATAATATTAATTAACATGGCACACAGTATGTGCTGTTTATTTAAATAATGCGTCAGACCACTAATTACAGTAATCATTTTATTGCTTCATTAAAGCAGTTAAACTTGTTCAAGAACGCTACATGGATGGTGTTATTAGTGAATGCAGGAGATGTATTCTCCTGCACAACCATTCTATTCAATCAATGCCTTGCCTTGCCTACATGACGGTACAGGAAGTACCTTATTATAGAATGCAGGACGCAGATTCTCCTGATGTAGGTACTTAGATTCAGTCATGAACCTGTGCCTCTACATCTTTTAATTCTCGCTAAATGATCTATTCATTACTTCAACTGGTATTATATGAAGTTAAAAATTTCACCAATCAGTTACAAAAAAGCCAGAGCATATTACCGCTCTGGCTTTTTTAAATTTACACTAGTTTTAATTTATCACTAGTTACTACTTCGCTTAACTGGAGCATATACTGCAGGAGTCAAATTCTCCTCTCTTAGTGCTCTCATCAAACCCCACACCATAATTATCATTACAAATGAGAAAGGTAATGCGGCGGTAATAGAGGCTGTTTGTAATCCCTTCAGTCCACCTACCATTAATAAGATGGCCGCGACTGCGCCTTCACCCAATCCCCAGAAAACACGATGAGAAGTTGGTGGATGTTCATTACCCATTGACAAAATAGTGGTAACCACTAACGTGCCTGAATCTGATGAAGTAATGAAATACGTAGCAATAAGTAATGTGGCCATAAATGCTGCGATAGTACCGATAAAGCCTGCATCAAGTTTTTCTAATGTGACATAGAGTGCCATAGTGACATCTTCTTTAACTGCATCAACAATGCCGGCTTGCCCAATAGCAGAAACTAACTCTCCCGCTTCATTGGTTATTTGATGGAACAGCTCAAGGTATATTGCGGTGCCACCGAACAGCGTTAACCAAATAAAACCCAACATAGTTGGTACTAATAATACGCCAATAATAAACTCACGAATGGTACGACCTTTAGAAATACGCGCAATAAACATACCAACAAATGGAGCCCAAGCCATCCACCAACCCCAATAAAATGCAGTCCACCAAGATTGCCATTGGCTATTTTCGTTAGCATCAGTCCATGTGCTTAGTGATAATACATTACCTAAATAATCACCAGTACTTTGCAATACGCTACCCAATAAATAACGAGTAGGGCCAAAACAAAGTAAAAATACCAAAATACCAATTGTTAACCACATATTAACTTCTGATAAGATTTTTACACCTTTACCGACACCTGATACGACAGAAATTGTTGCTATAGCAGAAATAACAGCAATCAGTATAATTTGATTACTAAGAGAAACCTCCATACCAAACATGGTATTAAGGCCGGTATTCATTTGAGTAACCCCTAAACCTAACGACGTTGCGACACCAAACACAGTACCAAATACAGCTAGTATATCAACCGCATGTCCAATTGGACCGTACATTTTATCACCAATTAATGGGTAAAGTGCAGAGCGGATGGTCAAAGGTAGTTTCTTTCTATAAGAAAAATAAGACAACGACAAGCCAACAACCACATAAATTGCCCATGGATGAAGTCCCCAATGGAAAAAGGTTAGGCGCATTGCAACTTGCGCTGCTTCCGGCGTTAATCCTTCGGTAATAAATGGATTACTTTGAAAGTGGTAAATAGGCTCAGCAATAGACCAGAACACTAAACCTATGCCCATTCCCGCACTAAATAACATTGAAAACCATGAGAAATTACTGTACTCAGGTCTAGAGTCATCATCACCTAGGCGCAAATTACCATAGCGACTAAATGCCAACCAGATACAGAAAAACAAAAACATTGCAACAATGCCAATATAATACCATTTAAGATAAGCCAATATCCAACCAGATACCGCCGTAAATAACGCCGCTGATTGTTCAGTGAAAAATACACCGCCCAAAACAAACAGCGCAATTATAGCCATTGATATAAGCGTTGTAACTGGATTCATGCCTTTTAACAGACCATGATTCGCTACCATGAGAAACCACCTTTTTTTAGTTGTTATAAGTATAAGTAAAATATAGATTTCTATAAACTGTTAATTTAGGTACCAGTTTATAAGCATCTAGATAAAAAGTGTGCATTTACATTTATTCTTAATAAGTGCCTTAGTTATAATTTGATTCACTTAAAATAAATTTTTGTCAAGTTAATTAAAATAATCAACTTGTTCCATTAAGTCAGAGTTGATTTAGATCAAGGTATCTAAACACGACACAGAGATAACATGTACCGACCTATACCCGTTCTACGTGACGATACGGAATTTGGCTAGAATTTAAAATGCCTTTAGACAAGTCTTTTAACCCTCAATAACTGATCAATAAATGAGTTTTATTGGTCTAATTTAACAAGGCGGAATCCTCTTTTTATTGATTTTTAACCAAGTAAAATTTCTACCCTAAGTTCATGAACTCAATCAGGCCATTGCACTTTATCTGCAACACTGCCTTTTAACGAATGACTTTTTATTACGCTTAGCAACTTACGTCTGATCGAGGGTAAATCTCTCGCTTTACCATCAAAGCTAATATGTTTTTTCCTTTATTTTGGCGAACAGAATTGAGGAAATAAATAAAAAATGAAACTAAGCTTTCAGCCTTAATTCCTTGGATTATTTTTCCTATTAAATGTCTTGTAGGTATACCATTTGTCAAAACGTCTGTATTTTTTAACCTGCTTAGTTGAGCATCAATCTTAATTACTTTCCAATCCTTTGCTCCACATAGCACCGGGCAAGCCCCGAAATATTAGCTACGCTCTGTTAGCTAATATTTTATTATATCCTGTTGTTTTTAAAAATGCGCGATATTGCCTTGCATAATTTAATGAAATTACTATAAAGCCATGCAAAAAAAACCAGTGATGTAAATCACTGGTTTTAAGGTGAGCTATTAATTAACTCAACAACATAGTTAACAATCTACCATTAACTACTTATTCAAAAACGCTTTTAAATACTTCATCTGACTAACTATTTTCAGGTGACGCTTTAATGTTTTTTTGCATGGTATCACTGAACCAATCGATAAAATTAACCACTCCAAACTCAAAAGTGGTTGAGTAAGGCCCTGGTTGATATGCCTTAGAATTAATACCTTTTTGATTGTTCTCAGCTAACGTTCTATCTTGCACATTGGTTGCATCCCAAACTTGACGTAAGTTGGCAACGTCATAATCAACACCTTCTACTGCATCTTTATGCACTAACCATTTAGTGGTTACTTGTGTTTTTTGTGCGCCTAACGGTATCACTTGAAAGGCAATTAAATGATCTCCCATCGCATGGCTCCACGAGTTAGGTAAATGCAAAATTCGCATTGAACCCAAGTCTGGGTTTTTAATGCGACCCATTAATTTTTTACATCCGGCTTTGCCATCAATCGTCATTGATACAGTGCCTTCGAGCAATGGCATCCGAACGATGCGATTACGTAAACCGTGGCCATGAGAAACATGCTTGTAAGGAATACCTTCCTCTTCCCACATTGCTTGTTTAGCGGCTACCTGTGCTTTAAATTCATCACTAGCACGTGGATCTTCCGTATCATCCCACTCTAATAAACTATTTAATAATTCAGGGTGGTTACCACTACAGTGATAACATTCACGGTTATTTTCAATCACTAACTTCCAGTTAGCATCTTCAACTAAGGTACTTTCTACCGCAACCTTACAGTTATCTAAATCGTAAGGTTCCAAATAGTGAGTTAAATCGTTAAAAAAACCATCGATATCGGTTGGGTTATCACTAAGAGATACAAAAATATAACCACCAGCAACACGACAATTAACTTTGTGCAGACCATAGTCATCCTTATTGAAATCATCGCCCATTTCAGTACCAGCAAAAAGTAAATTACCATCTAATTCGTAGGTCCATTGATGATAAGGACATACTAGTTTAGGTACCTTTCCTTGTTTAACTAAACAAATTTTAGAACCACGATGACGACAAGTATTATGAAAAGCGCGTACTTCACCATTTTGATCTCTGATAACAGTGATCGGATTATCGCCAATATCTAAGGTAATAAAATTGCCATTGTCTGGAATTTCACCAGTGATACCGACAAATAACCATTCTTTGTAAAAAATTTGTTCCATTTCTACTTGAAAAACATCGGCATCGCTATAAAACTGCTGTGGTAAAGAAAATGTTATTGGATGTTTTTCTAAGGTGTCAGCAACGGCCTTAGCCGATTTGCTTGGTGAAGTAACCAATAAATTTTCGTGTTCATGTGAACAAGACATAAGTAATTCCTCTATTCTCTTTATTCGACAAACTAAATGTCGCTTTTTATTCAAATAATGAACAACTTCAACTAATCAAGTGTTCACCTACGCTATTGGTTAGATAGTGAGTGTCTCGGCGTTAATCAATTTACCTAAAAACGACCGAGAACTTGATTAATACCGACTAAAAAAAAGTATTTTAAAAATAAGTTGATCTAAATCAATATTAGTACTTAATGGAATAATTCCTAACATGGTAAAAACCACTAGATCAATGTCGCTTTTAGTTAAGTATCAAATAAGCACTTAGCGCATCGTATGACTATAACTATAAAATTCGGACACACTTATGACCCCCCCTCCTCAGCACTTGGTTAACACAAAAACATGGACCAACGGACGACACAATGTTCAATGTGTCAAAGTAATTGACGAAACCGTTGATGCTCGTACTTATTGCTTTACGAGCTCGGAGCCTGTAATGCACTTTTTCAAACCAGGCCAATTTGTGACGCTAGAATTAGAAATTGACGGTGTTCAAGTATTACGTAGTTACACTATTTCTTCATCTCCTTCAGTGCCATACAGTTTTTCAATCACCGTAAAAAGAATGCCCGGAGGTCAAGTATCTAATTGGCTACATGACAACCTTAAACAAGGTGATCAAATCGCAGTGCATGGCCCAGTAGGTGTATTCAATTGCATTGATATTACTGCCGAAAAAGTTTTATTACTCTCTGGTGGTGTCGGCATAACACCCGTCATGTCCATGGCCCGTTGGTGGTTTGATACCAACGGTGAAGTAGATATGATTTTTGCCCATAGTGCCCGTACTCCTAAAGACATTATATATCGTCGTGAACTTGAGTATATGGACTCTAGAATAACTAACTTCAATCTCAATTTTATTTGTGAAAAGTATGACATTGGCGATAGTTGGAGTGGTTTCACTGGTTTCTTCGATGAACAAAAACTTCGAATGATAGCACCTGACTTTCACGAGCGTACCGTTTATTGTTGCGGACCAACACCTTATATGACTGCAGTAAAAAGCATGTTAGAAAGGATCGGTTTTAACATGGCTAATTACCATGAAGAAAGCTTTGGTGCGCCGCCGGAAGAAGCAAAAACCGACGCAGAACAACAAATGGAAGATGCTGCAGGCGAGTCTATCGACGACGATACATTGATAGAAGTATCATTTAGCAAAACGGGTAAATCGGTCAAGATTCAACCTGGTGGCACCGTACATTTAGCCGCATCAAAAGTTGGTCTTCACATTCCTAAAGCTTGTGGTATGGGCATATGTGGTACCTGTAAAGTGAAAAAAACTCATGGTGAAGTCGTAATGTCACATAACGGTGGTATTACCGAAGATGATGTTGCCGATGGATATATATTAAGCTGTTGCAGTGTCCCTCAAGGTAATGTTTCAGTTGAATATTAACATTTATATCCGCGCCACTTGCAGATGCAGATCTCAACTGGAATTATAAACTTACTCAACGTAATAATGATATTTATGACCAACAATCGAAGATGATATTTTAACTAAAATATCATCTTTTTTTTTTATGTCGTAAATAGATGTAAGAAAGACGTTAGCGGAATGGTTACACATTATTTTGCAAGCTAATATCGAATAAAACCAAAACAAAAAAACCACAGCGGGTTTAGCCGCGGAGAAAAGAAAATGTTTTACAAAAATGATCAAATAGCAGGTTTCGATGACAGTATTTGGCAAGCAATGGAGCAGGAAGACAAACGTCAACAAGATCACGTTGAACTGATCGCCTCAGAAAACTATACCAGTGCACGCGTGATGCAAGCCCAAGGTAGTCAACTGACCAATAAGTATGCGGAAGGTTATCCAGGCAAACGTTATTACGGCGGCTGTGAACATGTCGATGTTATTGAACAGCTAGCTATTGATCGTGCCAAAGAATTATTCGGTGCCGATTACGCCAATGTACAACCCCATTCTGGCTCACAAGCTAATGCTGCTGTCTTTATGGCATTGCTCAAGCCGGGTGAAACGGTATTGGGTATGAGTTTAGCGCATGGTGGTCATTTAACGCACGGTTCTAAAGTAAGTTTCTCAGGTAAAATTTATAACGCGGTTCAATACGGTTTAAATGAAGCAACAGGTGAGATTGACTATGAAGAAGTCGCACGTCTTGCTCAAGAACATCAACCGAAAATGATCATTGCTGGCTTCTCTGCTTATTCACGTGTGGTTGATTGGCAGCGTTTTCGTGACATTGCTGACAGCATTGGCGCGTGGCTTTTTGTCGATATGGCGCACGTTGCTGGTTTGGTCGCTGCTGGGCTTTACCCTAACCCAGTGCCTATTGCGGATGTAGTAACTACTACCACGCACAAAACATTACGTGGCCCTCGTGGCGGTTTAATTTTGGCAAAACAAAATGACGAACTAGCGAAGAAATTAAACTCAGCGGTATTCCCAGCAGGTCAAGGTGGCCCTTTAATGCACGTGATTGCTGCCAAAGCAATTTGTTTTAAAGAAGCTTTATCTGAAGGTTATGTCGAGTATCAACAAAATGTTATCGACAATGCACGTGAAATGGCAAAAACATTCCAACAGCGTGGTTATAACGTGGTATCTGGTGGTACTGATAATCATTTGTTTTTACTGGATTTAATCGATAAAGGTATTACCGGTAAAGAGGCAGATGCAGCGCTAGGTCGTGCCAATATTACGGTAAATAAAAACTCAGTCCCTAACGATCCCCAATCGCCATTTGTCACCAGTGGTCTTCGTATCGGCACACCGGCAATCACCAGTCGTGGTTTTGGACTCACTGAAGCGGCAGCGCTCACCGGTTGGATTTGTGATGTATTAGACGATATTGAAAATGAACAAACGATTACGGATGTACGTAATAAAGTTTTGGACTTATGTGATAAAAACCCAGTATATAGTTAATTGATACGCCGAGATCTAAGTCACTTAGGTCTCCTTGTTTATCCAACAATATAATTTAGAAAAAGGTAAGACCATGCAACAATATTCAGGATTTGGTTTATTAAAACACTCGTTAAGTTACCACGAGAATTGGCAACGGGTTTGGAGTAATCCTACTCCTAAAAAGCACTATGACGTAGTGATCATTGGTGGTGGTGGACATGGTCTGGCAACTGCTTATTATTTAGCTAAAGAACATGGTATCACTAACATAGCGGTGGTTGAAAAAGGCTATTTAGGCGGCGGTAATACCGCGCGTAATACCACCATTGTCCGTTCCAACTATTTATGGGACGAAGCATCACACTTATATGAGCACTCCTTAAAGTTATGGGAAGGTTTGGCACAAGAGCTCAATTATAATTTGATGTTTAGTCAACGAGGTGTATTAAACTTAGGACATACACTACAAGACATGCGTGATATTGAACGTCGCGTTAATGCCAACCGTCTTAACGGCATTGATGGTGAAGTACTTACCACCGCACAAGTACAAGAAATGGTGCCTATTTTAGATTGTTCTAAAGGTGCACGTTTCCCAGTAATGGGCGCTTCATGGCAAGCACGTGCTGGTACGGCTCGTCACGACGCCGTTGCTTGGGGTTTTGCCCGTGCAGCCGATGCTTTAGGGGTTGATTTATTACAACAAACCGAAGTCACTGGTATTCGTCGTAAAGACGGTGCGGTGGAAGGTGTTGAAACCAACCGTGGGTTTATTTCAGCAAATAAAGTCGCGTGTGTGGCCGCCGGTAATTCAAGTGTTATTGCTAAAATGGTGGGCATGGAATTACCGCTTGAATCCCATCCATTACAAGCGATGGTGTCAGAGCCATTAAAACCGATTTTAAACACGGTAGTAATGTCCAATCATGTTCACGGTTATGTCAGTCAATCTGATAAAGGTGATTTGGTCATTGGTGCGGGTATCGATGGTTATACTGGCTATGGTCAGCGTGGTTCATTCAATGTTGTTGAACATACTATTGCGGCAATTATCGAGATGTTTCCAATTTTCAGTCGTGTGCGCCTTAATCGTGCTTGGGGCGGTATTGTTGATACGTGTCCAGACGCCTGCCCTATTATTTCAAAAACACATATTAAAGGACTTTATTTTAACTGTGGTTGGGGGACGGGTGGTTTCAAGGCTACACCTGGCGCAGGTCATGTATTTGCCCATACTATAGCCAAAGATGAGCCACACCCGTTAGCAAAACCCTTTAGTATCGATCGCTTTTCATCAGGCGAATTAATTGACGAACACGGCGCAGCCGGCGTTGCCCACTAAGAGGAATTTATTATGTTACTTATCCACTGTCCTTATTGTGAAGAGATGCGCGAAGAAGAAGAGTTTAGCCCTGCTGGGCAAGCTCATATCGAGCGCCCACTCAATCCAGAAGAAATAAGTGATGAGCAATGGGCACATTACTTATTTTTCCGTAAAAATCCGCGCGGTTTACATCACGAGATGTGGCTACATGCGGCAGGTTGTCGCAAGTATTTCAACGTGACTAGAAATACGGTGACCTATGAAATTATGGAAACCTACAAAATGGGTCAAGAGCCCAATGTTACTGCTAGTAAAGAGGGCCAATCATGAGCCAAGTTAATCGAATAGCTGGAAGCAGCAAACGCATTAATCGTAATCGCACCTTAACTTTTAGCTTTAACGGCAAAGAGTATAAGGGCTTTGAAGGTGATACCGTCGCGTCAGCCTTGCTAGCCAACGGTGTTGATGTAGTAGGACGTAGTTTTAAATATTCACGTCCCCGCGGTATCATTACCAGTGACTCGCAAGAGCCTAATGCAATTTTCCAAATTGGTTCGAGCCAAGCGACTACTATTCCAAATCCAAGAGCAACACAAACCGATCTTTATCAAGGGCTGACTGCAAGCTCGACTAACGGTTGGCCTAATGTTAACTTCGATTTAATGGCAACAGTTGGCAAGCTAGGTGGCTCAATGATGCCACCTGGATTTTATTATAAAACCTTTATGTTTCCGCAATCATTATGGATGTCTTATGAACACTTGATCCGCAAAGGTGCTGGCTTAGGGGCTAGTCCACAACAAAGCGATCCAGACAGTTATGACAAAATGCATCATCATTGTGATGTGATGATTGTTGGCGGTGGCCCTGCAGGGTTAGCAGCAGCATTGTCTGCGGCACAAACTGGCGCACGCGTTATTATTAGTGATGAACAAAATGAATTTGGTGGCAGTTTATTATGCTCTACCCAGCAAATAGACGGTCAGCTACCCAGTCAATGGGTTGAAAAAACAGTGGCGCAGCTTAGCGATATGGACAACGTCATGTTATTACCACGCAGTACTGTTTTTGGTTATTACGATCATAACCTAGTCGGTATAAACGAACGCCGCACCGACCATTTAGGTGAGCATCAGTTACAAAGTACCCGTCAACGTGTGCACAAAGTAAGAGCAAAACAAGTTATTTTAGCCACTGGAGCTCATGAGCGTCCTTTGGTATACGGTAATAATGACGTGCCAGGGTGTATGCTAGCGAACGCGGTCTCTACCTATATTAATCGTTATGATGTTGTGCCGGGTAACAAATTAGTCTTAATGACCACTAACGACAATGCTTACAAAACGGCTATCGACTGGCATCAAGCAGGTCGCCAAGTAGTGACCATCGTTGATACTCGTAAAGCATCAAGTGGCGAATTGGTGAATAAAGCCAAGCAACTAGGCATTAACGTCATTTTTGGTCATGCTGTTATTGAAGTCAAAGGCGGCAAACGCGTTAAAGGTGTTGATATTGCGCCAATAAATCCAGAGAATCATAGCGTTACAGGTGCGGCGAAACATTTTTCTTGTGATACGGTTGCTAGCTCTGGCGGTTGGAGCCCCGTTATTCATTTATCATCACATACTGGCTCTCGTCCGGTTTGGAAAGATGAGATTGCTGGGTTTGTACCGGGTGATACCGTACAACAACAGCATAGTTGCGGTGGACTTGAAGGCGTTTACGCTTTATCGAAAGTGATCAGTGATGGTTTCACTACCGGCGCAGTGGCTGCACAAGCCGCGGGCAAAGGTGAAGGACGTTATACCGGTCAATTACCGAAAACAACCGATCCACAAGAAGATGTCTCAATGGCATTATTTCACATACCGCACGTGAAAAAAACCAGTCGAGCGCCTAAGCAATTTGTCGATTATCAAAATGATGTCACGGCCGCTGGTATTGAACTGGCAAATCGTGAAGGTTTTGAATCTATCGAGCATGTTAAACGCTACACTGCCTTAGGTTTTGGTACCGATCAAGGTAAGTTAGGTAATATCAACGGCATGGCTATTACGGCTAAATCGTTAGGTAAAACAATTCCTGAAACCGGCACAACAATCTTCCGTCCAATGTATACACCAACAACGTTTGGTGCATTAGCCGGCGCCGATGTTAAGCATTTATTTGATCCTGCACGTTTTAGTGCCATGCACAAATGGCATCTTGATAATGGCGCTGAGTTTGAAGATGTTGGCCAATGGAAACGTCCTTGGTATTTCCCTCAACCGGGTGAAACCATGCAACAGTCACTTGAACGTGAGTGTTTGGCGACACGTAACAGTGTCGGCATTTTAGATGCTTCCACCTTAGGTAAAATTGATATCCAAGGCAAAGACGCACGAGAATTTTTAAACCGTGTTTATACCAACCCATGGAGCAAGTTAGGCGTAGGAAAATGTCGCTACGGAGTGATGTGTAAAGAAGACGGTATGGTCTTTGATGATGGCGTTACCGTATGTCTTGAAGAAAATCGTTTTATTATGACCACCACCACAGGCGGCGCGGCAGGCGTATTGCAATGGTTAGAGCTATGGCATCAAACCGAATGGCCTGAACTGGAGGTGTATTTCTCAACCGTAACTGATCATTGGTCAACGATGACCATCTCTGGGCCTAATTCACGTAAAGTATTAGAAAAAATTTGTGACATTGATGTCAGTAATGACAGTTTCAAATATATGGACTGGCGCGCAGCAACAGTTGCAGGTGTTAAAGCACGTATTTTCCGTATTTCTTTTACTGGCGAACTGTCTTTTGAAATTAACGTGCAAGCGAACTTCGGTATGCATACTTGGAAAGCGGTAATGGCGGCGGGTGAAGAATTTAATATTACCCCGTACGGTACTGAAACCATGCATATTTTACGGGCAGAAAAAGGCTTTATCATTGTTGGACAAGACACTGATGGCTCGGTGACGCCTCAAGATTTAGATATGGATTGGGTAGTTGGGAAGAAGAAAGAGTTTAGCTTTATTGGTAAACGCTCTTGGACCCGATTTGATAATAAACGTGACGATCGTAAACAAATGGTAGGGTTGAAACCAAAAGATCCAAAATTTGTATTACCTGAAGGCGCACAAATCGTCTTTGAGAAAAATCAAAGTATTCCAATGACGATGGTTGGCCATGTCACCTCAAGTTATTACAGTGCTTGTATGGGATATTCTTTTGCTTTAGCCGTCGTTAAAGGTGGCATTAGCCGTAAAGGCGAAAGTGTATTCTTGCCATTAAGTGATGGCACCACCGTTGAAGCTGAAATTTGCAGCCCAGTATTTTATGATCCAAAGGGAGACCGTCAAAATGTCTAATTCAATCCAGGTAGAATCACCGTTGCACCATGCTCAGCTTGATCAATTAATTGGGCAATCAAACTCTGGCGGTATTATTTTGCATGAGGCCGCCTTATTGGGTCACCTTAACTTACGTGGCAACTCTCAAGATGCCGAGTTTTTGGCTGGTGTCAAAGAAGCTTTAGGGGTGGCACTACCAATCACACCTTGTAGTAGTGCTAAAAGTACACTTGCCCAAATTATGTGGTTAGCGCCTGATGAGTGGTTGATTGTTGTTGCTTCAGGCAGTGAATATGATGTCGAGCAAAAACTCCGCTCTTATCTAAAAGGCCACTTTGCGGTCAGTGATATTAGCGGTGCGCAAACTATACTAGAATTGAGTGGCAGCAATGTTATCGAGCTAATGAAAAAATCGACTGGTTATGATTTACACCTTGATAGCTTTCCTGTTGGTAAGGTTGTTGGTACCACGTTTGCTAAAACGGGTGCACATATCTTGCGCGTTAGCGAAGACAAATTTCAACTGGTTGTGCGTCGTAGCTTTTCTGACTATGTTTGGTTATGGATCCAACAAGGTAGCCAAGAATACGGCCTAACCATTGTTTAAATAGCACTAGCATCCCCTTTAAAACCATTGTTTCAATGCGTTAAGGGGATGTAGCAATAATAACAAAACCGCTCACGTTTGATTATACCAAATGAAATAATGAATGATCTATTCATTACTGCAATTGGTATTAATCAGCTTTAGCGGTTTTTAAATAAAAATAGAGGAACGAAAATGTCCGATATCAATCCAGTACCACAAACTCACATTATCACCGCAAACTGCCCTAGCCGACCAGGCACGGTTGATGTTGTTACCCGTTTTTTGTTTGAAAATGGGTTTTATATTAATGAAATTCATTCGTTTGATGATACGGATAAAGATCGTTTTTTTATCCGTATAGAATTTAGAGCCGATACCGCTACAGAATTTAACCGAGAAGATTTTTGCCAGCAATTTGAACAACGAGCCAGTGAATTTGAGATGCAATGGCAACTGGCATCAAGCCCTTATAAATCCAAAGTAGTGATCATGGTGTCAAAGCACGATCATTGTCTTAATGATTTATTATATCGATATCGCACTGGCGATCTCAATATTGAAATTCCGGCGATCATTTCTAATCATCCTGATTTAGAAGCGCTAGCAAAATGGCATGACATTCCTTATTATCATTTGCCTATCAGTAAAGAAACCAAGCCAGAACAAGAAGCCAAGGTTTGGCAGATCATTCAAGATTGTGAAGCCGACTTAGTGGTATTAGCACGTTATATGCAAGTGCTTTCTAGTGAAATGTGTAAAAAACTTTCGGGTAAAGCTATTAATATTCATCATTCATTATTGCCTGGTTTTAAAGGCGCTAGACCTTATTATCAAGCCTATGATCGTGGCATTAAACTTGTTGGCGCTACCGCGCATTATGTGAGTGATGATCTCGATGAAGGGCCAATCATTAGCCAAGGCGTTGAGACAGTTGATCACAGCTATTATCCGCAAGATTTAGCGGCTAAAGGACGTGATATAGAATGTTTAACCTTGTCTCGCGCGGTTCGTTGTCATATTGAGCATCGCATTTTCTTACATGGTAAAAAAGCCGTCGTATTTGGTAAATAATACCAATAGCGTAATTAACTGAACTAGATACCGTCTAAAGGCGGTAGCTTCTTTTTGAGGATTAATAGTCCTCTCATTTAACCCCGCATTTATCATTCAACACCAACGTTATCTTCATCTTTTCATCAAAATGATGTGATAAATATTCATTGATCATTTTTCTGTTAATTCTCCTGCCGTAACAAAAAAACACCTCCCGCTTTATTTTTTATACTGATTTTCCTTTCCTAAATAATCACATTATTTCTTTGTATCCAACGTTATAAAATCACCCCGTCTAATGCATTTAATCTATTGGATTCAATGCAAATATGCTATCGTCTAGCCCCTTTTCATGTTGACAGGATTATTGTTAACAATGTCACTTGAACTACTATTTCTGTTCCTCGCAGGCTTTTTTGGCGGTGTTCTAAACTCAATTGCTGGTGGCGGAAGTTTCATTACATTTCCCGCTCTTATCTTTGTCGGCATTCCTCCGATTATAGCCAATGCGACCAATACCTTTGCCTCATGTGCCGGGTATATTAGCGGTACTTATGCCTTTCGAAAAGAAATTGCTGATCATAGAGATGAACTACTCCTCATTATAATCATCGGCTTAATCGGCGGTATTTCTGGAGCCTGGCTATTATTGCAAACACCTGAAGCCGTATTTCGAGAGGCCATCCCTTGGTTACTGTTATTTGCTACCGTACTATTTATTTTTGGCGGACAAATTAATACCAGTCTTAAAAAAATGGCCGCCAATCATCGACACGCATCATCTATCGGCGGAATTTTATTGTTAATAATACTCTTAGGGGTGTCAACCTATGGTGGATTTTTCAATGCAGGATTGGGAATAATTACACTCAGCTATTTAGCCTTAGCTGGCCACACCAATATTAATGCCATGAATGGCTTAAAACTATTAATATCATCGGCTGTATCACTGATTGCCATTGCACTCTTTATTTATAATGATGTAATTGCTTGGTATGAAGGCACTATTGTATTGTCTGGTACTTTAGCCGGAGGCTATGTTGCCGCGCATGTATCACGCCAACTCCCCCAAAAACATGTCAGATACTTTGTTATTGTGGCTAGCATTGCTACCACACTGTATTTCTTTTTTGATATTTATGCAGGCTAGTGTTTAGTATCGGTTATTACTCAAATAAGTCATGGTGCAACCATGGTTTTTCCATCCGAAGCATTTGAACCATTAAAAACATTACAAGCTGTTGAAAAAGAAAAGTGTACTGCATTACACGGCGTTTCAACCATGTTCATGGTCGAATTAGATCATCCTAAATTTGATAATTACGATGTACCGTCATTAAGAACAGGGATGATGGCTGGTGCCACTTGCCCTATAGAACTGATGAATCGTCTTATCGAAAAGATGAATTTAAAAAACCTTATCATTGGCTACGGTCAAACAGAAACAAGCGCACTTTAAAACACCTCTACATATAGACTTTGTTACTGAGTACCCAATAACCGTCACTGGAAAAATACAGAAATTTAAAATGAAAAAAATAAAGCAAGACCAGCTTACTAGCGATAAATAAATGCTATAAGTCTACGTTTACGCTTTTAATAATAACTACTTAGAAAGTGCTCGTTCAACCCAGATCAACCTATCCTGCCCAAAGAACATTTCTCCATCAACAATCATAGAAGGTGCTCCAAATATACCTAGTTTTACCGCCTCTTCTGTTGACTGAATTAATGCTGATTTTACTTCTAAGTTAGTCATAGCCTCCAATACAGTAGCGGACTCAATACCCGCTTCTTCGAGTATGTCAGCCAATACATTATTATCTGAGAGGTCTTTACCATCAACCCAAGCCGCATTGAACATTGCTTGATTGTAAGCTTCAATTTGATTATTTGATAAGGCCCAAATAGCGCCGCGCAGTGCGTTAAGTGTACTAAAAATAAAATGTGGATTAAGCTGATAAGGAACATTGTAATACTCGGCGTAGCGAAAAAGGTCAGCTTTCATCCACTCCCATTTTGCCGGAATTAACACCGGACTATTAGAAGCATTGGCCTTGAGTATACCCCCTAGAAACACCGGTTTATAATTTATACTAGCATTATGACGTTTACATATATCAGTCAATTGTGTCCAGGCTAAGTAAGAAGCGGGGCTAATATAGTCATAGTAAAAATCAACAGTTTTTGTCATTGGATTGTCCTTTGTTATTTTTTGAGTGCATCGTTAGTATTCAACTTCAGCTTCTTTTCTATCTCATTTATCATCTATCGGTTGATAACAATCTAATGCTTCATTTATAATAAGTAAAATTAATTATTTTAATCATAATGATAAGTAAAGGTTATGACATGGAAATACAACAATTACGTTATTTTTTAGCCGCCGCTGAATCAGAAAGCTTTACTAGGGGAGCAGAGCGTGCTTTTGTATCGCAACCAGCGCTATCTTCCTCAATATCTAAACTGGAAACTGAGGTCGGTGTTAAGCTATTTATTCGTAATAAACGCAATGTAGTACTCACGCCAGCAGGACGAAAACTGCTTCAAAGGGCAAAGCTTATTGTAGGAGAATGTGCCAGAGCTAAGGATGAATTAAAACAGCATGATGTACAACGTAGGCTTCAATTAGGGGTAATTAATACACTTTCAATTACCTTTGTAACCCGATTAATTAAGCAATATCGTTTAGAAAATCCTGATTTAAAACTTCATATTATTGATGCCAGTGCGGCCGAGATACACAAGCTAGAGCGCGAAGGAAGAATTGATCTGGCGCTAACAATATTGCAAGAAAAGTCACCCGCTAATCGTCAGTTCATTTATTCGAAAGAGTTATTCTCAGAGCCCTATGTAGTTGCCATGGCACGGGATCATCATTTGAGCAGATCTACTTTTGTCAGTATTAAAGATTTAAACGATGAACTATTCATTGCCCGTATTCAATGTGAACATAGACCAGTGTTTGAGAACTTGCTTAAGCAGCATAATGTGCAATTGAATATGGCTTATGTCACTAATCAGGATGAACGTGCATTAGCACTAGTAGAAGCTGAAGTTGGCATTACCATTGTGCCGCAGCATTACACTTCATCTAGGATTACGACACTGCCACTGGCAGAAGACCAGAGTAAACGAACGATTGGCTTAGAATGGGGAAAAAGTGAAAATTTAACAGAGATCACTAAATTTGTAGATTTTACCGCGACTGCTTCCTGGAATTACTGAAAGCGTTAAGTGATATTTATAATGTCAACAGCTCGACTATTGCTACTATCGCATCATGATTTTTTGTTTTATACCTTTTTTTAATAATAAGGCTAGCGGCTTATCAGCTTTCACACCAGAACATATAGAGAAGTAAGACTTATCAATCAGTTTTAATAGGAAAAGACACTCCGTCGATAACCGCTTCAACAAAATCAAGTGTATCAACAAACGTTATCTGTTTATAAAACCTTAATATCCTATATCGAGTACAATCATTAACTAATTTGTATTGATAAAGGCGTTATTTTACAGGTATCCATTTGAACTCGTTCACCAGAAATAATATTGGCATATCACTTAAAGCCTGACTTTTTTACGATAAATTATTATCAATTTACATCGTGCTTTTTAAAACTTTGTGAATTGTTGTTGGATCTATGCCTGTAACGTAATGATGGTGACTTGGGCAATCGCAAAACCCATGGGTCCGCCTGCTCCCGTCACCAATACGGTTTTATCTAAAAACTGCATTAATTTTCCATTTTTTCAAGCAAAATATTACGCAACAAAAATTTTTGTACCTTCCCTGAAGCTGTTGATGGTAAATTGTCTTTCAATTCTAACCGTTCGGGAAAATATTGTTTAATAACATGATGCTTATCGAGAAAACTGATCATATCATCAAACCCAAAGCTCTTACCTGGTTTGACAACCACAAAGGCACATGCCCGCTCTCCCAATCGCTCGTCTGGATAACCAACAATGGCAAGGGTCAAAATATTTGGATGTTTAAATAGTATATTTTCAATTTCAACAACCGGTATATTTTCGGCTCCGCGGATAATAATATCTTTAGAACGACCGCAAATTCGAATATATTCTTTATTATTTTTTTTTGCGATATCACCCGTATCAAACCAACCATCCGCATCTTGATTATTCAGGTGTGCGCGCTTTAAATATCCGCCAAAATTTGAACACCCTCGAACAAATAATTCACCCTCATGATTTGTGGGCACTACATTTCCATTGGGATCACGAATTTGAATTTCCATACCAGCCAATGGATATCCATCTGAATTCACAGCATATTCATCTGGATCATCCAAATTAATGAGAGTCACAGCACCATTTTCTGTCATTCCCCAAGCAGAGACAATTTTTGCACTTAACACTAGTCTGGCACGTTCAACTATCGCACCTGGTATGGCTGCTCCAGCACAAAGAAATGTTTTCAAAGATTTACAATCTGTTTGATATTCTTCAACGGCATCGGCCAAATCCATCAAGAAAGGTGTTGATGCCATGGTGAAACTACAACCTAATTCATCAATAATAGTTGCAGCAATTTTCTTGTCCCAACTATCCAATAAGACAACACTTGCAGCTAATTGAATTGGCATTAACAACCCATACATAAAGCCGGTTTGATGCGCCATAGGAGAAGCCATAAGCACCACATCATTATGGGTTAGATCTAGCCTTGCTGCATATGGGACAAGATTAGAATACATCGTATTCGCGGTATGCATGACACCTTTGGGTTCACCCGTGGTGCCTGATGTATAGATAAGTTGACAAACTTCATTTGGCGAGTGTACTTCTTTTAAAATAATATTATTTTGTATTGCTTCGTCTATGAAATTCGGATCAAGTAATAATGTATCAAATGACACTTCATCCTCACCACCCAAAACAACTATATGTTTTAAATCTGGAAGCTCAGACTGCATCCCAATTGCCATGGCTTGATGATCAAAACCACGAAATATTTTTGGCACAATAAACAACTTAACTTCGCCATGTTTGAGCATAAAAGACAGCTCACGCTCGCGAAAAATATGCATAACGGGGTTAAATACGGCACCAATTCTTGAACAACCCAAATAGGTAGCAATAAATTGCCAACAATTTGGTAATTGACACGAAACAACGTCATTTCTGTTAATACCAAGTTTGGATAGACCAGTAGCAATTTGATTGGCTAAAATATCCAATTGACGATAAGTTAAATCCGTCCGCTCGCCAGTCTCGATAATAATTGATGTCACCGCACATTTATCTGGACACTGTTTCAAACAAATATCAAAATAGTCGTTGACTGTTTTGTCCTGCCAGGACCCTTTTTCAGTCATTTCCTTGATCCGCGGCTCTATCAATATAGCGTCAAATTTCATTACATTTCCTCCCCAAAACTATACATTTGTTTTTTAATTACCGACCACGTCCCGACCGGCGCGTTCCCTTGCAATTATTGTTTTCATTATATTTGCCGTACCATCACCAATTTGTAAACCAAGCACATCGCGCAAACGCTGTTCAAATGGTAATTCTTTCGAATACCCGTAATGACCGTGCATAAGCAGACAACAATGTATAGTTTCATAAGCAAGAAGTGGTAGCCACCATTTGGTCATAGCCGCTTCAGCAGTATGATCTAAGCCCTGATCCTTCAGCCACAATGCATGCATGCTTAAAAGGCGAGCCGCCTGAATCTTTGTATCGAATGCGGCAAGTTGATGAGATACACCTTGAAAAGATGCTAATGGTTTACCAAAAGCTTTGTGTTCCGCGACATGTTGCCAGGTCTCATCTAAACTCTGTTGGGCTATTCCTATACATTGCAGGCCGATTAATGAACGCGAGAAATCAAACCCTTGCATCACCTGATGAAATCCTTTGTTTTCATCACCCAATAAGTTTTTGACAGGAACGCGTACGTCATCGAAAAATATTGAACCTCGACCTATTGCATGCTGACCAAGATCGTCAAAGCGGGTGGTTGAAATCCCTTCCAAATTCATAGGTACTAAAATGGCAGAAACACCACGAGCTTTATCCTCTTGTTTGCCTGTGCGTGCAAACACAATCGTAGCAGCGGCCTGATCAGCGGCAGAAATTGAAGTTTTTTCTCCATTTAAAACATAGTGATCGCCGTCTCGAACCATCTTCAGCCCTAAACTAGCCGCATCTGACCCTCCTTTTGGCTCCGTCAAAGCAATCGCCAGCATAATTTCTCCAGAAATTAATTTAGGCAACCATTCTTCTGCCAAATCTGGATGGGCATATGTAGCGAGTATATGCCCATTTAAAGAAGCCAATAACGAGATATAGCCAAAATTAAAATCACCGCGTGACAATTCTTCAATAATTACGCCTGAATATATAGAACCAACACCTAAACCGCCAAATTTTTCGGGTAATTCGGGTGCAATTAAGCCTAATGATCCCATTTCATGTATAAGTTCAGGTTCAAATTTTGCACTTTTCTCTCTACTTTGATAACCTGGAGCAAGCTTCTCCATAGCAAATTTAGTTGCCATGTTTCTTAAAGATGTTATTTCTTCAGTTTCATAAATACTTATCATTTTAATTCTTTCCTTACTCGAATTTTTCAATCAGCAACCACCGACAAAGCTGGGGTATGATAAAAGTCCTTAGAAGTGGCTGTAGTTAAATTCCTGACAATTGCATCTGCTCTTGTCACTTTTTCTTCTTTCTCTTGATTTCTAATATATTCTCGGATTACTTGTTCGTCTAAACCAACAGTACTAACACAGTAGCCTCTTGCCCAAAAATGATGTTCTATAAAATTCCGCTTTACTTGTAAGTAGTCTCTAAATATTCGAATTACTGATTTCTCTTTAAGAAAACCAACAGTGTTAGAAACACTAAATTTAAGCTGGATCATCAATAGCATAGGAATATGATCGTTCATCGCATAACCTTCTATTAATTCAACACCTTGTTGCCTACATTATTCTCTTAATATTTTACCTATATCTCTTCTTATAGAGCCGTACATTGCTTTTCTGCTATTTTGGAACAAAAACTATGTGATATTTTCAATAATGCTTAACGTGAGCTTGGCTCTGCCAGTCTCTCAAATTCGCACACCTTAACGGCAAAGCCTTTTTGAATCGCACCGCCAGAGGCGGTGGTTTACCTAAATTAAATTATTTATTATAGAATTTTCTAAAATCAGGCTTGCGTTTTTCTTGATAAGCAATGCCACCTTCTTTACTTTCATCAGTATCATAATACAATGATAAACCGAGCATTCCTAAACTAGCAATGCCACGTTGATGTTCAGTATCTACGTTAAAACTACGCTTAGCTAAGGCCAATGCAGTCGGGCTTTTTTCCATAATTTCAACACACCACTGGTTCACTTCGGCATCTAATTCTTCATTAGGGACTACTTTATTTACTAACCCCATTTCAAGAGCCTCAGATGCTGAATAGCGGCGACACATATACCACATTTCTCTGGCTTTCTTTTCGCCAACAACTCGCGCTAAAAATGCAGTTCCAAACCCTGGATCTACTGAGCCAACTTTAGGTCCAACTTGGCCAAAAGTTGCTTTTTCTCCTGCAATTGTAAAATCACAAATGGTGCAAAGCACATTACCGCCACCAATAGCAAAACCTTGTACTTTAGCAATAACGGGTTTAGGAACATCTCTGATTATAGTGTGCAAATCTTCCATCGGTAGGCCAATAGTGCCTCGCCCATCATATTGCCCCTCATGTGCAGACTGGTCTCCCCCAGTACAGAAAGCCTTTTCTCCCGCTCCTGAAAAAACAATAACCCCAACAGACTTGTCCCATCCTGCTTTATTAAATGCATGGATGAGCTCTTCACAAGTTTGCCCCCGAAAGGCATTATATTTTTCAGGCCTATTAATTTGAATGTTTGCGACACCATCTTTAATGTCGAAGTTAATATCTTGATATTCCATTAAACTTTCCCCTTACCCATGCATTGTTAATCCGCCAGAAACTGATATCACTTGCCCAGTAATGAATGATGCATCATCACTAGCAAAAAATAGAATGGCTCCTGCCAAATCATCTGGCGCGCCGAGTCTCCCCATAGGAACTGCCCGTGTGAAAGCTTTACGTAATTTTTCTTTATCACCAGCACTTTCCATAAAATTTTCCAACATTGCCGTTTCTGTCACACCAGGACAAACCACATTTGCAGTAATGCCTTGGTGTGCATGTTCTCGCGCAATTGTTTTTGAAAATGCAATAACACCCGCTTTACAAGCGGCATATACTGACTCACCAGACGAACCACCACGAGCGGCATCTGAGCCAATTGAGACAATGCGCCCACAGCCGCGTTCTGCCATTTTCTCTAAAATAGGGTGAGTTACATTCAATACACCACGTAAATTAATGTCGATAATTTTAGTCCAAAAATCAGGTCCACTCTTTAAGAATGGTGTAAAGACATCCCAACCCATATTATTCACTAAAATATCAATGGAACCAAAATTTGCTTCAATATCATTAACTACTTTTACGGTTAATTCATAGTCTGTTAAGTCAACACCAACAGCAATTGCATCCCCGCCATTGTCTTTTATTTTAATAACAACTTTTTTTGCTGAATCTTCATTTAAATCAAGAACAGCAACTCGAGCACCTGCATTTGCAAACCTTATACAAGTGGCTGATCCAATACCACCACCACCACCAGTTACGACAACTAATTTACCTTTTAAACTTTTCACAAACATTCTCCTTAATTTAATTATTTGACCATCGCAAAAAAAATAATGCTATGTACCTTTGATTTATCTACTTCATCGATTTAATTAGACAGTGTAAGAAATATCAAGTGTGCAAAATCATATAATCAAAATCATAATTATATGTCAAGCTATTTACATATAATTAATATCAAAAAAAGTTGACCCTCCTCCTATCTGGATATAAAATGAGAAAATAAATAATAAATAATAAAAAATGAACAATAAAAAATGAATAAAAAAAAAGATCGTTCTACCCTTGCCGCTAGTCTGGATAACAGGCTTTTTTTTCGACTTTATCAAAGCGCCAACATGATGCATAAAACGGGTACCCGCGCTTTAGAGCAGAGTCACATCACCACTCAACAATGGGCAATCATTGGTGCATTATCTAGAACTAGAGTAGAGTCATCAAATGGAATTGCAGTCAGCGATTTAGCCGCTTTTTTAATGGTGAGCCGTCAAAATTTAACCGGCCTTTTATCTAGATTGGAATCACGAAATTTAATTGAGCGCACTGTTTCAAGCGAAGATAGTAGACGGCGATTGATAAGGTTAACTGAAGCGGGACAAAAATTATGGCAAACCGATATGAGCCAAAATATTGGCTCATATTATGATACTGCACTAGAGGGTTTTTCAACTACAGACAAAATTCACGTTATTCATTATTTAGATAAATTACTAGAAAACCTTAGCGCTCTAGACCCCGACGATAAATCATAAACCAATTTTTTCTCTGGCGTCTTTCACCATATTTTAGCAATAATGATTTGTTGAATTGCGTCATTTTTTTATAAATTATAAATAGGCGAGCATCTCTAAATAACTGTTCGGCACAATACTCCCTAACATAGCCATTTCCACCATAAACTTGGACATTTCTATCGGCCACACGGCCAACCATTTTAGATGTAAACAATACCTACCTTTGTAGCTATTAAAGATCTAAAAGCTGGAGCGGCGCGACCCAGTTCAAACATAAGCAATGCTTCCTCTTCCATATTTAGCCCAATACCGCCAATTTCCTCTAGAATTGCAATCAAAAAAACCAAGCTCCTTCATTTCTTTCAAAATTTATTCCGGTATTAAGTCACTCTCGGCAGCTTTTTCCTCAGCGGGTATGATTAGTTGTTCTCGTATTTGAAAATCAATGCCATTACCTCCTCCTATTTAAATTAATTTTATGTAAATCTATTTACGTTTATTTATATTTTTAATCCTAAAAAAATATTTTAATACAATACTTCTTGTTTATACGGACATATCCAATTACAATATATGTAAACATATTGACCTATCTGGATGGGTTATGAAATCAGCTATGTTAACTTCGCGCGGAATAAAAGGTCTATCAATTCAAATTGAACCAAAACCAATAAGACCTAAAAAATGGGCAACAGTAAAATTATTTGCCAGCTCCATTAATAGAGTGGATCTTTATATGAGAGATAACGGCAATGGCATAAAGCACAGCTTACCTCTCATACTCGGCGTCGATGGAATTGTTGAAGTTGTTGAAGTTGGTAAAAATTCAAATTGGGGACAGAGTAATATTATACCCTGCAGAATTTTATTCTGTTTGCAAATATTGCATCTCGGGTAAACAATCCACGGCAAGATCATTATAAATTGAACTTTTTACTTTAGTCGCGATCAGATCTCAATATGATACATTGAGGTAACTAACATGAGCGCGACTTTCTTGACACATTTTGATTCGATTTCTGACCCACGCATTGAGCGTTGTAAAAAACATAACCTGATGGATATCCTATTACTCGCGATAAGTGCCGTCATGTCTGGCTCTGAAGGCTGGGAGGATATTGAAAACTTCGGGCATATAAAGCTAGATTGGTTACGTCAATATGGCTCATTTGAAGCAGGAATACCACGCCATGACACCATCGCTCGTGTTATTTGTCGATTAAAAAGTGATGAAATTGAGCATGCTTTTCAATCCTGGATATCCTCACTGATCAAAAATACGGGCTGTGATGTTATTGCGATTGATGGAAAAACGGCACGGCGCTCCTTTTCGACTAAAGATAGAAAAAATGCCCTCCATAGCGTTAGCGCTTGGAGCTGCCAGCATCAGCTAGTGTTAGGGCAAGTAGCGGTTGGTAATAAAACCAATGAAATCACCGCCATCCCAGAGCTGTTAACCATGTTAGATATTGAAAATAGCATTATTACTCTCGATGCTATGGGCTGCCAAAGTAAAATAGCGAAACAAATTATCAAGCAAAAAGCAGATTATATTCTGGCGCTAAAGGGCAACCATTCGGGTATGCAGGCTGAACTTGAAGCGTGGTGGCATAAAAAGAAGCGAGAAAGTTTATCTGATGAAATATTTTCCCAACACAGTGATATCAGCTCAGGGCATGGGAGGATAGAAACAAGAACTTGCCAGCAATTACTCATTGAAAAATCGTGGTTAGATAAAAAATATCAGTGGAAAGGTTTAAAAAGCATTATCAAAGTGACATCAGATGTTATTGAGAAAACGACAGGAAAAGAAACGACCGAAACACGTTGGTATATTAGCTCATTAGGCTTAGATGGAAAGCTAGCGCTAGATTCAGTGCGTAGCCATTGGGAAGTGGAAAGTATGCATTGGGTGCTTGATATGACGTTTCGAGAAGATGAATCACGTATTCGAAAAGCACAAGGTCCGCTAGTGTTTAACGTCATGAGAAAAATAGCGATGGCATTGTTCAAACAAGATGAAACGAAAAAAGCCAGCATGAAAGCCAAAAAGAAGATGGCAGGGTTAGACGATGAATATCGCTCAACCCTGTTGGAGTCAGGGATTAAAATGCGCTAGCCGTGGTAAACAATCCTTGTGTAATGAAATTAAAATCCTTGGAGAAAATCGAAACGGGACATTCGCAGAGTACATCTCTATACCTGAGAATTCAATTTTGCCAATCTCTACTGATGTTAACATCAATGAAGCTGCTTCATTAGGCGTGGCCTATTTAACAGCATGGAGTATGATTTTTGGTAATCGTCCGTTGCAGCCTGGAGAAACAATTTTAGTTCATGGGGCTGGCGGCGGGGTTGCATATGCATCCATTCAGCTCGCCAAAATAATAGCCACCACAAGTGGTGAAAAAAAAATAGAGCATTTTAAATCCTTAGACACAGATGTAATCGATTATGAAGAAGACAACATATTAGAAACCGATAAAAAACTCGGCCGCAAGCGACCGAGTTTTAGAACAAGTCTAGCTGATCTGAATGTATTTCTTTCTGATCTAATTCAGTCAACTTCTCTTACACATGTTTTCTAATTATTTCTTCATTCGCATTACCAATCGTTTCGACAAAATAACTTTGAGTCCATAATTTTACACCCCAAAAATATTTTTTCTTAATTTCAGGATAAATCCTGAAAAATTCACGTGCTGTAATACTTTTTATGACTTGCATCACATTGCTCGGTGATTGCTTTGGAACACTTCTCACGACCATATGAATATGATTTTCTGGGATTTCAAGTTCTACTATATCAATATCGTAATCATATCCAATCTTTTGGATAATCGCCTTCATCGTTGCACGATAGGCTCCATAAACACTTTGTGTCTATATTTTGATATCCAGACAAAATGATACATAAGCCTGAAAACATGGTGCGAATTTCTTTGAAGTTCCATGTACTAAATAATATAGACTGGGACAAGCCCCCAAGATTTTCGCTACGCGATGTTAAATCCACTTAATCTTTGCTGTATGCCATCATTCACAACAGCTAAGTATAGAACGGATGTCTACTAATCACACAAGGCCAGAGGCCTCGACAATGTACAACTAAAATCGAAAAACTTAATGTTTACTTATGTGCTAGTTATTAGCAAAAAGCCTGATAACCAGTGATGGCACGACCTAAAATTAGAGCATGAACATCATGAGTACCTTCGTAGGTATTGACTGCTTCAAGATTCATTACATGACGAATAACGCCAAACTCATCACTGATACCATTTCCACCATGCATGTCACGAGAAACTCGTGCAATATCAAGTGATTTACCACAATTATTACGCTTCAATAGAGAAATCAACTCAACCGGACATTGATTAACATCCATTAAACGGCCCATTTGTAAGCAGCCTTGTAAGCCAATACTTATCTCAGTTTGCATATCTGCAAGTTTCTTTTGAATTAACTGATTCGAAGCCAAAGGGCGACCAAATTGTTGGCGATCCAATGTATAATTTCGGGCAGAATTAAAACAAAATTCTGCCGCTCCTAACGCGCCCCAAGCAATACCAAAACGCGCTTTATTTAAACAACCAAAAGGTCCTGCTAACCCTCTAATTTCAGGAAACATATTTTCTTCTGGCACAAAAACATTATCCATAACAATTTCACCAGTTATTGAGGCACGTAAAGAAAACTTGCCTTCAATTTTCGGTGCAGATAAGCCTTCCATCCCTTTTTCAAGCACAAAACCACGAATTTTACGATCAAGCTTTGCCCAAACAACAAAAACATCGGCTATTGGTGAATTAGTGATCCACATTTTACTACCAGTTAAACAATAACCACCATCCACTTTGGTCGCATGAGAAGTCATAGACGCAGGATCACTGCCTGAATTAGGCTCAGTCAAACCAAAACAGCCAACCCATTCACCCGAAGCAAGTTTAGGTAAATACTTCATTCTTTGTTCTTCAGTACCGTAAGCATAGATAGGATGCATAACAAGAGATGATTGCACACTCATGGCACTACGATATCCACTATCTACACGCTCTACTTCACGAGCGATCAAACCATAACTTACATAATTTACTTCGCTGCCACCATATTGAGTAGGTAAGGTAGCACCCAAAAGACCTAGCTCACCTAATTCACTCATTATTTCACGGTCAAAGTGTTCATGTCTATTTGCTTCAAGAACACGTGGTAAAAGCTTTTCCTGACAATAATCATAAGCGGTATCACGTATCATACGCTCTTCTTCGGTTAGTTGACTGTCAAGAAACATTGGATCTTGCCAATTAAAGGCGGTTAGTTTTTGGCTCATATGGTGACTCCGTTTATTTACTATTATATGGTTGAATTTATTTTCACTCTTTATACTTTAACCTTAAAACAAAAACAAATAAACAACATTTACATAGTGAGTTCTGCTCAGCGGAATGATAAGGTAACAATGGCGTTTATTTAATTTTAATATTTTTAGCTGCAGAGCTAAAAATAACGTGCCTTGTTATAACTTTCGATTAACTAACTAAGACAATTCACCGTTGACCTATGCACAAAAATATATTGAATTCTAAATTACCTGCTTCCTCGTCACTTTGTATTGTGATTATTTTTATCATGACGATAATATCTGAATGGGCAAGTTATACTCCTGCAGCGATCGTAGCGGTTATAGCTCTAGTATTTTTTACCATGATTGAATGGCGCCGCCTTGACTTAACTGCAAAATTATTAACTAGTATCACTGCAAGTTTTACCCTCATTTTGTTTCTAAGCTCACAAATAACATTGCAAGAGTTAAGTGCTATTTGTAATAGCGTTGCATTTTTTTCATTCTTATTAATTGCTCTTGGGGTGTTAAAAGATGCAGCGTTAACTTCTAATTCAATACGCTTAACAGGCCTTGCATTATTAGAACAAAAGCCTACTAGACGTTATGCTATGCTCACAGTAACAGCTCATATCCTTGGTATATTAATGAGTTTAGGTTCGGTAAACTTATTGGGCACTATGGTCCAACAAGGTTTAAGTCACAATAGCAAAGCAATGGATCCTCGTATTGAACAAGCAAGAAAACGTCGCATGATGATGGCGGTTATGCGTGGATTTTGTAGTATTCCTTTATGGGCACCTACATCCGTAACTATAGCTTTATTAGTTACTACTATCCCTAAACTTCAGTGGACAGACATTTTGCCCTATGGGTTGTACATGACTGTGGCAATGCTCTTACTTGGAGCGTGGTTAGATTATATCAATGCACCAAAACACCTGCGCCATCTGGTACCGGCCGTCTCCGGTAATTTATCGGATTTAAAAGTGAGTATACCCATTGGTATCGTAGTAATAACTTTAGCTACTTTATCAACTATACTAATAGTATCTACGCCACTGCGCCCCATTAGCTCTGTATTGATCAGCGCACCAATAGTCAGTGCTGCATGGATATTCATGCAGTTTAATCATAACCATAGTAAAACTATTTCAGCTCAATTAACCATAAAACGTTTTCAAAAACAAATTTTTCAACAATTACCTGTCCAGCGCTCAGAAATTCTATTTTTTTCTTGCTCGATAGCAATTGGGAGACTACTTTTAGGTGTATTAGATCTAGACTGGATTGCCATTCAGTTGGCTTATTTAAACATGCCCCCATCGAGCATATTAATATTGGCCTCTTGGACAATTATTCTCTGTTCATTCATATTCATCAACCCCATGATTTCCGTAACAGTGTTGGCCGGTGTCTTGTCACAATTACCCGTTGTTGGATCTATGCCTACAACTATAGCGTTAGTAATGATGCTAACTTGGGCCATTGTAATTGGCATATCACCGTTTACTGCCTCTGTGCGATTTGGAGCCAAAGTCATCGGTGTATCACCAGAACAATTGGGTCTAGAATGGAATGGTTGCTTTAGTGTGATAGTTCTAGTGGTCTTAGATATTTTTCTCGTCGTGTTAATATAGCAAGTATTGTATCAATGAATGTAACAAAAATACGGCAACAAATTGTTTTACAATTTTAAACCCTACATTCATTGTGTTTAAGGTGATGTCTTATTTATTAAGATTCAGAGAACACTCTCTTCTCCTTCATCCATTATCGGCGCCAAATAACGGTATTAAGTTCCTTAAAGTCGCTCGAAACAAATCACATAAGTACCTCAATCAGAAATCATTATTGAACAAAAAACCACAAGATAACGGACGAAATCTAAAATTTAAATACATTTTAGCATTCTATCAACAACCTTTTTTATATTTTAATAATTAAGGTACACGAAAAAGTATCTCTACATTGTGACTTACGCTCTCCTTTACACTATATTCCTTAACTTTATATATGAACTACAGGTTCCACCTTGCGGAACTAAATGCTACAATAAAACTATTGGTGCTGTTATCTATTTGTTAAAAAACGATTGGTACCAGCAGAACTCATACAATTCATGAGGCTCACTGATTTTCTAGATGTTAGCCCTTTTTTTAAGTGACGATAAAATAAAATTTTCGATGAAAAAATATATATCCAAACCAGATGACATTGTTCTTGTTGAAGCATTGATGAGAACAAGCGTAGGGAAAATAATATGTGAAAACTATATGTCACTAATATAAGCCAAAGTGAAGAACCGTTAACCACCATAGAAGAATAATGAGGGTGTCATTAACTTCAACAACATTGAAATTGATGACAACCTAGTTATAAGCAAGCAGTAAAACAATAACAAAGAGCTCAAAGCTCTATATAAAATACGACCTCACGGAAATACATTCGGTATTTTTGAGGAAAATCATAAAATAGGGGATATACAATGTTCAATAAGAAAAAATTATTTTTAGCAACAAGCTTTATAGCTTTAGCAGGTTCAGCCAACGCTGGAAATACACTTAAAATATCAGACACGGATAGCCTGAGTTTTGGTGGTTATATTAAACTTGACGTTCGTTACGTTGATGGTGATGTTGCTTATCGTGATTTCTGGATCGGTACTGCAGCGACAACAGAGGAAAATAAATCGCAAATTAGATTCAATGCGAATGAAACTCGTTTTAATAGTAAGTACGTTCATGGCGATGTAACCGGTTTTATTGAGCTAGATTTTCTAGGTGGAGGAGGATCCCAAACTATTTCCAATTCAAGTAACCCGCGTTTGCGTCATGCATTCATAAAATATAAAAATATACTAGCGGGTCAAACATGGTCAACGTTTATGAACACCAGTGCATTAGGTGAAACCGCAGACTTTGCAGGCGCTACCGTTGGTATCGTATTTATTCGCCAAGGGCAAATTCGCTACACTAGTGGTAATTTCCAAATATCTCTCGAAAACCCTGAATCTGTAGGTGGTGATCCTAGCAATGATTCAATGCCAGATATGGTTGCTCGATACAACTTTAAAGGTGATTGGGGTAATGTGTCAGTTTCAGGTTTAGCTCGTAGTTTAACCAACTCTACTGGCAGCAGTGAAAGTGCTTTTGGTATTTCAGTTGCCGGTAAAATTAAAACTGTCGGTAAAGATGATTTAAAATTCCAAATTCACCAAGGTGAGTTAGGTCGCTATGTAGGTATCGCATTTGCGAAAGATTTCGTTGGTGATGAAGTTGAAGAAACGACAGCATATCTTGTTAATTATCGTCATTTCTGGAATGAAAGCCTACGTAGTACCATCCAATACGGTCATGCAGAATCAGATATCGCAGATAAAGAACATAGCCAATGGAGTATTAACTTATTCACTAACTTAACTAAACAATTAGCTGTTGGTGTTGAAGTTGGTAACTTCTCAATGCGTCAAGCTGATGCGGATTCAAACTACGCACAATTATCATTTAAATACACGCTATAAAACTTTTGTTGTGTGATCCTCTCACGGATATTTTTGGGGAAGCTTTTGCTTCCCCTTTTTTATGTGCAGGATATTCGGCATTATGCGGTTCTATGGATGAAAAATATCGTTTATTTACAGGCCGTTCCTTACTGCATGTTGATGTAAATTAGTCTGCTAATAACTATCTCAACCTCAACTACCTAAATCAATTGCATAGGCATGCAAAAAACATGACCAAATTGAGAGTGCAAATTTAAGTATAAAAAACAGACTAAACAACCAGTTTTTTTAGTTTGTTATTTTCAATATTGAATATACCTACGCTTCATACTTTTGATATCTCGTTATCCATTACATTGAAAGTGTAAGTCAGTACTCTGTTAATATAGATTAAATAATAAACTAAGTTCACTAACGAAAAACGCCTTAAATTAATATAATCAATTTAAGGCGTTTCAGCATATAATTTATATTAATTATAACGAGGAAAAACGTTTTGTATGTGTATCAGTACTGCCAAACAAAAATTGAATGGTGGTCAAACGTTTGAATATATGACCAACATCAAGTTCATCAGTCATCCCTATAGCACCATGAAGTTGTATTGCTTCACGACCAATTAAGTTAGCAGCTTTACCAATACGACTTTTCGCCGCTGATAATGCTTTTTCATCATTTCCATTATTGCTATCCATTTTTAATGCTGCCATTAACAGTATCGATTTAGCTTGTTGATGCTCTATAAACATATTAACTAATCGGTGTTGAATAGCTTGGAAAGAACCAATAGTACGACCAAATTGTTTACGTGTCTTAGCGTATTCTAATGTACGCTCATGTGCAATTTGCATTGCACCAACAGCTTCGGCACAAATCGCTAACGTGGCTTTATCAATAATATTATTAATAACAGGAAAGGCTTTATCTTGCTCACCTAACAATCCAAGGGTCGGTGTTTCATCAAACCAAATATCAGCCGCTTGGTGACCGTCAACATTTGCATAACCTTCACGTTTAACGCTTGAGTGATTGGCATCAACAAGAAATAAACTGATGCCATTGTTGTCATTTGTATTACCAGAAGTACGTGCCGCAACGATTAACGTATCGGCATGATTACCATTTAATACAACAGATTTTTGACCTGTAATAACAATTTCACCATTTGTTTTGATAGCGCTACATTTTACGTTGTTTAAATTATAACGACTTTGTGGTTCTGCATAAGCAAAAGCCATTTGCAGTTGACCTTCCATGATTCTTGGTAAGTAATCATTTTTTTGCTCTTGATTACCTGCTAAGGCAATTAAACCACCGGCCATAACAGCAGTAGCAAGGAAAGGTTCAACTACCATGCCTTTGCCAAACTCTTCCATGATAAGCATAAGGTCGACCATGGAGCCACCTAAACCGCCGTCTTCTTCGGTAAATGGCACCATTAACCAGCCGAGTTCAGCAAATAAATTCCAATTTTCTTGACTAAAACCTGCTGTTGATTTGAGTATTTTTCGACGCGTTTCAAAATTGTAATCGTTGAGGATAAATCTTGACACACTATCTTGCAGCATTTGTTGTTCGCTGCTTAATGAAAAGTCCATAATAAACTCCTAATGCTAATTTAAAGACCTAAAACGGCTTTGCTGATAATGTTAGTTTGAATTTCGTTACTGCCGCCATAAATGGAAGCTTTGCGATTATTAAAGTAACGTAATGAACTATTAGTGGCCATATCTGGGCCAATCCACTGCCCATCAAAGTCATCATGGAACTGTTCAGGGACAAATGGCATTGAGTAATAACCAGCGGCTTCTACATATAACTCATCGATTGCTTGGATAACTTGTGTGCCCACAATTTTTAAGATTGAAGATTCTGGCCCCGGTGCTTGACCAGTACTAATAGCCGAAAGTGTTCGTAATTCAGTATATTCTAACGCTAATAGATCAATTTCTACTTGTGCGACTTTTTGCGAAAAAATAGCATCATCCAGTAACTTATTCTCTCCATCAGGAGATGTTTGAGCTAATACCTTTAATTGAATTAGGCGATCTTTAGATATAGCAACTCGGGCAATACCAGTACGTTCATGAGTTAAGAGTACTTTGGCATATGTCCAGCCTTTGCCCTCCTCTCCGATCAGGTTCTCTGCTGGCACACTAACATCATCAAAATGAACTTCATTAACCTCATGTTTACCATCGATGGTAATAATGGGTGATACAGTGATTTTAGGATCGTGCATGTTAATTAATAAAAAACTGATCGCCTCTTGGTTTTTAGCACTAGGCTCACCTGTGCGGACTAAACAGAATATCCAGTCGGCATGTTGCCCTAATGTTGTCCAAGTTTTAGTGCCGTTAACTACATATTTATTTCCTTCCTTCACCGCAGTTGTTCTAACAGACGCAAGGTCAGAACCTGCACCAGGTTCTGAATAACCCTGACACCACCATACATTACTGGCCAATATATCAGGCAAAAAACGTTGTTTTTGTTCGTCATTACCAAAAGTATAAATAACAGGGGCAACCATTTTTAAACCAAAAGGGATCACATCGGGACCACCTGCTTTGGCACATTCATTAGCAAAAATATATTTTTTCGTTGGCGTCCAACCAGTGCCTCCGTGCTCAACTGGCCAATTAATAGCAGACCAACCTTGTTTATGGAGTATTTTTTGCCACTCGTTACATTCATCTTTTGATAAATGTAACGAATTTTTGGTCTTTTCAGCAATATCTTTTGGCAATTTTTCTTGCAAAAATTGACCAACTTCTTGCTGGAAATCTTGTTCTTCCTCGGTAAAATTTAAATTCATCTTGCAAATCCTTCGTTGTATTTAATTTATTTAATATCTCTAATCATATTTCTGGCTATTATCATTTGCTGTATCTGTGTCGTGCCTTCGTATAATCTAAATAATCTGACGTCACGATAAAGCCTCTCTACTGCGTATTCTGAAATGTAGCCAGCGCCGCCATGAATTTGTACGGCTTTATCAGCAACTCGACCCACCATTTCGGTTGCAAATAATTTACAACAAGATGCTTCTGTACTTATTTTTTTGCCTAAATCTTTTTGTCTTGCAGCATCTAAAACCATACATTTAGCAGCATAAGCTTCAGCCTTACTATCAGCTAGCATGACTTGAATCATTTGGTGTTCAGCAATAGGTTTACCAAATTGGGTTCTTTCTGTAGCGTATCTTAAAGCGTCATCAATTAAACGTTCGGCAATACCAACACTTAACGCTGAAATATGAAGACGACCTCTATCTAATACTTTCATTGACGTTATAAAACCTTTCCCTTCAACACCACCAATTATGTTTTCAGCGGGGACATGACAATTATCAAAAATCACATCACAGGTATGAGAGCCTTGTTGACCCATTTTTTTATCTTTAGGTCCAAGTATAATTCCTGGGGTAGACGCATCTACTATAAAAGCAGAGATCCCCTTAGCTCCTTTAATAGATGGGTCAGTGCGAGCCATTACCGTAAATGTCCCAGCTCTTGGTGCATTAGTAATAAAACGTTTGGTGCCATTAATTATATATTCATCGCCTTTTCTTACCGCAGTTGTTTTAACTGCTGAGGCATCAGAGCCAACATCGGGCTCTGTTAAACAAAAAGAACCGATAAGTTCACCTGTTGCATATTTAGGTAAGTAGGTTTGTTTTTGTTTTTCTGTCCCGTCAAATACAATAGCTGCAGAGCCAATACCATTGTTAGTGCCAATCAGTGAACGAAAGGCAGGTGATGTCCTACCTAATTCAATGGCGACAAGCGCTTCTTCTTCCATAGTAAGACCTAAGCCATCATACTCTTCTGGAATAGTCATACCGAACAAGCCCATATCTTTCATCTCTTGAACAATATCATCTGGAATGGCATCATTTTCTGCCACTTCATTTTCCGCAGGGACTAAACGCTCTCTAACAAATCTTGAAATACTGTCGAGAAATTGATTCAACATTTCTTGATCTCGAATCATTATAAATCCTTATCACACAAAATAAACAAAAACCATTCCGCACAGTGAAACATATGAGCCATAGGAACTCAAGATGTAATTGTAATTTCACCGCTAGATTATTAGATGAGTAATGCGAGAATCTTCATTTGTATTTTAAGTAATGTAAATCTATAAAATGAAAAACAACTTACATTATCAACTGAAGCGGAATGTTGTAGACCTTACCGATTGGAGTTATGTTTCCTATTTAATATTACCTGTTGCTTTTTATTAGCCTAGTATTATCTATTTATTTTTTGCCAAGTAGATTTTCAGATGAACAATAACATCTCGAAAAATTTAATTGGGTTGGTATGTCGTTGTTTGTTATTTTTATAGTTATCATACTTATCGCCGTCAACCGAGGACAAATGAGGGGTGGGAGAATAAGGTTACTCTGCTTAAGCTTAGAGTATTATTTTATGAAAGTTGTATATTTAAGGAAATATTGAAGATCATTCCCTGTGATGATTTTTTATAGTTTCTGGATGCCCTTTTAATTTTTTAGCATACGGCGTGTTATCTATAAAACGTAGTAATAAAAAGACGATAAATATTATTTTTCGTATTAAATATCATCGTTTTTAGATTATAAATGCCTATCTTTAGCTAGTGTACTGTTACCTTTAACAAAGTAGTTAAAATATTCAAGCATGCCCCTGTTAATATTTACTAGAAGACCTGTATATTAATCTTCATTTAAATCATCAGTTTACTCATCAAGATATTTTTAAATATTTGCGATACCTCTGGAAACTTTTAAATAGTGAACAATATTGGTTCTGGATTTACCGTCAATGAAGTGATAAATAGCTAAATAACGATTAGATCATAAAGTTATTTTATAAAGTACAAAATTGATAGCCTTCAAAAAACACTTGCAAAATACAATTCCGCACTGCAGAATACAATTCATTACCTTGTTGCATTGTTAATGTCATGGTATTAATCAATAATTACAACTTGTATTAGAGTGAGCGCTTTAAATGTCCAAACCAACAGAATTAGAGTTAATCGCTAATTTAGAAGAAATAGGCTACCAAGACCGATATCATTGTAGAACAACATACGATGTAATTTGCCATGCTGCAGAGGAATATTCTGGGGATATAGCCATAGCTGAGCACTTAACGGCTTCTAGAGATGAGGTAGCCAAAAAACTAACTTTTTCTATTTTAGCCAAGAAAATTAATCAAACAGCAAACCTTTATAAAACACTAGGCGTTAAACGTACAGATGTTGTATCTATTTTACTTCCCAATTTGACTGAAACCCACCTTAGTATGTGGGCTTCCCAAGTTGTGGGAATTGCCAACCCTATTAACTACCTTTTACAAGTTGATCATATTGTTGAAATTTTAAATGAGGTAAAAACAAAGCTATTAGTAACTGTTTCGCTTGATGATACAACTGAATTAGGTAAAAAAGTTCATGAGATTATTGAACGCGTTCCATCACTTGAACATATACTTGTACTCGATAATACCAATGGTGATATCAGTAATAAAAAATTAACCATTACTAATTTTAATAGTGCTATATCTACCCAACCTAGTGAGAGATTGGCGCAATATTTACAACCTAAGGGTGATGATATTGCGATGTACTTCCATACAGGAGGAACAACAGGCCACCCAAAAATTGCAAAAATATCTCATGACAATATTAGTTTTGTTGTTCAAATTTATGCAGAATTTAATACATCTCATGGTAAATCCGCCGTTTTAAATGCATTACCATTATTCCATGTCTTTGGTGTTATTGCCGCGAGCTTAGCAATATTTTGTGCAGGTCGTACGGTTGTTATTATGACCCCCGAAGGATTTAGAAGCCAAAATACGGTGAAGAATTGGTGGTATTTTGTTAATAAATATCAAGTGTGCTGGTTCCCTACCGTACCCACCATCATGTCTGTTTTATTGCAACAACAGGATGAAAAAATTGATATTACCTGTTTTGAGCATGCTGCCTGCGGTTCAGCGCCCTTACCTATTGAATTAAAATTATCTTTTCAGCAAAAGTTTAATTGCAATGTGACCAATGGTTATGGCATGACAGAGTCATCCTGTTTAATTGCTAGAGTATTGCCTGACTATGATGTTAACGGGGTTGCCGTTGGCAATGGCATACCATATTCCCGCGTGATTGCTGTTGAACTCATTGATAATAAAATTAGCCGTATTTGTGCAACTAATGAACCTGGCATTATTTTGGTAAAAGGTCCTAATATCTTTCAAGGTTATTTGAATGAAAGTGATAATGATGGCGCATGGATCGAAAATGAGTGGTTCAATACTGGTGATTTAGGTGTCATTAATGAGTTAGGACATATACAGCTGACTGGTAGAGCAAAAGATTTGATTATCCGTGGAGGTCATAATATTGATCCACAGATAATTGAAGATGTCTTAATGGCGCATCCTGGTGTCATCCAATCGGTTGCTATAGGTCAACCTGACGCTCATTCAGGAGAGGTACCTGTTGCCTATGTAGTTGTAGAAAATAAGAAAAAAACTACTTCATCTGAATTACTTTTACATTGCCAAGAGCATATTAGCGAAAGAGCTGCAATTCCTAAACGTATCGAAATACTCGATAGCATACCGTTAACTGCTGTAGGGAAAATTTTCAAACCATTATTACGTAATAATGCAACAGAATTCAGTATTAATACTTTGTTTGAAACAAATAAAATCACGGCCCAAGTTGAATCAGTATTTGATCCAGAAAAAGGCCAGGTTGTAAACATTCAATTATCAAATACACAAGACAAAGAGATAGTCGCTAAATTGTTAATCGCCTTTCCAGTCTTAGTTAATTATATAAATTCATAAGGAAAAATATGAAAGATGCATATATATATGATGCCGCAAGAACCGCATTTGGACGTCATGGAGGCGTTTTATCTTCTGTTCGACCAGATGATATGCTTGCGCACCTTATAAAAACCTTAGTACAACGCAACGATTTTGATTTAAGTCTTTATGAAGATGTGATTGCCGGTAATGCGAATCAGGCGGGTGAAGATAGCCGAAATGTAGCTCGCTTTGCCGGACTATTAGCTGGCTTGCCGATAGAGAGCGGCGGTTTAACTATTAACCGTTTGTGTGGTTCAAGCCTAGCTGCAGCATTGGATGCAGCTAGGTGTGTAAAAACAAATGAAGGGGAATTATTTGTTGCTTGTGGCGTTGAATCGATGAGTCGCGCTCCTTTTGTTTTAGCTAAAGCAAGCTCAGCTTTTACTAGACAGCAAGAAATGTTTGATACAACAATGGGTGCTCGCTTTACTAACCCAGAAATCATTAAAAAGTATGGCGGTCATTCAATGCCTGAAACGGCAGACAATATTGCGAGTATTTTAAATATTAGCAGAGAAGAATGTGATGCATTTGCGGCGGCCTCTCAAACTAAATATGAAGCGGCGAAAGTAGCTGGATATTTTAACGATGAGATCATTCCAATTGATGTTTCACAAGGTCGTAAGAAGCCAGCACTTTCAATATCAACTGATGAACATCCACGTCCATCTTCAACAACAGCAGCACTAGGTAAATTACGACCATTATTTGATGGCGTAGTTACCGCGGGTAATGCTTCAGGCATTAACGACGGCGCTTCTGCAATGATTATTGGTAGTAAAGAAGTGGGTGAAAAATCGGGTATTAAACCTCGCGGTAAAATCATTGCCGGTGCCATTGCAGGTGTAGCACCACGTGTTATGGGCTTAGGGCCAGTACCTGCTTCACAAAAAGCATTAACAAGGGCGGGTTTAACGCTAGCGGATATGGATGTTTTAGAATTTAATGAAGCATTTGCAGTACAAGCACTAGGTTGCATGAAACAACTCGGTATTGCTTTTGATGATCCTCGTGTTAATCAAAATGGTGGGGCGATTGCGATTGGTCATCCTTTGGGGGCAAGTGGTACTCGTATTATGATGACGGCATTACGCCAATTAGAAAAAACGGGTGGTCGATATGCATTAGCGACAATGTGTATTGGTATTGGTCAAGGTATCGCTGTAGTCATTGAGCGTGTTTAACTTTCTAAAAGTAAGGAATTAGTTTATGACAATTGTTAGTTATCAATTAGAAGGTGATATCGGTGTTATTCGTTTAAATCACCCGCCAGTTAACGCGCTTTCTCAGGCATTACGTTTAGGTATTCTGGATGCGGTTACACAAGCACAAAATGATGCATCTTTAGCGTTAATTTTGATCTGCGAGGGACGTACATTTATTGCTGGAGCAGACATCTCAGAGTTTGGTAAACAACCTGTGTATCCTTCATTACCTGAACTTCTTGATCTTGTCGAAGCATCTCAAAAACCTATTATTGCCGCGATTCATGGAACAGCACTTGGTGGAGGATTAGAAACTGCGCTGGCTTGTCACTATCGTTGTGCATTGTCTACCGCTCAAGTTGGCTTACCTGAAGTTAAGCTAGGTCTGTTACCTGGTGCAGGTGGAACACAAAGAGTACCAAGGTTAGCCGGTGTTAAAGCCGCACTTGACTTAATTACTACTGGCACGCCCATTACGGCCGCTAAAGCGCTAAGTATGGGTTTAATTGATAAAGTGATTGAAGGTAATTTACTTACCGCTGCACTAGATTTTGCCAAAGAAGTAATTGCACAAGGTGCGGTGCTTAAAAGAGTAAGGGATTTAGACGTTGATAAAGAAAACTCTTCAGCTGAATTTTTCGTTGAATTTAGAGAAAAATTAAGTAAACGGTTTCGCGGACAAGAAGCACCGCAGCGTATTGTTGAGTGTATTGAAGCTGCATTGAACAAACCTTTTAATGAAGGTATTAAAATTGAACGAACGCTATTTGTAGAGTGCATGCAATCACCACAGTCTGCTTCATTACGTCATATGTTTTTTGCCGAAAGAATGTCTTCAAAAATAAAAGGTTTACCAAAAGGCTCTCAGCTAAAAGATATTAAACGAGTGGGTATTATTGGTGGCGGTACAATGGGAGGTGGCATTGCAATGAACTTTGTTAATGTTGGTATCCCCGTTACTTTACTTGAAATTAACGATGAAGCATTGCAACGCGGTAAAGATATTATCGCTAAAAATTACGCGATGACCGTTAATAAAGGTAAATTGACTACTGAGCTTGCTGCTCAACGTCAAGCACTGATTACAGGCACAACCGATTATAATGATTTAGCTGAAATGGATTTGGTTATTGAAGCAGTTTTTGAAAACCTAGACATCAAAAAACAAGTATTCGCTAAGCTCGATAAAGTGTGTAAGCAAGGCACTATTTTAGCGAGTAATACTTCTTATCAAGACGTAAATTTAATTGCAGAGTCAACTTCTCGACCTCAAGATGTTATTGGTCTTCATTTTTTTAGCCCTGCTAATGTAATGAAATTACTTGAAATAATACGTTGCGATAAAACGTCCGATAAAGTATTAGAGGTATCAATGGCCATAGCTAAAACGATAAAAAAAGTCCCTGTTTTATCTCGAGTTAGTTATGGATTTATTGGTAACCGCATGTTGCGCCAATATGCTCGTGAAGCTCAATTATGTTTACTTGAAGGCTCAACACCTCAAGATATAGACACCGTCATGCAAAGCTTTGGGATGGCAATGGGGCCATTAGCGGTTGCCGATTTAGCGGGAATAGATATTGGCTATAAAGCGCGCGAAGGCTTAACTGATGAAGAAAAGGGTGATGCCAGAACCTATTGTATTGCGGATGCTTTATATGAGATGGGCCGTTTAGGTCAGAAAACTGGTGCTGGCTATTACAAATATGATCCCGAAACTAGACAACGTATTGCTGACCCTGTAGTACTTGAGGTGATTAAAGCACAAGCCAAAAATAAAGGCGTTAAACGCAAAAAAATAGATGACGTTACTATTTTAGAGCGTTTGACTTTTGCTTTGATCAACGAAGGTTTTAAAATACTTGAGGAAGGTATTGCACAACGCCCTAGTGATATTGACGTAGTTTACGTATTCGGTTATGGATTTCCAGCCTACCGAGGGGGTCCAATGTTTTATGCTGATACCATTGGTTTAGAAAAAGTTTATCAAACCATTTGTGAGTTTGGCTCCCGTTACGGTGAAGCGTTTTGGCAACCTGCAAAGTTATTAAAACAACTTGTCGCAGAAGAAAAAACCTTAAGCCAGTGGGCCAACAGCTAAACGAGTTATAAAATTAGTTATGTCCGTTTTATAGCATAACCAATTTTTTTTCATCACATCGAATATATTTTAGGGAGTCATATGTCAATTCCAAAAACGTTACAAAATAAATTATATTTACCTATCATCAGTGCTCCTATGTTCATCATTTCGGGACCAGAGTTAGTTATCGCAGAATGTAAAGCAGGTATTGTAGGATCTTTTCCGGCACTAAATGCGCGTCCTCAATCATTACTTGGTGAATGGCTAACAACAATCAAAACTGAGTTAGATCAGTATCAGGTCGATAACCCTAACGCGATCGTTGCCCCATATGCGGTTAATTTAATTGTTCATAAGAGCAATGACCGTTTAGAGGATGATGTAAATACTTGTATTGAATATATGGTGCCGGTCATTATTACAAGCTTACGCGCTTTAGATGCTAAATTAGTCAAACGTATTCATGCTTATGGTGGCATTATTTTTCACGATGTTATTAATGTTCGTCATGCTGAAAAAGCAATAGAAGCTGGTGTAGATGGTTTAGTCCTAGTGTGTGCTGGCGCAGGTGGCCATGCGGGTACGTTAAGTCCTTTTGCTTTAGTTAGTGAAATAAAAAAAATTTTTGATGGCCCTATTGCGTTATCTGGCTCCATTGCTAATGGTGCATCTATACTGTCAGCACAGGCTTTAGGTGCTGACTTTGCCTATATAGGAACGCGCTTTATTGCAACCAAAGAAGCTAATGCTGATCAAGAATATAAAAACATGTTAGTTGAACATAGTGCGAAAGATATTGTTTATAGCTCATTATTTACTGGCATTAATGGAAACTATCTCAAGCCGAGTATTTCTAATGCGGGCTTAGATCCTGATAATTTAGCAGGAGGCAATAAAAATCAAATGAAATTTGGCTCCTCTGGCAGTAGTAAACCTAAGGCTTGGAAAGACATTTGGGGTGCAGGTCAAGGATTAGGCAGTATTGCAGATATTACTGATGTATCTACTATCGTTGAACGCTTTAAAACAGAATATGATTTGGCTCTCTGTCGTTTAAACCGTCTGAATAATAAATAGGTACAGCAAATATGAAATATCAAGAAAATATATTAATTCATAAGGATAGTGGTGTATTACATATAGGTATTTATCGTCCAGAGAAAAAAAATGCGTTAAACAACTTAATGTATCATGCTATGGCTGAAGCACTGAAAGATAGCGTTTCCGATGAAAGTATTAAAGTAGTACTTATACACGGGACGAATGATGCGTTTTCAGCGGGTAATGATCTAAAAGATTTCGATAGTCGTGATCCTAATAAAGTATCACCTGCATCAATTTTATTATATGAACTACATAACTACCCAAAACCGATCGTCGGAGCAGTATCTGGCGTTGCCATTGGTATAGGAGTAACCATGTTACTTCATTTTGATTTTGTTTATGCATCAGAAACTTATTTTAAAATGCCTTTCGTCGATTTAGGTGTTTGCCCCGAAGGAGGGTCAAGCTTGCTTGTTCCTCAGTTAGCTGGTTATCGTAAAGCCACTGAAATATTAATGCTGTGCGATGCTTTTAATACGGAAACAGCTATTGATTTCGGTATAGTCAATCAGAAAATAGACAAATCTGGAGTATTTGATTTTGCCTTAACCAAAGCAAAAGCCTTAGCGATCAAACCTCAAAATGCCTTGCGTACGACAAAAAAACTCCTTAAAGCAACTCAGCATACAATACTTAATGATGTTATTAAAAATGAGTTAGTAATTTTCAATAAGTTACTTCAAAGTGAAGAATCTCAAGCCGCAAGAAGCAGAAAGTGAGAGTATAAAATGAAACCTTGGGCACAAAAAAAAATGCCTCCCTTTAATGATCACTTAGGTTTTGTGATTGAAGAATGGCAAGAAAATTATATTAAAATAAGTGTTGAGCTTAAGCCTGAACATCTAAATCGTTCAGGTATTCCCCATGGCGGCTTTACATCTGCATTATTGGATGCTGCAACTGCATTATCAGGGGCATATAGCGAAGATCTTCTGGACTATAAAAAATCATTAACTTTATCTTTAAACATTAATTTTTTAGGCCAAGCACAATCCAATAAGCTTTTTGCTATTGGAAGAGTTACTGCTTCTGGTCGAAATATCTATTATGGTTCTGCCGATGTATACGATTCTTATGACAATTTAATTGCTTCAGGGCAAGGAGTATTTCGTTATAGAAAGGAGTAACCCAATTCTAACGTATAGTCACACAATTAACACATTATCATAAAAGAGGAGACTTTTTTTGAACGATCAATTATATCATTACCCTCATCAACTAAAGCACCCCATTAGATGGGGAGATATGGATATGTTAGGACATGTAAATAACAGTAATTATTTTCGTTACTATGAAGAAGGTAGGGTTAAATTTTTTACGGATAGTCATATTAGATCTGCGCTTGGGCAAGCTAAGCTTGGTTTTGTTATTGCATATATCGATTGCCAGTTTAAGTTTCCCCTTACCTATCCTGATAATATTATCATTGCGACCAAAGTCGAGAAACTAAGCAAAGATAGGTTTACTTTAAGTCAAATTATTTATAGTGAAACACATCAAAAAGTTGCGGCTAAAAGTAAAAGTATTATTGTTTCCTTTAGCCATAAAATGCAAAGCAAGATTAACCTTTCTAATGCAGCATTCACTTTATTAGAAAAAGAATTGACACATAATAGTGAATAAATTAAAAAACTAACAACGGAAATCTTAACGGATAATCCATAGAGGAGTAGTAAATCTAATGAAAGTACTAGTACCCATCAAACGTGTCATTGATTATAACGTCAAAGTACGCGTTAAACCTGATAATTCAAACGTTGATTTAGCTAACGTTAAAATGGCAATCAATCCATTTTGTGAAATAGCCGTAGAAGAAGCTGTTCGCCTTAAAGAAGCAGGCACAGCAACTGAAGTTATTGTTATTTCTATTGGTGATAAAAGTTGCCAAGAGCAACTTAGAACAGCACTCGCTCTTGGCGCCGACCGCGCGATACAAATTGAAACAGACCAAAACTTAGACGCGTTAAATATTGCTAAATTACTGCAAAAAGTTGTTGAAGAAGAGCAACCTCAATTGGTTATCTTAGGTAAACAATCTATCGATAGCGATAACAACCAAACAGGTCAAATGCTTGCAGCATTAACAGGTTTAGCACAAGGTACTTTCGCCTCTGAAGTTAAGGTTGAAGAGAGCAAAGTTAACGTAACACGTGAAGTAGACGGTGGTTTACAAACAATTTCGCTTAACTTACCCGCGATTATTACTACTGACTTACGTTTAAATGAACCCCGTTACGCATCTTTACCGAACATAATGAAAGCTAAGCGTAAGCCATTAGAAGTAAAATCGGCTGCTGATTTTGGTATTGATTTAACGGCACGTACCAACTTGTTAAAAGTTACACCACCTAGAGAGCGTGAAGCAGGTCTCATTGTTGAATCAATTGATGAATTAGTTGAAAAGTTAAAAAATGAAGCAAAGGTGATCTCATGAGTATTTTAGTTTACGCAGAACACGATAATAATGTGTTAAAAATTGATACATTAAAAACAGTTGCCGCGGCACAAAAAATTGGTGGTGATATCACTATTTTAGTTGTGGGTCATAACTGTCAAGCCGTTGCAGAAAAGGCATCGAAAGTTAATGGAATTGCAAAGGTAGTAGTTGCAGACAGTACAGCGTATGAGCATCAACTAGCTGAAAACGTCAGTTTATTAGTCTCTGAATTAGCTGCTGATTACAGCGTTGTTATGGCGACCGCATTAACGACAGGAAAAAACTTTATGCCTCGCGTTGCAGCCTTATTAGATGTGGCTCAAATTTCAGACATTATTGCTGTAGAAAGTGCCGATACATTTGTGCGTCCTATCTATGCAGGTAATGCTATTGCAACAGTACAAAGTTTAGATGATAAAAAAGTTATTACCGTTCGTTCAACAGGGTTTAATCCCGTTGCTTGTGATGGCTCTGCAGACATCACAAACCTAGATAATGTGATAAATGCTGGTATTTCAAGCCATGTAAGTGATGAATTAACTGTTTCAGAACGCCCAGACTTAAGCGCAGCAAGCGTAGTTATTTCAGGTGGCCGTGGCATGCAAAATGGCGATAACTTTAAGTTATTAGATGGTATTGCTGACAAGTTAGGTGCTGCAATTGGTGCATCACGCGCTGCTGTAGACGCTGGCTTTGTACCTAATGACATGCAAGTAGGCCAAACAGGAAAAATTGTAGCGCCAGATTTATACATTGCTGTAGGTATTTCTGGTGCAATCCAACATCTTGCGGGTATGAAAGACTCGAAAGTTATTGTTGCGATCAACAAAGATCCTGAGGCGCCCATCTTCCAAGTTGCTGATTACGGTATCGTTGCAGATCTATTTGAAGCTTTACCTGAGTTAGAGAATGCGTTGTAAGCACTGATAAATATGTTGTGAAGTTGATGCTATCACATTACAACTAAAGCTAATCTATTTATATTACTCTTCGATTTTATTACAGGTTAATGAAAATATAAGGACTTATTCCAGCTTGTATTTTAGTTGGAATAAGTCGTCGCTAGTATATCAAGTTTCAAAAAAATTATGAATAGTATCCAATATTTTTGGAAGAATTATTATCACTGGCTTAGGTGGTAATTGAGTCTCACATTTTAGTCTAAGAATAAAACAGAAACACCTGCAAACTAGTATATCGTTTCAATTAGTAAACAAATTTATAAACAGAAATTACAAACTAACAATAAGATATAATTATGCATAATTATAAGCATTTTGAACTAGCAATCTTAAACGGGGCAATTGCTGCACCATTAAATTTCGTTATTTTCACAACAGAAAAACACAATGTAAAACTTAGAAATCTAGGTTCTATATGTATTGAGGCAAAAGAAAAAGTATCCGATGTGACAATCTAATCTGTTTTCGAATAATGTCTTGTTCTGGTAGATAATTTGATCTGAGTCGTGGGCTTGGCTTCAATAAATATCCTTTTAGCCTTTAGTCAAAACACCTATTTTTATTCCCCTGCTTTATATTACGTTTTTGTTATTCACCTTGTCAGTATCATTCATTTATATCTTATACCTATCCTAAGTTTTTTTAAAAATAAGCCTAGCGGTTCGTTAATATACTTCCCTTATCGTAGCCAAGAAAATAGATAGCCCAAAATCACTGAATTAAGGTGATTTTACTACCATGAAAAAGTGTTCCTGCCGTGATTGATGTTTGCTTTTTACATTGCGTGTACTCATATAAATAGTGACAGGCAATTTTATAGTGATGGTCCTTACCACAGTAGGGACAAATAAAGCCATTTGGCCATTTAATTTTTTTGTAAATATTTCGAGCAATCAACTTCGGTACTAAACTGTTTAGCCAAGCTAAAAAGCTTGCTTCTGACATGTTTATGATTATGCCTATCTATACAGTATATTTATATGAACAGTGCATTTCAATCCTGAGTTATCTGCATAGGCATGTAATTTTATTGATAAAACGTGAATAACTTCAAGTTTTATCATCACTATTTTTCTCCTCATCGTTAATAGCCGGCTTACTTTAAAACGCATCTGATCCGCAATGATATTATATATTTTTCTCCATTAATCTAGAAATTGTATCTTTAAACTGACGTATATAGTTTATTTTTATAGAAAAAAATGCGATTATGATATCTATAATTTGATAAGCGTATCGGCAGTTAAAACAAGTCAATACTTCTAGTGAAATAAACAATTGAGTAGTGAAAAATGAATACAATGACCGGTATGCCGAGAGATAAAAAAGGGGAAGTAGATCGTAAGTTTGTCGAAGCACTTGCCAGAGGGTTAGATATATTAAGGGCATTTAACCCGGGAGACGGATTTCTTGGCAATCAGGAAATTTCTCAACGAACCGGATTGCCTAAATCAAGTATATCTCGGTTGACTTATACCTTGACAAACTTGGGCTACCTTACTTATTCGGAGCGTTTGGAAAAATACCAGCTTGGAGCAGGTGTGTTGGCATTGGGTTATGCATTTGTTTCTAACCTTGCCATTCGCCAAGTGGCGAAGCCCTTAATGAAAGAGCTTTCAATTGTAACTGGTACATCGTTAGGTCTGGCAGATAGAGACCGATTGGATATGATTTACGTTGAACATTGTGCTCCAAAAGACATGATCACTTTTAAGAAAGATATTGGCGACAAAATTCCGATGGCAACTACAGCATCTGGGCGAGCTTATTTAGTAGCATTATCAGAAGAAGAGAGAGACTTTTTTTTAAGACATTACAAAGAAAAATTTGGTGATAAATTCGAAGCGATTAAAGCTGGTATTGATCAAGCGATGGAAAGCTATCAAGAATATGGTTATTGCTACTCCTGGGGCGATTGGGAGCGAGATACTAATGCTATTGCTGTTCCGTTGAAACTTACTCAAGGACAAATTTATGTATTCAATGCTGGCGGACCCGCCTTTCGATTGTCGAAAGAATTCTTGAGTACAGAGGTTGCGCCACAATTAAAGAGTATGGTACGCAATATAGAAGCAACCTTAATTCGGTTTTAGCTCTATATCTTAGTTTAATCATTTCTCAGAGTACGTTACAAGACCTTTATTTACCACAAAGGGATTTTTGTAATTGGAACATAATTTTATCCTTCCCTCATGGATATAGTAATCCCCCATTTTTAATGGAAGTCAACAGTAGATTCTTTTCTCTGTGTTAATTTTAATTTTAATTTTAATTTTTGAATCAGAGTAATACCGCCAATTCCTATGTTAGGTCGTTCATAGTTATAAGCCCATAACCACTGTATTATTCTGTTTTGTATATACGCTGTTAAAGATTTAAGTGTGATTATGAAGTGGAAAATGGAGTATGACAGTTAATGTGTATCTTGGTATGTATTATTCGCGGTATGCCCCTTTGGCCAAACCGCGAATAATATAAAGTAACTACATCATACCGTTGGGCAATAGTAATGATATTATAGGGAAAGCGATAATCGCAATCAGGACTATGATATCCATTATCAGAAATCGTCCAACCCCCATAAAAATGTCATATACCGCAACCGAAGGTTTAGTGACACTAGCGATGACGAAAACGTTTAACCCTACCGGTGGAGTGATCAAGCTTATTTCAAGTAGTTTTATCACTACCACTCCAAACCAGATCAAGTCTAATCCATAGCCTTCTACCATAGGGACCAAGAAAGGTAGGGTAAGTACCATAATGCCCAGTGGGTCCAAAAACATACCTAGCAGTAAGTACACACCGGCTATCATTATCAACAATAACCATAGAGACACCTCGGCAGATTCTACTACTCCTACCAGTGCAGGAGCCATACCCGTTAGCGCAACAAAACCGACAAAAACTTTTGCTCCAGCAGCAATAAAGAAGATGGTTGTGGTCTGAATACAAGTTTCCTTGATTGATTGAATAAATTGCTGCCAATCAAGTCGTTTTTGGATTACCCCAATAACAATAGCACAAAAGGCGCTGATCGCTGCGGCTTCCGTTGCTGTAAATAAACCACCATAAATGCCGCCAATTATTATTGAAAATAACAGCAATGCCGGCCAGCATTTGATTGCTGCTCTTCTACGTTCGCCATGCTCTAATGTTTTGCAGTCATAGGGGGCAGCATCAGGATTTTTCTTTACCCAGAGGTAAATCACCAGCAAAAAACCGACTAAGGATAGTAAACCGGGTAAAACACCCGCCAGAAAAAGACGATTGACTGACATTTCTGTAAAAATACCGTAAACGATAAATAATACACTTGGTGGGATCAGCGAACCGAGTGTGCCGCCTACAGCTACGGTAGAAGTAGCAAGACGCTTATCGTAACCCATACGTAGCATTTCTGGCACGCAGATTTTACCCATCGCTGAAGCGCAAGCTATGCTCGAGCCAGTAATAGCAGAGAATCCCCCACAGCCAAAAACAGAGGCCATAGCAACACCGCCAGGTAAGCGCCTTAACCAAACTCGAGCAGCATGATAGATATCAGTAGTAATACCAGTATGATAGGCGATATGACCTAAAAGCACGAAGAGCGGTATCATACTTAGATCATAAGAATGTACCAAATCAAAGGTATTAGCTGAGACCATCGATAGGGTTGGTCCCACCGCTCGGTCAATGTCAAAACCACCGGTTCGCATGGCAAAAAATAAAAATATAAATGCAGACGATACACCGGCCAAAGTAAAAGCAATCGGCACACGTAACATAAGCAAAAGCAACGCACAGGCAAACCCGACGAGCCCTAAAATTAGTGGATCCATATATTAACCTTCTTCAATTGGATCGTGTTCAGCGTCAGTACGCTGAATAAGATATTTAGTATCACCACCAATGGCAGCACGGATATCTGCAATGCAGATAAGGGTCAAACGTACAATAAACAGTGCCGCCCCAGCGAAAAAGGCAAATCGACCAGGCCATTCAGGGAGATCTAATTCCCCAAAGAAATAAGCTCCGCTTTTTGCTGCATGAAAAAATTCATTCCATGCAGCAATGGCAAGTGGGAACAATATCAATAGGCTTATGAGCGTCCCAACAGCAAGAATCCATAGTTTCAGTCGCTTACCCATGCGATTAAATAAAAATTCAATGGTGACATGACTGTAATCTGCAGTGACATAAGCCAGCGGTAGAAAAACAACCCCAACCATGAGTTCACGGACAATAATAACGTCATCGGTAACTCCCCAACCAAAAAGGTTACGTGTGATCACGGTTAGAGTGATCATAAGAAGGAGTGCGACAATACACACTCCAGAGGCGAGTAAAGCGCCTAATTCAATTTTTTTGAGCATAAAAATAGACTCTATATAAATAGGTTAACGGAACCAAGGATAGCCTTTATCATCACGTTCTTTACTATACTTAGTAAGTAACGCCCTATAGTTTGCAACCAGTTCTTTGCCTTTTAGTCCGACTTTAGAGGCATTTTTAGCCCACTTGGCAATATATGGTTCACCCGCTGAAATCAATTTCTCTGAATCAGCACTTGGCAGACTGAATATATCTATTTTGCGACCATTAATACCTGCTGCCATGGCTTTTATCGCAGCATTATCGTTATTCATGACATCCCGGCCTAAATGATCAATAAAATCTGCGCCCACTTCATCAAGTACTTTACGCTGAGATGGAGTCAAACGTGCCAACGCATCCTTATTAATAAACATTCCAAGCCCCGTATAAATTCCCCAGTATAATTGGGTCAGACTGTCTGCTACTTCGTGGTGTTTTAACGCTTTGCTAGATGATTTGTAACCCTGACTACAATCAATTAATCCGTTATCCAATCCTTGATAAGCTTTGTAGATACTCATGCCAACCAGATTTGCACCGAGATCGCCAAATATTTTACCGTAAACACCGACACCGCGTATTTTTTTGCCTTTGATATCGGCAAGTGAACGGACAGCATCACCTTTGCACATCAAGATAACGTCAGACACTGTGTATGATGTTACAAAGGCTAAATTTTGCTTCGCCAGGTTACGTGTTATGTCGGTTGATTTCATATGGTCGAAGCTCGCTTTAAGTCCAACCCAGGGATCCTGATTTTTAAATGGCAAGTTTGTTAACGAATAAGAGACCATTTCTTTTGGAAAGTAGTCCGCAATAATTGTGCCCATATCGGCTACACCTGTTGCAACAGACTGACGTGATGCATTGGCTTTAAACAAAGCGCCGCCCCATATGATATCAATTTTCAGGTCGCCGCCCGAGCGTTTATCTACTTCCTGAGCAAACCACTCTGTTGCTTTTGCACGGGAACCTCGGTTTGGTCCTGGTTCACCATAGGTGAGAACCGTTGCAGCAAAAGCCGGTACTGCAGATGCTGTCAATATTGCCGCCATGGCCAATTTTTTCTTTAAATTCATTATTTAATTCCTCAACAAGTAATTATGATATAAATGCTTTATTATTATAGTTTTTAGTTTCGCTACGCGGAACCTATGGCTCGCATATGGCTTACTGTACAGTAACAAAATTCTCACTGCAAGTATAAAAATAGTTATTGAAAAATTAAATTACCAGCGTTGATCGAAAGCTTACTATTAGCTTGTAGTACATACAGAGGAAAGGTATTTATAGTTATAAATACAAGAGTTTTTTAGCATAGAGTCCTATCTATAATGCTTTAAAGGACATCGTAAATAATAGTTTATCCGTAATATAAAAACCACGGCAGTGACAAAAAATATACTGGAAACTAATGAAGACAGTCTGTCTCGAAATTTCTTTGCACCTGTACCCAAATGCTCATATTTCTGTTATTTAGCACTTACGCCAGCCTCAGTTATAAAATGTAAAAGGTTCATAGGATTTACCAAGTTTCACTGAAATAACGGTGTTGTGTATGCCAATGCGTTGTTCTTAATACATCATCAATAAATTTATGCCAAAAACACCGCCTAGCATGCGAATGAAATTAAGAGCGCTGACCGTCTAGATAATACTTTGGCTAATGATGAAATAAATTGAGTACCGGCAATGTAAGGGGCAAGCCGGTACAGCTGTATAAAATCTAAATCATAAACGCTCTCATCAAGGTTAAATAATCAGCATCTGCCGTCAAGTAGATTGACAGGAAAAAAAGTAGTAAACCGAATATGATCAAATAATATGGTGATATTTTTCCAGCCATTTTACCGGTAAAGGAAAAAGTACATACCATTAATAGACCGCCTGGTAATACTACTAGCGTCGGTCGCATTTAATTTTTGTACTATTTATAAAAATAAAGGTGCGGCTAACATTGATGTATATATTTCTAAACCAAAAATTAAGTAACTATACTGGTAGCACTAAATCCGTCGTAGCGAATTAAAACCAATAAAATAAGACTAGTTCATAATAACAGGGCAGGCCCAATCCAAAGGGGGGCACTTGGTTATTGATCATTGAAGTAAAGAACGCATAGCGAAGATGAGTCCGGCAACATTACGACTAATATAGAGCATGTCTCTGGCATCGTTCAAAAGAATTAAAGACTACGTTTATAAATTCAATTCTTTGTCCATGATCGCAAAATGAAAGCGATCATCAATATAGAAAACTTAATGACAATTGAATCCCATAAAAATTTATATTTAAATTAAAAATGAGTATTAATAAAGGTTATGATATTTTTTGAGGTGTTTTTCCTGCAATCTATTAGCAAATTAACTCAAACTAGTTGACTAGAATATTGAACAAAGTAAAACGCAGCCAACTTACTTATCTTTATTATTTGTGTGTTAGTTGTCATCCTCAATAGAAAGTAAAAAATATTTAAGGGCGCTTAAGTTCTACATTTGTAGACGTTAGCTAAAGTGATCTCTACCCATTTTGCCGACAGAATCAACTAATTGCTAGTTTAGGCTTGCACTTGTAAGGTTCCTTTTTTCTAATAAACCTGAGTTTACTATATTGACAACACATTCACCTGTTTCAATTAAATTCTGTAGTGTATCTTTATCAATACCACTTCTCTGAGTTACCTGCGTATAAATAACCACCGCTAGTACAGAGTAACTAGGCTACACACTACTCGCCGCGATTAAAATGCTTTTATCTCGAACAAAATTTAACCGCGAAAGATCAACAGACCCTAAACTAAAATAAAACGTTCTAAGCCCTCTGTTAGAGTCTTACTTAAACTGTATGGTATAATGATTTTAAATTACATTTAAAAATTAGAGACTCTACGGCTTGATCCCCTTAACCAATAACACAGAACGTAACTTATTTTCATACCCTAAATATTGGGCAGAGTGTTATGGCACAGCCCCCTTCTTCCCTATGTCTCGCGCAGAAATGGATATCTTAGGTTGGGACAGTTGCGATATTATTATTGTTACGGGTGATGCATATGTTGATCACCCTAGTTTTGGCATGGCTATTATTGGTCGTATGTTAGAATCTCAAGGGTTCCGAGTTGGTATTATTGCTCAACCTGATTGGAAATCAAAAGACGCTTTTATGCAATTAGGTCAGCCTAATTTATTTTTTGGTGTGACTGCCGGCAATATGGATTCAATGATAAACCGCTACACTGCCGAACGTCGTATGCGACATGATGATGCCTACACACCAAACGATGAAGGTGGTAAACGCCCAGACAGAGCAGTAACCGCTTATACTCAACGTTGTAAAGAAGCTTATAAAGCGGTACCTGTCGTTATTGGCGGTATTGAAGCAAGCTTGCGCCGTATCGCTCATTATGATTATTGGTCTGATAAAGTACGTCAATCGGTATTGTTTGATTCCAAAGCAGACCTGCTTGTTTATGGCAATGCCGAACGACCTCTCATTGAAATTGCTCACCGTATTGCCCGTGGAGAAGACGTTAAAAAAATTACCAACGTGCGCGGTAGTGCCTTTTTAGCGAAACAAGCATTACCCGGCTGGAAAGGTATAGACTCGCGTGACATTGATCGCCCAGGCAAAATAGATGCGATACCAAGCCCGTATCAAGACATGACAGCACAGTCATGTGAGGACAACGCTGAACAATCACAAACAGACAGTATTGAAAAAGATATTACTAAAACAGCGCAAATTATTGAAATTACTTCTGTCGCGCCAACATACAAAAAGAACAAATCGTGGAAAGAAAAAGTAAAACCGTGGGAAACAACCTATATTAACTTACCCACCTTTGAGCAAGTTAAAAATAATAAAATATTGTATGCGCATGCCTCACGTATTTTTCATCAAGAAGTAAACCCTACTTCTGCTAAGCCATTAGTACAAAGTCATGGCAATCGAATTATCTGGTTAAATCCACCCGCAAAACCGTTGTCTACCGAAGAGATGGATGGTGTGTTTGGTTTACCATACCAACGTGTACCCCACCCGAGTTATGGCAAAGCAAAAATACCTGCTTATGACATGATAAAAACCTCAATTAATATTATGCGAGGTTGTTTTGGTGGTTGTACATTTTGCAGCATAACTGAACATGAGGGCCGTATTATCCAATCACGATCTCATGAGTCAATCATTGCTGAAATTGAAGATATTAAAGTAAAAGTTCCCGGTTTCACCGGTGTGATTTCAGATTTAGGCGGACCAACCGCCAATATGTATCAGCTAAATTGTAAAAGTGAAAAAGCCGAAGCGACATGTCGTAAACCTTCTTGTGTGTGGCCAACAATTTGTGGTCATTTAGATACCGATCACACGCCAACGATTGAGCTTTACCGAAAAGCCAGAAAAGTAAAAGGCATTAAAAAAGTACTAATTGCGTCTGGTGTACGTTATGACTTGGCGATAAAAGATCCTGAGTATGTTAAAGAATTAGCTACACACCATGTTGGTGGTTATTTAAAAATAGCGCCTGAACATACCGAAGAAGGCCCGCTAAATAATATGATGAAGCCCGGTATGGGCAGTTATAACAAGTTTAAAGAAATGTTTGATCATTACTCTAAACTGGCAGGTAAAAAGCAATATTTAATTCCTTATTTTATTTCTGCGCATCCAGGTACAACCGATAAGGATATGGTTAATTTGGCATTATGGCTTAAAGAAAATAACTTTAAATTAGATCAAGTACAAAACTTTTATCCTTCACCACTGGCCAATGCAACCACACTTTACCATACAGAAATTAATTCATTACGGAATGTGACAACTAAAAATATAGCTAAAAAAGATGGTTCAGTTGCCGTGCCTAAAGGTGCTATTCAACGACGTTTGCATAAGGCGATATTACGTTATCATGATCCGCTTAACTGGGGCATTATCCGTGAAGCGCTGACTAAAATGGGCTTAACTAAACTGATAGGCTCAGCGCCAAACTGTTTAGTACCGCGAGAAACGCGTAATGAACAAAGAAATCAGAAAAACAGTCATAAACCAGGTAAGAATAACGCGAAAGGTTTCAAAACAAGCCCTGGTCAAAAACAACATAGCGCTAAGAATAAAGCTCAAAAAGGTTTAACGCGCTTTAGTAGTGATCAATTTAAAAGAAAATCCAAGTAGCAATTATTATACTCAAATAACAAAACAAAAAAAGGTTGCCAATGGCAACCTTTTTATTCTTCATTCTATTCTTACATTAACTTAACTAAATATTATCTATTTAGGTAGTTTAAATGTCCAAACACTGCCACCTTGGTTTAAGTGTTTAATACGTTTAGCTACATCACCACCCCATAAAGGAACAGCGCCACCCCAGCCAGATAAGACTGAAATATATTGCTCACCATCCATTTCCCATGTAACAGGAGAGCCTACAACACCAGAGCCAGTGTTGAACTTATATTCAACATCGCCTGTTTTAGCATTCAAACCTAACAAGTAGCCTTCAGGGTTACCGGTAAATACTAAGTTACCTGCAGTCGCTAACACACCAGCCCATAACGGTGAATAGTTTTCATAACGCCAAACTTCTTTACCCGTTTTAGGATCCATTGCTCTTAAAACACCAATGTAATCATCATGATTTGCTTTAATAGTAAAGCCAGCGCCTAAATAAGCCGCGCCTTTTTTATAGGCCGTTGGTTCATTCCAAATATCCATAGACCATTCGTTTGATGGTACATAAAATAATTCAGTGTCTTTACTGTAAGCAATTGGCATCCAGTTTTTGCCACCAAGGAAAGATGGTGTTGCGGTAACAATGGTACCTTTTTTGCCATCTTTAGAATCAGCAGGGTTACCTGGTCTGTTGCTATCAATGTAAATAGGACGACCGTTTTTATCTAAGCCTGAAGCCCAAGAAATTTTATCGACAAATGGGAAGCCTCTAATGAAGTCACCATTTTCGCGGTTAAGTATATACATGAAACCATTACGGTCAGCAGTAGCTGCCGCTTTGATAGTTTTTCCATCTTGCTTGTAGTCAAAAGAAACTAATTCATTTACACCATCAAAATCCCAACCATCATGCGGTGTAGTTTGGAAATGCCAAACAATTTTACCTGTATCAGGGTCAAGCGCTAAACGAGATGATGAGAAAAAGTTATCACCCGGGCGTAAATGTGAGTTCCAAGGTGCAGGGTTACCCGTACCAAAAAATAGTAAATCTACATCAGCATCATAAGTACCGCCATTCCATGGAGCCGCACCACCTGATTTCCATAAGTCACCAGGCCACGTTTGTCCGGCTTTACCGCCAGAGATACCGTTTTCCATTTTCTTGCCATCTTTCCAGATATAACCCATATGGCCTTCAACGGTAGGGCGTTCCCATACTAAATCACCGTTTTTAGCGTCATAAGCTCTTACTTTACCGACAATACCAAATTCACCACCAGCAACACCCGTGATAACTTTACCTTTAACGATAATTGGTGCAGCAGTAATTGAATAACCGGCTTTATAATCTTCTACTTTCTTTTTCCAAACGACTTTACCAGTATCTTTATGAAGCGCAACTAGCTTAGCGTCTAGCGTACCAAAAATAACTAAGTCACCATATAAAGCAACACCACGGTTAATCACGTCACAACAAGGCATTATGCCATCAGGTAATCTTGCATCATATTGCCAAAGTTCATCACCTGTTCTGGCATCAATAGCAAAAACACGAGAATAAGACCCTGTTATATACATAACACCATCTTTAATCATTGGTTGTGATTCTTGTCCGCGTTGTTTTTCTCCACCAAGAGAAAAAGCCCAAACAGGTCGCATTTCTTTAACCGTTTCATTATTGATTTTTTTCAATGGACTATATCGTTGTCCTTTAAGGCCTAGGCCATAAGAAACAACATCATCCGTTGTCATTTGGTCATTTAAAATATCTTTGTTGGTTACATTAGCATTTGCCATACCTGTTAGCGCTAATGAGACCATCATCGATAATGACAATGCTTTAGTTTTAGTCGTTTTAATCATTGTTTTTCCCTCATGGAATTGAATCTATAATTTGCTTTTGTTGCTATTGTTGCTATTTATACATTGATGTAACTTGCTAAATTTAGTTGAATTATGCAGGTTCTATTAATCATAAAATGTTGTTCTTATGTTAACTACTGCACAGCAGTATGAATTTGCCTCATCATTTAGGATGACTACTTATTCAGCGGTTTTATAGAGATTAGGTATTTTATAGATAACATTAAATTTAGCGAAAATAGTCTGCATTTCACCTGTGTTTACTATGTTTTCAACGATATCAGCTACCGCATAACCTAATTGTCGATAGTCGGCTTTAACGGCCATACCGATATCCCATTGTTGTCGTCCAATCATAGGAAATGCATTTTTAGCCAGAGGATAGTTGACTTTAGAAAGTTCACCTTGATAGTGACTAATTTGGCTGGTAAGTCCCATTACTGCGTCAACCTTACTTTCGGTCATGGCACTAATGGCTTCACTAATTGACGGGTATTGTTTAGCGCGATCTCTCATGCGACCTTGAAAGGCAGACGTGAGGTAAAATTGAGGAATAGAATCTACTTCAACACCAATATCATGATATTGAAAAACGGCAATCGTTTCTACTGAGTCAATTTTTTTACTATTAAAAATAACCTGCCAAGATTCAGTATGAAAAGGCGCAAACATATGAACATGCTGATGCACTAACTCGCCAATATCATCACGTAATAAAGAATAGTCTCTATCGTATGGCACTCTTAACATCAAGTCAGCGACGGTTCGGTTAAGGAAGTGTCCTTTCCAAAGGTTATTACGTAAGTCATCATCAACAGTTTCATCGGCTGTCATCCAACGTAGACGAAGTTTAACACCGAGTTTTTTTGCGATAACGTATGCTAAATCGACATCTATGCCCTTTTCTTCGCCATTATCTACATAAGAAAAAGGCTGAAAGTCACTATAGACCGCAATAACAATTTCATTACTTTCTATAATGTCATCATAAGATCGAGAAAAAACTGTTGCACAAAAAAGCCAGCAACAGCTAAAGGCAAACAAAAGTAAATGAGAACTACTCTTCTTCATTACTAACAGATTCTAACCAAGTTCTAACAGACCAAAGCGCTTCTTGAGATAAATGTTCAGTCATTTTTGGCATATAAACAGCCCCGTTACGCACCGCACCGTTTTGTACGCGATAACCATACCATTCGTCGCCATCATAATCCGTTGCTAGCATACGTAAATCAGGGGCTATACCACCAGAAACACCGCCTAAACCATGACAACGAGCACAATTTTGATTGTATGCTGACGCACCAATATCAAGTACTGCTTTACGCACATCACCCGTTAGTTCGCGATAAGGGTTTCTTTCTAGCCATTCTTCCCCTAATTGAGGTAATTCAGCTGTGTCTATTGATTGTGGCGTTACCGATCCATGACCCGATACACCATACGAAAACAAAGATATACAGGCAATCAAGCATTTATGCTTCAAAGTTAACTTAGTCATTTTTAAAACCTCTTGGATCTACTTTTAAATTGTATAAAGCTAGTCTAGCGAATAGTTTGTTATTTCCGAATTGTACTTTAGATACGTTCACCTCATCCTTTAGTATGGTTTTTATTAACGCCAACCATAATAAATAAAGATAAATAATTAAAAAACAGTCGGTTAACATAAGTTACACTACAAATATTCAACCTATAATTCAGTCCATTTCTACTATATGATGATAAATAATAAAACGTTATAACTTCTCTAACTGAGATTGAAAACCCATGAAAAAACCTGTACTAAAACGAAATTTTCGTCAAAAATTAACACAACGACCCTTAATCATTTTTATGCTTTTAACGAGCCTTATAACGAGTATTAGTGCTTTTTCAATGCCTTTATCTATTGATATCACCTATATAAAGCTACAAAAACAGCACGCGCCAGCATTATCAAATATTATAAAAATGGCCAGTGACAGTGGTTATCAAGGAGCTAGGTTAGCAATAAATGATTCAAATACCACCGGGAAATTTTTACAGCAACACTTTTCCCTGACATCCTTTGAGTTTAAAAAACAGCAAAACTTATTTACTCATTTAAAAGAAGAATTCAAGAACGGGAAAGCACTTTTTATCCTTGATGCGCCATTACCTGTATTAACTAAAATCAATTTGTGGGCACAAAACAAAGACATTTTATTGTTCAATATTAGTGAGTTCTCAAACGATTTACGTCATAGCCAATGTTTAAATACTATTCTACATACCGCGCCAAGTAATGCGATGAAGTCAGATGCATTGGCCCAATGGCTACTTTATCGACGTTTAACAAAAGTGTTGTTAATTCGTGGCGAGAAGCCCGCTGATATTGCCTTAGCTACATCATTTAAACGCTCAGCTAAACGCTATGGTCTTAAAATAATTTCTGAAAAAGCATGGAGTTTTGATACCGATCTCAGACGAAGCGCCCAGCAAGAAATTCCACTTTTTACCCAAACATCAAAAGAATATGATGTGGTTTATGTGGCCGACCAAACTAAAGATTTTGCCGAGTACATTCCTTTTAACACGTATCTCCCTAGACCTGTGGTTGGCTCTGCTGGGCTTGAAGCATTATCTTGGCACAACGTAATAGAGCAATGGGGAGCGGCACAACTACAAACACGCTTTACTAAATTAACCTCTCGCTATATGAATGAGATTGATTTTACTGGCTACCTTGCCGTTAGATCAATTGCCCAAGCGGTTCATAAAACAAATACATCCGCAGTGAAAGAATTAACGGCTTACATAAAATCAGCTGACTTTAAGTTGGCCGCGTATAAAGGGCGCAAGCTGAGCTTTCGCCCTTGGAACGGACAACTAAGAATGCCAATTGCCTTAATACAACCTCATGGTTTAGTGTCTCAATCACCTCAGGCGGGCATTTTGCATCCTATCACTGAATTAGATACGTTAGGTTTTGATCAACAGGAGTCAATGTGCAATGCCAATTAACGATTCAAATACGTACAGTCAAATACTCATATTAAAAACATTACTTTTAAAAGGTACATTATGAAAATTAAATTTTTACTTAGCTTGTTTTTACTTAGCCAGAGTTTATTAGTGAGCGCGGGTGAGCTTGCTTATGTTACCAACGAAAAAGATGATAATATTTCGGTGATAGATATTGAACAGCAAAAAGTAATTAGAGAAATTGCTGTCGGTCAAAGGCCAAGGGGGATTATTTTTAATCACGACCAATCACTTGCTTACATATGCGCTAGTGACTCTGATCGCATTCAAATACTCGACTTAGCCACCGAAGAAATTGTGGGTGAACTACCGTCAGGTGAAGATCCTGAAACCATTGCCCTGCACCCTAATGGTAAAATTATTTATACCTCAAATGAAGACGATGCTATTTTAACGGTAATAGATATTGCCACTAGCATGGTAACGACACAAATTGATGTTGGCGTTGAACCAGAAGGCCTTGCGGTAAGTCCTGATGGCAACCTAGTTGTGGTTACCTCAGAAACAACCAATATGGTGCATTGGATAGACACTAAAACCAATAAAATCATTGCCAATACCTTAGTGGGTGCTAGGCCTAGATCTGCACAGTTTACTCAAGATAACAAACTGTTATGGGTAAGCTCTGAAATTGGTGGCGCTGTTGTTGTTATTGACGTTGCCAGCAAAGAAATCACCAAGGAGTTTACCTTTAAAATTCGCGGTATACATAAAGACAGAGTTCAGCCGGTAGGCATAGAATTAAGCCTTGATGGTCATTATGCTTTTGTTGCCTTAGGGCCAGCTAACCATGTTGCCGTAATTAATAGAAAAACCATGGAGATTGAAAAATATTTATTAGTGGGACGCCGCGTTTGGCAATTAGCGCTAAATCAAGATCAAAGCCAACTGCTTACTACCAATGGTATTAGTGGTGATGTATCTATTATTGATGTCAATAAAATGAAAGTGACAAAATCAATTAAAGTAGGTCGTTACCCTTGGGGTGTGGCTATCAAGCACAGTATAAAGTGAGTGAAGGAGTAATATTATGGGCATAGTGACCAACAATCTATCTTTCGCTTACGGCAAAAAAAAAGCACTTAACAATATTAACCTAAGCTTAGCCAATGGCTTTAACATCTTATTAGGCCCAAATGGCGCAGGCAAAAGTACCTTATTTTCCTTATTAACGGGGCTTACGCAAACTGTTAATGGCACTATTGAAATTAATGGAGATAAGTTAAGTGATAATAAATCAAAAATAATGTCTCAAATGGGCGTTGTTTTTCAACAAAGTACCTTAGATTTAGATTTATCAGTAAAACAAAACCTGCTCTATTATGCTGCCTTACATGGTATCGCGCCAAAAAAAGCACTGGTAAATATAGACATCATTTTAGCGCAATTAAGTTTAACTGAGCGTTTACACGATAAAGTAAGAACCTTAAATGGTGGCCATAGGCGACGGGTAGAAATTGCACGCGCACTTATTCATCAACCTAAAGTATTATTACTTGATGAAGCCACCGTTGGCCTAGATGTAGAAAGCCGCTTACTCATTATTTCTTATGTACGTAATTTATGCACCCAACGTGATATTTGTGTATTGTGGACAACCCATTTAATGGACGAAGTAGAATCGACTGATCAACTTATTATTATCAACAAAGGTGAAATTCAAGCACAAGACCAAAGCAGTAAATTGTGTGAGCAATACCAAGTAACTGATGTTTACCAACTGTACTTTGCTTTAACCCAAAACACGGAGGCAGTATGACCTTAAACCAATATTTGTATTGCTGCTTAGGTATTGTGAAACGTGAAGTTTTTCGTTTTTTTCAACAACGTTCACGTTTATTTAGCGCCTTAGTTAGGCCACTGTTATGGCTAATTGTTTTTGCCGCAGGTTTTAGGGCGGCATTAGGGGTTTCTATTATGGAGCCTTATGGCACCTATATCACCTATCAAGAATATATCATTCCCGGTTTATGCTGCATGATAGTATTATTTAATGGCATGCAAAGCTCGCTTTCCATGGTTTATGATAGAGAAATGGGTAGCATGAAAGTGCTATTAATGAGCCCATTACCCCTGCCCTTTTTATTATTCTGTAAACTGATTGCTATTGCTTTTTTATCGTTAATGCAAGTGTATGTTTTTTTACTTTGTGCGCAATTGGTTGATGTTGATATATCACTGTTAGGTTATTTAACCGCAGCACCCGCGGTTTTTCTGATTGCTTTTTTCTTAGGCGCTTTAGGTTTACTGTTATCAAGCTTAATTAAACAATTAGAAAATTTTGCTGGAGTAATGAACTTTGTTATTTTTCCCATGTTCTTTCTTTCAAGTGCTTTATATCCATTGTGGAAAATGCAAGAAGCCAGTATTTGGATCTATTGGCTTTGCCAGTACAACCCCTTTACTTATTGTGTTGAGCTATTACGATTTGCACTTTTTGGCCAACTCAACTTAAGCGCTTTTAGCGTAATATTGAGCGCCACAGTAATAACAGCCGTGTTGGCACTGATTAGTTTTAGTCCTAAATTTAGCCAACAAAGATAAGTAGGTATAAATTATATGTTATCACTCTACCCTGCCATTGAGCCTTTTAGTCACTATCACTTACCCATGACTAGTGGCGTATTAACTGATACACAAACAGGTGAAAGTTCAACGGTAGAACATCAACTTTATATTGAGCAATGTGGTAACCCTTTAGGTATTCCTGTGGTGTTCTTACATGGTGGCCCGGGATCGGGCTGTAGGCCATCTCACCGATGTTTTTTTAACCCTAAGCTGTATCATATAATTTTATTTGATCAACGTGGCTGTGGCCGGTCTCGCCCCCTTGGCGCTTTGCAACAAAATACAACAGCAAATATTATTCAAGATATGGAGATAATAAGGCAACATATTGGTATTAAAAAATGGTTGGTTTTTGGTGGTTCTTGGGGGACTACATTAGCGTTATATTACGCACACCATTTTTCTGAACAAGTATCTGGCTTAATATTACGCGGAGTGTTTTTAGCACGACAACAAGACATTGATTGGGTTTATAGCAAAAATGGCGCAGCTAAAATTTATCCTGATGCGTGGAATAACCTAGTTGAAAATTTACCGCTTTCACAACAAGCCCAACCGCTTTCTACCATATATCAACAACTCACTGATGAAAATCTAGCAGTATCAAATGCTATTTTTAATAAAATACAACATTGGGAAGAAAGCCTTATTTATTGGCAAAAGTCTTTACGCTTTAATGAAAACTCAAAAGGTAACTTAACAGGTAACCCAATAAAAAAAGAAGATAAAGCTGCGGCGGTTATTCAACTGTATTATTCATTGAGCCAGTGCTTTATTGCCCAAGAGCCACTACTTGAACAGATAGATAATATTCGACATATACCGACAAAAATCATCCATGGTCGCCATGATATGGTGTGCCCTGTTGAACAAGCATGGCAATTAAAAAAGCACTGGCCGGAGGCTGAATTATCCATCATTGAAATGGCGGGACATGTGGCAAATGAACCAAAAATAATTGATGCTTTAGTCAAGGCAACGAATGAGTTTGCTATATCATGTTAGATAAAGTGGCCCAGCCCTATATTTCACTTAGTTTAATTCGTTATTAAAAAGGGTTATTTCAATATTAAAATAGTCTTAACCTTTATTTTTATATAGCTGTCTATTTGTACAGCCTTCCACCTAATTATTTCTTTTTACACGAAAGCGCGCAAATACCCTTCTTTCACACATCAACCAGTTTAGTTATTTTTTGTAACTTTTTGATTAAACGTTTTTTATAGGGTATTGTGATTTTATACAAAAAATGAAAGAAGGGATTTACCCGTGTTTAAACATTGGTTACACCCCTCTAATAAACTGTTGAACTAAACCGCTTCGCGGGGAGTGCCCGCTCCCTGACATTTCTTTGCATTCCAACCACACTTAACTTGCTACATCACCATTTTTTTGGAGGCAAGTTATGACACCACTCAGACAACAGTTACTTGACTGTATGCAAGTACGACACTTTTCAATTAAAACACAGCAAGCCTATGTTCGTTGGGTTTACGACTTAGCGAAACATACCCACCGCTCCCCTGATACATTACAAGACAGTGAGTTAAAAAAGTACCTTTGGTCGTTAACCCTTGAGCGTCATTTATCATCAAGCACATGTGCACAGGCTTTCCATGCACTGAATTTCTTTTATGGTCAAGTGCTTGGCCGAACATTCAGTGTACAGTTGTTACCACCAATGAAGCGACAACAGAAGATACCTGAGTTGCTTAGTCCGCAAGAGGTAAAGCACATTTTAGCAGTATGCAACAATGTTAAATACCGTACTTTACTTACCTTGTGTTATGGATGCGGCTTACGTATTAGTGAGGTCACCAACCTTAAGGTAAATGATATCGATGGTGAGCAAGAAGTCATTCATGTGCATTTAGCAAAAGGAGGTAAAGATAGACGTATTCCGTTATCACAAACCTTATTACACGTTTTACGTGTTTATTGGCACAGATTTCGTCCTATGAATTATTTATTCTGCCGAAACTACGATGATAGAGCATTAAACATCTCATCTCCTCAAAAAGTGTATTACAAGGCTAAAGCTGATGCAGGCGTTTTAAAACAAGGAGGTATACATGCCTTACGGCATGCCTTTGCCACACACCAGTTAATGGCTGGTATGCCACTACCCGAATTGCAACATATTCTAGGGCATAAAGATATTCGAACCACCGTGCGCTATACCCATTGGCTACCCCATTACCAAGCTGTGCAAGGAGCACAGTTTGATTTACTCAAACAACTGGAGCAACACTCATGAACGGCTCATTGCTTCAGCAAATTATCACACAAGGGCTGCCATATCTTGAGAAGAAAACCATCACACCAAGACAATGGCAAGTGTTGCATCACCTCCAGGATTGTCGAACTCAAGTAATGGGAAGTTATCAATGGTACTGCAATCACTGTGAGCAAGATACCCAATGGTATTGTTCTTGTCGTGACCGACATTGTCCAGTGTGCCAAGGTAAATCGCGTGAACAATGGTTAGTCAAACGTCAAGCCGATGTATTGCCTGTCGCTTATCATCATGTGGTATTCACTTTACCGCATCAGTTTAATGGTTGGGCAACATTACACCCTAAAGTGCTTTATAAAGTTCTCTTCAAGGCTGTCTGGCAAACATTAAGTGAATTCGCTACTGCCCGACATCACATGGAGGGTCAATTGGGTATGTTGGCGGTATTACACACTTGGGGTCAAACCTTGTGTAGGCACATTCATTTACATTGCCTCATTCCAAGTGGCGTGTTAACCCAAGACAAGCAATGGTGTGGCAGTCGTAAAGCGCACTATTTATTTCCTGTTAGAGCGTTATCGGTGAAGTTCAGAGGGAAAATGCTTAATGGTTTAGCTCAAGAAGCTAAGGCAGATAAACTACATAGATTAGCGCCAGAAATCATTACACAGGCTTTGAATGAAGTGGCTCGGTTGAAATGGAATGTTTATAGCAAACCCACCATTGGTCATACCGATGCAGTGGTTAACTMTTTAGCACGTTACTGCAATCGAGTCGGCATTAGCGAAAGTCGTTTATCTTTAAGGAGTGAAAATAAGGTATTAATGCGTTACAAGGACTATCGTACCAATGAGACAACGCATATGGACTTGTCTGCGGCAGAATTGATAAGGCGATTTTTATTACATGTTCTACCCAAAGGTTTTATGAGGCTGCKTTATTACGGATTCATGGCTAATTCAATAAGACGTAAATCGTTAACCCTGATTARAAAAAGCTTAGATAAAGGCATTGAGCGGGTTGAAGAAGTTATCACAGTCGAGGTAAAGGAAGAAATAGGGCCTGAATGCCCCAGTTGCCATCATGCTGGGATGGTCTTGATAGGCATTCTATTACCCAACAAACAGTTAGTGCGGTTTCGAACGATCTAGTTGAGTGGTATTAACGGTTAATTATGCGCTGAAAAAAGCGATAGTGGAGGCTTCGTTTGTCTTGAATAAAGCCCCTGATAAGGTAAACTGGATTGATAACGTTGAGCAAAATA
>NVWU01000007.1 GCA_002733765.1 Colwellia sp. | reverse complement strand
TATAAAAACCTAACAAGGTAATCAAACGGAAAAATAACAGTTGGCCATCGCTTCGCGATTATAGCCAACCGTTATTTTCCGCTTATTAAGGCGTTATATCTCTCAAGGAAGGTTCGTGAAAATTATCCAAGCTAAAATTAACAATCTTGATTCTGTTACTGAGTTATTTGATCTCTATCGTCAATTCTACAAACAAGAAAGCGATGTAGATGCCGCTAGAAGTTTCATTAAACAAAGGCTTGAGTTAAATGACTCTACAATTCTTTTAGCTTTATCGGCAGAAAATTTACCTATTGGATTTACTCAGCTTTATCCTGCCTTTTCATCTGTAGCGATGAAACCGATGCTTTACTTAAATGATTTGTTTGTTCATACAACCGAACGTAAATCAGGTATAGGAAAAGCCCTACTTGATGCTGCATATGATTTTGCAATTGAATCTGGTGTAGGGAATTTAAAACTTGCTACTGCGGTTGATAACTTTGCGGCTAAATCTCTATATGAGAATAATAGCTATATCAAGGTAACAGCTTTTGACCACTACACTATGAAAGTCGAGATATAACAAGTTATTAAACAAGGACAAAAAACAGTTTGCTGTTTTCGTTCCTCAACATTTTAGCAAACAATTTTTAGCCTGTTATTTGGGCGTTGAGGCTGTAGAATTTCTCCCAAAAGGAACATTTCCAATGTTCCTTTTATTATTTTAAACTGTTCGTTTTTTAACCTTGTGCCGTGATCTTGTTTGTGATCTAATAGATATTATTCACCAACAGTAAAATGTTATGGCGAACTACAAACCCGATTTATCCTGTCAAAGTAAATTCATTCCCATTGATTTCTTAGCCCAAATTATTCCCGGCACGTTTGAATATGCGTTGTCTCATATCGTTGATAATCACCTCGATTTATCAGCGTTCGACCATTGGTTTAACAATGATAAAGGCGGCGCAGCCGCCTATTCACCGTCGGTGATGTTAAAAATCATTTAGTTTGGTTACTCCAGAGGATTTATTACTAGCCGTCGTATTGCCAATGCCTGCGAAACCAATATTACCTTCATGAGTTTATCAGGTGATGCGCAGCCTCATTACACCTCCATTACCTCATTTGTGGCTCGGATGAAAGACCAGATTGAACCACTATTTACCCAAGTACTGATGATTTGTGACAAGGAAGGTTTGATTGGCCGACACCTGTTTGCCATTGATGGTTGCAAGATTAAATCGAATGCCAGTAAAGAGTGGAGCGGTACGATAGAAGAGTTAACACGCAAGGAAGCAAAGTTACGTAAAGCAAGTCACCTTGCGCGGACAAGAAAAAGTAAATACCCAATGGCAACTGTATTGTTTAGTGCATAACATAGATTAATAAAGATGCCTACATTAGGGGGAAAGCCTCGTATTTCCCCTCGAACAGCGCCTAAAAAGCCGAAAATCAATAGAAAGTCCGCTATCACTCCATGATCAACGATGTAAAAATTAAAATCGCCAGTTAGAGTATTTTGATTAAAAATAATTTAAAAACGAGTAATTCTACAGGCTCGTTAAGTTTCTCTAGTTGATTCGTTCCATTGCCGCTTTGTACACTTTTCCTCTATCACGTTTCCCAACAGAGATTACAGTGACAGTGATAACATCATCGTTTACCTCATAAACTAGACGATAACCTACTTGTCTAAGTTTGATTTTGTATAATTCATTACCGCCAGATAGTTTGGCACTTGCAATATGCGGATTATTTAAAATGATTGTAAGCTTTTTCTTAAACTGTGATTGAATCGTAGCACCTAATTTTTTCCACTCTTTAAGTGCTGACTTTTTAAATTCTAACTCATAGGTCATTTATACTAACCTTTACACTTGCTTCATTTTTTCGTTGCTCAACAATAGCGAGTAGCTCTAGATCTTCAATATGATCCATCATAAATTCATAAGTTTTTGCTGGTATGCAATAAAATGCAGGCTCATTTCTATTTAATACTGCAATAGCTTCGCCATTAGCACTTAAAGCAACTTTCATAGGGTTTGCTTTAAGCTCGCTGATACTTGCAGCTGCCTCAGTTAATATTCTAGTTGTCATGCTTTCACCAGTACGTTAAAGTGGTCTTTAATTAAGGCTAGTATAAACAACGAAACTTAACAAGTCACTCAAAAGGACAAATAACAGTTGGTTTTTTCTCCTTCGTAAGCTTATTTTAACCAATAATTATTTTCCTCTTAGTGAAGCGGTTATAACGCAAAGGGGGTCATTTGCATATCGAGTATATCCTAGGGCTAATTTCTTTCTTTACTTCCGTCATTGCTGGAGTTATTGGCTTTGGTGGAGGTATGCTGTTAATCGCAATATTGCCTTTATTTTTAAGCCCTAGTTTGATAATCCCAATCCATGGTATTACGCAGTTAGCTAGCAACTCTTCGCGAATGGTGTTTTCCTTAAAAAATGTTCAATGGTCATTGCTTCCAAAGTTTCTTGTAGGCTCTCTTATTGGCGTTTGTATCTTCGGCTTATTGCTGTCTAATATATCAACTGAGTCTGTACCTTTTTGTATTGGGTTGTATATAATTCTCAATTTATGGAGTACGCGCTTCTCTAAGTTTATTAAAAAATATGAGAATTTCTATCTTATCGGTCTACTTCAAACAGGTTTAGGTTTAATTGTGGGCGCCACTGGGCCATTATCACTTACCGTTTTAACGAAGGAGTTAAGCTCAAAAGATGAGATAATAGCAACTAGCTCAATGTTAATGACTATAAGTCACTTGGCAAAAATCCCTGTATTCATGGCTATAGGTGTATCGCTTTCGGAACATTTAAATTTACTGATGTTTATGGTTATTGGCTCGGTTTTTGGCTCTTTTCTTGGTACAAGGTTAAGGTTGGCTGCAAATAATGATAAGTTGATTTTAGTCATTAAAGTTTTATTAAGCTTAATGGCTGTTAGAATGTTGGTCACTGCAATTGCACTATAACAAGTGACTATGGGGGAAGATCAACTCCTAATTTTAAATCATTTTAGGCTCTTATTTTTGGTCATCCACCGCGTATCATTCGTTTGCCTTTGTAGCAGCGACTTTGTTATTTACATAGCCTAATTATTTACCCTCCAAATAATATCAATAATTCTTATTTTGGTTTAAAGGTTTAAAGACAAATTCAATGATAATCAATTCTTACTTTGCAAAGCTAGGTAAGCAAAACGAAAATAAGCTGAGTAAAAATTCTCTACCAATATGATTTTTATGGGTAATAAAAATGGTGTGTAATATGCATTTAAGTTAATTGAATGATGTAAATCAAGATCAATTATAAATATTCTTAACTGCGTATAAGGAATCAAAATGAATAAATTCAAGCTGTTCATGCTTCCGTTAGCATTACCATTACTGATGAATTGTGGCGGAAGCGAAAATACTAGTGGTGATGTTGGTGTAACATCGATAGAAGATATCACTGAGGGTACAGGTAACAACACTACATTATTTAAAGACAATCCAATCTCTGAAGTAACATCAGTCAAAGTATTCGACAATTATTTAATAGATATTGATATGACAGAAATAAACATGCAGGGCGAGTACCTTTTTTTAAAAATTATCGATAAACATAAAAAAGCACTATTTTTGGGACAAGTGGTTAATCATGACAATATTAAGTTACCTCTCACTATTGTCGCTGATTCGTTTCCGCTCTTAGTTGAGTTGTATTCTGAATCCAAAGAAGACAAAACAATAAGTTATGAGGTTTATTATGATTAATTTATTAATGAGGTATCTATTCGTTTTTACCTGTTTAGTTAGTATTTCCTTGTTTTCTGCTGCGGCTAATGCTGAAGAAGAAAGCACAAAATTAAAGCATAAAATTTCACAAGGTAGTGGTGATATTAATTTGTTATTAGCGCAAGGAAATAAAGCAATTAGTCCTGCTGTTTTAGAAGCTCTACGGCTTCAAAATAATGGCTTGTTAATGCTCGGTGTTGATATTAATGAAGCATCATCAGGAAGCGAAAAAGCCACAAGTCAGGGGGTAGCAGTTGAGCATCTAACCCTTACGGTTATCACAGACCAAGATACTTATATATTCACTGATTTTTCAACAAAAACAAAATGTTCTTTAGCCAAAATTGATAGTGAAAATCGTCAATTTTACTACACATTACTAGGGCGTACAGGCTCTAACAGCATCACCGGCAGTAATTTAGACGGCACGTCTTTTGATGATACTCTGAAGATACCGGTAAATATTGATTTATCAACTGCGCTTTCAATACACCTCGACATTCAATTGCTGGAAACAAATGAGGACTTAGGCGATCCAGAAGAATTCTATGATTATAGTGCTGGCTTTGAAGATTTAGCTTTGTTAACTTCCGCAGATGTTGACTTCCTTGATACACAAGCGGCAGGAAGAGAAGATGCGCCATTAGTGGTACTTTCTGATACCCCCACATCAGTTGCTAGTACCTTATATTACCCATCTTCAACATCATACTATTTAGTCGGTTATGAAGATCAGTATCCTCAGTTAGGAGATTACGATTTTAATGATTTAGTTGTCGCATACCGCGTAAATTTCGGTTTAAATGAAGACTTTGAAGTGATAACGATTAGTGCAGAGGGTTATCTTATCGCTCGGGGAGGAAGTTATGATCATAGTTGGCACCTGAGAATCGCATTGCCTGAAGGATCGCAAGCCGATGGTAGTTATCAGCTTTATATCCCACCAGGGGGATCATCGGGCAGTGAGCTAATTCAATATATTGATACCAGTTCTGGTTTAGATATTACTTTATTCAACAATACAACATCATTATTTTATGACCCAGCTTCGTCATTTACTAACACGCTTTGGAACAGCGATCATATATTAGGACACAAGTTTTCTTTTGAAATAACATTAAGTAACCCCGTTACTTTGGAAGATATAGCTCAAGCTCCTTTTGATCCTTACTTGTATGTATATAACACTAATTTAGAAATACACCTAGAAGGTAAGTCGCCAGTTATGCCTGAGTCAGATAACATAAGTAAAGGGTTAACATCATTTAGTGATGAAAATGGATACCCATTCGCTCTCATCTTTCCTGAAGATTGGCAATACCCTAATGAATATGTTGATATTGGCGAAGCTTACCCAAAATTAATTGAATATATTCAATCAAATCGTCAAAACCAAGCTGATTGGTATGAAAATGGTGTTGCTTCGGGTATTACCAAACATAAGAAAGTAAATTGGGCATGGTAATTAGAATGAGAATACAAACAATATTTATAGTATTCATCTACTCTGTTTTTTATAGTAAAATTTTTTAAAAACATATTGATAACGCATAGAATAAAGCAAGTAATTTTTGCCTTTTATAAAAGGCTTTCTAGTGTTAATTCCATCATATCTTTGAATGTACTTTCACGTTCATCTGCGGAGGTTTGTTCGCCCGTTTTTATATGATCGGACACCGTTAATACAGTTAACGCTTTTTTACCGTATTCAGCAGCAACCCCGTATAAACCAGCTGCTTCCATTTCAACGGCTAAAATACCGTATTTTTCCATCAAGGCAAACATTTCAGGTTGTGGTGTGTAAAATAAATCGGCGGTAAAAATATTTCCTACATGGATTTCTTGATTAAGACGTTCTGCGGTATTAACTACGCGATGTAATAATGAAAAATCAGCCATTGCGGCAAAGTCGCATTGATTAAAACGTTGACGATTAACATTTGAGTCAGTACTTGCCGCCATACCAATAATAATATCTCGAATTTTTATGTCGTCTCGTACTGCGCCGCATGAGCCTACACGAATAATATTTTCAACACCAAAATCTTTGTATAGCTCAGTGGCATAAATTGAAATTGACGGTACGCCCATACCTGATCCCATAACCGAAACTTTTTGGCCTTTATAAGTACCCGTATAACCAAACATATTACGTATTTTAGTTACGCATTTTGCATTATCTAAAAAATTATCTGCGATAAACTTAGCTCTAAGTGGGTCGCCTGGCATTAAAACTGTTTCTGCGAAGTCATCTACTTTGGCGGAAATATGTGGTGTGCTCATGAAATGTCCCTTGTTTATTGTTTATAGAGAGAGGTAAATTAGTAAGTTTCTAGCCTGATCTAAATTTAGATGCTGCTAGCAAGGGTGTTTTACTAATTTTTACTGTGCTAATGAATATTATCAACTAGCAAGGATAAATTAAACTGCTAAATTTGTTGTAACCATTGTTTAGCTAAAAAATCGTTCTATTATCCATTGGTAGCCGATACCACCAAGGTAAATTCCGAGTATGCCTGCTATTCCTGATATGACCGGAGGTGCAGGTAAGGGGAGTTTCAATACTGAAAATAAAATACCAACAAACGCACCAGTTGCCAATGCTAATAATACTTCTGCCATTGTTATTACTCCTTTATTTTAGGCTGATTTATTTGATGAACTAAAATGTATTTTTGTCAGACAGTAATACTTTTTTATTGTTTTTAATTTGTGCACAAGGGATAAATATTTCAACGTTAGCTGTTGGTAAAGGCAATGTACTCACTATCATTTATTTCCCCTAACTAGTTTGATCTATTTATTAATTATACTCATACCACCTCAATATGCGAGTTTCAGGACTGCGACGAATTTTTGCCAAATTCTGCATTTTGAAGTGGTATGAGTATATCTCTATTTTTTATTTTTATTCATTTGAATCTACTAGTATTAATACCTTAACACTGGTAAATTGATATTGAAAACATCTATCTAGACGTCTATACCTAAACCACCTCACTACGAGGTGAAAAAAGAGAAAAATAATGTATAAAACTGACGATGTGCGCATCAATAAAATTAAAGACCTATTACCTCCTATTGCATTATTGGAACGATTTCCAGCGTCAGAGCATGCAACTAAATCAGTTGTGTCTGGTCGAGCGGCAATTCACAATATATTTAATCATAAAGACGATCGTTTACTCGTGATTATTGGACCTTGTTCTATTCATGATCCTAAAGCAGCACTTGAATATGGTCAGCGTTTAGTAAAGTTGCGTGAAAAGTATAAAGATAATTTAGAAATTGTTATGCGAGTATATTTTGAAAAGCCACGCACAACGGTGGGCTGGAAAGGGCTCATTAATGACCCTTATATGGATAATACTTTTAAACTTAATGATGGTTTGCGTATCGGTCGTAAATTATTACTTCAGTTAAATGAATTAGGTTTACCCACTGCGGGAGAGTTCTTAGATATGATCACTCCGCAATATATGGCTGATTTTATGTGTTGGGGCGCAATTGGCGCACGTACTACTGAATCACAGGTTCACCGAGAATTAGCATCAGGGTTATCTTGCCCTGTTGGTTTTAAAAATGGTACAGACGGTATGATAAAAATTGCCATTGATGCCATTGGCTCCGCGGCTGCATCACATCACTTTTTATCGGTTACAAAGTTTGGTCATGCCGCAATTGTTGAAACAACCGGCAATAGTGATTGTCATATAATTTTACGCGGAGGCAGAACAACAAACTTTGACCAAGATAGCGTTAAAGCAGTGACGCAACAACTCGAAGAGAGTGGGCTAAATACTAAAATAATGATTGATTTTAGCCATGCTAATTCAAGTAAAAAGTTTGAAAATCAAATGCTAGTTTCTACCGATGTGAGTAAGCAAATTAGTGACGGTAATCAAAATATTTTTGGCGTCATGGTTGAAAGTAACTTGGTTGAAGGAAATCAAAAGCTTGTTAATGGCAAAGCTGAAGTTTATGGTCAAAGTATTACCGATGCTTGCATTGGCTGGCAAGATACTGAAGCATTATTGGCGCAGTTATCTGATGCGATAGTAGCAAAAAGAACTGCTTAATAATAGATGCAACGATGAGCATGATTATCGCTGAATCCTGCATCTTGAAGTGGCATGGGTATATAAAGCCTATTGGGCTATTAAAAACTAGCTAATCATGCTAAAAAGCCTACTTAAATAATATATTTAGGTAGGTTTTTTTTATGCAAAAAACACTTCTTGCTATTTTGAGTCAAATTGAAACTGTTGTTATAGGTAAGCCGCATGAATGCCGTTTAGCACTTGCCTGTTTACTTGCTCAAGGTCATTTGTTGATAGAAGACTTGCCTGGCATGGGGAAAACAACACTGGCACAAACATTAGCTAAAACCTTAAGCCTAAGTTATCAACGTACCCAGTTTACCAGTGATTTGCTTCCTTCAGATGTTATTGGTATCTCTATATTTAATAGTGATACTAAGCAGTTTGAATTGCACAAAGGCCCTATCTTTAATCAAGTAGTACTTGCCGATGAAATTAACCGGGCTAGCCCAAAAACTCAAAGTGCTTTACTTGAGGCTATGGCTGAAAATCAAGTCAGTATTGACGGTGTTACGCATATATTACCAAGGCCATTTTTTGTTATTGCCACACAGAACCCTTTATTTCATGCGGGAACTTATCCTTTACCTGAATCACAATTAGATCGATTTATGATGAGAGTTTCCTTGGGATTTCCTGATATTGAGGCTGAAAAGAGCATTCTCCTTGCTAACAATGTCCCACTAACTAAGCCGACTGCAATAAGTGATATTATTAACATTGAAACGTTAATATTAATGCAAAATGCCATTCAACAAGTGCATGCATCGACAAGTATTATTGAGTACATTATCGCGCTTTGTCGCGTTAGCCGAGGGCAAAATATAATCGAAAAAGAAGAGGCTATAATGTGTAAACCCTTGTCGCCTCGTGCCGGTAAAGCCTTACTTGCTGCAGCGAGAGCTTGGGCGTTCATTGATAATAGAGATTATTTATTACCTGATGATATAAAAGCAGTATTTTATAATGTTTGTGAACATAGGCTAGAGCAAAATATAACAGAGCAACAACATCCTTCTACGAGTATTAGCGCGCGAATATTGAATGCCGTTAACGTATTAAATCCGTTAAATGTTTAACACGATAAAACAAGCGAGTAAAAAAGTAGTTAACAAGTATTTTGAACGTTGGCTTAGTCGACGAATGCCAAGTCAATTTCAACATAAACTGTCAAATCGTAATATTTTTATACTGCCAACACGGTTTGGTTTTATTTATTTATTTTTTGATGTTTTATTGTTTCTCTTGGGCACTAATTATCAAAATAATATTATTTTATTGTTAAGCTATTTATTAGCAAGCCTTTTCATTACGGTGATGATGCATAGTTTTTATAACTTTTCTCAGTTAACTTTTTCATCAAAAGCCAAGCAAACAGGTTTTGCTAAACAGGTTATTAATTTTCCTATTAGTATTAGCGGTCATAAAACCCATTTTGATATCAATTTTCAGTTTTATAATGCCGAACACTTATTAAAAAAAGTAAAGCTAGCGCAATGTCGTGCTCAGACAATAGAGGTTTTATTGCCTTGGTATGCAAAACAGCGGGGAGTTTATGCCTTAGGCCGAGTTAAAGTTTTTAGTGAGTATTCATTAGGCCTTTTTATTACGTGGTCTTTGTTAGATTTTTCGCATGAAGCGACTGTGTTTCCACAACCTAAAAGGTTAACGGGTAGTCAACAATTTTTAAGCGATTTAAATAAAAATGGCGAAGAGCATGGTGTTTATATGCAAACAACCGCTGAAGGAGATAGTTATTCAGAATTAAAAAATTATGTACAGGGAGAGTCACAAGCACGTATTGCATGGAAACAACTAGCACGAGGGCAGGGGAAATTTAGTAAAAATTATCAAGCTCAGCAGGAACGTTTACTTTGGCTAAAGTTAAGTAATATGCCAAGTTCAAATATTGAAATAAAGCTTCAATTCTTGTGTTTCTTAATTCTTGAATATAGTAAAAATCAACAGGACTTTGGCCTAGTTCTCGATTTATCCATTAGCGGTAAAAATAGTGCTGCCATTAAAATTATGCCTAATTCAGGGTATAAACATCAAGAAAACTGTTTAATAGCATTAGCCAAGGTAAACGGTATCTCTTATGATTATTAACTCAAAAAAAGCACTTGAGCAGCATGCTATAGCTTTTAAATTAACCAGTAAAAACGGATGGTTATTATGGTGTTGCCAACTATTAAACTTATCAAGCTTACTGTCGGAACTCAGTACATGGATGATTGCTGTTATTGCATTATGCTTATGCTGGCAAGCACTGTTGCTTCACAACAGATCAAATACCAGTAAAAATTATACTAAAGCTATTATTTCAGCCAAGCAACAAATGGCGATATCACCGATGCTATTATTGTTTATTGCGGTTAGTGGTTGTATTGCCATCGCAATTTCAGCGAGAAGTTTTGGGGTTTTAATTAGTATGCTGCATTTAATTACCTTTGCTTATACCTTAAAGGCTTTTGAAATTAAACAAAGAAAAGACTTTTATCAATTATTATTACTTGGTTTGTTTTTATTAGCCTCGGCACTTATTTTTAAGCAAACGTTAGCTTTTTCTTTATTTATTCTTTTTATATTAATCGTTAATCTTACCGTATTACACCAAGTATTCTCGCCAACTAAAACGTTATTATCAGCAAGTAAAACCGTTTGCATACTGTTATTACAAAGCAGTTTATTGGCTGTGACTTTATTTATTGTTTTCCCTAGATTATCACCCTTTTGGCAAGTGCCTAGTGCAAATTCAGCAAAAACAGGGTTGTCAGATGAAGTAAGCCCGGGTGATATTGCCAGCTTAGCTTTATCGAGTGATCTCGCCTTTCGTGTGGATTTTAAAGGGAATCAAATCCCCGGTTATTCAACATTATATTGGCGTGCGATGACATTAGAGAATTTTGATGGCAAAAAGTGGACTCGCACCAAAGCTGATCAGAACAAAACATCATTACAATATACCTCGACCAATGCCATTTTTGAGCCAGTAGTTTCAGGTGAGAGCATTCTTTATGATGTAACGGTTGAACCAAGCTATCAATCATGGTTATTTGGATTAGCGGTGGCAACAAGCAATGATGCAAGAGTAATGTTACTAAGTGATTATACTATTCAAAGCAGCAATGTGTTGAGCCAAATAACTCACTATCAAATAAAAAGCTATTTGCATTCACCGTTAGATTTTAAGATAAATGCAGCTGATAAACAGCGTAATTTATCTATTGTTAAAGGCAGTAACCCTAAATTAGAAAAGTTAGCTGCCCAACTAAAGCAACAATACGCTGAGCCAATTGATAGAGCACAAGCGGTACTTGAAACCTTTAGAGAAGGTAACTATTTTTATACCTTACAAGCACCCAAATTACTCAATAATAGTTTAGATCAATTTTATTTTGATACCAAAGCAGGATTTTGTGAACATTATGCTAGCAGTTTTACCTATTTAATGCGGGCTGCAGGTATTCCTGCACGTGTTGTTACCGGCTATTTAGGTGGCGAATATAATAATGTCAATGCCGAGGTTATTCCACAGCACTCACCGCAAAGTAAAAGGCAAGGTGGGCATTTAAGTATTTATCAATATGACGCACATGCATGGTCTGAAATATGGCTACAAGGTATTGGTTGGAAAAAAATAGACCCCACAGCAGCCGTTGATCCCCAACGTGTAGAGAGTGGTTGGTCAAATGCATTAATAACACAACAATTATCAATGAAGAATAATTTTATTGGTTTGTATCAATTTAAAAATATTGCTTGGCTTAACGAATTAAGATTACAACTTGATGCACTGGATTATCAGTGGACACGTTGGGTGTTGGGGTATTCCAGTAAACAGCAATACGACCTTCTAAAACGTTGGCTTGGAAAGTACATGCCATGGAAAACAGCAGGCATAGTAGCCATTGCATTTATCTTGGCTATGGCATTAGTAACACTATTTTATCGAATTAATGTAAAAATGTTCAAACTAAAAAAGGTAACACCTTGGATTGCGCTATATCAAAAATTATTGACCGTGTTAGCGGCTAAAGGACTTCCTAAGCCTATCAATATGACCGCTTTAGATTTTTCTAGGGTAGTCTCTGCACGATTACCGCAAATATCAAAAGAGTTTATTGAGTTTACCGTTATTTTTGAGCAGTTGAATTATAAAAAATTAACTGATTCAGAGCGAAAGTTACAATTATTTATTCTACAAAAGCACTATAAACATATAACTGTAAACTTAAAGGTGCTCTGACACTCTGGCATTGGGACAACACAGGTATATACTCATACTAGGGTGACAAATGATTCTGTTTATATTTTAAGCAATTAAACGTTATATTCTTTTTTGTCATAATAAAAGACTTGTTGAATGACAATATTCAATCTACATTGTAGATATTAGTCGGCTAACGTTATAACGGTGGAGTATCAATTGATGAATACCACTTAACGGATAAGACTAAAAGAAAACAGTATTATATGGACATAATTATTATGAGGTATTGATGAATTCAATGAACAATAGTGTGCACGGTATGACTAAAATCGTCGCTATTTTAAGTTATGCAACCTTATTAGGTTGGTTAATTGCCATGATGCTTCACGATAAACATAAGTCCAGTTTTACAACCTTTCATTTACGCCAGTCTCTTGGTCTTATTATTACCGGTGCATTGCTAGCTTTAGTGCCATTAATTGGTTGGTTAATGAATCTGGCGGTATTATTTGCATGGTTTTATGCTATTTATTATGCGTTACAAGGTCGAAAAGAAAAAGTACCTTTTTTAGGTGATTGTTATCAAGAATACCTAGACTTTATCAAATAACTATTTTTTTTATACTAAGTGAACAATTAATGCATTTACTTGGTTTTATTTACCTTTTTATTCAATTAATTCTTTACAAATAACCTCGCAGTATTTAATATTCGCCCGTCTTAAAGCAGGTGTACTTTTCTGCTTATTGATAATTGGTGAGATGGCTGAGTGGTCGAAAGCACCGGTCTTGAAAACCGGCAAGGGTTTGTAGCCCTTCTAGAGTTCAAATCTCTATCTCACCGCCACATTTAAAACATGATTTGAATTAATGATGTTTACTATTGAAATGTAGTTTGGCTAAAGGGTTTGTAGCATAACCCTCACGACATAGAGTTCAAATCTCTATCTCACCGCCACATTTAAAACATGATTTGAATTAATGATGTTTACTATTGAAATATAGTTTGGCTGAAAGGGTTTATAGCGCAAATCCAGCGAGTAGAGTCCAAATTTCTATCTCTCCGTCATTAAGCTAAAAATAAAAAGTCGCATTATAGCGGCTTTTTTTTTATCTATAACAAAAATTTGTTCATTTTTTGTTATCAATAAATAAGTAGAGGATTTTTTGATGCCAAGGGCAGTCGGTAAGCTATTTAAAAGTACGTTGTCTAACTGTCTATTGATAGGTGTTATTTCATTTTATTCATCCACTTTATCTGCACAAGAAAGCGAACAAATACCTGCCAACAAGGTTGATGTTGTAATATTACAGCCAACAATCACTGAAGCTGATATTGTTGTCCGTTCTTATCCTGATAAATATCCAGTCACTCGTTGGGAAAATATCAACGTAAAAGATGGCTTTTATCAATCACCTTATCAAATCTCATTATTTTCACCTGAAAATGGTGAAGATAAAGCGCGTTTGTGGTCACAAACTAAATCAATTTTTGCTTATGGTTTTGGTGTTATTGGTGTTATTTCTTTATTACCAGAAGATATTTCAAATTGGGATAGTGAGCAAGGCCTTTACGATAAGTGGTTTGACAATGTTTCTTCTGGCCCCGTTTGGGATCGTGATACTGGTCCATTAAACTTGATCGGTCATCCATATTTTGGTGGTGTTTATTATCAAGTAGCAAGAAAATCTGGTTATCGTCAATGGGATGCTTTTGTTTATTCTGCATTAATGTCTACTTTTTATTGGGAATATGGTATTGAATCGTTTGCCGAAATACCTTCAATTCAAGACTTAGTTATTACCCCTGTGTTAGGTTGGGCTTATGGTGAATGGGCATTTACCACCGAAATGGATATTAGAGCGAATGGTGATACTGTTTTCGGCTCTACAATATTAGGCAGTACAGCGCTAGTGTTGCTTGATCCTGTTGATAGTTTAAGTGTTGGTATTAATAATTTATTTGGTAAAGAAATTATTAAGGCTGGCACTGGCTATGTCGGAGTTAAAAACGTCACTATAGGTCCGAATGGGCAAACAGAAGATCAAATACAATTTAATATTTCTTTACAGCTTGGTGATGGAAGTAATTATAGCACTAAAAAACATCAACGAGTCAGCCGAGTTAAAGATCCGGTAGATACTAGTATTATTGGTATGTCATATGGTTTCGGGCAAGTATTTTTAGATGATTATTGGCAAGTGCAAGATAATACTGTGACCGAATACTCTTTAGGTTTGTATTTTTCTAAAAAATACTCTTCACGTCTTTCTTATTCAAAAGCTAAAATTGAAGATATTATTACGGACAATGAAAAATCGTATGAGAATTATAGTCTAGACGGTCAATATTACTTTAATGAACAACAGAGTTTACGTCCCTATTTAACCGGTGGATTTGGTGAAATGATGTGGGAAAAAGATGAAAACCTTAAAACGTTTCAAGTAAATGTTGGTACCGGTATTCATTATCAAATATCGCATAAATTTGCCTTACAAATTGACTGGCGCCACTATTACAGTACTCGCAGAAAATCGTCTGATAATAATATTGCTGCACGGTTAGTTTATTTGTTAGGAAATGGCGAACGTTGATGGAAAAAAAATTTATTACCGCACAAGAATTATTAGAAGATTCATTTCGTTTAGCCGCAAAAGTGTATCAAGATGGCTTTAGACCGCAATTTATTGTTGGTATTTGGCGAGGTGGTGCACCCATAGGTATTGCTGTTCAAGAGTACTTTGACTATAAAAAAGTAGTGACAGATCATATTGCGGTGCGTACTTCTTCTTATTATGGAATTAACCAGAGCAGTAAAAATATTACAGTACACGGTTTACATTATATCATCGAAAATGCGAATGCTAATGATGGTTTACTTATTGTTGATGATGTTTTTGATTCAGGGCGCAGCATTAAAGCGCTTATCAGCCAGCTTGAGTTATTAATGCGTAATAACATGCCTAAAGATGTTCGTACGGCTTGTCCTTGGTATAAGCCAGCGAATAAACAAGTGGATATTACCCCTGATTATTATGTGCATGAATCTGAAGAGTGGTTAGTTTTTCCTCATGAAATATCAGGCTTAACACCTGATGAAATTATTGCCGGTAAAAGTGATTTAATTAATATTAGAGACTTATTTTTATAGTTTATACTTACTTCTTTAAATAACACTTAAGATCATTTGTATGCATAGACACTTATCAATATTGTTTGCATTACTACTTTCTCATTCAGTTGATGCAATAACAGCAAAATCAACAGTAATTTTACTGTCTGTTGATGGTTTTTCTTTTAATTATTTACAAAAGTATCAAGCTAAAAACCTTTTATCTTTTGCTAAATCAGGTGTTAGTGCTCGATTATTACCCGTCTATCCAAGTAAAACCTTCCCAAATCACTTATCTATTATTACCGGTTCTTATCCGATAAACCATGGAATAATTCATAACAAATTTTACCACCCTACATTAGATCAACAATACCATTTAGGTGCAGGCAAAGAGAATGAGACATGGCTTAAAGCTACTCCTTTTTGGTCGGTAGCTGAAGATAACTTGATTAAATCTGCCGTATACTTTTGGCCTGAATCAGAAACCATAGGACACACTCCGCCAAGTTATAATATCCCTTATAATAAAAGCACATCAAATAAGGCACGAATTGACCAACTTATTACCTGGTTAAAACTACCTAGTAATCAAAGGCCCTATTTTATTGCGAGTTACGTCTCTACTATTGATTCAGCAGGCCATCGCTATGGTATCGACTCGCTACAGTTAAAAACTGCGATTAATGAGTTTGATGAACTGTTTGGATATTTCCTAGAAAAAATTAACAACGAAGTTTACCAACCCGTTAATATTATTGTAGTGTCCGATCATGGAATGGTACCAATAACTAAAGAAGCTAATATTCACACTTCTTTAGTGCTTAAAAATATTAATCTTCAATCTGAGGGAATAATAGTAACGTACAGTGATACACAGCTTTTTATCTATTTTGATAAAAACAAGATAATCAATAAAAATAGAATAAGCATTGAGAATCAACTTCAGTTAAATCGCTCAGTTAATAAAAAACTTTATCGTATATATAGTAAAGGAAGCTATCCACACCACTGGCATTTTAATTCTGATTTAGCGGTAGTGCCCGACATCATTATTGAAGCAACACCTCCAGCAACCTTTAGTTGGAAAAAAAAGCTGACTAAATTTAACGGAGCAACTCATGGCTTTGATCCAAAAGACAATGTACGTTTAGATGGTTTATTTATTGCTGCAGGTCCGAATATCGTTAAAGGAAAATCACTTGAACCTTTTAAAAATATTCATGTTTTTCCGCTTATGAATTCACTACTAGGCTTGAATGAGTGTGAAAAAATTGATGGTCAACGCTCAGTATTAGAGTCAATTATTAAATAGCTAAGATAAAAGCCGCAAGAGAGAGATTAGTCTAGCTTTTTCACTTGATAATGGTAATCTTGTTATAAGTCATTTATCTACAATAAAAGTCGAAATGAAAAATACCTATATCGCTAGACAAGCTATTTTTAATGAAAAATTAGAAACCATTGGCTATGAATTGTTATTTAGAGATAGCCCTGATAATAAATTCCCTGATGTTGAGCATGATGTAGCTAGCTCCAAATTAATTATTCAAAATCATATTCATGGTGATATTCAAAAACTTAGTATGGGAAAATTAGCCTTTATTAATTTTACTGAAAATTGTTTAATTCATAAATTTCCATTAATGTTTGATAAAAATACTATCGTTATTGAATTGGTAGGACATGAAAAGCCCACAAAAAAACTGTTAAAGATCATTAAGTTTTATTACGACAAAGGTTATAAAATAGCGCTAACCGAGTATGATTTAGCACCACATTGGGATTTATTATTTCCTTACATTGATATAGTAAAAGTTGATATTGAGAAAATAAACACTAAGCGTTTATTACCTGCTGTCGCGCGAATGAAACCATTTAACGTCGCTATAGCCGCAGAAAAAGTAGAAACAAAATACCAAAAACAAACACTTGCAGAGGTAGGATTTAACTATTTTCAAGGCTATTTTTATCATCAGCCCGAAATAATAGAAGGCCAAGCATTAGCACCAATAAAAACACAAATGTTGCAACTCTTAAGTGAAACATTTAATTATCCGCTCAATTATGAAACAGTAGCTGAAATAATTAGTCACGATGTCAATTTAACCGTTGGTTTATTAAAGATGGTTAACAACGTAGCAACAGGTACTAGAGTAGGAATAACGTCATTAAAACAAGCCGCAGCATATTTAGGTGAAGATAAGTTAAGGCAGTTTGTTTCTATTTTAGCTTTATCTAATCTAACGTCAGACACTACAGATGAAGTCTGTAAACAAGCGCTTATCACCGGTAAAATGATGTTTGCTTTAAGCGATAAAGGCGCCTTTAAACCCGTGAGTGACTTTGCCTTTATTACCGGATTACTCAGTGCTATTGAAGTGATGCTTTCAATGCCAATATCTGAAATAGTGAAAACAATGCCATTAGCTCAACCTATTGAAAGTGCATTAGTTACACATGATGGATTACTTGGTCAGTTACTCGATTTAACAACTAGCTATATACTTGGCCATGAAAACCTACAAATGAATGGCAATTTAAATGATAGCTTACAAGAATACTCTTTAGATAAAAAAATGGTACAAGCCGAGTTTTTAAAAGCGAGCGAATGGTGCCAAAGCTTAAATATTGAAAACCTATAAACTCAGTAGAAATAGCATTGTTTGTGAAAAAGATTCTCGATATTAGCGTTAACACGATGAGAATTTAAAAAGGAGTAGGTCCTGTCACACTCTACTCTCTTAGGATAGTTAAAACACCCGAACACATTGATTTTTATCGACTTAGGCTATGTTATAATTTATCTATTATTTGCAATAGTAAAAGTAAATGTTGATTTAGAACACATATACTGAGCGATAGGATTTAACATTACGATGTATAACAAAAAACAAACCACCAAACCACAAGTGATTTCTTATGATCGCGTCAAGTCATATATGCAGTGGATGATTGAGCGATATGGTGATTATTCAGCTAAAGCATTGCTGCAAAAAGCAAATGTATTGTTTAAGGACGATACACAATTCAATGAACCGGCACTTGATTATCTTATTGAGCGAGACATTGTGAATGATCTGCGTTATGCACAACGCTTAACGATGAGTTTGACAGAAAAAAATATTGGCCCGAACAAAATAAAAGAAAAGCTATACGCAAAAAGCTTTTCATCTCAAATAATCAATGAATGCGTTAGTGCCATAGAAACAACCGACGAAGATTATTTTGATAAAGCGCTGATCCTAAAAATAAGAAAGTTTGGTGAAGAGCCGATTGAAGAGATAAAGTTAAAACAAAAAGCGTTGCGACATTTAATAGCAAAAGGGTTTTCCTACTCAATCGCCAATAAAGCGGTTAGTTATTCAAGTGATGAATATTAAAGACTGCTTTAAGTGTATTAGTTTTTTCTAGCCGTTAACTTACCTAATGATAGCCTGATAAGCATCAATGATATGTTGAACGTCGCTTGCTTTACCTTGTTGAATACGTTGATAATGTTTAAGCGTTTTATTCAGGTACTTATCAATAATTTCAGTTTGTTTTTTTGATTCAGACTGCCAAATTTTGTCACCCACTGGATTTATTTTGTTATTATCGTCATTGGTCGATGAAACTAAAACTATTTCATAGAAACGTTGATTATCTTCAACTAAAACTTCATCTTTCAAACTAAAATTTAACTCGATTAACTTACTACGTAATGAAAATTGATGATGAACTGGACATAGTAAAAAATCTATATTTACGCTTTTGTGCTTCTGAACTATCATCTCAATGAACTCAATCATCAAATCACCGCCAATGCCTGCAATAATAACGAGGTGCTTTCCTTGATATTGCGCTAACGGTAGTTTTGCCACATCTAGGCAGTGGGTTTGCCACGTTGAACTTGCATAAAAACGATGAAGCTTATTTTCTAATTCAGCCATCAGCTCAGCAACAATATCAATAAAATGAACCTTGGTGCCAGCTTGCCGTGACAATAAAGCGCAGCCAAGTAAGCCATGATCACAACAGCAATCCCAAATATGGCTGTACTGTGATGTCACCATTTTTTCAATTTGCTGTAGTCGATTACTTAGTTTTAAGTTAAATTTCAAGTTGTGTTTCAAGAGGAATGCTTATTTTTCAGTTAAAAACGTCGGTATTGTATAGTGAAGTAACTTAACCATACAAGTACAAGCTAGGATCTGTGAGAGGGTGGTTGTATACTCAATTACCTCATTAACAACTATTTTTTTTCTTCTCTTATCGCGCTTAGCTTAATGAAGCAATCATTGAGTGCTAATATCTGGTTATTTAGTATCCGGTTATCTCGGCATAGCCTTTACCATTAAAGCCTCCGGTTGCGTTAACTCGGCCTTCCCAATAGGGAATAGTTAATTTATTGCGCGAATCTTTAGTGATACTTTCAATGATAATGGTTGGGGTATTAGGTAATTCAACTTGCCATTTGCTCGGATAATCGCGGTTATCTAATGTCACCGTTTCAACGACAGACAGCTTAATACTTTCTTTTGAAAGGTCTGTTGCTTCACCATTAGGGCCAATGCGAGTGCCGCGGCAATAGTCATATCGGTTTTCATTACTGTGCCCGCTATTGTCTCTGCTTTTTTGTTCGGTACTTCGAATGCAAAACAGCATTAGCCCTTTTTGTCCTGATTTTTTTGATTGATAGTCAACTAGGCTGAACCAATCCCAACCAAGTTGATTTTTGTCGAGCAAACTGGCGGACCACTCTCTGTCATACCACGCATTACCTGCCACTTTATAGGTTTTTCCGGCAAAAGTGAGACTGCCTTTTACCTTTAAAAAGGGATAACTAAAGTAATAAGACGCATGGCCACTTTGGGTTTTTTGGCTGTAACCGTTGTCGCCATGTAGTGTCATTGGGCTGTCGCTTAAAGTTAACGCTATTTGGTAATTTTCATGTGATGCCGTTAGGTTCAGTGGTAAAAATTCATCATTGATACTGCTCAAGTGCCAATTATCAATGGCGGCATTAAAAGGAGAGCTAGTGATTTTAGCTTGGCCCGCTCGTGAAAAACGTTCGAACGCAACATGCGTTTGTTTGTGCTGCAGAGCAAAGTGGGCAAAATAAAGATTGTTATCCCACCACTTTGATTCAACTTTACTTGGCATTAAGGTGCGAAATAATGTCCATTGAACACCGAAGGTTTCACCGCTATCACTTTGTAAATTAGCCGTTAAATACCACCATTCAATACCTTGTTCCGCGTGAATACCATGATCCTTTGGAAAAACTAGTGGTGTGCCTATTGTTACGAGCTTACCACTAGTCATTTGCAACGCAGACAATGTCGATTTTTGCTCCGCAGGTTGAAAAGTACCCATCACAAAAGTAAAGAGTACAAAAACAAATAACACAAAAGCACCGCACACAAAAACGAACCTAGGCAGTAATAACTTTTTCACTACTCGCTTTTTCATCACGTGATCATAGCTCCTTTAAGTTGGTTAATTTTCGAATCGGCAAATAAGCACATAAAACAGATACAGCAACCAGCGTTAAACACATGATGAGTAAACTGGTGAAATCTAAACTAAAGTGAATGGTCCAGCCAAATGCAATCGGCATGACAAACTTTAATAAGGCAAAGCCAAGTGCAAAGCCAAGCGGAATCGCAAATAATGCGGTAAATAACACGATACCTCCAGTTTGTAACAGCTTCATGGTTAATAATTGCTGCTGTGTTACCCCTAAGTTACGTAATATGGTTAATTGCTTTAATTGATTAACACTTAAACTTAACAGGCTGGTACACAGACTTAATAATGCAATGGCGAGAATAAAGCCATTAAGCGCTTTGGTAACGACAAAGGTATCGTCAAATAAGGCATTGGCTATTTTTTTAAAGCGTTTGTTTGGCAAAATTCTTGTGCTGTCTTGTTTGAATTCGTTAATTAAACGCTCGCTAAATACCGCAACAGTGGTGCTACTTTTTAGACGAATTGAATAACCAACATATTCCGTGTTTAGCGCGGCTGATTTTTGCCGTTGTTCCAAGGTGAGTAGTGATATGCTTGGGTTACCATAATCATAAAAAAAACCGGTTATACGGCAGTTAAAATGGATTGAATTTTGCTCAAATACAGCCACATCTCCTAAAGAAAAACCAAATTTAATTTTACTTTGTTCATTAGCCAAACAGCCTTTATCAATGAAATTTTTATCACTGATAGGTAAACCTGATGACAGTGATATTTGCTGATAATGTGCAAAGTTTTCACCAAAGCTTGAAAGCTTTGCTGGCACATTATTTACCTTGCCCTCGCTTTTCATATAGATGCTGAGTTGTTCAACTTCAGGCAAGTTACTGAGTGTTTGTCTTAAATTTTGATCGATCGTATTTGAGCGCAAATAAATATCTGCACTCAGTTGTTTTTCAAGGTGTGCATTTAAGGTAGTACTAAAGCTTTTCACCATAATTTGCATGCCTATGGCACTACCCAGTGCGACTAAAATGGCAATAATAGCAATATGTAAGTCTTTTATGTGGAATCGCGTATCGGCATGTAGCCACTGGGTTAGCGGATTAGTTATGGTAAAAGGTAATGCCACCAAACCCGATAGCGCTTTAGGCACAAGTAAAATAAACAACATCAACAAGGTAAAACACAATAGTAAAGCTTGGTATTCGCTAGTCGCGTAATTGAGTAGCCAAATTAACCCCACCGAGGTACTCGCCAATAAGCCGTAAAACATAAATGGACCTTTATTAGCAACCTGTTTTGCTTGTGTTAACAATATTACCGCTAGCGCAGAGATATTAAGTGAAAAGCCCAATAAAACATTAGTCCACTGCCAATGAATAACCAGCGCTTTATCCAGTTGATATAAACCGACCAAAGTGCGATTTATATCAAGCACTAGCCCATTAGCAATGAAGTAGCCGCCTAATGTCCCAATAAGCGCAGTACAAATACTGACAATAATAAGTTCAATAGTAAGGCTAAGCTGAATACTTAGCTTGGTACAGCCCAACAATTGCATTTGTTTGATCAGTTTTTGTCGAGCCGATAGGGTGAGTTTTATCGCGTTAAAGCTCAAAAATGCCGCCACAATATAGCCAAGCATGGCAAGTGAGGTAAGATTAAAAAAAAACGCTTGTGACAATACATCAAACGATTGTTGCTGCGCATCAATGAGTTGTGCTTGCCCAGCAATTAACTGTTTTATTTGCACTAATTGCGGCTCAGTAACATGCGACAGCTCAATAAAGCTGAATTGTCCTTTAGCCGCTAATAAATAATCAGCATGGGCAATGTCAGTAATTGCCCAAAGTCCTATACCATCCGTTAAACTAATGTCAGGTTGAACTTGCCCATTTTGCAGTACAAATTGCGCTTGGCTGCCCGTTGTTGTGTAAATTCGATCGGCAAATTGCGAGTCTACTAACAAGGTAGATAGGGAAAAGCGCGAGGGCGTTTTATTAACGTTTTTACCACTTTGTTGGTATTGCGTATTATTTAACCATAACAAGGTGTCTACACCTTGAATTGCCAGCGTTTTGCCTTCATTGGTTTTTAATCTACCGCGTAAAACAGGTTGCGCATTGATAAAACCCTGTTGCCGTAAATTGATCCATAGTTCACCATCAATAGTCTGTTTTCCCGTAAGTGGTTTAATTAAATGGGTGACGGGGTTATTGATTAATGCAGAGGAATGTTGATAGCGTGTTTTTGCTTCTTGATTAAGCCCTGAAATTGCGGTTAATAGGGCGCTACCTAAACTAAACCCTAAAATAAACAAGGCCATCAACCAAGGGTGTCGTCGATAAAACGCTATATGGGTGGTTAAAATTAATTTAATTTCATTAGTGAAATTAGTCAAAGCGGCCATCTCTTAGCACTTTAACTTGATCAAAATAATCCGTTAATTGATGGCTATGAGTCACCATTATTAGGTTGATTTGTCGGTCGCTGCATAATTCGGTAAGTAGTTTTACCACTTGGTGCGAGCGTTTTTGATCTAAGTTGCCGGTAGGCTCATCTGCAAAAATGATCTGAGGTTTATTTAGTAAGGCTCTGGCGATACCTACTCTTTGTTGTTCACCACCAGACAGCTGATGAGGTAACGCATTGAGTTTATTTTGTAGCCCTAATTCATTGATGAGAGGATCAAATTCACTCGCTGCTTGCCCTGGAAAGTTTAGCTGGTGCTGAAATAAAATATTTTGTTTTACAGTTAGGCAATCAAGTAATTGATAATGCTGAAATATTAGCCCTATTTTACGGCGATAAAGCGCAAGTTCTCGTTCATTAAGCAATGATAGTTCTTGGTTATTAACACTGACTGAGCCACTATCTGCTTGCAGTAGGCCCGCTAGAATGTGCAAAAAGGTGGTTTTACCTGAGCCACTATCACCAAGTAATGCAAGGTGTTGTGCTGCGGGTATAGACAAATTAAGCTGATTTAAAATGCTTTGTTTGTTATCGCCATCATTACGAATAAAGCATAAATCTTTGACTTCAATCACAGTAACTCCTTGTTAGTACATAGCATTTTAGCGTAAAAATGGTCGTTATGTCATTACAATTAATGCCAATAGCACCGTATCTCGTTTAGCTGTTCTAAAACTCGCATCTTGAATGATTACGGGTATATAAGAGGAACAGGAAAACGAGCAGGGCACATTAGCCACTTTTTAATACTACTTGTATTTATGTAATATTTTCTTAGGAATATGACAATAATCATTGGGAAAGCGAGTTAATCTTTCTTGGTGCTCCTCATCGCTTTTCACATAGTTTAGCAATGGCAAAATTTCCACTACAACCTTATCTGCATCATCGCGACGGGTAATATATCCAATAGCTGCTTGGAGGTGACTGCTTTGTTTACTGTATATTCCAGTTCGGTATTTCTTACCAACATCTTCGCCTTGCTTATTAATGCTGTAAGGGTCAATTATTTCGAAAAAATAACCGATAAGCTCAATAACATTAACCGCGTTTGGGTAGAAAATTACTTTTACGCACTCAGCATAGCCATCATAACTACTCTTGGTTGTATCGGTTAAGCCATTAGCTCGACCTGCTTCTGTTGCAACAACGCCAGGTAGGTGCTTAATAAATTCCTGCACGCCCCAAAGGCAGCCCCCAGCAAAATAAATAACTTCTCGTTCTTGGTCATCATTCTTATTATGTTGTTGTGTTTTCATATTGGGTCTTAACAAAACCTATTGATTATTGTAATAGCGAATAAAGTATTATCATTCTGTTTATTATATGTTCAGTTGTAAATCATTGTTCATTGAGAATGGTTATCATGTGTAATATTTTGTTTCGCTAAGATATAATCTTGATTAACCTAACGATTACTACCTTCAACTAAACCCTGCCTATCATACGATATATTCGTGTAGTTGTTCTAATATGTTAAGCCCACTGTATAGCACAAATATGCGGAATGACTCTTTCTACTAGCTGGTCATTGTTTGGCTGAGTGGAGGAGTGAAAAATAATCGTTTTTACCAATAGATAAAACAGTGTAAATAGAGAACATTAACATGATTCGAGTTGTACAAATTACTTTGCCCGCGTTGTTATTTAGCCTATCGACTTTTTCATCAGCCTCCGACGATATTTATGCCGTAAGTGAAGAAGTCAGCACTAAAATCAGTAATGATATTGAGAAAATTACGGTTGAGAGCTCAACCACGGCTAATACTAAACCTGTGGGAACCTTTGGTTCGCCCGTTTCTAATTTAGAATATGACCCACGCGTTGACCTACAGTCACGCAATATGGCAGAAGCTCAAGCCGATGTAACTATTCGTGGTGGTATTTTCGAAAATACTGGCTTTAGAGTGGGCAGCGCGACGTTACTTGATCCACAAACCGGACATTACTTTGCTGAAATTCCTATTGCGCAGGAAATGTTAAGTAACGCTAATGTACTGACTGGCGCAGATAATGCACTTCTTGGTGTTAATAGCTCGGTAGGTACTGTTTCCCGCGACTGGACACCGATAAAAACGGCAGGTAGTGCTTCAATTGGCGCAGGCAATAACAACTTTAATTTACAACGAGTACACAGCGGTGTCAGTATGGCACTTGGTGACTCTACCGAGTGGACTATTGGTTTTGAAGGTGAATTCTCTCGCTCTGAAAGTGATGGCACTATAGAGAATGGCGATCATGATTTTCAACGTGCTTCTGGTCGTATTCAGTTAGTAGGACCTTCATCACAGACCGATCTGTTTTTGGGCTCTCAAGACAAATTTTTTGGCTGGCCAAATATGTACACGCCATTTAATGTCAATGAAACTGAAGAACTTGATACACAACTATTGATACTTAATCATAAACAAGAATATGCACAAGACAGCACATTTGAAATTTCCACTTACTATCGTCGTAACAAAGACCATTATGTTTTTTCCCGTGAAAACCCTGATATTTTTGAAGCTTTTCACAAAACTGAGGTTAAATCGATAGCGTTATCCGGTCGCCATGCACAAACCGCAGCCTTTGCACTGAATTATTCAACACAGTTTATTGCAGACAAAATTGAATCAACCACGCTAGAAAATAATTTCACTTCTCGTCATTATTACAAGCTCAGTGTATTACCTGAATACCAAATGGATCTACAAAACGATCAACAGTTAACTTTCCGTCTTGGCGCTGCTTTTGACGATACCAACCGAGACGATTCACAAGTATCACTGCTTGGTGATATAACGTGGGAGACAATAAATGCTGACGATAGCTCACAAACGCTTTATTTCTCTTATGCAGAAGCCAGTCAAGTAGCAGGTTATACCGCTATAGGTGGTAGTGATAGCGGTGGGTTGTTCAGAAGTAATTATAATCTTGAGCGAGAAACGACTAAAAATATAGAACTAGGCTTGGCATTAGATCGCGAAACTTGGCGCCTTGATTCTGCACTTTTTTATCGACAAGATAATGATTTAACCGATTGGACCTATAGCTTGAGCTCAACGTCTGCTCGCTCTGCAAATCCGGTCGATATAGATACGTTAGGTTTAGAACTACTTGTGGTAAAGCGTTTCGACAATGCAGAAATAATCACTAGTTACACCTTCCTTGAAAAGTCGGAAAATTATGGCGCTGCGGATATAGATGCTAGTTTTTATGCATTAAACTTCCCAGATCATCGGGTAACATTCGCTGTTATTTGGCATCCGAGTGACATTGTTGAAGTGCGTGTTGATAATGAATGGCGCAAACAAGAAGAAAATACGCTAAGAAATGGTGATGACAATGCTTTATTCACACACCTTTCATTAAAGATTTCTCTTGCGCAAATTAAAGGTTTGGATATTATGCTTGCAGCAGACAATCTTTGGGATGAATCTTTTGAAGAGATACCTGGTACACCGGGTCGTGGCGAACAATACACTATCAGTGCTACCTACCACTGGTAAAATTGTATATACCCGCTCACTTAATGCTCGTTTCAGGAAGGCTGAGCATCTTCAAGTGGAGCGGGTATAATACTTTGCATCGGCTTCAGTTATTGATGGGGCCAAATTGACAGTAATTATTAGAGATTTTTAATGATTTATCTCATGATCCCTACACTAATTTGGGCTTTTTCTTTTGGTCTTATTGGCAATACGCTCAAAGGTATTGACCCACTTCAAATAGCAGATACCCGCCTGTTACTTGCGCTAATTGCTTTTATTCCCTTTATAAAATTACGTAACACCAACTTGCAAGAAAAGTGGCAGCTCATACTGCTTGGCGCACTTCAATACGGGGTAATGTATACCTGTTATCTTTCCGCTTTTCGTTATCTACCATCGCATCTGGTTGCGCTATTTAGCGTGCTTACGCCACTTTATATCGTTATTATCAACGATCTTCGACAGCGTTGTTTTACGCCTTGGTATTTATTGGCCACTATACTTTCCGTTTTTGGCGCCGCGATTATAAAGATGGGCAATATAGACTCAAACGAAATTTGGCTAGGTTTTGGTCTTATGCAAATAGCTAATATGGCCTTTGCTTTTGGGCAAGTTTATTATCGCGATTGGAAACAAAATAGAGCGCATATTAGTGATAGCTCTATATTTGGCTTTTTATACCTAGGTGCTGCCGTTTTTACCACCATTGCTACGCTGATAATTTCTCAACAACCACCGATTCCATTAAACGCAACACCAACGCAGTGGTTCGTTTTAGTTTATATGGGGATAATTGCCTCTGGGCTTTGTTTCTTTCTGTGGAATAAAGGCGGAACTCAAACAAGTGTCGGTGTATTAGCAACATTTAATAATGCGGTTGTGCCACTGGCTATGTTTGCCTCTTTGTTCATTTTTGGTGAAGCTAAAGGTGGAACACCAGAAGAAATTGGCAGGCTTGCCATCGGATCACTGTTGATTGTGTCAGCTCTATTGATTGCAAAACGAAAATAATTAGCTAGTCTTAGTTCGTTTGTTATTAGTGCAGTATCATACCTGCTAGTTAATTCTGTAAGGTCGCTTTTATCAAAAGCTATTTAAGCAGGGCGCTTATGTTTAATTTCTAAATTATAAGTGTAATAACGGATTAAAGAGTAATTTAATCCGTTATTTAATGCCAATTTCAGCTTGTTTAAATGATCATATAATTAGCTTTAGCTCTTTAATATCATGGCTTGTAAGTTGGTTTGTTTAAATAATAGCCTAACGCTACGTGAATTATAATAAACTTCGGCGGTCATTACAGGGAAATAATCACATAGCGCGCTGTTTTAATCCACCTTTCTTCGTTTACCACTTTCAGCACGTTTCTTATTTTCACTTTGAACATAAACAGTATCAGTGGTTGCCATACTTGCATGACCAAGATCTTCTGAAATATCCTTAAGAGGGCGCCCGCGTTCAATTTCCATACTAGCACCAGTATGTCTTAACCAATGGGCAGAAGCTTCTTTCAATTTTAATGCCTTATTTTCACCTTCAGATAGTCGCATATTCTCATGCGCTTGATCGAAAACACTTTGCACTAAACGGCGTAAATGGCGAGATGTCATACCGCCTTGACCACGTACTTTTTCAACAAGAATCGAATTCTCATTACTTGATGGCAAACCTAGCAAGCCACGGGAAGCACGATAACGCTCTAAAAAAGGTAAGAAATCAAGCGGAACGGTAATATCACGTATTTTACGGCTTTTACCAAAAACTTTAAGCCACCAATTTTCATCATCATCTTGCCAGAAGTGTCCCATTGTTGGAGACCAATTAGTACGCTCAGATAACTCTGAAATTCTTAAAAAGAGGGTTTTTAATGCGGCAATAACAAATAGATTTCGTTCGAACATGGGATTTTCATCAGCCATTTCAACGGCTGTATCTAAAACATATTGCCATTGACTAGCCGTTAAACGTTTAATTTCTTTAACTTGTGAATCTATTATAAAGTGACGGCAATCTTTTTTAGCGATTTGTGCAGGGTTACCAATGCAATAATCATCAGCCATTAAGTAATTGTAGAAAGCGATAATGGCGGTAAACATTGATGTAAGCGTTTGTTGTGAGGGACGATATTTTTTCTTATCAATAACATATTCAGCTTTTAGACTTTTAGGTGCCTGCATTTTATAAGGAAACCAAAGTTCATTAGCAGCTGAATAACCATTGGTTATTTTGAAGCGTTCTTGATTTGATGTGCCAATCCAAGTAACTGGAGGCTGCCAACAAAAGTCAGCGTATTCTAGAAAATCTGATTTACGTAATTGATCTATTGGTTTTTTCTTTTCAATGAATGACCATAAAAGAAAACGTTCAACGTCATTTCTAAATCGCTCATAAGTATGTGCAGATTTATTTCTTCCTATATAGGTAAGGAAAATCTTTCCCCAATTAAATTGCTCAAGCCACCAAGGTTCATTTGATGAGAATATTTTATCTAACTCAGGATAGTCATCAAAATCAAACTCACATAAATCAACGTATGGTGGATATAAAGGGACAGGTTTATTTAATAGCATTATTCGTAAAACCAAGTAGATAGGCAGATGAAGCTAGTTTAATTCATCCTACCCACTATGTCCAATACTGAAGAGTATCGGACATAGCGGGCTTGTATAGATGCGAGGGTGGTTGTCCCTGTTATTATTAATATTAAGTAAAGTTTAATAATGGCATCCGATCATCATTTATACTGGGATTAATCTTTTTGAATTAATTAGTTTATGTAGTGCTTTAGTTAGTTTGATAAATACCGTTTACAAGTTAACAACTGGATCTTCTGCTTTTAAAAGGAAATGCTACGTGCATGGAATTTATTTTTACGACTATTGCTCAGTAAACTTTACGTACCGTTTGCCTAATGAGCTAGCCTGATTTAAATACAAATTAGTTTGAGACTTTCTATTGAGTATTAATTCTTGGTGTTTATTCTTTACTGATAACTCATTGTCTATTTCATAATCAATGACTTGTTAGTCATATCATAGTTATTAGTTTTAGACTAAATTATGCGTACTTTTAATATATCATCAATATAGTATCTACTTGAACTGAATTGATTTGAGTTAAGTCAAAATCAATAATAGTACTTGGCAACTGATGGCTATTATTTCAAATATTCGACTGATTTCCCTAAAGCTAAGTATCACCATTAATATTATAAATTGGCTATCTAATTAACTTTATTAGTGAAAATTCAATTTACGCTCAACCGCCCCACTCAATATTTGCTCATTTAATAATCATACTTAGCTTGGTATACATCTCTTTTGTATTTTAACCTGCGGGTAAATAATTTAATTAATGAGAATTTATCAGTTTAAATTAGCGATGTTAACGTGCTTTAATCATTGTTTATACCCTTCCTGAATTTGAACTATTCAGTTTTGGCCAGAGACAAATACTTACAGACTAAGGGTGTTTACCACTTATATTAACTTATCTATGCAGATCTCGAATTCAGTTGATGACCGATATAGGCTATGAGTTCAACCTTAGCCCTCTCTTTGAACCACTGAAATGTAATATAAATCATGTCTACAATATTACTATTAGGCTAGCATCCACTGTATCGGTTAAAATACTCCTTATAGATTGTGACTGAGTCATCTCTGGCGAAACCAAAAGGTAAAAAAAGTGGAAAACACACAGCATAATTGGACTACTTGTCAGGAATGTCAGGGACGCGGAAAAAAAACGAGAAAGCTGCGCAAAAAAGTGAAACTCAGCTTTCAAAGAGCATTAGCGCACTTTGAAGAAATGAATGGCGAAGGCACCCCCCCCGTTCGACCGAAAGGTCACCTCTATGATTGTTTGAACTGTAGCGGCTCTGGCTTAGTTCAATCAGCTAGTCATCCTATAGCCGATACAGAAAACTACCCACATGTTGCGATTATTGGTGGTGGCATAGGTGGAGTAGCTTTGGCTGTAGCATGTAAACACCGCGGTATTCCTTTTACACTTTATGAACGTGATAGCGGTTTTGGTGCTCGCTCTCAAGGTTATGGCCTCACCTTGCAACAGGCAAGTAAAGCAATCGAAGGATTAGGCATTTTCTCACTAAAGCATGGCGTAATTTCTACAAGACATGTGGTACACACCACTGATGGCAAAGAGATTGGAGAATGGGGCATAAGAAAGTGGTTGCCGTCTGAGTTAAAAACCTCTGTAAAACGCAGAAATATACATATCGCCCGCCAATCTTTACGCTTTGCTTTGCTTGAGCAACTTGGTGGTCATGATGCGGTTAAGTGGGATCACCAATTAGTTGATTTTAAGGAAACTGAAGGTGCTGCCGTTAATCTGAGCTTTAAAATTAACACTAAAGGAAAGACCAAGAACGAAAGCAGCGCAGAAATAAAGCATGTTAAGGCCGACCTTGTTGTGGGTGCCGATGGTATCCGCAGTTCGGTACGAAAATTATTGATTGGAGATGAGCTAAGACCGCTACAATACCTAGGTTGTATTGTGATTTTAGGTATCTGTCCTTTGGCTGATCTCAACGGGCTTGAAAGCCCTTTGCTCGACTCGGCTACGGTATTTCAAACTGCCAATGGCCATGAACGAATCTACATCATGCCTTATAATTCAGAGTCGGTAATGTGGCAACTTAGCTTCCCTATACCAGAAGAGGATGCTAAGGCGTTGAGCGCTAAAGGTCCTCAAGCACTTAAAGAAGAAGCCTCTAAAAGGTGCCCGTGGCATGATCCCATTCCTCAAATTTTATCGGCTACTAAGTCATCGCTAATTTCTGGTTACCCGGCTTATGACCGTGAATTACTCAATGCAGAATTGTTGGAAAAAGCAGATAAAGTAACCTTGATCGGCGATGCTGCCCACCCGATGAGTCCATTTAAAGGGCAAGGGGCAAATCAAGCGCTGTTAGACGCGCTATCATTGGCTCGGGGCATATCAATAGGGTGTAGACCTATGTCTCAATGGCGAGAAACGGGTGTGAGAGCAAGTGTATTAACTGAGTTTGAAGCAGAAATGTTGACCCGCAGTGCTTCTAAAGTGAAAAGCTCAGCAGAGGCTGCACAGTTCCTACATTCCGATGTTGTACTTCATGAAGGTGATGAGCCAAGAGGACGATGCTTACTGAGAGAAGAGTCATGATATCAAACAAGCTGCATTTTTATCGCATAATGATCTGACCAAGTAAACAGCTCAATACGCTCACGCGTGCAAATACTTGCTGATTTTGATATCCACAGTTGGTCAATCGCCAAACAAAATGGGTATATATGACTTGTTTGGCCATAAATTGACAGCTTGGCTATCTCGCTAAGTGCCCCTGGATGTTTTCGACGCGAATGCGACGGTATACCTCACTTCTTATTCTCAGCAGTGAGAAGCAATCATACTTAAATAGATATTTAGGTGTTGTTAAAACCTTGAATCATTTTCACAAGGAATGCCGTCTCTATCACCATCCATTTTTGTATTTGGGCAATGTTTAATGAAGTACACGGCTTCTGCGCGTGATGTCATTTGGCTGCAATGCTGTCTGCCATCACAGGAGAAGTTAGAATTAGTATCTGAGAAAGCGCGATTTAATAACGATCCACTAGGTGCCGTAGTGTTGGGGATATGCTGTGCTGGCGTAGAAGCTGTTGATAAACTTAATCGTTGAAATGCAAAAGCACCAATACCTATTACCATAAGTATTAAAACAAGTTTATTTTTAGGCGATGAGGTATTTCTATGGATACGAGGTTTATGTCTTTGTATCGTTTTAGCCGCTACACCTTCAATACGACAGTTAATCGCTTTGGTTTTACCGTTAGCTTGCTTTTCTACTTCAAAGTAGATGAAATCACCTGTTTTAGGCTTCCTGCTCATGCCTTTTAATGAAGAGATATGAATAAACGTATCTTGAGTAAGGTCACTTGATTGAATGAAGCCAAATCCTTTATCATCTTTCCAGCTTTTTAATTGTCCTTTGTGCATCACGGTTCCATTGCAGATGTTGTTTCAAGTACATAGTAATATACTAATCCAATATCTCATAATAACAATTACTTAGGTAGCGTTAGTTCATGGAAGTTGATTTATCATCGTTTTGAAACATAAGGTATGCCAGGAGACGTCATCTCTACTGAGTTTGTCGCCTTCGTGTTTGGATAATATCAGTGCTAAACCATGCTGTTTTGCTTCTGCTATCGTTCTTTTTGCATCAACTTCAAATGCAGTTCGAGCATCTGAAAAATGGCCATGTCGTAATGTGATTATAAGGTAGCCATCTACATTTAATAACGTGCTAATTGTTTTAATACTTTGTGACTGTTCGTCAGGTGAAAGGTGCATCCATACAGCACTAATGAGAATGATATCGAAGGATTTATCTTTAATTTTTGTTAACTGTGGTAAATAGTCATCAAGCCAAGTTACATCATCACCAGTAAAGGTCTGGCCTAATGCCCTTAAATCGTCAGAAGGCTCAATTGCGGTAACGCATAACCTTTTGTGTTTTAGCGCTAGCGCATCTCTGCCACTACCTGCACCGATGTCGAGAGCCGTTTTACATTGTTGGAAGTCAATTGCCTGTACCCATGAATTATGGACGTTTTCAAAAGAAATAGATTGGTATTGTGAGAACAAAAGTGCTGAGTTTTCACTATAAAACGTAATGTTATTGTCTTTACTACTCACTCAGCATCTTCCTTATTTATTTTTACTTACTGTACGTAATTATCCTCAATTAATAAATCAGTTACGACCATTTTCATTTTCCGACCACTGGTTATTTTGGCTTCAAAACGAAGCGAAAGATGCCACCATGGCATCTTTTTTTTATAAATAAGGCTATGACTTTTTTACAGGAGCAGGAGGTCTACTCAAAGATTAAATTGTATGAAGTTCAATGTAAGCTGAAATAGATTGATTGAGGTTACTTTTTAAATCCATGAATCGGCACCCGATCATCAATAATTATTTTATCTAGGTTTTCGCGCCAATAGAGTGGCAAACTGCAATTTTGCGCCATTGTGCATAGTACCTACATCTTCATTGTACTTAATCAGCTCCCACCCTTCATAAGCCTCACGCAACTGCCCTGTTTTCATAGTAAATGGGAAGGGAGCTGGGCATGGGTGTTCTTCAGTACTCATGGCACAAACAATCAAGTTATAACCGCCGGCTAGAGTACGCTGATGCATATTGGCAATAATAGTATCAGCACGCGCTGGGTCGATAAACATTAAGGTGACGGTACAGGAAATAAAACCATAGTCTTCACCAAGGTTAGCATTGTTAATGTCGTACACCTGAGCTTTAATATTATTTATACTTTCTTCATTAATAATGCTTTGCAGCATATCAATAGCACCGACATTAGTATCGATGGCGGTAACGTTGAAGCCGAGTTGGCCGAGGTACACCGCATTACGCCCATTCGAACAACCCATGTCTAACGTATTGCATGGTTCAATAATTTTACACGCTTCTACCACTTCACTATGCGCAGGGTTTAAGCCGTAACGGCTATTTAGATCAACTATCATGGTAACTACTTAGTTTTTTAATGAGGGCTATTATCTTACTACTGATCTTGCCCTATTGAATATGAATGGGCACATTTTATCGCTTTTATTTGACCTTAATCAACAAAGCTACCTATTGGAATTAAGCCAATTTAAATCTGTTATTTGTCATTAACTTCAGGGCTCGTATCTTTAAAGAATTTGTTTGTTTATTTTAAGCGGAGACATAGACTATATGATAATTTATAGATATTTTTGAATTGTTTTAAACCTGTTTCTTATAGACTGCTGCATCATGTGAAACAGCAGATGAATCTAGCTAAAACAGGTCTTGAATTGGTTACGCGTTACTATTGCGGTAGGTGTGTAATTAAATTTAATGATTATAACTAATTGTTTTTGATGTGTTAATTACTTAACCCTACTCATCATTACTATTTTAGATATTACCACGCTAGTGCTTAAGTAATTCACTCAAGTTAGGTTCTTTTGACAATAAAACCTTGGTACCAAACGCCAGTCTGTGAGTGCCATGACAGCGAGCGCATGCTTGTACAGCCAGTGTGCCAAGCTCCATTCCTTGTTCTTTAAGCGTGCCCGTTTTTAGACTGTTTTCTAGGCTTAATAAAGTTTTTTTCATGGCTTCGCTCGGGTAAGGTTTTTGATCTTTTTTATGACAGTCAGTACATCCCTGCCCAAGTTTTTGCATACCCTGTTTGAGATCCGTTAAAGAGGATATGGCTAACTCAGACATGCCATCTTCAGAGGCTATTTTAATCTGATTTACCTGTTTACCTAATGCTTGCATATGTGAATTAAATGATACCAATGGCTCAATTTCTATTGTGGAAAAATCGGGTGTTCGATAGGTTAACGCAGTAATCGCCTGATAATCACTATGGCAAGAATCACAGTTTTTTTGCAAGGTTTTTACTACAGCTAAAACGCCCGTGTAGTCTTGATTATCTACCGTGGTTTGTAAGTTTGAAAGTGTTGATGCATCGAGTTTTTTATTCCACTTAGGTATCATTTCACCAATTTTTAGGTAATGCTCATTTAATGCTAAAGCCCACTTACTCAGATGCTCTTGATCTTTTGTTTCGGCATAAAATTGTACGGCCTGCATTTCCCGACGCAGTTTAAACATATTATGCAGCCACACCTGCCGCTTGTTTTCCGGCTTATACCATTGAGCTAACTCTGTTGGTGGTGTTTTGATAATGACAGCATTGTTCTTGTGTTTATAGACCAGACCCGCTATGACTAAAACAAAAATAAATTGAAGTACAATAAAGTAAGCCCATCTCATAGTATTTGCTATTCCCGACACTAGATTTAATACCCGTTATTCTATCTTGGCCCAGTAACTAAGTAATTGATCAGGCGCAAAAAATGGTACTTAAATTCTGCCTTTACGTTTAAGTGCCTTGTGTCCTACAAAAAACGCTTTTTATCAAATAACTTTAAAGAAAGTACTGGATTACTTGGCAGGTACCAATGCATATAAGAGGCAACAATATTGTTATGAAGGTAAACAAACTCACCAAGTCGACCACTGGGATGGTGCTTAGTTTGGCTAATTGGTGTTAGTGTAATATCTGCGCTGGAATAATGAAAACTATGACCGCGCATCACGGTATTATCAATAGCGTCTGGAGCAGCCAAAAAAGGTAATTCAACTGATTGTGAGCCAATAGCGGCGAGCTTTTTTTGCATTAAGGCACTACCGGGAATTAGCCCCGCCATAGCAAACTGTTTACCTGAAAAGTCGGTTAACTGTTCAAGTAAATAAAGCATGCCACCACATTCAGCTACAATAGGTTTATTTGCCTGAGCAAAGTCTCTTAAATCGGTTAAAAAGCTAAGGTTGTTCATTAACTGCTCGGCATATAGCTCTGGATATCCGCCCGGTAGATATAAAACATCACCTTCGGGTAAATGACTATCATTGAGTGCTGAGCAATATATGATATCTGCGCCTGCTTGTATAAGGAAGGCAATATTAGCCGCATAAATAAAACTAAACGCCTTGTCTTTGATGATAATGATACGGGTGCCAGCAAGCACCTTTGCAATCACTTCGTCTTCAATGCCCTCTTCTACGGGAAAAAATTCAACCGCTTCAGTTAACTCAGCTAGCCCTGTTTGTGCCATATGCGCAGCGGCCAAGTTTAATTGGCTATCAATATCAGCCAACTCTTGTGCTTGTACCAACCCTAAATGGCGCTCAGGCAAAGTTATAGTGTTATCTTTGGGTATTCGACCAAAAAAGCAAAATTCATCGCTCAAACAGTGCTGTAAAATTTCTTGGTGTCTAGCGGTGTTAACGCGATTAGCAATCACACCCGCAAAAGGTAAATTTGGACGATACTTGGCCAGCCCAAAGGTAACGGCAGCAAAAGTTTGTGCCATTGCTGAAGCATCAATAACGCCAAGTACGGGAATAGAGAAGTAATGTGCTAAATCAGCACTACTTGGCGTGCCATCAAACAAGCCCATCACCCCTTCTATCAAAATAAGATCCGACTCAAGTGCTGCGTGATACAATAACTGACGACAACCTTGCTCACCTACCAACCATAAATCTAATTGATAAACCAACTCACCACTGGCTTGTCGTAATATCATCGGGTCGATAAAATCAGGCCCAACTTTAAATACCGTTACTTTACGGCCTTGATTACGATGATGTCGCGCTAAAGCCGCTGTAATGGTAGTTTTACCAGAGCCCGATGATGGCGCCGAAACGATCAAAGCCGGACATAACACTCCTGTGCCAGCGATGTTATTTGGAAGCTGCTCAAAGGGTAAACCTTGTTTTGTTGTATTCATAATATTTCTCTATATGCAGAGTTAACCGCTGTATTGGCATTAAAATATCGGTTTATCACCCAATCCATTACCATGGCTGAAAGCACATAAAAAACCGGATTAGATATCGATCTAAAGTAATATTTATCAACACGAGCACCGTATTCTGCCCATGATAATTCCAAGAACTTTCCTGAAAGCGTGTAATAACTACCATTTGAGATGAAAAACGCGATACTGCTGGCAATAAAAAGCGCGGCTGCTACTTTTATTAAATTAACCATCAACACTTGTTGTGTCCAATTCGGCCGAGTATAAAAACCAGCCGCAAACATAGTTGCATAACTAAAAGCTAATGCGGGATATGAAGCAGTTAAACAATCGCCTAATTGACCACGAAAATAAGATGAACTTAAATCAATACCAATAGATAAAATATAGAAAAACCAAAAATATTTTATGCGGCGTAAATACATGCCCGCAAGGAAAAATATGGCAATAGAAGCACTAGGTAACTGATTAAATGTCGCGAAGTGATGTGTACGTGTCATTAGCATTAACGAAGCCAATAACGCAAAAATGGCAACAAACGAACAAGTGGATAATTGTAAACGGGTTGATTTCATAACGATTCCATTAAATAAATTAACGGTGTAAGTAATCAAAGTTAGTATATGTGGCAATAGGCTTTGCGATGCAAACAATAAAGCCATTAAAAAATCTTGGCATTACAACGGTTTGGTGTTCAGTCCAAGTTTGGCTTTTAAGCCTATATACTAGTCTCTGAATCACCGCCCACCGCAGTTGTCGAGTAAAATAGGCCGGTCTCCGGACTCCTGATCATCGCCTATGCAACACCTTCCCATATCATATACAGTGGTTTTGTTGCGGCTCACAGTTACCGTTGCGGGGGCAGTACTGGTGTTTCACCAGTTTCACGTTTCATCTTCAATAGATTGAATTTGCATATAAAATAGAACAAACACACCCGAAGACACCTAAATCAGCGCAGATACTACGCCAATGCTTATAGCTAATCAAGATGAACAATGGCGCAATTATCCAAATAGGCACCTGTAATAGCAAATAAGATAATCGAACATGCCTATGTAGTTAACTCAGGAGTTTGCTGTAAATGTCATCTTCGAAGTTTTTGATCGAAGATTTATCATTTTTTAGAAACTGGATCCCCCGATTAATACACCACGGGGATGACGTCCTGAGCTATGTGCCTATGCACATAATTGAAAGTTAAAATTTATTTTTAAAGACAATATCCTGCTTGTGCTTTTGTTTATTCCACCCTGTTTGCTTCAATTCAGGCTCAGCTAAAAATTCACTTACATAGCCAACACACAAATAACCAATCAACTCACTAGTTTGCGGTGCATTAACCGCTTCTTTCACCTTTTGTGGATCGATAATACTGACCCAACCAATGCCAACATTAAGTGCTCTAGCCATTAACCACATATTTTGAATGGCACAAACGACACTAAACTTTCCCATTTCGGCCATGCTTGTTTGTCCTAACACTGGCTTTTGTGATGGTTGATAAAACACGGCAATATTGATTGGCGCTTCAATAATCCCTTCAAGCTTTAATTGCTGATAGTCTTGCTCTTTTTTACCCGAAAACAAGGTGCTGGCATGTTTAGTTTCTTCACAAAAACTATCAAATACCTGCTGCTTTATGCTCTCATCCTGAATCACTACAAATTTCCATGGTTGAGAATAACCAACTGATGGCGCCAATAGCGCAGCATCCAATATCTGCTCAAGCGTTTCATCCAGCAAGGCTTTATCAATGAAGCGATTACCGCGAACATCCCGTCGGTAACGCATAATGTCATTTAAAATAAGACTGTCCGATGGTTCAAATACTTTACTCATGATCGTTTAACTTTAATTACCTTATCTTTGTGCTAATGCTAACATCAATCCCAGAGGAAAAACTAACATCACCTCCATAATATTGACTTATTCCATCAGATTAGTGGCAATACAAAACACAGTGTTTGACGATTGCACTGTAAGCCGGTTTTCGGTATGCTGCCCGCCATTATCTTTAATCAATGCCTTGCTTCTAAGCCTTTTAACTATCGCTAAGTGGTCAATTAATTAATGTACTTGGTATATATGAAAACCAGAATTTATCTTGCGCGCCACGGAGAAACGCTGTGGAATAAAACTCAGCGCTTACAAGGGCAACTTGACAGTAAGTTAACACCATTGGGTAAAACACAGTCTGTGGAAGTTGCAAACAAGTTAGCGTCTAAAAATATTGACCTGATTATTTCTTCTTCGCTTGGTCGTGCGCTGGAAAGTGCTTATATTTGTCAACAAAAGCTCAATATTAGCCATCAAATATCAATAAATTTAATGGAGAGAAATTTAGGAAGTTGGCAAGGACAAGAAATAAGCACACTTAACATATTGCCCGAATATGATGAAATGCTACATCAAGTTACCTTACTACAAATTAATAGTGCAGAATCAGCCTTAGCCTGTGGACAGCGTATTTTTAATACTCTGAAGCAACTAGCCAATAAACACCTTGGACAAAACTTATTAGTAATATTTCATGGTGAAGCACTGCGTTGTTTACTGTTTTTGCTCGGTAAAAAGGCAACTAATAACGCCTTTAGTTTATATAAAAATGGTTGCATTGTTACTCTAGACTTCCAACCCAAAGCACCCTACTTAACCATTATCTCGGAATAAGTATCAATATGACTGATAGTCACTTTTTAACTGATATTTTTCTGTTAGTTACGCCCTTTAAACTCAGCCTCACCTTAATGTTAGCGTTACTGCTTGATCATATTTTAGGAGAGCCTAAAAAGTATCATCAATTAGTTGGTTTTGGCAATTTAGCAAATAAAATGGACCAATGGTTAAACAGGCCCGTTAACCAAAGTAGTTCATTCTCAAAAACAAACGCCATACTTGGCACAATCGCGTGGTGTTTGCTCGTTATTCCCATTTGTTATTTGTCTTATGTATCACTGGTACTATTGCCTGTAAGCGTACAATTGATTATAGAAGTAGTATTTTTATATTTAGCTCTAGGGCTAAATAGTTTACATCTTCATGCCATGCAAGTTTTTAAACCGTTAAGTCAGGGAGATTTAAGCACAGCGCGCCACTTCACCGGTTACCTTGTTAGCCGCGAAACCGCTAACTTAACACCTAAAGAAATGTCGCGTGCAACGGTCGAATCTATGCTTGAAAATGGCCATGATGCGGTTATCGCCTCACTGGTTTATTATATTATTGGCGGTATTCCCTTAGTGATATTACATCGCCTTGCCAATACACTTGATGCCATGTGGGGTTATAGAAATACCCGCTTCAATTCATTTGGTTTTTTTGCTGCGCGAGCCGATGATATTTTAGGTTTTATTAGCGGTAAAGTTTGTACCCTACTTTATGCCCTGCAACAGCCATTTTTACTGGCGTTAAAAAATGCCTATCAACAAGGTAATCAATATAAAAGTCATAATGGTGGTTGGGTCATGGCAGCAGGCGCTACCGTGATGAAAAGAACATTGGGCGGCAGCGCTTTATATCACGGAAAAACTGTTCATTCACTGGTATTAGGTATGGGCGACTCAATAAATATTGAGGATATCCCCCGTAGTATCAACATAGTTAGACGAGCGGCTATTTCATTAACTTTATTAGTGTTTATCTATCAACTTGCCAGTTATATTCTAGTATAATCAAGACCATTTTATCACATCCAAATTTAGGCGAATCGATCTTGGCACTTATTCATGGTGGACAACTACAATTAGTGGCTAAACAGTTTAATATTACTCCTGAAAACTGGTTAGATTTATCTACCGGCATCGCGCCACTTAACTACCCTATTCCAGAAATCCCTGAAGAATCATTCAAAGCACTACCACAATCTAGTAATGGCTTAGAAACCGCAGCAAAACACTATTATGATGCTAATAGCTTGTTAGTGACTAACGGTAGTCAAGCAATAATAAAGCTATTACCCACACTTTGGCGTGAACAAAATCCGCATTCAACTACCGTTTATTTGCCTGAGCAAGGTTATAAAGAACATGCGCTAGCCTGGGAAATGGCAGGTTTTACCCTGTGTTGGTATCAAGATGCATTACCCGCACTAACAAAAATTTCAGACCATTGTGTTTTAGTGATCATTAATCCTAATAATCCAACTGGGCAGTTATACTGTCAATCAATGCTGATAAGCTATCAAGAAAAGTTAGCAAAATGTAGTGGTTTATTCGTCATTGATGAAGCGTTTATTGATGTAATTAAACCGTCTCAATCAATGACAAATACGGTCAACAATTATAAAAACACCTTGATTTTACGCTCATTTGGCAAGTTTTTTGGTTTAGCGGGCATTCGTATTGGCTTTTTAATAGCCGAAAATAATTGGTGCACAAAATTTAAAGAACATCTTGGCCCTTGGCAAGTAAACGGCCCTGCTCAATTTATTGCGCAAAAAGCATTAGCAGATAAGCATTGGCAAGAGCAGCAACAACGCAAGCTAAAGGCGTTAAGTGTAAGCTTGCGGGCAATACTTGCTGAAAATTTGCCTTTGGAATATATTACGACAATATCAGGTACCGCTCTATTTCAAAGCGTTTATTTTAAAAAAGGTATTGATGTTGAAAGTTACTCTGTTGCACTATGTCAGCAAGGTGTTTATGTGCGTCTAACCGATGATAAACAGGCGTTAAGGTTTGGTTTAGCAAAAGATGAACAGCTTGAACGGTTAGCAAATGCCTTGGCTTATGTTACCAATACAACCATAAATGAGTTATCCGATAAATGCCCGTCAGCTATTTACTGACAGGCATTACAGGTTAGCGTAGATTTTATATTGAATAAAAAAAACACCTACGTATTATAAATTAATTTTGGTAAGAAATACCAAAATAAGCAACGCGTTCTTGAGTAAAGTAACCGTTAGCGGTTTGATAACTTTCATCAAAAGCGTTATTAAGTTTAACTTGTACCTTAAAGTTTTCAGCTACTGGGTAACTAACGCCAAGATTGACGAGTGAATAGCTGTCAAGTTTGACAACTCCTCCCCCCCATAAATATTCATAGCGCTTGCCTTTATATTGTAGCTCGGCATAAACATCTGCTTGACCTAGCTTCGTATCAAATTGATAGTTAGCATGCTCTTTAGCACGACGACTTAATTGATCGCCGGTTGCAGCATCTTCAGCTTCAATATAACTCACATTGAATTGGTGACTACCGCCAAGCCCTTGGTAATTCAAGCCAAATTCAGCACCTTGAATTTCAACATCATCAACATTTACAGCTGTTGTATTGCCATCAATATCTGAGCCCGACCAATCAATTAAGTTTTCAATATCTGTTTTATAAACATTCACAGCAATTGATAAGTGATCAAACTGGCTTTTTACGCTAATTTCATAACTTTTTGAAGTTTCTGATACTAGGTCTTGGTTACCGACATAGCCCCAAGAATCTAACGGGTAGTATAAATCATTAAACGTTGGTGCTTTAAACCCCGTACCAGCTGAAAAGCTTACTTGGGTGTTATCCGTTAATTGATAACCAATACTGCTATTAAAAGTAGTTTCTGAATCAATACCTTCAACATCATCATAGCGTGCCGCTAATTCATAGCTGAATTTTTCATAGCGATAAACGGTATGAGCAAAAACACCGGTAACATCACGTTCTGATTCACTATAAACAGACGACCCTTTCAACGTTTCTTGGTATAGTTCGGCACCTAAATTCACTTGAAAGTTTGAAGAAATATCACTGTTATTAATGACTGAGTATTGGTTGCGGCGAGTGTCGAACTGATTTCCTTCATTTTTACTCGTACCATAGCCATAGCCGATATTTGATGTTCTACTTTGACCGATATTTACTTGAGTGGTATTGTTTATATCCGCTAATTGCCACTGATAAGCCGCGCTTATTTGCCAAACATGGTTATTGATTTCTGATTCATTGGCTCTAGAATTATCGTACTCTGTATCACCCTGATCAATTTGCGCTAACCAGTTAATAGCTAAAGCATCACTTACTTGTTGTTGACCATTAATCGCTAAAGAATTAAAGCTATAACCGTCATCATCCGTTTCTGCATCATCTTTAACATCAAAACCATCACTTTCTTCATGGTTCACGCTAATACTGGTAAAGCCATCGCCATGTTTTATACCAACACCTGCACCTAGCATTTGATAACCTTCGCTGCCGAAATTAGCACTAGCAAAGTATTCACCGCTTTCTAATTTACGCGTGAATATTTGAATAACGCCACCAATAGCATCAGAGCCCCATAATGCCGCACGAGGTCCTTTCACGATTTCAATACGTTCAATTAGCTCAGGAGCAATACTTTGTACATTGGTTGAGCCTAAACTCGCTGAGCTTATGCGAACACCATTGAGTAATACTAGGGTGTGGCTAGCATTTGCACCACGCATATACACTGATGAGTTTTGACCGCGACCACCGTTGGTTGAAATATCAAGCCCTGAAACAGTTGCAAGCATATCTAATACAGATTTTGGTTGAATACGCTCTATATCCGCACGAGTAATAACCACTTGTGTTGCCAATGACTCATTAATGTTGGCAGCACTACGATTAGCGGTAACCGTCATTGTTTCTAACTCAGCTTCAGCAATATCCATATTTGCTTGTACAGATAAACTCATTGCTGTGGTTAATGATGCCGTTATTACTAGTGATAACGTAGATTTTGAGAAATTTTTAATTTGTTTAGTTTTCATATGACCTCGCTCTATGATGCCCTCCGCATCATGTTGATCACCCAACTGTTTGTTTCAGCTAGATGATTATTAGGTAAGTACAAGGTGTCGGACTCAAACTCGTTATAACATCGACGAGAAATTACCGTTGCGGGGGCAGTATCTAATTTCCATAGATTTCCCTCATTGCCTACCATAGTTAAAGTGGAAAGTTTTCCACTCGTTGATTTACTTAATCTCAGATACGTTTAACGAAACGCATCAATTTTTTTACACATATCTTCAATACCATCTAACATACGGGTACTGAATCTATGCATTAAATCTGCATTAATGCGAATAAAGCGATTGTGCTTTGCCGCGGGAATTTCTGGCCATTTATACCAGTTAATTATCGGTTGTTCTTTATTCGATTTTTCATCCGGCAAAATGATAATTTCAGGTTGCGCAACAATGACATTTTCAATACCTATTTGTGGATAAGGGGTCGGATTATCAGCAAAAACATTTTGCCCTTGGCATACTTCAATCAATTGATTAATCCAGGTTTCTTTGTTTATGGTGCGCATAGGGTTAGGCCATAGTTGATAAAATACTTTAATGGGCGCAATGTTTTCGTGTTGATGACGTAATTTTTTAAGTCGTTGTAAGTAACGGTTAGCAACCATTTCAGCTTGCGTTTCATGTCCGGTATATTTACCTAATTTTCGAAGCTCCATTGCCACATCTTCAATTTTATGGGGTTGGCTGTAAATAATGTTCAACCCCATTTTTTCCATTTGCTCAATATCAGAATCTTTACTACCCGATCGCCAAACAATCACTAAATCAGGCTTTAGTTCGAGTACTTTTTCAATTTGAATACCGTGATAACCACCAATACGCGGTATTTTCAATGCAGCATCTGGAAAATCAGCATATTCCACAGTCCCCACTATTTGCTCCCCGGCACCAATATCAAATAGCATCTCAACAATATGAGGGGCAAGCGCTACTATTCTTTTTGGCACCGCTTGTTGTGGTACGGCTGCACCTGAAAACGAAGCAAACAGTAAACTAACCAATAACATAGCCAGAGTAAAAACCCGAGTAAAAGTTTCAGTGAAAAAAACCTTCATGCGTTCACCTCCTGAGTGCGCCGTTGCTAGTAACACCTGCTTGTAAAATTTGTTCAATAGCATCTATCTGTAGATGTTGCTCACAAATATCCGCTAAACGATTCAGTTGTATTTCTCGGTGTTGATCAATATTGATAACAGATTGAACGCCGTGATCTTTTTTGATCCACTGCAATACCGCACTGGTTACTGCGCCGTGATCAAATAAACCATGTAAGTAGGTAGCCGCTATTTGATTATCTTCTGAAATAAACCCATCAATACCAGTGCTTCCAATTGATAACTCACTGATTAAGGGGCTATTAAAGGCAACACCTTGTGAGTGACCACAGTGAATTTCGTAACCAAAAACATCACATTGGTTACCCGCAAGCGCTAATTTGCCAGCAACCTGTGTCAGTGTTTTAGATGTGGTTAATGTTGTGGTGAAATCAGCTAGAGCTAACCCTGAAATGGCTCTTTCTCCGTTTTCTTCAGCCGTAGATTCAATACCATGGGGATCAAATATTTTACTCCCTAGCATTTGTAAACCGCCACAAATACCCAACACTTTACCGCCATATCTCAAATGACGATTGATATCTTCTTGCCAACCTTGCGATTTTAAGAATGCCAAATCAGCAATCACGTTTTTACTACCGGGTAGAATAATTAAATCACAATGTTCAATACGCTCACCCATTTTTACGTAGCGTAAATCTATCTCTGGATTAAGTCTTAAGGGGTCAAAATCAGTATGGTTACTAATATGTGGCAGTAAAGGCACAACGATTGAAATCTTGCTCGAACTAACTCTGTCATCAAGCATAATGTTATCAAGTGCAATAGCATCTTCAGCATCAAGCGCTAAATCGTGTAGATAAGGTAAAACGCCTAAAACAGGTTTCCCGGTACGCTCTTCTAGCCAAGTTAAACCTGATTCAAGTAATTTAATATCACCGCGAAAACGATTAATAATAAAGCCTTTTACGCGAGCTTGTTCAGACTCAGACAATAACTCAAGCGTTCCCACTAAATGCGCAAATACACCTCCACGATCGATATCAGCAACTAAAATAACGGGGCAATCAACTTTTTCAGCATAACCCATATTGGCAAGATCATGTTGGCGTAAGTTAATTTCAGCGGGGCTTCCTGCTCCTTCAACCATCAGTACATCAAATTCTTTCGCTAGCCGGTTATGAGATTCAACGACCGCGTTCATCGCTACTTTTTTATAGTCGTGATAACTGCTTGCTTCCATATTTGAAATTGCTTTACCGTGTACAATAACTTGCGCACCTGTATCACTATTGGGCTTTAATAAAATAGGATTAAAATCAACACGCGGCGCTATATTAGCGGCAATGGCTTGTAATGCTTGCGCTCGACCTATTTCACCGCCATCTTCAGTTACCGCACTATTTAATGCCATATTTTGTGGTTTAAATGGGGCTACTTTAAAACCTCGATTAACAAAAACACGGCAAAGCCCTGCAACAACCGTGCTTTTACCTGCATCTGAGGTAGTTCCCTGTATCATCAAGGTTTTCATTTTTTCACCTGTGAATTAAGTGATTTTGATTTAAGCGGGTTCGATTTTAGAGAAAGCGCAATGCCAGCCATAATAAAGTCTACATTTGTAGCTATCGCGGCAATTTCTTGGTGTAGCCAGCCCGCTTGATCAACAAAATCTCGTGATAGCTCTCCCATAGGCACAATGCCATGGCCCACTTCATTGCTCACTAACAGCAAGTTTACCTCACTCGTTTGGGCATAATCACAGAGTACATTAAGTAGATGCTGTTTTTCTTGTTGCCATTGATTTTTTTCAGACGAACATAAACAATTGCTTAGCCATAAGGTAAGGCAGTCAACTAAAATAGTGATGGGCGTTTTATGTTCACTTTGGTGTGTTAACACTAATTGTTTAATGGCGCTGGCTAATTGAATTGGTGATTCAATTAGCGCCCAATGCTTCGGTCTTTGTTGTTTATGTTGTTTGATACGCGCTGACATTTCACCATCGAGCGATTGCGCTGTTGCCAAATAATAAACCTGTGATTGTTCATTTTTTTCATACTGCTTGGCAAGCGTTTCAGCAAATGAACTTTTACCCGAACGTGCGCCGCCTAAAATCAAATGAATAGACATTAGTTTATTACTCCCATGCTGGTATTGATGATGGTATCGCCATAACCAAAAAGTAATAAACTCAAATAAATAACAATTTCACTACTTTGTTGTGCTGCGCCTAAACAGTCACCGGTATAACCACCTAATTGACGAGTAAACCAAGAGGCTAACAGTGCTCTAAATAAAAATAAAATCACAAACAATAAAAAACATTCACCTAAAGATAACAAACATAAACTGACTAAAAGCCCCGTCACCAGTAACATGGTCAAGCTCTTGTTCGATAAGTGCTGAGCAAGTGGTTTAACTTTCGACGTAGCGTCTAAGGCAACATATGGCATGTCATAAATTAAACTCGTTGCCACGACTCGGCTCAAGGTGTTGGCCAAAATAAACGCAAAAACCGGTGAAGCAAGTGCCATCAAACTGTGAAATTTCAGTAATAAAATAATAAACAAAGCCGCTGCACCATAGGTGCCTAAACGACTGTCTTTCATAATATCTAGCTTTTGATCTATGCTCCAACCGCCACCAAAACCATCCCAAACATCAGCCCAGCCATCTTCATGAAAGGCGCCGGTGACTAATAGACTTGCTGCCATGGCAATCAAAACAGCAATTGATTTAGGTAAATATTCAACCGATACCAGATAAACTAATGAACAAATAAAGCCAATAAGCAAGCCAACCACAGCAAAATAACGACTGGCTTTGTTTAATTGCCTTGGCGTAATTTCTGCGGGTAAACGCACCGGTATACGGGTAAAAAAACTGATTGCGAGTAACAGCAGTGTTTTTTCATCTTGTAAGTTTTCTTTTTGGCTGGTATTCATCATTTATTTTCTATCGTACTTATCATCGTGGCAACAGTGACCATCATTGTAAACAGTGGCTAAACAACGTTAGTCACTGACGCTTGTTCGAAACTTGCCATGTCATTGTAAAAGGCAGCGGCGGCTTGAATTAAAGGCAGCGCTAATGCTCCACCCGTACCTTCGCCCAAACGTAAACCTAGATTTAATAATGGCTCAACACTAAGCCATTGCAGCATTTTTTGATGTCCTTGCTCACCAGAACAATGAGCAAAAATCATATAGTCTTTTACCGCAGGGTTTATCTGTATGGCGACCATTGCTGCGGCAGTACAGATAAAACCATCGACCAAAACATGCATTTTTTCTTCAGCTGCGGCTAACATAGCGCCGGTAATTTGTACTATTTCAAAACCGCCTAAACACGCCAACATTTGCATGGGATCAGTTAATTTATCACGATGAAGTTCAAGCGCTTGTTTCACCACTTTTTGTTTTTTAACTAGCACATCATCAGAGATACCGGTACCTTTACCGACCGTTTCTGCTGCGGAAATTTGCATAATCGCGGCCATAATGGCTGATGCCGAGGTGGTATTGCCAATGCCCATTTCACCAAAAGCGACTAGGTTACTGCCATTTGCTTTCGTTTGCTTGATCAAACCCTTTGCCATTGCAAAGCCTTGCTCAACGGTTGTTAATGTCATTGCCGGTGCTTTATGTAGCGGCTGAGTGATACATCCTAACCGCTGGTTAATCACCGTTAACTGCGCCGCAGGCTCAGTTAAAATACCGGCATCAACAACACTTAATTGCCAACCCAATTGACGACAAAAAACATTAATGGCGGCACCACCCGTAGCAAAGTTAGCAACCATTTGTCCGGTAATTTCACTGGGTGCGATTGAAAGACCTTCTGCAGCAACACCATGATCACCCGCAAAAATAATAAGACTTGGCTGGTTGATAACTAAAGAATCAACTTGGTTAGTAACCATAGCCTGCACGCGTGCTAGGGCTTTAGCCGTAGTCTCTAACTGTCCAAGCGCACCTAATGGCTTGGTCTTACCGTCAATTTTCGCTTGAATTTTCTCATCAAATTTTGGGCTGACGGGTTGAATTGTAAAGGTCATATGTATCTCTATGGGATAATCAATTGCCTTGATTAACTGGGTTGATTTTTTCTAAAATAAAGTAAGGTAAGGAAAAATATACTGCCTGTTGCAGCAGTAATAACCCCGACAGGTAACTCTTGGTTTTCTAAAACAGTACGCGATAATATATCAACCCAAATCATAAATATGCCACCAACAAGTGCGGTAAGCAAAATACCAAAAATAGTACCTTGGGAGATAAAAAATCGAACAATATGCGGAATCATCAAACCAACAAAACCAATACCACCGCACATAGAAACCAGTGTTGCGGTAATCAACGAACTTAATAGCAACATAATAAGGCGAAAACGATTCACGTTAATCCCCAATGTCATTGCACTTTCATCACCTAATAACATCGCATTTAATTGGCGTCGATAAGCCAACATAAAAGTGATACAAGCTATAATAACAACAGTTGGAAATAACAAGTTTTCCCACTGCGCGCGTGAAAAACTCCCCATGGTCCAGAATAACACCGCGGTAACCGCCTGTGGATCGGTATGATAGAGCAACAAATTGGTAAAGGAGCTAAACAAAAAGGATAAGGCAACACCGGCAAGTAACATAGATTCAACCTGCTGACTTTGCCTACGCCCAGCAATTAACATTAACATGAACATAGCAACCAAACTGCCAGCAAAAGCGGCAATAGGTGTCATAGGGGTAAAGATACTGCCAGTAAAAGTGATCAGTATAACAACGCCCAACGAAGCACCTGATGAAATACCAAATAAGTAGGGATCGGCTAATGGATTACGTGTAACCGTTTGTAGAATAAGTCCTGAAATTGCCAAGCCTGAGCCCGCAAGTAATGCGAGTATGGCTCTAGGCATGCGTAACTCCCAGATAATACGTTGAATAAAACCAATGTCTTTACCTGTTTCAGTTGGCCAAATACTGTACCAAACATCGGTAAACGAAATATCTGCCGCACCAAAAGATAACGCACAAAAGAGGCTAACAAAGCACATCAATACCGCAACTATGGTTACCGCCGATTGACTAATCTGCTTTGTTTCTAACCATGCACCCGTCTTTTTTTGAGTTTGATTTGCTTGGCGCTTATTTGCTTTAGTCTGCTCGGCTTTAAACATGATGCTCTCCATGTTCATCTTGAATATAACCATAGTAATATGAAATGTGTGGAACTTTATGCTGATGATGTTCACTAATATCAGCACAAACGCCAAAAACATCGGATAACATTTCTTTAGTCAGCACCGCTTTAGGCGTGCCTTGGCAAACCAACTTACCTTGATCTAAAACCAATAAATCATCACACATAGCACTGGCAAGGTTTAGGTCATGAAAAGTGGCGATAACAGTGATGCCAAGTGATTTTGCTAGTTCCATTATTTGAATTTGATAGCGCACATCCAGATGACTTGTTGGTTCATCCATAATCAATAAACGGGGCGATTGTACGATGGCACGTGCAATTAATGCGCGCTGCTTTTCTCCCCCCGATAAATGTTCAAAATTTTGCTGTGTTTTATGCACCAATCCAACTTGTGCTATCGCTTTTACTATTTTTTCATCATCCGCTTTATTTGCCCGTGCAAATAGCCCTTTATGGGGAATTAACCCTAGCGCAACTACATCATGTACGGTTAAATTAAAATGCGAGGGGGTTTCTTGCAGCACAACAGCAACATTTTTAGCGTAATCATTGGCATTTAGCTGCCAAATATCATCACGCTCAAAACTCACAAGACCTTGTTCAGGTTTAACAAAGCGATATAAACAACGTAGCAAACTTGATTTACCAGCACCATTTGGTCCTAATATACCGGTAAAGCTACCTTGCTCAACGATGAAACTAATATCATCAAGGATCAGGTTACCATCAGTGCACCAACTAAGATGTTCTGCGGTTAATAATGCTGATTTAGCTATTTTTAGACCTTGGCTCAATGTTCACTCGCTTATTTATCAAACGGTCAAACAGCGCACAATCGATTCTTTGTTGTTAACGTAACGTTATATAACAAATGAATGAATATACAGTGTTCGAGTAACCCGCTCGAATTGATATAATTGATTAATATTTTAATGGGTATCCTGACTTGTCAATATCAAAAAACAGCTCAAATTAAGCGTGTACTCTTTATTGACTTACAGTTGCGGGCACAGTTGTGGTTTTTCACCACATTCCCAAATATTGCATTTTCTTGCAATAACATTAAAAATTAATGACTTTTTTACAGAACGCGATTATCAACGGCTCAGCGGAAATAGCAAGCGTTATTTACCTTTTCAAGTGACAAAGATCATATGACTTATAACATAAGCTTTGACCAAACTTTTTCGTTTTCATCGCGATATAAAGATATTTTGATCACACTTGCATACGGCACATCGATTGAGGCCATATGCACTGTGCCAGGAATAGGTAAATGTAGAATTCTGGCCAGTATATGTTTGATCACACCTGCATGGGTAAATACAAGCGTATTATGCAACTGGCTGTCGGCGCAATAGTCTTGCCACCAGTTATCCACACGGCTAACAAAACTATCCATTGTTTCACCATTGGGTGGTTGGTGCTGCCAAGGGTTTTGCCAAAAATTGCCTATCGCGCTAGTGGCTGACTGCTCATCCATTTTCCACAATGCCTGATAACGTTTACCATCCCAGTCGCCAAAATCCATCTCTCGCAATTTACTGTCAACTTCTAATGGTAAATGGTGTTGTTGGCAATACTGACTTGCCCCGTCATGACAACGTATTAAAGGCGAACTAATACAGCGACTAATATTTATTAATGAACCAGTGGCCTGTAATAATTGTTTACGTCCAACCTCAGAGAGCGCTACATCAGTTTTTCCTGCTAAAATACCAGGCGTTGCTATTTCACCGTGACGTAATAAGTAAAGTGTGCCTTCACTAGAAAGTAATGGTGTTTGTTGCTTTTTTTTCATTCTTACTCTCATATCTCTCTTAAATGATCCTGTGCTATAGGAACAATTTCCTATTAATTGATGGGTAATAATTCTACGTCAAAAGTCGCTAACAAACCTATATTTTATTTTTACTGATAATAGTTTTTTTTTTTGTTGTTGGTAAAACTTAACTAACGGCTTCCTTGGCGCAGTCATTACCTACATAAGTTAAACGTTTGAATGATAAAAAACTTATTATTCCTAACTATTTTGATTGTGATAAACTCTAACAGCACAGACTAACACTAGGGTAACCCAATGAAAAAAATAATAATTGCAGTATATTTAACTGCATTCATTACTGCTTGTTCTGACAATGAAGTCGGTGATGTATCACTTGGTGTATTTACACTAAAAGACATAAAATTAAATATGTTAAAAGATGATATTATTTCAGGGGTAACGTGTCACATCGCATCTATAGAAGATAATTTTAGCTTTGCTGATCCTAGTGATAGCTCTATTTCTTGTAGAAGAACAGGCGAAATAACTACTGAGATGATAGCTCAAATAGACAAATCTAAGTCAGGTGAAGTGGTATTTAAAAAATCTAAAAGTATTTTTTTCAAGACAATGAAAATTAGAAGAATATATGATGCTAAAAACCAAACGTTGATGTATATCTCTTACTCTACAAGCGAAATATCAGGAAGTTTTAAACATAGCCTTTCTACCGTTCCTTTGTGGGGAACTAGTGCTTATATAGAGCCAGTACAACCCTAATAATAAAAACCGAGTAATTTCATCTTACTTTTAATATCGCTCAATCAAATAATAGCGGTGCAATATTGTGTCGATAATAATAAAGAAAAACAAATATTATCATTTACTAATCCCAGTGCTGCTAGGCAGCATAAAAAGTATTGACGTCAATATTTTATCATTCTATACTGATTTTGAATTAATTGCTGCACCGCAGTACTACTAAAGGAAGCTTTATTATGTTTACAAAAATATCAGAACAATTTACAACTGCTATAAAGCCATTCAATAGCCTTATAGAAATCAATACAAAATCTTTTGAACAATTAATAAATTTACAAAAAACATTTCTAACGGCTATTTGTTGGGAAATTGCCGCGCAAACGAAAACGTTATCAACGCAAACTGATTTGACTAAAGTGATAGACGATCAAAAATATTATACTGATCAACTTCAAACAAAAGTTTCAGCTTCGGCACAAAACGCATATGAAGTCGCGACAAAGAGTTCTGAAGAAGTTGCCAACCTTGTTCGAGGCTCTATTTCAGAAGCCGCTAATTTCACGAAATAAGCTATTTACCAAATAAAGTAATGACTTAATTATTTTATTTGGTACTCGTGCTAATGCTGATAAATAACGAAAACCATTTGAATTATTTAGCGTCGTATAAAGTAATTTTACCCCCTTCAAAGCAGCGTTTGAAGCGCGTCAATTAAATCAAGGTTTCTATCCCTGTTCCCTTGACGCCGTAAACGGCGAAGAATTAAACCCTATAAAATTAAATAAATAACATTTTTGTTGCTAACAGTAATAAGGCAACACCCGTGGTTTTTTCAATTATATGGGTATTTTCTTTCAGTTTATCAATCATTGTTGACTGGGAAAATACGAGAGCAATTAAGCAATACCACAACGTATCAATACCGCCAACCGTAAGCACCATAATCACTTTTTGTTGCCATAATGAACTCTCATTAATGAACTGACTAAAAAGTGCTAAAAAGAAAATAGCTAATTTTGGATTTAGAAAAGCGATCATAAAGCCTTCATAGGCACTTTTCTTAAACGACGGTTGAGCAACATTCACTACCTGTCCACTAAAGGTTGATTTGGTTGTAAGTGCTTTGAATGACAGCCACAGTAAAAAAGCAATGCCTGAGTATCTTATTAAGTTAAATAACCAAGGCGTTTCTTTGATAACTACTGCCATACCAAGCACCGTTAATACGGCATAAATACTTACACCTAAACCATGAAATACACTGGCATAAACACCGTTTTTTCGGCTACCTGACATAGTATGTTTTAGTACCACCGCAAGACTTGGCCCTGGTGTCATAGCGCCTAAAATGCATATAGAGGCAAGTGATAGCCAATGTAATAATTCCATCGTTTTTCCAGTAAAGTAGATTAGATATTGTCGTTATTGATACTTATAGCCGCGCCACTTAAAGAGGAGCGATTCAGCTAAATCATGTATATTCAAGTGAAACAGAGATAGATGTTAGCTTGTATTATTTTATCTTAAATATAAACAGCTAACTGACCTTTACTCAAGTTTCAGAGTTGATTTTTAGCGAGTATTGATAAGTTCTTGTTATTCTAACGCCTCTTCGTATAAGATAAAACTATCCATTTGTATGATTTCATTAAAATAATCAACAACCGTTTGTTCAGTTTTATTTTACAAGTCAGATTTATAAAAGCTGGTTAACCTGCTCATTTCACATAATCGCTAAACTCGCATTCTTTCTTATTTGTTTAGTAAATAACAACAGCTTAGTTCTGTTAGCTGTATTAAAGCAATATACTCATTTTGTTAATAATAACCGTTATATAAATAAATCTACGTGAACGGTGAAGGATGCTTCAGACTAAGGTATAATCATTTATCTGTAGAGTTGAATGCTAATTGTAATTATTTACTCTATATGAAAAACGCCTTACTAGGATGCTGTTGTAGTTATCCCTGCCTCATATTTATCATTTTTACTTTTTATGGATTTTCACCTTAACATGCAATACGCACGCGTATTTATCGATGATATTAGTTATCAACTGGCTCCACGTATTATTTCTAGCGAAGAAATAGAGCGTAGGCTTGAACCTGTATACAAAGCCCTTCATATACCCAAAGGACAATTGAAAGCCTTTACTGGCATTGAGCAACGTCGTTGGTGGAATGAAGGTTTTCGCTATTCTGACGGCGCAATTGCCGCAGCTAAAAAGTGTCTAAATAAAACCAATGTAAATATTAATAGCATTGGCGCAATTATTTACACTGGCGTTTGCCGAGAAGGTTACGAGCCAGCTACCGCCTGTAGAGTGGCGGCAAAACTAGGGGCAAACAGTAATACGGTTGTTCATGATATTAGCAACGCCTGCCTAGGTACAATGAATGGTATCATTGATATCGCCAACCGTATCGAATTAGGACAGATTAAAGCTGGCCTAGTGGTTTCTTGTGAATCGGCTCATAGTATTGTTGAAAGTAGCATCAAATATTTATTAGATAACCCAAATATGGCTGTTTTTGCTGATACGTTGGCCACACTTACAGGTGGCTCTGGCGCGACAGCTATTTTAATAACCGACGGTTCTTTTACTAATGGTCAAGGCTATCAAGAACTTAAAGGACATAAGTTATTAACAGTGACCAGCCGAACATCAGCGGCCGATTTTGAAATTTGTCATTGGGGCATGCAACCAGTTGCGCCAGGGTTATTTAAAGAAGTCATGACCACTGATGCGGCATTGCTGCTTAAAAAAGGCATGCACTTGGGTAATTTGACTTGGCAAGATTTTTTAACTGAATCTGGTTGGCAAAGATCCGATGTTGATAAACTAATCTGCCATCAAATAGGTTCGGTTAATCGTAAACACGTACTTGAACAACTAAAAATCAGTAAAGAACAGGATTTTATTACATTTCCAACACTGGGTAATATGGGGACTGTATCACTACCTGTAACTGCTGCGATCGCTACTGAACAGGGCTTTTTGAAAAAAAATGATAAAGTCGCATTTCTTGGTATTGGCAGTGGTTTAAGTTGTATTATGATGGGACTTCAGTGGTAAGTCCCTCATTCAATTATTTTTTATAAGATAAAAACAAACCGCTTATAAATAGGCCAATAACGAACAACAACCATAACCATGGTGGGTTTGCCGCGGTATTTAGATCAACCAATACCGCCGCTCGTATGGTTGCTAGCATTGCGCTAATACCAATTAACGGTATTGCCCAAAAACACCATCGTTCATTCTGCCTAAAGGGTATAATTAACAAGAGTATAAGCGTTAGTGCTGTTAATAACATTAAACTCCCTGCCCCATTTAACATCGCTTTAAACAATATTTGTAGACCTGGCGCTAGTTCCTGCCAGACATAAGTAGTGGCCTTGGCATGATAGGATAAATAACTATCGCGAGTAGCATAAATTAGTCCGCCTACTAACATCGGTAAAATAGCTAAACCATGACAAACCATCGCTGCCGTTTTTGACCAAGTCATTTATTGCTAACCTTAAGTGTATAATTCATTATTCGATCTGATAGTTGACGTTTTTATCTGGGGATTATACGACATTTATTTACTATATCAGCTACTTTATACCTCTAAATAATTTCCTATAAAAACATCAAAGACTTTCTGCTTTCAAACAAATTAGCGTATATTAAGCCGCTAGAACATTCAACACAAAGAGATATGATGAATAAACAAACAACATTACTTGATCGCATTACAATCGAGCCAAAAACAACTGCCACTTCTTGTGTAATATGGTTACATGGTTTAGGTGATTCAGGCGCAGGTTTTGCGCCCGTGGTGCCAATGTTAAATTTACCACAGGATCACGCCATACGTTTTATTTTTCCTCATGCTCCCGAACAGGCTGTTACCATCAACAATGGTTTTATGATGCCAGCTTGGTACGACATTAAAAATGACGATTTACATAATCGAGCAGATATGGATGGTGTACTTCAATCTGAGTGTTTGGTACACGCTTTAATTCAAGAGCAAATTGATAATGGAATTGCAGCAAGTAATATTGTTTTAGCTGGTTTTAGTCAAGGCGGTGTCATGAGTTTGTTTACTGGTTTACGTTTTGAGCAAAGGTTAGCAGGCATTATGGCTTTATCATGTTACTTACCGATAAAAGATCAATTACCTACTCAGCTAAGTACGGCCAATAAAAACACCCCCATATTACAACACCATGGCGAGCTTGATGAGGTTGTGCCGATGTCATCAGGTAAAATGGCAAACGAGTTAATGAAAAATAAAAGCTATAATACTCAATGGAAAACTTATCGAATGGCGCACAGTGTACTACCACAGCAACTTAATGATATTGGTATCTGGTTAACTAAATGTCTTATAAAGTAAGACATTACTATCCATTTTTTGCATACATATCACCTAAGTTTTAGGTGAATTAACTTTACTATATAGCCAAGTAATAATATCTCGCCATGTTATTATTCCTACGGGCTTATTATTATTATTTATTACCGGCAGGCAGGATACACCGGTATCGTGAAAAACTTTTATCGCTTCACTAAAAGGAGTAAATTGTTTAATTGCCACTAATTTTTTAGAAACAATTTGATGAACTCTTTTGTTTAACATAGCTAAATCTTTATCATTTGCGGTAGGTAATTCTAGATTAGAATTTGTTGCTTTAAAATAATCCCTTTCAGAAATAACAGCGACAAGTTCATTCTTTTGATTGATAACCATTAAGTGATGAAACTTTTGTTTAATAAATAATTCCCTAACAACAGATAGTCTTTCATCTAAATCTATACAAATGATATTATCATCCATTATTGCTTCAATTTTCATATTCTATTATCTACTGTAATTTTTATAATAATTATTCAGAAAAATCAAAGGCAAATCAATGATTGTTCTTGACCCAATGAAAACAATAATCTTTTCAATAAACCATGTCAATAATGCTAGACAATCGCTAGCTTTTTCAACATTTATACCCTCATATTTTTGATGTTTTATCAATTGAAATAGTAATTTCAATTCAAGTGATATTAGCTAATTAAATTCTATAACTGTATAATTATAGAACAACATAGGATAAACAAATTTGTATTTTTAAAGTTGAAATAAATAATACATTTCCCCTACCCTGAAATTTTAATCATTGTACTAAACATGGATGTACCTAATGGAAACTGGTTCTCGTAAAATACTCTTTATTTCTATCTCACTAACGTTACTCATCGTCACAATCGTTTACTATTCATTCAACACTGGACGCAATATAGCAGTACGCTACTCTCCTTTGGTTGATGCGGCTATGGAAATTAAGCTTGAAGCAACCATGGCACATTTGTGGTTTGAGGAGGTTATTAGTGGTGATCAAACTGTTGATATTGAAGCTATATGGTTCCACCTTGAGCAATCTGAATGGAATGCATATGCAATGCTTGAAGGAGGCGAAAATGATGAAGGCTCCTTTCTCCTGTTAAAAAACCCTCATTTACGACTAAAAATAAAAAAAACAATCGCTGGTATTCATAACTTCCGTCAAATTGCTCAACAACGGTGGGCTGCACAATCAACATCAGGTATTGGCTCTGACATTGATCAACAACTTGACCAAGCTTTTTTAGCATTTAACCTTGCTGCTGATGATGTTGAAACCGCTTTACAAAAAATAATAATTAAAGAGCTACAAACGTTTAAGACTATGGAACAATTGTTAATTACCTTTATTTTTATATTAGGGAGCCTCATCGGTGGTTTATTACTACGTTATAATACAAAAATAAATAAAAATATAATGACATTGCATAAACAAGAAGAAAGTATACGTATTACGCTAAACTCTATTGGTGATGCGGTCATTGTGACAGATATACATAGCATTGTTACCTATATCAATCCAATTGCGATACAACTTACCGGTTGGACATCTGATCAAGCGATAGGAAAACCTTTAATTGATGTTTTTAATATTATTCATGCTCACACACGAAAACCAGCCAGTAATCCGGTAAAAAAGGTACTCGACACAGGGTTAATCGTCGGGCTAGCGAATCATACAATGCTTATTGCTAAGGATGGCGCTGAATACCAAATAGCAGACTCAGGTGCTCCTATCCGCAATCCTGCAGGTGACATTAGTGGAATCGTCCTTGTTTTTAGAGATGTTACAGAAGAACACCTATTATTTACCGAATTAGAATCAAACCAGACACTGATCAAAACATTGTTAAATACCATACCAGATATGATTTGGTTAAAAGATAAAGAAGGTGTTTACCTTTCTTGTAATTCCAAATTTGAACGAATGTTTGGCGCTCAAGAAAAGGATATTGTGGGTAAGACAGATTATGATTTTGTAGACAAAGAGCTCGCTGATTTTTTTCGATACAATGATAAAAAAGCACTAATCGCAGATAAAGCTACTGCCAATGAAGAATCGGTTACTTTTGCCGATGACGGTCATGTTGAACTTATTGAAACGATAAAAACACCGATGACCGATAATCAAGGAAACTTAATAGGCATATTAGGTGTTGCTAGAGATGTTACCAACTATAAAAAATCGTTGGTACAACTTAAATATAGTGAATCTAAGCTAAAAGAAACTCAAGTTTATGCAAAAATGGGATCTTGGGAGCTACTTTCAGATCAAAAAACAGCAATATGGTCTGAACAAATGTACGCTTTATTTGGACTCAATCCAGAACCTAAAGTGGGACCTGAGACATTATGTGCCATTATGAATAAGAGCGACTATCCAGCCTTTGTTGCATCGATTAAAGAAAGTTTCTCTACAGGTAAAGAACATCATGTCAAATATCGAATCGTTAAACCCAGTGATGGTAAGGAGCGTTGGATCGAGTGTCGGGGCAAAGTAATAGTTAATAGCGATGGAAAACCCCACAAGATATCGGGTTTCATTCAAGATATTACTGAGCGAAAAAATACCGAAGAAAAACTCAAGTTATCCTCTAGAGTATTTAGTGATACCCATGAAGGCATCATTATTACGGATGCACAACAGCTCATCGTTGATGTTAACCCTGCATTTAGCCAAATCACAGGTTACAGCCGTGAGGACATTGTTGGCAAACGTCCAGCTATATTGAACTCTGGTAAGCAAAGTTTGAAGTTTTATGAAGATATGTGGCAATCAGTCACGGAGCAGGGATACTGGCAAGGCGAAGTATGGAATAGAACAAAGTCTGGAGAACTCTATGCTGAATTACTCACTATTTCATCGTTAAAAAATAACCATAATGAAGTAACTAATTATGTTAGTGTTTTTTCTGATATTACTAGTAGCAAACGACAACAAGATCAACTTAACCTGATGGCTCATTATGATGTACTCACAAAACTGCCTAATCGTGCTTTATTTGTAGACCGCTTTAATCAATCTATTGCCCATAGTATACGTACAGGACATCAACTTGCTGTGTGCTTTCTTGATTTAGATGATTTCAAACCGGTCAATGATAACTATGGTCATGAAGCGGGTGATCGCTTATTAATTGAAGTAGCAGAGCGTATCAAAAACTGTATAAGAAAAGAAGATACGGTATCACGTCAAGGTGGCGATGAGTTTGCCATCTTACTTAATGATATTAAATCAGCACCACAATATGAGGGTACCATGACTCGTATTCATCAAGCGTTAGCGCTACCTTATATTATTGATAATATTCAACATAATATTACCGCCTCTAGTGGGGTTACTTTATACCCCTCAGATGATGGTGATATAGATACTTTACTACGTCACGCCGACCACGCAATGTATCAATCTAAATTGTCGGGTAAGGATCGTTCCCAGCTATATAATCCAGATTCTGACCAACGTATTATTCAAAAGCACCACCGACTAGAAGAAATTAAACAGGCTTTAGTTAATAATGAGTTTCAATTGTACTATCAGCCAAAAGTTAACATGGTTACTGGTGATGTATTTGGAGTTGAAGCCTTAATACGCTGGATTCACCCTGAAAATGGACTCATTCCCCCATTAGACTTCCTACCATTTATCGATGGCACACCATTAGAGATTATGATTGGTGAATGGGTTATAAATGAGGCTATACAACAACTTGATTATTGGCAACAGCAAGGGGTTATACTTGAAGTTAGTGTTAATATTTCATCAAATCATCTACTCTCCCCTACTTTTGTTGCCGTGCTTGAAAAATGCTTAGCTAAACACTCTTCTATCAGCCCCCAATATTTACAATTAGAAATATTAGAAAGTTCTGCTTTAGGCGATATTAATAAAATAAATAATATTATCGAGACATGCCAACTGCAGTTAGGCGTAGGTTTTGCTCTAGATGATTTTGGTACAGGTTACTCTTCATTGACCCATTTAAGAAGTTTACCTGTTGATATTATTAAGATTGATCAAAGCTTTGTCCGAGATATGTTAGATGATCCAAATGATTACTCTATCATCGATGGGGTAATTGCTTTATCTAAATCATTTAACCGCAGTGTTATTGCTGAAGGTGTTGAAACTACCAATCATGGTCTAATACTATTACTCATGGGCTGTGAACAAGCTCAAGGCTATGCAATAGCTAAACCTATGCCTGCTCTAATTTTTTTACCTTGGCTAAGCAGTTATATTCCGAATAAAAGCTGGCTTCTTTGTGCTAATAAGCATCATAATAAAAAAGAAAATAGTCTAGAGATATTCAGACTTATTACTGTAGAGTGGCAAGATAAACTTAGAAGTGTGCTTGAATCGTCAACCGATGACGATAACTTCTGGCCAATTATTGATAGTCAGCTCTGCCACTGTGGCAACTGGATCCTGCAGAAAAAGAAAGAGCATATATTTGAAGAAAAATGTATAGCGCAACTTGAAAAAGTTCATAATAAAATTCATATGATTGCACATACGATACAGTATAAATATCAAGAAGGAGATATTAAAGGTGCATGTGCCGAATTAGCTGAGCTTGAATTAGCTTTTAATGAAATGAATAATACCGTCGGATTATAATAATAAAGACGATAGGAAATTTGTACCGTTCAAAATGTTTTTAATAAGTAATACCTTTATTTGAACCAAACTTTACCACCGATAATTTTATAAGCAGGTGTACCTCTTACCAGTGTTTCCCGAGCGAATACTTTTTCGCATTTAGGGCAAACACCCGCTGTTAAGGTGTAATCTTGGCTAATGCGCTCTTTAAAGCATTTTACCAAAGCGCCTTTCCCGCCTTTACGATATTTAAATAAAGGAGTGTTGCATGCCTTGCAAAAAATATCGATGGTTTTTGTTGGACCTTTCTTATTAGGCTTAGCCATAACGTTAATGTTTATTGTTCATGGCTGCTTTTTCAATATTTAATTCACCTAGTTTATTTGCTATATCGGGTGCCGCTGTTTTAGGCGAAACGTCTTCATCAATATGTAAAATTTTCCCCTCAATAGAAATATAAAAAGTAACTCGACTCGCGACTCTAAAAAAATTTAATACATCATAAGTTTTGGCTGCTTGCTTAGTTGGGTCACTTAACATAGGGAAGTCTGCACCTGTTTTTTTGGCAAAATCACGATTATCATCAAGCGGATCAACACTAACCATAAAATAACTTACATTATACTCTCTAATTAAATGCCCTTGTTCAGTTAATGATTTACATTCAAAAGTACAACCTCGAGTATTCGCCATAGGATACCAAGCCAGAACAATTGCTTGTTTGCCTTGGTAATCACTTAGTTGATAAAAGTCTCCGTTAGTTGCTTGCAAATTAAAATTTGGTGCTTTCATACCTACGGTTAACTCGGTAGCTAACGTTGATGTACCTGTTAGTAGCAATAGGAGCAGCCCTAGTTTACGGGATAAATTTAGTATTAACGTTTTAATCATAAGGTCACTTAGCGCTCGTTGTTAAAATGATGAATTAGGTTGGCTTAAAAAGTCGCTCTCTTCAGTGCTTGATTGCCTATTTAAAATATTATTACGATGTGGATATCGGCCGAATTTTTCAATAATTTCCAAGTGTTTTAATTCAAATTGATAATTATTGTCAATGCCATTCTTTTTATATAATAAGCAAGCTTGTTGATGAATGAGCAAAGATTCACTGTGCATAAAGGGCATATAAAGAAAACTACGCTCTATCGCATTGAGTTCTTTGTCGGCACCTATAGCAATCGCCTGTTGCGATAAAGAGAGCGCTAATGAATCTTGAGCAAATGACTTAGCGGTATCTCGGAACATATTTCTTGAAAATTGATCCAACACAATAATTTCTGCTAATCGGCCTTTAGCACTCTTACGCCATTGATACAGTTCACAATGACTAGCTTGTAGATGGATACCTGCAAACCTATCTTGAATACACTTATCTAAAGTATTATCTTTTTCCCACCACTGTTGCGGGCTTAGTTCTTTAAACCAGAATTTTAAAACATTATGGTACATTTTTTATCCCTGTTTATTTGCTCTTAATTCGGGTGATTGCAGCCATATTAGTATAGCTTTTTTTTTTGTCATTATTGAAAGTTAATTTATAAACCTCTGTGATCAAGCTTAATTCTTATGAGCTATTGTTAATTTTTTATATTAATAAATAACTCTAGGGTATTAATTTTATATTTCGATAAGCCATGATTTGAACAACAACAATAAAGGTTACTTATTCATTTAATGATTTTTATTATCTCAATTTTAAAAGACTAAAACAGAAGTAATTAATCACTCCGATCTCTAACGGAGTTATCAGAGTTACCTGCATCAGCCAGTAAAGAGTTACTGGGGTTATCTTTATTTTAGCACATAGAGTTACTGGAGTTGTATTAATGTTGACCGAGAGGGTTATTAGGGTTAACATTGTTTTATTGGGTTTTTTTATAAAAGTGAAAATATGAAGTATGCAATTATCTTCGTTTCAGTAAAGAACGATGGCGTTTATCAAGTCTCAGTACCTGACCTACCTGGTTGTGGTACTCACGCTGATTCAATTGATTTGGGACTAGAAAAAATAAGCCAAAGTATTCAATCTCACTTAGCTATTTTGGCTGAATACGGTGAAAAAATTCCGCCCGCTTTGAGCATTGATAAACACAGACAGCAATACACTATCGAACACCCACACACTTATTCACAGGCTTTTTGGGCGATTGTAGATATTGATATAACGGCCTATTTAGGTAAAAGTCATAAGATCAATGTCACCTTACCTGAATTATTAATAAAACAAATAGATGAAAGTGTGAGTAAAAGCTCAGCTTATAAAACCCGTTCAGGCTTTATTGCTAGTGCTTGTTTGGTAGAGCTGGGGAAATAAAAACTCATCGGGGGTTTAACAAGTTTGTTTAGCGCTTAAGGTAAATGAGATAAATCAATTTTAGTTGCCGCGGCATTAATTTTATCCTTTAAGCTCATACTCTGCTCATGATAAAAGTCGAGTTGCGCAATTTTTGGTATCGGTAAAAGTTGCTCTAATGAGGTTACATTTTCGCTTAAGTAAGCCATTGGTTGTTCACTGGCATTATTGGCAATCCAAGCAATACATTCTAAACCGTCAGCTATTATCGCTTGATAAGTTAAAAGTGCATGGTTTAAGCAGCCCAATTTCATGTTTACCACTAAGATAACTGCTTGCTTAGTGTCTTGAGCAAAATCAGATAAGAAAATATGTTTGCTGGCATCATTCCCTAAACCGTTGTTTATATATATTGGTAAACGCCAGCCACCCGCACCTTCAGTGATATTTATATCGGCTTGTAGTGAGGTTACTTTACTGAAACCTTGTGAGATTTCATCAATAGATATTTTTCTATTTTCATTTAAGGCGGCAATATGAGGAGCAATGGCTTCTTCAAGGGCAATCGGATTTACGTCACTAATGCTTTGTTTACAATTAGCAAATTGGCTTAACAGCTGTGCATCTTCATTCACTAACTGTTCACCTACTTGATAACAACCCGCGGCGATTGGTTTATACACCGCAACCTTTTTACCACTATTTATTAACGCTTGAGTAAGCGCGCAGGCAACAAATGTTTTTCCTGCATCGGTATCAGTGGCGGTAATAAAAAAACTTTTCATCTTTAGACTTTATCTCAACTAGGTAACTTAACTAGACAATTTAATTATTTAGCCTAGTTATTCAACTTAACAACAAGACCAGAATACAAACGGTAAGTAGCCGGATATATACCGCTAGGCTCAAGAAAGTCTTGGTAATGTTCTGTCATCGCAAACCATTTGTCTTTACCTGATAAACCACGATTACGTTTTTTCGGTAAATGATTAGCGCCTAAGCCTTTAAGCTCTCGTGCTAAATGAATAACATTTTGATATTCAAGAACAATATCTTGGCATTTATGCTCTAAAATACTTGAAGCGTTAGTATTGAAAAGCTCATTTACTTCACTCTCAGCTTTAAAATCAATAACATGTTGATCATCATCAACTTGTCGCCATGATGATTTTAATTCATGTAAAGTACCATCAACTAAGGTGGTAAAGATAATCAAACCATCGGGCTTTAATACACGCAACATTTCTGTAATGGCAACATCAAGTGGATCGCACCATTGAATAACTAGATTCGAATAAATTAAGTCTACACTTTCATCTTGTAATGGTATTTTATGCACATCGGCTTCAAGCCAAGTAATCGCTTTATTACGACTTTCTTGAGCAAAATGCAGCATGCCTTTTGAGAGGTCTAAACCAATAACTTGGCTATAAGAACTTGCCAGTAAGTCGGTAAAAAAACCAGTACCTGAGCCTAAGTCTAAGACCGTAAGATCATTTTTACTTGGCAACCATGGTATTAAATGTTTACCTGAAAACCGCTGTAATCTGGCAGATACATCATAAGATCGGCTGGCAGAGCCAAAGCTTTGTGCTATTTTAATTTTATTTTTTTGATGCTGTGCTGTTGGAGTCATGAAGACTGTCCCTACCTTTAATTACAAAGTGCTTTATTTAAACAGCTAGATAGACTGTTGATATCATTATGGTTATGGTTAGCACAAATAGTAACACGTAACCTTGAACTACCAAAAGCAACGGTTGGTGGACGTATAGCTGTTAGCCAAATCCCTTGTTTTTTTAATTGTTCACTGACATTTAGGGCCTTTTGTTCATCACCAATAATTATTGCATGAATTGAAGAGGCAGATGGTATGACTTCAATACTTGAATCAAGTAACGCGATGAATAAAGCACTTAACTCAGTAATTTTATCACGTCGCCATTGTTCTTGTTGAATGAGTTCAATACTTTTTATTGTTGCCCAAGCAAGTGCGGGAGAAATTGCCGTTGAGTATATATAGTGCCTAGCAAAATTAATTAAATAATCATGCACATTTTCATCGCATGCTAAAAAAGCGCCACTAGTGGCAATCGCTTTGCCAAAGGTTGCCATGGTAATATTTGCTTGATTTTCGTTAGTTAATAAACTGGCACTACCCTGACCTTTATCACCAATAACGCCAATGCTATGGGCATCATCAACATACAGCCAAGCATCATTTTTTTTGGCTACGTTGGCAAGTTCAATCAGTTTAGCTTGATCGCCATCCATACTGAACACACCTTCAGAGGCGATCAACTTATTTTGAACATCAGAACTAGATAATAACTGCGTTAATTGTTCTATATTATTATGGCCAAAGCGTTTTACTTTAGCTTTACTTGAAAAGGCACCATCAAGCATAGAAGCATGAGATAACTTATCCAGAAAAAAATGCGCTCTATCTTTTCCGGTTTCTTGCCCTAATGTTTGAAATAGCGCTACATTTGCAGAAAAACCACTGGTAAAAATTAGACAACGAGGTTTATTTATCCACTGGCAAATTTTATCTTCTAAGGCTTGATGCGCATAATGAAAACCTGTCACTAAACTTGAAGCACTTGCACACAAACCAAATCGTGCAACGCCTTCTTGCATGGCTTTATTTATGTCGTCGTGATTATTTAACCCCAAATAATCATTTGAAGAAAAATTTATATAAGATTTACCATCGACAAGTATTTGAGTACCTTGCTGTTGCGCAAAGCTTTCAGCCGCTTCTAAACAAACACGTTGTCGATATCTAGCTTGTAATTTTTGCGCGGTTACTTGCCCAGCAATGAAGTTAAATGCCATTGTAGTCTTATTTATTATTATCAGTTATTAATGGTTATTAATGGGCAGCGTTGTAAAATAAGTCTTTGTGTTGTTCATTGACTAAAGACGTTGTCAGTACTTTATCTTGTAGATCACTGTTATCAACAACAGTTTCAGTATTAATACCTAACTTTTTAAATAGTTGAGTATCGGTATCTGTTTCAGGATTTTCAGCCGTCAGTAACTTACAGCCATAGAATATTGAATTAGCGCCAGCAAGAAAACACAACGATTGCATTTGTTCATTCATTGCTGAACGACCTGCTGACAAGCGTACATGAGATTTTGGCATCATAATACGCGCAACGGCGATACAACGAATGAAATCAAAACTTTCTAAATCATCGACATCTGCTAGCGGTGTCCCTTCAACTTTCACTAACATGTTAATAGGCACACTTTCAGGCTGTTGAGGCAAGTTTGCCAATTGTATTAATAAAGAGGATCTGTCCGCCGCTTTTTCACCTAAACCGACAATACCGCCGCTACACACTTTCATGCCAGCACTTCGTACATTTGTAATAGTGTCTAATCTGTCTTGAAAGGTACGTGTGGTGATGATTTGATTATAATGCTCAGGTGATGTGTCAAGGTTATGGTTATAATAATCTAAACCTGCTTCTTGTAGCTGTTCAGCTTGATTTTCATCTAACATACCTAAAGTCATACAAGACTCCAACCCTAACGCTTTAACACCTTTGATCATGTCAAGAACAACAGGCATATCACGCGCTTTCGGGTTGCGCCAAGCAGCACCCATACAAAAACGTGTAGAGCCCATCGCTTTAGCTTTTGCAGCCGCTTCTAATACTTTTTCTACTTCGAGCAAACGTTCTTTCTCTAAATCTGTTTTATTACGAGCACTTTGTGAACAATATTTACAATCTTCAGGGCAAGCACCAGTTTTAATAGACAATAATGTACTCACCTGTACTTCATTAGCATTAAAATGTTGGCGATGAATAGTTTGAGCTTGAAACATTAAATCATTAAAAGGTAAATCAAATAAGGCGTTGACCTCTTTAAGATTCCAATTATGTCGAACAGGTGAATTTTCATTTGTTGACATACTTTCTGTGGTTGTTTCTACTGAAGCTAAAGACATAAGACTCGTTTGCATCTATATAATTTAACGGGTAGTCTAGCGTTCACTATCTTAATGTCAACAATAAAAGTGGTTTTTAGTTAACATATGAGCGAAAAACAACCAACCAGTTATGCATCTAAAAAAATTAATGATGATTTACTTCAGTTTGATAAAGAACATGTTTGGCATCCTTATACTTCCATGTCTTCACCCTTACCTGCTTATTTGGTAGAAAGTGCTAATGGCGTGCACATAAACCTTGCCAGTGGTGAATCACTTATTGATGGCATGTCATCTTGGTGGTCTGTACTACACGGTTATAATCATCCTAAATTAAATGCTGCACTGGTTGAGCAATCAACCAAAATGTCGCATGTTATGTTTGGCGGTTTAACCCATCAAAGCGCGATAACATTATGTGAAAAATTAATAGATTTAACGCCAACAGGGTTAAATAAAGTATTTCTCTGTGATTCAGGCTCCGTTTCTGTAGAAGTAGCCATGAAAATGGCATTGCAATATTGGCATAGCAAAGCTCAGCAAGAACATATCCCATTAACAAAAACTAAATTACTCACCGTTAAAAATGGTTACCATGGCGACACCTTTGCCGCGATGTCTGTGTGTGATCCGGTTACGGGTATGCATCAAATTTTTGAACAAGTGTTAATGCAACACTACTTTGCTCCTGCGCCTATCATTAAATTTGGTGAGCAATGGCATAGTGATGACACTAAAGAACTCACTCAACTATTTAAGCAACATCATCATGAATTAGCTGCCTTTATTATTGAGCCAATTGTACAAGGTACAGGTGGCATGCGTTTTTACCATCCTCAGTATTTGAAAGCTTGTCGCCAATTATGTGATCAATATAATGTATTGCTTATTGTTGATGAAATTGCCACTGGCTTTGGCCGTACAGGAAAGCTATTTGCTTGTGAATGGGCTGATATTAGCCCTGACATTATCTGCCTAGGTAAAACGCTTACTGGCGGATACATGACGCTAGCAGCTACCTTGTGTACTAATGATATTGCTAATACTATTAGTATAGGAGAAGCTGGATGCTTTATGCATGGACCTACTTTTATGGGCAATGCACTAGCCTGTGCAGTAGCTAACGCCAGTATTGATCTATTATTTGAAAATAATTGGCAAGTACAAGTACAAACCATTGAACACAAATTAAAAGAATTATTACACCCATTTAAAACACACCACAGAGTAAAAGATGCCCGTGTATTAGGCTCTATTGGCGCAATTGAATGTTTGCAAGCGGTGAACGTAGCCGTAATACAAAAACGCTTTGTTGAACTAAGTGTGTGGATCCGCCCCTTTGGCACACTTATCTATATTATTCCGCCACTTATCATTAATACAGAACAGTTAACAATGTTAGTCAATGCCATTTCAACCGTGTTAGCTGAAGATGAATGTTTTATTTAGCTACGTTAATTAGTGTTAAGTGTATGATTTAAAATTACCGAGAGCCAAATAATATTGGTAATTAGCACGAAGTACAAATGGTAATGAGTATTATCATTGAGCCTCCTACTTCTATATTTTTCTACCAGCATTGATGCATAACTAGCCGCGGCACTAGACCATATAATAAGGTATAAATAACCGGTTAATGGTGTCAACCAAAACTGTCTAATTTCAATATCATAATAACGCAGAACCCCATAATCTTTTTCTGGTGCTGCATAAAATGACACCACCAAAGCCAAAATAAACAGTATCCAACTTAGTAATGCTAAGACTTGTGTTAGATAAAACCAAAAATCGAGAGATTCCCGCCGTTCTTTTATCTTAGTTGCTCGGGCTGATTTTATGTGCTTTTTATCCATATTTAAATTTTTTTGACCTTGTAAGGTAACTTTTTCAATTATTGTTAATTAATTTAGTAAGTTTTACTTGTTAAACATAAAAGTCACGGTAACATAACCCTCTTAAAAAATTCAGTACATTTGATAAAAATATAAGAGGTCATTACATGTCAGTTATAGCAATTACTGATGTATTAGCAGGAAAATTTCCTGTTGATGAAACTATTACCGTGCATGGCTGGATCAGAACTCGCCGCGATTCAAAAGCAGGCATTTCTTTTTTAGCTATTCACGACGGCTCATGCTTTGATGCCATCCAAGCTATCGTACCTAGTGATCTTAATAATTATCAAGAAGAGGTTCTTAAACTAACCACTGGTTGTTCAGTTAAAGTCACTGGTGTTTTAGTTGAATCCCCGGGTAAAGGGCAATCTTTTGAAATTCAAGCAACGGCTGTTGAAGTGTTAGGTTTTGTTGAAGACCCTGATACTTACCCGATGGCAGCAAAGCGCCATAGTATTGAGTTTTTACGTGAACAAGCACATTTACGCGCTCGTACCAATATTGGCGGTGCCGTTACTCGCGTTCGCAATTGTTTAGCTCAGGCTATTCATCGCTTTCTTCACCAAAAAGGATACTTCTGGATCAGCACACCACTTATTACTGGTAGTGATTGTGAAGGCGCAGGAGAAATGTTCCGCGTAAGTACTTTAGATATGGAGAACTTGCCACGCAACGATGAAGGCAAAGTAGATTACAATAAAGACTTTTTCGGTAAAGAAACCTTTTTAACCGTTTCTGGGCAGCTAAATGTTGAGACTTATTGTAACGCGTTATCAAAAGTTTATACCTTTGGCCCTACTTTTAGAGCTGAAAACTCTAATACTTCTCGTCACTTAGCTGAATTTTGGATGATTGAACCTGAAATTGCTTTCGCTAATTTATCAGATGCAGCAGATTTAGCAGAAGAAATGCTTAAATATGTTCTTAAAGCAGTTTTAGACGAACGTAGTGACGATATCGCCTTTTTCCAACAACGTGTTGATAAAACAGTTATAGAGCGTTTAAATTCAGTGATTGATAATGATTTTGTTCGTTTAGATTACACTGACGCCATTACCATTTTAGAGAACTGTGGTAAGAAGTTTGAAAACCCTGTTTCTTGGGGCGTTGATTTAAACTCTGAACATGAACGTTATTTAGCAGAAGAACATTTTAATGGCCCGGTGATTTTACAAAATTACCCTAAAGACATTAAATCTTTCTATATGCGTTTAAATGATGATGGCAAAACAGTTGCCGCAATGGATATTTTAGCGCCAGGTATTGGTGAAATTATTGGTGGTAGCCAACGTGAAGAACGTCTTGATGTTTTAGATAGTCGTTTAGAAGAAATGGGCTTAGATATTGCTGATTACGGCTGGTACCGAGATTTACGTCGTTACGGCACTGTACCTCATGCTGGTTTTGGTTTAGGTTTTGAACGTTTAGTGGCCTATGCTACTGGTATGCAAAATGTACGTGATGTGATCCCTTTCCCAAGAACACCTAATAACGCAGATTTTTAATTCGTTATTTATTGCTATATATCTGCTCAATTTGAACGGATATATAGCATTTTATTTAAATATAATACTGGCTAATTATTGCCAATAACTCACTTTATTTTCAAAAGACTTAGGCGCTTTCAATACTTGTTCTCTACAAGGCGTTCCTATATATAAAAAGCCAACAATTTCATTGTGTCCTTTTACCACCAGTCCTTGCTTAACCTTAGTATTATAAGCTAACTCCCCTGTTCGCCACATAGCGCCATAACCGAGTGCGAAAGCTGCCATTTGCATAGCATGGGCACAACAACCTGCAGTAATTAATTGTTCTTGGCTTGGCACCTTGTCATGTTGAACAAACTCTGTAGTAACCACAATAATCATCGGCGCTCTAAAAGGCATTTTTGCTATTTTCTCTAGGTTAGCACTTTGACTATCACTGCTTTGTACTAATAAATCACTTAAGCGCTGTAAACCATTCCCTGTTACCACAGTAAAATGCCAAGGTTGTAAGCAAGCATGATCGGGGACTCGCATACCTGCGGCTAAAATTGTCTCTAAATCATGATGGTTTGGCGCTGGTGTTGTTAATAAAGGGGTTGATTGGCGCTGTAATAGTAATTCGATACTGGTCATAATGTTCATTTATGCAAAATAGATATAACATTAGTGTATAACTAACTGTACCGTGACGCACTTAATAATACCAATAAGACTAACTCAGTGATCATCTTAAATAGTCTACACATCCAATTTATTCGTTATGTTCAATCCCAATAGCTAGCTATTACTTAATCGCACGCCTTGAACTTGAATTTTTATCCTCAGTGAATTTTGACCCTTTAATTAATTTGATTGATATAAATCATCTAAAGATAGCTATTTAAACTTGACTTAACTTAGTGCTAACCGCAATATAATTATTCAATAAAACACTCCGTTAAATATAAACTCAAGCTAGCTAAGTATATAAGAGACATTTATGAACACCGCTTTTACTTCAAACCTTATTTTATTGCCCAATCAACACTTAATTCTGACAATTCTCTGTTGGCTGAGTCAGGTCGTTCGACAGTGGCCAATGTATGCGGAGCGTTCAAGTTAGTAAGAATAACTAACTATAATGTCTGAGCCGCAGAAATTACCTTTTGCGGCTTTTTTTTATCAAAAATAAAATGTTCGTCAATGGATTATGCCAACAATAAGAAAAGATAAGGAGTGTAAAAAATGCAAGTACCGGTTGCCTATTTGGCAGTGTTATTAATTTGGTCTACCACACCGCTGGGTATTGTCTGGAGTAGTGAAACGATCAACCCAACGATGGCTGTTTTATTACGTATGCTTATTGCTGTGGTACTGGGCAGTTTGATTATTTTTATTACCGGAATTGAATTACCTTGGCATAAAAAAGCGATTCGTTTATATAGTTTCTCTGCTTTAGGTATTTTTGGAGGCATGGCCTTTACTTATTTAGCTGCCGGCTATTTATCATCAGGCGTGTTATCACTTTCTTTCGGCTTAGCACCCGTATTTTCAGCAATACTTGCTAGAAGAATTCTGGCTGAGCCAAAAATATCAACCTTACGTAAACTATCTATGTTGTTATCTTTTATCGGCTTAGCATTAGTTTGTGCTGATAATTTTTCACTCAAAGGTGACAGTATCTATGGTTTGCTTTTTATCCTAACAGCCGTTTTTCTCTTTAGTTTAAGCGGTGTATTAGTGAAAAGCATCTCATTAGCTATTCACCCATTATCAACAACTGTTGGTGCATTAATTATTTCATTACCCTTATTTATTGCAAACTGGTTACTGCTTGATGGCAGTGTAGATATGAGTCATTGGGAATTAAGATCAATTTGGGCAACCATTTATTTAGGAATATTTGGCTCGTTAATCGGCTTCTTTGCTTACTTTTTTGTATTGCAAAGGCTCACCGCAAGTACTGTAACGCTAATAACCTTAATAACACCTATTATTGCATTGTCTTTAGGAGCCGTTTTTAACAATGAAGTGATCAGCAACAAAATACTTTTAGGGGCATTTTTAGTGATACTGGGGTTAACAATATATCACTGGGGTGAGTTATTAATGAATAAACTGCAAATAAAAAAAACGATTAGAAACAGTCACTAGAAGCTAAAAAATATAGCCGTTGCCAATCAATACGCATATTTTAGAGTGCGCTTTGAATGATAACGGCTAGATAAATATTTATTAAGCCCTGTTCAGGTTACCTAATTACAATAGTGACTCATCTGCTTTGTCTACTTTAAAGCACCTTGGTTATCAGGAAGAAACACTTTCGACATATAATAATCAACACTTGTATATCGGCCTGCCCCAATAAAGAATAAAGCGAGTAACATGATAAAGTAGGTAGCTGAAAACTCAATACCATTATTAAGCACGACAATGTTGCCATTCTCGTACAACCAATCGGTATTGCCATTGTTTTCAAGTATATTACGCATCGCTTCTATGCGTTTACCTGTTTCGACACTATTCTCTAAACTGGCTTCTGCTTGCTCAACGCCAAGCCAAGTCATCATTTTAGCTACGCTGATATCTGGATTAGTTGGCGTTATAGCAAACCAACCGTTAGGTGCATGCACCGTGCTTGCTGCCATAATCATGGTAAACATTAACGGAATAGAAATTAACCTGGTCAATGCTCCAACCAGTAATAACCAACCGCCAAAAAACTCAACAAGTATTACTAGGTTTGCCAATAACGCCGGAAGTGGTAAACCTAACCCCCATTCAGTATTGCCAAACCAAGCGATTATACTAGGATCCGCCATAAACGATGCAAAACCGGTAACCTCTTCATTAAGGAGTTGAGTTTTACTAAACCCAGCCATAATAAAAACAGGTGCAAGATATAAACGTAATAATAACGCGGGTATTCCATTAAAGTTAGGTAGCCAGTTTAAAAAACGGTGGTAGCTTGATAGCAGTAAAGACATTGTTGTTGGTCTCAATTGGATTATATTTATAGATTCTAGAATATAAGAACTTTTAAACACTACAATCATTTCATTAACTTTATTAAAATAATGAAAAAGTTCAATAAATTATAGGAAGTATTATCAATATCGGCTAGCTAAAGGCTCATTTATTTACAATCAAATGGTCAAATGTCAACTTGTTTAGGTTAAGATAATAGCAAACCTTAAGTTAGTATTTATAGATGATTTTTATGAGTAAATTAGTAAACCTATTTAAACGTATTGTATTAGGTATCTGGAGTTTATTTACCCTAACACGCTCAGTTGTTTTAAATTTAATTTTTATTGTATTTTTTGTTGGTTTTATCGCTATGTTGGGCAATGATACCGAACAAGTTGTTGTACCCGATAAATCGGCATTAGTGTTAAATTTAGTGGGTGACTTGGTTGAGCAAAAGCATGAAGTAAACCCAATGGATGCTTTTTTACTAGAAATATTGGACGAAAAAGAAGGTAAACCCGAACTATTATTAGCGGATGTGTTAGCAGTAATTGCTAAAGCGAAAAATGATGATCGGGTACAATTATTAGTTTTACAGCTTCAAGGTTTACAACCTACAGGTTTAAGTAAATTGCAAGATATTGGCGCTGCGTTAATCGATTTTAAAAGCTCCGGTAAAAAAATTATCGCTTTAGGCGATCACTTCTCACAAGATCAATATTATCTCGTTAGCCATGCTGATGATATATGGATGAACCCTCAAGGCTTTATGCTACTTGATGGCTATGGTCGTTATAATCTGTATTTTAAATCAGCATTAGAAAAACTTGCTATTAATCAGCATATCTTTCGTGTTGGCACGTTTAAATCAGCCGTAGAGCCTTTTTTACGTGATGATATGTCAGAAAAAGCAAAAGAAGCTAATGCATTATGGTTAAATGATTTGTGGCATCAATATAAGCAAGATGTTGCCAAACAGAGAGGTTTTAGCATCAATAATTTTGATGATAGTATGACCGATTTGTTAAGGAAATTTACTAGCGCAAATGGTAGTTTTTCCAATTACGCCCTAAAAAACAATTGGGTTGATCAATTAAAAACACGTGCACAAATGCGCAGTGATTTAATAAAGATGGTTGGTAAAAATAAAAAAGGCGACAGTTATAACCATATTGGTTTTAAAGACTATTTAGCTAACACTACTTCAATGATATCGCTAAATATAGCATCAACAAATAAGGTGGCAGTGATTGTCGCTAAAGGTACTATTTTAAATGGTATACAAAGCCCGGGTACCATTGGTGGTGATTCAACAGCACTATTATTACGTAAAGCTCGCATTAACGATAAAGTAAAAGCAGTAGTATTACGGGTGGATAGCCCCGGTGGTAGCGCTTTTGCGTCAGAAATAATTCGCCAAGAAATAGAGTTATTAAAAGCAATAGGAAAACCTGTTGTGGCTTCCATGGGGACTTATGCAGCTTCTGGTGGTTACTGGATTTCTGCGTCTGCAGATAAAATATATGCTGCGCCATCTACAATTACTGGTTCTATTGGCATCTTTGGCATGATGATGACCTTTGAAGACTCATTAAGTAAACTAGGTATACATACTGATGGGGTTGGTACCACAGATATTGCAGGTTTTGGCCCTACTCAGCCACTAACTAAAGGTATGTCACAACTATTTCAACTCAGTATCAATAAAGGATATCAAGACTTTATAAGCTTAGTCGCGAAAAACCGAAACATGACTTTAGCACAAGTAGATGCCATTGCTCAGGGTAGAGTATGGTCAGGAAAAAAAGCAAAAGATCTTGGTTTAGTTGATGAACTTGGTAATTTAGCCGATGCGATTGTCGCTGCTGCCAAACTAGCTAAGCTGGATGAATATAATACGTTATTAATTGAGAAAGAGCCCTCTTCACGTAATAAGTTTCTTCAAAAAATGATGGGGCAAGCGCAATTATTAGCTGATATTGGTTTTGTAACTAAAACTACTGCTAACGAATTAACCACATTAGGTAGTGTAAATACTAAACCAATGACACAGTTCATCAATCAACTACAAACTGAATTTAGAAAAATGAATCAATTTAATGATCCACAAGGCATGTATACGTTATGCCTTGTTTGTAGTGTTCAATAAATAAGGTACGTCAAAAAATGCCTACGTTTACGATTAACGAATATCAATCCTTGATTGGTCCGTCGAATCTGATGCTAAATGGCTGACAACGTATCGCTATGATATCAAATAATATTATGATGATTTTGTGGTTTTACATGGCACTGATATGGCGGCTTATAATGCAGGAACGTATTATCCTGCATTCACCACAATCAATGTTTTTACTAAATCGTTTTTGATTCTGACTGAATTATTTTTTTAATTTTATGTGCTTTAACAAAATGATCTAATTTATGAATTTTTATCCACCACGTTGCCACTTCCATAAGTAATTCAGGGTCATCATTTTTATTTGCAAAGAAAGCATAAAAGGATAATCCAACATTATTGCCTTTATTTTCAATTTTTTTATTACAAACATCAATCATTTTAATTCTTAATTTTTCTCTCATTATTTACTTTATAATCCCTATGTTTTTCCTAGGTTACTTATTTATGTATTAAAGTTCATTAAACTCTTCTAACCATTCGATAAACGAATTAGATACTTTTTTAACACTACCAATTCCTTGATCATAAAACCATACGGGTAAATCTATTTGCTTACTTGCACAATCAACAAATTTGAAACAAAACATATTGCCCTTACAATCAGACGCAAACAAAACATGGCCCTTTGGCATACCACTCATTTCATATAACGCGGATAGCGAAGAAATATCTTCTAAGCTCAAGAAGTCTTGCACCGCAGAAACGTCTGCATTTAAATCACAAATTTTAGTTAGCACATTCGGAGAGTGAACCAAGCCGTAGGTAGATATTAAATATTTATAGGAGTCGGGTAAGAATAAATTTAATTTTGATTCAAGTGCTAAAATATCATGTGTATTTATTGGAACCATGGTATTTTTACTGCCCCAATTTTTTACAAATTGATCAATACTGTTCAATGTAAGACTACTCCAAAAGTGTTAATACCAGATTAAATGGCAAAATAATGGGCTAAAATAATGGGCTAAAATAAGTAAGACACGAGTAAAGAAGACAACTATTGCTGTCCGTTTAAACAACGTGTAAATTAAATATTAATAATAATTTTAAAGAAATAACTTTATGTGATAAATCACTTCATCCATTTTTTCTTTATGCGGAACATGACCACAGTTTTCTAAAATTTTCATTGACGATTCTCCAGAAACATTCTTGGCAATATATTCAGGGAATGCATTTGAACCGTATTCATCTTTATCTCCATGAAGCACTAAGATAGGACATGTAACCTTACTAATACGAGATTCTAAGCTCCACGAAGAAAACTCATGAGACAGCCATGTATCAGTCCAAGCGCTTAATACCCAGTTTGCTTTATTACCATGCCATTTTTTTAATCGTTCCATTTGCTCTGGGCGTTGAAATATGACTTGTGCTTCTTCAATCCCTTTAATTGTCAATTCTTCAATAAAAGCCTGTGCAGATTCAGTGATAACACCAAGACACTCTTTATCTACGGCGGCAATTCCTATCGACATTCCGCCACCCACGCTATGCCCAAAAAGATAGTAGGTACTAAATTGGGCTGCGCTTTTAATATATGAAAAATAAAAATCAGCTTCATCCCAAACAAAGTTAACACTGGGGTTGTTTTTATTCTCACTTGAACGTCCAAAACCAAGCCGATCATAGGCGATGACAATACATGATAATGAACGCGCCAATTGTTCGGGAAAATCTCGCCATAAATCTACACACCCCAAAGAATCATGCATAAGCACAATAGGTGATGTGTATTTAATGGTTTCAGGAATCCATTTTTTGACGTAAATAGCAGCCCCTTCGACATCAACAAACAATTCTTCGGACGTTACGGTGCTCATTTTGGCTTTATTCTCCTAATGCAACATAAGGTGCAATGATAGTTAACTAACATTTTAAGATAACTTAGGTACGATTAAATTTTTGGATGATCATGCATATTATTTAATAATGGCAACACCTGGAATTTCTAACACTGTTTTTGCATCTGCCCGTTCGATCACCTTTAATAAGGTCGTTTGAATAGTTTCGTCTTTTCTAACGTCATTTTTACTGGAAAACTTTTGCTCTTGGGCTGTAGCACCTTCTTCTAAGGTGTAGCCAACAATGACCTCAGTGGCGCAATTAGCCGATTCACCAAAATAGGCGATTGATATTTGCGGATACCCCTGAAATCCTTTTTTTACTCTTTTTGCTATACGTTTTGTCGATTTGTCCAAATTCATAATAATTCTCCAGAAAAATATAATGCGGTTTAAGCAGCGGTGACTTATTGACGATTATGCGTAAGAAATGGAACGATTATATCTTTCGCTTTATTGCATTGTATGGAATGTTAATAGCTAATAAATTTAAAATCAATAGGTTAACAACCAATACCAATAACATTACGTCTTGTCGCTCATCTTAATTATTTTTTATCTGATTTACGCATGCTTCTATCGCTGCCTTTTTAAGCAATATATCTTTTAAACTTTTTAACAATAAATACGAGTTAATTTCTGTCACGGCAACTCTGGAAAGTAGTAAACTTAAAAATACAGTCGCGACCAGTAACCAAGCAGAATAACCAAAAAGTAAATAACTGCCACCCGAAAGAGCCCCTATAAATACTGCACGTATCAAAAATTCAATCAGAGAGAAATTTAAAAATTTTAACTTTGAGCAAGCATCATTACATGCCTGTTCAAGTAACAAAAATTGTTGATCTCTTTTTAAATGTGATATTTCAGTAAATTGATCAATATACGCTTTTATATTCATATGCCCTCATGTGTTATATCGCTACGTTAAGTGGTAAATCTATTGGCTATTATTATAAAAAAGCACTATAACCGCTCCACTTGAAGATGCTCGTTTCAGGAAGTATGAGTCACTCAGTCTTCCCCAAAGACGTTTCTAATTCCAGCTGAATCATGCATTTTCAAGTGGAACGGCTATAAAACTTTACACGCATGCCATAATTTACCAATACTGTATTATGCCTCACTATTCTATTCTCCTTCTCGACGACAAAACCACCTTTTTCAAAAAATGGCTTTGCAACTATTGATGCCTCAACATATAGCTGATTTAGGCCTAAACCTTTAGCAACTGATATTACATGATTGAGTAGATGAGTAGCCACACCAATGCTTTGAAATTTTGGTGAGACATAGGCGCAATCTATGTGCCCATCAGCGTCTAATTCAATAAAACCTACTATCTCACCTTTGATAACCGCCATGTATGGCTTTTTATTTTCAAGTCGCCTTGCCCATTTACCATAATCAATTGGCATTGGAGCCCAAGCATCTTTTTGTTTGTCAGAATAAATAGATGAGTCGATAGCATGTACAGAATCATAAAATAAATCTGCTATTTCTTTTACTCGACTCGATGAATATTCAATAATTTTCATATGGTCATAATACCTTTATAATCGCGAACCAATAACTAACAGTTCAAGCCACATGTTATTATTTGTATAGCGCTGCTAACCATTTTTTTCGATAATTTGGTTAACGATATCCACCATTGTTGTCGCATAAATATCAGGTTGGCGATACAGAGGATGATAGATTGCACCAGAACGATTAATATAAGCAGCGCGCATTCCCACAGACAAAGCGCCATGAGTATCCCAATCATGAGCGGCAACAAGTCTCAAAGATTCCAGTGGTTGATCTAATTGTTTAGCCGCAAACTTGTAAACGGTAGGGTCTGGCTTAAAACTACCTGTTTTTTCAACTGAAATGATATCGTCAAAATATTCCATTAAGCCTGAATTTGCCATTTGAGTTGATATTAAATTGAGCGATGAATTTGAAAAAGCTACCGTGCGAAAACCGGCAGACTTTAACTGAGTTAGCGCAGGCTTGATATCAGTGTGAGCGGGAAGGTTAGCAAAACCACTAAGGATATCGTCACGCATTGTCGGTGAAAGTTTTATCCCCCTGCGAGCAGCAAGGGATTCAAGCATAGTAGCGGCTAAGGTTACAAAGTCAGTTTGTACGCACGTCATTATACACACAGTAGATGAGTGCAAAAGCATAGAAAACCATATTGCGATAACACTCTCATCACCAAAAACCTCTTTGAACTTGGGTTTTAACGTGCTGAGATTAAGTACCGTCTCATTGATGTCAAACAATATTATATTTCGTTTCATTACAAGCTCACCATTTCATTTTTATAGTAAAATCTATTCAATTAAAGTGTTATATCAAACTAACTCATCATCTTTTTACATGGTTTAAAGAGCCAATAACATCATTACTTATATTCAAATAAAGTTGAACAGTTAATTTACTTAGTCTTAGCTTATTATGAATATTAAAACAAATCAAAACATAGGGTCTGTTGATCTTTCGATATTTTTTTTATCGCTGTTGGCTCAGTCTTGTCTAATAAGCTAGCACCTTAAGTTAGAGATATTTTATAGCGGTTAAATAGACTACCGATACAACCATGATTTAAAAATAACATCGATGATACAATACAACTTTGTATCCCGACTAATTTAGTGAACTATGAAAGATTGTAATCAATGCGGTAAATGCTGTATCAAATATGGCGGTGAAGATCTTTCAGCGACAAGAGAAGAAATAGATCTATGGGAAATATTTAACCCTGAAATATTTAAATTCGTGAAAAACAACGAAATATGGTTTGATCCTGATACAGGTTTAAGTCTAAAAAGTTGCCCTTTTCTACAAATTGAGCCCAAAACAGGCCCTATTGCTCAAAATAAATATACTTGTAGCATTTATTTAGATAGACCTGAAGACTGCCGTCATTACCCTAGCCTCATTGCTGAAATGATTAGAGATGAATGCGAAATGATTGAAGTAATAGACTTAGAAAAACCTAAGAAAGCTCAAATAAACCTCGACTTATTAATGCAAGATAGTCGTCCTCCTAGTGGCTCGTAATTCAAAACTAGACCACTCCCCATCCCCAAAAAATTTAAAGGTTTATATTAATTAACCATACGGCTTGATCTTTTATACCGACAGCATATTAACTGTTTATCATAAAAAAGTGCCTTAAGCACTTTTATATGATAAACAGTTATTATTAGCTAATACTATGTAGCGCACAAATTTTATTACCTGATGGATCAAGTAAATAGGCTAAATAAAGTTTTCTTTCTCCCATGTCACGCACACCTGGTAAGTCTTCACAATTTACACCTCCATTTGCAACACCTGCCGCATGCCATGCGTCAGCTTGCTCTCCTGATACTACAGAAAAGCCTATTGTTGTGCCATTACCATGGCTCGCAGGCTCACCATTAATAGGTGGTGTAAGTGCAAAAATGCCCCCTTCAGTAAAATAAAAACAACGCCCTTTTTCATCCATAACACCAGGTTTATGGCCTAGTTCGCCTAAAATGGCATCGTAAAACACTTTAGATGCCTGAATATCGTTCGCCCCAATCATGATATGACTAAACATTGAGTTTTCCTTTTATAGTTTTTGATTTGGTATATTAGTTACATTTTCTAATCGTTTTAAAAACACTTTGTTTTGGTTAGCAATTTTCTTTTTTCGTATCAAATTCAGTTTTATTTGTAGAAATAAAAGCAATAATAAAAAACAAAAAAAACACGATAAAAGTGCCAATGATATTTTGTTCTTTAGCTAAAAAATCAAAGTAAAATAAACTATTTTCAATTAACCCTACCCCAACACCAAAAATAAATAAAGTATATTTATTTACCTGACCATTAGCGTTAAGCCATTTAGCTAACCAATAGCCAATAAAGGGAATTAATGACCAAATGAAAACAACGATAATAGAAAATAACATGACTGAAAGAGACATGTTTGTGTGTAATAATTTATTAATTAACGCGTAAAGTTGAACTAAAAGATAACCCAAGTATAGATACAAAATAAAACCTTTTTAAAATTTGTTAGTCTATTAAACTTGATAGTCGCATACAGAACGAAAAAAAAACTAATTTTAAATCAAATAATTACAAAAAAATACAAGTCGTAATAAAATACATCACTGCTATTTAATATCCATATACCATTGAAATATTTTCTTAATGCCACCTTGGCACTATTACCTTTTGATTTATATTACATTCTTCTAATACCAGTGCCTCTTGTACGACACTGTCTTTATTATTTCATCACTAAAGTCTCTATCAAACTAATGCGTTCATCATCAAGGTTACGACGCATATTATAGGACTTAGTCTTAAAATCATTGCCTATTAGCATATGCAAACCTAGTTCAGGTAGTACCGGCACACCTTTAGGCTCTTTCATGCGTGCAAAGGCATTTTGTGCAAGATCAGTCTTATCGTTCCATTCTTCAATCTTAAAACCAACAGAAGTCATTACATCGTGGAACGCTTCCTGGGGTATTAGAAAATTCATAGAACTGTCTTGCGCCCACGGTACTGGAAAATAAAGGGGAGTGTTTTTAGTGCCGCATACTTCATACAATACAGCACGCGCACCGGGTTTCAGCACACGATACATTTCCTTTAACCACCCCAGCTTGTCTTCGACGTTCATGTTCATTTGGATAGACCAAGCACCGTCAAAAACATTATCATCAAAAGGTAAATCAAGCGCACTGCAAGCTTGAAATTTAACACGGCCTTGCATATTAAGTAATTGCGTTAGTCGTTCTGCTGTATCAATATATTCATCACTCAAATCGATCCCCGTCACATGACAACCTGTTTCATGTGACAAACGGCGTGTTGAACCACCAACACCACAGCCCAAATCAAGTATGTGCATATCAGGTGTAAAATTAGCGAGTTTAATCAATTCTTTAGTTGCGGTATCACCTCGAATGTGAAATTCATCTACTGGCTGAAGGTCATCAGGTGTGATCTTAGATAAATCTTTACCAAGGTTATTGAGACCCTCAACTATGTTGTTATACAAATTGTTCGGTGAGTAATAACTGTGAATATGTTTCATAAATTTAACATTAACTCAAAAATAATATGGAATGACTATCTTCAAACTATACATGATAATTTCAGATAGTTAATAAAAATTAGCGGCTGATTAAAGTGTACTATTGAGAAGATATTTTAAACCATTATTACAGTGAAATTGATGCATATTAACACCTCATCTTATAAGTTCAGCATGCGCTTTTTTAACCTTTCTAAATCTATCGCATTTGATCGTACGGTAAATTTAATATGACTATATTCATATTCTTCTTTGGTGACACTCATGCTCGAGCGAATTTCGCCTATAATACCTTTAGCGGTATAGGGAATAATGATCTCATCTTCAATCATCTCGTTCTGCGCAACGCCAACAATGTATTTATGCAATGTACTGACGTCATCAGGATTACGAGCTGATGTTATCATGGCATCAGGAAACTCTTGTATCAGTGCTTGTTGTTGCTCAGTACTAAGTTGATCAGATTTATTCAGTACCAATAATTTTTTACTGTCCTCAACACCTACTTTTTCCAGTACTTCGTGCACTACCTCCAGTTGCGAACGAAATGAAGGATCAGAGGCATCTACTACATATAACAGTAAAGAAGCATCATGGGCTTCAGCTAAAGTTGAATGAAATGAGGCGACTAAATCGTGCGGTAACTTTTTAATAAAACCTACCGTATCTGACACTAATATTCGTGGTTGAGTGATTGGATGTAACGCACGAACCGTGGTATCAAGCGTCGCAAAAAGTTTGTTTTCACCGACAACATCACTACCAGTGATCGCTCGCATCATTGATGACTTTCCCGCATTGGTATAACCAACCAAAGCCACACAAAAAAGCTCAGAACGTTGTGTACGTCTACCTTTCATTTCATCTTGAACACTCACCAATTCGCGTTTTAGTTCGGCTAATTGGTCGCGTATTTTACGACGGTTTAGCTCTAGCGTTGTTTCGCCAGCACCTTTACCCATTTGACGTTCTTTATCACCACATGATGACTCACGAAGTCGTGGCGCTACATAATTAAGGCGAGCAATTTCAACTTGTAATTTCGCTGTTTTGGTACGGGCATGACGACTAAATATTTCAATAATAATACCAGTACGATCAAACACCTCTACGCCTAATTGATTTTCGACATTACGTAGCTGAGATGGACTTAAATCACAATCAAATACCACTACATCAGCACAGGCATACGGAAGGTTTTCTGACGGTATATCTAAAGATACGGCTGAAGAGTTAGCGGTAAATCCCGCTTCATTCGCGATTTCTTCAGCTAAGTCTGCATCTTCTTCTCTACCTTCAACCACACCTTTATTACCTGTGAGTTGTGCTATTTCTGCCAGCTTCCCTAAACCCAGTACATTAACTCTTTTAGTCGAACTCTGCTTTTGAGACTGGGTGCCGACTACTTTAAACCCTAATGTAGTCACTAAACGCGCAAGCTCTGCAAGTGATTCTTTTGCCTCATCACCTTTAAACTCCGGTGTACAAATAGAAATAAGTAAAGCGTGATTAAGTGATGCTTTTGCTGTTAGTTGCATAATTTTTTATGTTAGTGCACCTGAGTGCAAACCTAATTTTTATCTAAAGTAGTTTGATCCTACGCTGTTATAGCTGAGCTTTATAGAGCAATAGAAAACTAAATACAGAGTTTATTTTAGTTGGTGATAAATCGATGATATATGGAGGTATCAGATAACTTATTATGAATAGTATTTCGGCCAACAATAACCAAATAAAAACTGAAAACGGTTTAATAAAATAACCTATAAATAATTTGGTATCGCAAACGCGAAGTATCCTAACGTAAATTTGTCATCCATATCGAAGATTAATTCATTATTATCTGTTACTTATACCGTCTTTACCCTATTATAAATATTTTTAAAACGCTGGTTTGAATTATGACGGAAATAATAGTTAGAGGCTATCATCTCGATGGTTATAAACATGTAAATAATGCACGTTATCTCGAGTTTTTAGAAGAAGCGCGTTGGGCTTGTTTAGCCGATGATATCGATTATTTTATGCAGCAAAAAATAGCATGGGTTATCGCTAATATTAATATTAATTATCGATTACCGGCTCTTCTTGGGCAACATTTAATCATTGAAACAACCGTAAGTAAAATAGGTAACAAAAGTAGTATTCTTTCTCAAGTTATACGTTGTAAAGAAACAAATAATATCATTATTGATGCTGAGGTTACTTTTGTATTGTTTGATATGAAGACTAATAAATCCTTACCAATTGTTGATGATTTGCTTCAAAAGTTGCTGACCTCTCAAGCAAAGTTAGCACAAATTAAATAGAGAATAGTAATTTGATTCATGCATTTAAATAATTATCGGTTATTCACAATCAGCATGATATGGCTGCCAATGTAAGTGCTTAAATTATAAACTTGAAAGATCAACAGACCAATTTAAGCTGTCATTGATTAACTGTAATCACTGCACTGCTAGGCTCAGCTTGATAGCGAGCTAGCATACTGGCTAGGTTTTCATGATCGGTGATAATCTGTTTTTCTTTTAAGAAAGTTGGATTATAAAGTTTGCTATAAGATCGCTCTGCTAAGTCACAGCAAAAGGTAACGATAGTTTTTCCAGGACCCATTTTTGCAGCAGCATATAAGGCACCGGCAACATTTAGGGCTGAGCTACTGCCAAGTAATATACCATCTAGTTGGCTGATCTCCCGGGAAATAGTCACCAAGTCTTGATCTGGTAAACGAATGGCTTTATTTACTTTGGCCTGACGGAAATTATCGACACAACGCATAATCCCTATCCCTTCGGTAAACGAACTGCCGCTTGCTTGATATTTTCCCGTTTTTAAATAGTGGTAAATTCCAGAACCATAGGGGTCTACCAGCCAAGTTTGTAATTGAGTATTTTTCTCCGATAAATACAATGAGTTACCCGCGATGGTACCACCAGTACCGACGACAGAAACTAGTGCGTCAATATTTCCTTGGGTTTGTTGCCAAATTTCAGGCCCTGTATTGAGGTAGTGAGCTTTACAATTACTGATATTTTCAAACTGATCGGCCCACCAATAATCCGTATGTAGTTCACCAAGGCGTTTAGCGGTATGATAGAAGTGTTTTTTGTCAGCAAATGGGCAGGCAGCAACTAGTAACAATTGAGCATTATACAGTGCTATCATTTTTTCTTTCTCTTTAGCTTGCCCTTTAGGCATTACTGCTAACATGTTAAAACCATACGCTTGAGCGACTAGCGCTAAGCCAATACCAGTATTGCCGGCAGTACCCTCTACTATGGTCATACCGGGTTTTAATAGACCATTTTCTACCGCGTCTTTTACTAACTGCAAGGCTGCTCTATCTTTAATTGAGCCTCCTGGGTTTTGCTGCTCACACTTTAATAATATTTCACAGCCAGTTAAATTACTCAGACTATTAATACGTAATAGATCGGTGTTGCCGATTAATTCAGTGATGTTATTAGCAATATTATCAGTAGTGGTAGAGAGAATTTTAGTCATGGCGAGTACAAAGTTACTAAGTGTAATTAAAGCGTAGACCTAGCGAAGATTAAGTCAAGCTTTTGTTATTTATCCATTTGCACTAACATTATTTGCCAAATATTTTCAATAGCATATTGGGAGTATAAAGCGTAAATAATATTTCCGTGAGCAGCTAGGTAAAAATTAATTATTATATTGATATTCGACTATACTCAAAAGGTAGTTGCATGATGAATTACAGGAGTAGGTGATGTTTTTAAAAAGTAGGAACAACGGCGATATGGTTGATGTTAGCAGGATTCGAGATCTTACCAATTTATATCATGATAAAGTAATAGGTTGCTATCAAACTGGTGAGGAATTACAAGATCCGCAAGAGTTCAATAAGTCTGAACTTGTCTTTCTTTCAGGAGAAGATTTACCTAAGTGTTGGACAGACCCTAAGTATCGGGTGCATGGCTAATGATGAATGTTCAATTGTTGGTCACTCATACTGATTTTTGTTTACCTAACCTCGAATGTGAATTACAAAATGCGGGTATCAATTATCGCATAACTTATATAGAAGATAATCCAGGTTTAGTGGCAACTTATCACCTTAGACATTCACCTAATATATTTGTGAATGATAAATTAGTGTTTAGGCATCAACCAAGTCAGGCTGAGCTGGAAGCATATTTCCATGGATAATTGATAAATACGACCATGGCCTGCTTTACTCATATTGCCTTACATGTTCAAGATGTTGATAAATGTGTAGACTTTTATCAACAATATGCAGAATTAATTTTAGTTCGTGAACGTAATATTCATGGAAAACAGATTATTTGGTTAGCTGAACCCAGTAAAGAATCATGTTTTATTTTTGTTATTTTACCGGGTGGTCCAGGGCATCAACAAGCTGACAATGACTTTTCACATTTGGGGTTTGCATTATCAGACAAAAAGCGGGTGGATGATATTGCGAAAAAAGCAGCACAAGCAGGTATTTTATTATGGCCCCCTAAACAAGAACCTTTTCCTGTTGGTTATTATTGTGGTGTTTTAGATCCCGATGGTAATCGAGTGGAATTCAGCTACGGTCAACCCTTAGGAGATAATGCTTCTCACGATTGAATATTTTTACCAAGAGGCGCTATAAAATTTTGGCTTGAAATTTTAAAGTTTTGAACAACATTATGATGAGCAGCGTTTTGACGATTCATTAAAGATTAAAGATCCAAAAGATAGTGTCATTGAACTAAAACCTAAAAAAAAGCCTATGCGTCAAAGAGTAGTATTAAGGAAAATATTATGACTCTATTATCATCACAACAGTGTATCGTATGTAAAAAAGATTCAACGCCAATTAAAGACACACTAATAAGTAAATATTTACTCGATATTCCACAATGGCAACTACATCATGAAGATGATATTCAATTTTTACAACGAGTATATAAGGTTAGTAATTTTGCTAGCGCAATATTACTAACCAACCAAATAGCTGAATTAGCTGAAGAGCAAGGCCATCACCCTGCCATATTAACCGAATGGGGTAAAGTAACGGTACGTTGGTGGACTCATACCATTGGTGGTTTACATCTGAATGATTTTATTTTGGCCGCAAAAACAGAACAACTCTGTACTTGAATGTAACATTAACGTTTTATTAAAGTACATATCAAGCTGTATTGCCATGAACGCACGCTATCACGACTATTTGTTTTTTTCACTGTCCACTTTAAATAGCCCTTTCATTAGTTCCATCGGCAGAGGAAATAAAATAGTTGAGTTTTTTTCACCGGCAATTTCGGTCAATGTTTGTAAATACCTTAACAAAATAGCATTGGGCTCGGTTGCTAATTTATTAGCCGCTTCAACAAGTTGATCTGAGGCTTCTTTTTCTCCAGAAGCATGAATGACTTTTGCCCGCCGGGTTCGCTCGGCTTCTGCCTGCTTAGCAATTGCCCTGATCATATTTTCATTCAAATCAACATGTTTGATTTCAACATTAGAAACCTTAATACCCCAACCATCAGTGCGTGCATCAAGAATACTTTGAATATCTGAATTAAGTACGTCACGGTTGGCAAGCATTTCATCCAACTCGTGTTGACCTAACACCGACCTAAGGGTTGTTTGCGCTAATTGAGAGGTGGCTTGTAAAAAATTTTCAACATTAATTATCGCTTTTTGCGAGTCGATAACACGAAAATAGATTACTGCATTCACCCGAACTGAAACATTATCACGACTTATAACATCTTGGCTAGGAACATCCATCACCACAGTACGTAAATCTACCCGCACCATTTGCTGAATAAAAGGAATAACAATAATCAAACCTGGCCCTTTTACTCTTTCAAAACGACCGAGAAAGAAGATCACCCCACGCTCATATTCACGCAACACTCTAAACATGCTAATGACAACAATAAGTACCAAAATAGTAATTGCGCTTGGCATTAACATATTGCTCGTTATTAGAAAATCAACCATTTGCTACTCCTCATTATTTGATTCACGGTCATTGCCATTTTTACTTGAGACTAAAAGCGTTAAGCCAGTAATAGCATTAATAGTGACAACTTGCCCTTGAATCAGCTGTTGTTGACTGATCGCAGCCCAACGTTCACCATTAAATAGCACAAAGCCTTGTTTAGAAAAACCGTCTATTACCTCTGCATTCGCGCCAATAATAGCTTCCGTGCCACTTACCACTTTACTTTGACGCACTCGCCAAAAATAACTTAAAATAAAGACAGTAAATAAAGTCGATGCTATCGCAATAAAGAAAATTAACTTACGTGATATTTGAAAGTATTCTTGTTGTGTATCGATGAGAAAGATTGAACCTATGATGAAAGCCACTAAACCTCCAAAGCCAAACAAGCCAAAGCTGGGCACTAATGACTCAAGCACTAACAAACTGATCCCTAAAATTAATAATGCTAAACCCGCATAATTTATCGGTAATAATTGAAAGGCATATAAAGCGACTAATAAACAAATCGCTCCAGTAACCCCCGCAACACCAATGCCCGGACTATAGAATTCCAACAATAAACCATAAATACCGATCAACATTAAAATATAAGCAATATTGGGGTCGGTAATAGTGGCAATAAACTGATTACGCCAGTCAGGTGTTCGATACTCTAATTCAACAGCAGTTAACTTAAGGACAAGCGTGTGCTCATCTATGGTAATACTAGTACCATCAAGCGCCAGCAATAATTCCTCTGGGTTTTGCGCAATTAAATTAATGACATTAGCTGCCAGAGCTTCTTGCGCCGACATTGTTGCCGCTTCAGTGACTGCTAGCTCGGCCCACTCTTCATTGCGACCACGTAATTGTGCTAAAGAACGAATGTAAGCGACCGAATCATTTAACATTTTTTTTTCCATCGCCGTTGGCTCTGATGGTTGTTCTGGGGCTTTTTTACCGCCAGGAAGACCACCACCAATCATCACAGGCGTTGCCGCTCCTAGCGTGGTTGCTGAAGCCATAGCGGCAATATGACAAGCATAAAGAATATAGGTACCAGCACTAGCCGCTCGGGCGCCTTGTGGATAAACCAAGCACAGTATTGGGATATTAGAACTAAGAATTTGTTGATTTATCACTCGTAAGCTAGAACTGAGACCGCCGGGTGTATCTAGCGTTAAAACAATAGCTAAAACTTGTGGTTTACTGTTAGCGAGAATAATTTCCTGACGAATATAATCACTGACCGCTGGTCCTATAGCCCCCTTGATTGATAAAACAGGCACTTGTATTTTGGCCGCACTGGGCACTGATGTTTGCGCAGTCATTAATTGCGTGCTGAACATCAAGAGCAATAATAAAACTATCCGATATATCCAGTGAAACATGTCAATAATCCACTTTGAGCTACGTTCTTAGTGTAGCTCAAAAACCAAGAATATGCTGACTGGATATATTAATTAACTCGCCCGCATTATTCACTCGTTGCCCGATAAATTCTCATGAATGTTACCTATTTACTAATTGATTTTTGACTTTATCTTTCATTTCAAAACATTCTCAAGCTGGAAAACAAAAAAAGTTGCAAAGGAAGTTTAATACTCATTGTCGTATCGGCTCATATGGCAAAATATCCCTACCAGTAAAGTTCACTCTCAGCCATTCTCCGTGCACTGCAACTAAGTTTTCATAGTAATAATATTCACAATGTACTCATAAAAAACCATATTCCAGACTGCTGCACTTAAGGTACTATTCAAGCCTGACCGCATATACATGGGGAACGCTTTATCTTGTAGTGCTAGAAGTGACATGATCTGCAGGTCATGTCACTTCCTTTACCTTCTTTTTGAGGCGTGACGATACCTAATGGACTAATCACTTTTTTGAGTAAATCCGTTACCTCCTTTATATAACGAGCTGTGGTATTTCTGCTATCATTAGCTAGAAGCGTTACAGCTCTGCACCGTTACTTACCTAGTGAATCTCAGTCGCTCCATGACGATTAAGAATATTCAGTATTTCTGATTCTGCATACTCTGGCAAGATTACCTTAACCTGTGAAACTTTTTTATCGATGAAAAAATTTTCCCGTGGTATATTTAGATTCACCAGTTCATCAGCCACATTTATTAGGGCAATTTTATCTGTATATGTTGCTGTAATAGTTTTGTACATGACAGTTTCTCCTGTTTGGCCAACATTTAGCCAACATCTTTTGCGAGCTAAAATAGATCTCGTGAGACGTAGAAACTGTTTTGATATGCATCTGATACAAGATCCCCGAAAGGAATTACCTTTAACATAGACACCCACTCACATATCCTGAGTGGAAATATCATTATCCTTTCTTACTTATATAGTAGACTGGAGCACTAAATACTGCCAGTTTGTCGAACATTTTATATCAAAATCACCTGCCAAGTACATTTGCATCTCCATAGGAACAGCCTTTTTAAAATTCGTTAAGAAAAGCAACTTGCAAGCAATACTATTAAACTGATTTAGTGGTGATGACCGCCGACACCATGAGCATGGCCATGTTGAACTTCTTCATCGGTTGCCGCACGTACATCCATCACTTCAATATCAAACGTTAAGACTTTACCGGCAAGTGGTGGGTTAATATCTACAGTTACCATAAACTTACCTGTTTTGATTACGGTCACTTGGCGCTGGCCTTGCTCAGTATGAACAACCGCTGTCATGCCTGCTTTCCATTTAGCATTTTTACCTGGTAAACCGTCTAAATGTTTAACTGGTACGCGTTGTATCATATCTTCTTGGCGTTCACCGTAAGCATCTTCAGGTTGCAATGTAGTACTAAACTTATCTCCTACTTCTTTCTCTGTTAACGCTTTCTCTAAGCCTACTAATGTGTTGTTAGCGCCATGTAAATAGGCAAGAGGATCGTTGCCATGAGATGATTCTAACTCTTTACCTGCTTCATCTTTTAATACGTAATGAAACTGAACAACGGTTTTATTGGTGATTTTCATTTTATTCTCTTTCCATTTTAAACAATGAGTATTTCCGCGCATTTTAATCTATCTACGTCCACAAAAGCAAAATAACTACACTTAATATAATTAAAAACATACCAAAATATTCAATAGTCGTTATTTTTTCTTTAAACAAACGGTAAGTCAGCGCTAAGGTGATAAAGAATTCTACCTGTCCAAGCGCTTTAACGTAAGCGGCTGTTTGAAAGCTGGCACCGGTAAACCAACCAATAGAGCCTAATACACTGGTTACCCCAACAAACAGGCATAAACGCCAGTGTTTTAACATTAACCCTAACTGTGATTTATCTTGAAAATACACATAAACAAGTGAGAGCACAGTTTGCACCGTTATCATAAACACTAAAGTAACGGCCGCACTCACCATTAAATCTGTGTTAAGTGCTAAGCTTGATTCTCTTATCAATAAGGTGGTTATGGCTAACCCTAGCCCTGCCCCTAGACCAAACGATAAACCTGTCATCGCATCAGAGCCGACCATCATGTTACGAAAATTAAATTTAACTTTTGAGACTATAAATACGCCAACAACACCAACAATAACGCTAAACCAGCCCATAAAACTTAAAGGGGCAGCAAATAATAGTGCGCCAACAACGGCTACTTGAATGGCTTCCGTTTTAGCTAAACTAGTAGCTACAGCAAAATTTTTGTATCGAAATGCCGCCACTAAACAAACAGTACCGATAATCTGCGTGACACAAGCGATAAGTGCATAAGTTAAAAAATCATTATTTAGCTTAGGTACTTCAACTTCTCTAAAATCTAACATCCACCCTAAATAAACCCAGGCAAAAGGCAAGGCATAAACATACCTAACCGCAGTAGTTGCCATCGCGTTTAGCTTACCAGAAAGTTGTTTTTGCCCCGCAGTACGTACAGCTTGCATCGTTGCGGCAAGTAAGGTGAAATAAATCCAAATTTCCACTGATATTTATCCTGTTTAATTTGAAAAGGGTTGTTACACCGCAAATTGCTTATCTAAACAACTAACCCCTAAACCACTTTGTTTTTCTACTTTAATTTGCACCGCTATCCGCTCTTTCAATGCTTCGACATGACTAATAATACCAATCATCTTACCTGTAGCATTTAAGTTATCTAATGCGTCTAAGGCAATCTCTAAAGTGTCGTTATCTAATGTACCAAAGCCTTCATCTAAAAATAGTGAATCAATACTGGTTTTACTGCTAACCAAATCTGACAATGCTAACGCCAATGCCAAACTGACTAAAAAGCTCTCGCCACCAGAAAGCGTTTTAGTATCGCGAACACTATCGCCCTGCCATGTGTCGAGTACCGATAGACTTAACGTTTCATTTGGCTGACACTGTAATTGATAACGACCATCGAGTTTATTGAGTTGTTCGTTGGCTAAATACACTAAATGATTAAGGGTTAAACCTTGGGCAAACTTTCTAAATTTAGCGCCATCAGCTGAGCCGATTAAGCGTGTTAAATAAGCCAGATCATCTAAGGCTGTTTGTTCATCAGTTATCTGAATTAATAGGCCTTGTTGCTTCATTTTATTTTGTTTATCGGCGTTAATCGCTTGTTGAAGTTTGCCAATTTGTAATTGAATTTGTTTTAACTTTTCTGTTGAGATTTTCAGTTTCTCATCTAACATCGACAAATCAGATACTTGTAATTCCTGTAAGTCACCGTGACTTTTTTCAACTGATAACGTCACTAACTTATCAGCTTGCTCAATTTCTATTTTAATGTCATTTAGTTGCTCTTTGGCTCGTTTTTCTTGACCTAAAAGTTGCTGTGATTGCGCTTCATCTGTTTGGTGTATCGCTTGTAAAGTTATTAACTTATCTTTTAGGCTGAGTTGTGCTTCTTTTATGTTTTTTCTAATAAAATCAGCAGACTGACTATCCGTATCTATATAACCCATATCAAAAAACAGAGTAACACGTAACTTTGTTTTTGACTGTAACTGTTTATTTAACGTTATTGATTGTTGTGTTAGCGTGGCTAGGTGTGCTGTGACTTGCTTGTCCTGTTCAATCAGTAAAACATCCTCTTTATCTACGGTAGATGAGTGAGTTGAAAGCGGTACTAACTTGGCGGAAGTTTGTGTAAACAAAGTCACTTGCTGATCGAGTTCTTCTAGCCAGATACTTGAATTGAAAAAATCAGGATTGTTGCTATCTTTAGTTAAAAAACGACTAATCTGCATCAAAGTGATATCTTCTAACAACATAGTTTCAATTTGACTAACATCAAGTTGTAACTGGTTTAGCACCTTAATTTGCTCAGCATTATCGAGTTGACTGAACTTTAGTTTTTCTGCTATTAATGCCGCTTGATGTTGTGCTTTATCTAACGTTTGTGTTACTTGTTGTAATTGTTGCTTTGTCGCTAAGCTTTGTTGGTTGCTTTGACTAACTCCAGCATAAAGTTGGTTCAGCTGCTCTACTTGCAAAAGGTTTATATTGTATGTTTGTTGTGTTTTTTCAATGTTAGGCAAAGCTAAGTTGAGTGATTCTGGTAGTGCCAATTGGGCAAAATTAGTTAGCAACTCTGCTTGTTCTATCGCTATCGTTTGCGTCGTTTCTTTATTGACTTGTAAAGTGCTAGTTAACTGACTTTCGTGCTTACCAAGTTCTTTGCCTTGCAATTCTAACTGCTCTAATTCAGCGGTTACCGTATGCAAACGCTGTTGATGTTCATCAAGATTAATTGCCTGATATTGGCTGATAGCAGGATGTTCCAAAGAACCACATAATGGACAAGCTTGCTCTGCTTGTAGCTTAGCTCTGTGGTCACTTAGTGCCATAATCGTTTGTTGCTGAGCGATTAACGTTTCTACATCTCTTTTTTGTTGTTTAAGCACCGTAAACTGCTGACGTAGATCCATTAGTTGCTGGCCACAAGTGGTAAGTTCAGAGGTAAATTGCTGCTTTTGGCTAACTAACTTTTCTTGTTCAAGTAATAATCGGCCATAACGTTTAGAAAATTGTAATGCTTGAGAGTAGTTAGCTTGCTGGTTTTGCGCATTATGCACTTTTGCATTTAATGCATCAGTCGTTATCTCCCCGTTAACCGGTTCAAGCGCTATTTGATGTAATAATGGGCTATATTGCGCAAGTAGCTGCTTATGCTGTATAGCAAGCGCAGTTGTTTGCTGTTGTAGCGTTTGTCGTTGCTGTTGATTATCTTTAAGTGATTTTTGTTGTTGATTTTGTTTAATAATATAACGTTCAGTCAATTTGTCGGCTGAAACTAACTGCTGTTTTTTTGCTGCAACCGTAGTCTTTAATTGAGCTAATTGACTGACTTGATTATCCCATAACGGCAACTTCTCTTTAACGCTCATCAATGCTTGGTTTTCTGTTAGGTAACTTTGTATTTGTGAAATTTCAGCTGATAATAGTTGTTTCTGCGCTTGTGTTTTCTGCTGTTTTTCTTGTGTTATTTTTAAGGTTTTAGCTTGAGAATCGACTTGCTGAGCAAGGTTATTCAATTGCGCAGTAATATGAACAATATCACTATCAAGCGGTATAATGTCATCAATAAGTTTGTTTTCAATAAGTTGAAACTGAGCTTGCTGTTGCTCTTGAACAATCAAGTGTTCGTCAATAACTGATTGGCTGGTGATAACTTGCTGCTGCACTTGCTGATTTTGTGCCGACAGCGCATCAATTTGTGTTAATAGTTTACTCTGAGCTGCCTTCAATAATTGCCAACTTTTTACCGTAGTGAAACTTACTTGTTCTAATGCTATTTGCTCACTGGTTTGTTCATACGCCACCACTTGTTCTTGTAAAGTAACAAACTCATCTTCCGTCAACAAACTAACGCCTTGCGCTTGTGCTTGTAACAGCTGCAACGACTTTTCAGCCGCTTTATGATTTTCAAAAACTTGTTTAGAGAGTTCACCGTATATTTCGGTACCAGTTAATTGTTCTAACAGTTGTGCTCTATCATTAGCTTCCGCATTTAAAAAAGCGGCAAACTCACCTTGTGATAACATCATCGACTTAGTGAAACGAGCAAAGTTTAAACCGGTGATTTGCGCTATTTTAGCTTTTACCTCTTTTAACTTTTCCGCAATGATAATTCCACTCGTATCATCCGCATTTACATGATCAGAATTTAACAAAGACAGTTGTGCTACTGGCGCTAATAAATTGCCATCAGCTTTATTACGAGCCCGCTTTTGGCTCCAAAATGCCCGATATACTTGCCCTTTTACTTCAAATTCTACTTCTGCCATACAGTTAGCACTAAAGCGTGTCATTAACTGATTTTGACTGGCTGATACTTTTATCCGCGGTGTTTCATGGTATAGCGCTAAACAAATAGCATCAAGAATACTGGTTTTTCCTGCCCCTGTTGCCCCTGTTATAGCAAATAAGCCGTTAGTATCGAAAGGCGCTTGGGTAAAATCTAGCAGCCAAGCATTTTTCAAGGCGTTAATATTCTCGAATCGTAATCGCAATATTTTCATTAAGCGCTTCCCTTAGCTAAAACTTGCGCGACCGTTTGCTTGAACAAGGTTTGCAGTCTTTTCTTATGTTCATCACGCTTTTCGGCTTCATTTGAGCTTTCACCCCCATGACTAAAGTATTCTTCCTGATTTAAACGTGAAGAGAATACTTCATCAAGAGTAAGTTCACTTAGTGTGCTGTTATCTTGTTGTGCTTGCATTAATTGCTGACGTATTTGCTTAGCACGTCTAACTAATAATATTTCAACGGGAAAATTTTCTACCAGTGTTGTTATTCTTGACTGTAAATCACTTAAACGGTCGCTATCAACTAGTTCAATATCTAACCAAAGCTTTTGACTATTTTCTTGACTGAAGTTTAGCTCCGCTAGCAGCTTTTCAACCGCTTGGCTAAGTTTAGCTAAGCTAGTTTTTACCATCGCTAATGGTTGAAAACATGGCACAATGAGAGATGTCACTAAAGTTAAGTTATTATCTGTAAAATCAACCAGTAATACTCGTTTATCGTGTGTCGCTTCATCAAAACTTAACGCGATAGGTGAGCCACAATAACGAATATGTTCCGTTTTACCGACTTTTTGCGCACGATGTATATGACCTAAAGCAATATAATCTGCGGCTGGAAAAGCATTACTGGGTAAGGCTTCTAACGTGCCAATATAAATATCTCGCACTGAATCTGAACTAGTAACACCCAAAGCAGTTAAGTGCCCAGTGGCAATAATAGGTAACGCAAGTTTACTGTCTTTTACCAGTTGCTGTGCATGTTCAAATAAGGTTTGATAATGCTCAACAATGGCTTGTTGTAAGCTTTTAGATTTATCATTTGCTGATTGCCCCTGCTGACTTTTAATAACATCACGCGGACGAATAAATGGCACCGCACAAATCACTGCTTTGGGTTCTTGGTGGTTATTTTTTAGAATAAATACTTGTTCAGCCAAATTATCATTGTTTTCTAAATCACTCACATTAGCGATCACGCGAGTGGATAAAGCACTTAATAATTCTTTCGATTCAGCTAACATACTTACAGAGTCATGATTACCTGCTAAAATAACCAGTTGGCAATCAAGTGATTGTATTTTACTGATAAAATTAAAGTACATTTGCCTGGCATAACTTGGCGGCGTGGCGGTGTCAAAAATGTCACCCGCAACAATAATGGCATCAATATCGTAACGTTTAACTTGTGATATCAACCAAGTTAAAAATTGCTGATGCTCATTTGCTCGGCTTTTACCATAGAAGTATTGACCTAAATGCCAATCAGAAGTGTGAATAATGCGCATAAAGGCTAAAGAGCACCTTAAGAAATAATTGGTTGATAATTCTACCTGATTAGGATAAATAAACCATTAAATATTAACAATAATTGAGGGTTAAAAAATAGCAATGACACCGGCAATAAATCAACTTAAACAGCAAAAAAAAATTTTTTCAACACATCAATATCAACATGATACGAATTCTCAATCATTTGGTGTTGAAGCAGTAGAGAAATTATCCCTAAATGCTGAGCAAGTATTTAAAACACTAGTAATTTGCACTGACACCAATCATTTGGCCGTTGCTATAGTGCCCGTTATGTTTAAATTAAACTTAAAAGCTATGGCTAAAACCTTAAAGGTAAAAAAAGTAAAAATGGCTGATGCTAACCGTGTTGAAGCGAGCACTGGTTATGTTTTAGGTGGGGTTAGTCCGTTAGGGCAAAAAAAGTTATTAACCACGGTGATAGATGCAAGTGCTGAAAAATTTCAACACATTTATGTTAGTGGCGGCAGGCGAGGCTTAGAAATAGAGTTATCACCGCAAGATTTAGCGACAATGTGTCGAGCAACCTTTGCAAATATAACTGCTTAAATAATTGATTAAAACGTCACAGAAAAATCTAGTAATTGTTTCATGGTTATAGCTTTACTAAAATAGTAACCTTGAAGATAGTCACACTCCAACTGATTTAATAGTTCAAATTGTTCCTTAGTTTCAACCCCTTCAGCAACAACCTTTAAACCTAAACTATGTGCCATAGCAATAGTGGCTTTAACCAAATCACAATCGGCTTTATTACTGGTAATCCCATTAATAAAACTTCTGTCTATTTTGAGTATGTCAAAAGCGTATTGTCGTAGATAACTTAACGAAGAATAACCAGTACCAAAATCATCCATTGAGAGCTTAACACCAAGTTCATGTAATTTCATAAGCGCATTATCAATATAAGCTTGCCCTATCATGAGTACACCTTCGGTAATTTCAAGTTCAAGTTTATCCGCAGTAATATTAGCTTTAGTAAGCGATGTTTCAATAAAATTCAATAACTCAGTATCTCTAAATTGCCGTGGAGATAAATTAACGGCAATCCTTAATGAAGTTTGTTGTTCTGTTTGCCAAATATTTAAAAAAGATAAAGCTTGTTTAAGAACAAACTGACCAATAGGAACAATTAAGCCCGTGTGTTCTGCAATAGGAATAAATTCATCTGGTGTCACGTTTCCTAATGCGGGATTATACCAACGTAGTAAAGCTTCAGCGCCAATAATTTTTTTATTGATAGCGTCAATTTGAGGTTGATAATACACTTCAAATTCACCACGTTCTAATGCTCCGTGCATTTGTTCTTCAACTTCTAAACGGCGTAACATGTTTACATTCATTTCTTTGGTAAAAAATGAATAGGTATTTCTTCCCAATGACTTGGCTTTATACATAGCAGTATCAGCATTTCGTAATAATTCAGAGCTGTTTTTACCATTTTCAGGAAACATGGCAATACCAATACTGAGCGTTAGAATAAGTTCTCTACCGTCAATTTTAAAAGGATTTCTAAAACTTCGTAGTAAATTTTCAGCGACAAATAAAGCATTATGATCATACGTTAAACTACGTAATATAATTATAAATTCATCACCACCTAAACGTCCTACCGTATCGTCTTTACGAACAATATTTTTTAACCTTATTGCAGATTCAATCAATAATTTATCACCTACCTCATGGCCTAATGAATCATTCACCTTTTTAAAATCATCTAAATCAAGAAATAGCACGGCAGTTTTTTCATTATTACGCTCAGCTTCATTAAGCATTTGTGATAAACGATCTAAGGCTAGAAAACGATTAGGTAATTGCGTTAAGGTGTCATAATAGGCATGCATTTTAATAAATTCTGATGCCTGATGTTGCTCAGTGACATCTCTAATAATAGCTATTATTTTTTTATTATCCGCGAGGTAGGTCATTCTTGCTTCAAAATAAATTACGCCATGGGGCATCACAAGCTCATATTCAAAATTAATCACTCCCCCTTGTGTGATAATTTTCAACATATTACATTTAAATTGATCTGCAACTTCACTAGGAAGTATATCAGTCATAGGCCTACCAATAAATTCTGCAGGAGACACATACAAATTAGCTTTATTACTCGCATGATAATCAATGATGGTGCCATCAGCTGTCATTAAAAAAAATAAATCAGGAATAACTTCAAATGTTGCCGCTAACATGTGCTCTGTCAGTTCAGCTTCGGCCTCAACATGTTTCAAATCAGATAAATTAATATCTATACAATATATTTGCTTCTGATTATATTGATTTGTAAACAGAGCATGGCTTGAATAAACAGAAATGTTTTTGCCATCTTTACGACGTAATATTAATTCTCCAGCGGGAATTTCTACGCCATTACTTATCCAGTTTTTAATACCTGCTATCACCGTACCTTTCATTGGCTGTGGAATAATTAAGTCTTCAATTTTTTCTCCTACGGCTTCCTTACTTGTGTAACCATAGAGTAATTCACTGCCTTTATTCCAATAAATAACCTGACGGTTTTCATTGTAACCTTGTACAGCAACAGCATCCACAGCATCAAATAAATGATGTAATGGATCATTCACTACGATCTTTTGGGCTAAGATCTTCTTGTCAGGTAACTTATCATCACACACCAATTTAACATAGTCCTTCATATTATTATTACGGGGGGTTACTAGAAGAGATAACTTTATAATAGACTGAAATTGAAAATATTACCTATTACCTATTAAATTGTTAAAAAAAGTGAATCTATTCGTACACTCGTATTAGCCATAATAACATTCAACTATTCAGCTAAACGTCATCTCAATAGCGGGCTATTAGCATTGACAATAACGCTGTCTAAGAAAATATTAACCTATACAAGTGGGTAATAATTTAATGATATGAGCATAAATTATAAACAAAAAAAATGAGCCTAATTAAATAAGGCTCATTTTGATTAATCATTCATCGCGAAAGGTAACTTAATAAGAAGTGTTATTTTGTCTTTTCAGCTAGTTTTTCAGCAAGTTTTTCAGCAAGGTATAACCAGGTTGGTAATACCGTATCAGGGTTTAGTGATACGCTATCAATACCCTGCTCTACAAGCCATGCAGCAAAGTCTTCATGATCAGAAGGCCCTTGACCACAAATACCAACATATTTACCGCGCTTCTTACAGGCGCTAATTGCCATTGACAATAATGCTTTTATGGCAGGATCACGCTCATCAAACAAGTGAGCAATTAAGCCTGAGTCTCTATCTAAACCAAGTGTTAGCTGAGTTAAATCGTTTGAACCAATAGAGAAGCCATCAAAGTAGTCGAGGAATTGATCGGCAAGCAATGCATTTGAAGGTAACTCACACATCATAATAATACGTAAACCATTTTCACCACGCTTTAAACCATGCTCAGCTAAAATATCAATGACTTGTGATGCTTCTTCAAGCGTTCTAACAAATGGAATCATTACTTCAACATTGGTTAAATCCATATCGTTACGTACACGTTTAAGTGCTTCACATTCAAGTGCAAAACAATCACGGAAATCGGTTGAAATATAACGAGCCGCACCACGATAACCAATCATAGGGTTTTCTTCATCCGGCTCGTATTCTTCACCACCAACCAAATTCGCATATTCATTTGATTTAAAATCAGACATACGCACTATTACTTTTTCTGGTGAAAAAGCAGCAGCAAGAGTTGAAATTCCTTCAGTCAATTTAGCAACATAAAACTCAATCGGACTTTCATAACCGGCGATAATATCGTTAATTTCCTCTTGTAAGTCAGCTGACTGGCTATCAAAATTGATTAACGCTTTTGGATGAACACCAATCATTTTATTAATGATAAATTCTAAACGCGCTAAACCGATACCGGCATGAGGTAATTTAGCAAAAGAGAACGCTCGGTCTGGATTACCAACATTCATCATGATTTTAAGTGGTAACTCTGGCATTGCATCAATTTCAGAAGTGGTAACGGTGTAATCCAACTTACCTTGATAAATAAAGCCAGTATCACCTTCAGCACAAGAAACTGTAACCTCGTCACCTTCTTTAATAATCTCAGTTGCATTGCCACAACCAACTACCGCAGGAATACCCATTTCACGGGCAATTATAGCCGCATGACAAGTTCTGCCACCACGATTAGTTACAATGGCTGAAGCGCGTTTCATGATAGGTTCCCAATCAGGATCTGTCATATCTGTTACTAAAACATCACCCGGAAGGATTCTATCCATTTCAGCTAAAGAGGCTAATACTTTAACTGTGCCACTACCAATTTTTTGACCTATTGAGCGCCCTTCACAAATAACTTTTGCCGTAGCTTGTAATTGGCTATTTATTTGGAATTGTTCCATGATATTGGCGCTTTCACGACTTTTAACAGTTTCTGGGCGTGCTTGTACAATATAAAGTTTATTGTCTAAACCATCTTTGGCCCATTCAATATCCATTGGGCGACCATAATGTTTTTCTATGATCACCGCTTGTTTAGCCAGCTCTTGCACTTCAGCATCTGTTAATGAAAAACGGTTAGAGTCTTGTTCATCAATATCAACAATTTCAACTTGCTTACCATGTTCTTGGTTTTCTAATGGATCTGCGCTATAAACCATTTTAATGGCTTTACTACCAATATTTCTACGGACAACCGCAGGTTTGCCTTTAGCAAGCGTAGGCTTATGCACATAAAATTCATCTGGATTAACCGCACCCTGCACTACCATCTCGCCTAAACCAAAGCTAGAAGTAATAAAAACGACATCTTCAAAGCCTGATTCAGTATCAATGGAGAACATAACACCCGAAGCCGATATATCACTGCGCACCATTTGCTGTATACCAGCAGATAGCGCGACACCACGGTGGTCGTAACCTTGATGTACACGATAAGAAATAGCACGGTCATTAAACAGTGATGCAAAAACATGCTTAATGGCGATCATTACAGCATCAAAGCCACGTACGTTAAGAAAAGTTTCTTGTTGCCCAGCAAATGAAGCATCTGGCATATCTTCAGCAGTAGCAGATGAGCGAACGGCAAATGAAGCATCGTCAGAAAACTCTCCTGCTAATTTTGCGTAAGCGCTTTTAATATCCTTTTGCATTTCTTCCAAGAAAGGCGTGTCAATAATCCATTGTCGAATGGTTTGCCCACACCTTGCTAATTCTTTTAAGTCACTAACATCAAGACCATCGAGCAGCTGATAAATTTTTTCATTAATACCGCTTTGCTCTAAAAACTCATTAAAAGCAAAAGATGTAGTAGCAAAACCAGTAGGCACTTGTACGCCCATATTCGCTAAGTTAGAAATCATTTCCCCAAGTGAAGCATTTTTACCGCCAACACGGTCAACATCACCCATTCCTAAGTTTTCATACCAAAGTACGTTTTCTTGCACAACAATTCTCCATTGAGAGTCAGTAAAAGAATAAATCTATTTATTTAAAAGACTAAAGATGCTTATTTATTTGTAGCACTATATTTATAACTTAAGACATTCTACACTGCTAACCTAAAAAACTAAAAGTTAAAATAAAACATAACTTAGAAGTTTTCATTCTCACTATCACCATAATTTATATAAGAGGTTTATTATGCGCACAGCTTTCTATATTTCCGACGGAACAGCAATAACTTCTGAAGTATTTGGTCATGCGTTGCTTTCTTTATTTCCTACAGAATTTGAACATCAAACCATTCCCTTTGTTGAGTCAGTTGAAAAAGCACTCGAAGTAAAAGAAAAAATCAATAAAGTCTGTGCTCGCAGTAAAGAACCCGCGTTAGTTTTTCATACCTTTGTTAATAATGATATCCGCGAAATTATTGACAGTTGTGATGGCGTCATTTACAACTTTTTAGAGCATTTCGTCGCGCCTCTTGAAGAAAAACTTGGTATGAAAGCAAAACCAAAAGCACATCGAACCCACAGTATTCATGAAAACAGCTATGATTATCGTATAGAGGCGGTAAATTATGCACTGGCTAATGATGATGGCTCTAAGATTACTAATTATGAGGATGCCGATGTAATTCTTGTTGGCGTATCACGCTCAGGTAAAACGCCCAGTTCACTTTATTTAGCGCTGCAATACGGCATAAAAGCGGCCAACTATCCATTTACTGACGAAGACATGGATGATTTAAAATTACCAAGCTTTTTGAAACCCTTTAAAAAGAAACTCTTCGGTTTAACGATAGACGCTCAACGGTTAATTGATATTCGTGATAATAGAATGTCTAATAGCAAATATGCTTCACCTAGACAATGTCGTATGGAAGTACGAGAAGTTGAAAAACTCTATAAAAAAGAGAAAATACCCTTTCTCAATACAACTAAATTTTCAGTAGAAGAAATCACCGCGAAAATATTGAGTGAAACAGGGCTACAACGATATAAATACTAACGGATAATAATTTATATCAAACAATCATACTTATTATTAGTTAAATGGTTCACATTAGCGATTAATTTAGCTATGTTAGCGCGCATAATTTATGTTTATACGCGCTACAGTGCAACATAAACAATATCGTCTTAAAAAAGCATAACATTTCATGATTATTAAAACTGATGAACTACGAACAAGTTTAATTGAAAACTTAGTGTCTCCTGCACAATTAGCACAACAAATTCCTTTAAGCGCAACTACTGCTGACTTCATCATGAAAAGTCGTAGAGAAATAGAAGCCATTATCAGTGGTGAAGATAAACGCCTATTAGTTATTATTGGTCCGTGCTCTATTCATGACACCACGGCTGCCATTGACTACGCAAAGCGTCTAACCGTATTACGTGATAAGTACAGTAATGAGTTACTTATTGTGATGCGCGTTTATTTTGAAAAACCACGAACCACTGTTGGCTGGAAAGGATTAATTAGCGATCCTGATCTGGATAAGTCATTTCATGTAGCCAAGGGACTAAACCTAGCGAGACAATTATTAGTCGATATTAATGAAATGGGTTTACCTGCAGGTACTGAATTTTTAGATATGGTTACCGGCCAGTATATATCTGACTTGATCAGCTGGGGCGCAATTGGTGCCCGTACTACTGAAAGCCAAGTGCACCGAGAACTTGCTTCCGCACTTTCATGCCCTGTTGGCTTTAAAAATGGTACTGACGGCAACGTTAAAATAGCCTTAGATGCCATTAAGGCCGCCAGTGTACCTCACGTATTATATTCTCCGGATAAAAGTGGACAAATGTGTATCTACCGTACCCATGGTAATCCCTTTGCCCATGTGATTTTACGCGGCGGAAAAGTACCTAATTATCACAAGGAAGATATTAACGACACTTGTGGTAAATTAAAGAAAGCCGAACTTAAGCAGAGCATTATGATCGATTGCAGCCATGGCAATAGTTATAAAGATCATAACAAACAAATTGATGTTGCTCGCTCTATTGCCGAGCAAATTAATCAAGGCGAGCAAAGTGTTTTTGGGGTAATGATAGAAAGCTTTATTGAAGCAGGTAATCAAGCAGTAAAAGCTGATACACCACTTGTTTATGGTAAAAGTATTACCGATGCCTGTATTGATTTAACGGTTAGTGACGATATTTTATCTTTGCTCGCTGATGCGATAAAACAAAGATAGTCACGTTACCCTGCAATAATTCAAATATCAAATCGGTAAGGCAAAATATCAAGCCTTATCGATCGCATTCTATTTTTAACAGTGTTAAACAAAGTTTATGTTTGAGAATATGCTCTTGTTTAAGCGTTTTTTTATGTGTTAATAATGAGCTAAACATGCTTTGCCAATCAGGATTCCCCTCATCATGACCATTTTGTTTTACCCGTTTCATCTTCTGTTGTAAAAAATCAATAGCAGCGCCTTGTTTATACCATTCTTGTTCATTACCCGATAATGCCATAGTGATTTCATTAGTATTTTCAATGGTTAGCCAATAATCGGCATTACAGGTAAGTGCAATTTCAATACCTTTAGGATCCAAATCACTAAAACAAATTAAAGGAGTCACTCCCTTAAAGCGACGGAAAAACTGATAACTGGTATTGGTTGTTTGTTGTGCTTTAACATCACCGCGATAGAGCCACAAAGCCTGAGTTAGGTCTATATATTGACTTGAAATATTATTACCTAAAATAGGTGTACCGGAATGTTTTTTATTGATAGACGCTAAATTTATCGTCCTGAGATTAGCCATTACCGCAAGGTTTTCAACAAGAATAATGGCCGAGTGTTCAATAGACTTTATATCGTCTGCTTTTATATAGAGACCTAATGACGTTAAGGGCGATATATTATGACAGCTTTGATTAACGTTCAGTTCAGACAGGCTATTAATCAATATAAAATCTTTACTAACGGCATAACTATTTTCTTTCTCATTTCGACAGTTTTCTGCCGTACTAAGCCTGTCTTTTTTAGTCGGGTAAGGGTCTTGCCTTATATCAATACCGAGAACACTTTGAATCTCATCACTCAACGCTAAAATATTATCGAGATTAAACGTTAACCATTGTTTATTAAAATCAAGCTGACCAAAATTATATTCTTCATACAACTTTATTGCTAAAGCTGAATTTTTTATCTGACCACCCTGCCGATTTTTTTGCAGTTTAGCTTGCGTGAAATTATAAAGCTGTTTGTTCATTATTGATTTCATTTTACATTCCTTTGCGACTACACTGCTGAAATTTATAATTATTTTAAGATAGCATTTTAAAAAACTTTATGCGCTAGCTTGGATATTAGCTTTTAGCTCGATAACTACATCACTATAACAATAATTATCAGTGGTACCGCTAACCGCAACACCTTTCATTTTTATATTCAATGCACTTTGCTGAGCGCTAGTTAATTTGCAATAACAACTAAAGACTAATTCAATCCAAGCTTTGGGCGTAATGGTTTGCGACTGTTCAAGCCAGGGGGTTTGGAACTCTTGGTAAAAACTTAACGCTGAAACTGCGCAGTTATTAATGATCACTCGCTCGAACAATAATTCTGTTTGCTGTTCAAAAAAATCTTCTTCGGCGGCAATTTTTTCAATTGGTTTAAAACTTACTTCGCTAGTTGTTCTCGCTTTAATAGGTGTTACAACGGCTTGCTTACGTAATGACTGCACTAATTCAAGTAAAGGTTGTTCAATGTCAGTTTGCTTAATATCAACATAACTTCGCAGCGGCATTGGTGGCGAATATTTTAGCGTTTCAGGTAAATTTGGTAACTCAAAAAGGTTCTCATCAAGGTCAAATTCAGGATGTTTTCGTAAAAAACGCGCCATATTTCGTAATTGGCTGGCCTGTTTTTCATCTCGACGTAAGCGAAATAAGCTAATACGCATGTTATCAATGATCAAACGCAGCTTGGGTAGTATTTGATTATACCAATAGACAAAACTCGATATTTTACGCGCAAACTCATTCGGACACGCCCAATCTAGCCACTCGTAACAGTCTTGCGGATCAATTTGCTGTAGTTCATTTAGCAGCTTTTGTGCATGTGATAAGTAGCGTTCATTTTGTCGTATTTTGTTTGACAAGCTGCTAACAAAACCAAACTGACTAACAATAGCAAAATGCATTGTATCTAAATTATTATTTAAACTGTCTTTTGTTTCGTAAAGTAAATCATCAAGTTGATCTAAATAATACTCGGCATCTTCATGCTCTTTGGCTTTTATCGCTAATTCGTAATCTTTTGCTACTTCATCAATCGCATCAATCACTTTCCCCATATCAGTGAGTTGTCGATAACTTGATTGTTTACGCATTAGTCGATTTAACATGCGTTTAAAATCGGTTGTTACGCGGTACTCACCAGGAGAATCATCAGGTCTGATCAAGCCTGACTTATGTAACAAACTAATGGTGTTAGCATCTTGCTCGTCACTCGCTATAGAGCCATAAACATAGGCACTAGCAAGTAAGTCATTGTAGGCACCAATTTGTCTTAGTAAGCTAGCAACTTGCGCCGAATCAAAACCAGCCATTAAAAGAGTAACTCATCTTGTTGGCTTTTCTCTTGTTCAGGTAAGTTAACTAGCTCAGCATCATTTAAAAACTCAATCAATAAATAAATTAAGTCAAAACGTGCCGTAGCATAATATCGACTACTTCCGGCATTTTTACGAACAAAATAGTGCATTTCTTCAAGCTTTTGAAAAACCATTACTAGTTGTTCACGTGTTTCTGTTTTATTGGTTTTAAAAGGTTTTATCGACGTTAATCGGCGTAATTGTTCACTCAGCGTTTGATCATGTTCAAAGGGTTCAAATAACTCATTAATATTAAGTACTGATTTAGCACGAATAGGTAAATCTGCTTGCGTGGCCGTTAACAGTAGATCTAAAAACTCAACTAAAGGTCTAAAAGTGCTACGCATTTCACTAAAGAGAAGACTAAGCTCGTGATGGTTATTCTCATCCACTTGATTAAAAGTACAGTAATAAGCATCAGCGCTATCAAGATAGGTAAGTTTTCTATCCAAATTAGATAAAAAGTCATTCACTTTATCATTATGACTTTCTGCTTTTAAGTACAGATATTCGGCTTCATAAGCCGTTTGACAAATAACAGCGCCGCAAAGTAGCTTTTGAATACTTTGTTTAAACATTAACTTAACTCCCCTGCTGTCTCTGGTTGTGTACTTATTGGCGTTTTATTACGCTGGGCTAATAATTCATCTAAACGAGATTGTGGAATATCTGCATGGTAAATTTTATTATCTTTTAATTTGTAATGGCGATTATATAAGGACAAAATATGGCGATCAGTTGATGGAGAAGCCGATAGCATACTGATATGGTTGTCATTAAACATTTTTAACAATAGGTCAACATTTTCAGCCGCTAGCTCACCTAATTCATCTACAGGTAAAATTATTTGGCTAGCATGTTTGCTGTCGCCACGTAACATCGCTAATAAACCAGCAAATAAAGACAGCATCGCTAAATAGGATAAGCCCGTAGAGCTTACTTTTTTAAGTTGTTTAGCATTGCGTGCATGTTTTACTTGGCCTTTTTCTACAATGGTAAACTCTAAATCAAACAGATTATTGTGCGCTAAAACAAAACCTTCATTAGGTAAATAACTCGCCAACTTTTGCATGGCAAACACTAAATCATCGGGTACTTCGCCTAGGCCATCACGTAATTGATCTTTATAAAGATCAAAAATCTCAGCAAATTTTTGCAATGGACCCCAGTAATCTAGTTCTTCTTGCTTCATTACCGTGGTTACATTGATATCAGCTAACGCTTCAAAATGTGCTAATGCGGTAACTTTTGTTGATAACAGTTTACCAATTCGTTTTATATTACGGCCAAAGTTTTCAATGTGCTGATAAAACTCGTTAATCATGGTGGCATTAATCGTCACCAATTGATAAGTACTTTGCTGCTTTTGATCGGCGCTATTTAATAACTCGCTAATGGGCTCACGATATTTAAAAAGTGCTTTTGCGCCAGAGTAGTTATCGTTGTCGTGTAATAGCTTTTGCCAGTTTTCGAAAAGCTCACTGCCAGAGTGATCTTTTCTAAAACGTTCACTAAAGGTATTTAACTGACCAGCCAATCGTTTTTCAATGATTTTAAATTGTTGGTAATAATCGTGAAAAAAGCTCACCGTTAAATCGGCTTGGTTGGCTGGCTCTTGCTCACAAAGTTCGCTATTAATCGCTGACATTTCACACAAGCGTTTATTATCATTGAGTTGTACTAATAAGTCATCCGTGGCTTGTTTTTCTTTATTATTTTTTCTAATTAACTGTTTTAGTTCGTTAATAGTTGTTGTTAACTCAATACGGCTATCTTCATAATTTGTTTCTATATTACGCTTGATGATTTTTCTGTTTTGGTTTTCTTCAACCAAGGCATCACGGTGACAATAACGTTCGTTCATAAAGCTGTTGTAGTCTCGCGCCTTTTGGGCAAACAACGCACACTGTTGTAGGTCTTGTTCTAATATCACTCGTTTGGCAATACGTTTGTCTACTTCGCCATCAGGATCAAGATGCTTAATATCGCTGGCTTGTTGTTTTTTAAGATCAGCTAAACGGTGTTTGGTATTAGTTATCAGTGTCGATAGTTGTTCAGATAATAGCGTTAACTGATTGTCTCTGTCACTTTCAACCACCATATATTTTTCTAACTTATCGTTAGTGAGCTCTCGCAATTGCTCAGCTTTATTTTCTTCAAAGCTAGACTGTTTTTTATCAAGCGTTTTTATTTGCTGAGTAAAACGTTGTAATTGCTCTTCTATCGTTTGACGGTGTACTTTTATAGCGAGCTGTTTTTTTATCACTAAGCTTTCTTGCTGTGTTTGCAGTTGCCCTAACGTTAGTTGTTGCTGATTTAAGCTTTGTGCTTGCTGTGTCACAGTAATTTTTAGGTGATTAATTTCTTTGACTATAAGTTTTAGCTGCTCATCAAGCTGTGAAATTTTATCTGTTTGCGTTTGTAACTTAGTTTCAATAATTTGGCGCTTTTCGCGCAGCTGCACTTCGTCTAAAAATAAAGAGTCATCACAAGGCAGTTGCTGTAAATCTATTGATAAACCATAAAGACTTGCCGGTGAATTGTTATTTTCTAACCACTGTGGATTTAAATCAGACCGCGATAATTGTTCGGTAGTGAGCAAACGACCAATAGTGTCTTGCCAATTAGCCGCCTGAGGCTCATTCATAAGATAATGATGTAAAGAGTCGGCTTGCGGCAGCAGTTGTAATTCAACTTGGTGGTAATCTTGTTGTAATTGTTCAAGATAACGGTTAACTTCGCTGCGTTGTATCAGTTGCTGGTTTTGCTGTTTATCTAATTGATATTGCCGCTTTTGTAATTCAGATTCTTGTTGTACCAGCTGGTTATAATTTTGCTGAGCGTACGCTAATGCCTGAATGTTAACTTCGATATCAGCGCTTAATTGCGGTGGTATTATTGGCTGGCTAAGTTGTTGTTTCGCCGTATCTAATTGATATTGTATCTTTTGCTGATCTTTTTGCAGCTTGAGCTCTTCTTTATGCAATTGCGCATTAAGCGCGTGTTCTTGTTGATGAAAAACTTCATTTATACGTGATAAATCTTCATTAGACTGAGTCGTTATTTGGGCTGATTTTTCTTTATTACTGTTGATACCTTTAAGTTTTTCAACTTCAATTTTTTGAATTAACTTATCAAACTTTTGGCCGATTTTAGTAATATTGCCTTCAAAAGCATCGATAACAGCAATAACTTCATTAAGTTCAGCTTGAATTTGTGGTGCTTGCTCGGCCTTAATTTGATAACTGCTGGCATCATCATCATCGTAATTAAATTTATCCGCATCAAGTAAATCAATTTTACTTAAATCTGCTTCAATCTTTGCAACGAGGTCAAACAAGTCTTTTTGATATTGTTCCGTTATCTTGACTAATTCACTGTCAAGTTTGTTACGGCTTTCACTACTGCTTTTTTTAAGCTCTTCTCTTTGTTGTTGTTTTATTTCAAGGCGATCTTGATGCGCTATTATTTCAGCATAAAGATGTTGTAACTTATTGACTAAGCTTGAAAATTTACTAAAGTCATTTTGCCATACCGAAATTTTTTCAGCTACTTTTTTAATGGCGCGACTGGCCTGAATATCAGCCAGCCAATTAGTAATATCAGCTTTATTTAAACTGAGCTGTTCTTTTTCATCATTAATATCACGGGCAAGATGATCGCTGGCAATAGCCACTAACATACGTTTAACGGCTTCAAAATCTAGATTTTTTTCTATAGTGCCGTTAATTACTTTATCAATATGTGGACATGCCTGATCACTAAAAGAAAAACGGTTTTGCAGTATTCTTATTTCTTTGTGTTTACGGCCGCTACGCAAATTTTGAATAACTTGACGATATTTATCTATGCCTAAAAATTTAGAGCTTTCTTTACCAATGTTACGATAATTTCTTTCTATTTCGTTGAGGGTAAAAGGTTTAGCTTTGCTACCTGTGTTACTGGCAATAAAATGCTGACTATCGTATGCGGCATCAATAAATTTAAAGTGCACACCTCTACCATCGCTGGTAGCTAACACTTGGCATTTTTGTCCGAAGGGTCTTGCGTATTCGTACACTAAAATACTGGATTCGCGCGGTAAGTAAAAGTCGGCAAAGTTTTTTGCTTGATCAACCTTGCTAACAATATCGCTAGGTCGCATACCATAAAAAAGTGGTAACAAACGCATTAGTGAGGTTTTACCTGCACCGTTTGTTCCTTCAAGCTGAGTATGGCCGGTTAAATCAAGTTCGTTTACTTGTCCTTGCCAAAAACTGTCGATAATAATAATGCGCAGCAGCGAATAGCCATGTTCTGCCATACTGTGTCCTTAGGAGAAGAGTGCACAAAACCAAGAACAATCAACTTGCCTTGCCTCTGTGATAATGCAATTTTAAATATAAAGATAAAACTATTTATTGTTTACTGAATAGGGATAATTTTCATCGCCAATTGTGGATCAAAACGCACCTTGTGCCAATTCATCCGCCAATCTAAATGAGGACCGGTAACTCGTCCTGAATTACCCACTTTAGCAATAACTTGTCCTTGTTTTACTTTATCGCCAACCTTTACCATAGAAGCACTTAAGTGTAAAAAGTTTGAAGTAATACCATGACCATGATCGATAACAAGTGTGCCGCCAGAATAAAACATATCTGGCACCCATAATAAAACAGTGCCACTAGCCGGTGCCTTTACCGGCGCACCAATTTTTCCCGCATAATCAACACCAAAATGTGGATTTTTAGCGATGCCGTTATAAAAGCGCTGGCTACCATAAACGCCTGTGATACGTGAACTTCTTGGCGCAATGAACCCTTGCGAAAAAGCAGTTAAGTCACTGGAAATTTTACGAACCTTAACTATTGCTGCGCGATCTTCACCGGCACGTGTATTGGCTTTTTTATTTGGGTTCATGATCTTTTTACTGATGCCCTCAACACGTGATATTTTATATTCACGCTTTGCAGGGGTAAACGTTTGTGTTTCTACTTTTCCATTTGGCGAAGTAACCATTAACGTGTATTGCGTTATATCATCACGAGAAAAAGCAAAAACATAATCTCCTTGCTTAGACACTGTTAGCACAGTCTCGTTTAACGTTACTCGGTTATTAACATGCGTTTTTCCGATAACTAAACCGCCCTGTTTTATTTCACCTGAAAGCTGAATTTGTGCTTGAGCGCTAAGAGCAGGTAAAGTAGTTAAACTAACAAGAAGAAAAGTATAACGTTTTTTCAGTTTAAACACTGACAATCGCTCCTTTAGCAACACCTTCATAGGCAATAACTTTAACCGCTTTACCTGGCAAACCTTTTTTAAGTTGTCTGGCAATAAAATCAGCAAGTAATTCCACTGTTGAATCACAATCAACAACATCAAGCACTTTACTGTCAACGGCAATATCGAATCGACCTTGTGGTGCGGTATAACTAAAATATTGGTGATCGGGTGTTAAATTATTCATTGCTTGAGTTGAAAGCTGAATTGCTTCTTTAGCAATTCTATCGGCTTCACTGGCAATATAGATATCTTGCCAACGCTGACACCATTGCTGTTCTAATTGACTATCTTTTTGTTCATCAACAAAAATTTGAATTTTAGATCTATGACCATGGGCAATACGTTGACAATTACCATCATGGAGTTTTAAACCATGGGTGTAATGATAATAGTCACTGCTAATATTTTCAGGACGTAACGTTAAAGTTAACCCTTTCACATTACTGGGTAATTCAGCCATAATAATCGCATTCAAGTGCTCAGTAACTGTGGCGATGGTTATCTGTAAACAATCAATTTTAGCAAAGGCGCAGCTAGGTGATTGCAGATAGTAATTGGCACGTTGACTAAGATAATCAAGGGTTTGATGGTTATCATGATGAGTTGAATTAGCCAAGGTTAATTCAGCTGCTTGCATGGGCAGCAGTAATTTATGATCAACGGCTTCATCAATAATGGCCTTAATCTGCTTTTTAACAATAGCAAAATCAAGCACCATAGATTGCTCATTTAATGAGCCATCAAGCAATACATCAACAATCCAGCTTTCGCCAACAATACCGCGCTCTTTACAAAGGTAAGAGAAATCAATTACGGTTAAATTATCTACAAATAATTGCATTTTTATCCTTAAAACTCGCTTATATTAATCTTCAACTTGCCAAGCAATGTTATCACCAGCGCGAATGGGTACGACAACGTCATTGCCAAAACTTAATGTAGCAGGCACTTGCCATGCTTTCTTAACGAGCGTGATTTTATCTTCATTTACTGGCAATTGATAAAAGGCAGGGCCATTTAAACTAGCAAAAGCTTCTAATTTATCTAAAGCATTTTCTAGTTCAAACACTTCTGCATACAGCTCTATTGCCGCATGAGCGGTATAAGAGCCGGCACAACCACAAGCTGATTCTTTAGCATGCTGTGCATGAGGTGCTGAATCTGTGCCTAAGAAAAATTTAGTATTACCACTGGTTGCAGCAGCGATTAACGCTTGCTGATGAATATTACGTTTTAAAATAGGTAAACAAAAATAATGAGGACGAATTCCGCCAACTAACATGTGATTACGGTTAAATAACAAATGATGTACGGTAATAGTTGCTGCTACATTTTTACTGGCACTTTGTACAAAATCAACCGCATTTTTAGTAGTGATATGCTCTAGTACAACTTTTAAATCCGGAAAGCTAGCAACTAGTGGTGCTAATATTGTATCAATAAACACTTGCTCACGATCAAAAATATCAATGTCATCAGTGGTGACTTCACCATGAATTAACAATGGCATATCAACACTTTGCATTGCAGAGAATACATCCTTTAACTTGGCAACATCGGTAACACCAGAGGAAGAGTTAGTGGTTGCACCCGCCGGATATAATTTTGCCGCATAAACAATGCCTGAGTCTTTCGCCTCAATAATATCTTGAGCACTGGTATTGTCTGTTAAATAAAGCACCATTAGAGGCTCAAAATGTTTACTTGGTGCCGTGGCCATAATGCGATCATAGTAGCTTTTTGCTAGTTCGGTATTCGTTACTGGCGGTACTAAATTTGGCATAACAACAGCACGGCCGAAGTAGCGACTAATATCAGCAACGGTATTTTTTAATACTTCACCATCGCGTAAATGTACGTGCCAATCGTCAGGGCGAGCAATAGTAATTGTACTGATTTGAGATGTCATTCTATATATTCCCAATATTATTTAATTTTTAGACTTAATTATTTATGTAAACTAAATCATTGATATTATTAATTAACAACTAAACCTGTTACGTAACACGTAACCAAAAAGTTAATTATTTAACTTATTATTCGAGTATTTCTTCATCGTTTGTATTAGCAAGTAAGGCTTGTAATTGCTCTTTCAAATTTGGTGGTACTTTATAAATAGTAATAGAGTCATTATGCGGATTATAAACGACATCTTGACCAAAATGGCTACGTTCAAAACTTAAACTGATGCCGTTACCATAACCTGAATATTTAGTGATTTTATTTACTACCGCTTGGTCGTGTGGAAAAGACTCTTCTAACGGATAAGATTGTTGTTGGCAAAATTGATAAAAGTCTTGTTCATTACCATTAGCATCAGTCGAAGTATGGCCAATAACCTTACCGATTTCTTGCACAGATACATCTTGCGAACTAGCTTTTTGTTCTTTACAGTAACTTAATAATTCTTTACGCGTTTGTTGTTTTTCAGTTGCATCTAATTGGTTTACCGCAACATAATCTTCAACAGCCTGTACTAAGGTTTGAGTTTGCTCTTTCGCGTTTAAACCTTCTTCACAACCTAAAAAATCTAAGAAAAAGTCAGAAACTTTGCGTCCAGCACGGCCTTTTATAAAAGAAATATAGCGATTACCACTAGCATTTTGCTGATAATCAAATAAATCAATGCGCGCGGCAAGTTGTAGCTTGTTAACATCAAGGTGTTGAGCTGCAGAAATGTTCAGTTCACCATCGACGCTATAATGCTCAGACACAGGAATAACACCGACAAATAAATATCGTCCACCCATATATTCGTAATGACAAACGATAAAATAACCTGTTTCTTCTAAATCATATTTTTCAATTTCATTTTTTAAGCTATTTGCGGCTTGAATGCTAAAGTTATAAAAACTTTGTTTGTCATTAAAGTAACTTTCCATCAAATCAACAAAGCGGGCAATTTTTATAGTCTCGTTTGCACTATTGTCTGGTGTATTACCTGCCATTGGCATAGTAGTAAAACTACCATAAGCTTTGCTGGCCTTGCCATTATAGATAGCATGTAAACCATCAACAAAGGCTGTTATTTTAGTACTGGTTCCACCTTGTTCAGGCGCTAAATTTTCAGGACCTAAACGTAATGAAACTTCCCCTGATCCCTCTTTTTTAGAAAGAAAGTGTAATGCGATATTTGAAATGATTAAGCTCATATAATACTCAAGTGACTTTATTAGTATATTGTTCAGGCATTTGATAAACTAGGGCAATTAAATTTATCATCAGCAATTAAGTGTCATTATGCCCATTGTATCGAAATACTCCAATGAACGTGTAGAAAAAATTATTCAAGAATTAATGGATGTTCTTGTTAATGAATCAGCAACCACAGATTTAGCGTTAATGTGTTTAGGAAATACCATCACCAATGTTATTAGCAAAATTCCTGCTGATCAGCAAAGTGCTATTGTAGACAATTTTAGCCGCGCATTAAAACAATCTATCCAAAAAACTCATTAGTTTTTACAATTAAAGACAAAAATAAAGAAGAATAATAATCAATGGTCTCTTTTGATACAAAAAGCTATAGCAAAAAACTTTTACATTTAATCAGCTGGAGCCATTGGTTCACCTTTTTCAATATTATTGCCGCCATCGCCCTATCCTCTTATTACTTATTTAGCGAAACAGCACCTGACTCCTTATTAGGGCAAATATATCTAATTACCACCTGGGTTAGTCATATTGCCTTTTTAACTTTTATGAGTTTTGTCTTAATTTTGTTTCCGCTTACTATAGTATGGCCAAATACAAAAGTGATCAGGGCAAGTGCCTCTGTTATTTTTACTTTTGGTTTATTACTACTCATACTGGATGGTTTTATATATAGCCGTTTAGGCTACCACTTAAATGCTTCCTCTAGCTCACAAATTATAGAGTTGATAAAAGAAATAGCACAAGCTAATGGCTTTTTTTATATTGTTAGTGGCGCGTTAGCTATTATCATTCTAGGCTTTGAGTTTACGGTGAGTAATTATGCTTGGAAGCATTTAAAACAACTGCAAAAAACAATTTTTGCCCGTTTTATCATTTTCATCCTCGTACTTGCCTTTTTCTTTAGTCACCTAACCCATATTTGGGCAGATGCAAACCTTGATTATGACATATTACGTCAAGACACTGTGTTACCGTTATCATACCCAGCAACAGCAAAAACACTATTAACCAAATATGGTTTGTTTGATATTGAGGATTATATTGAGCGAAAAACTAGCCCATTATCTTTTAGTAGCGCTATCCCTAATTACCCTCAATTAACCGCACAACAATGTTTAACTGTAACAGCTACAACACAGTCGGTATTTTTAATCCTTACTGACGAACAATTAAATAAGCAACAGCTACAACAGCTTGAACGTCGTATTAGCGTGGCAAGCTATCAATTAAATAACCATGTAGATACTGCATCACTTGATGATGCATGGTTTAACCTGTTTTATTCACTACCAAGCATTTACCAGCAAGATATTTTAGCGCAGCAAACTAAGCCTTTATTATTTCAAGCCATTGAACAACAAAATTTAGCGAGCAGTTATACGTTAATCAATAAAACCAGTAACGATAACAATAGTGACCCTTTATGGTTTGAAGCGCTGTTCAATGAAAAAATTCATCTTAATGATATTTCTTCGCTTGTTTTTGCTGATAAATTAAATAATAAAAAGCCTGGTTTGCATTTAATTTACTTTAAAAGTCCACCACAAAATAATGAAAAAAGCAGTGATAAAAATAGTAATAGTCGCTACCAGTTTGAACTGTTTGTTGATGCGCTATTATTAGCGCAACAACAAAAAACTAATAAAGATATTATTTGGATCAGCTCGTTAGGTAATCAAAGCAGAGATACTCGCTTAGCGGTTAAACCAGCGTTATTGATTGTGCCAAGTAAAGCAAGTAACGACGCTAAAGAATTAAGCCGATTAACGAGTCATATGGACTTACAACCAAGCCTAATGACAAATTGGCTTGACTGTCACGTTGAGAGTAAAAGCTATAGTAATGGTACAGATTTACTGACGTTAAATAAGGACAGAGTAATTGCGAATACTTCTGCTGAAGGACTCATGATTTTTAATAAAGATAAATCTGTCTTTATTGATCAAAAAGGTAACTTTGAAAGCTATTCAAGCCAATTAGCTGCCCCGATCACTGTCAATAAAGACTTTCCGTTGATGATTGACGGCGTACACTTTATTAAACAATTTAGCTTACAAGCAGAGCAAAAGAAATAATTTGCATATTAATTATCCAATCAATGACAATTAATTAATTGAACAGTGAATTGTCATTGCATTCGTTAGATAAATCATTAATATAGGCATCGTAAAATCTAAGTATGATAAGTACTCCCCTAGAGTACTAATGCTACTAAACTTAGTTTTATTATCGGGGTATAGCGCAGCTTGGTAGCGCGTGCGTCTGGGGGACGTGAGGTCGCAAGTTCGAATCTTGCTACTCCGACCATATTAGTTACAATAAAATAGCCACTTAGTAATAGTTTTCTATAACTGTTCAAGTGGCTTTTTTGTCTCTAGCATACGCTAGAATTTGAATTACAATAGACTCAGCTAAACTTCAAACCTTATTGTCTCCTACCTTGTCACATTTTATTCATTTCTTTGACATGAAGCTGTCACTAACCACTTTTACACTCTATAGGTTTTCAATTGGTCTTAGTTAAACTTATCGTAAGTAGGAATAAATATGTCTATAGCAAAAACAATTATCGCATTCTCTATAGTGTCGGCATTATCTGCCTGTCAATTTGATGGTGACGATGGCACACAAGGTGACGTTGGTATAACCGGCTCTCAAGGAATTCAAGGCGAAAATTCTAAACAAAATGTACGAGTTGAAGTAGTCGGTCGCTTCAGCGCTGGCGGTAGTGATATTGCGGGGAAAAGTGCCGCAGAAATTGTGCAATTTCATCAAGCATCACATTCAGCTTTTGCGGTGAATAGTGCAAAGAACCAAATAGAAGTAATCAATTTAAGTAACCTGCCGACAACAGAAGTGGGTAATCCAATTATTGATACAAGTTTATCATCAACCGCTTTTACGTTTTTTGATGAAGTTGACGTCGCACTTAATAACAATCAAGTAGAAACACTGATCTTAGGCGCGGCTAACTCTATCGCTATTTTCGAAAATACTTTAGCCATAGCCATTGAAGCGTCTGATAAAACTCAAAACGGTGCTGTGTTATTTTATCAATTAGATAACCAAGGTGTCGGCACTTTTATCAAAGCAGTAAAAGTAGGCGCGCTACCCGACATGGTAACTTTTAGCCCCGATGGTAAAAAAGTATTAATTGCTAATGAAGGTGAGCCAAACAGCGATTACAGTGTTGATCCAGAAGGTTCTATTTCAATCATTGATTTCACTAATGCAATACCTGCTGATCTTAGTACGACAATCAACTTAAGCACAGACATTACTTTTAGCAGTGATTTACTTAATAGTGATGATTTTGATACGGATGCCAAGCGTATCGGCTTATTAAAAGCGGCTGGTCTTAAACTAGCAGGCCCTGTAGGCACAACACTCGCACAAAGCTTAGAGCCAGAGTATATTACCTTAAGTAAAGACAGCAAAACGGCTTTTGTTTCTTTACAAGAGAATAATGCTATTGGTGTTATCAATCTAGAAAATAATACTATTGAAATTAAACCGCTCGGTTTTAAAAACTGGAATAATTTTCAAATTGATTTTACCAACAAAGATGAAATAGCCTCTTTTCAAAATGTTAATAGCTTATATGGCATGTATCAACCGGATAGTATTAGCTCTTTTCAATGGCAAGGTGCAACCTTTGTACTGACAGCCAATGAAGGCGACTCGCGTGATTATGACGGTTACTCCGAAGAAGTCAGAGTAAAAGACATTATTGACCCAGACAAAATAAACAAAGCGTTATCAACTGAGCTACAAGCATTTTATGATGCCAGTGGTGGAAAAAATGGCTTAGGGCGATTAAAAGTAACCACCGCCTTAGGTGATGCTGATAATGACGGTATATACGAAGCATTGTACACTTATGGTGCACGCTCATTTTCAATCTGGGATCAGAACATTAATCTTGTTTTTGACTCAGGTGATGATTTTGGTAAGATTTCAGCCTCTGTTTTAGGCAATAATTTTAATAGTACCCACACAAAAAACAAAGGTGATAATCGCTCTGACGATAAAGGTGGTGAACCAGAAGCTATAACCGTAGGAACCATAGGTGATCGAACTTATAGTTTCATTGCCAGTGAGCGTTCTGGTGATTTATTTATTTATGATATCAGCAATCCATTTAATGTCAGCTTTTCTGCTTACTATAACAACCGTGATTTCACTGTTGATTATGAGTTGGACGATGATTTAGACAACCCCTGTGATGAAAATGAAGGGATGAATTGCAGCATGATAGAAAGTGCAGGAGATTTAGGCCCCGAAAGCATTAAATTTGTTAGTGGTGAACAAAGCCCTAATGGAATGCCATTACTCATTATAGGTAATGAAGTCAGTGGCTCTGTTACCATTTATCAAGTAATTGTTGAGTAAATTAATTCATTTACATCACTAATAAAAAAAAGGATAAAACTGACAAAGTTTTATCCTTTTTCATTTGAGCCAGCTATTGTTTACTTACTGATACAAAAAATTTATATAGAATTTACATAGAATAACCATGTTACCTTTCTTGACTGTATTCAACGAAGCCTTTACATTCGAAAACTTAAGTCTAAATGAGTAATATCTACTAATAAATTTCAATTACTTCAATTGTGCTAATAAACCATCACTCGCATCTTCAATTAAGTCTAAAACAAAACGAAAGCCATTAGCACCACCATAATACGGATCAGGTACTTCGGTTTCTTCATTATTTTTGGCAAACGCTAAAAATAATGATATTTTATACTGCAAGTGTGCTGGAGCGATTTTTTTTAGTTCTGCAATATTATCAGTATCCATCGCTAGAATAAGATCAAATTTTTCAAAATCGTCTACTTTTACTTTACGTGCTTTTAATCCATCAAAAGAATAACCTCGCTCAACGCCAACTTTCTGCGCACGATGATCAGGTTTTTCTTTTGCATGTGCGCCAACAGTTCCAGCAGAGTCAACTTTCAATGACAACCCTTGAGCCATTGCTTTGTGGGTAAAAACAGCTTCAGCACTAGGAGAGCGGCAAATATTGCCCATGCAGACAAATAAAATACTATTTACTTCTTTATAATTCATATACCTAACCACTATCACTCATGTTGTTAACATGTGATTTTGAACGTTTAATCATGGACAAAATCAAAACTACTGTTTTATTTTGGGGTGTTTTAGAAGACTATATTGATCTGTTTTTGTCTGAAGGTAAAGCATAATTTTTTATATAATCGATTAATATAAAATTCAAAGATTATGATTTAATCAATTGCAAAGGCTGATTTGATATACCAGTTATCTATCTAAACCTATACGCCTGAACACCTCTCAACAGCGTTAGTATTTTACCGGTGATCTTTTATAAGAAAGCTATTATCTATCTAGAACAGCGGTTTGTGCCCGCTATTAAAGAAAGAGATCTCTTGATGAAAAAACCTATATTGTGAAAACTTAACTTCAAGCTGTTGTGTTATTCACACTAACTACACGCCACTCTATCTTATTGACTGATTAATTTGCTCTAGCACTTGTTGTGGATCAAGTGCTTTTGTAATTGGGCGTCCGATCACCAAATAATCAACACCAACATTGATCGCTTGCTCTGGCGTCATAATTCGTTGTTGATCATCTTTAGCTGAGCCTGCGGGACGTATACCTGGCGTGATTAATTTAAACTCTTTACCAAGTGAACGTTTTAACTGCTCTGCTTCCCATGCTGAACATACCACACCATCTAAACCGCTTTGTTTAGCTAATTTAGCTAGAAAATCAACTTGCTCTGCGGGACTTTTGGTAATACCCAAACCCCGTAAATCATTTTCCGACATGCTAGTTAACACAGTAACTGCTATTAATAAGGGTGCATCATTGCCATAATTCACTAACGCTTCTTTAGCCTTAATCATCATTTGGCTACCACCGCTGGCATGTACATTCACCATCCATACACCAAGATCTGCCGCTGCTGTTACCGCCTTAGCGACCGTATTAGGAATATCATGAAATTTTAAATCAAGAAAAACATCAAAGCCCTTCCTTGTTAATTGTTTAACAAACTCAGGACCAAAGTAAGTAAACATTTCTTTGCCTACTTTAAGCTTACAATCTGTTGGAGAAATTCTATCTACAAAAGATAACGCATCATTTTTTTTATCGAAGTCTAGTGCGACAACAACTTTTGGATCTAACATGAAATTTCCTGCTTTTAAAAACAATAGATTCCCGATCAGTAACTTCGGGAATGACGATAAGTTTAGTATTCGTAGATATTAAATTTTAAGTCAGATGAAGTGAGTTCAAGGAAATAGCGCAGAGCTGACGAATGTCAGTGAGCACTTTTGACGATGAAATCACAATATATGACAACGAATTTATTTTCTACTCACCTTCAAGGCCTCGCACGGGTTTCAATTGTTCCCACTCATGACAGGAGGGACAAGACCAATAATGAGTAGAACTATTAAAGCCACAATTACGACAACTATATCTGTGTTTAACTTTTAAATATTCGCTGATTAATTCTTTAATCAAATCTAGGCTGGCATTATTAACCAAATCATCTGATTGATTCATTTGCATTTTAACAAAATGTTTAAAGCCACGTATTGTCGGACGACGTTTAAGTGCCGATAACATAAATTCTTTCGCTTTTTTATGTCCATGTTTAGCTTCAACATGGCTTAAATAAGAAATTAATGCACTTGTACTAGCCGTTTCGTCATAAACTTTTTTGATAAAACGAAAAAACTCATCTGTAGCATCAAGATCTAAATAGCATTGATGCATTTGTTCAATAACATCAGGAAAAAATTCTTTATCTTGTTGATAGATATCTTGGTAACACTGACATGCCAATTCACATTGTTGATGATTCTCATAAATTTTCGCCATCAACCAGTTAGCTCTGCAAGAGTTTGGATCTAATAATAATGCTTGCTCTAATAATTCTATTACTTCAATAAAGTTATCTTGCTCAAAAGCACTGGTTGCTTGCTCACAATAAAAGTTAGCTAAAGTATGTAATAAACGCTTATCATTTAATTTTACTACCAGTTTTTTATGATTAATACCTTGTTGCCAATCTTTGGTTGATTGAAATATTTGAAGTAAATAGGTTAATGATTTTAAACCATAATCTTTAGATTTTAATAGTTTTGTAAACATTTTTTCTGCACGATCGTATAAACCTGCGCTTAAAAAATCTTTACCTAATTCAAATACCGCTTGTTGCTTATCTTTCGTGGGTAAATTGCCATGGCGAACTAAATGTTCATGAACTTTCAAAGCCCTATCTAGTTCACCACGTTTACGAAAAAGATTAGCCATAGCAAAATGAGCTTCAACGCTATCATCTTCAACTTTTAATGCTTCAAGTAGTGAATCGATCGCTTTATCTTTTTGATTTGACAATAAATAATTCAAACCTGTTGAGTATTTGATAGATAAATCTTGCTTAATGGTTTGATCTTTTTGTTTTATGCTATTTCGTCCCATAAACCAACCATAGGCCATAGCAACAGGAAGTAATAAAAAAAGTAATTCAATCATGGTTTACTGATTCTCAGACTTCAGTTGAACGTTTCTTAGCCAATGATTTTTTACCTTTACGTATCAAGCGCCACAATAAAGTAGCTAAAAGACCAAGGACAAAACCAATAGTAGTGAATAAGCTAACTGCCGCCGCAATTGATAACTCAACTCTTGCAGCTAAATAATTTAACGAGATTATTTGTTCATTTTGACTGCCAAAAATAAAAGCAATCGCGAGTAAAATTAAAACCAAAAAAAAAGTAAAGTATATGCGCACGTGAGGACCTACTTAATAATAATAACGAATAAAAAAAAACGGCATACCAAAGTATGCCGTTTATTATCTAATCTTTTGTATTGCTTTGCAATTACTTAAGTTGTTTCTCATTATCAGAGAATACTAAGCAACCGAAAGATTAACTCTTTCTCGCAATTCTTTACCTGGTTTAAAGTGAGGTACGTATTTTCCCGTCAACTCAACTGATTCACCAGTTTTAGGGTTTCTACCAACTCTAGGAGCACGATAATGTAATGAAAAACTACCGAAGCCTCTAATTTCTATGCGATCACCTTTCGACAAGGATTGCGCCATTAATTCTAAGATTTCTTTAATCGATTGTTCTACATCTTTGGCAGATAAATGGCTTAATTTATCGGCTAACTTTTCAATGAGTTCTGATTTGGTCATGTGACCCTCCAGTATTCATCTAGCTTCGCGCTAATGAAGTTAATATAAGAAGAGAGGTTAAATAACCTCTCTTCCCCTGATCTCTTTTTTACTTTTGCTAATTACTCAGTTCAAGTATAAAGAGTACAAAACTAACAACTTATTATAAGTAACTAGTTTTTAGCGTTTTTAAACGCTGCAGCCATTGCACTTAAACCAGTTTCTTCAACTTGGTTTAAACTATCCATCGCTTCACGTTCGTCCGCTTGGTCTTTTGCTTTGATAGATAAGCTAATAGTACGGTTCTTACGATCCACACCCATAAACTTAGCTTCAACATCGTCACCAACTTTTAATACTGCAGATGCATCTTCGATACGCTCTACAGAAATGTCGCTAACACGCAAGTAACCTTCAACACTTTTAGCTAACTCAATAGTTGCGCCTTTAGCATCAACTTCAGTTACCTTACCAGTAACAATAGCACCTTTTTTCTTATCTGTCAGATACATATTGAACGGGTCATCTTCAGCTTGTTTAACACCTAACGAGATACGCTCACGTTCTGGGTCAACTTGAAGAACGATTGCATCGATTTCATCGCCTTTCTTATAATCACGAACGGCTTCTTCACCACCAGCCCATGAAATATCAGATAAGTGAACTAAACCATCTATGCCGCCATCAAGACCAATGAAGATACCAAAGTCAGTAATTGACTTGATCTTACCTGATACTTTGTCGCCTTTGTTGAAGTTTTTAGCAAACTCTTCCCAAGGGTTAGCAATACACTGTTTAAGGCCTAGAGAAATACGACGACGTTCTTCGTCAATTTCTAATACAAGTACTTCAACAGTATCACCTAAACTAACAACTTTAGATGGGTGGATGTTTTTATTAGTCCAATCCATTTCAGAAACGTGAACTAAACCTTCAACGCCTTCTTGGATTTCAACGAAACAACCGTAATCAGTTAAGTTAGTTACGCGACCTGAAAGTTTAGAACCTTCAGGGTAACGGTTAGCAATCGCTACCCATGGATCTTCGCCTAACTGCTTCATACCTAGAGATACACGAGTACGCTCACGGTCGAATTTCAATACTTTAACTTGAATTTCATCACCAACATTTACGATTTCACTTGGGTGTTTAACACGTTTCCAAGCCATATCTGTAATGTGAAGTAGGCCGTCAATGCCGCCTAAATCTACGAATGCACCGTAATCAGTAAGGTTCTTAACGATACCTTTAACTTCTTGGCCTTCCGCTAATGACTCTAGTAATTCATCACGTTCTGCACTGCCTTCAGCTTCGATAACAGCACGACGTGAAACAACTACGTTATTACGCTTTTGATCAAGCTTAATAACTTTGAATTCTAAATCTTTACCTTCAAGGTGAGCAGTGTCACGTACTGGACGTACATCTACTAATGAACCCGGTAAGAAAGCACGAATATTGCTAACTTCAACCGTGAAACCACCTTTAACTTTACCGTTAATAACACCGATAACAGTTTCTTTTTCTTCGTAGGCTTTTTCAAGTACTTGCCATGCTTCATGACGCTTAGCATCATCACGAGAAAGAACTGTTTCACCGAAACCATCATCAGTTGCTTTAAGTGATACGTCAACTTGATCGCCAACAACAACTTCTATTTCACCAGTTGCGCTTTTAAATTGATCAATTGAGATAACACTCTCAGATTTAAGGCCAGCATCAACAATAACATTGTCTTTGTTAATCGCAACGATAGTACCTTTGATGATTGAACCAGGGCGTGTTTCTATTTCTTTTAAACTTTCTTCAAAAAGTTCTGCAAAATTTTCCATCATAACTTGTTTATAACTCAGTTATTAATCCAATCGACTTCATGTCTCATGGGGTTATTAAATTAGCTTCGGTACATCCTTGACGTAAGCTTTAGTTAATTTTACCTATTAAATAAATGATAGATAAAGGTTTATGTTAATTTTCCATTCGCAAATGAAAGGACTTTATTAACCACTTCCTGTATGGAAAGATCAGTAGAGTCAATGATTAACGCTCCTTCTGCCGGAATAAGCGGGGCAACTTTTCGGCTGCTATCTCGCTCATCTCGTTGACGTATGTCATCCAAAAGGCGCCCGATTCTAACATCAAAGCCTTTCTCTTTCAACTGATTAAATCGTCGTTCCGCTCGTTCTTCAGCGCTTGCCGTTAAAAATACCTTTACCGGGGCATTGGAAAACACGACAGTTCCCATATCACGTCCGTCTGCAACTAAGCCAGGTGTAACACAGAAAGCACGTTGACGGCGCAATAAAGCTTCGCGGACACGTGGAAACGCGGCAACTTTAGATGCTAAAGCACCAATTTCTTCACTGCGAATAGTATTGGTGACATTTTCACCTTCTAAAATAATTTTTCCTTCCCCTTGGCTACTGATTTCAAATTGCACATCTAAATGTGCAGCCATGGGAATAATGGGCTCTTCATCATCAAGGCTAACATGATGATGTTGAGTAGCTACGGCAAGTACGCGGTAAATAGCACCACTATCAAGTAAGTGCCAACCTAGTTGTTCCGCTACAAGTCTGGCAACTGTTCCTTTGCCTGCCCCGCTTGGGCCGTCAATCGTAATTACGGGGATTTGTTCATTCATATGATTTCCTTGTTTACTAAGCATACAACCATTGTCGCTGATTCATTATTAAAAATAATTGACCTAGAATATATCCAAGCTAGTTATATGTGCGTATTTCAGCATGTATAATTAGCTTAGGTATAATAAGTGCGCGCATTGTACAAAATGATTGTACTCATGCCAACCTAGTTTCATAAAAGCCGAATAAATAACAGACTAATTTTGAGTAATAGATAAACCGACTTCATTTGCTAAACTGACAAAATTTGGAAATGAAGTAGCAACATTATCACAATCTAAAATGGTGATACTACCGGTAGACCTAAGTGATGCAATAGCAAAAGACATAGCAATACGATGATCGTCATGACTATTAATAGTGCCTGTGCCGATAGTGCCACCGATGATATCTATACCATCTTCAAACACAGTGCAATCAACACCTAAAATTTCTAAACCATCTGCCATCGCTTGAATGCGATCACTTTCTTTTACTCTTAATTCTTCAGCATTACGTAAACGGGTAGTGCCCGTAGCACATGCTGCTGCAATGAAAATGGCAGGAAATTCATCTATCGCTAATGGTACATCACGATCATTAATATCAATACCTTGTAGCTTAGATGCTTTAACCACAATATCAGCTACAGGTTCACCACCAGCCATGCGCTCATTGGTGATTAATAAGTTACCACTCATAGCTTTTAAAATATTAATTGCGCCAATACGCGTTGGGTTCATGCCAACATTCCGTACGGTAATTTCACCACTTTTAGCAATAAGTCCAGCAACGAGAAAAAAAGTTGCGGATGAAATATCACCGGGTATTTGAATATCACATGCCGTTAGTTCATGACCGCCTTCAATCAACACACGGGTTTTTTGTTCATCACCATCAATATTTTTTTCAACTGTAACAGGGTAGCCAAATGCCGTTAACATACGCTCAGTATGATCGCGAGTAATACCTGGCTCAGTTACTGTGGTTATACCGTCAGCATAAATACCGGCGAGTAACACACAAGATTTGACTTGAGCGCTAGCCATAGGTAAAAGATAATCAATGGCTGTCAGCTTACCTTCACTGCCTTCACAAACAACTGGCGGCGTACCATCATCATTGGCACTAATATTAGCACCCATTAGTTTCAACGGCGTAATAACACGTCCCATTGGGCGCTTATTTAACGAGCTATCACCTGCCATTTTTGTTGGAAATGATTGACCCGCTAAAATACCTGAAAGTAAACGAATAGAGGTGCCTGAATTACCAATATCAAGTAAGCCTTGTGGCGCAGTTAACCCCTGTAAGCCCTTCCCATAAACGGTAACATTTTGATTTTCATCAGGCCCTTCAATTTTAATCCCCATGGCTTTAAAAGTATTCATAGTGGCTAGACAATCTTGACCAGGTAAAAAACCTTTAATATGCGTTGTACCATTGGCCAAAGAGCCAAACATGATAGAGCGATGAGAACAAGATTTATCGCCAGGTACAGTAACATCACCAGAAACAGCATTACCGGGTTGTGTAGTAAAAGATAACGATTGAGACATGAKTATTCCRTTTATAAWATTKTAAATAAAAAWKGKKAAGCTNAAGAGTTTTCTTTTGCAAATTTTTGCATAAAATYAACAAGTGCWTGYACACCTTCAATTGGCATAGCATTGTARATRCTTGCACGCATACCACCAACAATTCTATGGCCTTTTAACGCCATTAACCCCTGTTGCTCTGCTTGTGCTATAAATGTTTCATTTAAGCTTTCATCATTAAGCCAAAATGGAATGTTCATTTTACTGCGGTATTGTATTTCGATATTATTGTTATAAAAATCACTACCATCAATTGTCTGATATAATAATTCAGCTTTTGCTTGGTTTATTTTTGCAATCGCTTTAACGCCACCTAGCGCTTTAAGCCACTGAAATACTAAACCTGCTAAATACCAAGCATAAGTAGGTGGTGTATTGTACATAGAATCATTATCGGCTGATGTTTGGTAATTCATAATACAAGGTGTTGCTTGTTGAGCATTCCCAAGTAAGTTTTCACGAACAATGACAATAGTTAACCCTGATGGACCAATGTTTTTTTGTGCTCCAGCATAAATCAAACCAAATTTAGCGACATCAATTTCATGAGATAAAATGGTTGATGACATATCCGCAACTAATGGGACACCGTGAGTTTCAGGTATATTATTAATTTCAATACCGTCAACCGTTTCATTTGGGCAATAATGTACGTAAGCAGCATCACTATTTAATGACCATTTATCGCTAGGAATAAGACTCGTTTCACCGTCATCATGCTCTTCACGGATATTAACCACATTAATTTCGCCAAAGTTTTTAGCTTCGAGTGCCGCTGCTTTTGACCACGAGCCATTGACAATATAATCGGCTGATTTACCTTGAGGTAATAAATTTAGCGGAACAGCCGAAAACTGACCACGGCCACCACCATGACAAAATAGTACTTTGTAATTATTAGGAATAGCCATTAATTCGCGTAAATCAGCTTCAGCTTGCGCGGCCATTTCCATATAGATACTACTACGATGGCTCAATTCCATTACAGAGCTACCAGTGTTATTCCAATTAATAAATTCATTTTGCGCTTTTGTCATTACTGCGGTTGGTAACATTGCAGGACCAGCACAAAAATTAAACAATTCAGACATTTTCTTATTCTCAACTAAAATTTCATTCACACATTAAAAAAGTCTGTTGATTTTTACTGATTATTTTCGCATCAAAAGTCAACAGAGCTTAATGTGATATATTTAAAGTAATACACGCTCTTTCACATCAGGACAATTGCTCCTGCATAGCCTAATAAGTTACATCCTTGTAACGTCATGTGACCGTGAAATACTGTTCATTCTGAACATAAAAAAGGCGGTTATTAGCCGCCCTTTATTATTGTTAACAACAATTACTCTTGTTCGTCATCTATTGAGCTATCTTCAGCAGCTTGTTGAGTACTTTGTTCTGAGTCGTGTTTTGATGCATCATGCTCTGACGATGTATCGGCTTGACTCGTTACTTCGCCCTCAACACCTTCAGCTAAATCACCTTCAAGCTCTGTTGGCTCTTCAACCTCATCAATGCGTTGTAAGGCAACTACGTGCTCACCCTCAACGGTACGAATTAAGCGTACACCCTGAGTATTACGACCAATAACACTCACTTCATTTACCCTAGTACGTACCAGTGTACCGTTGTCGGTAATAACCATAATTTCATCAAGTTCTTCAACTTGTACGGCACCAACAACCTTACCATTACGTTCACTCACTTTAATAGAAACAACCCCTTTGGTTGCTCTACTCTTCGCCGGGTATTCACTTAAATCAGTACGTTTGCCATAACCATTTTCAGTAATCGTTAATACTGGGCCATCATTTTTAGGGACGATTAAAGAAACTACTTTTTGGTCACCATCAAGTTTGATACCACGAACACCAGTACCCGTTCTACCGATAGGTTTTAATGCCCAACGCTGCTCACCTGTTTCAGGATCAGTTTTTATTTCACCCGTTTCATTATCACGAACTTTCTCATTGAAACGAACAACTTTACCCGCATCAGAGAATAGCATGATGTCATTGTTACCATCGGTAATGTCGACACCAATCAAGGTATCATCGTCACGTAAGTTAAGCGCGATAATACCGTTAGCTCTTTGATTCTTATAAGCGGTTAATGCTGTTTTCTTCACTGTACCTGATGCGGTTGCCATGATGATGTACTTATCATCTTCATATTCACGTACAGGTAAAATAGCGGTAATTCGTTCATTATTTTCAAGCGGCAGTATATTAACAATAGGACGACCACGCGCAGTACGACTTGCAAGTGGTAATTGATATACTTTTAACCAATACAATTTACCACGATTTGAGAAACACAAAATAGTATCGTGGGTATTCGCAATCAACAAACGTTCGATAAAATCTTCTTCTTTCATCTTAGTTGCCGCTTTACCTTTACCACCACGTCGCTGTGCTTGGTAATCTGAAAGTATTTGGTATTTCACATAACCTTCATGAGAAAGTGTTACCACCACATCTTCTTCAGTGATTAAATCTTCTAATGACAAATCATGAGACGCATTAGTAATTTCTGTACGGCGTTCATCACCAAATTCGTCACGAATAGCTTCAAGCTCTTCGCAAATAATTTCCATTAAACGTGACGGTTCGGCAAGAATATGCATCAACTCTGCAATGACATCTAGCAAGCCTTTGTATTCAGCTAGAATTTTTTCATGTTCTAAGCCGGTTAACTTGTGCAAACGTAAATCTAAAATGGCTTGCGCTTGAACAGGTGTTAAATAATATAGATTTTCAAGAATACCAAACTCTGGCTCTAACCATTCAGGGCGTGCCGCATCATTACCGGCCGCACTAAGCATGTCGGCAACATTACCTAAATCCCAACCACGTGCAATTAACGCTTCTTTCGCTGCACTTGGTGTTGTTGAGGTTTTAATTAATTCAATGATCGGGTCTATATTTGCTAGCGCAATTGATAAACCTTCAAGTAAATGGGCTCGCTCACGTGCTTTTCTTAATTCAAAAATAGTGCGGCGTGTGACTACTTCACGACGATGCAATACAAACGCTTCTAACATCTCTTTAAGATTAAATATTTTTGGTTGGCCATTAGTCAATGCAACCATATTAAAACCAAAAGACACTTGCATTTGGGTAAGTTTGTATAAGTTATTTAAAACAACTTCACCCACTTCACCACGCTTAACTTCAATAACCATGCGCATACCGTCTTTGTCAGACTCATCACGTAGCGCTGAAATTCCTTCAAGACGTTTCTCTTTAACAAGCTCKGCCATTTTTTCAATCAAGCGRGCTTTATTYACTTGGTATGGCAATTCATGCACAACAATGGTTTCTTTRCCYGTACTWTCATTRACTTCAATAKMWGCRCGGGCGCGGATTTTTATTTTRCCACGACCTGTACGRTAAGCTTCYTCAATACCTGCACGRCCGCTGATTATACCYGCGGTTGGAAAATCAGGCCCMGGTATATAAGTTAATAACTCTTCAAAAGAAATATCSCTATTTTCAATSAGTGCTAAACACGCATTAACAACTTCAGTTAAGTTATGTGGTGGAATRTTYGTTGCCATACCAACCGCAATACCTGAACTACCATTCACTAGTAGATTRGGAATACGCGTTGGCATAACCACAGGAATATGTTCGGTGCCATCATAGTTAGGTACAAAATCAACCGTTTCTTTATCTAAATCAGCTAAGATAGAATGAGCAATTTTAGACATACGAATTTCGGTATAACGCATTGCCGCTGCACTATCACCATCAACTGAACCAAAGTTACCTTGGCCATCTACTAACATATAGCGGAGTGAGAAAGGTTGTGCCATACGAACAATAGTATCGTAAACCGCAGTATCACCATGAGGATGATACTTACCGATAACATCACCAACCACACGGGCTGATTTTTTATAAGCTTTATTCCAATCATTACCTAGTACTTCCATCGCGAACAATACGCGACGATGTACAGGTTTTAAACCATCACGTACGTCAGGCAATGCACGCCCAACAATAACGCTCATGGCATAATCTAGATAGGAAGTTTTTAACTCATCTTCAATATTTACTGGTACTATTTCTTTGGCCAGATCTGACATAAATAGATGTATCCCTTAACTTAAAACGTAACTATAAAATCGCTTAGATTTTTATTATTATCTTTTCATAACAAACATAAATCAACGCAGCATATTACCATAGTTTTTGTTGATGCCAAACAGCTTTATTTGGCCGTTTTGATGGGCTTTTTGTTACGATAAAATAAGCCTACTATTTATGCTTATAAAATGAGCTAAAAAAACATTTATTGATCTATTTCATTACTTTATCCGTCGTTTATGCTTTGTCTGATATCAATTATAAACGATCTTTTAAAATGGTATAAAAATCCGATAATATTGCTGTTTTCAATCTCAATAGCTCGCTATTACTCAATCAAGCGCCTTGTTCTTGAAAATTTATTCTCATTATTTATGTTGAAATAAAGTTGAACCATTAATTCATTAATTTTATTGGTATAACTAAAAGTTTCGTTTAGAATCTTATCATCTGTATTTTAACTAGATTACCTCATGACTGAAAATAAAAGCGTGCCTAACGTAAATGAAGAAGAAATTGCTAAATTTGAACAAATTGCTAGCCAGTGGTGGGATCTAACAGGTGATTTTAAACCATTACATCAAGTTAACCCGTTAAGAGTTCAATTTATTTGCCAACATATTGCTGAGCAAAAACAAGAATTATTTTCGAAAAAAGTTATTGACGTAGGCTGCGGCGGCGGAATTTTAACAGAATCATTAACAAAATTAGGAGCAACAGTTACCGGTATAGATATGGGTGGCGAACCACTCAATGTCGCAAAACTTCACGCATTAGAGTCTAACCTAAGTATTAATTATGAAAAAATTACCGCGGAAGAAAAAGCGCAACAGTGCAGCGAAACATTTGACATGGTTACTTGTATGGAAATGCTTGAACATGTACCTGACCCCGCTTCAGTAATACAGGCTTGCGCGCAATTAGTAAAACCGGGCGGTTTAGTGTTTTTTTCAACCTTAAATAAAACAGTTAAATCTTATCTGCTCGCCATTTTAGCAGCAGAAAAAATATTAAAGATAGTGCCTGATGGCACTCATGATCATGACAAATTTATTAAACCTTCACAATTAATCGCTTGGGCAGAAGTAAGTCAATTAAAGTGCATTGATGCCAGTGGCATTCATTATAATCCAATAACAGAAAATCATAAGTTGGTGGCTAATTTAGACGTTAATTATATTCTGTGTTTTCAAAAGCTGTAGAAATTTAAAACACACCTTTTAATTTTTAAGCAAGTTGCATAAACAATAAACAAAACACATAAGTCACTGTTAAATAGTGACTTTATTTTTTATATTTCAATTTAATATATCAAAACAAAAAAACCAATTAAAATATTTTTATTAAAAAAAAACTTTAAAAAAAATATTGCATTTAGTAAATTCCTAAACAAATTACCCTTGCTAGGTTAGTTGTTACTAACCCTTGTTGAATAAGCAAAAAGTCAACCAAAAACCAAGCTATTTTATCGCTTGCATTAAAACCAAAATATCACTATCTTGTGTCTGGATTTAGAAAAAACCCTAGATGTTGTGCGTTTGACTTTTTAAGCGTCTTTAGGGAAACAATAAAAAACAAACTAAAAACAGTAACTATTTACATCACAGGTCTTTCATGAAAAATAATCTTTTTGTTACCAAGCGTAATGGCGAAAAAGAATCTATCGATTTAGAAAAAATTCACCGTGTTATTGCTTGGGCTGCAGCAGGTCTAGAAGACGTTTCTGTTTCTCAAGTAGAGCTAAAATCACATATTCAATTTTATGATGGTATTAAAACTGAAGATATTCATGAAACTATCATCAAAGCTGCTGCTGATTTAATCTCAGAAGAAACACCTGACTATCAATATCTATCTGCGAGGCTTGCCGTATTTCATCTACGTAAAAAAGCCTATGGTCAATTTGAGCCACCTAAACTTTATGATCATGTCGTTAAATTAGTTGAAGCAGGTAAATATGATCAACACTTATTAGTTGACTATGATGAAAGTGACTTTGAACATATGTCATTATTTTTAGATCATACCCGTGATTTAAACTTTAGTTATGCTGCAATAAAACAACTTGAAGGCAAGTATCTTGTGCAAAACCGCGTTAACGGAGAAATTTATGAAAGCGCACAGTTTTTATATATTTTAGTTGCCGCCTGTTTATTTGCTAAATACCCCAAAGCAACTCGATTAGGGTATGTAGAAGGCTTTTATCACGCTATTTCAACCTTTAAGTTATCACTCCCAACACCAATAATGGCTGGAGTTCGTACACCAACTCGCCAATTTTCGTCTTGTGTATTGATTGAATGTGATGATTCATTAGACTCAATTAATGCGGCTTCTAGTGCGATTGTTAAATATGTATCACAGCGCGCTGGCATCGGCGTGAACGCTGGTCGTATTCGCGCTTTAGGTAGTGCTATTCGTAACGGTGAAGCTTTTCATACTGGCTGTATTCCTTTTTATAAACACTTTCAAACAGCCGTTAAAAGCTGTTCTCAAGGTGGTGTTCGCGGTGGTGCTGCCACCTTGTTCTATCCACTTTGGCATTTAGAAGTTGAAAGTTTACTGGTACTGAAAAATAACCGAGGCGTTGAAGAAAACCGCGTTCGTCATTTAGACTATGGTGTGCAATTTAACAAAGTAATGTATCAACGCTTAATAAAAGGTGGCTATATCACTTTATTTAGCCCAAGTGATGTTCCCGGCCTTTATGATGCGTTTTTTGAAGACCAAGACAAATTCGAGCAACTTTATGTTCAATACGAAAATGATGAGTCAATTCGTAAAAAGCGTATTAAAGCAATAGAGTTGTTTACGTTATTTGCTCAAGAACGTGCTAGTACTGGTCGTATTTATTTACAAAATGTTGACCACTGTAATACTCATAGCCCGTTTGATCCAAGTAAAGCCCCTATTCGCCAAAGTAACTTATGCTTAGAAATAGCGCTACCTACTAAGCCTATGAAAGATGTCAATGATGAAAGTGGTGAAATTGCCTTATGTACATTATCAGCCTTTAACTTAGGCGCAATAGACTCTTTAGATGAATTAGAAGGTTTAGCTGACCTAGCTGTACGTGCGCTTGATAGCTTGCTTGATTACCAAGACTACCCTATTCCCGCCGCTAAAAATGCAAGTTTAGCGCGAAGAACCTTAGGCATAGGTGTTATTAATTACGCCTATTATTTGGCAAAAAATGGCCTGTACTACTCAAATGGTAGTGCTAATAACTTAACCCATAGAACCTTTGAAGCTATTCAGTATTATTTATTGAAAGCCACCAATTTACTTGCTAAAGAACAAGGTGCTTGCCCTAAGTTTAATGAAACGCGTTTATCGCAAGGTATATTACCTATTGATACCTATAAAAAAACTGTTGATGATATTACGGGTGAACCTCTGCATTTAGACTGGGAATCATTACGTGCTAGCATAAAAGAGTTTGGTGTAAGAAACTCAACAGTATCAGCCTTAATGCCATCAGAAACCTCATCGCAAATATCTAATGCCACCAACGGTATAGAACCACCACGCGGTTTAATTAGTATAAAAGCCAGTAAAGACGGTGTTTTAAAACAAGTCGTTCCTGAGTATAAAAAACTTAAACAAAACTACGAATTATTATGGAGTATTCCAAATAATCAAGGCTATTTAGAGCTAGTCGGCATTATGCAGAAATTTATTGATCAAACCATTTCAGCAAATACCAATTACGATCCGTCTAAATTTGTTGGTGGTAAAGTACCGATTAAACAAGTACTAAAAGATATTCTAACCGCCTATAAGCTTGGTATTAAAACCATGTATTATCATAACACCCGTGATGGTGCCAGTGATGATGTAGAAGTTGAAGACGATGACTGTGCCGGCGGCGCATGTAAGATTTAGCTCAATAGTAATAACAATATTACCCCATTAAATGGGCTTAGATAATACTAGGCTCTTTATCACCCTCATTAAATGATAGCGGTGATATTTTAAGGAATAGCAAAAAATGACGTACACCACGTTTAACCAAGTCCCCAATAATGCCTTATTAGAACCAATGTTTTTAGGTAATAGCGTCAATGTCTCTCGCTATGATCAACAGCGCTATATGGCTTTTGAGAAATTAATTGAAAAACAATTGTCATTCTTTTGGCGCCCTGAAGAAGTGGATGTATCCAAAGATAGAGCTGATTGGCAAACGTTAACCGACTCAGAAAAACATATTTTTATTTCTAATTTAAAGTATCAAACGCTATTAGATTCAATGGCAGCTCGCTCTGTTAATGCGGTGTTATTACCTTTAGTCTCTTTACCAGAAGTAGAAACATGGGTAGAAACATGGGCATTTAGTGAAACCATTCACTCTCGCTCTTACACCCATATTTTACGAAATTTGTTCACTAATCCTGGTGAAGTGTTTGATGATATTATTGTTAATCCTGCTATTTTAAAACGCGCGACAAGCATCGCTAAATACTTTGATGATGTGATTTTAACGACCCAATTATTACAATCACAAGGTGATGGTACTTATGAAGTTGAAGGTCGCAGTGTTGAGGTTAGTACCCGTAAATTAAAAGAGCGTTTATATCTTGCCGTTTGTTCGGTAAATGCCCTTGAAGCTATTCGGTTCTATGTTAGTTTTGCTTGTTCTTTTGCCTTTGCTGAACGTGAATTACTTGAGGGCAATGCGAAGATAATTAAGCTAATAGCGCGTGATGAAGCCCTACATTTAACCGGCACTCAACATATTTTAAATAATTGGATGAGCGGTAAAGACGACCCTGAAATGAAAAAAGTCAGTGAAGATATGCGTAGCGCTGGCTTGCAAATTTTCCTTGATGTGGTTGAACAAGAAAAAGAATGGGCGCAATACTTATTTAAAGATGGCTCGATGATTGGTTTAAATGCTGAAATTTTAAATCAATACATTGAATACATTTCAAATCAACGTTTAACCGCCATTGGTTTTGATGCACCTTTTGATATTAAAAGTAACCCGTTACCATGGATGAATGCTTACTTAGTTAGTGACAATGTACAAGTAGCTCCTCAAGAGACTGAAATATCTAGTTATTTAGTTGGTCAGGTTGATTCAACGGTAAGCGCTGATGATTTTGATGATTTCGATTTGTAACGTTTATGTCTTTTAGTATTACTGTCGAAGATCGTGAAATATCGTTCTTGGATGAAGATAAAACGATACTTAATGCCTTAGAAAGAGAAAATATAGAATCACATTTTCATTGTCGTGATGGGTTTTGTGGTGCTTGTCGATGCTTATTAAAAGAAGGTACTGTTGAATATAAACAGTACCCTTTGGCTTATGTTGGCGACAACGAAATTCTCACCTGTTGCGCTTACCCTACTTCGAATTTAGTGATAGAAATAGATTAAGACTAATTCTATTGACGTTATTCCCACCTCAAATTTATATCTAAAGTTGCTAAAACATAAATCTCACGAGCAGTTGGATTTTGGTAACGACAGTATTTTAAGTAGACTGATACTCTCTCAGCTATTGCCTTATATTCTGTACTAATACGGCGTAAACTATTCAATAGCAACTGTTACCTATAAATAATGAAGACAAAAGGCTAAAGTGAAATGAATCAAGCTAAAGACAATATATATTCCATTGCCCAATTAGGCCATGCAGTATTAAGACTTAGAGCAGCTGAAGTTGAAAATATACTTGCCGATGACTGTCAGCAATTAATTAATAAAATGATGTTAGCCGTGTTAGAAGCCGGTGGTGTTGGTATCGCCGCACCACAAATTCACCACAGTGTCCGTATTTTCATTATGTGTTCTAAACCCAATGCCCGCTATCCAGACGCACCATTGATGGCGCCAACAGCAATTATTAACCCTGAAATATTGCATTATAGTGATGACAAAGTAAAAGATTGGGAAGGCTGTTTAAGTGTGCCTAGTATGCGCGGTTTAGTGCCAAGGTATCGTCAAATTACTGTCCGCTATTTTGATCAACAAGGTAAAGAGCAGCAAAAAATATTAACGGGATTTATTGCCCGTATTTTTCAGCATGAATTAGATCATTTGAACGGGTTAACTTTTATTGATCAGTTAGAATCAACGAAAGATTTGATCAGTGAAGTTGAGTGGTATCAGCAGTTCGCTACTATACAAAATTAATAAAACGCATAGCGCACCTATTTTACTAAAATAATTATATTTATAAACTTATATTAAATATAAACTTACTAACCAAAAACGTAAAATAAACCTACATTCTATAAAAGGAATTTAAACAATGAAAAAAAGAAGTCAGTATTGCTTTGCTGCCCTTTTACCTCTGCTATTATCCAGTACTTTGTTATCCGCTGCTGAACCAGAACAGCCTAAAAAACAAGTAATAGAACAAGCACAACAAGGAAAAATAATTTGGGCTGATCTATATACCGGTGATGTTAAAGCATCATTAAACTTTTATACCGATACCTTTGGTTGGACAGTAAGAAAATTTGGTGAAAAAAATGATAGATATCATTTACTTTTTGATGGTGATCAAGCAATAGCCGGAATATTAGCTCATTCAGCACAACGCAATAAAACCGAAACAGCTCTCTGGATTGGCAGTATTTCTACCAATAACCTGCAAGCACGTATAACCAATGCGGCTAATAATAATGCGACTATTTTATTAAAACCTCATGATTTCGCCCTTTATGGTACAAGAGCCGTAATTGCCGATCCACAAGGTGGTGTTATTGCCTTACTTGATATCAGTGGCGCTGACAAAGCACAACAAAAAATTAGTCATAAGTGGAATTGGTCACAGCTTTTTAGCATAGATCCTAAAAAAGCAGCGTCATTCTACCAAAATACTTTCAATTATACCGTTGAAGAAATAGCACAAAATAAAAGCAGCTATTATTTATCGCAACAAAATGAAGTGATGGCTAGCATCGTTAAATTGCCAAAATCATTTGAACAGCGTGATCGCTGGGTTAATTTTATTGAGGTTAATAACTTGGTCAATACACTAGCCACAGCGACAAAGAATGGCGCCGTTGTCATTTATCAACCTGAAGATAGCAGTTTAGCAATTATTGCTGATCCTAATGGTGCGCTACTAGGCCTAACCGAGCAGGAGAGCGAATAATGAAGTTTATCAAAGCTACTTTAACCGCATCAGCTTTATTACTTACCGGCTTGAGTTTGTCAGGTTGTGAAAACACCTCCGTTAGTGGCTCAGTAAGTTATGGTGTGGGCATGGGTTATGGCTACCCGATGTACTATGGCGGAGGTTATCGTCACACTAACATTACAGTTGTTAGACCACCAAGAAATCGACGTTCAGGAGCATCACGTCCGCGAAGAAACTAAACGTAAGCTCTAGCGCTTTGCTATAGATAGTTACCGCTATAAAATAGATAAAATCAAAGTTAGCGGGATATAAGCTAGGATATTAATAAAAGAAAAATTAAAAAAAAACAGGTAATAATAGTCAATTATTACCTGTTTTTTATAGAAGACTACGGGTTATTTACTCAGGTAAACCATACGTATCAATAATATAGTCAAGATCTTTATCGCCTCGACCACTTAAGTTCACAAGCACTGACCTTTCAGGATGTTTCTGCGCAAGTTTTATCGCATAAGCAACCGCATGCGCACTTTCTAAAGCTGGAATAATCCCTTCTAATCGACTTAATTCAAAAAATGCATCAATACATTCGTTATCCGTAATACTGTCATAGGTAACTTTATTTAAGTCTTTTAACATACTATGTTCTGGGCCAACACCAGGGTAATCGAGACCACTGGCGATAGAATGCACCGGTGAGGGATCACCATTTTCATCTTGTAGGATATAACATTTAAAACCATGGATTAAACCAGGTTTACCAAGAGTCATCGTGGCCGCATGCTCGCCCGTTTTAAAAGATTTCCCCGCAGGCTCAATACCAAACAATTGAGTTTCATCATCATCTAAAAAGGATGAAAAAATTCCCATCGCATTACTACCACCACCAATACAAGCCACAACGCTATCAGGTAATTCACCGGTCATATCTAAAAATTGTTCTCTTGCTTCAATGCCAATAACACGTTGAAAATCACGTACAATCATTGGAAATGGATGTGGGCCAACAACTGAGCCTATGCAATAAATAGTTGAAATAGGATCTTTAAGGTATGCTTCAAAAGCACTATCTACCGCTTCTTTTAAGGTTTTTAAGCCATGAGTTACTGGTATAACAGTTGCCCCTAGCACTTTCATGCGTAACACATTAGGATATTCTTTTTTAATATCAACTTCACCCATGTGAATTTCACATTCTAAACCAAAATAAGCCGCAGCAGTCGCCAGTGCAACGCCATGTTGCCCCGCCCCTGTTTCAGCGATTAGCTTCTTTTTACCTAAATGTTTAGCAAGTAAAGCTTCGCCCATACAATGGTTTAGCTTATGAGCGCCAGTATGGTTTAAATCTTCTCTTTTTAAATAAATTTGTCCACCATATTTTTCTGATAAGCGGTGACAATGATAAACAGGTGTAGGACGACCTTGATAATATTTTCTAATATCACGTAGCTCTGAAATAAATTTATGAGACTTACTGATCGCAAAGTAAGCATCATTAATTTTTTTCATTTCATCTTCTAAATTTGGCGGAATAAATGCTCCACCATATTCATTAAAAAATCCATCTTGGTTCGGATACTTTTTAAAATAATTTTCTTTCATTTTATTCCTTTATGATAATGGCGAATACTGAAAATAATAAACAGAGATAAAAAATACTGCAAGGATAAATCCACTCATTTTCCTAATTTAAATCAAATAAATGGGAAAGATTTTATTCTGTAATAAAAATAAAGCTAAACATAAAAATATACCGAAGTATTGTTATATCCAGACCCACTCAAAATACGAGTTTTAGAATACCTATATTAATCATGATTCTGACGCCTTTTTATTCATCTTTTAATTTTTCCAATAAATCATGAATCTCAGCTTTTAATGCTTTATCAATAATTTTATTACAACTGATTTTAGCTTTTTCTAAATGTTCAATAGCACCGATTTCATCCCCTAATTCAACTTTAAGCGCAGCGATTGAAAAGCCAATAGATGAGCGAAAATCTTTAGAATTAATCGCTTCGGCTTTAACTAACGCTTGCTCATAAATAGTTACGGCTAATGCTAGATCATCGGTAAAATCAGCCAATGTTTCCCACTGTACAGGATGGTCTTTATCTGTCGCTTCGTGCTCTTTACAGAGTTGATTTAATTCTGAATAATAACCATCAAATTTCGTTTGATTTTCTTCTTGAGCCGCTGCCATTAAGTTATCAGTCAAAAAAAGTACTCTCTTGTATATTTTGGTATTCATGGTTCTAGCCTTATCAATATCGTTATCGAAGAATCAAACCGTGATTATAGGGCTTTTGTGGCAACTAAACATAAACTTAATTCGCTAAATCACATTTATTCCCATTACCAATAAAAATTAACAAGCGAAACACAAATGAGCTTACACAGATATTGTATATGTAAAATAACGTATATATAATAATATACATATCAACTAGGTTGTTTTGACAAATGCATAAACTTGATAAGAAAAGTGTCCTTTTTCTCTGTACCGAAAACGCTGCTAGGTCACAAATGGCAGAAGCCTTATTGCGCCATAAAGCAGGTAATATATTTAACGTTTTTAGTGCTGGTACTCACCCGAATGAAGTTGATTTACGCGCAATTGATGCATTAAGTAACTTTGGCGTGTATACAAATAATTTAGTGTCTAAAAATATCAACGTATTTGAAGGTAAAGTATTTGATTACGTCATTACGCTTTGTGATAAAGCGAATGATGAATGTAGAAGCTATACTGATGCCAATAAGCACTTAGCATGGGATTTCCCCGATCCAAAAAAACGCTCTGATAGTAATCCTTTCTCCGTCACATTAAATGAATTAAACAATCGTTTATCGATGTTTATTCTGGTAGAAGAACACACGGTTAACTCTGTTAGTAGTTCGCAAGCAAATACGATTACTGCAGTGAATAATCAACTCATAGATTTTGAACCAACCTCTTTTTATAAAAGCCTGACCGACAACATTCGATTAAAAACACTTATGTTGACGCATTATCATGGCGAACTGTGTGTTTGCGAACTGATGGAAGCGATGGACGAAGACAGCCAACCAAAAGTATCACGAAATCTCGCCGTATTAAAAAAAGCAAAAGTAATTACCGACAGAAAACATGGACAGTGGGTGTTTTATCGCATTAATCCTAAACTCCCCTTATGGGCTAAATCGGTCATTGCCCAAACCACAGAAAACAATATCCCACTGATTAAGAGTGAGCTTCAGCGTCTAGATAAAATGCAAAACAGACCTGACAAAGTGAGTTTCTGTAAATGAAAATGTTAAGGATATATTAGATGAAACAAGCACATAATATCACTGTATTGGTCACCGTGAGAATAAAGTTTACTAACGTTCCTCATTGGTTTGGAGAGTTGCATGTTTGAGCTATTTACCCATTTTTCCACCTGGTTAGTTGTTGATATACTTGGCATATCAAAAGCAACTAAGTTAGGCGATGCCCTCCATTTTTTTATTGAAGACACCACTAAAATTTTCTTTTTATTGTTAGCCATGATTTACGTTATTGCGTTGATAAGAGCCTCAATGAATGTAGAACGTGTTCGCGATTACTTAGCCGGTAAACATAAAGGTGTTGGTTATCTTCTAGGTTCTAGTTTTGGCGCAATAACCCCCTTTTGTTCCTGTTCAAGTATTCCAGTATTTTTAGGTTTTACCTCTGCGGGTATTCCTGTTGGCATAACTATGTCATTTCTCATCACGTCACCGCTAATTAATGAAGTAGCTGTTTTGTTATTACTCAGCTTATTAGGGTGGAAGTTCACGCTACTTTACGTAATTGTTGGCATGTCGGTTGGTATTTTAGGCGGTGCTTTTCTTGATGTCATTAAAGCCGAACGTTGGCTACAATCATTTGCTGCTAAAGCATTAGCACGTGGTAAAAATTCTAACGCTACTATTCAATCAACATCGGTCACCACTCTCTCTTTAAAAGAGCGACATACTTTTGCAAAAGCAGAAATGTTAGAAATTTTTGGTCGAGTATGGAAATGGGTCATTATTGGCGTAGGGCTAGGCTCTGCTTTACATGGCTTTGTTCCTGACGGTTGGATTCAAGCACATTTAGGTAATGGTCAGTGGTGGTCAGTTCCTGCTGCTGTACTGCTTGGTATACCTTTATATTCCAATGCGACTGGAGTCATTCCAGTGATGGAGAGTTTAATTAAACAAGGACTTCCAGTTGGTACAACGCTCGCCTTTTGCATGAGCACCGTAGCCGCAAGTTTTCCCGAATTTATTTTGTTAAAACAAGTAATGCAGTGGCGATTATTGGCCGTACTTTTCGCACTGCTCCTTACCGCATTTACCGTAATGGGTTGGATTTTTAATTATCTAACCCCGTTTATTTAAAATCTGAATTTAAAAGGAAAAATGATGAAAGAAATAAAAGTACTCGGTACAGGTTGTGCTAAATGTACAAAAACTGTGGACGTTATTGCAAAAATAGCGAATGAATTAAATATAGCTGTACACGTAATTAAAGAAACAGATCTTAAAGTAATTATGGGCTATGGCGTAATGACTACACCTGCGGTAATTATTGATGAAGTCAATGTACATAGTGGCTCTATTCCATCTCGACAAGATATTGAAGTGTGGTTACAAAAATAATACTAATAGCAATCTCACTAACAATAGAAAATCACCACAACTGATAATTTTACTTTTTATTTATAATTTTTATGACACTATTTAGGACAAACTTATGACGATTAAAATTGGTATTAACGGCTTTGGTCGTATGGGACGTTTATCAATGCGCGCTGCATTTGATTGGGATGATATTGAAATTGTTCATATTAATGACCCAGCGGGCAATGCCGAAACACTTGCACACTTAATGACGTTTGATTCAATCCATGGACGTTGGCATCATGAAGCAACTCATAATGGAGACTCAATGATCATCAATGGTAATGCTATTCCTTGTACGCAGCTCACCGCAACTCAAGACATTAATTGGTCTCATTGTGATGTAGTGATTGAAGCCTCAGGGAAAATAAAAACCAAAGCGTTGCTACAAGCCTATTTAGACCAAGGTGTAAAACGTGTTGTAGTGACAGCACCAGTAAAAGAAGACGGTGTATTAAATATCGTATTGGGGGTAAATGAAGGTTTATACGACAAAGCAATCCATCCTATTGTAACCGCCGCTTCATGCACAACTAACTGCTTAGCGCCAGTTGTAAAAGTGCTCCATGAAAAAATAGGCATTAAACATGGTTCGATGACAACAATCCATAATATAACCAATACGCAGACTATATTAGATGCCCCCCATCAAGATTTACGCCGAGCTCGCGCCTGTGGCATGAGTTTAATTCCGACAACAACTGGCTCGGCAACGGCGATCACGCATATTTTTCCAGAGCTAAAAGGAAAGTTAAACGGTCACGCCATTCGTGTTCCTTTAGCCAATGCATCAATTACAGATTGTGTGTTTGAACTCACCCGTGGCACAACCGTTGAAGAAGTAAATCAATTACTTAAAGAAGCAGCAGACGGTGAGCTAAAAGATATCATGGGATTTGAAGAGCGTCCGCTAGTATCAATTGATTATAGAACCGATCCCCGTTCCAGTATTATTGATGCCTTATCGACAATGGTCGTTAATAGCACGCAAGTAAAACTTTACGTTTGGTATGACAATGAATGGGGTTATGCCAATAGAACAGCCGAACTAGCACGTATGATAGGCTTAGCAGACAAGGATTAGAACCCATGGGGCTTTTATCGCTAAAAGCGTTATCACCAAAATTATCTAACCAAATGAAACAATACTTGGTGATCACCGGTAATTATTGGGCGTTTACCTTAACGGATGGCGCGCTACGAATGCTGGTAGTGCTGTATTTCCACCAGTTAGGTTACAGCCCGTTAAACATTGCCCTATTATTTTTGTTTTATGAAATATTTGGTGTTATCACTAATCTTATTGGTGGTTGGTTAGGCGCACAACTTGGTTTAAATAAAACCATGAATATTGGCCTAGCCTTGCAGATAATTGCCCTTAGCATGCTTGCTGTACCTGCTGAAATGCTAACCATTTTTTATGTAATGGCAGCTCAAGCATTATCAGGTATCGCCAAAGACTTAAATAAGATGAGCGCGAAAAGCGCCATTAAATTACTCGTTCCTAAAGGAAATGAAGGTAAGCTTTATCAGTGGGTTGCTGTGCTTACGGGGTCGAAAAACACCTTAAAAGGTATCGGCTTTTTTCTGGGTGGGTTATTACTAACCTTACTCGGATTTAAAGGCGCGATATTGCTAATGGCGTCACTATTAGCAATAGTGTGGGTATTTAGTTTATTCACCTTAAAAGAAGAGTTGGGTAAAGCGAAAAATAAACCTAAGTTTACTGACATTTTATCTAAAAGCGCGTCAATTAACATTCTTTCAGCTGCTCGACTGTTTTTGTTTGGCGCAAGAGATGTGTGGTTTGTCGTGGCACTGCCCGTATTTTTAGCGGTGAACTTTAATTGGGATCACTGGTGGGTGGGTGGTTTTATGGCAAGCTGGGTAATTGGCTATGGCATAGTGCAATCTTTAGCCCCTCTCATTACGGGTAACAATGCTAGCAACAATACAGGAAAAAACAGCAATAAAAAACTACGCACAACGCCAACCGGTCGCACTGCATTTTTGTGGGCAAGTTACTTAACGTTAATACCTGCGGCTATCGCATTAGCTTTACATTTTGATTTCTATATCCAAACCTCCCTTATTGTTGGATTACTCATCTTTGGCGGTGTTTTTGCTATTAACTCTTCTTTACATAGCTACCTTATTGTTAGCTATGCAAGCAGTGACTGTGTATCGCTTGACGTGGGTTTTTACTATATGGCTAATGCAATGGGAAGATTAATTGGTACCTTACTTTCAGGTTGGGTATATCAAGAATATGGCTTAGAAAGTTGTTTATGGATCTCTACGCTATTTTTAGCGTTAACAGCACTTATTTCAACAAAACTACCTTTGCTGAATTTCAGTAAGTAAGTGCGGCTAAAGGGTAAAGCAGAGCAGATAAAACGCTTTAAGATATTAGATTGAGTGGACGTTGACGAGAGCAGCTTTCAGGCTTATTTCATCATCAAAAAAATATCGTGATGGAATGAGATGACTGCTGCAAACTCATTACTGCCATTAATATTAGGTTATTGAACGTTAACTATGAGCCTATAGCTGTTACTAACTGAGTTTGAATTTAGCAACATTACCCAGAAAATAAAGAGTAGAATTGTTCTTGTTGTTGACATATTCATTTAGCTTCTATAGCGCTTTGGGGCACAAAGTGAGATAGATTGTATATCGTACATATTATTCAATATAAGTATAACTTGTCTACTTAGGCTCTATAACTCCACAATCACAGACTATTTAATTTACCTTAATATTGAAATAGACACTAATTAGGTGACGATATATACGTCTGTTTAGACTGTACTTAAAATGAACACTGATAATCTAACCAGTAATAATCATTATTCATTTTTAACAGCTAATAAGTATTTTTATATTAGTATTCATGGGTTAGTCAAAATTTGTTGAATCCGTAGTTTTCGAAAGTATTTAAAATTTCCTATTTGAAATGTAACCGGGGAAAAACTATAAGTGTAAATTAGCAAACCGATTTTTGTGGCTTAGAAAATAAATAGCCTTGAGAATAATCAATACCTAATTCTACAATTATGTTAAACACTGATTCAGTCTCAACAAATTCTGCAATGGTTTTAATACCTTTATTTTTGGCGAAATATAATATACTTTCTACTGCCAACCTTTTATTTGCATCTGTATCAATATTTTGGATCAATGAACCGTCTATTTTAATGAAATCAATATCTAATTCTGCTAAATATGAAAAATTAGAATAGCCTGAGCCAAAATCATCAATAGCAATTTTACAACCATATTGTTTTACTTGTTGAATGAAGAGAGTAACTTCTTCTAAATGTTCAATACCTTCACTTTCAACGATTTCTAAAATTAAGCGTTCTCCACAACTGTGCTTTATTAAATTATCACGTAAAACACACATTGTTTCTTTTGAATGGATATCACTATATGTTAAGTTAATAGAGAAATCATAATCAAGGTTTACAAATGTTTCAAAGGTCTTTGTTATCATTATTCGTGTAAGATATTGATAGTTTTTAGCCTTTTTTGATTGTTCTAAAAAAAAGAAAGGAGAAAGTACCGTGCCTTCTTTTTTTATTAAACGTATTAAAGATTCATATTTTACAATTTTTTTAGTTTTATTATCGACGATTCCTTGGTAGTAAGGGGTGATACGATTATCTTTTATTGCTGATTTAATGGTATTAATAATATTTATATTGTTTTTTATTTTGTTTATTAAATTCTGTTCGTCATTAAAAAATACAAATTTTCTGTGTGTCGATTTAGCTTCTTTTAAAGCGATATGAGCAAGCCTATAAATAACACTATTCTGACCATAAGCTACGCCAAAACTAACATCTATAGATATATTGTGTCCATTAAGCTTACAGCTGTTTTCAGTTAATTGATCAATCAATAAAGCTATTGATTTTGTTTGGTCTTTTATGTTTTCTTCTGGTTTGATAATTACGGCATAATCATCACTTGGCAGCCTAAAAATATTTTTATTGTTTTCAAAAGTTTTTTTTAGCTTTAATGAAAAATTAACCAATATTTGGTCGCCTACATCATAACCAAAGTAGTCATTTATTTCTGAAAAACGGTCTAAATTCATCAAAACTAAAATATTATATTCTTCTTTTTCTTCAAGCTTATTTAAAAGTGCTCGTCGATTATAAAGACCCGTCAATGAATCAATAAGACTCTTTCTAATCACCGCATCTTTCTTAATTATGTCGGTAATATCTATTCTTACGGCTATATATTCAATAATATGACCGTCATCAAAAATTGGGGATATTACCGTTTTAACATGATATACCTCTCCTGATTTTGAAATGTTTTTATAGGTACCTCGCCATATTTCTCCACTTTTAATAGTGCTCCACATCACCTTAAATAAGCTGTCAGGCGTACTTGGATGCCTAATAATATTATGATTGGCTCCCATTAATTCTTTTTTAGAATAACCAGATATCTCACAAAAATTATCATTGACATAAATTATAATGCCATTCTTATCAGTTTTAGAAACAATGCTACTTCTATCCATAGCAGATTTATATTGGGCTAAGAAACTGATATTGGTATTTAGTTCTTTTTGTGTTGTATTAGCAAGGTGCGTTAATGATTTAAGTATTGAGCTTTTAGATATTACTTCAAACGTTTCCTGATGTTTTTGTAGAGTATTAGTTTCTGAAAGAGAAAGTGCTGTTGTTGATATATTTAAAAGTTGAGTTTTTTCTTTTGTATGAAAATATTCACCATAGGTAAAAAAGCCAGATGTTGGGGCAATATCCTCTATAAGTCCAAATTCATAGTTTAAATGTTCTTTTAAAAATAAATCTCTAACAGAGCATGAGTAAATGTATGTTGCTTCTATAGGTTTTTTAGTTAATTTCAACTGAAATTTTTGGGCGTTGACTATAACATCATCAAAATTTCCAATAGCAAACTTTACTTTATCCCCTTCTTTTAAATGTCCCGCAAAAATAAATCCCCCATCTGTGGTTTCCCCAACCATTGACCTAGCAATAGAGATTCCGCCTTCAACTTTTATTAAAGGAAACTCAATGGTATCTTTTGGAATGTTTTTTACTGCATCAGCACCAAGATAATAAGAAAAAACATCTACTATTGGCTTATTATCTATCTCATAGATAATATTTTTATCTGCTTTTGTAATAAGCATCTCTCTACCTACAGGAGTCCACTCAAGAGTATATTGATTAAATACAACTAAGTTATGACTAGTTAGACTAGCAAGAACGACTCCATCATCAAAAATTTTATTCCCCTTGATTACAAATGTTTTATTAAACTCAAAGTTATCACCGGCATTTCCTCCAGCTAAAATTACATCTTTATTTATTGAAGAAAAACCATCTAAAAAAGATTCTGGATCACTGTTAAGTCCTTCACTAAATAATATGCATGCTTTTGTATCTTGTTGAATAACTTTATTAGCTGCTTTTGCACCACTTTCAAAGTTTGAAATTGGAAAGTAATAAGTGTTTACTTTTACATCTTCAAAAAGTGATAATGAAATTAAGATACCTTTTCTTGAAATTACACCATTGCATATTTCACCTGCTGTAGATGAGCCGATGATGTTAGATAATGGGAGTGTTTTGGTTAATAGATCTAAAACGCTCTGAAGTTTAATTAAGTTAAAATCACCACATAAAACTTGTATGAATATCGTATTATCTGTATTTATTTGTTCAATAAAATCATTAAGATTGTCAATAGTAGTAAAGATATGATTTAGTAATTTCATCTAATAATCCATTTTTTTTTATTATAGGAACTTATATTTTGAGTATTAAATGCATTTTAATGCTTTAGGTTTATGAAAGCATTCAATGCTCTAAGATTTTTAAAGTATGTTTTATTTATTACCTCATTGAAAATCAATTTTTCTAACCGCTACATTTAGTACTCACAATATAACAGCTATTGTTTCGTTATATTTAAATCAGGTGTAGACGGTAACTAAGCGATTTTAAACATTGATACTAGTGTTTTCATCTGAATAGATAACTCAGCTAATTCACGGCCAGATTTCGATGATTCTGAAATAGCATCAACATTCTCTTTCGTTTTATCATGGATATTAACGACATTAATATTTATTTCTTCTGACACCACACCTTGTTGCTCTGATGCCGTAGCTATCTGAGTACTCATGTCATTTATATTGGTAATAATTTCTGAAATAGTTATCAGTACTTCACCAGATAACTGAGCTTGATTAATCACTTCATCAACTTGTTCTTGACTTTGAACAATCAAGGTGACTGCATTTTTAGCACTATGTTGTAATTTATTTATAATGGTACTGATTTCCCCCGTTGACTCTTGTGTTCTTGATGCTAGTGCACGTACTTCGTCGGCAACAACTGAAAAACCTCGCCCTTGTTCACCTGCTCTTGCGGCTTCAATCGCTGCGTTTAAGGCTAATAAATTGGTCTGATCAGCAATTGAGTTAATCACTTCAAGTACGTTAGCTATCTCAATACTATTTTGTTCTAACTCTTTAACCGTTTGACTGGTATCTAATATTTTATCTGCAAGTTCATTAATAGTAAAAATAGTTTTTTGCATGATTTCTGTACCAGAACTGACATGTTCATGTGCTTTATCAGAAGCATCCGAAGTATTAGATATATTTTCTGCAACTTCTTTTGTTGTTGCGTTCATTTCATTGATAGCAGTGGCAATTAACTCTGTTTGTTCTGCTTGATTTTGGATTGAGTTGGCTATTTGAGTTGAGATAACCGAGGTTTCTTCTGCTGTTACTGATATTTGATTACTGGCATGTGAAACTTCATGTAAAGAAGATTTAAATGCCGAGAATACATTATTTAAAGCATCTGCCATTACTGATATTTCATCATTACCTTGATTATTAAGGCTAATTGTTAGGTCATTACTACGCTCTATTTCAAGTAATCTTTTTGATATTAAGTTAAGCGGGGGGATGATACTTCGAATGATGATAACGGCTAAACTAGTAGCGACAATAATGCCGACAAAGAGCAATATCCATGCAAGAGCAATGGCAGTATCACTGCTATCCACTAAAATATTGGCATCATTTTTTAATAGTATTTTTTGATTAATGGCCATTTCATTTAAAATAACTTTTATTTTAAATCCTAAAGGAGCTGCTTTATTTGCCAACCAGTGATTAGCTATATTCCAATTATCTTGCGCTCTAGAATTTAACATATTTTTTGGTAGCGGTGAAAAAATAGTCATGGCTTCTGAAAATAATCTTAGTGATTTTTTTTGTTCATTATTCAGTAACCCTTGTTGTTTTTTTAAATCGGAAAACCGTCGTTGATTTTTATTCCATAATTGTTCAAAAGAGTGTCGATAATGTTCTTCTCCCGATAATAAGTAGCCACGAATATTAGCAAGAGCTAAACCCAAAGAGCCACGAATATCTGCCATCATCCCCAATAACGCTTTCCTTTCTGTGCTTGCTTTGAGGTTAAGTTCAATATCAATGAGATTTGTTATTTCTTTAGACATAATAGATGCTTGAGGTACCGCTTGTTGATAGAGCATCTCAATTGAAGGGATATTTTGTAACGTTTGCGCTATGTCTTCAATATTTTTCTGTTCTTGCTCAAAGTCGTTCAATAAGACTTTCATTTCTTTTAAACGAGAAATGTTTTTAGGATTTGTCCAATTAACCGACATTTTATCTAATGTTACTATTGCAGGGGTTATTTCGGTATCCCATGCTAACTGCCTTTCTACTTTAAATTTATCTTTACCCAATAACATCCACCCTCTTAAAGCAGCAAGAGCATGATTAATGCCATTTAATACACTGGCACTTGCTTGCGCTGTAGGAATTCGTAACTCAACAACTTTGTTAATATTTTTTGTGATTGAGGTAATTTGAACTATTGAACTAATAGATGATATGGCTAGGATAAGTACGAGTATTAAAAAACCCACCGTTAATCTTGAACTTATTTTAATTTTTCTAATCATTATTTATCCTTCCTTGCGTTTGAGTGTGTATTCTATTTGATAAATTTTAAAGAGCTTTTCTAGCTTGGACTTGCAAGCCCTTCAAGCATGGCTAGATGAACCATTTCAATTGAACTAGTAATTTTTAGTTTTTTCTTAATAATAGAAATGTTATTGGCAATGGTTTTTTCCGATAAATAAAGTTTCTCTGAAGATTTTTTAGTACTTAGTCCTTTTGCCACGCAGCAGAATATATCGAATTCCCTAGCGGTGAGTTTTGACAAAGGTTGTCCTTGCTCAGTATGCAAACTTATATCTGGACTAATATAGTTTTCACCTTGGGTGATTGCTGTAATGCCTTCTAGAATAATGTCGGTATCACTATTTTTACTGATATAGCCTTTTACGCCCATATCAATCAGGCGTTTGATCAGATAAAGATTCTGGTAAATGCTGAAAATCATAATCTGAATATTTGGCCATTTAAGTAGTAAACGACGTATTAATTCAACGCCGCTAATCCCTGGCATGGATAAATCTGTGATAATAAGGTCTGGTACATTGTGCTGACATTCAATTATTAACTGTTCGCCGCTGCTAACACTTGCCAGAACCTGATAATTAAGCTGAGATTTTAATAGTAGAGCCAGGCCACTACGTACTATGGCATGATCGTCAGCAATGATTATTTTTAATGGCATAGCTCCTCCTGCAGTAAGGTTTCAAGTGGAATAGTGATAAATATTTCAGCTCCTTGTTTTTGCCTGTTAATTAAACAAAAAACACCATTAAGTGCTTCAGTTCGTTCTCGCATATTAATAATGCCCACGCCATGATTTAACATATTGTTTTGTGCAAGACCCTTTCCGTCATCTTGAATTTTTAATTGCAGTAAAAAGTGTTCCTTGTTTTGAGGTGAGGGAATAAATTTCAGAATTATTTTAATATGATGGGCGTCTGCATGCTTACAAGCGTTGGTAATACCTTCTTGTACCATTCGATAGACACTTATTTGCATGTCATCGCTTAAAATGTGCGGTAAATTTTCGGTATCAAGTTCAAATTGAATATCTTTATTTAGACTACGCCAGTTTTCTACTAGCTCTTTTATTGCGTCAATTAGTCCTAATTGATCTAGGATGATTGGTCGCAAGTTATTGGTAATATCCCGAGTAGATTTGATTAACTCCCCCGTGGCTTGAACAATGCTTTGAGCGGCAATTTGTAAAGTTTCATTATCTTTATCTGTTTGTCGAAAGATAAAATCTGCCTGAAGTTTTATGCCCGTTAATAGTTGACCTAATTCATCATGCAACTCTTTGGCAATATGTTTACGCTCTTGTTCTATTAACAAGTAGTTTCTGCACAATAATTGACGATTTTCATTGAGCAGGTTTTTATTTATCCTTTTAGCATCACAACTTTCGGTAATATCTTTCAACATTTTCAAGCAAACAACCCGACCATCACTCCAATCAATGAGATTACTAGTGATTTGATACCAACGTTGTTTTGATTGGTTAAAATATTGTTCTTTGGTTATTGAACTATGAGCAAAAGTATCGTTCAAGTAAGAGAAAGGCGTTTGTTTAAATAACGACCATAACGATTCGTTATCACCTTTATCTTTATATATTTCAATCGCTTTTTTATTCATATATACAGGTAATTGATTTTTGTTTTCAAGCACTACCACTGCTGAATTTATACTGTCTAATATCATTTGTAAGGTTAGTGCTGATTGCTTGATGTGATGTTGATCCTGTAACTTTTTGGTAATGTCCACCACATGCGAAGCTAGGTATTCTTGCTTGTCTATGGTTATTGGGAATACGAATATATCGGCAAAAAACACTTCATCGTCATTACGGATAAATAATACCTTTTCAGCTATTGATATTTCACCGACTACCATGCCTTCAAAGAGTTTTAAAATATAAGTAATATCTCTTTTACGGTGAAAGGCAGTGATATTAAGGTTAGACAATTGTTGCGGGCTATAACCTAGTAATTCAGAAAAACTTTGGTTGGCGTAGAGGATATTCTGTGTTTTTGCATGCACTACGGCCATTGCCGCAGAACTTTTTGAAAATAAGCTTTGATACTCTTTAATTCTATTGATTTCTGTGCGGTGAATATGGGCAATTAACAATAAACCAAAACCAGCAGTGAAAATAAAAACAGTTATTAATGTCAATAGCCAATAGAGCCTTTCTTGTTCACTGCTTTGTTTTAATCGGCTGGCATTTAAAATAAGTTCTGCCGATATTTTAACGGCTAACAGATCTAGTCGATCAATTTTATCAGTTGTTACTTTGAACCAGTCAGTAACACTGATGTTAATGCTGTTATTAACCAAGGCACTAGTTTTTATTTGCTGAACAGACTTAAATACTTGCTCATTAAATAATTCTCCAAAGGCTTGCTGCAATTTATCACTGGAAAGCTCGGAAAACTCATGAAAGAAAAGGTTTTGTTTCAATTTTAACTTGATTAATTCAGCATATTCATTGGCTAAAAAATGCCCTCTGGTAAAAATAACACTAAATTTTGCTCTTTCGATACCAACACTTTCTTTACCTTTAAGAAAAAAAGTATAAGCAGAGAATGCTTGAGTCAGTTCACTATCAACAGTTAATTGGACAATTGTAGTAACCACATTAAGCAGTTTCTGGTGTAACTGGTTATAAAACTGGATTGCACTAGCTTCTGTGATGACTAAATTGTCAACTTGAAGACGAATATGCTTAAGTTCAGCTAATTGTTTGCTAAAACTATTTAGTCTATTTTCAAATTTGGCGTTAGTAGTAAATTTTTTTTGTTTAAGTTGAGTAAAAATCTGGATCTGACTAATTCTTGCTAATTTTCTTTGTGCTAATAGTTCTGCTGTAAACTTATTGCCATTATCAGTGATAAAAATACCGGTATAACCTCGTTCTTTTTGTAAATTATGTAGGAGATTACTGAACTGAATTGTGAGATGTGTTAATTGCTCTAAATTAGCTAACTGTACTGAGCGAGTTGTTAATTTATCTATTTGAAATAAAGAACTACTGAGAAAAATTAATAATGGCAATATAAACAATAAAGACAATTTTATTTTATGATGAAATTGATGTGTAGCCAACCCTTTGTCTATTTTTATAAAGGGTAAATAAGATGACATTTAATTCTCTTCATAATGTTTTCATTACCTACTAACAGCGTACCAATCCAAATGAAATGTATTCGCTTATGCTTATATTGTGCATTTGTATACCCATAGAAAGGATAAAAAATTTGTTTATAAACAACGTTATCTTAGATTAATACTAGCATAGTTACAGAAGAAATCTGTCGGGAGGATTTCCCGATTATTCTTCAGCCACTATTTTTTAAGTATATTATCTTTATAGTTAAATTAAGAAAAAATATGCCTAGTTAATATTGGATTATTTGACTTCTTGAGCGAGCTTACCGTTCGATAATAATATGTATTAAAAATGGAGTTGAGATATGCAGACACTACAGAGTAACTTCGATCAGTTATACCAAATTGGTAGCAGAGACGATTTATTTAAAGACCTAGATATCCACTTAAATATTAACCAACAAATTGATTTAGGGTTTTCACTTTCCTTTTCTATCCTAAGAATAAATAAATACAGTCAAATTTTCAGTGAATTTGGCAGGAAAGGAACTGAATGTGTATCGTCGACACTGGTTGAACGGTTAATTGATATATTGAAAGAAGATGTCAACCTCTACCGTTTGAATTTGGAAGAAATTGGTATTATTTTTAAACATCAAAATATGGACGAGATAAATCGATTATATAAGCTCCTTGTGCAACCTATTCCTTATGGGCATGACTTTATCGATGTGCAATTATCTCTTGGTTTGGTCGATCTCGTCGCGCAGATTGATAAGAATACTGAAGTACTACGACGAGCGGATATTGCGCTTAAACTGGCAAAATCAGAAGCGCTTAATTGGCAATATTTTAGTCATCATCTGCATTACCCGGCTCATACTGATAGAGATATGTTTATTGAACTGGAAAATGCCATGGAAAACAATTTATTGTATTTGGCTGGTCAACCAATATTTAATCTTGATACTGGACAAGTGATTATGGTTGAAGTATTACTGCGTTGGCAACATGCTGAATATGGTGCCGTTAACCCAATAAAAATCATTGAATTAGCCAGTAAAAATGGCTATTTGTCTAAAGTTGCGCTTTATGTGGCTAAACAATTGATTCTATTTTTAGCCGACAATGATGATTTGTATCAAGATGTAAGCTTTGCTTTAAACTTTAACATGCCACAAATAATTAATATTAAATTAATTCAAGCCATACTTAAATGTTTTGATAAATTGAATATAGATAAATCACGTTTTATTTTTGAAGCAACTGAAGTGGATTCATGTCCAGTTTCTCTCGATAAAGTGGTCAATCACTTTAAATGGATAAAAAAACAGGGCATAAAAATAGCCATTGACGACTTTGGTTCTGGATATTCAACCTTTGATTATGTCAACAGTTTAGATGTTGATATTATCAAAATTGACCGTAGTTTGGTTTGTGACATTGAAACGAAAGCACGAAAACTGGAGACCTTGATGGCTTTACTGCAACTATGCCATAAATTAGATGTTATCACCGTAGTTGAAGGCATCGAAAATATTCATCAACACCAATTAATAAAGGACATTAATATTGCCAATATTTTAGTGCAAGGATATTTTTATGCCAAACCATCATCATTAAAAGAACAAACTTTCTGCGATAGTACCTATTTTGAGAAAACAGCAAGTTATCATTTAAACCAGTGCCCCAAAGTATTTACGCAATAACTATAGTTACCTGCATAATAAATAATAAAGCAATTAATGTTTGTGATGTGCAAAGAATAAGCCCTTAATTATGAAACGAATTAAAAACTGTTCACTTAGAGTAAAATTGACGGCAGCACTAATTGTTGTTGCCATTTTTCCTTTGTTACTGTTAAGTAAGTTATTTTTTATCGGTGGTGAAGACGCATTGAGGAAGAGTACACTAGCACAATTAAGTATGAGCGCAGAATACAAGGTTGGCGAAATACATTTGTTTTTAGAGACTCTTAAAACCAATACTACTGATTTTGCCTCCGACGGTTTTATTAAAAATGAACTCATTAAAATAACGAAAAACCTCAACTCTGCACATAATTTAAATTATCATTTAAGACAAACCAAATTACCTGCGCAAAGTGAGTTAATGTTTATTGATGTTATTGATACCCATGGCTTGATCATCGCTTCTACCTTAGCCAGCCAAATAGGAAAAGATCTGTCAGCGCAACTTTATTATCAAAAAGGACTTTCCCAAAGTTATGTTGCTAAATTTAATCATCATGTGAATTCACAACTTTTAGGTATTGTAGCTGCACCGATTATTAGTACTGACGAAGCACAGTTGCCCCTTGGTGTATTGGTCAATCATTACCGTATGAATAAAATACAAGATTTGTTCTCTGGTGAACTACTGTTTGACCTAGGAGCCAAATCAGAGCATCGAATACTCTCAGCTAGTGAATCAATTTATATGCTTAACCCCGAAGGTCGGGGTATCACTGCATCGAAGAATGCTTCAATTGATAGTCAACAACCCTTTTACTTTGAGACTTATCCTATTAAACAGGCACGTCATTTTAATAGAGAGAGCGAAGGTATATGGAAAAATCACTTAGGGTTTTCAGTATTAGGTGTTTCCATTATTGCTGAAATAGATGGTCTAAAATTTATTTTATTAGCAGAACAAGAGCTTGAACAGGCGTTTCAGTTGATTAATAATTTAGAAAAACAATTCTATATTATTCTATTCTTCACTGTAGCGGTAATAATCATTTTATCTTTGCTATTGGCCTATTTTATTGTTAAACCTTTAAAAAAAGTAATCGCCAGTTTCGATCTTATTGCTTCCGGTAATTTTGATGTTGATATCATACAACCTAATCAATATGACGAATTTGGAGACTTGGTTAATAAATTCAATAATATGGCTGTTAAGCTCAAAGAGATGAGACTGGCATCTGAGCAGAAAAACCAGCAATTACTAGAGTTATCAATACGTGATCATTTGACCGGTCTATTTAATCATCGACATCTTATTGAATACGGTGAAAGCAGAGTATTAGAAGCAAACAGATACGGAACAGTCTTGGGTTTATTGATGATAGATATCGATCATTTTAAACGAGTAAATGATACCTATGGTCACCCCTGCGGTGACTATGTGCTCACTGAAATTGCTTTATTATTAAAAGAAAATCTTCGTGTAATAGATATCTTGGCAAGATATGGCGGAGAGGAGTTCACCGTTATTATGCCAAATACCACTAAGGATGAAGCTAAGGTTGTTGCAAACAAAATTTGTAAAAAAATTCAAGAACATAATTTTTTTTATCATAAAAAACAATTTAGAATTACTGTCAGTATTGGCATCGCAATACAGCAGAAATCGGAAAATAAAATAATGAAAATAATTAAAAGAGCGGATCAAGCTCTCTATCAATCAAAAGGTAATGGACGTAATCAGGCTTCATTACATCAGCCTATTTACAAGAAGAATAAGAGTGTTGCGTGAATTCAACAAATGCTCTACATATTAAAACATTACCTAACAGGACAGGATAATTTGAGTTTATATCCGTGATAATATTCGTATGAAATAGACTGATATGCGATCTAAACATCCTAACTATAGGTTTATTTAGATAATATTACTTTTGAAGCGCGAAACAATGCTAGTCTTCTTAGGAAAGTATTGCCATAACAATCGATTTGTATTGTTTTTAGTTCTTTAGTGGGCCATTTAGCGGCGATAAACCGCGCTATTGAGACTACTGACCAAGGGGAATAATACCCTTTTTAATGACGGTCAACTTTGGTACAAAGGGAATGGCGATATCTAATTTAGCCTTCAGTTGATAGCTTATATCCTGTCCTTGATTAACCATTAGCGCTTTAATTACCTTGATCCCTCCCATTAAACTAGTTGAAACAGGAACCACAAAGCGTGACACACCATAAGCTGCTGCGGTGGGGATATTTGCGGCAACACCATGGGCTAAGGTTTCTCCTGCCACACTCAGTTGATAACTAATACCATTGAACGGCAATTCAAAATTATTAGGGTTGGTTAACTTCAAGCCTATTTCAAAGTTTTGTTCGAAGCCATTCACCGGCAACGCCTTAAAAGAAACCAATTCGACACTGGGCTCTTCGTAGTCTAAATTCATCGTGGCGCAACCAGATAGAAAAAATAGTACTGCCACGAAAAAAAAGCGCATGGGCAGTGTTCTAGCGATAGTCATTGTTTATCCTCAAAGAGTAATTTTGTTCCATTTATATTAGGATAATCATTATACCCGTTCCACTTGAAAATACATGGTTTAGCTATAATTAGGAACGACTTTAGGCACAAGTTCATAGTTCCCGACTGAACCTAAGTACCTATATCAGGAGAGTATGCATCCTGCATTATCTAATAAGGTACTTCCTGTACCGTCATGTAAGCAAGGCATTGATGAAGAAAATGGTGTTCAAAAACATCTGATATGCTTCTGCATTGTTCTTATATTCAAATAATAAGCTGCGTTCATGCAGCGTTAATGATGAAATAATAACAAAATAGTTGGTGGTGTTAATCCTTAGGATAACGCCCTACTTTGGCTCATCTTTTGGCAGATATTTATAACCCGTAATCATGGCAGAAACCAATGCTGTTCTTTCTCTTCTTTCAGCGATAATAACACCGATAATATGCAATGGGATTAAGAAAATAAAACAGTAAAAGGCATAAACATGGGCGGTGATAAAGGGTTTTCTTAACTCCCTCATTGCTTGATAGGCAGTTTCATCCACATTAACTTTTGAATAAGGCTTAATTGCGTCAATATTTTGTTTATCAATGGCAATACTCTCAGCAAAGTATTGCCCAAAAGGTGGGTAATAAATGTCGGTGCCCGCAATAACCAAACCAGAAATCATTTGAATGAGCATTAACGATAATAAAGCAAATACCATTAATTTACCGGCGGGATTATGTCCTTTATATGCCGCTTTTTTATGTTCTTTAAATTCTGTTAATTCTTGTGAAAAACCTTTAGTAAAAGGTAACATTTGGCTCCAACGTTCATGTGCTTTGCCAATAAAACCAATCACTATTCTAAACAATAAGTTAATAGAAAAAACATACCCTACACTCACATGTAACGTTTTTAATAGAATTTTTCCTTCGGTACTAACACCAAATAATTTACCATTAAAAATGATTAATCCTATGCAAAACAATAACGTTATCGCGATTACGTTGATCCAATGGAATAGCCTTATGTTACGACTCCATACAAAAATTTGCTCTCGTTTACTATTCATATTAACCTCTTTTTTCTATCGTAAATAATGCGTTAATAAAATATAGAGTAAACCATCTTTACTTACGTTTTATTGTTCTCAGTTCGCTAATGCAACACTGGTTGGAAATAAATTTAATAACTTTGATAAAATTAAAAATGTCCACTTTCGATAACCGGTGTTAACCAATATCTTAATTTAGCAGGCTGACAAACAGGGTTTAGACATTCTTTCAGCATATTCAGCTCATTTGACGCGATAAGTACTTCAAATTGATAAAAGGTTCTATAACCTTCAACCTGCTCAGCTATATCAAATAAACTGTGCTCTTTGCTATAACCGTTCATTTTATTTAAATTAAACCCCGTAAGGTTTGGCAAACTAATTAACCGATCAACTATCTCATCTTTTAAGCTTGTCGGTGCATTTAATGTAAACAATAATATTTCAGTCATTTTTTTTCTCCAACCAGCAGTAAAATATCGGTAATAGGTATAGGGTAGTAATGGTGGATGTTATCAAGCCGCCAATAACAACTATTGCTAACGGTTTTTGAATTTCAGCCCCTGGGCCAGTAGCAAAAACTAAAGGCAGTAAACCAAACATAGCGGTTGTCGCAGTCATTAATACTGGCCTTAATCGACGGTTTGCGCCGTCAATAACACGTTTAACTAAGTTTTGTGACGATAATTTAGTTTGCTCAAAGTAACTGATCATCACAATGCCATTTAACACGGCTATACCAAGCAACGCGATAAACCCTACCGAAGCAGGTACTGATAAATATTCTTTGCTCAGATATAAAGCAATAATACCGCCCATTAAGGCAAACGGAATATTAGCAATGATCAGAGTTGATTTAGCCGCTGAATTGAACGTGGTAAATAAAATGATAAAGATTAATAACAGTGCCAGCGGAATCAACAGTAATAAATTTTTAGTTGCTCTTTGCTGGCTTTCAAATTCACCACCAAACGATAAGGTATAGCCTGAAGGAAGCTTAAGTGTATTAGAAATTTGAGTGTTTAATTCATTAACAAAGCTAACAACATCGCGGCCTACAACATTAGCACTTACCGAGGCAAATCGATTGCCTTTTTCTCTTTCAATTAGCAAAGGGCCGGTTTTAAACGTGATTTCAGCTACCTGTTCAAGTGGCAACAGCGTATTGTTAGGCATTAAAATAAGTTTTTGTTTTAATGCCTTTATAGAGGAGATTTCATGGTGATTTTCAGCGTTATTTTTTGACCCATTAAAAACAATAGGTATAGAACGGTTGCCTTCTAGCAAAGAAGAAATTTGCAGCCCTTCAAGTTGAGAGGTTAAGTAACGGCTTAATTGCTCTGTCGATAATTCAAATTGGCTCGCTACCGCTGGAATCAGTTTAATATTGACATATTTCCCGCCTTCAATGATTGCCATTTGTACATCAGAAGATCCCTCAATTTTATTAGCCAATGCGGCTATTTGTTCAACTAGCATGGCAAGTGTCGAAATATCATTACCAAAAACCTTGATAGAAATATCGCCAGTGCCACCTGTTAGCATTTCTGACACTCTCATTTGAATAGGCTGTGTGAACCCAATATTCATACCCGGAAACTGATTGAGAATTTTCCGAATATCTTCAATCAATTCTATTTTTGTTTCGAAACGCCATTCACTTTTGGGCGCAAGCTCCATAAATACATCCGTTTCATTTAATCCCATCGGATCAAGCCCCAACTCATCAGAGCCTGTTCTAGCCACTATTTGTACTATTTCTGGAATACTTTTCAATAGCGCTTTTTCAACTTGCTTATCAATATTAATGGATGACGTTAAGGAAATACTGGGCGATTTTTCAAGCTGTACAATAATGTCACCCTCATCAAGAACCGGCATAAAGCTTTTACCTAAATCTTTAAACAATACTAGGCTAACAATTAATACGCTGAACGACAGTAGTACTAAAGCAGCAGGCTTGTTGGCCGCTTTAGTTAACGTTTTTACATAATACTTCTGCAAAAACACAACAAGTTTAGGGGGGGTAACCGCCTCATTTTTTAATAAAAAAGAAGCAAGTATTGGAATAATGGTCAGTGACAAAATTAATGCACTTAACATAGCAAAAACAATTGTTAGCGCGACTGGCGTAAAGAGTTTACCTTCTAACCCTGACAGCATTAATAACGGTGAAAACACAATAATAATGATGATAGTACCTGAAAAAACCGGCGTGGCCACTTCTTTACATGCCCTAAAAATAACATGTAATCTAGGTAAGTTTTGCTTATTTTCAAGTCTGTTTACTATGTTTTCAACAATAACCACGGAAGAATCAACCAACATGCCGATAGCAATAACTAGCCCACCAAGACTCATTAGATTTGCAGATAAATTAAACTGTTTCATTAAAGTGAAGGTCATCAATGCCGCCATGGGCAGTGACAGTGAAACAACTAAAGAAGAGCGAATATCCCCCAGAAAAATAGCGAGCAGTATAATCACTAAAATAACGGCTTGTCCTAACGCACTGGTTATTGTGCTTATTGCGGTATTGATTAAGTTAGATCTGTCATAAAAAACATTAATTTTTGTCCCTTGGGGTAACGATGCTTCTATCACTTTAAGCTTATTTTTTACGTCGGTAACCACCTGCGCTGTATTGCTATTTTTTAACGCAATAATTAATCCCTGAGTTGCCTCTTCTCCATCTTTAGTGACTGCGCCATATCTTGTTAAACTGCCTACCTTGATTGTTGCAACATCTTGAAGGCGTATCACTTTATTGGCACTCGTTTTAATCACCGTTTCTTTGATTGAGTTGATGTTTTCATATTTCCCTTCCGTTCTAAGGATCAGTGTATCGTTGCCTTTAATAAGTCGACCAATACCACCATTTTGATTTGTTTGGATGATAACCGATTCAATATCATCGAAAGAAATGCTGTATAGCTGCATCAGTAAAATATCAGGCACTATTTCATAAGTTTTGACAAAACCGCCTAGGCTGTTTACGTCAGCAACTCCTGATACGGTTCTAAGCAAAGGGCGAATTTGCCAATCGAGTAGTTCTCTTTTTTCACTCAGTGATAATTCGGGGTTTTCAACAGTAAACATAAATACTTCACTTAAGGGCGTACTCATTGGCGCCATACCACCACTTATGTTGGAAGGCAGTATAGGGAGTATATTGACTAGCCTTTCATTGACTTGCTGCCTTGCCCAATAAATATCAGTTCCGTCTTTAAAATCAATGGTAATATCAGTAATAGAATACTTTGTCGTTGAACGAAGCATTTCTTGTGCAGGAATACCAAGTAATTCTGTTTCAATAATTCGCGTTACTTGCGATTCAATTTCTAACGCATTCATGCCGGGTAATTTAAGTACTATTTTAACTTGCGTAGGTGATATTTCAGGAAAAGCATCAACCGGAATGTCTAACCAAGACTTCACACCAATAAACATCACTAAAATAGCGAGAATACTGACAAATAAGCGCTGAGTGAGAGAAAACTTAATAAGTTGGCTTAACATTTACTCTGCTCCCAAGCTAAGTAAATTACCCTGAAGAATACTAACTGAGCTAATCAGCCCTTGTTTCCCTTCTATATCCTCTATATCTGCTTTTGTCGTGAAAATATACTCACCCTCACTGGTACCCATAAGATCAATCGGAATTAAAGACAATGATTTTTTCCCTTTAAGGGCAATGTAGTTCTTGTTTTCAAATTCAAAAATGGCAGTTTTGGCAATCTTGTAACCATCAATATTCTGTATAGGAGTAACCTTGATAACTTGGCCAAGTATTAATTTGCAGCCCATAGAGGCCGACTCAGCCCAAACTATTTGGTGAAATTTATCAGCAATTTCCTCAATGTTTTTTATGTTAAGACGACAAGTTGAATTAACGTCAAAATAAGATAAATTTGATGCTAATAACAGTGGTACGATAATTTTAACGTTAATTGACTTTTTATCGACAATATCGAAAGCAAGTTCCCCGGCTACTTTACTACCCATTAAACTCGGTATTTGTATAACGCCCTCTTTAGGACTAATAATAGTAATCTGTTCATTTTCATCAATATGTAAAAAAGACATTTGATGCTGAATGTGTTCAAAATTTAGTTTGGCTTCATAGTAACTTTTAGTGATCTCTATCCACTGTGAGCTTTTAATCGTTTTGTTCTCAAAATACTGCTTATTGGTTTGAAAATGCTTTTGTTGAATTTCAAGTAACACCTTTGTTGTCTCATATTCATCAATAAAGTGATGAACATCATATCCCTCAACCAATGCGATTAACTCTCCTTGCTTGACTACACTGCCATTTTTCACCCGATAGGTAATCTGTTGTACATCAAAGGGAAATGTCACTGAGTAATTCTCACCGGCCATATAACCAATTTCACCGATTAAGCTTTGACCTTTTATATTGTCAACTTTTTTCACTTCTGAAAAGCTCGTGTCAAAATGGCCTAACGATGAAAGCTCAACCACTTTTATATTATCAGCAGCATTAACTGTGGATATTTGAATTAAAACAGCGATTAAAAAATAAAATAACGTATATTGGCATTTAGTACTGCTTAGTGATTTTTTTATAAAAAGTAATGGCATATAATTGATTCATTAGAAAGTAACTTTATGATTAAATTATTACTTTTTTATATGGCTAAATCATTGGACATACGTTGGTTTTTATTATTTTTATCGTTATTTTTGAGTATGGTACATATGTCCATTGACTTTGTATTACATTGATAGTTAAGAGGTTTTATGAGAGATAAGATCATAGTGATAATTTTTTTAATTATTATGAGTTTAAATTTTTTTGATGTGCTAACGGATATCTCTTTAGGGATTCCTGTGTGGCATATTTTCTCTGAAGTGCTTATTGTTCTTGTTTCAGCAATTGGAGCGTTATTTTTAATCAAAGACATACAGGCTAAAACGTTTGATATATCAAGGCTAAAGCAAGAACTATTAATATCTGATGATAAATTTAGAAATATTTCTGATGAAATGAAAAATGCTCGCCATGAATATAGTGCTGTTATTCATAGTCAATTCAAGCAATGGTCACTGACGCCAAGTGAGCAAGATGTGGCAATGTTATTGTTAAAAGGCTTAAGTTTTAAAGAGATTAGTGCTGTAAGAAATACCAAAGAAAAAACCGTTCGCCAACAAGCTTCAGTTATCTACAGTAAAGCAAACGTTGAAGGAAGACACGAATTTGCCGCATGGTTCTTAGAAGATTTTATGTAAGTGACTCAGGCTCGATCTGACACTTTGAACCTATCGGTTGCTCTTCACACTGATAGCTAATGATGATATTAGGTTTAATTCCTGTGATGGTAACGAAGAAAACAAGACGACCTTATCGTTAAAGTAACCATCATTGTACTTAATTGTGCTTGCCATATTGTTTATAATACTTGCTTAAAAGGCATATATTCTAAAGCAGTTTGGTAAACTTCTGTCATTCGATCTTTATCATTATATACTCGCTCAATTACCGCTATACCTCTGGTTAATGCCACCAAGTACCGAGCGGTTGCTTGTGCATCCCCTATAAATTGCTTATCTTTTATCGCTTGTTCTAGACGATTTTTCATAATGACTTCTAGGCCATCAAGAAATCGAGTTAGACAAAGCTGGATATCAGGGCACTTTTGTGCGGCTTCCATAATTGCACGTGTACTAAAACACCCTCTTACTTCTTTGTCGTTACATAAACGTTCTACTACTGTTTTTAATAGTTGGGTAAAAGCTTTTTTTGCATCCGAGTTTTGTAATTCTTTTTCAATAAACATTAAAAAATTGTCGGTGTAGTGACTAAAAGCTTTAAAGAAAAGAACATTCTTATTTTGATAGGCATTGTACAAGCTGCCTCGCTGTACACCGGTTTCCTCGGCAAGATCTAGCATAGTGGTGGCGTTAAAGCCCTTCCTAGAAAATACGTCTACGGCAATGTCTAAGACTTTTTCTTCATTAAATTTACGTGTACCAACCATACTTTCCCTACTTATTTACACTAATGGATATTCTTATAATTACCTATCTTAACTTATTCTTGACATTACTGTCATCTTTGACATACTTGTCAAAAATAATATTTAAGAGGAATACTTAATGCCATTACTAGATTTGTATTACTGGACTACGCCAAATGGGCATAAAATCACTATCCTATTAGAAGAGCTTGGCCTACCTTATAATTTGCATCCTATTGATATTAATAAAGGTGATCAATTTACTCCTGAGTTTCTAGCAATAAGTCCCAATAACCGTATCCCTGCGTTGGTTGATCCGACGCCGAACGATAGTGATGAATCTTTATCTATTTTTGAATCTGGTGCTATTTTGGAATACTTAGCAGATAAAACAGGTGCCTTTTTACCTCAATCGGGCGCTGCACGTTACGATGTATTGCAGTGGTTGTACTGGCAGATGGGTGGTCTGGGCCCTATGGCTGGGCAAAATCATCATTTTTCGCAATATGCACCAGAAAAAATTCCTTATGCTATTAGCCGTTATGTCAATGAAACAGCACGCTTATATCATGTGCTAGACAAACAGTTGGCTGATAAAGCGTTTATTACTGGGGAGTATTCCATTGCTGATATGGCAAGTTACCCTTGGATACGATCTTATAAAAAACAAAGCCAAGACCTTAATGATTTCCCTAATATAAAATCATGGTTTGAACGTATATCGGCGCGTCCAGCAGTAATTCAAGCTTATGCCAAAGCAGCAACAATTAATAATAGTTCTGCCGTCACTGAAGCAGGTAAATCCATTCTATTTGGGCAAAAATCTTAAATTAGAAAGCTCCGATAACAAGACATAAACATAAACAACCAACACAGTATCCATTTAGAGGAAGTATCATGACCATTACACTTTATGAGTTATCAGGCGCAGATCGCAGCCTACGTTTTGCCCCACATTGCTGGAAGTCTAAATTGGCTTTAGTACATAAACAGCTTAATTATAAAACAGAGCCGGTTTGGTTTACTGAAAAAGACAAGTTTGCTATGTCTGAGCAACCTTTATTGCCCGTTATTACCGATGGCGATAAGACCGTCAATGACTCATGGGCCATCGCAGAATATTTAGAAGCTCACTACCCTGACGCGCCTAGCTTATTTGCTAATGATGAAGCCAAAGAAAAAGCAGAGTCATTCCATCAATGGGTATCTACTGTTTTGTCTAAGCATATTCCCGGGATCCTTATTTTAGATCTTTATAATGTTATTGCCGACCAAGATAAAGAATATTTCCGTCGTTCTAGAGAAGAACGTATTGGTACAAGTTTAGAAGAATTTGCCGCAACGCCTGAGAAGCATATTCAAGGATTACAAGCTGAGCTAGCCTCTGTGAGAGAATTATTAGCGACTAAAAACTACTTAGGAGGCGACAAGCCAGACTATAGAGATATTTGTTTGCTCGGTACTTTCTTGTGGATTGCCACATTAGGCACTACCGAGTTTTTAGAAAAAGACGACGTGGTTTATACTTGGTATCAGCGTATATTAAGCGATTACAGTGAAGTGATTCCAAAGTCGGTGATGGTTTAGACGTTCTATATAGCCGCTCCATTTAAGGATGCATAATTTAGCTGGCATTAGAAATAACTTTAGGCACAGGTTCATAGTTCCCGACTGAACCTAAGTACCTACATCAGGAGAATGTTCGCCGATATGCTCAAATAACACCATTAATATAGCGCCTTTGTTTAACAATAAAGCAGCATAAAACATTGCTAAACCAGCCCTTGGGGAAGGCTGAGAAAATCATATGCTGCATTACCTTTATTTTTAAGGGATATGAATAATTCATATCCCTTAGATAACTCATTTTGAAAAAATTTCAACCGAAACATGGGACAACTGAGGTAGATATTTCTTTAAAATACTTTTGTATTCTTCATTACTCAGCGGGTTATCCGATGAAAGAGAAATGATGGCTGCCTGATCTGAAGCCGCAATTTTCCAAACATGGATATCATGAATAATAGTATTATTTCTCTTGGTTATCGCTTTAGAAATTAAAACTAGCGTTGGTGTATCAACAGACTTATCTAAAAGAACGGCACTTGATTCTTTAATCAAGCCATAGGACCAACGAAAAATAACTAAAGCCCCCACAATTCCCATTACCGGATCCATCCAAATTAATCCGGCATATTTACCAAACAACAAAGCGACAATGGCAAGTATTGATGTCAACGTATCGGCTAATACATGAAAATATGCCGCTTTCATATTGTGATCATGATGGTGATGGTGGTGTTCATGATCATGATGGTGATCGTCATGTAATAAAAAAACGGAAGCAATATTAACGAATAAGCCAATAATCGCTACCGCTATTGCTTCATTAAAGAAAATACTTTGCGGTTCAGCCAATCGTTGGATAGCTTCAACGATAATCATTAAAGACACTAGCGCTAATGCAACCGCACTAGCAAACCCACCTAGGTAGTTTACTTTACCGGTACCAAAACTAAATGATTGGTTTGCATAATGTTTTTTTGCATACGAATAAGTAAATAAAGCAATTAAAAACGCAGCAGAATGAGTCCCCATATGCCAACCATCGGCAAGTAACGCCATAGAACCAGACCAGGTACCTGCCCCGATTTCTAATACCATAATGACCGTTGTTAACCAGAAAACGGCTTTCACTTTCTTTGTACTATGAGCATCATCTAAGCCGTAATTATGAGTATGCTCCCATTGAATGTTTAATTCTTTTGTCATATTGATGCCTGTATCAAGAGTGTTTTTGAAAGTTTGTGTTAAAAATCAAAATAATTTATACTATACCCCAGTATAGTTCAATGCAATATTAAGAGTTAAGTATGTCGCATACACAAGTAGGAAAAAGTAAATTATTAACCCGCGTTCGTAAGATTAAAGGTCAATCAATTGCTTTAGAAAAAGCACTTGAAGGTGAGCCAAAGTGCCTAGCAGTACTACAACAAATAGCGGCAATTAAAGGCGCCGTAAATGGTTTAATGAATGAAGTATTAGAAGGACATATCAGAGAACATTTAGGTGCTGAAAACATAACGCCACAACAGCGACAAGAAGAAGTAGAGCAAGTTATTTCTGTTCTTAAAAGCTACTTAAAATAATGATAGGCATTTATACATGATTGAAGTTGTAATACTCGCGGTTGCTTTAAGCATGGATGCATTTGCAGTCTCTATAGGTTTGGGTTCAAAACACGCAAAAAAAACAACGTCATTAGCGCTGATGTCAGGATTATATTTTGGTCTATTTCAGGGGTTAATGCCTCTTATTGGCTATTTAGGTGGGATGGGTGTTCTAGGTTGGATAGAAGATTATGCACGATGGATTGCTTTTTTTCTTTTGTTATTGATTGGCGGTAAAATGATTTATGAATCAATGTCAGAAGGCATAGAAGAGGATATTACCATCATTACGCATAAAGTGATGCTAATTCTTGCTATTGCGACAAGTATTGATGCGATGGCTGCTGGCTTCACTTTAACTGTGCTTGATGTCAATCCATTCATTGCTTGCATCATCATTGGTATCACAACTTTTTCTTTTAGTTACCTAGGTGTTTTTATAGGTGAAAAAACTGGCACTTGGCTAGAGCATAAAGCGGAACTCATTGGTGGTATTACTTTAATATTAATAGGCTTAAAGGTTCTGATGTCAGCACCAATTTAAATAGTGTAATTTAAATTAGAGAGCCAATTACCACTCGTTTTTTTGTGTAAAGATTGATTATGATAATAAAAGTTTTGAATAGCCTCTTGGCAGCGTAAAACAAAAGCTAGCATAGATGATCACAAACTTTCCGCTTATCGAATAAAGTCTGAATAGCCTTATAAATATTTATAGCCATTTTTGTATCAACGTTAGCATTTGGTACCATAATTTTGAACAACAAAAGCCGACCATTTTGTGGCATACTCTGTAACATTGATAAATCAATAGGATGAGATATGGATCAAGAAGAAAAAGATAAAGGAGTTATCGCTGTACTGCTCAAGCGTTTTGAAAACGAGCGTTACCCTAGGGCACAGTTGATTAAAGCGAAGGTTGATAAAGGTGCGGTACTCGACGAGCTGGATATGTCTTTTATCGAACAAACCCTAGAAGATGCCCACCAAGAGATGGCGATAATATTGCGTCACCCTGAATATGCTTCTTTGGCAAAAGAAATTATGTTGATGTATGAAGAAATCATGAGTAAGTCTCAACAAAATAGCAAAAAAATCTAATGTGATTTTAATCGATGCTAAAAGTTTTTTAAAAATCAAATAAGGCGCGGCTGATCTTTCCTGATTATTTTCGCCGCTATTTATTGTCTATTGCCACAAGACAGAGCCTTTGTCATATGATTATGCCTATCATTGGTTAATTCAAAGATAAAATAAAGAAGTAAATTGTTAGTCGTGTTTTTTGTATCGTCAAAGGTATAATACGACTATTCAATTATTCTAAGAAATTTAAATTATGAACGATAATAGCAGTACACTTAAAGATTTTCTGGCTCAAGCTAAATCAAGCCAAATATTATGGGCATTACAAGACAAGGTAAGTGAAGATTGGGTGGTACTCGATTCTATTACTTATGAAAATACTGAAGTGATGCCAATTTGGTCAAGTGCTGAATTAGCTCAACAACATTGTATTGATGAATGGGCTAATTATATTCCCTGTGAAATCTCATTGCCAGACTGGTTTGAGTTTTGGATTGAAGACTTGAACCAAGATGGCGTTATTATTGGTGTAGATTGGAAAAATAATGATGAATACTTAGAAATGGAGCTTGCTGATTTCACTCAGGCATTAGCCGCCATTGAGTCTTTAAAATAATACCTATTACTTTATTACGGTTACTAGTGTAAATAAAAGAAAAGTACGGCTTTGCTTTTCTCTTATTTTACATCAATATATTCGCGACTTAGTTAAGTTAAAATCACCTATTAATCGAATGAATTATTGGTGGATATAGTGTCAGAGTCTTTGAGCCTATCGCGTTTCTCAAGTGAAAATATGATGAGTTACGGTTTAGTATTTTTTGCAAGTTTAGTGATCTTTTTTATCTCTCAAATTATTCAGTTTTATCTTGGTGCATATAATTTTACCACCATGTATATTTCTTTTTGCGCAGGCTTTATTCTATTTATTCCTTTAGTGAGCTTGGTATTACACCCGCTACTCCTTAATAAAGAAGGTAAAAGAGAAACTTTTCAATTTCGCGACTTACTTGCAAATATCGGCTTAGTCTGTGTGGTACAGTTTCTTTGCTTTCTTATTTGGATCACCGATGCGATTGTTTTGTATAGCCTATATGTTGATCAAAACTCATTTCTTGCCAAAGCCTTTGATATAAAAACACAAGCCCGCGGTGATATGACCTTTGAGTTTTACTGCTTTAACTTTGTGCTGGCTTTGCTGTTTTCCTTTTTATCGATAATTGTTGGTATATTACCGTGTTTGATTGCTCGCTTAGACAATTTTGGCGTAGTTGGAAACTTTGTTGCCGCTTTTTCATTCGCTAAAAAACAAAAAGTTATGTTATGTTTTTATGCCTTGTTAATTGCTAGTTCCGTATTATTACCCTTATTATATGCTGAGTACCTATTTTTAGTGATTTTTCCTGTCGTATTAGTTTGGGTTTTCACCCGATTAAATGAAGCCTATTTATTGTCGCCGATCTCAAAAAAATAACTTAAAGAGTCATAGTCACCAACCACATTAACGTACTAAAAGTTTCATGATATTACTCATGTCTTTTAATACGTTAGTGCGTTAATCTTTTGTTCGTTTATTAATAGCTTAAAACCTGCGTTTAAAAGCCTTCTAACACGATTTTTCCAATTGATGTACCTGCTTCAATCGCTTGATGGGCAGCTTTTAAATTTTTGGCATTAATGGTGCCTAAATTTTTACCAACCGTGGTTTGGATATAACCTTGGTCAATCAATTCAGAAACTTTGTTAAGTAAATGATGTTGCTCAATAATATCTGCTGATTTAAACATTGAACGAGTAAACATAAACTCCCAATGTAGTGACAAGCTTTTCTGTTTAAGCTTACTGATATCAACTGATTTAGGATCATCAATTAATGCTATTTTTCCCATTGGAGCTAATAGTTCTACATAGCTATCTAGGTATGAATCTGTGTGCGTTAAACTGGCAACATGCGTTACTTGGCCAATATTTAATTGCTCAATTTGTGCCTGTAATGGTTTAGAATGATCAACAACATAATCAGCACCTAGTTTTTTTACCCACTTGGTAGAGCTTTCACGAGAAGCGGTGGCGATAACAGTTGCACCGGTTAAGACACTCGCTAATTGAACTAAAATTGAGCCAACTCCCCCCGCTGCGCCAACAATCAAAATTACATCGCTTGACTGTTCTTTGGATTCAGGGTGCTGCTGTTTAATGGCCAAACGTTCAAATAATAATTCCCAAGCGGTGATCGTGGTTAGTGGTAATGCTGCGGCTTCACTATCAGATAAGCTTTTTGGCTTATTACCGACAATACGTTCATCAACCACTTGATATTCGGCATTACTGCCTTGGCGATTTAAATCCCCTGCATAGAAAACTCTATCCCCTGGGGTAAAGTTGCTGACTGATCCACCGATGGCAACAACTTCGCCAACAGCATCCCAACCGAGCACTTTGTACTGACCATCCTCAGGTGCAACATTCTGACGGATTTTACAATCAACGGGGTTAACGGCAATCGACTTAACACGTACTAATAAGTCATGGTCTGAAGCGATAGGTTGTGGCAGCTCAATGTCGATTAAGGATAATGGATCGCTGATAGGTAATGATTGCATAAAGCCAATTGCTTTCATGGTTATTCTCCTGTGCTATTAAAAATAGTAAGTAAATTGTGCCTGTTAAACTTAAAAGTAATAATACAACTTGATACCTAAGAAAAAAACAGCATAATAATTGAATCTTTATCAAATAATTTTTGACAATCATGTTAATAGAAGATCTTAATATTATTTTAAAAGTAGCTAAATTTCGCAGTATTACCGCAGCAGCAGAGAGTTTAGATATGCATACCGCAACGGCCAGTGCCGCCATTAAACGCGTTGAACGTGCGCTGGGGGTTGAATTATTTATACGAACGACTCGACGCTTAAGGCTGTCAGTTGCCGGTGAAAAATATATTCCTAATTGCGAACAAGCCTTGCAAATGCTCGACTTAGCTAAGCAAAATGTTAAAGAAAATTTAGATATTATTGATGGTGAGTTAAGAATATCAGTACCATCTGATTTAGGTCGAAATTTAATTTTGCCTTGGCTTGATGAATTTATGCAAACGCATACAGGGGTTAGTGTAAAGCTTCATATCAGTGATAGTAATATTGATTTCTATCGCGATCCGGTCGATATTGCTTTACGTTATGGTTCGCCCAATGATCCTAATCTATATGGTTTTAAGATTTGTAATGTACCGCGTGTGGTTTGTGCAACACCTGAGTATTTAGCAAAGTATGGATTACCGAAGCATCCTAATGATTTGACCACCCATAACGGTCTTTTATATCAGCTACATGACATCATTTATGATGTCTGGGAATTTTCTCATCAAGGTGAATCAATTAAAGTAAAGATAGAAAGTAATCGTTCTTCAAATGATGCTGAGTTGGTGAGGCGTTGGTGTGTAAACGGTAAAGGGATCGCTGCAAAATCTTGTTTAGATATGTCACATGATTTACTTTGTGAAAAAGTTATTCCTCTTTTATCCGAATTTGAAGCAAAATCGACTGAACTATGGCTTATCTGTCCTAGCAGGCAGACAATCACACCCGCAGTGAGACTACTCAGAGAGCATTTAAAGATTAGATGTGCTGATGTATTAGCTCAACTCGTTAATAAAGGCATTTTAACTAAAACTGCTGTGGACTCGCAAAACTAGCCTAACGCTAACACCCCATAGGTCATGCTTTATTTCATATATAAGTTGCTCAAAAAATTTGTTGGCCAATTTTCTATTAAACACATCAAGTAAATAAGCAAACATAATGATATAAATAATGTCATTTCGTAGGTAGAATTACGCCAATCATGTCAACAGTCATTTTAAACTGTCTAGCAAAAGGTAAATGAAGTTTATGGATTATTTTGAACAGTTAGGTGTAAGTAGAGTATCGACGACCATCGAGATTAAAAAAGCCTATCGGAAACTCGCTAACAAATATCACCCTGATAGAAATGATAGCACCGAGGCTAAAGAAAAGTTTCAATTAATTCAACAGGCTTATGATGTAATTTCTGATCCAAAAAAACGTTCTTTATACTTGAAAAATAATTATACCGTCATCACTGATCCTCGAGAAATTGCTGACTCTTTTTGGCAAGGGGCTTTTAACTAGACTTAGAGTAAATAGCTTAAATAGTCTTTTTATTAGACTCTCCCCATGAACATTTTTGTTAGACCTTTCTTTAGACTTTTTATTAGGAAATCGTAAATGCAAACCGCAACAAGCTTACCTGATTATTTAACCGATGACTTTTCTCTGTATTTAGAAAATATGATCTCATTAACTGATCCTGAAAACCCTGATTTATTATCAAATTATTTATCTAATTTATTTGAACAATTAAAAAATATGCCTTTATTATTTAATGGCATGGTTGATCAACTCGCAATGGCGATATCAACAAAGGTCAGAATTGATAGCAAGAAACTAGCAAAAGTCGAACTTACAGCAGAGCCTTCTTGGGACGAAATAAAACCTTTTGTTGGAGTGCATGCTGATGCAAGAGCCTGTATTACTGAAATAATGTCCCACGCAGAGCAAGATTTAAAAACAGCCGTTTTACTCATCCATTTTTATAATAACTACGATCCTACCCCTTTAAAGTCTGAAGATGAACATGATCAGTTCGATAGCGATAACTCAAATGAATATGAATCTAATGACTATGATGAGAACTACTAGGCTTTATAAAGTCTCTGTATAATCAATTTATTTAATCAATACATAAGTTTTAAGGAATCACCTTGACAAAAAATGCATTAATTCTTGCTACCGATATTATTGAACAAGCACAGCATAGTGGTAGACGCGCAGGTACTTCATTAGAAAACATTGCTTCTGAACAAGGTGATGAGACTATGCTTGCGGTGCTAACCGAAATGGATATTTTAACTGTTGCTAAAATTGTTAGAGAACACGACGCCACCATTCCTTCTATTGCCACATGGTTAATGGACGCTGAATCAATTAAACAGCTATTAAACGTTGAACCATCTTATTGGCAAAATATGGATGAAGATCACGTATTTTGTGCACAAACTGAAGCACACAGTTTATTAACACAAATTTTTCTTTCTTCAGATGATGAAGAAAAACAATTGGAAGTATTAACCGCTATTGTTGAAGATGACTTTGGCCTTTTATATTTATCTTTGCCATTTATTGGTCACGATTTCTCGGAATTAGAAGAAGATGAAGAACAAACATCTGGCAGTATTGAAGAATTGTTAATGAAAATAAAAACGCTAAGCGAAGAAGCCTATCGTGAAGTAATGACGGTAAGTAGCAATGGTACACTTGATAATATTGAAAATGCGTTAAAACAAAATGCCAATAAACAAAGAGTGACCGCCGTTGAAATGGATACCGACGATATGTTCGCGCCACTTTAATTTATTAGACTTTCATTTGTTAGGTATTTATTAGGATTCATCAATGAAAATTGCAGCGTTAAGAAACTACCCGTTTATCCTTTTAGTTTTAAGAGACGGCGAAAGTGAAGGCTATTTTACGCCAGAATTCATGCTCAAAACTAAACAACAATTATCCGACATGTCGTTAAGAATAGCCTCTGATAACTTGTCGATAATTTATGCCGATCAAATTAACAAAGGCTGTGAAATTGTCCTTGGATTGTGCAACCTAGGCCTATTAGAGCTATGCGATAACAATACCGAGAAAGCAAAAGAGTTATTAAAAACGCAAGGGATAGTTTATTGCTTTAGAGCTGGTTGGGCAAAATACGCTCAATTAAAAAAAATATCTCCTTCATACTTTGAAGAAGTATCACTCAGTAGTTATGCGTTACCAATTAATGATACTTCTGATATCAGACTTATGCACGCAACGTTAGTGAGTGAAGGCTATCACAGTGCTATGCTATTAACCGTTTATAAAAGTATTGCCGCCAACTATTGTGCCAACGCCCTACTTATTGATACTGATGAAGACGTGTTAACGTTTGAATTACAAAAATTTCTTAATACTGCAATTGCATTGTTGCTCATTGATAGTGACAGAAAAGTTTTTACTAATACATTGTATCAACAGTTGCTCACATACCTTACTGATACAGATAAAGCTTCGCTACTTGTTAAAATAGACAGTTGTATTGCTCGCTTCACCCAACAACTACCGCTATTATCTAAAGAATACCTACAAGAAATAAGTTTATTAGATTTCAATGAGTTAAAAGGAATTATTAATCAACAAGTGCATATCTCTATTTATATCCCAGAGATATTAGAACTGCCTATTACAGTTGCCAATGAGTTAAATGAAGATTTTGAGGGGGGTTATGACTTTCATGCTGATGATGAGGATGATATCGCTTATTTAAAGCCTGACGCTACGTAACAACATGATTACATAATATAACACCCTATGTAAACTGGGGAGTATGAATTCTCCAGTTTTCGAGATATCACCGGCTATAAAATGAACGTGAGTTAGCGCGTAGTTATTAATCCACTTTAACAATTAAACGAAAGCTTTAATCTAGGTATCTCTATTGCTGGACAGCGATTTACAATCATAGTGATACCGCTTTCTAACGCTAATAACTCAGCCTTTACATCACTTACCTCTAGTTGTGTCCATATAGTGGTAATATTAGCTTGTTTAGCCTCAACAACTATATCGTATAGGTACTTAGACTGACGAAACACGTCAAGCATATCAATAGATGAAGGGATATCGCCTATACAGCCATAAACCGCTCGGTTCATTATTGTTGTACCCTCAAGTAGCGGGTTAATAGGGAAAACTTGATAGCCCTTATTCATTAAAAAAGCCATCACTTTATAACTGTCACGCTCTGGTTTTGAGCTAGCTCCTATCAACGCAATAGTGTTGACCTTTGTTAGTGTTTCAATAATCTTATGATCTTCAAAATCATAACTAAACTCATGGCTCACATTAAAGCCCTTGCCATTGTGGCGCTCTTTTATCAAAAAATGCACTCACACCTTCTTCACATTCATCAGACAACATCGCCTGCAACATAGCATGACTTGCTGAAATGTAAGCCTTTTCGATTGGTTCGTCTATTTGCTGATAGAAAGCAAGTTTACCTGAATGAATACCCACCGCTGATTTTTGTGCTATTTTATTTGCTAACTTTTCAGTTTCGTCTTTTAAGTCTTCTATTTTTACCACCTTATTCACCAAGCCAAAGCGCATGGCGTCTTCTGCAGAAAACATATCACCGGTTAATGCTATTTCCATCGCATGCTTACGGTGCATATTACGGCCTATGCCGACAAGCGGAGTGGTACAAAATGTACCTATGTTAACGCCCGGCGCACAAAACTTAGCCTTGTCTTGAGTAATAGCTAAATCACACATAGATACCAGTTGGCAGCCAGCCGCACTTGCCGTACCTTGCACACAAGCAATAACGGCTTTAGGAGAATTAATAAGTGACATCATTAATTGTGTACAGTCATCTAACACAGTTTTAACGCGTTTAGCATTATCCGGCTCACAGTGCTCTTTTCTGCCTGACATTTCTTTTAAATCATGACCAGCAGAAAAAACACCGCCCTCACCTGTTATAACAATAACGCGAACGTCATCATTTTCATTCGCTTCATTTATATGCTGATGTAAAGCTCTTAACATAGCTGAAGATAATGGGTTTCTTTGTTTTGGTCTATTCATGGACAACCAAAGAACATGGTTATTAGTATTTGCTAAAACATAAGGCTGATTTTCGTTATTTTGAGTCATGACTTTCCTATTTATGATAATTATTCCATATTATTATTTGAAGCTAATAGTGATACCTACGCCTTGCTAAGCCGCTAAAATAGTTAGTTCAAATTAGCAAAAAGGATAAAAGACAAACAATCCACAGCGCTCCGAATCACTTTAAACACATTACCACAAATAACGCTCTCTTTCCTTGAATGGAAAAATGATCCCAAGTGAGCACTGTCTTTATATTTCCATGCTCTAATTAATACAATAATGAAGTTCATGATGTACTCCTTTATACTACCAATATTAACAGTAAGTTAAGTACAGATGATTTTTACTTTTTCTGCCGAAAAATGGCTTTGTTCAGCAACGACAATAAGGAAAAACAATGACAATATTGATTTGGTGCTTATTTATCGCGACACTATTACCACTTTTAGCAAAAGGACCCGTTGCTTACGCTATGAATAAATTGGGTGGATATAACAACAATCACCCACGCGAGCAACAAAGTAAGTTAACCGGTTTTGGCGCACGTGCATTAGCCGCACATCAAAATGCTTTTGAATCATTAATAATATTCGCTCCCGCGGTATTATTAGCAATAACAACACAAAACACGGATACAAACATAGCACTACTCGCTATAGTACATGTGTGTGCACGCGTGTTTTATAACGGTTTATATTTGGCGAACATAGACAAACTACGTACATTGGTTTGGGGCGTAGCCACACTAAGCAGTTTTGCTATTATTTGGCTGTGTATCCCATAAAATAGATAAGTAAATTAAAACAGTCTAAATAAACAGTTGACAGAATTCAGTAAAGCTAGATAGAGTAGCTACTCTAGAGAAATAAAACCTTCCATGTTGAGGGTTTTTTATTGACTAATCCCCTCATCGCAATAACAGGAAAAACACAGTGAGCGAAAAATTAGATTTAAACGAAATACGCAAACAAATAACCACTTTAGATCAAGATTTACTGACCTTATTTGCTAAACGTCGCGCACTAACACTTAATGTTGCTAAGAGTAAAATACAACAAATTCGTCCTATTAGAGATCAACAACGTGAACAAGAGTTGTTAATTCGCTTAATAAAGCAAGGTAAAGAAATAGGTTTAGATGCCCACTATGTTACCAGTATTTTTCAAACTATCATTGAAGACTCTGTACTAAATCAGCAGGCTTTTTTACAAAGCTTAGCCAACCCTGATATTCAAACACCAACGGTTAGCGTTGCTTTTTTAGGTGATAAAGGCTCATATAGTTATTTAGCTAGCCATCGATACTTCTCAAGGCGCGCTGAAAAAATAATTGAATCTGGTTGCCAAAATTTCAATGATATTCTGCAACAAGTAGAATCTGGTCAAGTAGATTACGGTATGCTACCGATTGAAAATACCAGTTCAGGTAGTATCAACGAAGTTTATGACTTGTTACAACACACCAATTTATCTATTGTTGGTGAAATCACTCAACCCATAGTGCACTGTTTACTCACCTCAGTAGAAACGCGTTTAGATAAGATAAAAACGATTTATGCTCACGGCCAACCTTTTACTCAATGTAGTAATTTCTTAGATAAACAAAAGGATATACGCATCGAGTATTGCGAGAGCACGGCCGATGCCATGGTTAAAGTTTCCGAACTGCAAGATAACACTGTCGCAGTGATTGGCAGTGAAGAAGGTGGTCATTTATACCAATTACAAGCACTAGAAAAATCAATAGCAAATCAAAATGAAAATCATACTCGCTTTATTTTAGTGGCGAGAAAAGCCGTTGAGGTTGCTGAGCAAATACCTGCAAAAACAGCAATTATTTTGTCAACAGGTCAAAAAGCAGGTGCTTTAGTAGAATGCTTATTAGTACTAAAAGAAAAAGGTATTAATATGTGCAAGCTTGAATCTCGTCCTATTCAAGGTCGTCCATGGGAAGAAATGTTTCATATTGATGTAGAAGCTAATTTGAAAAGCTTCGCGCTACAAGAAGCGATTAGTGAAATGACCGAGCACACCAATTTTATCAAAGTACTTGGTTGTTACCCTGTTGAACATATCAGCCCAACAAATGTTCCCAGTAGTGCAATAAAATAATACCATAAAGGTAAAACTTACACTGCATATCAAGCCGTTACCAAAATAAGTAACGGTTTTTTCATAGTAAAATATCATTAGTCATTTACTCCTTAGCAAAAAAAGAGGCATCCCTTTGAATAAACTCGCTGTTTTAGCTTTTACCCTATTAGTTTTTCTTAGCAGCATGCTGTGGTATTTAGCCAATGGTTCACTAAATGAATACCTTAAAAGTCAAATTGAATTACAAGGACATTATTACAGTGGCCAAAAAACGACTGTTGATTTAGCCGATTTTTCATCAAGTACTGGAACAGGAAGTTTTACAAATCTCCGCTTGTTGAACTTAAGTGATCATCAAGCCAAACATGCTGTGATTATTGATGTAGCGCATATCGCCTTAGAGAGACAACCCAGCCAACCTTTATTAACAACAATACAAGAAATAACAATCAATAAACTCACCTTAAATAGTGAAACAAATTCCAGTAAAACGAATAATATTGATCAACTCATTAAAAGCACCCGTAATAAGCTTGCCCATGACTACCCTGAGTTATATCCCAATATAAGTGCCAAGATATACGCTGAAAACAACCCTCAACTTAATGCTGAAGAATATGCCCAAAATAACCCACAAGCAGGTCCAATTATTGAGCACACTAAACCAAAGAAAAAACGAGGTAAACCTCAAACTAAAATCAATATTTCAACAATCACAATCAACACAGTAGAGTTAAATATAATTAACAATAATTTAGCTAAAAAAATATCACTTCATAATGTAAAAATAACAGCAATAGGTGGTAAACAGGGGATTATATCAAACCAGTTGGGCGGTGAAGTTTTACTTGCTTTATTGAGCTTAGCAAATCGAAGCTAACTTATTAATAAATTTAATTAAATACAGCTAATACTTGTATTATAAGGTAAGCAGAGTAAGCTTAAACTCAACAATAAAAAATAATACCTAAAATTAACGATCAAGTAAGACAACGGAACATTCAACTATGCCCCCATTGAAGTTTTTTCCTCGTTTCAATAAAGTGATTTTTGCGCTGTGTTGTACGCAATTATTATCAATAAGCGCGCAAGCAGGTGATTTAGAAATAACGTCTATGCTTGGTTATACATTTAGCCCAAAATTGACCAGTAACGATAATACAGTAGACATAGCCACAACGAATGAACCCAACGTTGCTTTAGCTTTTTCTTGGAAAGATTCGACCACAGGCCAAGGACAAATTTTAGTCAATTATATCTCTCGTGATTTTACTGACAATATTGACCAATCAACGCATTCTTTTGATACTTTATATACTCACTTTAACGGTGTCGCTTTTTTTAAAGAAAGAAACTACATTACTACTGTTGGAATGGGGGTTGGTACAACTTATTTTAATAGTGATTTTGATAGTGCTATTTACCCTTCGATAACCGTTGCTGTTGGTACTCGCTATGAGTTTTCAGATAATTTAGCTTTTATTACAGAACTTCGTGCTTATGCTACTTTAACGAAAGATGACGACACTGTTTTTTGCCAAAACAGTACTTGTGTCGCACACTTTGATGGTGCTATTTGGTTAGATAGTCAAGTATCAATCGGCTTGGCTTATAGCTTCTAACATTGACTTTAATTAAAATTATTAGATAATCTAAAAACAAGTTAAAAACACAAAAGGTGGGCAGGTAAATAAACGAATAGATACACCTTGCGATATCGACAGTTTTTGTTATAAATTTTACCCGTGTAAAAAGCAGAGTTAATTACTGATGGCCTCAAAAAACGAAGACATCAGGTTAATATATTATACGGACTAGTGTTTTTTTAACTCATTCGCCTTTAATAACATCATTTTACTTTCTGCTAAAAAATCATCCGCATAATCACCAAACCAATCTGATACTTGCTTAAACATAGTAACAAAAGCATCTTTATCTCCCATTTCTACATCTTCTAATAACTCAAGAAAACGATAGGCAAAACGCTTCATCATGGTGATATTATCCGGATTAGAAAAAATAATATCAGAGTATAAAATAGGGTTTTGTGCAAATAACCGACCGACCATTATTAACTCTAATCGGTAAATAGGTGAACTCATATTAACCAAGTTCTCAATATCAACCCCTTCTGTCATCAGGTGATATCCATAAGCAATGGTAGAAAAATGTCGCATGACTTGAACCATAGACATAGCCTTATCATGCTCATGAGCAGAAACTTGATAGATTTTGGCTCCCCACACTTGAAACTGTTTTAGCAACCATTGATATTGTGATTCATCGCGGCCATCACACACAATAATGGTTTGTTTAATTAAACCAGTGACATCAGGACCAAACATAGGATGTAAACCGACCACTGGGCCTGAATGCACCTTCATCATTTCATATAAGGGAGACTCTTTTACGCTGGTGAAATCAGCTAGAATACAATCAGCAGGTAAATTATTTAAATGGTGAATAACCATGGACGTTAACCGAATGGGTACCGCAACAATCACCAAACTTGCATCTGCTAAAATAACATCACTATTAGGCCAATCATCTTGCTCAATAATAGCCACTTGATAACCTGAACGTTTAAATAAATCAACAAAAACGCCACCTAGTTGCCCTTTACCACCAACAACAACCACTTTTTCACAATCAGGATTAATGCATTGATAGCCACTAGCATCTTGACTTACATAAGAGTCGCGCATCAAACGGCGTAATACATCTTCAATTAAATCACCACTTAAACCAACCTCTTGGGCTTGTTCTCGACGCTTGCTAATTAAGGCGGCCTCACGCTCAGGTACAAAAATAGGCACGCCTTCCGTACTTTTAAGCGCGCCTACTTTCGTCGTTACCGCTAAACGTTTAGCCAGTAAGGCAACTAACTGGCTGTCAATTTCATCAATCTCATCACGTAAAACTTTAAGATTGTCATCAAAATCACTCATAGTTTCTCTTATAAATAATAATTTTACTATCGTATACGCTGCTTCAACGTATCACTAAGCATTGTATCAGCTTCAATGAATAAAGCTTTCGTGCTGTCTAAATCAATACAAGCATCGGTTACCGAAACACCATACTCCATATCATCAAACGCTAAGTCACTACTTTGATTTCCTGCTTTGATATTACTTTCTAGCATTATACCAATAATTGACTTATTGCCTTCACAAATTTGGTTAAAAACATTAGTAGCAACAAGAGGCTGGCGACGATAGTCTTTATTTGAGTTTCCATGGCTACAATCAACAACAATACCAGGCTCTAATTTATGTTTAGCCAAAACTTGCTCACATTCACTTATGTTAACACTGTCATAATTAGGTTGTTTGCCACCACGTAAAATAACATGACCATCAGGGTTGCCGGATGTTTTAATTAAAGATACCTGCCCTTGACGGTTAATACCCATAAAACGATGTGGTGATGCCGCTGATTGCAAGGCATTAATAGCTACATCTAAACTACCATTGGTACCATTTTTAAAGCCGATAGGCATAGATAAGCCACTTGCCATTTCTCTATGGGTTTGTGATTCTGTCGTACGCGCACCAATAGCCGACCAGCTAAATAACTCTGCTAAGTATTGCGGACTAATAGGATCAAGCGCTTCAGTGGCTAGCGGTAAACCAAGCTCAGTTAAATAAAGCAGTAATTCACGCCCTTTTCTCAAGCCCGACTCAACATCAAACGAGCCATCCATGTGAGGGTCATTAATTAGCCCTTTCCAACCAACCGTGGTACGAGGCTTTTCAAAATACACACGCATAACAATATATAAAGAGTCTTGATGTTTATCATGCAGTTTTTTAAGTTCACGGGCATATTCTTTAGCTGCATCAACATCATGTACAGAACAAGGACCACTGATAACTAATAACCGATGATCTCGTTTATGAATAATATCAGAAATAATGGTACGGGCTGATTTAACAAAGGCCCGACCTGGCTCTTGTAACGGTAACTCATTTCTCAGTTGCTCAGGGGTAATTAATACATGCTCTTCATTAACATGGATATCATTTAAGGTACTTTTATGGCTTGTAGACGACATGATTCATTCCTAAATAAACTAATTATTAAAAATGCGCAGGATAAAAACAAAATTTGCAGAAAATATTGAAAAGTCCAAAGTACAGTTTTAAAGAGCTGTAGCTTGACGTAAAATAAAAACACAAAATCGTAAAGATTTAGTTACGCGATTTGTAAGCTTATTTTTACACATAAATTTAGTTGAGTACAGTACCTTTAGTAAAAAAATAAAAGAGACAAATATTCTTCTAATTAGGTGAGTAAAAGTTCACTGTTTAATGAAGTTAGCACTAAAGTGGTAACGTTTCCCAATACGTTTGCCATACGGTGAGCACATTTTAGCCCTGACGCTAGCATGGCCGAACGATAATCATCATATAAACCTTCCTTTTTCCTAGTCGTACTCGCCGACTTGGATCCACCTTTATCGATGATAATTACCTTCTTGAGCGATAATACAGTCTGATTTTTGCTGTCTAGTTTGCTTGACGGCATAGCTGACAATCAATTACATAAGCCTATGAATAGGTAAATAAATATCAAACTTACTGCCTTTATCTATAATAGAACTTACGTCAATACGTCCTTGATGTTCATCAATGATAGTTCTTACAATGTGAAGTCCTAAACCGGTGCCTTTACCAACGGGCTTAGTCGTAAAAAAAGGATTGAAAATATTTTTTAAATCTATCTGACTTATGCCTGAGCCATTATCTTCAAAACTAATTTTTATTTCATCTTGGTCAATGCATGAATGAATTGAAATGCGACCTGTACTTTTAATAGCATGGGAAGCATTAACTAGCATATTAATAAATACTTGGAGTAATTTTTGTGGGAAGCCCATAACGCTAACGTTGGCATTTAGGCATTTAACAATATTTACTTTATATTTTAGTTCATTGGCAACCAGTGTCAGACTTTGCTCTATTAACTTATCAATAAAAAACGGTTCAGGTTCTTTATTACCCACATGAGCATAGTTACCCAAGTCTTTTACTATTTTACTTATTCTTACCGTGCCTTCTAATGAGGAGGCGATTAAAGGCTTTATATCATTAAGAATATAATCTAAATCTTCTTCTTGATAGAAGGCTTTAGCTGACTCATCTCGTTCAGAGGTCTTAATAATATTTATATAAGAAATTAAAGGTTTAATATAATCTGCGAGCATATCAAGGTTACTTCGAATATACCCTATAGGGTTGTTTATTTCATGAGCAATACCTGCTGATAATTGACCTATTGACGCAAGTTTTTCCGCATTGACCAATTGCTGACTCAGGGCTGACAATGCTTTTTGGCTATGCTTTCTTTCGTTTATATCACTGATCGTCAATAGATAATTAACTGACTCTGTTATGGCAATTTTTCTCCCCGAAAATTCTATACAGGGATTATCAAAGTTAGGTGCTAGCAATGATTCCTCCATACTTTTCAATACAATTTCTGTATCAAATTTACCGTCTAAAGTGGCGAGTGCAGGTAAAAAAACAGCAATATTTTTATTAATAATTTCATTTTTATCTTTTAAAAATAATTTGCTCGCTTCAGGGTTACACTCTTGTATTATTCCTTGATGATCCAACAGTAGTAATGAGCAAGGAATAGTGTTCATTATCGTTTGTATCTGTTTATTTATATTGATGACTTTGAGTCGTTCTTGTTCTGCTTTTTGCTTTTCTATGGTTATACGCTGAGTAAACGATTGAATAGCTAAAGATAAAGCAACCACTTCTGCAGGCGCATTTTTTTGTCTAAATTCTATACCTTGCTCTTTGTTGTTAGGTTGTTGGGCTACTGCTGTTATGCTTTCAATAGGCTTAACAATGTATTTGCTAAACCATGCAACAATAAAAAAGATAAAGATAAGATATAAAGAGATAATTATCCAAGCAAGCTTGGTTAACTGACTATTAGCCCCTAATAAACGTTCAGATAGAAACCTTTCTTGCTGTAAAACTTGTGACAACAATTGATCTAAAGTCGCAACATAATTAGTGGTTAATGTATCAGACTCAGTGATAGTCGCTTGCCATGCTTGATTATCTAACCTAGATAAGTGTAATAATGAAGCGATGATAGTTTTATTACTTTTTATCGTACTAATAAGTTGCTCGGTTAAATTAACACTAATTTCATGGTTAATTTCAATGGTTGATAGTGTTTGTATCAACTGATCAGATTGTGCGTTAATGCCATTGGCTAAATAAGTTTGTTTACCCGAAAAAAGTAGGTCTTGTGTGGTTAACCAAACTTGTGACATGGTCGAAAGGTGTTCAACGGTTTGTACCAATAGTCGGGATTCAAAATGAGCACGTGATATATCTTCTACTTTTTGATATTGACTCCAAAGCGTAGCGAAAATAATTACTCCTGAAAGAAGCGTTGAAACGGCTAATAACTGATTATAATTAGAAATCTTCATTATTTAACGGCCAATTAAAAAGTAAACCTAATGGAGTAATGATTACGGGTTGAATTTTTTTAACTCTTCTCCCCACAATACATCTGTGATTAAGAGAGTTTTTAGTGCGCACCTAAGTACTACACTTGCGAGTTCAGGTGCATTTCCAGCTTTTTCAAGCAGTATGCTCTTCGCGGTTATTCCGTCACTACTGAGGAGTATTTTGAGTTCTTCATAGTTTTTACCAATGAAGACACTTTTAAAGCTTTCATTATCAATCATCTTTCTCTTGGGGCTGCGGCAGCGCTGAAAGCTGAAGTCTATTATTCTTAAATTTTTGTCTAATGCCCATATTATTTCAACCAATCCCCATTTACTTTGTTCTGATCTGACATGTATATAGCCTAATGCTTGCGTATTCTTCATCGCAACATACAAGGTGTGTTGACCTAATTCACTAAAGTGAAGGTCATTACTAGGTAAGGCTAGTTTGACTTGGTTGCGGGTATGGGTATCGACTGTTTTTACAATAGATAATTGATTTGTTTTTTGTGGGTATAGTTTTTTGATTTGCGCAACCGGATCCCGTAGCGAACAGTATGCCTCAGCGTAAGCATTTTGGAGTGAAAAAACGAAGAGTATTAAAACTATGACTATTTTCATATCAGTACCTATATCTTAATTGAAACCTAACTAGGTTTTGTTTTTTACCTGACTCTGGTGTACTGAGCTGCTTACGGCTGGATATACTTAGTTCTAATTTCGCATCCATTTGATAACTCACACCGATATTAATTAATTGATGGTTTTGATGTTCACCTTCACGATCGTTAAAAATATATTGTCCATATAGTTTGAGTTGCTCGTTAATCAATGTGTTGTTTAACTCCAATAGGCAATATTTTTCTTTTTGCCATTCTTGTTGAAATTCATCCTCTTTACCAAGTGCTAGCTCCCCTAAAAACCCCCACGTTTGCCAGTAATATTGCCAATCAATAGCAAACCTTTTTCGTTGAATATTATCTATTTTTGCAGCTAAAAAAGATAAACCGATAATAAAGTCGTAATGGCTAAGTGAGCCAATACGCCCAGAAAACACATAAGAGCCATCTATCGATTTTGGTTGATCTTTACCACCCAAAGTATAACTAATGTTGTATTCAATCGGTGACATCACTTTATTCAGTCCTAAGCCCCAATCGAGTTTAGTACCTAAGTTTTTACCATGATAGTAGTCAAGTAAACGTCCATTGGTATCTATACTTTCTTCAAGGCCAAAAGGTAAAGTGAAATGACCTATACGAATATTAGGCCACCATTTAGGGCTCGCGGTATAATTAAAGTGAGCTTCACGAATAACAAACTGTTCATCATCTGGCGAGTTAAACAACGAAGAAAATGGCATCTGGTTTGATAGTTTAGTGAAATATAATTGGCCTACCGCGTAGCCAATATCGCCACTGGCAAAGCTAAATATTTTATGTGTGTCTAACCCTAAGGCATAAATACGGCTGGTATTATTCGCTGCTATATCTTTATTTAAACGTACACTAGCATCTAAGCTCCACCTGAGGTTATCAGAAAATTCGCCATAACTAGATACTGAAAAAAGGACTAATAAAAGTAAAAACATACGCATTGTAGACACCCTCAATTGCTTAATCTTTTGTCATTAATTAAGCGCCTGCCTATTTAATATGATGTTACCTGTGCGAACTGATTCGCTCAGAGACGACTCAGCATTTATGACTAAATTATCAGTTAACGTATCCTCTAAATTGGCAATACCAATGAAATAACGTAAACAGTCAGCTCTAGCCTCCATGTGACAAGCGATGTGTTTTGCTACCAAAACAGCATCCTCGGCAGGCGTTTCCGTAAGTAAAATAGCAAAAATATTTTCTGCCCAATTGATAACCTTATCTGATGCCCGACGTTTTAATAATTTCACTAAATAGTCATGAGTTTTTTGATCGGGTTCTTCTGTTTTACTTGGTGACACCTTAAGTAATAAAAGGCTTAATGGATGTTGAAAGCGTTTTGCTCTAGCAATTTCAAAATTTAAAAAAGTATCAAAAAAATACTCTTTTGATAATAAGCCATTAACATCTACAGGCACTGCTTTATTAATTGATGTTGGGAGAAATAAGCCTCGTTCGATTCGAATGAGTAATGTATTAATATCAAAAGGCTTTATCACATAGTCGTCTGCACCGGCAAGCAAGCCCTCCCTTTCTTCGATAATCTCACAGGTTAAAATAATAATTTTAGTTGCCGCAAATTTTGCATCGTTCCTTAAAATACGGCAAGCTTTCAAACCATCCATTATTGGCATGCGTATATCCATTATGATTAAATCAGGAGGATTATCATTTGCCAACTCAATTGCTTCTTTGCCATTACTTGCTTCAGTAATTGAAACTAAGTTATTTTTTTTATTAAACTTTCGATGTACACCCCGAATAAGTGCCTGTCTAACAGCAGTTTCATCATCTACTAGCAGTAATTTTTTTTCAGTATACATGCTGTTTCCCTCGTTTATTATTTTCAATAAGCAACATTAATCAAAGGTTTGTTTATTGGTAATAACCAAAAACTAGTGACTCAATTCATACTAATTCTATATTTAGCAATTAACGTACCACAGAAAAAAAACCATTTGAGTAATACTAACATTTACCTCTAACGCCCGGTATACAGGGCTTTTATGTTTTTTACTTATAAATAGATAATGACTCTGTATTTTACAAATAAGAAAAATTGCAAAATGCAATGCAAAATATAAATACTAAAACGAGGGGGGATTTTCGTAATATGAGTATCATGGAATAGTTATCCAAGCCTAAAAATCCCCACAAAATAAAGGTTAAATCTATCTTTAGGGAATCTACCTATAAGGCTAATGATTCATTTCAAATTACTGTCTCAAAGCAACTGTCATATATACCCGTTCCACTTGAATCCTGCACCTTTAAGTGGAATGGGTATAAATAGCCATGAAGATCACAAAAACCTCCTTGTCACATAACTGTCACAAATCGTTCACCTAGTTGTCACATAAAATTTCTACACTGCACACAGTTAAAAAATGAGTTCGAACCTAGACACAATATTCAGTCTAAAAATTATTAATTCAATTAAAAAATGAGAAATCATATGAACACTTTTACTAATAAAATGAATCTAAAGAAAACAATAATAAGCCTATCGCTTGTAGCAGTTGCCTTAACTAGCAGCATTGCTAATGCTCAAAGTAATCGTGACACAATTACTGCTGTAGGTTCATCAACTGTTTATCCTTTCTCAACTGTAGTTGCCGAGCGTTTTGGTAAAAACACTGACTTTAAAACACCTAAAATTGAATCTACCGGTACCGGTGGCGGCATGAAGTTATTTTGTGCTAGTAACGCTATCAACACCCCTGACCTTTCTAATGCATCACGTCGAATGAAAAAAAGTGAATTTGATATGTGTGTTAGAAATGGCGTAACAAGCATCACTGAAGTATTAGTAGGTTATGACGGTATTGTAGTTGCTAATTCAAATACTACCGCCCAAATGAAGATTACTCGCAAAGAGTTATTTTTAGCCTTAGCAAAAGAAGTTCCGGCTAAAGACGGTAGTGAAAAGTTAGTGGCTAACCCATACAAATTATGGAGTGATATTAATCCTGCATTACCTGCCAATAAAATTGAAGTTTTAGGTCCACCACCAACGTCAGGAACCCGTGATGCCTTTGCAGAATTAGTATTAGAGGGTGGTTGTAAAAAATTCTCTTGGATTAAAGCGATAAAAAAACAAAACAAAGCTAAGTATAAAGAAATTTGTCACAGCGTACGTGAAGATCACGCTTATATCGAAGCTGGTGAAAATGACAACCTAATAGTACAAAAGTTATCAGCAAACCCTAAAGCGTTCGGTATTTTTGGTTTTAGCTTTTTAGACCAAAATAGTGACAAATTACAAGGTTCAATTATTGACGGTCAAGGCCCTACTTTTGATGCTATTGCTGACGGTTCTTACCCTGTGTCACGTCCATTATACTTTTATGTGAAAAACTCACACGTAAACAAAGTACCTGGTATTTTAGAATTTTTGAAAGAATTCACCAGTGAAGCAGCAATGGGTGAAGAAGGTTATTTAACAGATAAAGGTCTAATCCCATTAGGCAACAAGAAATTAGCAAAAGTACGCCAAAGTGTACTGTCTCTTTCTCCATTAGTGTTGAATTAGTCATAACCGCTTAAAATAGCACCCAACCGTTGCTAACAATAAAGGTTATCAATAGTTGGGTTTTCTTTTCTAAAAAATTAGTTATAAAAATATGAATTCATCTTTATTGTTTTTTGTTTTACTTTGCCTGACACTATTTAGTTATTGGTTTGGTATACAGCGTTCATTGAAAGTAGCAGGTGGCGCTGAGCACAAAAAAGAACTGACTAGCCTACCACAGCAGTTTGGTTTATTAACCGCCATGGTTTGTGGTTTACCTGCATTAATTACTTTACTGATTTTTAATAGCGGTGAGCATATCGTTGTTGAACAATTACTCACGTCAACACTACCACTAAAAATTCAGTCGTTATCAACCATAGATACCGGCTTATACTTAAACAACATTCGTGCAATAGCAAACTCAGAAACAGCAGCTGAGATTTTACAAAGATTAAGTCAAAGTAGCGAACTAAATACGCAAATTCAATATAAAGCGGCATTGACTTTACAAGAATTAAACCAACAAGCAATTTGGCTCAAAACAGCCTTAGTATTAATTATTGCCTGTGTCAGTGTTACTATTTTAGTTAGAAATTTTAGCCTGACCTACCCAGCAAGACAAAAATCAGAACGTATCATACGCGCCTTATTAGTGGCGTCATCTGCTGTTGCGATTCTAACAACCCTTGGCATTGTTATTTCGGTACTGTTTGAGTCTATTCAATTTTTTAAAAGTGTTTCTCCTATAGAGTTTATGTTTGGTACACAATGGAGTCCACAAACAGCAATGCGTGTTGATCAAGTAGGCGGCTCTGGTGCTTTTGGTGCCATTCCTTTATTTGCTGGCACTATGTTAATTACCTTTATTGCAATGTTATTAGCAATACCTGTTGGTTTAATGATTGCCATCTACTTATCACAATACGCTTCTGTAAGATTACGTGCTTTTGCTAAACCTATGCTAGAAGTATTAGCGGGTATTCCCACCGTTGTTTATGGCTTTTTTGCTGCGTTAACGGTAGCACCTGTTATTCGTAACTTAGGTGAATCAGTAGGTTTAAGTGTCGCTTCAGAAAGTGCCTTAGCCGCAGGTTTAGTCATGGGAACGATGATTATTCCTTTTGTATCATCACTATCGGAAGATGCCATCAGTGCAGTACCTAACTCATTAAAAGAAGCTTCCCTTGGTATGGGCGCAACAAAAAGTGAAACCGTCTTAAAGGTATTATTACCCGCAGCATTACCAGGCATTGTTGGCGCTATATTACTGGCAGTATCTCGTGCCATAGGTGAAACCATGATTGTGGTAATGGCAGCCGGTATGGCGGCTAATTTAACCGCCAACCCACTCGACTCTGTAACAACCGTAACCGTACAAATAGTAACTCTACTAACCGGCGATCAAGAGTTTGATAGTCCAAAAACCCTAGCCGCTTTTGCCTTAGGTTTAATGTTATTTATCACTACTCTCGGTCTAAATGTTATAGCACTGAAAGTCGTTAGAAAATATCGAGAGCAATATGACTAAACTAAACAAAAATTTAAATGGTGATAGTAATAATACTATGAATACACTTTCGAGCACAGAAAAGGTCTCGCTAAGCCTTAAAAAACGTCACCGCAAAGAAAAACGCTTCAAATTCATAGGGCTTTTTTCTGTGCTGTTTGGCTTCCTACTTGTGGTTATTTTAATTGGAGATATTACCTCAAAAGCACTACCGGCTTTTAATCAACACTGGGTTAAGCTTGACGTAAATTATCAAGCATCATGGCTCAACATTAGTGATTACTCATCACAAAACCCCATTAATAAGCAAATGAAAAAAGCAAACTACCGTAATGTACTGAAAAAATCGCTTTATCAAATGTTTCCAGATGTCAGTGGTCGTAAGGACAAGCGTAAGCTATCAAAATTGCTAAGTAGCAATGCTGAATTTACCCTTAAAGATAACTTAATTGCTTCCCCGAAATTGTTTGAGAAAAAAGCACAGGTATGGGTAAGACTTGATGATGACGTAGACAGCTATCTTAAAGAAGAGTTTCCTTTAGGTGAAGCAGGACTAAGAATCACCCAAAAACAAGCACAATGGTTAGCACAACTTATCTCAAGTGATCGTGTTGAAAGTCGATTTAACTTTAGCTTTTTTACTGCCAGTGATTCTAGAGAGCCTGAACTTGCGGGTATTAAAGGGGCTTTAATGGGCACTTTACTTACCCTATTTGTTACCTTGTTATTATCATTTCCGCTAGGCGTTGCAGGGGCACTTTATTTAGAAGAGTTTGCCCCTAGAAACCGCCTCACAGATTTTATTGAAATAAACATCAATAACTTGGCAGCAGTACCCTCTATTGTTTTTGGTCTGTTGGGCTTAGCCGTCATCATTAATTTATTTGGCTTGCCCCGCTCTGCCCCTTTAGTTGGCGGTATTGTATTAACGTTAATGACCTTACCAACTATTATTATCGCCAGCCGTGCGGCAATAAAAGCCGTTCCCCCGTCAATTAGGGAAGCAGCCTTAGGTTTAGGTGCTTCAAAAATGCAAGTAACATTCTCTCATGTATTGCCACAAGCAATGCCAGGGATCATTACGGGAGCTATTATTGGTGTTGCACAAGCATTAGGTGAAACAGCACCCTTATTAATGATTGGTATGGTGGCTTTTATTGTTGATGTGCCAAGTAGCATAGTTGACTCTGCCACCGTACTGCCCGTACAAATATTTTTATGGGCCGATAGCCCAGAAAGAGCTTTTTTAGCAAAAACCTCCGCAGCCATATTGGTGCTACTAACGTTATTACTAATAATTAACCTTAGCGCAACAATGCTACGCAGCAAATTTGAAAAGAAATAGGAAAATAGTATGAACGCCATAACTTTATCCAAGCAAGTACAAGTAAATAAAACAGCGCAAACCGATTTGTCTCAAACTAATTTGTCGGAAATTGAGCTAACTCAAACCGTTGGTAATATTTATGCTGATGACGCCAAAATGTCTATTAGGAACGCCAATGTATATTATGGGGACAAAAAAGCCATTGATAATATCAGTCTAGATATAGCTAAAAACCAAGTAACAGCACTTATTGGCCCATCAGGCTGCGGTAAATCAACGTTCTTACGTAGTTTAAACCGTATGAACGATACCATCGATATATGTAAGATTACCGGGGAATTCACACTGGATGATGAAGATATTTATGCAAAAAATTTAGATCCAGTGCTACTTCGAGCACGCGTTGGCATGGTATTTCAAAAACCTAATCCTTTTCCTAAATCAATATACGACAATGTTGCTTACGGTGCGCGTATTCATGGCTTAACAAACAATAAAGCTGAATTAGATGAAATTGTAGAAACTAGCTTAAAAAAAGCAGGATTATTTAACGAAGTAAAAGATAGGCTTAATGATCCTGGTACGGGTTTATCCGGTGGCCAACAGCAGCGCTTATGTATTGCGAGAACAATAGCGGTAAGCCCTGAGGTTATTCTAATGGATGAGCCTGCTTCAGCGCTTGATCCTATTGCTACAGCTATTATTGAAGAACTAATAGATGAACTAAAAGCAAAATATACCATCGCAATTGTCACTCATTCAATGCAACAAGCAGCACGTGTTTCGCAGCATACCGCATATTTTCATATGGGTAAGTTAGTCGAAATGGGTAAAACGGAAGATATTTTCACCCGACCGAGTCACAAATTAACTGAAAACTATATCACTGGCCGCTTCGGTTAAATGGAGAAGAAAATGACAACTACAACAACAGAAAGTACTAATAATCCTTCAGGCTTCACCAAAAAATTGCATTTAGATAAACATATTTCTCGTCGCTTTAATGAAGAGTTAGAGCAAGTAAGAACATTAGTAATGGAGATGGGCGCTTTAGTTGAACAACAAGTTAACGACGGCCTTAGTGCCGTATTAAATGCCGATGCTAAACTCGCGGTAAAAGTGATAGAGCGTGATCACGAAGTCAATACCATGGAATTACAAATTGATGAATATTGCACACAAATTTTAGCTCGACGCCAACCTGCTGCCAGTGATTTACGCTTGATAGTCAGCGTAATTAAAAGTATTACTGACCTTGAACGTATGGGAGATGAAGCGGTTAAATTTGGCAGAAATGCCATCAAACTTGCCAGAGGAAGTTTTGCCGAAGAAGAGGGTGCTAGACCTTTAGTTGAACTAAGACACTTAGGTCATCATGTCAGTAAAACGCTTAATCGCGCCCTAACCGCTTATGCAGAGATGGATGTAAATGAAGCTTTAGAAATAATTAAAGATGACAGCATTATTGATGAAGAATTCGATAATATCTCTCGGCTGTTAGTCACCAAAATGATGGAAAATCCCCGTGAAATAAAAAATGCCTTACGGGTAACTTGGTGTGCCAGAGCCTTAGAACGCATTGGCGATCACACGACTAACCTGTGTGAGTACATCGTTTATTTGGTCGAAGGTAAAGATGTTCGTCATGCCACTATTGAACAAATTAAAGAAAGCATATCAAGCTAACACTTTACTTTGTACCCACTATCAATCAAGGTCCCTATTTTATAACCCTTGAACTACTTCAACTCAAAACACTGTGATGAAATGATGCTTGTTTCATCACAGTAATAATGAAAAGGTAAATCACTAGAAACATGAACATTTTTGATTGTTAAAAGAAAATAATCCAGTTAGAGTATTTCGATTAAAATAGACTATAACAAACTAATAACTCTACAGGCTCGTTAGTCTTTTTATCTGCTTTTTGCGTATGTTTCAATATAATTAAAGGGTGTTCATATGGACGCAAATTTACTCGGTATCTTCGTCACTGTTGCAATAGCTCATTTTCTGGCGCTGTTAAGTCCAGGACCAGATTTTGTACTAGTAATAAAAAGTGCAATCAAAAATAAGGGTAAAAATGCTATTGGTGTTGCCTTAGGTATAGCGTCAGCTAATGCCGTTTATATTACGCTGTGTTTGGTTGGTGTGGGTTCTATTTTAGCTGCTTCCGTTCCAATAATGATTGGACTAAAAATTATGGGTGGCCTGTTTTTAATCTATCTTGCTGTACAGGCTTTACGTGCGCGTAAAAGTTCATATAACAATTTAGATATTGCTGAACCCACCGATTCTAGTTCAGTTAAAACCGTTTTTTTAACTGAATTTATTACTGGATTAATGTCTGGAATATTAAACCCTAAAAATTTATTATTTTATCTAAGCCTATTTACTGTTGTACTTACACCCGAAGTAAGTTTTGCTTTCAAGTTGTGCTTAGGAATTTGGATGGCAGTTATTGTTTTTTTATGGGATTTATCAATTATTTTTCTTCTTTCAACACGTAAAGTTCGAAGCAAGTTTACCAAGGTAGCCTATTACATAGATAAGGTTACCGGTGTTTTATTAGGGTTTATTGGTTTTGCTATCGTAAAATCTGCACTAATAAAACAGTAAAAAGGTAGTAAACACTTTACCGTACTAAAGGGGACTACTCCTACACTGTGTTTGGAATGTAGTAATTTAAGTTTGGGGTTTAAGATTTAAACTTTAAAATACTCAAATTTATACTTACTATAGAGTAAACAGATATCTATTTAGGCTAATTTATCTACCTTTTGTAACGATAAAAAAGCGCTATCATAACCAAGATTTCCTAATCAGGTAGTCAAAGGAACCTAACTGCTAGGAGGTTTGGTGAAGTATTTTGCATATGGTTCAAACATGTCAATTTTAAGACTTCAAGAGCGGGTACCCAGTGCCAAAAAACTTGAAGTAGTCACCCTTAAAAGTCATCAATTACGTTTTAATATGAATGGTGATGATGGCTCTGGAAAGTGTAATGCTTTTCAAACGAATAATAACGAAGATACAGTCATTGGTGCTCTCTTTGAGATAGATACAAATGAAAAAGGTGCTTTAGATCGTGCTGAAAGTTTAGGGTTTGGATACGATGAAAAACTAGTTTATGTACAAAATAAATCGGGTGAAGTCTTTGAGGCATTAACATACTATGCAATTAAAATAGATGCTTCATTAAAACCTTATTCGTGGTACTTAAATCACGTTGTTATTGGTGCAAAGGAAACAAAAGTACCTACTGACTATCTTGTTGTAATTGAGTCTATTGATTGTATAGAAGATCTAGATAGAATCCGAGACGCAAAACAGCGTGCAATTTACAGTTAACCAGAGTAGCAATATAATTATCAAGTATGCTTCACTTTACCATTTTAGAAAACTATTACTCCTCTTTTATTAGGCGTTGGTCAAACTAATTAAGGCATAAATATGAACGTCAATAATCACTTTTTATTCATGGCAAAGTATAATACTAGAATGAATAAGCAAATATTAAGTGTTACTGAGCATTTGAATCATGAAATATTGAACGAAAATAAAGGTGCTTACTTCCATTCTATTATTGGTACGTTAAATCATATCCTAATCGGAGATATTATCTGGCTAACTCGCTTTAATTTTCATTCAGAAAATTATAAATCACTTAAGGATGTTATTGCATTGCCTAAGCCTAAAGGACTAAATGATATCCTTTTCTCTGAAATAAAACCGTTTACTCATGCGCGTAGCACCATAGACTCAGCGATAATACAATGGTTGAGTGTTGATGTTAATGAAATGGATTTTAGACGTAATTTAGAATATTCAAATACCAAGGGAATTAAAAGCTCTCGTAATTTTGGTGAATTAGTAAGTCATTTATTCAATCATCAAACCCATCACCGAGGACAAATATCAACGTTATTAAATCAGATGGGATATGATTTAGGATCTACAGACTATTTGCTTGATATTCCCGAAATGTAAGTACAAAAGCTAATAAATAAAGACAAATAATACTTAGCTCAAATCAAGCGCATACGGTTTTAATAATTCCATTGGTACTATTTCAAGTGCTTTAATGTGAGTTCTTCTCAAGTAGATCCTTGGCGCTCTATCATTGGTTAGCGCTTCCATCCACCTAGCAGCACATAAACACCAGGCATCGCCAACATTTATCCCCTCAAAACCAAACTCAGGTCTGGGTGTGGAAAGATCATTACCTTTAAAGCGTGAATACTCCAAAAATTCTTTCGATGCTTCAATACACACAGTATGTGAGCCAGTATCTTGCTCACAAGTATTACACTTACCGTCACGATAAAAACCGGTAACAGGGTTGCCACCACAAATTTCTAGCGGTTCACCAAAAACATTCACTGATTCTTCCATTTTATTTCCTACTGTTATCACTGCACATTATTTCTCTCATTAAAACACAGAAAGACATACTTTATTATTACTTAATGATCCAAAGAGCACTCTAGACTTAAATAATTACACTCTAGACTTAAATAATTACACTCTAAACTTAAATCCAGAAATAAAAAAAGCGCCTTACGGCGCTTTTATCACTTTACATATTAATGGCTAAATTATCCGCCATGAATAATGCGATTGCTAATCAAATCATCTACCACTTCAGGGTCAGCAAGTGTTGAAGTATCACCTAAGCTGTCTACATCATTTTCAGCAATTTTACGTAAAATACGACGCATAATTTTACCTGAACGTGTTTTAGGTAAACCCGGAGCCCATTGTATGTAATCAGGTCTAGCAAAACGTCCTAGTTCCTTCCCAACAAACTCTTTAAGCTCTTTGTTAAGTTCATCTGATGCTTCTGCATTCGCCATCAAGGTAACGTAACAATATACGCCTTGACCTTTAATTTCATGCGGATAACCAACAACTGCAGCTTCAGCAACGTCTGGATGATGTACTAACGAGCTTTCAATTTCAGCAGTACCAAGACGGTGACCAGATACGTTTAATACGTCATCAACACGGCCAGTGATCCAGATGAACCCATCTGCGTCGCGTTTAGCACCATCACCGGTAAAGTAGTTACCTGGATATTGACCTAAATAAGTTTGATAAAAACGAGCATGATCATTATATACAGTACGTAACTGTCCCGGCCAACTAGCCGTCATCACTAATAAACCTGCATTTTCACCTTCAAGCGTATTACCGTCTTTATCAAATAAAGCAGGTTGTACACCAAAGAAAGGCTTACCAGCACAGCCTGGCTTCATATCAACAGCACCAGGTAGAGAGGTAATTAAAATACCACCTGTTTCAGTTTGCCACCAAGTATCAACAATTGGACAGTTGCCTTTACCAACAATTTCATAATACCATTGCCATGCTTCAGGGTTAATAGGCTCGCCTACACTACCTAATAATCGCAATGAAGAAAGGTCATATCTTTCAACAGGTTCATTACCAACAGCCATTAAAGCACGAATTGCTGTTGGCGCAGTGTAAAATATATTTACCTTATGCTTTTCACATACTTGCCAAAAACGTCCTGCATCTGGGTATGTTGGAACACCTTCAAAGACAACGGTAGTTGCACCATTAGCTAATGGGCCATAAACAATATAAGAGTGACCAGTAATCCAACCTGCATCAGCAGTACACCAATAGATTTCATCTTCTTTATAATCGAAAACATATTTATGTGTCATGGCGGCATACAAGATATAACCACCACAAGTATGAACAACACCTTTAGGTGTACCTGTTGAGCCTGAGGTGTATAAAATAAATAATGGATCTTCAGAATCCATTACTTCAGGCTCACATATTGGTGATTGCTTAGCTACTGCGGCAGCGTATTTAATATCAATTTTATTCCAAGCTACATCACCACCCGTGCGCTCGACCACAATAACAGAGTGTACTAAAGGACAATCTACAACAGCAGCATCAACATTGGCTTTAAGTGGAAGACTTTTACCACCACGTAAAGATTGGTCTGCGGTAATAATCACTTCACACTCGGCATCAAGCACGCGTGCTTTAATTGATTCGGTAGAGAAGCCGCCAAAAATAACAGAATGTATTGCACCAATACGCGCACAAGCTAGCATGGCATAAGTGATTTCTGGAATCATTGGCATATAAAGACAAACACGATCACCCTTTTTAACGCCACGTTCTTTTAGCAAATTAGCTAAACGACAAACATGATCATGAAGCTCTTGATAAGTAACTTTCAAATCATCATTAGGATCATCACCTTCAAAAATAATGGCAATATTATTTGCCTTCGTTTCAAGGTGGCGATCAATACAGTTATAACTAACGTTTAATTTAGCACCTGTAAACCAGCTGATTTCAGAGTTTTTCATATCGACTTTACTAACGGCATCCCAAGGCTGATACCAATCAATAAATTCTTTCGCTTGCTCACCCCAAAAAACGTCTGGCTGCTCAATAGATTGCTTATACATAGCATCATATTTAGCACTGTCAATAAAGGTATGTGCCTTAGCTTTTTCTGATACAGGATAGCGAAGTTTCAATTCGTTCATGAGAAGTTCCTTAAGGGTTATTTATACTCAATGTATTTTTTTATTTTGAAATAATAGGATTAACTTAATGCTAAAATTTTTGTGGTTATTTTCATATACGCCTTTAGTCTTGTTTTTCTATAGGCCTTTAGTACTAAAATCAATTTAATAACCTTATTTACAGGGGGTTTAAGCCAACCACCTATAGTTATTTATTATAAGCTATACCGCTTTTTATAAGGTTTTACCTTAACATTGAAAATGTCAATAATAGTCTTATTATTGATCTCTACATAACTACTGTGAATAGCAAGTATATAGATATTAATTAGCAAACAAGATCAAAAAAAGCGTCCTCGGACGCTTTTAATAACAGATAACGTAAACAGTAAAAGTTACAAATTATAGCCTGACTCTTCATGCTCAACTTGATCTAAACCATTGGACTCTTGTTCTTCATCAACCCGTAAACCGTTTGTCATCAAGCCAACAAGTTTTAATAAAATATAAGTGACTACCGCGGTATAAACTAACGTTGAAACAATACCGATAAGTTGTACGCCGACTTGTTCTGCCATAGTCGCGATACCATCGGCAAAACCGAAACCACTAAAAACACCTAACGTAGTCGCTGAGAATACCCCCGCTAATAATGTTCCTAAGATACCACCCACACCATGTACCGGAAATACATCGAGTGAATCATCAATTTTTAATTTCTGTTTGATATATACCGTTGCATAGAAACAGACAAAGCCTGCACTAACACCAATAATAAGTGCGCCGCCAGGACCAACGAAACCCGATGCGGGTGTAATAGTACCCAAACCTGCAACCATACCAGTAACCGCACCTAATACACTCGCTTTACCAAATTTCTTCCATTCAATAGCAGCCCAAGTCAAGGTGCCTGCTGCTGCTGATATATGAGTCACTAACATCGCCATAGATGCATCGCCGTTTGCCGCTAAAGCGCTACCGCCATTAAAACCAAACCAACCGACCCAAAGCATACCTGCCCCCGTCACTGACATCGTTAAGTTATGCGGTAACATAGGTGTTTTTGGAAAACCGCGTCTCGGTCCTACAACCATAGCAGCAACAAGTGCAGCAGTACCCGCGGTTATATGAACAACGATACCACCAGCAAAATCATAAACACCCATTTGGCTTAACCAACCACCACCCCAGACCCAGTGGGTAACGGGTGCATATACGGCTAATAACCATAAAGCACTAAAAAGTAATACCGCTGAAAAACGCATGCGCTCAGCAAAACCACCTATAATAAGTGCAGGCGTAATGATAGCAAAGGTCATTTGAAAGAGCATAAATAAACTTTCAGGAATATCCCCAGAGAGTACATCTTTGCCAATGCCATTCATCATCACTTTGGAAAAGTCACCAATAAATCCATTACCTTCACCAAAAGCAAGGCTATAACCAACAACAAGCCACAATATAGAAGATATCGCACCGATAGAAAAACACTGCATCAATATAGACAGTACATTTTTTTTACGAACAAGACCGCCGTAGAAAAGTGCTAAGCCTGGTAGCGTCATAAGCAAAACCAACGCTGTTGAAGTTAAAATCCAAGCAGTATTAGCGCCATTAAGTGCCCCTTCATCAGCAAAAACAAATGTTGGCATGAATAACAGCGCAAGGGGGAGTATGAATGAAAGTGTTCTTGACATCTTTTAGTTCCAAGTTGATTTATCGAATGTTTGATACGTATTGGTGCAATTCAATTTTATCAAAATTCGCTTTATTTTATATTGCACAAGGTATGCACAAAACAAGCCACTAGAATTAAACTATAAAAAACAATGGTATGAATATTATTTATGCAAAAACATCTAACAATATTGCACAAAAATAGTGAAAAGCAATACGGAGTGCACCAATAAAGAGCAACGATATACAATAACATGCAATAAAATAATACGGCTGCGCAAACCACCATATTCGAATTTGCTATACAGCAAATCTATAACTAACATCATAAATATTAATGACATTAATGACCATTGTAATAACTTAGCTATATCATTTTTACTAGTTTTTGCTAGAATCTGGGGGAAATTTTAATAAGCTCTTCAATCACAACTTGAGAACTGACATGAAACAACTTTTATTCATATTACTGGCAATGCTAGTACCTAGTGTCGCATTTGCATCTGATGCGGTACACCAATCTGTCGACTTAACATCCCACTGGATTGGTTACGCTGCTATTGCTATTTTTGTTTTAGCATACACCTTAGTTATTCTAGAAGAACAACTACACTTAAGAAAATCTAAACCGGTACTACTCGCAGCAGGATTGATTTGGATACTTATCGCCTATTATTATGGCGCTCATGGTATGCCACATGCAGCAGAAGTTGCAATTCGCCATAATTTCTTAGAGTACGCTGAGCTTTTCTTCTTCTTACTTGTTGCAATGACCTATATTAACGCCATGTTAGAGCGAAATGTTTTTGATGCACTTCGTGATTGGTTAGTGGCTAAAGGTTTTAGTTATAAAACTCTATTTTGGTTAACTGGTATTCTTGCCTTCTTTATATCACCTATTGCAGATAACTTAACCACTGCCTTAATTATGTGTGCGGTTGTTCTCGCTGTAGGTAAAGATGAACCTAAATTTATTGCCTTAAGCTGTATTAACATTGTTGTAGGTGCAAATGCTGGCGGTGCTTTCAGTCCGTTTGGTGACATAACAACCTTAATGGTTTGGCAAAAAGGCATAGTTCAATTTAGCGAGTTTTTCCACTTATTTATCCCTTCAGTAGTTAATTTTGTTGTTCCTGCGGCTATCATGCAGTTTGCTATTCCAAGTGGCAAGCCATCAGCTCAGTCAAGTGAAATGACGCCAATTAAACATGGCGGCTTAACTATCGTTGGTCTATTTATATTAACGATTGCTACCGCCGTGTCTTTCCATAACTTCTTACATTTACCACCAGTATTTGGCATGATGTTAGGTTTGGCTTACTTGAAACTATTCGGTTACTACATTAAACAATCAGGTAAATCGAAAGTTGATATATCATTAACGCCTGGACATAAAAATCAAGATGATAAAAATCAAGACGATAAAGAATTTGATATTTTCGATAAAATCGCAGGCGCTGAGTGGGATACTTTATTCTTCTTCTATGGTGTAATTCTAGCCGTAGGTGGTTTAGGGTTTATCGGCTATTTAGGCGTAGCTTCTGAATTTATGTACGGTGAACTAGGTGCAACTAACGCTAACATACTCGTCGGTATTCTTTCTGCTATTGTTGATAACATCCCGGTCATGTTTGCGGTACTTACCATGAACCCTGATATGTCACATGCACAATGGTTATTAGTAACATTAACTGCGGGTGTAGGTGGTAGCTTACTATCTATCGGTTCTGCCGCTGGTGTTGCACTTATGGGACAAGCACGTGGTTACTATACGTTCTTCAGTCACTTAAAATGGATGCCAGTCATTGCTTTAGGTTACGCTGCCAGCATATATGTCCACCTACTTATTAATGGCACTTAATTTGTAACAATTACAAAGAACTTAAGTGTTAATAAAAACAATTTATTTGTTATGATAAAAAGCTTCTAAATAACTTTAGAAGCTTTTTTTGTATCTATCACTCTCGCTCTGCACCAAATATAGGAAAAAAATGAAAGTTTTAAGTGACTTAACGACCAATTCAACGTCTTGGTTATTACTCGCACTATCCGCTTTAGGGTTAGAGCTATGTGCGTTATTTTTTCAATATGCGATGAGCCTAGCCCCTTGCATTATGTGCGTATATCAACGCGTTGCTATTTGCTCAATCATACTTGCTGGCTTTATTGGTTTTTGGGGCTGTCAGTTTTTAATCGCTCGCCTTATTGCTTATGGTTTATGGTTAACAGGGGCGATTTGGGGACTATTAATAGCTTTAGAGCATGTAGAAATACAAACTAACTCTGGGTCATTGTTTTTTAGTTGTGACATTATTCCTAATTTCCCAACCTGGGCACCTCTACATGAGTGGATTCCAGTATTGTTTGAAGCAACAGGTGATTGTGGTGAAATTAATTGGCAATTTGTAGGTTATAGCATGCCACAGTGGATGATTGTGGTATATGGCGCTTATGTTGCTGCTTTCTTACTGGTATTGGCAAACCGACTTATTCATGCGAAAAAGCCTTGAAAATAGTAGTTATAAGTAAATATGTAAATAAAGGCTATAAATTTTACAGCCTTTATTTTTGTCATTTATCTAATAATAGGTGCGGCAACCCCAGCTGCCACATAAGGAATAACTTGCTTAATCACACCGGCAATATCCACTTGTCGATCAAAATCATTTTGAGCAATATCAATTAATGCATCACTCGAAGACATAGTAAAAACAATGGTGCCCATAGTAAAATGTAAACGCCAAAACATTTCTTCTTTACTTAACTCTGGATAAGCTTTTTGGACCGCTTGGGTAAAATTAGTAAAAACACCCGGGTATTGTGTCGTTAGAAACCAACGTAAAAAACCCTGATTGTCAGTAAAGCCTCGACCAAGTAACTGCAAAAAGGTACTAGTACCATTGTCCTTAAAACTATTTAAATGTAATAAGGGGTCAAGAAAAGCAGAAAACACCTCTACTAATGTTGGGTGTACTTCCTCAAGACAAAGTGCATGTAATGCTGATTCTAATCGAGGCGATAATTCATTCATATAACGAGACATAACCGCTTTGATTAATTCTTTTTTTGAACCAAAATGATAATTAACTGCTGCCAAGTTCACTTCAGCTTGACTCGTTATCTCTCTTAACGATGTGCCATTAAAACCTTTATCAGCAAAGAGAACCTCTGCTGCATCTAAAATTTTAGTCTTTGTACTCATACTTTTTATTACTCACCAATTTGGGCATTCACCCTAATTCAAACGCTTGTTTAAAATAACGTACTTACTATGATAAGGTCAAGAGTATTTCTCTTATAGCGGTTTATTATTTTTTTTATGAATGAAAATTGAACCATTCCTAATAACAATCATCAAAATATGGTTATATGCATGTAACTTCTTGACTCAATGGAAAGATCATCGACATTACAGGCCATACTATTCAAAGTACAGAATTTCAATGGGAGTTAACAGTAACGTTGGGCAAGAGAGATTATTTAAGCAGCGTCATTCTATGTTTTTATTTTTAGTGAAATAATATTTACCTAAGACCACCATTAATATACCACTAAGCACTATGCAGGTTGAAATAATCAGACGTACTGTAATTACCTCAGACACAAAAATAACACCACCTATAGCAGCAATTACAGGTACAGATAATTGGATAACAGCGGCTTGTGTTGAAGATAAGCTGCCAAGTACGATATACCATATTGTGTAACCTACACCAGATGTTATAGCCCCAGAAATTAAGGCTAAAACTATTCCTTCTGATGAATAATTCATATTTTGCATCGTAAAAACAGCTAATAAAGCAACAAAGGGAATAGTTCTTAAAAAGTTATAGGTTGTGTCCATCAGCGGATTTTTAGAACCACGCCCTTTCAATGTATAAATTCCCCATGATATTCCAGACACTGTCATCAGGATGAAACCATTAATTGAAGGTGTAGTTATGTTTGGTAGAATGAGATAAATAAAGCCCGTAAAAGCGATAATAACCCCAGACCATTCAATAAGGTGTAATCGCGTACCAGAAATCAGTGACAGCATTATCATTGTGATCTGAACAGAGCCAAATAGAATAAGCGCACCTGTACCCGTATCAAGAGAAAGGTAAGCATATGAAAATGTTATTGCATAAAGAAATAACGTAAAACTTGCAGTCCAACTGCCTTTGGATGATGAGCCTTTATTACTACCTTTAATGCCTCCCTTAATACTTAAGATGACAAAAAGAGCAACCGCACCTGATAATAGGCGAATGCCCGTAAAGCTTGATGCATCAATGATTCCATTGCCTAACGCTAAACGACATAGTACAGAGTTTGCCGCGAATGCGATTAACGCCAAACTTGTCAGTAAACTAGTTTTTAATAAATAATTATCAAACATATATACTCATTTAATACATAACCTGACTAATGATTCACTATAATAAAAGCTACTATCCACAATGAAACAGATAAATTACTGTTCAGGAAGTTCTACTATTCTCCAATAATAATCTAATAACTTAACTAATTCATCAAAACCATTTTGTAGTCTTTCTTTTACAATATAACCCGCGATATTTTGGTTATAGGCGGCAATTTTGTCTTCATCATCTTTACTGGTTGTTAGTACGAATACTATGCTTTTACTTAAGCATTTATCACCTCGTAGTACCTCTAGCATTTCTAAGCCACCCATTTTAGGCATATTAAGATCAAGCAGTATTATATAGGGGCTCGGTACTGTGCCATCTCTTAATAACTCTAAAGCCATAACACCATCTTTAGCGCGAATTATAGGGTTAGCTATTCTTAATTTATTAAAAGCACGTTCAACTATTTTTGCGTCGATATCGTCATCTTCAACAAGTAAAATAGTAGCGTGTTTGTAATTGTCTTTACTCATTTGTTTTCCTTATTTAATACTATTTAGGCCATGTAAAAGTGAAACATGTGCCGCTTTTCCCGTCAGATTCAACAACGATTGAACCATCATGATAATCGAGTAATTTTTTTATAATCGACAGTCCCATACCACTTCCTTCAACTTCATCACGAGGTTGTAATGTTTTAAATAGTTCGAAAATTTGCTTATGATAACGTACGGGGATACCAGGACCGTTATCTTTAATAGAAAACTGGTAGTATCTTGGGAACTCTTGAGCACTGACCGTAATAACCCCATTTTCTTTATTATTATGCTTAATAGCGTTACCGATCAAATTTCGTATTATCGTTTCAAAAGGAGATATCACCATGTCGATCACAGGCATAGTCTCTTGACAAATCAACTTAATGCTATCAGAAGGATCTTGTAAATCAAATACATTCAACACAAGTTCTTTTGTATCAACTGCTTGAATATCACCCGCTTTTCGGCCTATACGAGAATAATCTAATAAATCCTCTAGTAATTTTTCCAAGCGAGATGTTCTATTCATCAGTAACGCTAAATTAGACTTAGTATCTTCAGTAGCGTAATCAGCGATGTCTTCTTCAATCCAAGCAGACAACTGCATAATGCCCCGCAGAGGTGCTTTCAAATCATGAGAAGCAACATAAGCAAAATCATTAAGTTCTTTATTACTCCGCTTTAGTTCTTCGGTCACTTGGACATGTTCGGTCATATTAATAATGGTCGCGAGTGTTTTTGGTGCATCGCCATTTAAAAATTGTGCTAATCCTATTTCAGCCGGGAATTCATCGCCTTTTTTGGTTAAACCAAAAATATCTCTCCCGAGCCCCATACGACGATGTGACGGGTTTTCTGTAAAGCTTTTACGGTGGTGAGGATGCTGACTTTGATATCTAACCGGTATCAATAAATCAATATTTTTGCCAATCATCTCTTCTTCAGTATAGCCAAAAAGAACGCAGGTTTGAGGATTGACTGTTTCAATTTCGCCCTTTGCATTAATAATGATAATGCCACAAGGTGCTGATTCAGTTATATGCCGATAGTATTCTTCTTTAATTGAAAGCTCACGTGTTATTTTTTTCGCCAATTCGATGGCATTTTGTTGTGAACGTGTCAGTGTTATAAACAAGAACAACAACATAATATTAATCACAATGCCACTAATAAGAATAATTAATGGTTGATTGGAACTGGTTGAAACTCTAAAAGAACTAGCGGTTTGAATTTGAAATGACCATGGGCGACCGTACATATCAAGAATTATTTTTTTTTGAAAAAGTGGATTTTCATCATAGTTATCATTAGTAGATTGTAGTTCGTCATAAAGTACATCTTTGCCATCGACTATGCTAAAAACTAACTGGTGACTACTGTGTTCAAGCGCGCCTTCTATTAATTTAGACATAATAAATGGCGCGTATACATGACCAACAAAGTGCTGTTGACGTTGTTCAAGCGTTTCAATATTTTGGCTATCATAAAATGGAACATATTGTAAAAATCCCGGCGTTTTTTTCGCATCTTGAACAAGTATTATGGGTCCAGTAATTTGGGTAGTACCTGTATCTCTGGATTTTTTGGCCGCACTTAAACGATTATGTTCAAATGCCATATCTAACCCAACGGCTTTCTCATTACTGATGAGTGGTTCTATGTAGGTAATCGGCCAGTATTCTTGTTTATCATGGTTTGGGTGAATTTGAAAGTCAGGTCGATATTGACGTTGAGCGTTGATAAATTCATTCAAATTGTTGGGCTGTATAAAGTAAAGGACACCGATACCATTAATTCCAGGATAAGTTTCGGTTAGATTCAACGCTTCAGAAAATAGCTGCCACTCCTCAACATGGGTGTCATGGGAGATAAATTGAATGGCCGCTGCACCAACTTTTAATGCAACTTCGTAATGAGACATTCGTTCGGATATTTGGTCAAGTAATTGCGCTGATTGAGTTTTGAATAGTTCTGATCTTTTTTCTTGGATTTGGTTATCAGAAATTTTCCAAGCAAAAATTGTTAATAAAAGTGATGCTAATATTACTAACCAGTAATACCCGTTTATTACCATTTTTGTTTTAGACATTTGTTCAGCCATTAAATAGTTTTCAAATAATTTTAAGGTAGCATTTCATTATGATTTTAATGTTCTCATAAATACATTTTTTCAATTTCATGCTGGGGTTTTGGTCGTGAATAAAAATACCCTTGAACACGTTGAATCTTAAGTTTTGTACACAAGTCAACATGTAGTTGAGTTTCTGCACCTTCTGCTACAATATCTAAACCCAATATAGTTGCCATTGCGACAAGCCCTTCAACCAAGGCAGTTTTTTTAACATCTAATACGGTTTCGGGCATTAAGCTCTTATCAATTTTCACAATAGAAATAGGATAATTACGTAAATGAGCAATAGACGAATAACCGGTACCAAAATCATCTAATGATAAACGACAACCACTTGCTGTTAAGGCAGAAATAACTTGTCGAGAAGTCAATGTATCTTTAAATAACACCGTTTCTGTTAGTTCAATTTCGATTAGATGAGCCGATACTTTATGCTTGGATAAACAATCAATTAAAAAGTCGACTATATCAAGACTTCTTAATTGTACTGCCGATACATTAATTGACATTGTAAAAGGCTCTTCTCGACCAACATTCCATTTGGCTAAAGTAGAAATGGCTTGTTCAATAACCCATAAGCCAATGGGTAAAATTTGTTGTGTCTCCTCTGCAACCTTAATAAACTCATCTGGCGCTCTCATGACACCGTCTACTTCCCAACGTATGAGCGCTTCAAATCCTTTAACACTACCACTTTTTGGCTCTAATACAGGCTGATAAAATAATTGGAACTGCTGTTTTTCAAGCGCCACTCTCAATTCAACTTCTATTTGTAATCGTTTATAAAATTTTTCTTGCATTTTGTCTTCGAAAAAGCAGGCTTGATTACGCCCCCACTTTTTTGAGCGGTACATAGCAATATCGGCATGTTTAAATATTTCTTCACTCGTTTTACTATTATCTGTCTGAAGTGCAATACCAATACTTACCGTGGAGTGAATTAAAGTAGATGCAACCTCTAAAGGCTGCTGCATTGCATTTATAATACGCTGCGCGACTAAGATTGCATGTTCACTACTCTCAAGATTAACAAGTGTAATCGCGAATTCATCACCACCTAACCTTGCAAAAATTTCATTTCCTCGAAGGCAGTTTTTAATGATTGATACTGTCTTTTGAAGAAATATATCACCCGTATCGTGACCAAAGTTATCATTAATTAACTTAAAGTTATCAAGATCGAGTAATAGTAGCGCTAAGGTATTACTATTTCGACGGTTATTGGTCAGTGCTAACTTTAACGATTCGTCAAAAAAATAACGATTGGGTAACCCGGTAAGAGAATCAGTTTCGGCAAGTATTTTAACTTTTTGATATGTTTCAAATAATTTTTTTTCTAAATCATGTCGAGTAGTCGCATGAAGAATTGCGCGCCTTAGCCTTTTTTCAGATATTTCTGATTTTATTAAAAAGTCTTGAGCGCCTGCTTTTATGCATTCAAGAGCAAGTGTTTCATTTTCAGAAGTACTCATCATAACAATGGCCGTACTCGAATCTTTTGGCGTATTCCGAATTTCAACGACCATTTCAATACCATCACGCAAAGGTAAGTTATAATCAAGCAATATCACATCAAAACTATGTTGATTGTATAGTTTTATGCCTTGGTCAACAGTCCTCGCTTCAGTAATATTGACACTTAAATTACTTTTTTTTAAGGTGCGTGTGATAACCGCTCTATCTACAATGTCGTCATCGACTAGCAGTATATCCATTAATTTCCCTTAGTGTTGTTTTCGTAGTTTTTAATAAGGTTAGAATATAATTATCCGTGTTTCATTCTGTCTATTTTGTTTTTTATCTAGCACATAAAAAATATAACATACTTAATATAGATCAAATAAGTTTAATTTAATTAATTTTATAATTTTTCTTTTTATACAAAACTTTACAATAAATAAAGGGGACAAAAAAGAGATAGACTTGTTAAATCTAATTACCATCAATAACTATTATTTATTTGGGATATAGGCGTATTAAAGTGCTGACTGTTAACGTTATTAATACCCTATCCTATTCATTTTAGATTGGTTATAAAGCGGTATAATTATGAAGTTTTTTAAACAAGCTCAATTAATACTTCTTATCATTTATATTTTTTGGATAATATTAGTGTCTAAACCATCCATACTGACGTGGTGTAATGAGAAGTTAGTGTTCAAATACTTGGTTGCCAGATCAAGAAAGAGGAAAATGAAAATGTTCAAGCTTTTCGAGATAACGGTAAGCTGACACCAGAGTTCCAACAAACCTTGAACAATGCCTATTTGGATGAGAGAGTTTGTATTCACAAAGAAATGGATAGGTCAAGCTTCACTGCCCTAATCAGAGGTTTGAGTTAGGGATTCGGCCCTGTGCGGAGTCATACACAGAGCGGCCGCAAGGCTGAGGTATCCTCAGCCTTGCGATTAGCTTATGGCGTAACGATATTAAACCAAAAATCAAAATTATCCAACATGGTAAAAAAATCAGTAACTAATTTTTTATCGCCGGCGATTTTAATTTTTTCACTATCAAAGGCTTCTTCTAATGTAAATTCCTTTAGCTGAATCCCATTCATTGTTGCCATGGTCATAGTCAGACTAACATCGGCAGTTTTATGCTGATTACTGGTATGATTAAGCACAGAGTTTTGGATCATCAAGGTATGCTTGCTATCAATATCAGTAAAACTAATATTAATATCAAAGTCTTTCCCTGCCGCTTTTTCTGGGTTTAACCTTACGCCAAAATAATCAAATAACATTTCTGGCGACATTGCGCGAATAGTGTCAGCTGACGCAACATCAGTGCCACCTGCACTAGGAACGCCATTACGCAATTCTAAAGCGCCTTGCAAATACACGGAGCGCCAAGGACCAGACTCAGCTTGATAACCTAATTGCTCATAGGCATCAGCTAATAACTCTTTCGCCGCTTTACTTTTAGGATTATTAAATACTGCATGCTTCATTACTTCAGCAACCCAACGGTATTCTCCTTTATCAAATGACTTTTGCGCTTTCGTAATTACTTGCTGCTCACCGCCCATAAAATCAATGTATTTTTTTGCCACCATGACAGGGGGTAAGTTATTCAAGTCTGACGGGTTACCATTATACCAACCCATATAACGCTGATATACGGCGCGACTATTATGGCGCAAAGTACCGTAGTAACCGCGGGTAGCCCAGTTATTTTCTAAAGACTCAGGTAAAGTGATCATTTCAGAAATTTCTTCACCATTATAGCCTTGGTTCATTAAACGTACTGATTGATCATGAGTAAATTTATAAATATCACGCTGTTTTTCAAAATAAGGAATAATATTGTCACTGCCCCATACTGGCCAATGGTGCGCTTGAAACTTAACTACCGCTTTATCGGCCCATTTTTCTATAGTTTCATTCAGAAAACTTGACCATTTAAGCGCATCTCGTACTACGGCGCCACGCAAAGTTAGAATATTGTGCATGGTATTGGTGGTATTTTCTGCCATCCATAAAGCATTCCACTGTGGGAACCAAGTATTCATTTCAGCAGGAGCTTCTGTGCCTGGTGTCATTTGAAAGACCATTTTGACACCATCTATGATCACTACTTCATCGGTATGCGTCACTTCATGGGTAGGCAGTAATAATCCTGCATGCCCTGTTGACACTGTCATACCTAAACCACCATTTACGCCACCTTTGGCATTACGAGGTAATAATGCACCATACATATAAACTGCGCGTCTACCCATGGCATTACCAGCAATAACATTTTCAGAAACGGCATGTTCAGTGAAATTCTCAGGGGCAAGTATTTTCACTTTACCTGCGGCAACGTCTTCTTTAGTGACAAGCCCTTCTGCACCACCATAATGGTCAATATGGCTATGACTATAGATAATACCTACCACAGGGCGTTGACCTAACTGACCATTAATAAAATACAACGCCGCTTCGGCGGTTTCTTTCGAAATAAGTGGATCAAAAACAATCCAACCCGTGTCACCTTTAATAAAAGTAATATTAGACAAGTCGTAACTTCTGACTTGATAAATATTTTCTGTCACTTCAAACAAACCATGCTGCATAACAAGTTGAGAGTTACGCCATAAGCTAGGGTTAACGGTATCAGGAGCTGCTTTATCAATACTGATATATTTTTTATAAGCTTCCATATCCCAAACGGGGGCACCGTCACTAGTTTTGATGGTTAGAGTATCGGGTTTAGCAATAAAACCTCGTAAGGCATTATCAAAGTCTGTTTTGTCATTAAATGGCAAATTCTTTAATACTTGCTGGTTCACTTCAATAGTATATTGAGTGGCGGGTTTTGCTTCTGTTCCAGCAAAAGCGGCTCCAGTAAAGCATATCGAGAGCGCGGCAATGAGTTTTTTATTTACGCATTTCATATAAATTCCTTTTAATTAGATGTTAATTAAGTATTCTTTATCAAAGTTAACGAGCCTAGAGAATAATACCAATACTAGTAAGTTAGTGATCTAAGATTAATGAGGATAAATTTTCAAGAACAAGGCGCTTAATTGAGTAATAGCTGGCTATTAGGATTGAAAGCAACGACGTTATTGAAATATTTAGTCCATTTAGAATGATCATATATTTATTCGTATTGGTATAACTCGTTTTTTATATTATTATGAATTAAACACTCTAACTGGATTATTTTCTTTTAACAATAAAAAATATTTACACTTTTAGCGGTTTTTATTTTCTTCTTTCTGAACGTTGAATAATGACTTGTTTTTGTCTTTTGAGGGTGTTTAGTGGAAATAAACAAGGATTTTCCCTTTAATCTAGGTTACTTTTTAACTTTTCTATGTGGTTCACTAAGCAGCATATTTTCCATTGCGTATTCACTTTTTCTTGACCGCGTAAGGTCAGTTTATTCATGTCTTTGATTTTAAAACCATCGATTAAAGGTATCTAGCAACCAATCAAGCCTTCTTTATCGAAATGTTCATTTTAATAAAAACCCTACCGCCTCAACGCTTTAATAATACACAAAATGTTGATGACTAAAATAATAAAGTACAACATAAAACGAACTATTTTATGTTGTACTTCACCGTTAATACTAAGGGTTGGTTTCTTCATGTAATACCAGCGAAACGAGTTTATGAACAACGGGGGAAACAATCAGTATTGTTGGAAAAGCAATGATAAATGCAAAGCCCCACGCTTGTAACCAAAGCGTAATAATATTTGTCACCAGACCTACGTTAAAAACACTGATAACAAAAGACATAATACCTGACATAAATAATGCCATAAAAAACGAAAATACTATTTTGTGATGTTTACGTGAAATCATTCTAAATACTCATAAGTCTATGGTGCACCTAACATATTGCTAAGCGACATAAAGGTTTGGATAAAATTTCATAGAGAAAAATTTAACTTTTTTATCCCTATTTAACGGCTTATTAGCCTTTGTATACATTTAATAAAAAGGCGCTAATACTTAAATATCAACGCCCTTTAGATAATGATATAGACTATTATTTTTGAATTAAATGTACATCGCGTTGTGGGAACGGAATATTAATCTCATTTTTATCAAGCGCTTTTTTAACAGCTTCATTGACACTAAAGAAAACATCCCAATAATCTTCTGGTAAGCAATGCGGTCTAACCGCAAAATTAACCGAGCTGTCAGCCATTTCTAAAACACCAATAAACGGGGCAGGATCTTGCATCACTTTGTCGTTAGCAACGAGCACCTCCATCAATACCGCTTTTGTTTTATCAATATCTGCATCATATGAAACACCTACTGTAAGGTCGACCCGTATTTTTCCTTCAACAGTATAATTTACAATAGAACCGTTAGATGCCGCGCCGTTAGGTATAATCACTTGTTTAGATTGTGGAGCGATTAAAATAGTATTAAAAATTTGTACTTCTTTTACTACACCTAAGTGCCCTTGAGACTCAATTAAATCACCTACTTTGTAGGGTTTGAAAATCATCACTAAAACACCACCAGCAAAGTTTGCTAAACTGCCCTGCAATGCTAAACCAATAGCTAAGCCTGCTGCACCTAATACCGCAATAAATGAAGTAGTTGCGATACCTATCATTGAAGCAACAGAAATAAATAACAACACTTTAAGTACCCAAGAAACTAAGCTACTCATAAATGGAATTAGCGTGGGATCAACCTTTGATCGCTCCATCGATAATTTAATGAGTTTAGTAATCCCGCTAATAATCCATAAACCCAAGAGTAAGGTAATAATAGCTAGCGCTAACCTAGGCGCATATTCTATTCCTAATTCATACGCTTTTAATGAAAGAGTTTCGAGTTGTGTAGTAGAAAAGTCTAATGTGCTCATTTAATTTCCTTTTTTAACGATAAATAAATTTTCTTATATTTTATAGAGTTTATTAAATATTTCAATTTATACCAAATAAAACAGTATTGAAAAATACCGGTATTGGTGCGAAATAGAATAAATAGATAAAGAAGCGATGTTCAATGGTTAGCTAACGTTATCGCAGTATGAGAAAAACGAACTAATTTTTTCCTGTTTGAGCATGAAGAAACTGTGAAAACAAGTTTTCAACAACCTCTATAGAGGTGTTAAGCCGATGATCCCCAGTAATTAAATGTAATGAGCAGTCAATATTTTTAGCAAATTGGATTGAGTTTTCTGGTGGGATAACATCATCTGACCAACCATGAACAATTTCTATAGTCGTATTAGAGTTATGGTGATAAGTTTGTTTTTTGTAGCCTTTCATAAATAGTGCTGGCGCTAATAAAAACACGCTTTTCACACTAACTTGTTCTGCCGCAACTAAAGAAACATAGCCCCCCATACTTGATCCAACCAATACAATATCTTCTTCTATCTCTGCTAATACTTTTACTAGTCGTTCGACTCTAAGATCTGGATCAAGAATATCTGAATAATCAATACTATCAACCTGATAGTTATGCTCTTTAGCAATATTTGCCAGCCTTGTTATTTTACTACCCCAAGGGCCACTTTCTTTTCCATGTGAAAAATAGACTTTCATATTGCACCGTGTTTTATCTCTGTTTAATGACTAGAACGTGACAAGTTAAATAGAGTCAACAAGCGCTAACAAAGCTTGCTCACCATGATTAAATACTGGCCAACCATCTCCAGGCAAAATAGCGTCAATTCCCTTAATTAGAGCAAGTCTTTTTACCGAATTTTTCGCTTGTTGTACATCTTGTAGTTTACCGTCGGGTATCATACAAAGCTTACCACCCGAATGAACTCTAATAAGATCGCCCGTGATTAGCGTATGTCCTTCAATAATAAAGGCAAGCTCTCCGTCTGTTTTAGAGCCACTCAATGAATAAACATCAAGTCCTTCAATAACATTTTCAGCCTCATTTAACCACTTTGTGCATTGAATAGGAAAACTAGCCTTTTCACCCGCTGGCCCCCATATTTCTGCGCCTGTTTGTTGAGCTAAGGTTTCAGCATTCCTAATATGATCTGAATTAGAAATAATAATATAATTAACCTTTCCAAGTGCATTCAAGTGATTTTTATCATGGACAGTCAATGGTAGTGGATCAAAAACCACGTTACCGCCGTCCCTAACCCAAAGATAGCTGTGAAAATCTATATTTCTATCTTCGTCAAAATGGGTCCAGCAAAATAGATTTTTTTTGTGAAGTAATTTCATCCGTTGCTCTCTCTAGGTTATTTTATGCACATGGGCCGCTATATTATTATTTTTAAATGATTTTTATTATGCTTTAAGTGCTATAGATGCCATTTTCATTGTGCTTTCAAATGATTCTGCACCAGCAATAAACAAACCATTATGACAAAACATAGCATCATCGATACCCGTTACTTCTTTCAGCTCATTGTCGGATAAACCCGCCCATTGCTTAGGCAACGATTTTCTATCTTCGAATGAGCCCGGCTCAACAGGTACGGTTTGAATTCTCCATTGGCCAGAGTTAGATGGGTAAATCATATATAAAGCTTCTTCAGATAAAGCATGAACAGTTCTTTTCCATGGCGTATATTTTTCTAATACAATGACTCTTGGATCTTTTGCATTATCAATCGCTTTAGCCACAATATCTTTCGCACTAATGCCGCCGTTAGCAGAGGCAATAAATCGTGTTAAAACACGCGATGCAAAATCAACCGCTTCATCAAAGCAGCGATCAAAATTAGAGTCTTCTTGCCATGTTGGGTTAAACATTGAAATAGTTTGGCTAAGGCTGATACCTTGAGATACCCCCTCAACATGACCACAATCGATTGCATCAATAATAGAGACTAGACCAGTATCAACAGCATTTGCTACCTCTTGGTTATCCTGACATATTGCTAAGCCATATTTTTGCCAAATCAAACCAAATGATGAATAAGGAATACCATTTTCGCGCTCACCTGCGCCACCACGTTGATGATGATCAAAACGACCAGAATCTGCGTTATATTCACCCCCTACATCTATGACAATATCGGCCTTAGAGATAAGTGCTAAATTACGTGTACGTATGAGATTAAAAGAAGAAAAAATGCACTTAAGTGCAGCGACACTGAACACATCATCTGCATGAAAATTGCCGTTATGAGTTGCTATAGTTAGATCATTCATTTATTTTTTGTCATTTTGGAAAGGAATAAGAAGGTGTATCTATGTAAATTTTACTTATTGAATATATTCAATAAGTAAACATCATACTGTGGATTCTATACCAAGATAGTGAACAAAAACAGCTGATTTTAAATAACTAATCGCAGTTTCATTAATTAGGTGAACTACTTTATGCGCAGGAAAAATAACGAAGTAGTTGGTTGTTTTAACCAGTAGAAATGATCACATATTTAATAATATTGCGATAACCTATCAAATATAACTCCCCAATAAGCGACAGCTACTACTGGCTATAAGATGGAAATAGGCGGTTCCTAGACACGGTTAATCTGTCACTTTATTTACTTAAGTATTGATTAAAACGATTCATCTTCACGATAAACACTAACGTCAAGCTCACCATTAACATGTTCAGAAATCAAAAAAACGATAGGTTTACAACATACCTGACAATCTTCAATATACTGCTGTTCCAAGTCAGCTGGCTCAATTAGCACTGTAATCATTTCACCACAATATGGACATATTATCGATTTTTCAGTTAATTGATTCAATGTCTACGATTCCTCAAGCTCACCTAAAGTTATACGCCGTATTTTTTCAGCTTAATCTCGTAATATTTTACTGCTCAATATTGAATATTTTACGAATAGAAAATGAAACAAATAATGAGATGAATAGCCCCATAAAAAAATATACTGCCATTATATACGAGCCTAACTCCGACGTTTTTACCTCGCCATTTTTTAATAAACATTCCGCTTTACTGTAATCAAAGCTACCGCCATTATCTAAACATTGATTTACCAACAAATAATCATTTACTAACCAAATAGCGATTAAACTAAAAATGACGCCAATGAACAGTGGGATAAAATTTATTTTCATAATATCCTAAAAAATATCCGCTTAAGCGGAGAAAATAGTTAACTAAAAGGTAAAGATAAGCAGAACTCGTCAACATAAAATTCTGCTTTAAGTTATTATTGGGTTTTACGCTTTGGTGAGAACGTACTTTAACACCTCAATAACTTGTTCTGGTGTTGTGGCCCAAGCCATCGCCGACGAATCAACTTCTTTTAAAGGGTGAATTATCTCCTCATCATGAAGAGTGATATAAGGCGTTCCCATTGCAGCACAATATCCAGCATCAAAAGCGGCATTCCACTGCTTGTATTTATTGCCAAAACGAACAACAGCTACGTCACAGTTTTCAATAAGCGTTTTAGTTCGTATTGCATTCACTTTAGCGGATTTGTGATCACGCCAAAAGTTATCATCCTCTTTGCCAAGAATATCACCCGCACTATCGCTAGCCTCATGATTTGTAACAGCAGAGGTGAAAACAATGGATAAATTGTGCGCTTCACAACCCTCTTTTAAACGCTGTCTCCAGTTTGTGTGTATTTCGCCTGAGAGGTATACATTTAAGTCCATGTTTGTTCCTATATAAATTGGTCAATATAATAATGTTGTCGGCTTTGAAAACTTAACGCCACATTATACCCATATCACCTCAGGATGCGAATTTCAGAACTATTATAAGTGAACTTAACGTATAAGGTTATCACTTTAGTTATTGATCAAGGTTCTGCCGTTCCTATGCAGCTAGGCTTTCAGGATACATTCTAACTTTGTCTAAAAGGCAAAAAAATACCAGGCATTGCTGCCTGGTATAAAACTAATCTGGTTGGAAGATTAATTTAAAAGCTAAAATTTAACTTAGCTGAATAGGTCGTGCCGTCAAACCCGTAAGGTAATGCCCTAACCGGATATTGGAACGCACCATTGGTGATAGCATCCAGTACTTCGTCATTACCTAATTCATCCGGCGTTACATCAAACACGTTGTTAACACTAAATGATACATTAAAAGTATCATTAATTTGATAATTTACATTTACGTCAATTAGTACAGCTGACTCCACCGTACTGGTAGGTTTAAATACGCTTGCATCTAAATCTATATGATTGTTACCAAAATACCAAACATCTGTTTCACCAAAGTAATTAGCGCGTATTAATGTGCTCCAATCATTTTTAGCATAATCGACGGTAAAAGTAGCGCGCTCTTGTGGTTGACCATCGGTAAGAAAACTACGTTGTAAGTCATCTAAGGCGATATTTTCAGGAATACCTTCAGGCGTGTTAACACTGTCAATTTCGGTTTCATTAATATTGCCTGCGAATGTAGCACCAAAATTACCATCATATAGCTCGGTTTTATAGGTAATGATTAAATCAATTCCTTTAGTAGTAGAGTTTATCGCATTAGAAAAATAATTAGCTTGCTCAGCACCCGTAGCCTGTAACGCGGCAACGGCGTCAGGATTAAAGGCTACATCATCTTCTTTTAAAAAGCTCGATAGATTAATGCGATCTTCAATTTTAATATGGTAAGCATCTATCGTTAACGTCACTTCATCAGAAATATCTAATACCGCGCCAAAACTAATACTTTCAGAAGTTTCTAATTTAAGACTATCTACGCCTAATGCGGTAGGGAATGGAGAACCTGAATTCGCAGTAAAAGATTGCTCTAATGCTCCGCCAGCGCCTAAATTTGTGGTAAAGGCGGTATAGGCGCTTTGTTGTAATGATGGCGCTCTAAAACCAGTAGCAATAGCTCCGCGTAGGGCCAAGTCATCATTGACTTCAAAACGTGTAGAAATTTTACCGACTAAATCGTCACCAGCATCAGAAAAATCTTCATAACGCAGTGCTGTACCAATTAACCAGCTATCGGTGATTTGAGTTTCCATATCGACATAAAGTGCGTAGCTATTTCTATCACTTTTGCCTGCAGCATCAGGTTTTAAACCAGGGTAAGCTTGAAAACCACAAACGGCAAAAACAGCTGGGTCCATCACCGATGGGAACGCTGTACTGCTATTTGACGGACCACAAGCATATGAAGCCAATTCACCAGCGACAATTTCATAATTTTCTTGACGATATTCTGCGCCAAAAGCAATATATAAATCATCAGAGCGACCAATGTCTACACTACCAGAAATATCCGCGTTGAACGTTAATTGATCAAATCTAAAGCCGCCACTATAACCCGAAGTAGGTCCAGCGTTTGCCGCAATATCATTATCAGATGCACTAGGATTATTAAAGACATATTCTGCAGCATAAGAGGCATTTATACTGTTTTTTGAATCAAAGTCATAACGGTTTTCGCCATAAACACCTGAAAGATCAAACTGCCAATCATTATTAATATCGCCTCTAAAACCGACAGCAACAGAAATATCTTGTGCTTCGTTATCAATAAGAGGTAAAAATCCATCAGGATAAATTTGAGAGACATTATTTCCTGCTTCATCAAAGTTTCTAAAAAAACCATTACCTAGCGCAGTACGGTTTGAGTAACCACCAAATGAATAGAGTTCATAATCAGCAACCGGAATCATGGCATTATAAAAAAATGAAGTGAATTCTGACTCAGCATTACCTTGTCCCCAACGTACGGTATCTGAAAGCGTACCTGGCGCTATAGTTGAAGAGCCACCAGTATCAGCTTGAGCGCGGTTGGTACCGTCAGTATCACGATATTCTAAGGATAAATTGATAAAACCATCTTCAGCAATTTCAAATCCGGTATTCAAACCAAGCGAATAACCATCGCCATCACCTTCTGTTGTGCCGCCTGCTTGTATATAACCCGTTGTTTTATCAGTTGAGTCACGCAGTGAAAGATTAATTACACCGGCAATAGCATCTGAGCCATATTGCGCGGCAGCACCATCTCTAAGTACTTGCACATCTTTTAAGGCAATTAATGGAATGGCATTCATATCCGTACCAGCAGCGCCAGCACCAACAGTACCATTTAAACCAAATATTGCTTGGTTATGACGGCGTTTACCATTCACTAAAACAAGTGTTTGATCTGGTTGTAATCCACGTAGTGTTGCCGGCCTAAAAAGATCTGAACCATCAGAAACTTGGGTTCTACTGAAGTTAAAAGAAGGCGCAGAGGCTTGTAAGCTTTGACCTAGTTCAGTAAAACCACTTTTTGTTAAATCATCTGCAGTGATAATATCGACAGGAACCGCAGAATCAGTAATGACTCGTGTTGAAACTCTCGAACCTAATACTGAAATTCTTTCTACATTTTTTGCCTCATCAGACGCTGATTCTGCTGCGGCGATAAAGCTATAGCTTGATAAAGCCAAGCTAATACCAAGGGCTAAGGAGTGATTACGGAATTTTTTAGTCATGTCATTGTTTCCAATTATTAAGGCAATATTTTTTGCTGTTGATTTTATTTATTATTTCTATCTTTCCGTACCATTTTTATACAAACGTGTAAAATAATGGTTCTTTAGATAGTTCTATTATTTTTCGTAGGATATATTGTTGCAAGGTTAAATGTCTAATACTTATTGAATGAAATTGCTTTTTTATATCAAAATAGATATTTTATTGGTGCTATATGCTAATTTTTCTTATTAAAATCTGAAAAATTCTTATAAAAAATTTACTAAAATCGACAGTCTCAAGGCGATAGGTTAAAAACTGTAGTAGTTGGATAGAGACTAGTCTAAACAACGAAACATTCTAACCCTATACCAATTTAGGATTTTTAGGATAAAAACGCTCTGGCAAGCTACTGATATGTTCAAAAAAGCGGGTGTCTTTATAGGGTAGTTTCATAAAGCCAGAGATACCAATACCGTTAATAGTCGGTAGTAGCGCTATAATTTCAGCTAAACATTGGCTAAATTCATCTTCTTTATCATGATTTAGCAGCATTAAGTAACTATGAATTTTTAAATGTGTAGGCAAGACTTCAAAAATAATACAACCCGTATGGTGAATAAGGTTTAACCTTGCTAATACCGCCATTAACTCATCGGGTAAATACAAGTACTCATCAGGGTCTTTACCATCTTCAAAATAAGAATGTAGCCGCGTTATATCATCAATGTCGGCAACGTCACTTACTTCAAACGCAATACACTGTTCAGACAGAGCAATAAAGGGGGTATTTTGATCTTCACGCTCCACATGTAAGGTATTACGGGCATTGAACAAACAACTTTTAAAGACACCAAGTCGAAATATTCCCTGTGCCAAATGAATCATATTATTAACGGCACTTTCAAAAGATCTTTTTAAACTCGGTTCAAACAAGGTTAAATTAGAGTCGATGTAAACACCTTCTTTCGCCCAACGAATAGCCAAGCCCCCTACCACAGGAAAGTTACCTAAACGACTTAAAGCCGCAATAAACGCTTTTTCATTATCGCCCATGCCCATTAAATAATTTTTATAATACTTATCTAATTGCACATCATCTATATCGTTTAAGTTATCACCGCTAGACTCTTCTCGTAGAAAAGATTTACGAGAGCCATAAACGACGGTATCTATGGCTTCTCTTTTAGGTTTAGTCCACACCGGAATTAATGGCTCTATTTGTATAACCGTAGGCTTCTTGGATAAAACTAACTGCTTTAAATAAGAGAGGTTATTAAAGAAATAATCACCTGCTTGACTGCGCTGTTGTTCATCATCACTAAGCATGGCCGTAAGCACCTTGGCTAGCATTTTTGGTAAACCTAAAGAGTTGGGTGTAATAACTTTTGTGCCATAACGACATGACTGCCCTGAGGCTATCGCATAGAGTGTGGCTGCTAAACCTTGCTCATCAAAACGTGGCGACGAAAGTCCACCGTTTATTTGCTCAGGGCCAATAAAGTAAACATCACCTAATCTAGCGTTACTGTGCTGTAAATCACTACTCATTAAGTCCATTACATTGTTACTGGTGCTTTGCCCATTCGCATCTAACTGAGCAATAACCGAAGATCCCCAATCAATTAACTGCACTAAACCTGTTTGCTCATCAAAAACTACGTTAGAAGGTTTTATATCACCATGTACATAGGGTTTATTATTATTGTGTGCATTAATATCACGTAAATAAATTAATATTTCAGCTAACTGAATAGCAATATTAACCACCAACTCTGGCACAAGAGGGCCTTGTTGTTGTGAGAATTGCTCTAAATCAATACCCGGTGCTCGACTCATTTGCAAAATAGATTGTCGTTTGATTTTTTGATAGTCAATAACATGGGGGATTTGACTGTGACTTAACTGCCCTTGAATATCGGCTTCTTCGCTAAGCCTGTCTTGTACATGTTGAGGTAAGTTTAATCTTGAAAATTTAAACACCACATCATCACCAATACTATTATTGCCACAAAAGACAAAGCCATAAGCGCCCTTACCTAGTAAGGCGATATTTTTATAACCAAGCTGTTTTAGTTGTTGCTGACACAAATCAACCCACTCTTTTAATTTAGTGGCATCTTTATGATTGAGCAGGTAAATAGATTGCTCTTCAGCAATGTAGAAATGTTGGAGTTTTTTTTCTGGTAGGTTTTCGCTCAACGTTATTCTCGTTGTTAATTAAGTAAAAGATAAGATGAAAACAAATATATTCCCATCTTATCTACTTTGATGGACCAAAATCCAAGTGATGCTATATCAACTCATATGCACTAACATACTACTTGGCTTTTCTAGGAATGATTTCCATAAATTACAAAAACGAGCAATGCTGCCACCATCAATAATTCGGTGATCGCCAGACCAACTTACTTGCATGATACTACGGGCTTCAACGATACCTTGTTCATTAAATCGTGGTAATGTTTGTAATTTACCCAAAGCCACAATAGCCGCTTCTGGCTTGTTAATAATAGGTGTAGCCACCGTACCACCAATAGCACCAATATTAGAGATAGTTATAGTGCCGCCCTTTAAATCAGCCGCTTGTACTCTACCACTACGCGCATCACTCGTTAAACGACTAATCTCTGTCACTAAATCTAAAATTGATTTATTTTGCACTTGTTTTACATTAGGTACCAATAAACCTACTTTTGAGTCTACCGCCATACCTATATTATGATCATTAAAATACGTTAATTCCGTACAATCGTCGTTTACTTGGCTATTAATTACCGGAAACTCTTTTAATGCTAACGACATCGCTTTCATAAAAAATGGCATCATAGTCAGTTTAATACCTTGCTTAGCCATTGCTTTAACAATGGTTGCTTCTTTAAGCTCCTTACGCAAACTAATGAGCTCGGTCATGTCTATTTCTTCACAATAAGTAAAGTGAGGAATAGTACTAACCGAATTAACCATAGCCTTAGCCATTACCGCTTTAATACCCTTGATTTCTTCGGTATAAATAGCTTCAACATAGCTAGGTTCAATACGTGCCGAAGGCGACTGAACTTGAACAGCAACAGTATTACCACCTTGCTCGAATGACACAACATCTTCTTTATACACGCGACCTTTTTTACCAGAGCCGGGCACTTCATTAATATTTACCGATAACTCTCTAGCAACACGCCGTACCGCGGGGCTAGCAACCGCTTTACCTTTGGTATTAGTTTGTTTTTCTTTTTCTTCTAACACCTCACTCGACACGGGTTTCATCACTGCTGCTGTATTGTCCTCAACAAACTCATCAGCTGACTCGACACTATTGACGCCATCAGCAATCATTGAGAAGAGCGGAGCATGCACTTTGGCTATTTCACCTTGTTTATAAAAAAGTTTTCCTATCACACCAGAGTGCATGGCAGGAATTTGCACTAGTGCTTTATCGGTCATGACATCGGCAATAGGCTGATCTTCAGTGACTGTTTCGCCTTCTTTAACTAACCATTCAACCAGTTCACACTCAACAATACCTTCACCAATATCAGGTAATATAAAATCAATATTCATATTTTTTCCTAGTAATTAATACTGCGTTTAATTGCTTCATATATTTTTAAATGATCGCTTACGTATTCTTTTTCTAATGCCAATGGGTATGGCGTATCTAAACCACAAACACGTGCCACCGGAGACTCTAAATGTAAAAAACATTCTTGTTGAATAGTTGCCGCAATCTCACTGGCAAAACCAGCCGTTAGTGGTGCTTCTTGAGTAACTAATAAACGACCCGTTTTAACAACCGAATTTACTATTGTCTCTATATCCCAGGGTAATATGCTCCGTAAATCAATAACTTCGCAAGAAACCCCATCATTAACCGCTAAATCAGCCGCGTTTTGTAATACTTCCATTTGTGCCCCCCAAGCAAGTAGCGTGATATCACTGCCCGTTTGCATAATTTCAGCTTTACCCAGTGGTAACTGATAATCTTCTATCGGTACCTCCCCTGTTGATGCTCGATATAGACGTTTAGGCTCAAAAAATATAACTGGATTATCATCACGAATGGAGGCAAGTAATAGCCCTTTGGCTTGATAGGGGTTACGTGGAATAACCACTTTTAAACCCGGGGTGTGAGCAAAGTAAGCTTCAGGTGATTGGCTATGATACAAGCCACCCGCAATACCACCGCCATAAGGCGCACGAATAGTTAACCTACCCACATTAAACTCATTACCACTACGGTAACGAAATTTAGCCGCTTCATTCACAATTTGATCAAAGGCTGGAAAAATATAATCCGCAAATTGAATTTCAGCAATCGGGCGAGAGCCTTGTGCCGCTAAACCATTAGCAAAACCAATAATACCTTGTTCAACTAAGGGCGTATTGAAACAACGTAATTTTCCATATTTATCCTGTAAACCACTGGTTGCTCTAAACACACCACCAAAATGACCAACATCTTCACCAAAACATAAGGTGCTTTCATCTTCGCTCATGGCGATATCAAGCGCACTATTAATAGCTTGTAACATATTCATCTTTGCCATAATTAAAATTTTCCTGCGGTAAAGGGATAGGCTTCTGGATATTTATTAATGTGCGCTTTCACTTGTTCTAATTGCGACTTTAATTGCGCTGAAGGTACATCATAAACATCAGTAATTAAGGTATCGATATGAGGCTTATTAATTTTTTCAGATACTTTAACGGCTGCTAATACCTTTTCACGAAGTTTTTCAAACAGCATTTTATCTTGCTCTTCATCCCACCAATTTTGTGCTAACAACCAATTTTTCATTCTTAAAATTGGATCATTGGCCTGCCATTTGGCTTCTTCTTCACGGGTACGATAACCTGAGGGATCATCAGAGGTTGAATGGGCGCCTAAACGATATGACATCGCCTCAATTAATACCGGAGCATTTTCTTTTAACGCAACCTTACGTGCTATTTGGGTGGCTTTAATTACCGCTAAAATATCATTACCATCTACCCGCAAGGTTTTAATACCATAACCAACACCACGCGACGCAATACCATTGCCTTTAAATTGTTCATCTGACGGCGTTGAAATAGCATAGCCATTATTACGACAGAAAAAGATCACCGGTGCTTCTTGCACTGCGGCCATATTTAAACCGGCATGAAAATCACCTTCCGATGCTGCCCCTTCACCAAAATAACAAAGAGTCACCGCGTCTAAACCTCGAAGTTTTTGACCATAAGCGTAGCCTGTTGCTTGTGGAATTTGTGTACCTAGTGGCGATGAAACTGTTATATAGTTCAATTCCTTTGAGCCATAATGAATCGGCATTTGTCGACCTTTACCTAAGTCTTTTTTATTAGAGAACATTTGATCCATAAAATTTTCAAGACTAAAACCTCGAAACATCAATGCACCTTGTTCGCGGTATTGGCTCATGATCATATCTTGTGGTTGCAAACCTGCTGCGCCACCAACACTGGCGGCCTCTTCCCCTAATGCTGCCATATAAAAACTTAAGCGGCCTTGGCGCTGTGACGCCACCATACGTTCATCTAATACACGATGAAAAGCGAAGGTTTTATACACTTTAATTGCAAGCGCTTCATCTATGTCAGGCATATCACTGCCTTCATAAATACTACCATCTTGCTTTAAAATTTTTAATTGTGGAATTTCAACGCTACTACCGTCGATAAAGGTAGGTTTATGTACAACCGGTCCGTCATTATAAACGTCACTACTCATAACATTCTCTTCTTTTAGTTATTCGTGCTATTTAATAGATAATAAATTGGTAGAACCAAATTAAGTGCAATTTTTATTCTTTATCATTTGTTGTTTTATACTGACTTTTCTTGATTAGAGTATAGTCAATAATTAGTAACAATCGCGCAAAACATTACCTTTACGTAAACTAATACTCAAGATTATTGAACAATGAAATACTCCAATTTTAGTTAAAAGTGAGCAGAAATGTTTACAGTGAGGAAACGAGCGTAGCTCTGTCGAATGAATTATCCGTTAAAAAATAATTTCATACCCTTTGGATTAATTTAATGAGCAAAGTTCAATGAGGATAAATGTTCAAGCTCAAGGTGCATGATTGAGCAATAGCGGGCTATTGGCATTGAGCGCAACGCAGAAATTGTAGATTTAGACTATTTAAAGATGTGTACAAAATGACGTCTTAAAAAACATCAACACGCCAAAGCTTTCGCTTTGGCGTAAATTTGCGAATACGAAGAGGAATATATTTGTTAGGTCAAAATCAAGGTTAAAAGAATTCACGTCATCAGCGACGAGGAATCAAAACCGTAAAATTAAAAAGGAACTGGATATTGCTTTAATATATCGTTGATTTCAATTATTAACTCTTTTGACAATTCAGTGTTAAAAGCGGTTATGTTTTCTTTTAACTGATCCATTGTTGTTGCACCAATAATAGTAGAGCTAACACCTTTAACTTGATCACACCAAGCCAACGCCAGTTGAGCTGGGGTTATATTAAATTGCTTCGCTAAATCAGCATAAGCTTGAGCTGCTGCATTGGTGTTTTTTGTATCTCTAAATAGCCCTTTTCTTTGCATAAGAGTCCATCTGCTTCCCTCTGGACGTGCACCATTGATATATTTTCCGGTCAGTATCCCTGTAGCTAAAGGAGACCAAGGTAAATAAGCAATATTTTCACGTGCACAGTTTTCAATTAAGTAAGGCCAATCTTTTGTCTGTAGTAAACTAAATTCGTTTTGAATAGAAACTATTCTGGGTAAATCATATTTATCACTTAAACGTAAATATTGATTAATTCCCCAAGTGGTATCATCTGAAAGCCCGCAATAGCGAATTTTCCCTGCTTTAACACTGTCAGCCAAGCCTTGCAATATATCTAACATTTGCTCAGTTTCTTCAGCAGTATCTTCTTTTAAAAATCCCTCACTATTGGGCCAATGTTTACCAAAATGTGGCGATGTTCGATTAGGCCAATGTAATTGGTATAAATCAATATAATCTGTTTGTAAGCGAATTAAAGAGGCATCAATCGCATCTTTTACCGTTTTCCCTGAAATATAACTACCATCACGTATATAAGAAAAACCTGGTCCAGCTATTTTTGATGCAAGCACGATATCTTTTCGTTTAGCAGGATTAGCGGCTAACCAATTACCAATGATAGACTCTGTTTTACCATAAGTTTGCTCTGATGGTGGAACAGCATACATTTCAGCGGTATCAATAAAATTAACGCCCTGCGACAAAGCATAGTCAATTTGAGTATTGGCATCTTGTTGATTATTTTGTACTCCCCAAGTCATACTGCCTAAACAAACTCGGGAAATATTTAAAGGACTACTGCCTAAAGGAACATACTTCATTATATTTAATTACCGTAGTGTTAACTGAAGCTTAAGACTAGCAAAAGAATTCACTCTTTCACATAGAGGTTCAACTTTTAATAACAACATTTGTAAAATTTATATTGGCAGAATGCCATAGAGATGAAAACTTTATCGCTTTGGTGTCATATTAAAATCATCCATGACTTCGTTATTTACTTAATAAATACCTTGTGCTTTACCATTTTAACTACGTACAAAGTAGTGAAAATGGTAAAGTTGGGGAACGTTGTTGAGATAAGTAATCCTATTGATTACCTCACTTAAACAATTAAATTTTTACTCTGGATTAACTTCTACAGGAATGACCGTTAACAAGGCTCGTTGACCAATAGCAACATTAGCATTAGGGAAAATAATGGCCTCGCCTGCTTTTTTAGTTTTAATTTCTTGCTCACCATCGGTTGCGATAACAGTGCCAATAGCAAAGTCGGTGAAATTTTCAACATCGTCGCTAAAATGAAATTTAAAATTATCACAGTGACGGTTTATAATTTGGTCTATTTCGAAAAAGCTAAAATCTTCTTTATTATATTCTATTAGCGCTAACGGTTGCCCTGAAATTAAAGCGATTAAACTTCCCTTTAACGCAGTAAAATTTAACATGTCATTTTCACCAAAAGGCTTTACTTTACCTAGTTCAACGGTGAAAGCATGCGCGCCAAAATGATGAGCAGAAAAATAGCTGAAGGTTGTGGTTGGCGAAGTAGAAAATAAAATAGTATTAATGCCACAAGCAAGCATGAATTGAAGCTGTTTTTTTACCCAAGGTTGATTGTGTCGGTATGGATAAACAGCAAATTTATCATTTTTAGAACCACGAATTGCGGTGTGTAAATCATAATGAAAACGCTCACTGTTACATTTTTTATTATCACGTTTTTCATAAAAATCTTTGACGGTATTTTCTAATAACAAAGCACGGTGACGTTCTTGGTTACTCAAACCTTCACTTTGCCTCTTATCTTGTTTTTTACCTAGTAAAGAATCTTGTGAATGAGCACCACTGAATAATCGATTGAGATTTTCTTCAACGAAACGTTGTCCGATATTAATGGAGGGCGGATTACCAAATAAAAACAGCGTTCTATGTTCTAGGTGTAACTCACCTAAAATAAGTTGTTTGATTAGCGTATTACATATTTCAATCGGTGCGGTTTCATTACCATGAACTGCACTAGACAAAACAATATCTTTACTTGAGGTGTGCTGTAATGGTTCAAAAATGATAATACCGGTATCAAGTACTGATACTTTAGTTTTTGCTAAACTTTTTGTGCACTCAACGTCAAAACAAAACGCAGCCATAAAATGCTCATGACTGCGCGTTAAATGCAAAAAATCACCTGTTTTTCTAAGTTGAGCTTGTAACTGTAAAGCAGATAATTGCGTTTGCCGGTATGCCATAATGAATAACCTTTATTTTCTTCGTATTTTACCTTTGCACCTTGTCTTCGCACACGCAACTTAATTGTTCTTATCTTGTTTTATTTAGCTTACTTCACTCAACTACTACAAACCTGCCGCGTTAAACGCAGCACTAACAATGTCTTGAGCTTCTTTAATAATAGTTTGTAAATGTTGTTGATCAATAAAACTTTCAGCATAAATTTTGTAAATTTCTTCAGTACCCGATGGGCGGGCTGCAAACCAACCATTATCAGTAACAACTTTAATACCGCCAATAGCGGCATTATTTCCCGGTGCATGAGAAAGAATTTGTATTATTTTTTCACCTGCTAACAACTCAGCAGTCACATCATTACTTGATAGTGCGGTGAGTACTTTTTTCTGTTCAAACGAAGCAACCGCTTCAACACGGCCATAACAGGGTTCGCCTAATTCACTAACCAACTCAAGATAATGCTGATGTGGGTCTTTACCGGTAACCGCTAATATTTCTGCGGCCAATAAGGCCATAATAAAACCGTCTTTATCGGTAGTCCAAGTACTGCCATCACGAGCGATAAATGAAGCGCCAGCACTTTCTTCACCGCCAAAAGCGTAACTTGAATCGCATAAGCCATCGACAAACCATTTAAAACCAACGGGTACTTCTGATAATGGTCGGTTAATTTTTTTGGCTACGCGATCAATGAGTGAGCTAGATACTAACGTTTTACCTATTTTACACTTTTTAGGCCAGCGTCTATGTGTCATCAAATAGTTAATAGCAACCGCTAAATAATGATTTGGGTTCATCAAACCGCCGCTTTTCGTCACTATACCGTGTCGATCAAAATCAGGATCATTACCAACACTAATGTCGAAATCATCTTTCATCGCAATAAGACCCGCCATGGCATAAGGAGACGAACAATCCATGCGAATTTTACCATCTTTATCTAGCGGCATAAAAGCAAAGCTAGCATCAACAACCGGATTAACAATAGTAATATTGATACCGTATTTTTCAGCGATAACTGGCCAATAAGCAATGCCTGAGCCACCAAGAGGATCGACACCTATAGTAACGCCAGCTTTAGCGATAGCTTGCATATCAACAACTTGTTCAAGCTGACTAACATAATGTTCAATAAAGTCTTGTTGCGTTAACCGTTCAGACTCTAGCGCTTGCGTATAGGAAAGCTGCTTAACATCAACTAAATTTGCTTTAATAAGCTCATTTGCTCTTTGCTCAATCTGTTTAGTAATATCGCCTTCGGCAGGACCACCATGTGGTGGATTATATTTAATACCACCATCAGTAGGTGGATTATGTGAAGGAGTAATAATAATGCCATCAGCAAGAGAGGACTCATCGTGAGTTTTATTATGTGAAATAATAAGCCGTGAAATCACGGGTGTCGGCGTAAAACCGCCATTACTTTTAGACGATGATAAAACATCATCTTGGATAACAACCTGCACTCCATTGGCAATTAATACTGAAATAGCACTAGCAAAAGCAGGCTCAGATAAAGCATGAGTATCTTTACCTAAAAACAGTGGACCAGTAATTTTTTTAGCGACTCGGTACTCGGCAACAGCCTGACAAATAGCAAGAATATGATGTTCATTAAAAGTATTTTTAACCGCACTGCCTCTGTGGCCAGAAGTACCAAAACTTACTTGTTGCGCGGTAATATCGACATCGGGAGTCTTAAGATAATAATCACTAACTAATTGACCAATATTAATTCTATCTTCTGGACGCGCTGGCTTACCTGCATGTGGATGAACGGACATATATTTCCTTTTTATGTTTTATTTAATGACGGCTTATATTCAAGCTACTTCAACACTATTTGTATCGGCTGTTTAAAGTTGTTTGAGTCTATTATTTGAATAACCTAAAGTTAACGTTAAAGTAACTCTCGAATTTTTATCACATCACTCTCATCATAACCTAACAAAGTCGCAGCTTCTGTTAGCATCATTTTTTTACGCGTAGTATTTGAGTTAGTAATAACCCAAAACGGACTTTGGGGAACTTGCTTCGGTTTAGTACTGCTACCGCTCGCCGTTAATATTTCTTCACTCAACGCAAAATATAAACGTTTAGTTTTTCTCGCACTTACTTTAGGCGCAATATTAGTCACAATATTAAAGGTATTTGGGTGCGCTCTATACAAGGCAGCGAGAATTAATAAAAAACGGCCTACCGCGCCACGCTGCATGGCAAGCTCTTCTTTATTAATAAAATTAAAAACGCTTTCTGAGCCAGTAATCATTTTTACTTCGCTAAGTTTAGTCGCAACAATATCAGAGTCAGTCACCTCGGTATTTTGGGGTAATTCATCGTTATTAGTCTCATCGCCTTTGATTTCGGTTACTAGAGGAGACTGTGGGACAGGCGGCTGATTTGTGTTTTCTAACGAGAGTAAACGACGCAAAATACTTGAGGCGCTCTCACCAATAGCTTGTGTATTAGAAACAATATACAGATAAAGTTCATCGTCTATTTCAATATTTTTCATTTATCACTAACTTCTATGAATTTGTAATTGCCGCGAGATTATACCCAAATTCAAGGTTATTTCATGATAAAGTTGCCATAAGTTAAAAAAAAAATGAATAAATAAATAATATGACAAATATAAGCCAAGTAACACCACAACACACTAAGCAGCTAAATTATCAACAAGTAGGCGAAGGTAAGCATATTGTGCTTATTCATGGTTTATTTGGTAGTTTAGAAAATTTAAACATGGTTGCTAAAAGTCTCAGTCAACATTATTGTGTTACGAGCATTGATGTAAGAAACCATGGTAGGTCTTTTCATCAACAAGATATGGACTACCAAGTTCTAGCACAAGATGTAATTAACTTATTAGATACGTTGTCTATTGAAAGTTGCCATATATTAGGTCATTCAATGGGCGGTAAAATTGCGATGAAAATTGCACTTTCTTTTCCAGAGCGACTGAATAAACTAATTGTTGCTGATATTGCCCCGGTTAAATACCCTGCCCATCATTTAACGATAATTGAAGGCTTGCAAGCAATCGATTTAACACAAGTCCATAAACGCAATGATGCTGACATTCAATTAGCAAAATATATACCGAATAAAGGCATAAGATCTTTTCTACTGAGAAATATAGCCCTAAATAATCAAGGAGAATTTCAATTCAAATGTAATCTGCATTACATTGAACAAGGTTACCAACAAATAATGCAAAGTATTAATGGCCAAACTGAGCAACAATTTAACGGTGATACTTTATTTATTAAAGGGGCAGATTCAGATTACATCTTGCCTGAACACCAAAGTGCTATCGCATTACTTTTCCCTAAAGCTAAAGCTAAAATAATTCAAGGTGCTGGTCATTGGTTACATGCTGAAAAGACGGTTGCCTTTAATAAAATAGTAGAAGTGTTTTTAAAACGCTAACATTTTTATCCTTCATAAGGTTAAGCCTTTGATGAGGATCAACAAATTAACTTCACAGATAAGTTAGAGTTCGGCAACGTAAGTACTCTGAAAGTAAATGTGTTTAATATCATTACATGCTATAGTGTCGCCAATTTTTTGGCTTACATCACTTGATGTATTTTTCATAGTGAAATAACACACATGCTAGCTGAACATTTAGAACTTATTGAGGCGATAGGCCTTAACTTATTTTTTCTTTTTATTTTTGGTTTTATTGGTTTATCCATTCACGATGTGATGAATAAAAATAATGTCCCTAAAAATGGTAAAATAGTCATTTATCTTGTCCTTTTTTTAGGTTGTTTCGGATTTATTGCCAAAGGAATCATTCAATTAATCTGGGAAAGTAAGGGTGTTGGGTAATGGCAAAAGAGTTAACTGATTTAACCACCATTGACCTATTTAGTGATGATAAACGTCCTGGGCGACCCAAAACAAGCCCACACCCACGTAAAGTACAAATAAAACTGAATAAACGTAATCAAGTCAAACGAGATAAAACTAAAGGTTTAAAGCGAGTTGAATTTAAAATACACCATAGCTTATTTGAACAGTTAGAAAAACTGGCTAAAACTAAAGAGATTAGCCGAAGTGAATTAATTGAATCGCTATTGATTAAATCTTTAGCCCATAAAACAAATTAAATTGAGTATAAAAGGTAAATAACCATGGCAATCGTAGGTTTATTCTTCGGTAGTGATACCGGCAACACCGAAGCAATTAGTAAAATGATCCAGAAAAAGCTCGGTAAAAAAATGATCGATGTTAAAGACATCGCTAAAAGTACTAAAGAAGAAATTTCAGAATTTGATATGCTTATTTTAGGCATACCAACTTGGTACTATGGTGAAAACCAGTGTGACTGGGATGACTTTCTGCCTGAGCTTGAAGAAATAGACTTTACTGACAAACTAGTCGCCATTTTTGGCTTAGGCGATCAAGAGGATTACGCAGAGTATTTTTGCGATGCAATGGAGCCATTACGTGATATTGTTGAAAGCAAAGGCGGTATTGTTGTCGGTAATTGGCCTACTACCGGTTATGAATTTGAAGCATCAAAAGCATTAATTGATGAAAATACTTTTATTGGTTTATGTATTGATGAAGACAGACAGCCAGAATTAACTAATGAGCGCGTTACTAAATGGGTTAGTCAACTCAATGATGAAATGTGCCTAGCAGAACTTGCTTAAACCTTATTAAAGATAGGGATTTAATAGTCTCTATTTTACCAAAAAAGCTCACCAAATGAGCTTTTTTGCTATTTAAAACTAAAAAAACCTAATAAAGACAACTAAGCCTTTATCCTTAGTCAATAACCTCATATACTTTTGAACATTATCACCTTTAGAGAATTTATTTACATGGCAGATCAAAACGAAGAACTTAAAAGAGCTGGATTAAAAATTACCTTGCCACGTATTAAAATATTAACGATTCTTCAAGATCCAAATAATCAACATATTAGCGCAGAAGATGTTTATAAAATATTATTAGAGCAACACGAAGAAATAGGTTTGGCCACAGTTTATCGCGTGCTAAACCAATTTGATGATGCCGGTATAGTTACCCGCCACCATTTTGAAGGGGGTAAATCAGTATTTGAACTTGCCCATAAAAAACACCATGATCATTTGGTCTGTTTAAAATGTGGTAAAGTAGTTGAGTTCGAGGATGATGTCATTGAACAAAGACAATCAGACATTGCTAAATCTCATAAAATCACGCTGACAAACCATAGTTTATATTTATACGGCGAGTGTGAAGATAAAATTGCTTGTGAAGAGTATAGAATAACGCATTTATAAAACTATAGTTGCCTAGGTATGCTGAATGAGTTTTGGTGTAACTCATTCAACAACGAGTGAAAATCAATAATCGGCGTAATTCCCGCGGTACTTTACATTAGCATCAACAGATGTGACTTAGTTAAAATGTAAATATGCAATCCTGCCAAAAATAAAGAGAAAAATAAATCAGACAACACTAAATCATGGTGGAATAAAAGATGAAGCTAGCGTTAAAAGTTATTCCACCTGTGCAACTTGGTATTTGTGCAAGCTTAATGTTTGGTTTAGCCTATTATTTCCCTCAGTCTCATTTTGCTTTGCCATTTAGCTTTATTCTCATTATATTTTTGCTAGCCATAGCCAGTATTATCGGTGTATTAGCTTTATATGATTTTCATAAACACAAAACCACATATCACCCCCATACCCCAGAAAAAACTAGCACCGTAGTTGACTCAGGCATTTACGCCTACTCACGTAATCCTATGTATTTAGCATTAGTGTTAGTATTATTCGCTTTAGCGCTTTATTTGAAGAACTTTATTTGCTTCGCCGTTATTCCGCTATTTATATACTATATTACTCGCTACCAAATAAAGCCTGAAGAAGAGATGCTTAATAAACTTTTTCCAATTGATTATCATGTTTACAGCCAAAAAGTACGACGCTGGCTGTAAACATGCCTATGCAGATAATTAAAACCCAAAAAGGATATTGTCTATTAGCGACTTAATAACCAGCAGTTAACTCGCTAGCCTTATCAGAACGACAAAACTGACTAGCTAAATTACGCACTGACGTCGCCAAGAGGCTGACATCAACACCCACACCAATAAAGCTAGCACCTTTAGCGGCATAACCTTCAGCCAATACTTTATCAACCGCTAACACCCCTGCGGCCTTACCTGCTTTAACAATAATTTCAATCCCCTTCTCTACTGCGGCAACCACTTCGGGGTGCCCTGGATTACCAACGTAGCCCATAGAAGCTGATAAATCAGATGGGCCGATAAATACGCCATGAACGCCGTCAACTGCAACGATCTCTGCTAAATTATCAATGGCTTGTTTAGTTTCGGCTTGTACAATTAAGCAAATTTCATCATTCGCTTTTTGTAAATAGCCCTCTACTCCATTCCAATGAGCAGCGCGAGCCATCGAGGTGCCTAAACCACGAATACCTTGTGGTGGATATAGCGAATCTTGCACTAATTGACGTGCTTGTTCTGCGGTATTAACCATGGGAATCAGTAACGTTTGTGCGCCAATATCAAGTAACTGCTTAATAATTGCTGTTGTGCCTTCTGGCGGTCTAACAAGTGCTGGTACATCATAAGGTGCGATTGCCTGTAAATGGCTTTGAATGCTGCGCAAATCATAAGGGGCATGTTCCGCATCAATTAAAAGCCAGTCAAAACCAGCGCCAGCACCAATTTCAGCACAAATACTATCAGGTAGCCCCATCCATAAGCCAAATTGCGTTTTATTAGACGTTAACGCCTTTTTAAATTTATTTTGTGGTAATTTCATCGTAATACTTTCCTAAATAAAATAATAAGAGCTCTAAATGAAATGACAAGAAATAGTGCCTAATGGGCCATAATCTGCATTCACGGTATCACCTGCTTTTACGGCAACTGGCGCGGTAAAAGAACCTGATAAGATAATTTGGCCTGGCTCTAAAGAAACACCATGAGGGGCAAAACGCTTAGCCACCCAACAAATGCCATTGGCAGGATGATTAAGCACTGCCGCAGCCAAGCCTGTTTCTTCAACCACACCGTTAATATTTAAAATACCACCACACCAACGTAAATCCATTTCTAAGGGCTTAATTGGTCGTCCGCCGATAATAATGGCCGCATTACCGGCATTATCGGCAACGGTATCAAATACTTTTCTGGTGTAACCTGTTTCAGGATCTTTACGATACGTTCTTGCGTCGATAATCTCTAAGGTAGGAACCACATAATCAGTCGCATTTAACACGTCAAAAATGGTAACGTTCTCGCCTTCAAGACGATCTTTTAAAACAAACGCTAGCTCGACTTCAATACGCGGATCACAAAACTTTGATACGTCAATTTGAGCACCGTCGTTAAAAACCATACTATCTAAAAGCACACCAAAATCAGGCTCATCAATGTTTAATGCTTTTTGCATTGCGCGTGAAGTGTAGCCAATTTTATAACCAACAACTTTTTGCCCTTGTGCTATTTTTTTACTCACCCAACTTTTTTGAATGGCATAACCATCTTCTAATGTCATTTCTGGGTGCTTTATTGATAAAGGTAAACCGGGTTTACTGTTCTCTTCTGCTGCTAAGTGGTCTATCGCTGCTTGTTCAATAATATCTTTACTGAGCATGTTCCAAATCCTCTAAAATACTTGTGATACACATTGAAGTAATAAATTAATCATTCATTACTTCAATTGGTATTATGACTTCGCCAGACTACTTTATAAGGTAATCACGAAGGTTGTTTTGATTAAATTTATGAGTAGGTAATTCTGATAGCTCAAATGAAATAGCTAAGCCTTGGCTTTCATAAAGAGCAGATAGGTGCTCAGTTAATACACTAAACAACACTTTCGCGGCACTGGCTTTTTGTTCTTCACTACGACCTGAGCCAATACGCACATGTAAGTGAACAAAACCAAAGCTAGCGGTGCCGTCAGCAACTCTAAAATATTCACAATTGTGTGCCCGACAGCGAATACCGGCTAACGGAAAAATACCCGTGCCAACCGCTTCATCAATTAAACGGGTAAACAAAGCATCTAAATCAAGTGACTCGTTGGTTAAATTTCCAGAATGCTCTAGAATGAAATGTGGCATAAATAAATCTCTATTTTATTTTTATTCAACGGGGAAAATTGCATTAATTTGGCCTGTACCTGAGCTACCAAAATAAGGCGTAACCACTTCAACTTTACCTTGGTATTCATCCCAACCTAACGCGCCAAGTAACATAGCAGTGTCATGCATAAAACCTTCACCATGACATTTCAAGGCATATTCAGGTAACATTTCAACGAACTCTTTCCATTCGCCTTGTTGCCACATTTCAACAACACGGTGATCAATGTTTTCTAACAACGGCGACCATACTTTATGTAAATACTGCTCTGAAATACCATTTTGAGCGAAACGATGGGATAATGAACCTGAAGCAAAAATAGCCACAGTACCGTCATAATCTTCTTCAATCGCTTTTCTTAATGCGGCGCCAAGTTTAGCGCTATCTGCTAAATCATGAACCTGACACATGGCAGAAATAGACACCACTTTAAACTGCTTATCTTCATTCATGTAGCGCATTGGCACTAAAGTACCGTATTCCATGCCTAAGGTCGTCTCCGAATGAGCTCTCGTTGGCACACCAGCGTCAGTTGCGGCTTTAGCAATTAAATCACCAAGCTCAACATTGCCTTCATAACTAAATGGCATATTTTTGATAAAATGTGGTAATTCATTACTGGTGTAAACGCCTTCAAAATGCGGCGCGTTGTTAATATGATAACCAGAATTTACCAACCAGTGAGTATCAAATACTACAATGGTATCTACCCCTAACTCTCGACAACGTCGTGCTATTTCTTTATGACCGTTAATCGCCGCTTCACGACAACCTTTATGTTCGCCATCCATCTCTGATAAATACATCGATGGCACATGTGTTATTTTGGCAGCAAAGGCAAGTTTACCCATAATTCAATTCTCCTAATCATTATAATTGTAATTTATGATGCACCTAAAACTGGAATTTTATGAGTACCATGTGCAATACAAACATTTTTAGTTTCCATGTAGAAATCGAAACTCCAATCACCACCATCGCGACCAATACCTGACGACTTTACGCCGCCAAAAGGTGACGGTAAATTACGGTTGTTTTCAGAGTTAACCCACAACATGCCCGACTCAACATATTTGGCCATACGCATTGCTCGGCCGGTATTTTCAGTCCATATATAACCCGATAAGCCATAGTCAGTATCATTAGCAATAGCAATAGCGTCTTCTTCTGTCTCAAAACCAATCGTTGTTAAAACAGGACCAAAAATTTCTTCTTGGGCTATACGCATAGTACTATCAGCATCGGTAAATAAGGTTGGCGAAACATAACAACCATTACCGAGATCTTCACGATGAATACCGCCAACTTTAGTGGTTGCACCGTCTTGTTTGGCAATAGTCATATAACTCATCACTTTATCAAAATGCGCTTGGTGAGCCAGCGGTCCAACTTCAGTATTCGGATCGAGCGGGTGACCTACTTTTAAGTTACGTACACGTTGCGCTAATGCCGCTAAGAACTTATCTTTAATGCCATTTTGTATTAATAAACGGCTTGATGAAGTACAACGCTGTCCATTGAGGCTGTAAATCATAAAAACCACAGCATCGAGTGCACGATCAAAATTAGCATCATCAAATACTATAACGGGGTTCTTACCGCCTAATTCAAAATGCACACGTTTTAAAGTATCGGCGCCTTGACTCATAATACGACGACCGGTAGCAGAATCACCCACTAAAGCAACGGCTTTAATCGCTGGGTGTTCAGTTAAACGTTTGCCAACAGTATGACCAAAACCATTAACGGTATTCCAAACACCATCTGGAATACCAGCATCTTTTGCGATTTCAGCCATCAGCATTGCACTTAATGGTGTTTTTTCAGCGGGTTTATGAACAATAGTACAGCCTGATGCTAAAGCTGGTGCTATTTTCCATGTTGCCAACATAAATGGCGTGTTCCAAGGCGTTATAATGCCAACTGGGCCAATAGGTGAACGTACGGTAAAGTTAGTGTGATCTTCTTGGTGAAGTGACAAACCATTGGCCGCTTCTGGTGCTTTATCGGCAAAAAATCTAAAGTTTGCTGCACCACGTATCGCTGCCTGTTTCATAAATCGGATAGGTTGACCACAATCCATTGATTCAACTAAGGCGATCTCATCAGCACGCTCAACTATTTTATCAGCAAAATGGTGTAATATTCTTTTGCGTTCAGCACCTGGCATATCACGCCACGCAGGAAAGGCACTTTTGGCTGCTTCACACGCCTTATCAACGTCTATCTCAGTACCTTCTGAAACTTCACCAATAGAGGTATTATCTACGGGTGTTAAATTAGTGAAAGTTTTCTCATTAGTATAAAACTCACCACCAATAAATTGCCCTAAAGGCGTCTCTTTAAATCGCGTTAAATATTGCTTTGCTCTACTAAGATTTTGTTCGAATTCAGACATTAGCCGCTCCAAGTTATTTTGTGGTTAATAGTTTTATTTGCTTAGCAATAAGTAATTACTAACTTCTCTAATTAAAAAAACAATAAATCATTTGATTAACATGTTAACTATCATTCACAGTACATGTCAAGTATCAATCTACAAAATTCCTATATATGCTAAAGAAACAGAAAAAGGTGCTCGCTTTGTTGTGGCACTTTACTTAACGTGTTATATATATATTCTCATAGTAAACTTTTAACGATTTAGGATATGTTCAATGCGATTTTTAACGTTTAATCATGCAGGAAAAGAGTCATGGGGTGTAATCACCAACGAAGGAGTTATTGATTTAGGCAACTTACTTGGCAGTAGTTTATTAGAAGTATTACAGCAAGACCGACTTGATGCGATGAAAAAGCTAGCCAACGGTTTAGAAGTTGATTACAAAGCGGAAGATGTAGAATTTTTACCTCCAATCAGTAACCCAGGAAAAATTGCTTGTGTTGGCGTTAACTATGCAAACCGCAATGCTGAATATAAAGATGGCTCTGAAGCCCCTAAATTTCCAAGCTTATTTATTCGTACACCCGATTCATTTACCGGCCATGACAAACCGCTTATTCGACCGCCAGAATCTGATAAATTAGATTATGAAGGCGAAATTGTCATTATTATTGGTAAAGAAGGTCGCCGTATTGCTGAAGAAGATGCTTATGATCATATTGCAGGAATAACCATAATGAACGAAGGTACGCTTCGTGATTGGGTACGTCATGCCAAATTTAACGTAACCCAAGGTAAAAACTTTATCCATTCAGGTGCAATGGGTCCTTGGATGGTAACGGCGGACGAATTCACTCCAGAGCAATTTGAAAATATGCGAGTGACTACTAGAGTTAACGGTGAAGTTAGACAAGACGATACAACTGCGAGTATGATGTTCCCTTTTAAATATATCATTAGCTACTTTTCAAAATTTTTCCACTTGAAACCCGGTGATGTTATCGCGACAGGAACGCCAAATGGTGCTGGTGCCCGTTTTGAACCACCAAGATATTTGGTACCTGGTGATGTGGTTGAAATAGATGTTGAAGGTGTAGGTACTTTAGTTAATGGTGTTAAGGACGAAGTTTTATAGTTATGACAAAAACCCTCCGTAGTTTCGAACGCTCACTGCCAATGACCTTATTGCAAACAAGGGAAGCAGTGATGAAGAAGTTTATTCCGTCACTCAAGGAACATGATTTAACACCACAACAGTGGCGAGTGATTCGAGCTTTGGAGCATGAAAGTAACCTTGACATGAGTACATTGGCGCAACGTTGCCATTTACTTATGCCAAGTCTTTCCCGCATTATCAATAACCTAGATAAAAGAAAAATTATCGTACGTCAAGCTGTTGATAGTGATCAGCGCCGCTCTATAATACTTTTAACACAACTCGGCCTAGAATTATTTGCTAAAGTAGCGCCAAAATCTGTTGAAAGATATATTGCGATAGAAGAAAAATATGGCGTAAGAAAGTTAGAGTTACTTTACGAACTATTAGATGATTTAATTAAAACGTTAGAAGAAGAAGATTCATAACAAGTGATCGGTATAAGCTGAACATAGTGTAAAAGTAAATGAATATACTCTGGTCAAGCGGCATAGAACACATTTATTGTAGACTGTTCAAACTCAATTAGAGAACAATCAGCGTTTGATGTATGAAGCCTGATCTGATTGTAATATCGGATATAAGCTTCAACATCTTCCTTCATACCACAGCGTGTTAAATAATAAATATTTAACAATTATTTATTTTTCAAACTACCAAAAAATCGTTCAACAACTACATTATTCAAACAGGCACCTCGACTACTCATTGAAACGGTAATATTATTTTTTAACCGTTGCCCAAAACGATATCTAGAATATTGAGAGCCTCAATCACTGTGAAATATCAAACCTTTAGCCGTTTTCCTAAGGTTCAGCACCATTTTCATCGCTCGCTCTAACCAAGTCAACGATCATGCATTTATAAATTGACCAACCGATAATATATAGAGAATATAAATCCATAACAATCGCTAAGTACACCTAACCTTTATCCGTTCTAAGGTACATCACATCGCCAACCCAAATTTGATTTGCTTGCTTTGGGTTAAATTGCTGGTCAATTATAGCTTCTTCTTTAAATGCTTTTGTGTAAGTTTTCTATTGTCATTTTTGATTAATAAACACCTCGATTAGCTAGGATATTATCCTTTATTAAAGTGTCCAATGCCATTAAACCAGATCACCTTCTTCGATACTATCCATTGATACATATGATGCATTTTAAAGTGTAGTTTTACTGAAAAAGACCACTACAAATGTCGCACACAACCCATAACAAAACATTTAACACACTGTTATTTAACAATTTTAATTATTGGGTTGAATATTGCATTGATGAGGGTAGCTGTAAAATGATCTTTGCATAATTGTTACATTGTAACTGACATTTAGCAGTTTATCTAAAGTACTAATGCGGCATGAATAGATTAAAAGAAGCTTACGTTTCTCATTCTGCTTTTATCATTAATCACTAAACCTGTTAGGACAATTAATGAATAGAAAATTAATAAAATGTATGTCGATTACCTCAATTATAGTAGGTATAATTTCACTAATAAGTTTCATTATTTACCAAATATTCAATTCTATAATAATCACTACTGCCGCCTCTGTTGTGGGTGTTTTTATAAGTATGGCTTTTCTTACTAGTAAACTAGTCACCTCAACAACGTTGCTTAATATTTCCCTGAAACGTGCTAATGAAGAACATAACAATCTTGAAACTGTTGGTGAAATCATAGGTAAAAAAGCTAGCGAACTTGCTATTAACTCCGCAGAGATCAGCTTCTTTTTAGAACAACTAAGTAGTGCCATTGAAAAATCTAGTGACGATGTTGACCGGCTTGCTACCGCTGCTGAGCAAATGTCTGTTAATAGTAAACAGATAAATGATAATGCTGCTATTGCTTCAAAGCAATCAAATCAAGCAATGCATGCCAGTTCCTTAAACTCTCAGCAATTAACTACCAATATAAAAATAGTTAATCAACTAAACCTTTCGGTAAATAATGCCTCAGATAAAATTCACTCCCTTGAACTAAAAGCACTAGAAATTCAGAGTATCACTGATGTTATTGATGCTATTTCTTCACAAACAAACTTACTGGCACTCAATGCTGCCATTGAAGCTGCTCGTGCTGGAGAACAAGGCAGAGGCTTTGCTGTTGTTGCTGATGAAGTAAGAACATTAGCAGCAAAAACGGCGGATGCTACCAGCCAAATTGGAGACATGTTAAAACAAATTAGCTATGAAACCAGTGAGACTACAGCGGTTATGTCAGAAATAGTGCAGCAAACGAACAGTGTTGTCACCACAATGACAGACTTGTCACTGTCATTTGAACAAATAGATCAACTGATGTCAGACTCATCAAGCGCAAGCGATCAAATAAGTTATGCATTACAAGAGCAGGATTTGGCCGCAGCTGAAATATCAACTTCAGTGGTTAATTTACATGATTTTCTAATAGATAAAAACAAAGAAACTCAGCAGGTATCTATTCAAGCTTCAAGTTTATCAACCAGTACTGAATCAATATTTGTGGAACTATCTGCGTTTAATAGTAAAACTGTAATTACGTCAATGTGTGATCAAGTACAACTTGCTGCAAATAGAGTTGGAAGATTATTTGAACAGAGCATTACTGATAAAACAATCACCATTCAGCAGCTATTCAACTTTAATTATCAACCAATAGTCAATACTACACCTCAGAAGTTTACTACCAGCTTTGATAGCTTTACTGATAGATGTTTACCTAAAATTCAAGAAGTATTATTGCAAGAATTCAGTAATATAATTTATGCTGTCGCTGCTGATACCAATGGTTACCTTCCCACCCATAACAAATGTTTTTCTAAACCTCTAACGGGCGATCCACAAATAGATATAGTCAACAATCGTACTAAACGAATTTATGATGATGCCACTTGTATTCGTTGTGGCCAACATACCGATAAGTTTTTATTACAAACTTACAAACGCGATACCGGCGAAATAATGCACGATGTTTCAGCTCCAATTTTTATTCAAGGTAAACATTGGGGCGGTTTTAGAATTGGTTTTAAAGCTTAAGCATTAATCTTCGCTAAGTAGCAAAGTTAAATAAGATTAGCGACAGATGGTGTGTTATTTAGAACAAATTGTTCTCAAAAATGATACAGGTGGCGCATTTCCTGCTGAAGAACACCGTAACACACTGAATTTAAGGTGTTTAAAATATTGGAATATAAATTGCTCTATCAATAAAGTACGACACTGTTAGGTATAACTTAACAAAAGAAAAAGAACATAATATTTAAAAGTAAACTACTAGCGATAACTGTTCTTAGTCTAAAGTTATGCCTTAACAATTATGCTAAACAAATAAATCATATGAGTTGGGTAAGATTAAATATGGAACCACAATACACAGTATTATCATCTATATTTGTAATTATCCAACCAGATACTGGGTTTATTGACTAATTCATCCATAAAAAAAAGTGATATAACATGAAAGTAATTAAAAACTTAAGATATAACATAAAACATAAGATTAAAATTTGCTCTTCTTTGATTCTTGCGTTAACTCTTCTCGGGTGTAACTCAATGCCTTCTGCAACCGAAAAACTAAGTGTAGAAAGAACGTTAGTCATTCATGCCGCAGCTAATGAGGTTTGGGCTTTTACAGGAGGATGGACAGGTATCGATAATCTAGCACCAACAGTTATTACGAGTATTTTATCTAATGGCAACGAAATCGGATCATTTCGTAAGGTAAACCTTAAAGGGGGAGGTATTGTTGAGGAAACAATGGTTGATAAGAGCGAAACAAGTTATAGCTATATCATCACAAAATCCCCACTTCCTTTATCTAATTACACATCAACTATCAGCGTAAAAGACCTTGGTAATGGAAGCAGTGAATTCAGTTGGAAAAGCAATTTTAGAGCCGATGGTGTTTCTGATGCTGAAGCTATTAAGGTAATAGCTGGGCTCTATGAGGGTTCTCTTGAAGTTCTTAAAAAGAGATATTCCTACACAAATAAAAAATAATATTACCAGAGGTGATTTGTCAATAAAAATTAATTAAGCCTACAACTAATAGGCTTTTATCAAAGGGTAAAACAATGAACTTTGACCGTTCATCTTTATATTATTTTGTCATGGTGATATTAATTAGTTTTACCTTTTCTATCAGCCCTAAATCAATGGCCGTTGAGGTACCACTCACGCCTGAACTTCAACGGCTATTTCCCAACGCAAGTCATACAAATCAGGAAGATAAAGACTTAAGTATTACTCCTGTGTATCAACTAGGAACATTAGCCGGTTATGCATTTCGAACCGCTGAGATATTTCCTGTTAGGGGTTATGGCGGCAAGCCGATTGATATTATGATCGGCTTATCACCACAAGGATTATACTCAGGCTTTGTCGTCATTGATCATTATGAGCCTATTTTTATCAAAGGTAACGGACCTCAAAAATTAAACAAATACATGGCGCAGCTAATTAACGTTGCTGCATCGAATAATATTTACATCAGCGGTGATGATAAAAAGGAACTTCAAGGTAATAGAAAAAGTACTTATATCGATGGCATTACCAGCGCAACTGTCACCACTAATGCTATCAACAAAACAATTACCAAGTCTGCTCGCGCTGTTGCACGTGCAAAACAATTAGCAGGTTATGCATCTCTGTCTAGAAATATCCCTAAGGTTGGAGAGTTTGAAGTACTGACACTTAAACAATTAGTAGAAACAGGATTAATAAAATACTGGCCTATTTATAAACAACAGATTGATACTGCCAAAATGGATAAGAGACTGGGATATCCAAGCCAACCAGTCTCGATGGACAATGTGACGCCCTTAGCAGAAATATATTTAGTTTATATTAGTCACCCACTTGTTGCCAAAAATATTTTCGCTGAAAAAGCCTACCAAGCATGGCTAACTCAATCTAAAAAAGATGAGCAATATCTGCTAATTCTAGGTAAAGGCCAATGGGAGAAAACACTACTCACCTCGCGATTAAGCCTTAAACAACGTAATACTGAGATTATTCGCAAGCCTTTCAAATTAAAGAAAACCGAGAAAAACATTGCTGATAAACATGGAAAATGGGATGAAGTCTCACTATTACGTATACCAACAGTGGCTAACTTTAATCCCTTAGATCGAATAAAGTTGACATTTAACGCGACAAAGCAAGCAAGGTTAGTCGATATTTATCAACTTCCTGCCGAATATTTCACCTCAGATAATAGCCAATTAACTGATGATATAGCTCTCTGGCAACAACTATGGTATCAAAGGAAAAATGAAATTGCCTTACTACTGCTTGGACTTGTACTGCTTTCAATTATATTTCTCAATCAACATTATTTCGTACTAAATCCAAATAGCTTCAATAAAATAAGGTTAGGTTATTTACTCTTCACTATTATATTTATAGGTTACTACGCTCAGGGACAGCTCAGTATTGTTAACATACTGACATTCCAGCACTTGATGATGGATGAAGCCTCATTAGTCCCCTTCTTGCTTGATCCTATGATTAGTATTCTCTGGTGTTTTGTTTTGGTGAGTCTTGTATTTTTTGGACGGGGAGTTTTCTGCGGTTGGCTTTGCCCATTCGGTGCATTGCAGGAGCTTGCGGGTATTTTCGCGTCGAAATTTAAGATTAAAAAATGGAAAGTTTCTAAAAAATGGCATAACCGCCTACAAAAACTAAAGTATCTTTTTTTGATAATTATAGTTGGTGGATCTTTCTTCTCCTTAACCCTTGGAGCAATGTTAGCGGAGCTAGAGCCATTTAAAACAAGCATCACACTCTATTTTATTAGGGAATGGCAATATGTTATCTATGCAGCCATACTTCTGCTTATATCAATGAAAATACACAAATTTTACTGTCGATATCTATGCCCTCTTGGCGCATGCTTAGCATTATTGGGTGTTTTTCCAATTTTTAACTGGTTAACTCGCCGTGCAGAATGTGGAACACCTTGTCAAAAATGCCGTGTAAAGTGTGAAATTGATGCTATTAGTAAACAGGGAGATATTGATATGAAAGAATGTGTGCAATGTTTAGAGTGCATTGTCATCAATAGTAGCCCTTCATTATGTGCCATAGAGGTTGTAGCAACTAAAAAAAGACAACGGAAAGAGCGTTTAATCGAGATTGTTTACGAGTAAAAAACATCAACAACTTTAGTTCTGACTAAAACATTAATATAATGTATTAGGTTGTTTAATTTGATATCGATCCATTTTACGATATAGTGTAGAGCGACTAACATTAAGCTCATTTGAAGCCGCTGAAATATTCCACTTGTGCCTACGCAAAGTTTCTATCAAAGCCTCACCTTTATCACTCAATTTAGTCGAGAGCATTGTAACCTTTTCATTTTTATCACCAACGACTTCACTTAAGTCAACTGTACTTGTCATTTCTGGCTCACAGATTTCCTCAGGTAAGCAGTCCAATTTAACCTGATTATGCTCACTAATCGCTAAAGCATAACGAGCTACATTCACTAATTGCCTTATATTACCTGGCCACTGGTATTGTAATAACACCAACAACGCACCCGGATCCAGTTTAAACTTTTTCTTCGACTCTAGAGCAAAAATAGCGTTTATTAAATGTTCTTTATCGAGCCGTTTCCTTAAAGGTGGAAGTTTTAACGTTGCTCCGTTAAGACGGTAATATAAATCCTCCCTGAAAAACTTGTTAGCAATCAAACTAGATAAATTTTGATGTGTTGCAGAAACTACATTTACATCTATAGCGATTGGTTTTTCTGCCCCTAAGGGTAATATTTCTTGCTCTGCTAGCACCCTCAGCAGCCGAGTTTGAAGTAAAAGAGGCATATCACCAATTTCGTCGAGAAAAATAGTACCGCCATTAGCCAATAATAGCTTTCCTTTCATGCCCTTTTTATTCGCGCCTGTAAAAGTTCCACCACTGTAACCAAACAGCTCACTTTCTATTAATGATTCAGGAATAGCAGCGCAGTTAAGTGCAATAAAAGGTCCATTAGCACGATTACTTTCTTCATGAATTGCTCTAGCAAATGCTTCTTTTCCTGTGCCTGTTTCACCTAATATCAGAATTGAAATACCTTTATTCAGTACCTTACGCACACAACCAATATTATGCTGAATAACGGGATCTTTACCGCTTAGTTCTTCCATTGATGGGTGTTTTGATCTGTTCGCATGAATATTATTTACTTGCTTAGATAGGGGTTTAGCAACAAAGTTGAAAGGGGCAGATAAATCAACTTTAACTACCTCATCACTTTGCTTACACCGCAGTAAAACAGAACCTCCTGCTGAGTTCAAGTCACTCACTGATGCATCAAATAATTGATTAACTGGTACCTCAGTGAAACTTGTATCTGATCGTAATTGATAGGCCTTTGCTGCGGTACTATTAGCCGCAACTACCTTGCCTTGTTTGTTTACCGCCAACAAACCATTTTGTTTAAAATCACTGCCTTCATCTGAATTATCAAAAGACAATATCAGAGCACTATCATGCGCTTGGCGAAAATAATAATTCTCCCGATCGAGTAAATAGCTGATTTTTTGAATGTTCTCCTGTTGTAGATGAACATCTCCCATTTTAGTGGCAATCTGGAATAAAAGGCGAGAAGCTGCTTTTACTTTTTCCTCTGAAACAATGGGTACTCGTTTCACTGCATCAAAGTATTGCTCGGGGTTAATTCCCAATTCCTTGGCGTAACGTCTAAATACCCATTCATCAGGTGGTGAGGTCAATACCTGACCACCTAATACTGAGCCTACTTGTCGACCGTTAACCATTATAGGAGCAGCCATATCGACTAAGCCTGCATGACATTTATAGACTAAGGGCTTGCCAGATTTCCAGGATTTTCGACCCGCTTTGAGATCGCAATCATTACAACGTTCAAGACCCAACTCACTTTGACGAGTATACATTGTACAAAAATCAGTAAAATGACTACCAGAGGTCACCGGTTTTTCGTTATCTACAGTTAAGGTCGCCATGCCAGATAATTCCGAAAAATTATCCTGTAGGCTTTGCCAAAATTTAAGGTCGAGGATTTTATTTAGCTCAGGTTTCATTATGGCACTCTCTATTATATTGTTCTATTGGCGGGGTAGCCTTAGTCCTTTATATGAGATTCGTTCGCCTAACTGGCAGACCATAAAGCTTGAAAAAATCTGATCCTATGCTCAATACTACTCCGTTTAAGAAAAAACACAAATGGAGACATTAGTATGAATTTTAAAGGTATGTGGTTCACTGAAAAAAAAGCCAACTGATAAAATCAGATGGCTTTTTCAAACAGTTCAATGGATTTGAAGCTAACTATCTATCGTTAAAAAGAAATAGTCGCGCCAACATGTAAGGCCCGAGGTTGACCACCAAAAAAACGGTATGAGCCAAAAGCATAATCAGCCCGACTCGCATAGCGTTCATCGGTCAAATTTTCTACACGTGCAAACAAACGAGTATTATTACTTAACGTCACTGAGCCTCTAAGTTGTAATAAATCATGGCCAGCATAGCTATGTTCGTTAGCGGGATCTAAATAATAACTGCCCATATGTAACCATTCTAACTCAAGTTTACTGTTATCGCTCGGTTGCCAAGCAATACGTACATTTGCTAGTTGCTCCGGCGCTGTATCAACTTTATTGCCCTTAACTACGCCGCTACTCACTCGATCAAATTCGTACTCATGTTGGCCATAGCTATAATTAAGGGCAAGACTTAATTGCTCAGTTAACTCATAGTTAATACTTAATTCAAGTCCTTGATGGGAAGTTTCACCGTCAGTAACATTTAATCCTTCGGCATCACGAAAAAAGAAGTTTTCTTTGTTCATATTATAAACGACAACTTCATAGGTTAGCTTATTGCTCACCCCACGCAAACCAAGCTCTAAGCTGTCAAGTTGCTCTGACTTAATTTCACCAACAAACTGTTGTTTTTGTAAGCGATACATATCTGTGGTTTGTGGTGCTCTAAAACCTTGAGACCAACTACCAAAAAATGCGATATCATTATTCAATCGATAATTAAAACCTAACTTAGTGCTGGTATTGTCAAAGCTATCATTATTGTCGCTAGGACGTTTATATAAGCACTCGGTAGGCTCATCATTATTATTTACGCATGAACTACCATCCGCTTTGGTAGTACCGTCGGCGATTAAATTATCATACCGGTATTTGGTCGCATCAAAGCGCATACTGCCCGTGAATTTAAGTTGCTCAGTTAACTGCCAATCCGCCTGAATATAGGGAGCAATAGTAGAAGCGTCCACTTTATAATCATAATGAAGTCCCTGTTGACGCGCTTTACCCCAACTATAAGTATCTGGTTTTTCTTGAGTTTGCGTCAACTCTCCTTCTGTCCACTCAAAATCAATGCCCATCACTAAAGCAAAATTTTGATCTACCTGCCAATGATAGCTATTAATCATACCAACACTGTAGTGACTGTTTTCTTCAATGGCTTTTGATGGGAGATAATGTTGTCGAAATTCCATCTGATTAAGTCGAAAATAAGGTGTCATGGAAAAGCTTCTATCATCGCTCAGCTCACGTTGCCAACTAGTAGCAATACGAACAGATGACCATTTTCGATAAGCATCACTATCACAGTTTTTTTCCATGGCATTGCTATCTTTATAGAGATTTTCTTCTGAGTATGTAGAGGTATAGCAATCAGAGCCATTGTCACCAGACGAAATAAACCCAGCCGTATTTTGATCAAGAATAAAACCAGAGACTCTTGTCTTAAACTGATCATCTCCGGTAACATAGTCATGACGCAGCCCCAACTTTAATGAGGTAAAGTCGCTATCATCCCGGTAACCACCATCATCAATGGCTTGAATATTACCACTAACACCTTGATTATCTGATTCACTTCCAACCGTACCTTGTAGTTGATACCTCTCATTAGGCCCTGCAAGTAAGGTTATATCACCGCCATTATTTGGCGCTTTGGTTAAAACATTAACCACACCATGAACCGCATTTGAACCATAAACCGCACTGGCTGGGCCACGAATAATTTCAACTTCTTGTGCTTGTGTAAGATTTAACTCTGATAAGCCATTGTTATTAGCAAAACCTGCCGAGCGCGTAGCAATACCGTCTTCAAGGAATAAAAAAGCGCCCGCGGCACCGGGGCCAGTTAAAACAGGCGAACGTACAGAAGGCAACGATTCCATACCATTATTCGTTTGAACATGAACGCCTGTTGCTCTGTTTAAAATATCACTCGGATGTACAGCGCTAACTGAGACAATATCTTCACGCGATAGTCGATCAATATTGCCTGCTAAAGTAAGAAGTTCAGATTGCTGAAGAGTACCTGTCACAACGATAACCTCAATTGCAGCATCCGTACTATTTGGCTTAACTGTCTCAGTTTGTTCAGTTGCCGCAAGCAAAGAACAACTGACCATTGAAAAACAAGCCATCGTAATAGTTGAAATGGGGAATCGTTGTAACATATTATTTATATCCTTTTTAGACTTCTTTGGTCATATAGGTGGCACCTATCACTGATATCTTACCAAATACACCTCCAAAAATAACAGATAAAGAAATTAACAATAATGGATTGTCAAAATTAATATTGGTTAAAGTGACTAGGGACATCTTTTCATTAGTTTGTAAAAGGTAGGCAAAAGTTGCTGCGTACGATAAAACTGAAGCGGGTACTGCCGAAAACATTTTAAAATTTGAAGCAAAAACAACTGTAAATGCCGTTATACCAACAACAATTGCGCTCCAAAGTGGCATACCTAACGTATCAGCTAGAGGAATAGTTAATACGATAAAAGCAGCAACCCAACCAATTACAACACCAAAAACACCACAAACTATCGTGTTTTTTAAAGCTTGGTTATCTCCACCAAGCGCGGCGAAACCTGCCCAAGCAATGAAAACAGCCCAAATTAAAATGTAACCAGATAAAAGGCCAAAGGCAAGCCAAGTGGCTATTGCGCCAACAAGACCAATACTTAAAGATGTTGCGGTTATTTCTTTCATAGTGAACTCACAAAGTAGTAGATTAAAGTTTAATTTTTATGGTCGGACACGTCCTTGTGTCTTATAGAAATATTGTACGTTTATAAATCAGTTACTGATTAAAACGATACAGACAGCTCAGCTAATATGCCATCCCATTCAGCTTCACCTTCACCATTAGTCGCTTGTCCACCAGAATGTGCTTCTTCTGTTTGCTTAACATATTCGACTTTTAGCAATACTTTATCTGCAATCCAATAACCGCCGCCTACTTGAATACGATCTAAACTATCATCACTAGAAATTCCCGCTGATTCATTAGTAGACATTGAATAACGAGCTGCAACGTAGACATTTTTGTTAATATCGTATTTAGCCTTAACGCTTATAAAAGAGACTTTAGACTCGGTATTAGTGAAACTTCCAGAGACTGGTCGATATCCGGCAATACCATCATCAGCCCAGCTATAATCATCTTGAGCTAAACCATAATAGGCATTTAATTTTAAGTTCTCTGTTTTATATTGAGCGTCTATTTGCCAGATTGTTGCACTAATGCCAGGAACAATTGCAAAGTGACTACCTCGACCTGGTGTACCGGTTAAACCTGTACCATCACTACCAAACTGATAATTATCACCATCACCAACAGCAATAAGTGAACCAATAGCAGCGTCTACATTATCTGTACACGAGCCATCTGTAGCACAATTTAATTCAGCCGTAGTAATAAATAAACCTGCACCAACAGACAAACCATTATCAAATCCATAGGTACCCCGTAAACCGTAGTTGTAACCAGAATCTTTAGAGAAATCTGTAGCAAAACTAGGCTTACTTACCACAGCATCCCAAGTGATATTGTCATGTGCACCGTAAAGCCAAAGACCCTCTTCTGCAGTAATCATATCTACAGGGCTATTACCAATTAGTGGATTGCTTTGAACAACAGCACCATCTGAATACTCAATGAAGTTTTGAGTAGTAGAAATTACATTACCCACTCTAAGGCCAATACCATCTTTAGCAAATTGAATCCAAGCCAAATCTTGAGCAACATTAAAGTTACCAAAGTCATTTGGTTCTTCCGCCAACTCGGCGAACACGGAAATAGTGTCAGTCACTTGAGCATTAAAATGCAGCGCATAACGTAGACGATGAAAGCCACTATCAGCTTCTTGCGGAGCTCTTGCGAAGCCATCAACTTCCATAGCTGATTGCCACGATTGCATAGCTGCACCATTAATCTTAAGTTTACCATCCATAAACTCTACCGCTTGAACCTGAGTAGCTGTTAGACCCAGTGCTAATAGAGCAGCCACATTAGCGGCAATAATTGTTTTTTTCATTTTTTTCCCCATTTAGTGATTGTTTTTTTAGATACTGGGGTTATATATCGCAATGCTTGTGCCAAATAAAAAAACATAATAAAAAAAAACAGAATTAACACTCAACAAATTGATTTAAATAGTATTTTTTATTTAACACGTTATTTCTTATTAAGTATGTTAACTATAAAATTACAGTTATATTAGGACAGCTGTAGCAATTTTTGTGAGAATTGCTACAGCTGTTTAAGTTTTATCAAAAGAAAAGAAGGGTCAATTAGATGATGCTGTCTACAGGGGGTAAGGCTTGATATTAAAAACTTAATAGATAAATTTAAGTGAAGAGTGGTAAAAAACATTTAGAGTAGTTATAAAAATTAGAGTTTATAAAACCTGCCCTTAGCGGCCTAACGTTAGCTAGAGCCACTTCAAGTACTCATAATGAATTTTAGTCTTCCGCTGTTACGGGATCAATAATCTTCCGTACTTCAGTTACTTTGGTGGCAGGAAAGCCGCTTCGCTCCGCATGTTCTTCGATAAGTGTGACATTATCAGCTAAGTAGATACAGAATGTCTTATTGTCAGCCACGTAGGAATGTTCCCATTGAATTTTCTTCTGTTCTGCCTGCATTGCATTTAGTACGCCATTAGACTTATCAGCAGCTTCTCGCAGATCTTCACGCTCAGCAGATCCTATTTCAGGAATGTCTCGTTCTATTACATATCTTGGCATAGTATTTTCTCCATTTGTTGGGGGTTAGAATATTGCCTAATGCGCTAACAAAGCATTAAAAGTCGCTATCATTTGATTTTATTTTGTTTTTTATTGAAAGAGAAAACTGATAACCTTCTGAACTTTTACCGACCAAATAGACTAATGACTCTTCTCTCTGTGGATTATCAAACTCGATCCTAAATAAATTTTCAACAGCAAGGTTAGATTTAAAGTGTTTCTCACCAACAGAAAAATCATTAAAAAACGTTTCATCAACCGCTTCAAATTCTGTCTTTATAATTTTTTTTCCAAGGCTATTTCTCGTGTAAACTTTAACCATTTTTTTCTTGTAACCGCTAACCCCTGTCCAATCAATTAAATTGTAAATACTATCAATATTTTTATTTTGATAGGCTGTCAGATAACGTTGCTCTAATTCCTCCATTGATTGAGGAAGATTACTCGCCAATATACTCGTACTAAAAAGGCATAAAAGACTTACTGATAATAATTTCATAATGATACTCCAAAGTTGTATTTACGGTTTTTTTTAGATATTGCTATTATTTTTACCAATAACAACGGTCAACGAGTTTAGCTAATGAATAAGCATTTATTATACTAATAAATTGAAATGAACGTTTACAGTAATACATTGATTAGTGGCTGTTTATTTAAAAAACATCGTTAGGTTGAATGATATTAAATTTTTTCATTTTTCGATAAATGGTTGAACGACAGATACCTAATTCTTCTGCAACACCTGTAACATTCCATTTATGCTGACGTAATGAATTGAGCAATACATTAGCACCTTGGTCATTACTACTAACAAAGATATTAGGTTGGTTGTCATCAGCCACTAGCATTGTATTAATATAAGGACTGCTATCGATTATTTCTGCGGGTAAGTCATTAACTGTTATGGTTAAGCCCTCTTTTAAAGCTAAAGCATATTTAAGCACATTCTTCAATTGTCGGATGTTACCTGGCCACGGATAGTCTAATAACAATTGATAAGCCTGTGGCTCAAATTGAATATCATCCATTGAGGTGTTTTCAACTTTTAATACCGATGTAATAACGTTACCCTTATCACTACGTTCTCTTAGCGCAGGTAGCTTCAGAGACATCCCATTTAAGCGATAAAAGAAATCTTCCCTAAATTCTTTATTTTTGATTTGTTCCATTAAGTTTTGATGGGTAGCCGAAATAACTTTAACATCTAATATTTCAGGCACCTCGGCCCCTAAAGGCAAAACCTCCTTTTCAGCAAGGGTACGCAGTAATCTAGTTTGCAGTTGAATTGGCATATCACCAATTTCATCAAGAAATATCGTGCCACCATTTGCTTGGCTTAGTTTACCTTTCATGCCATTTTTACGGGCCCCAGTGAAAGTACCGCTTTGATAACCAAATAACTCACTTTCTATCAATGATTCTGGGATTGCAGCACAATTAAGTGCTATAAAGGGGCCATTAGCGCGATCACTTTCATCATGAATTGCTCTGGCAAAGGCTTCTTTACCGGTTCCCGTTTCACCTTGAAGAAGAATAGGAATATCTTGATTTATAATTTTTCGAATACGGATAATACTAGCGATTACATTTTGATCATTACCTTTGAGCTGATCTAGTGACGGATGGCCATGATGTATTTTATTTATTTTATTTTTACTTTTAACTATCGCATTATTTTTACTGAGTAATCGTATAGGAACATTAAGCTGTAACGTAAATTTCTCATCACTATTACCTATGGTGATGGAAGAATCAGTTAACCCTCCTTGAGTACGGATTTGCAACTGTTCAATTGATAATGCTAAGAGCGATTCTATTTTTTTACCGATCAAATCACCCATAGTTGTTATGGCATACTGAGAGAACGAGTTTCGATTGGCACCAATAATATTCCCATTTTCACTCAGTGCAATTAAACAGCCTTGACCTTCTTCTCCAAAGTTATTCATCGGCTTGATAGTGATAACAATGTTGTTACGATGAAAATGATAAAAATGACTATTTTCAATCATTCTTGCGTACATAGTAACTAATTTCAGTGTCAGAAACTGTGTTTCTTTTCCTCCATTAGCCGCAAGACATGACGCATTTAAACACCCCATAAAATTACCCAAAGAGTCAAAAATAGGTGCAGTAGAGCAACTAAGGTTGCCACTGTTGAAGTTATAATGCTCTTGACCATGTACAATTAACGGTTTTTTTTCCACTAGTGTCGTCCCTATTGCATTAGTGCCCACTAGCTTTTCACTCCAACAAGAGCCTAAAACAAAACCATTTGCTTTAAAAAGCTCAGTTTCTGCGTAAGGTAATCGTTTAGCCACGGTTACTCCCTGACTATCCGCAAGTAATACAGCTAGTCCTGCCTGATTTAACGCATTACCAAAACTATTTACACCGTCTGCTGCTATTTTGAAATAATCCCCCATCAATTGCTGATGATTTTTCAATTCTTGTGAGGTGAGCACAATGCTTTCACTATTAGCATCAGGGTTTAATTGATAATCGCTAAAGCACCGCTCCCACGATTGCACAATCATTGATTCTGGCTTGATAGCCCTTCGTTGAAAGTTACCTGTAATATAAGCAACCACATCTTCTGTTTTTCTATTCGTCGGGTATTGAGTTATCATTATTATTTTCCTGACTTAGGGTTCTCGAAAGTGGTCAAGAACGATAAATATATAGGTCACACACCCGTTAATTTTCACTCGTTATAATTAACGTGGTTATCTAGCCATATTAACTTTATTTAAAATCAGTCGTTCTATCTTATCTAAGGTATAAGAGCAAATACTGAGCCAAACAGTGAGTAAACAACAAATTCAATGAAATAAGTTATCCTTTATATCTTAGGATAGGTAAGTGCAACACTGTTACTTCAACTACGAGCCTAAAATATATCATCAACATTTGAATATCCTTTAACCAACATATACGGCATACACGTTACACTTTTCGCGACACATGTAGCATTTTATGCAACACTTGTAATGTTATTCAGCAGCTAGGTTTTATTATTTATTTAACCACGATATAAACAAAGCTGTGTTCCAAAAGGAAGTTCTGCAGGATGTATCACATTGATATTTCGTTCTTGCTGATCCCTATTAAGCTCATCTATTTGGTTGACGACAAATTCCATACTGTCCATCAATTTATAAGTATTTAAAATAACAATGGTACTTTCACCGTCATCAGTTTGATTTAGTTGTTGTTGTAGATCGTAGTCAAATATAAGTGAACCACTTTCACTATTAGCCATTAAAGCGTGAAATATCTGTACTTGAGACTGATGGATGTCAGAAGATAACTCTATCGAAGCAGCATGCCAGTTTAATTCCTCTAATATGGACGAATTGTGAATATAAACTTTATCATTTATATTGTTACGATACCGATACAATGCTGCCCACTGTGGAAGCTGTTCCAGTGTGTCAATAATAGAAAATGATACTGAAGAACGCTGTAGAATACTTTCAAATCTTCCCATGTTAACTCCATTACTTAAGGAAGGCATTTAACCGATATAATAGGCATTAAAAAGAATGCCTTCTCTTTAATGCCTAATTATCGAAATAAAATTGTTATTGACTTATACCAATTGAAGTAATGAATAGATCATTCATTATTTCATTTGGTATTAAGCTTGAATATAAACAACATGCGTATGTGAATATTCATATAAACCATGTTTACCATCAGCACCACCAATGCCTGATTTACGTGTGCCTGCATGAAACCCTTGCATCGCCTCAAAGTTTTCTCTATTGATATAAGTTTCGCCATAACTCAACTGATTAGCCGCTTGCATTGCTTTACTAAGATCACGTGTATATAAAGAAGATGTTAAACCATAATCACTAGCATTCGCTATTGCGATTGCTTCGGGTAAATCATTAACAATCTGAATAGGTAAAACTGGACCGAATATCTCTTTATTCATGATTTCCATATCACTGCTACAGTTAGCTAAAACAGTCGGTTTGTAGTGATAGCCCGCACCAAGGTCGGCAATGTGACCGCCCGTAATAAGCTCCGCACCTTGGTTTTGAGCTATTTCAACCATTTGTGCTACCTTATCAAGCCCTATTTTATTAACCAATGGCCCCATGTCTAAGTCCCCTTTTAATAAAGGATCGCCAAAGGTGACCTGATCCATCGACATTTTTAACTTACTGATAAACTCATCAGCAACATCCGGCTGAACATAAACACGTTCAGCACAATTACACACTTGTCCGGTATTGATAACACGAGAAGCGGTAATAGCTTTGACCGCTAAATCAATATCGGCATCATTCAGTACAATCGCTGGTGCCTTACCACCAAGCTCTAAATTAAGCTTAGTTATATTTTGTGATGCGGTTGCCATGATTCGACTACCTGTATCAACACTACCAGTGAAGCTAATCATGTTGACTCGTTTATCACTGGTCAGTTGATGCCCAACACTTCCAGCACCACCGACAACATTAAATACACCTGCAGGTAACCCAGATTCAGCAACAATTTTAGCAAATTCATAACAATTATTAGGCGTTTCTTCACTAGGCTTAACAACAATGGTATTGCCCATAATCAAGGCTGGTGCCATCTTTCTAGCAATCAAGAAAAAAGGGAAATTCCATGGCAAAATCCCTGCCACTACACCTAAGGGTTTACGAAATAAAAAAATATTTTCACCTGCACGATCACTGGTAATTATTTCACCTTCAATACGTCGGGCCCATTCGGCCATATAGTCGAGATAATCGGCAGTAAAATTCACTTCTACTTCAGCTAATGGGAGTACTTTACCCTGCTCTTTGGTAATACACAGCGCTAACTCATAAGCATTTTTACGAATACCTTCAGCAATTTTACGTAAATAACCAGCACGCTCAATAGCTGGTTTTAGACTCCAGCCTATTTGTGCATCCTTAGCACAGTTAAGTGCATTATCAACATCTTGCTCGCTCGATTGCGGAATGGTCGACAACAACACTTGACTTGCGGGGTTGTAATTTTCTATTTCAGCCCCTGATAAATCAGTAAACTGACCATTAATAAAATTTTGGTAACGGGTAATGGGCTCTAACATTGTCAGGCTCCTATGATATTTTATAAACTATGAAATTGTCTGCTGATTAAGATGCAACCAGCAGAACTTTGATTTACAGCTACTATTTACTAGAGTTATTTAATTTTATTTTTTAATGCAAATACATTAATAACGCCGCCTTGTGGTACAACCGTTTTATGGTCCATTACCGCGTCAAAAGCGCCCTGCATACGTTGTGCATCAACACCCCAGCCAGATTGAACCGCAATGTATTGCACGCCATCAACTTTAAAGCTTGAAGGTACGGCAGTAACACCAGAACTCATTGGCATTTCCCATACTTTTTTACCTGTTCGTGCATCTAGAGCACGAAACATACGATCATTAGAACCACCAGAAAATAATAAGTTACCACCTGTTGTTAGGATTGGTCCCCAGTTCATTTCTTTGATATTAAACGTCCAAACTTTTTCATTTTTGTTTAAATCCCAAGCTTGAATCTCACCAATATGATCAGCTGCACCATCACCTAAACGAATGTTAGTTAATATTTCTGAGATTGGAACACCAATATATAGTTCGCCAGGTTTGCGTTTACCAAGTTTTACACCACCCATTTCAGAACATAAATTTTCGTGAGCTGGTATGTAGAATAATCCAGTTTTTGGACTATAAGACTCTGGTGGCCAATCTTTACCACCCCATAGCGATGGACAGAAAGTTACCGTTTTACCAATACCCGGAGTATGTTTAGGATCATAAGTTGGACGACCTGTTTTTTTGTCTACGCTGGTAAATACATTGTTTTTAACAAAAGGTTTTGCTTTAACAAAATCAATTTTACCATCGGGTTTACGTTCAAGTATCCACAGGTAACCATTTCTACCGGCGTGAACCAATGCTTTGATTTTTTTACCTTCATGCTCGATATCAATGATCAAAGGTGCAGATACCTCATCCCAATCCCAAGCATCATTATGATGGTACTGGTGATAACCAACCATTTCTCCTGTTTTAACATCTAAAGCAATAACAGAGTTTGCATATAAGTTATCTCCTGGACGAGCATCAGGCATCCACGGACCGCCATTACCTGTACCATAAAAAGCAATACCTAAATCAGCGTCATAACTACCGGCAATCCATACAGAGCCACCACCAGTTTTCCAAGTATCTCCTTCCCAAGTCTTATGACCTGGATCGCCAGGACCGGCAATAGTATGAGTTTTCCATGCAATTTTACCAGTTTCCGCATCAACTGCCGTAATATGACCTCGAATGCCATACTCACCACCTGAAACACCTACCATTACTTTGCCTTCGGCAATCAAAGGCGATATGGTCATGTAATAACCATCTTCCCAGTCATCAACACATGTTTCCCATACTTCTTTACCTGTTTTAGCATCAAGTGCCACTAAACATGCATCAGTTGCGGCAACATAAACCTTATCACCATATAAACCCACACCACGGTTAGTTGGATGAAGCTGAAATAATTCTTCTGGAATTTCTTTTTTATAGCTCCATAATTCTTTACCGCTAGCCGCATCAAGCGCGATAACTTTATTGTTTGGTGTTGAAACAAACATCACACCATCATTAACAATAGGAGGAGATTGATGTCCTTCTAATTCGCCCGTTGCATAAGACCATGCGGGTACTAAGTCATCAATGTTGTCAGTATTTATTTGGTCTAGCGAGCTATAGCCCCAACTTTCATAATTACCACGCCACTGCAACCAGTTTTCAGGTTCTGGGTTTTTCAACCGTTCATCTGTCACTGGGTTATAGTTATCTAGTACGCTGCTGGCCATCGCCATTGCAGGTACCATAGCTGCTGCAAACAGCAAGCTTAAGTTTATATTTTTCTTCATGTTGTAACTCCTATCGGGTGTTTAAAAGTTTATTCTTCTTTGCGGGTACTTTTTAAATCAGATAATAAAATTATGCTGGTCCGGGTTTTCGGGTAAATTTTTTGCGAACGATCAATTGATCACCAATTTGTTCCAGTGGTAACATCGCTAGCTTTCTTTGTGCAGGACCATTAGTAACGTGTCCTTGTTTGAGTGGGTCGTAACGAGATAGGTGACAAAAACAAAAAAACTCTTTTGAGTCTTTTAAATAAGCATTTACATCACAACCTTGATGAGTACATATAGCTGAATAGGCAACAACGCCGTTGACTGAGTTCGCCAGAGTTTTTTCATCCATTTCTTCAGGATCTAAACGAATGACCATGACTTTATTAAAGCGTGAACCGTTACGAACTATTTTAGAGATACTGTCTTGTGGAAAAGCCATTGTTTGCTCAACATAAAGTTCCAACTCGCTAACCAATATTGGTTTTATGCCCTCTTCAATATCATAATGAACTAAAAGATCGCCTACCTGAGGTCGCATTTTTTCAGGTTTTTTAGTTTTCGCTTCTACTCTATTAGCCGTTATGTCAACGGCAGCGATTGATAAGCCGGCACACGCTTTAAAAAAATTTCTTCTTTGCATTTACTTCCTACTCCGTTAATAACCACATTTTGGATATTTAATTTTTGTGATTGTTAATTCAAGATATAGGTTAAATGGCAAAGGCTATGCCAAAAAAAAACACTTTCGTTTTTTATTCAAAAAAACACATTCTAATCAATTGATATATAAGAAATAAAAAAGTTTTATCAGACAGAACACTTACTTCTTGATTTTTATTCTTCGCAAAAAAAAAGTGAAAAAGAAACAGCTGTAGCACTGCAGTTGTAGCAACCATATGAAGGTGACCAATATAAGAAAAAGCATTTTTCAACCTAAATAAAGAGGATTTTTTAATACTAATTTTTTACTTGGCGTAGTAGGTATGGCGCTTTTAGCCCAGTAAATTAATTCATTTACTTATACGGTTAAACACTAAAGAACTTATTAAAAATAATAGCAAAGGCTACGGCATAGTAATTGCTCTGATTGATATATAGCTTCGTCAACACAATTTATTTTTAGGAGAGTTTTATGTTAGAGAAATGCCGATTTACTATTTTAGCACTACTTATCAGTGTGACTTTTTCTGCCAGTGGCACAACAAAGCCATTAAATGAGATCAAGCTAAGTTTTATTGGTGATACCGACAGCCAAGCTTTTATGGGGGTAAAACAAGGGATAGATGAAGCCAATGTTCAAGGGATATTTCTGGGCCAGCATTATGCTTTAATAATCTCGCCAGATTTAAGCCGTGCAATATTAACCACGGTGGATGCTGAGCATCTTACTCAACTCAGTAAAATGTATCCAGATAAAGTCATTTTCAACTTAACGGCTGAGGATAATGATTTACGCGCTAAGTGTTTACCTAATGTACTACACATGATGCCAAGCCAAGCAATGAAACAAGATGCCGAAGCGCAGTGGCAGAAAAAACACCCTAACCGTGATGCTACAGCACAAACTTGGCATCATACCTTTAAAAAATATGCAGCGGGTCAGCTTAATGCCCGATTTACACAATCAACCCATCATAAGATGACTGATACTGCTTGGGCAGGATGGGCATCAGTAAAATTACTCTCAGACTCCATTGCTAGAAATCAATTTAAGGATACGACTTCTTTATTAATGTTTTTAAAAACAGCACTCGCTTTTGATGGCCAAAAAGGTATGTCACTTAACTTTCGTCAGACCGGTCAGTTGAGGCAGCCGCTACTCTTAATCGAAAATGGAAAAATTGCCGGTGAAGCCCCTGTTCGCGGTGTTGCCAATACGACTAATCTCGATAGCTTGGGTCTAACCCACTGTCCTAAATAATACTAATTTTATCAATACTGGAGCCTACTATGAAATTAACTAGCGCCGCTATCCTTTTGGCCGCACTTTTCACCCAAACGGTACTTGCCCAATCTACCGGTCGTGTTTTTGTGACTAACGAAAGAAGTAACACGGTTAGTGTTATTAATGGGACAACTCATCAGCTTGAAGCAACAATAGAGATAGGAGAGCGACCACGCGGTATTGGTATTTCTCCCGATGGGAGCGAAGTATACGTCGCGATAAGCAAAGAAGACAAAATAGCGGTTTTTGACCCGAAATCGTTAAAAATATTGCGAACATTTCACGCCGGCGAAGACCCAGAAGCTTTTGCTGTTCACCCTAATGGCAATATTTACATATCAAATGAAGACAGTGCTAAAGCCACGGTAATCAATCCTAACAATGGTGAAGTTATTGCTGAAATTCCCGTTGGCATAGAGCCTGAAGGGGTGGCTATTTCTTCGGATGGTAAGCGCGTTATCATTACCAGTGAGTCAACCAACATGCTTCATGTTATTGCCGTACCAGAGCATAAAATTATCACTAATATTCTGGTTGGCGCTCGCCCACGGGCAGCAACATTCACTCATGATGGTAAATTTGCCTACGCGACTGCTGAAATTGGGGGTGAAGTGATCAAAGTTGAGATGGCCACGGGAAAAATTGTTCAACGAATATCTTTAGGGGACGATAAAGCAAAACCCAAAGATATTCTACTAAGTAAAGATGGCAAAAGTTTATATGTTGCTGGTGGAAGGTTGAACCAAGTAATGGTACTTGATAGCGACTCGTTAACATTAATCAAAGGCATTCCTGTTGGCAAACGTGTCTGGGGGCTAGCACTGTCTAAGGATGGCAAACGTCTTTATAGTTCAAATGGGGTTAGCTCTGATGTCTCAATCATTAATACGGTTGATAACACCGTTATTGCGACTACTAAGGTGGGAAAATTTCCTTGGGGTATTGTTATCGATGATTAACTATTGATAATTAACTAACGTATTTAGTTATTCTAGTGGCTTCATAAAACGATGAAGCCACTGCTTATAATCGTGTTTTAATGGAATGTATTTAAAATACACATTCTTTAAAATTGATAATTTAACGACACTGAAAATGCCCGAGGTTTAGCTGGCCCTACAAATGCTACCGAACTTATATCAGGATAAATATCTCCTAATACTTCTTCCGACTCGCCATAAGTACCAAAAGTAAAATATTGGTGATTGAATAGGTTATCTAGACGAAAAGACAGCGCTAACTGAGGAGTAATATCATAATTTGAATACAAATTAACAACAGAGTGCCCTGCTATTTGACTATTTTCATTGGCTTCATCACCACGATAAAACTGAGAGGAGCTATAAATATACTCACCACCTACATTAAATTTTTCAGTAAATTCACGTTCAAGAGATAATTTAACTTGGTGCTTTGGCTGCCCAGGGATCGTATCTCCAGGACTAACTTGTCGATTAGGTCCCTGAGGATTAACAGGGCTAAACGAAATATATGATGACTCAAAAGTAGCATCAAGAAAATTATAACTAGCACTTAAGTGGTAATCACCAAAAAGAAAGAATGAGGAAAACTCAACCCCTTGCCGTTTAGTTTCGTCAATATTAACAAAATATCCTTGCGACGGTTTATTACCCGCTTGCTGAAAGATAATATCGTTTTCACTGATACTAGAATAAAGGGTGAGTGAATATTGTTGATTAGGTTGGTGGTAGATAACGCCTGCTTCGGTTGTTGTAACAACAACTTGCGCTAATGGTGGATCAGAGACAAAACCATTCGGTAATTTACAGGGATCTTCTTCATCGGCACAACTTAGCTCAGCAGGGCTTGGCGACCGTGATGACTGACTGTAACTCACTTTTAACGTCAAATTATCAAAGCCACTATAACTAAGGCCAATAGCAGAATTAAAGCGATGGTATTTATGTAAACCATCAAGTGAACCTGGCCCTGATTCGATTAAATCGTTCATTTTGATTTGTGATTCATTATATCGACCAGCAAGACTTAGCGCTAAACCGTTGTCCAAATCAATCGAGTTTACAAAGTATAGATAATAATGTGATGTTTCCGTTTTTAGTTTTACCGTAGAGTCATAATCGAACAAACCAATACCGCTCACGGAACGATCATCGTAAATGGTATCGTTATGTAATATGGCAAACTCACTGTCGCTGGAGAAGTCTATGCTTGCTTTATCAACGCCTAACCCAATAATAAATTCATTTTCTGCTTCAGCAAAGGAATCATGACGTACCAACTGAACGGTAAATCCATAACTGCTATTATCGGTTTCACCCGTATTACGTGTGCCATCAACGTCTTCAGCATTGATATTGGTTAAATCTGACAAACCAATGGTTTCATCAAAACCTTTGAAAATTACCGCTTCCAACGCTTCAACTTCGTCGTCATCATCACCTTCACATAAGGTAATGCTGCCGCTAAACATACAGGGTAAATAATCGCTATCATCACCATTAATACTGGCTATTTTATTGTGACGATAATACATATTACCGTTTAATGAATAGTTGCTTGATAGATTAGTTTGTAAATTTAAACCAATCATCCCCAATTGAGTGATAGTTTCGTCTGGCTGAGTATAAATGGCGGTTGATGATTGTAGCGATAATAGCTCAACGGGTACGGCACCATTACCAACCATTTTATTATCATTACCCGCTATAAATAAGTCTGCAACTAAGTTTGGTGACCGATAGCTAATATTAATCAATAATTGTTTAATCTCACTCGGCGAACCATCTCGCCAACCATCTTCTCGATAACTATTCGCATTAATATAATAAGCCCATTTATCAGTACTACCACCAAACTGGAAATTAACCTGCTGTTGACCAAAGCTCCCCAACTGCAACGACACTTCATTATAGTTAAAATCAAAGCCATTTTTAGTGGTTAAGGATAAAGCCCCACCTAACGTATTTTGGCCAAATATAGGGTTGGAGCCTGAATAAAGTGTGACATTGTCGATTGAAGACAAAGAAAACAAATCCCAATTTACTGTATCGCCAAACGGCTCATTAAATCTAACACCATTAAGGTAAACACTTAGCCCTTGCGGTAATCCCAATAATGGCGAGGCAGTAAAGCCACGGTACTGAACATCCGGTTGAAATGGGTTGTTTTGAACATCATTAATATTAAGACTTGCCAAGCTGCTATTCATTTGTTCTGTCAATGACATAGCATTAGATCGGCTTAAAGTATCACTATTAATTTGTTGCACCGAGCCAAGTAAATAATATTCATTACCATGTGGCGAAATTGGTGTTTGACCATGAATTGATATTTTTTCAATTTGTTGCTCTTCTTCCCCGTAAGCATAAAATCCTACCGACAGCAGAAAAATTACCGCGCTAAAGCGATTCATAATAGCTCCTAGTTATATTAACTTTGACTTACTGCTGCTTAATACCTTCGAGAGTAAAATACAATTCAACTTCTGCTGATGCTGGGCTCAATTTTTTTTTGATATTGTAATCCTTAAGTTTAAACTTTGCTGTTCCTTCAAAACCCACACGCTCTCCGCCCCATGGGTCTTTTCCTTCACCCATTTTATGAACGTCTATATCTATCGATTTTGTTACACCATGAAAAGTAAAATCTCCGGTTAAAATAGCCTTGCCTGGACTAGTTGGTTTATATTTTTTACTAATAAATATCGCTTGAGGGTATTTTTTAACATCTAAAAATTTGTCATTACGCAGATGTTTATCACGTAGCTTGTGATTGGTGTCAATGCTAGCAGTATCAATAATTATCGAGATTTCACTTGCTTCCTCGTCGGTATTATCATATTTCAACTTACCATCAAATTGATTAAATTGACCGATAATCCAACTGTACCCTAAGTGCTGAATTTTAAATTGGATAAAAGCATGAGTACCTTTGATATCTAATTTATATTCGGCCGAGTTTACCTGTGATGATAGGCTGACAAATACTCCCAAAATACTGATGATTAAAATTTTTTTAAACTGCATGTTATTTCCTTTATTAAACTGGTGAGTATGGTTTCACATATGGCCCTGAAAATTACAACAATGTAATCTTTAGTACAAAAAATGGATCCATTTGACCAAAATCGATTTTTCATCTTGCAATTTTTTTATCTTGCTCTGTAGTTTTTTAATTTCGATTTGTTGCGCTAAAAAAGCATGAATAGATGACACCGTTTTAGCCGTGTGACCTCGCGTTTTTTTATCTTCAAGACAATGATTTAGGCTCCAATTATTCGTAAAATCATAGTCTGATTTAATATCAACATTAGGCTTATCAAAAGACATTAATTCCCTAAAGGGTATCACCGAGCTTATTTGTATTTTACTATTGGTTACTTTCATCGCTCTATCCTCTTAATTATGAAATTTGAAACTGAGTTTTTAGCTCAATCACGTTTTGGGCATATTCATTAGCAAGACCAAACACACTCCCCTATTACTGTTTTATAGGGTTAGTACTGTAAATTAAACTGATAAATACTAGCTACAATGCAATATTTTTATAAAGTGCATGTTACAACTACCTTCATTAATGCAATATTCAATCCAAACAAACAAACCTTTTAAAATCAATAGGTAGTAAAATAAAAAAAATAAAATGCAACACTTGTAGCAACTATTTTTAGCCCACAGGTTCTATAAAACGCATCATATGTATCGAAAGGAAGCATCGAGGGATAATTATCAATAATAATTAATATAGGATTCAATTATTTGAAATGATTGCAAGAAAGTATAGTAAATAAAAGGAGCTTTACGTATTCTGGTCAAACGGCATAAAACACATTTATTGTGGACTGTTCAAACTCAATAGCGCAATGCCCTATTTTGGGAAATATATGGTTTTCAAAGTTTAGGCTTATTAAGGTGGTTTCAGTAATTTTTTATTTGATAACAAACTAATCTGTGGCAACACTTTCAAAAGTATGTCTGGCTGCAAGTTACTGTTCGCGTTGTTTATCTTCTTTGTGTTCTTTAGGATCTATGTTTTAAAGCCATTCGACTTAACTAACCTGATGTGATGGTCTCCTCCCTATACGGCATCTATGTGCCATGATTGAAGTTGTTACACACAATCAAAAAGGGAAAAGACCAAGATGAAGATT
>NVWU01000018.1 GCA_002733765.1 Colwellia sp. | reverse complement strand
AGACCCATATTGTTTCAGTGATCACTACATCGGTAATCAATACTTTTTGACTACCGTTAATAAGTTTTTGTGATTTTTCTGCTTGTACTTGGTCATCTTTTATTAAATAACGAAGTAAAACATTAGTATCTATAGCAATCATCAATTAATAGAACTCTGCAATGACTCTTCTTCAGTGATATCAGCATGAATTGCTATACCACTTAAAATACCGCTAGCTGCTCCCATTGATTTTTTAACAATAGAAATAATGCCCTGCCTATCGACAAAACTCTCTACTTCATCACCTTTATTAATATGAGCAACAACACACTGATCTATTGGTAGTGTAATCTGTCTTTTTGAGCTAACTTTCATCATTACTTTCCTTTACTTTACTTACTTAGGTAAAGAATAGCACATCTTTACTTTTAAAAAAATGTAAAGATAAAAGGTAAGGATAAAAGGTAAGGGTACAATTTACCATGAATCTATCTCGCAATAGCCCCCCATTACGTCTTAGAAATATGAAATTCATGCCCACTAATATATGTGTAGGTTTGTTGATCATCAGTGTCATGATCTAAGCCGTGATAATGATACTTTAATTGAAACTGATGTCGACAAAGCCCTCAATGAAGAAACCGCGGGAAACAAGTGCTTATGGGGAATGTATCTCTGAGGAGGGTTGCTGCAAGGTGGTTATTCCCTTAACTTGCTTTGATTGAAGATTGTAAGCCACAACCATTCGATTTTTTTTCATAAACGCACCTTGTTTTGTTGATGTGAGTGCGCCTTTTTAGCCAGTAAGACAAAATACTCCCTGACGATCACACCGCCATTTTTTTACACCACTCACCCTATCGGGTTAATTATTTTCTCTGGCGGAGCGCGAGGATAATTTATCCCAACAAGCAACTCAATGATCACCATTGGCGCATGACATTCAGGGCATTGTAAAATGTGACCACCGAGCACACTGGTTCGACAGTGTTCAATGGCTGACATGACTTTGTATTGTTGTAGCTTAAATGGCCTGCATGTTCATTACGGTAATGTTGACCGAAAACTCGAAACACATCTAATGTTGACCAAATGCAACTGAAATAGTCGCAAGTCTTCAGCGGTAGCATTCACGGGAGAGTGTTGCAGGTAATCACAGAGTTTAGAGATGCCTCTAACGTAAGCCACGAGACTATCTGAGCCGAGTTTACGCAAAGTGACATCGTCTTCAAAACGTTTAAGTAATTTAGGTGGGAAATAAGTGCTAAGGTTCATGAGATTAACTCCTCTGGTTGTAGGCGAAATACCTGAGGAGTTAGAGTAGTAAAAAGCACAAATGTTATAAGGAAATTCAGTGTTAGCCAAGAACACCATTACCGCGCGAGCGGTTTAGTTCAAAGTGTGCAAAGAAGAAGTTAGACTTTGAAATTTTAAGTGTTTGTCTAGGCCAACTGAACACCAGTTAGTTGACCTAAGTAGGTGGCTAACATCTAAATATTAGACTTAGCGGATATTAACGAAATCGGTTTGATTCTTATTTATTAACCACAAAAAGAAAATTATGTTTATCGTTACTGTGCGGAGTTGGAGGATAGATACCACCGGTTACCTGATTATACTCTTATATTTCACTCAACTTCTTGAGCCAAAAAATGTCCCCTATACATGAGCACAAGTATTAACGAATTGTTATCAAGAGCTAGCCCTGTGTATTTTGTCCCGCCAGCAAGACCGTATGTGCTGAAATAACTCAGACGTATTGCACAGGCAGCGACTATTATAAATGCCCCACAAGATAAATAGGTTCGAACTTCCCGAAGCTCAATAGCAGAATAGCGGGAGTGACACCGTAACTCACAATATCGATTTATACATCAAGCTGCCCGTCTAACTGTACTATTTACTCCTGTTCTACCTTTCATTATTCGCGCAACAAGGCCATCGGCCCAGTCAAAAGCAACAGTCCATACCATACCAATCATTGCAGTGTAATAAACACCCAAAATACTGAAGTAAATAGCTGATATGGTGCAAGCCAACCCTGCAAGTGAACACAAGTTGGGAAGGTCTTTAACATAGGAAAGAATAGTAGGCTGTAATTCTTGAAATTCTTCTTAGGTGGTAGTTATCGGTATCTTAATAATGATCAGGGTGAGACTACCATGATCATGATATTTCTTTGCATCAAACTTAATTATGAATGACCGCTGGGGGCTTAGACTGAATGAATCATTGATAAAAATCATCATCAAAGACTCATTTATTTATGTGGGAACGTCAGCTATTGCAAAGTATCATTAATAAGCTGTGATATACTGACTAAATAAACAGCAACACCAAAAAAGAAAGATGAGGGTTTTCATTTTACAGCGAAACTCTACAAGTTTAGGGTGTTCAAGTGGTCATTATCCTAATTTCTAGCAGGTGGGAATTATTTCTTCTTTAAATCTCATGCATCCATTTTCAACAATAGCTCTTACTACATGGATTTCCATTGCTTCTGTGCCAAAATCTTTATAATACAGAAACATATTTGTGTCGTTGGGAGTATTGCCGCTTGATAGCGAGCCATTCTTATACTGAGTGAATGAATGATTGTGGTATAAGTCGGTTGATCTCATTATTGACAAATGATGAGTATGGCCACAGAACACATGTCCTATATTATTATCTCTTACGAACTCGACAACTTTTCTGGAGTTGAAAAGAGGGTCTGAATCGGTATCCAGGATAGAGTGGTGATTTAGAAGAATTATTTTATCGTAACTCTCTTTACTAATTGCTAGAGAAAGTGTTCTCAACATTTCCTTATCTACAAAACCGTTGTCTTCATAGAGTGAGTTGGAATCAAGGCATACTATCAGAATGGATTCACCATTGATGGTGATGTTTTTTAGAAAATTAATATCAGTAAGGTGCTCTTTTATGCCATTGGTATGCTCATCAAGAAAAATATTTTTCTTTCTACAGTTTTTACGAATTAATGGGCGAATAACTTCTGTATTGTCGATGTACTGACGAAAGTAGTCAGCACTTTGCATATTTCGTTTATCATGATTGCCGGGAATTGAAACGATGTGTTGGCAATCAATTGACTTCAAAAAATTCCCCGCGGCTTTAAATTCATTTTCGAGAGCATCGGTCGTATTATCGCCGGTGTTGATGATAATATCAGTCGCATAACTGTTCAATTTATCCAACAATATTTTATTTTTTCCGAGCCAGTGACGAGGGCCAAAGTGCATATCTGAGATGTGTAGTATATTCATTTTCTTTTCGAGTATATCCCGCTGACTAAGTAATATTTAGGCTTATGCTCTTTGGAATTGCTATCAAAGTGCACACAGTTACGATCAAGTGATACAGAGTATGCCAATATAATGTGACAATAATATGACAATAGTCTGCTCTGAAAGGCATTGGGCAAGAGTGTTTATTTTCATCAGACGGTAATGGCTTATAAATTATCTAAAATCTAGTTAATACTGTGTTTATACGAAAACCTACGAAGTACAAATGTCAGTTATCGGGAGATTTCTAGGGTCATGTGATTGTTCAGCTATGTCGCTGTAGATCAAAATACACCCATTATTTAAGTAGAAAATATCGAACGCTAACTTCCATGGTGTGGGAAAAGCGAACATTATGCTTAATTACTCTACTTGATATCGCTTTTTCACTTTTTTAATGGCATCTAAACGTGCTTTTGCCATGGCCTCTTTTATTGCAACCCCTTGTAGGCCTTGTTCTACAAATGCTTTTGCATTGACTTTAGTTGCCGCTTGCACAGCATCTTTTAAATATTGTTCTTGTGGGTAAGGTTTACTTTCAAAGCCAAGGCGACCGAGAAAATCACTTTTACAAGCGATAAGAAAATCATCAAATTCTTGAGGTTTACGCCAAACATCGAGTTGATTGAAAATTCTTAGTAAAGTACTAGCCTTTAGCTGAAATGCTTTATGGCAATGTAAATGATGTTCACATACTTTTAAGGCTAATTGTTTACAATAGTTGGGTACTTTAAGTTGTTTCGATATTTTCTCTACTAAAGGTAAGCCAGCTTTTTCGTGTCCTCGATGACTTGGCCAATGCTCGCTAGCCGTTAGGCCTTTACCAAGATCATGGCATAAAGCAGCGAAACGAATTGCGGTTTTATTTTTATTATCAGTGGTTAGTAAAACGGCTTGCTGCAATACCATCATGGTATGATCGCCACTACAAATTTCAGGATGCCATTGGGCTGGGTTAGGAACGCCCCATAATATATCTAATTCGGGCCATAGTGCTTTAAGTGCTTGGCACTGATGTAATATTTGAAAGAATATTTCAGGGTGTTGTTCATTAGCAGACTCTTCACCTTCTCCTTCAGCACTACTTTCAGATAAAGCGCGTTGCATTTCTTGCCATACCCGCTCTGCACTTAAGGTGGCTAGTTCGCCGTTATTACTAATTTGTGTCATTAACTCAAGTGTTTCTGCTGCGATGGTAAAGCCATCGTTATGATAACGGGCAGCGAAACGAGCGACACGTAATACTCTTAAGGGATCTTCAATAAAAGCATCACTTACGTGGCGTAATACTCTATTTTTTAGATCTTGTTGACCATGGTAGGGGTCGATAATAGTACCGTCTTTACTCATTGCCATGGCATTAACCGTTAGATCACGTCGTAATAAATCCTGTTCTATAGTTACATCTGGTGCGGCGTAACAAGCAAAGCCAGTATAACCTTGGCCTTGTTTTTTCTCAGTGCGAGCTAAGGCATATTCTTGTTTGTTTTGTGGGTGTAAAAAAACAGGAAAATCTTTACCTACCTGAGTAAAGCCTAACCGTAGCATTTGTTCAACGGTTGCACCCACAACTAAGTAATCCTTATCTTTTACCGTTCTATTTAATAATTTGTCACGAACAGCACCACCAACAAGATAAATATCGAGAGTTGATGTATCCGCTGTTAGGTAGGTAATTTTAGTTGACAAAAATATCCTTAAAGAGAGCACTGAAATAAGTAAAGTTTATCACAATTATTGACTAAGTATGAGCGTAATTCGTAGACATCTCTACAGCAAAAGGTTAATTTCAATAGTGGTTTTTTTAATTTATTTTTTGAGCAGCAGCTACTTTTTATGTATACAAATTTTTTCTCGTTGAGTGAGTTACCTTTTTCAATCGCGCCCGATCCTAAATACTTATTTATGAGTGATCGACACCGTGAAGCCCTGACTCATTTAACTTATGGTTTAGGCTGCTCCAGTTTAAGTAGTAATGGTGGTTTTGTACTATTAACGGGTGAAGTCGGTACGGGAAAAACTACTGTGAGTCGTTGTTTAATGGCTGATTTACCTGAAAACACGCAGTTAGCATTCATTTTGAATCCAACGTTATCAAGCCAAGAATTACTGGCAACTCTTTGCGATCAGCTAAAAATTCGTTATCGAAAAACGGGCGCTACGCTAAAAGTATTAACAGATAAAATTTCTGAAAAACTACTGAAAAATTATGCTAATGATATTCATACTGTCTTGATCATTGATGAAGCTCAACACTTAGAACCGCAAGTGTTAGAGCAACTTCGTTTGTTAACTAATTTAGAGACTAATACCAAAAAATTATTGCAAGTGATCCTCATTGGACAGCCTGAACTACAACAGTTATTGAAGCGCCGTGATTTACGGCAATTAGCGCAACGAATTACGGCTAGGTATCACTTATTACCTTTAGATAAAAATGAATTAGCTCTGTATATAAAACACCGCTTGTCGGTGGCTGATTGCCATAGAACACTTTTTAATAAAAGCGCTCTTGTTGCCATTCATAAGTTATCACAGGGTATTCCGAGGTTAATAAACTTGATTTGTCATAGTGCTTTAATGGAGGCATACAATAGTAATAATACGGTGATTGATAAAAAAACAGTCTATAAAGCGGCAAGTCATGCATTAGGGGATGACTTGCCGCTTGCTTGGTGGCAGCATAAAAATATGCAGATAACTTTGATTGCTAGTATGTTATTTATGGTGTTGATGACCGGATTTTGGTTTGGACAAAAAGAGCAACAGTCGCCGATAAGCAAGACCTTACCAGAATATACAATAGAAAATAGAGAAGAAAGTACAAAAGAAAGTATAATAAAAAGTACAGAAGAAAAAATCCCAGAAAAGATAACCGCTATCAATGTTAAATCACAAAATATACAACAAGATAAATTAAATAATAAGCCCGTAGAAAAAGTATTTACCTTGAATTCAAGTAATCAGGCTATCGAGCCAATAACCGAAGTACTCATAAAGAAAGAGCCAGAACAAAAAATTATTTCAGCCGAACTGAATACCATGGTGAAGCATGAAACTAAAGTTGATGAGCACTATAAAATTAAAGCGGTTGCAGGTGTTTCTGATGATTTATTAGCACGTTTTCAAGCGGCAATGGAGGCAACGCAAGATAAGCAGAGTTCACCGCAGCAAGCTCAAGTCAATACTCGCGTTGATGGTGAGATTAAGCCATTAACACAAATGCCTACATGGGTACAAAATGGCGTGCCAAGTTTACACTTTGAGCAACATATTTACGCTTCAGATGGTGAAGGTTGGGTTAAGGTTAATGGCCGAGATCGATACGAAGGTGATAGTATTGCGGATGACTTAATTCTGGATAAAATTTTTCCGCAACAAGTTATTTTAACTTATCGCGGTGAAAAATTTAGTTTACCCGCGTTAACTAATTGGTAAAAAATTAGCGACGACAATGCTATTGTTTTTCGTTACTCGACACTAATTTTTATTGCCAGCTTGGCATTTTGGCTTCAAATGCTTCAATAGTGGTTAATTTGTTTAATGTCCAACCAACACTATCTACACCATTTTCTAAACAGTACTTTTGAAATGTACCTAGTTCAAAAGAAAAATTAACTTCATTCCCATCACTATTAGTGAAGCTGATAGTGTTATTAGTTAAATCAACGGTAAGGTTAAGCTTGGCTCCGTCGGCTTGAGTAAATAATTGCTCAATTTGATCTTCGTTTAACTTTATCGGTAATAAACCAATATTAATGCAGTTACCATAAAAAATATCAGCAAAGCTTGGTGCAATAACGACTTTAAAACCATACTCTTCTAATGCCCATGGAGCATGCTCTCGACTTGAACCACAGCCGAAATTTTCCCGAGCGAGTAATATGCTAGTGTTTTGGTATTCAGGTTTATTTAAAATAAACTCGGGGTTAGGTTTTTTGCCACTGTGGTCAAGGTAACGACTGTCGTGAAATAAATGTACGCCAAAGCCAACACGCTCAGTTTTTTGTAAAAACTGCTTTGGGATTATTTGATCGGTATCGACGTTAGCGATATCTAATGGCACAACCAAGCCAGTATGTGTGGTAAATTTTTCCATTTGCTTTCCTAAAAAGTTTAAGTAGCGATTTTCTTGAAGTTATTTGTTCAATTGTTACGAGTTCAAATCAACAAAATGCCCAGTGATTGCTGCTGCTGCTGCCATCTCGGGGCTAACTAAGTGAGTTCGACTGCCACGGCCTTGTCGACCTTCAAAATTACGGTTACTAGTAGAAGCACAGCGATCTCCTTCTTCTAGTACATCGTCATTCATGCCTAAACACATAGAACAGCCAGGTAAGCGCCACTCAAAGCCAGCATCACTAAATATTTTGTCTAAACCTTCTTTCTCTGCTTGTTCTTTGACGCGATATGAGCCGGGTACAACAATAGCATCTACTGAGCTTTGTACACTTTGGCCTTTGGCACTGTAATTTTCAACAATGCTTGCCGCCGCTCTAAGATCTTCAATGCGTGAGTTGGTACAAGAGCCGATAAAAACTTTGTTAACGCTAATATCTGTCATTTTAGTACCGGCGATTAAGTCCATGTAAGCTAAAGCGTTAATACATGACTCTTTCTCAATAGGATCATTAAAATCATCAGGAGAAGGTACAATACTATCGACACTCGTCACTTGCCCTGGGTTAGTGCCCCAGGTTACTTGCGCCTTAATATCTTTCGCTTCAAGCGTTATGATACTATCAAATACCGCATTATCGTCTGATTTTAATTGTTTCCAATCAGCAACAGCTTGTTGCCAAACATCGCCTTTTGGTGCGTATTCTTTACCTTCAACGTAATCAAAGGTGGTTTGATCAGGGGCAACTAAACCGGCTTTTGCGCCAAATTCAATACTCATGTTACACACGGTCATGCGTTCTTCCATGCTTAGTGCTTCAATGGCTTCGCCACAATATTCAACTACATAGCCTGTAGCGCCAGCACTGCCAGTTTTGCCGATAATAGCCAAAATAATATCTTTAGCACTTATCCCTGCACCCACATGGCCTTTTACTTCTATCTTCATGGTTTTAGCTTTAGTTTGGCGCAAGGTTTGTGTAGCAAAAACATGCTCAACTTCCGAAGTACCAATACCAAAAGCTAATGCGCCAAATGCGCCATGAGTAGCGGTATGAGAGTCACCACAAACAATGATGGTGCCAGGTAACGTTAAACCAAGTTCTGGCCCCATAACATGAGCGATACCTTGGTTTTTATGCCCCATACCAAATAGTTCAATACCAAAGTCTTTACAATTTTTTTCTAGCGCGCGTAATTGATTAGCAGCACCTTCACCGGCAGCATCAATTTCAATTGAACGAGTAGATATATTATGATCCATCGTCGCAATAGTACGCTCTGGATGGCGTACTGGGCGATTATGAAAGCGTAAATTAGCAAAAGCTTGTGGTGAAGTGACTTCGTGAATTAAATGACGGTCAACATAAAGCAATGGCGTTTCATCTGCTTTTTCTTCTACTAAATGCGTTTGCCATAATTTTTCATATAGTGTTTGTGGTGCAGTACTAATTGTCATGTTAAGCGCTCTCTTTTTTCTGGGCAGTAATGTGTTGACAGATATAATCACCAACTTCGCTGGTGGTTTTTGCTTTGTGTCTTTCACTTGCCGGTAATAAATCTGCCGTAAGTATGCCGTTATCTAGGGCGCTGCTTACTGCTTTTTCAATCGCATTGGCAGCGGCATCTTCATTTAAACTATAACGAAGCATTAATGCCGCTGATAAAATTTGTGCGACAGGATTCGCAATGCCCATACCGGCGATATCGGGAGCACTTCCGCCTGCTGGTTCATACATACCAAAGCCTTGTGCATTCAAACTTGACGAAGGTAATAAGCCCATAGAGCCGGTAATCATCGCGCAGATGTCAGATAAAATATCACCGAACAAGTTTGGACATAACATCACGTCAAACTGGTTAGGATCGCGTACTAATTGCATTGCGGCGTTATCAACATATAAATGTTCTAATTCTACTTCAGGATACTCAACGGCAACTTCTTCTACCACTTGACGCCATAATTGGCTAGTCGCTAAAACGTTAGCTTTATCTACTGAAGTTACTTTGTTATCACGTTTCTTCGCCGCTTGAAAAGCCAGATGAGCAATACGTTTTATTTCACGACGTGAATAAAACATTGAGTCGAAACCTGTTTCGTCTTCGCCTTCGCCCCTGCGACCTTTTGGCTCACCAAAATAAATATCGCCAGTCAATTCACGAATAACTAATACATCAAAACCTTGCTCAGAAATATCACTGCGTAAGGTTGATAGTGATGACAGAGCAGGCTGCAACGTTGCTGGGCGCATATTACAAAATAATTCAAAACGAGAGCGTAAATTTAAAAGCGCGCAACGCTCTGGTTGTTCAGTTGGTGGTAAGTTTGCCCACTTAGGTCCACCGACAGAGCCAAATAAAATGGCGTCGCTTTCTTCACAACCTTTCATGGTTGAATCAGGTAACGCATTGCCATGAATATCAATAGCAGCGCCACCAACATCGTAATCTTTAGTATTAATTTCTAACTCAAATTTAGCTGAAATAGCGGTTAACACTTTTTTAGCTTCAACCATTATTTCTGGGCCGATACCATCACCGGCTAAAATTGCTATATTGGACATGTTTTTCTTACCTTTAAATTTTTAATGCTTAACGTGTATATTCTCGACACTTTTAATTGTCTTTTTTTGCTGACTTTAGATCAGCGATAGTCATGGCGCGACGAATGCTATTTAATGCATGGATAAGCGCTTGTCCTGATGCTTCAATAACATCGGTTTCTAAACCATAACCGTGAAAATTTCTATCTTGCCAGGTGATCACTAAATCAGCTTGGCCTAAACCATCTTCACCTGAGCCTTTATTTGATATTTTATAATCACTGACGGCGAATTCAATATCAGCAGATTGTTTAATCGCTTGGTACAAAGCATCCACAGGTCCGTTACCCGTAGCGGCATGAATTTTACCTTCGCTTTCATCACCAGAAATTAATTTAATACTCGCAGTGGCAAAGTCACCATCACCACATTGCACTTTAATATTTTCTAAACGGTAATAATCTTTCAAATCTTTTTGTTGTAACTTAAAGACTAACGCCTCTAAATCATCATCGAACACTTGGCCTTTTTTATCTGCTAGTGCGATGAAATCAGCGTAAAGTTGCTCAATATCATAATCACTTTCTTTATAACCTAAACTTTCCATGCGATGTTTAATGACATGACGACCGCTGCGTGAGGTTAGGTTTAATTTGGTTTTGGCAATACCGACACTTTCGGGTGTCATAATTTCATAAGTATTACTGGCTTTTAACATGCCGTCTTGGTGAATACCTGATGAGTGGCTAAATGCATTGCCGCCAACAATGGCTTTATTTAATTGCACCGGCATATTACATAAGGTGCTAACTAATTTTGAAGTACGAGCAATTTCTTGATGATTAATATGAGTATTTACACCTAATAACGCTTGGCGAGTTTGCATTATCATTGCTATTTCTTCTAAAGAACAATTACCCGCACGTTCACCAATACCATTAATAGTACATTCAATTTGGCGAGCACCTGCTTGCACTGCGGCCATAGAATTTGCTACCGCTAACCCTAAGTCGTTATGACAATGTACAGAGATAATTGCTTTATCAATATTAGGTACGCGATTAAATAAGTTGGTGATAATGCCCTGGAATTCAAATGGCAAAGTATAACCGACAGTGTCTGGAATATTGACAGTTGTTGCGCCCGCATCAATCGCGGCTTCAACCATACGACATAAATTATCAATAGGCGTGCGACCCGCATCTTCACAAGAGAACTCTACATCGTCAGTAAATCTACGCGCATATTTTACTGCGTGTACAGCCATCGCTTGCACATCTGCAAATTCTTTTTTCAGTTTTTGCTGTACATGGACATCAGAAGTAGAGATAAAGGTATGAATACGAAATTGGTCAGCGACCTTTAATGCTTGAGCACAAGCATCAATATCGGCTTCAACCGCGCGTGCTAGCCCACAAACACGGGCATTTTTAATGGTACGAGCAATTTGCTGTACTGATTCAAAATCACCGGGTGAAGATACCGGAAAACCCACTTCCATAATATCAACGCCTAAACGTTCAAGTGCTTGGGCTATTTGTAATTTTTCATGTACTGATAAGCTAGCATTTAGTGCCTGCTCGCCATCACGTAAGGTAGTATCGAAAATAATGACATTATCAGTTGATGCTGTTTTATTGCTCATGTGCTTATCCTTTATATGCCTAGTTTTAGTTTGTTAATAAGTGTTAAAGCTAACAAACGCATAGACGTAAAAAAACCCGCGTTAGTTAGCGCAGGTTTCATTTGAATATCTTATTTGTTTATCTCTAATAAATGAAGTAATTAAATAAGCAATAAAACCTAACCGCGCATGATGAGTGCGAGGAGGAGGTTGAGTGGTGTGTGCTTAATTAATTTAATCATTCTATTGGCTGTTTTATTAGGTAAACAATTTGTTTAAAAATTACTATATGCCTATTAATAGCGCATATACTCTAACGCTGTCAAATGAAATATTATTAAGCGCTAGATAAATTAGTTATATGTGGCTTAATACTACAAATTATATTCAACCATAAAAGAGGCATTGAAATCCGTTTTATTACTCATTTCATTCTCGAAAGTTGATTGGCTAATCTCTGCGGCTAAAGTAAAGCGCCAGTTTTTATAATCATGTAAAACACTACTTGATATCATCCAAACTTGTTCAGCAATACTGGCCACTGTATTGCCTATTAGTGGGTTATCAGGGGCTTTGTCCTGATTATCATAATTTAAATCTAAATAACGTATTTTGGTAGTGAGCCTTGTATTTATATCGAGCTGAGAAATAGCGCCTAACACATAGGTTTTTGCATCGTTTTCATAAGTACTGCCAATAGTACGACCATTATAACGCATGCCTGTTTGATAACTTGAGTGCTCGTAATAGCAATCACCAATATTATCTCTCTCTCCGCAATCAGCCAAGCTGTCAGCGAGTTCGATAAAAACGGTACTTGGCTTGCCAAAAATAGTTAAATGTGCGTCAAAGCCAACTTGTGGTTGTGCTTTAGTCACATATTGCAGCGCGCCTTCACTACCGTCTTCAGCAAATTTCTGTCCGTAAATACTCATTGGAGTGTTAAATAGATTAAAACTGTAACGTAAATCATAGCCTGCTTGTTGATTCGCTGGATTTTGAGTGTTCTCATCACAGATTAAATCATCTATACCACAATTAGTTCTGCCTATAAGTACATCCCAAAAGGTTGATAAATCTTGAGTACGACCATCGCCACCCCATTGTGCTAAGCGAGTAATACCTAATTCTAAATTTTTAAATGGTTTTAAATTTAATCTAAAGCCCCATAGCAAGGTGTTTTTAACGATGCGTTCATCATCCATTTTCCCCATAAAGGTTGTTACTGTCCATGGGATATCAAATTCAGTAAAAGGCACAATAAAGGGCTCGGCTGATTTACGTGAAATTGCGAGTGAGGTCATTGGGCGTGCATTATTGGTTAAACTTAAACTAGTGTCCCAAGTTGGACCATACCAACGATTTTGTCGACCAAAAGAAAGTACCCAGTTACCAATAAATGCAGCAATATAGCTCTCATCTAAACGGGTCTTTTCGCCATCAATAGGATTCTGGGTATAGCTAGGGGCAAACTTAGCCGCAAAATTTTTGAATAGTATACTTGAGTGTACACTGATACTATTTTTATCGCTGACTTGCTCACCAAAACTGGTAAAACGTTTATTTTCAATGCCTATTTGCGCTTTAATACGTGTTTGGTTGCGATTGGCTAGCTTAAATTGATGCTTAATATAATGATAAGAATTTTGCTGATTTGAGCTTAAATTGCTGAGGTCGATATTTTTTATATCGCGAATAATATCGTGCCACATTAACGGGTAAGTGGTTACCGGGGTAATAATATGGCCCGTGTCAGCAAGTAGTTGAATGTTGGCTTTTAAATAAATATCTGAGGTGTCTATCCAAGGTTCAGCTAAAGAATGGCTACTTAAGGTGATACTCGCCGTTAAAACTAGCGCAGTAAAGATTGATTTAGAAGGTAACATGCTAGGAAATATCCATTCATAGTTTTACAATTCCATCTGATTTTATTAAGGAAAATGTATATTTGCGTAGAAAAGTAAATTATACGTGTTTTCATCACTGTTATATAGAGGTAAAATGGTGATAATTATCAGCTCTTTATTCTATTAGATAAGTTGAATATTTTATGACGGCAAAACGCTATTTGTTTTATATTTCTCAAAATTACTCTTATGCTATTTTACGACCTTTGCAAAATGCTATTTTAGCTAGGGGTGATCAAGCCGTTTGGTTTTTAGAAGGCAAAGAGGTTAATGCGAGTTATTTGTTAGCAAATGAAATACAACTTAGTTCAATAAGCGCGGTACAGCAATATAAAGCTGATGTGGTTTTTATTCCGGGAAATGTTGTACCTAGTTTTATTTCTGGCATTAAAGTCGGTGTATTTCATGGCTTCAATTCAGGAAAATTAAATAGACGCGGATTTGAAGATCACTTTAACATTCGTGGTTGTTTTGATTTATATTGTACTCAAGGGCCTAACACTACCTTGCCGTTTATTGAGCTTGCAAAACTACATCAACACTTTTCAGTGAAGCAAACAGGTTGGCCAGCTTTAGATCCTTTATTTGATCTAACCAAGGTTAGTCAAAATACTAAACCAACCATTCTAATGTGTTCTACTTTTTCCAGAGCGTTGACTTGCGCGCCTCATTTGTTTGAAACAGTCAAACGTTTAAGTGAAAGTGGTAAATGGCAATGGCTGATCCAGTTTCACCCTAAAATGCCAAAAGAGATTGTTGAGCAATATAAAAGCCTTGAAAATGAAAATTTATCCTTTATAGAAACGGACAATGTTATTCCTTTATTACAACAAGCTGATGTCATGGTATGTGATACCTCATCGGTATTAATGATGTTTTTAATGCTGAATAAGCCAGTAGTGACTTTTAATAATATTTCACCGAAAGATTATATGGTTAATATTAGCGATGAAGATAAATTAGAAGAAAGCATTGAATACGCACTTTCTTATCCAACGGAGTTAAAAACTAAAGTTGAATATTTTATTAATGATACTCACCCTTATGTTGATGGCGAGTCTTCACAACGAGTATTAGCCGCTGCTGATGAGTTATTAGACGGCAAGAATGTAGCGCAAAAAAGCAAACCACTTAATTTATTAAGGCGTTTTAAAATGCGAAAAAAATTAAAGTATTGGCAACTGTAATCGTTTTGGGAAATATAATGAAAAAAATATCAATATGTATTATTTGTAAAAATGAAGAAAGTAAAATAGCCAATTGTTTGGCATCGGTTAGTTGGGCAGATGAAATTGTTATTGTTGATTCAGGTAGTACAGATAACACGCTTGAAATTGCAAAGCAGTTTACCGATAAAATCTTTATTGAAGAAAATTGGCAGGGATTTGGTGAACAGCGCCGCAGGGCTGAAGATTATGCATCCAATGATTGGATCTTTGCTATTGACTGTGACGAAGTGGTTACTGAAGAATTAAAAAATGAAATTTTAAGCCACATCAATCAAGCAAATAATAATGATGTTTTTTATGTTAATAGACTAACAAATTTTTGCGACCAGCTTATTTATCATAGTGGTTGGTACCCTGACAGGATTGCACGTATATATAACAAAACATCTTTTAGGTATAACGAAGCTCTTGTGCATGAAGCACTAAGCTGTAAAGGTTGCAAAAAAGTACGTTTAAAGGGTGATTTACTGCATTATCAATATAATGATATTTATCAATATATTAATAAAAGAAATCATTATGCTAGTTTAGGTGCGGACTATAAACATCGTCAAGGAAAGAAAAGTGGCATGTTAATAGCCACCTCTTCTGCAATATTTGCCTTTATTCGTCATTATTTCTTGCGTTTAGGTTTTTTGGATGGTCGTTTAGGCTTCATTATCGCGGTCATTCAAATGCAGTATACGTTTAATAAATATCTTTTTACTTATTTCCTTCAAAATAAGAATAATAAATAAAGACATTTCATCAATTGTTGATTGAAAGTAGAACTATTTCTAGCCTTTATTTTTTGAGGCTAAGTCTTGAAAAAAGTTAAGCATATTTTTAACCGTTTCAGTATGAGACATTTTTGTTTTGATGATATCTGTCGAGTGTGCCGCAAGTTGTTTCAGCTTTTGACGGTCTTGATTAAGCATTCTTATTTTATCTGCAATGGCTTTTGCATCACCAATAGGGACTAAATAACCATTGATGTCATTTTCTATAGTTTCAACAGCGCCATCATTCGCAGATGAAACTACGGGTGTGCCATTTGATAATGCTTCCAGTATTACTCTTGATAAGCCTTCTTTACCAATAGAGGGGAGAATGACTAAGTCGCATGCCTTAGCTATGGCAGGCGCATCACTTCTAAAGCCTGGTTGCAAAATTCGCTCAGCCATACCTGAATTCATAATTTTAGATTGATAAGGCTCACAATTAAAATTCTTTCCAACTAAAATAATTCTAAGTTCCTTAATGTCAGCTAATTGTTCAGCCGCATTAAGCATAACCATTAAACCTTTATGAGGCCGGTTACTGCCAATACATAAAACATTAAAATATTTTTGATTACTTCCTAATTTACTTAGATCTGCAGAGGAATCTTGATACCAAGCTAAATCGTGCCCCTTATAAATAGTTCTAATATTATTTTTGATGGATGATCTTACTTTGTTTTTCACATTTTTTGTAACCGCACTTGAAACACAAACAACGCCATTTATGCGAGGGTGTAACATACAAAGATAGTTACTAGGATCGGTTCTGTACATTCCCCCTGATGTGCCTCTATATACAATAAGTTGCACATTAAATCCAACACATGCAAAAGCGGCATTAGGAATTGTTTTTGAGCAACAAGCGTAGACGATATCATATGAATATTGAGAGAGTTCCTGACGGATGAGCTTTATCGAGTTTAAACTTATTTTTTTGGTAACTTTATGGGGAATAACTCTAACGCCAGCCTGCTTAAAACGTTCTAATTGCTCAGGTATAGCATCAGTTATAATGGTTACTTTATGACCTAACTCCGCCATTTTACAATATATTTCAGCTTCAGGACGAAATTGATTAATTGTAGATGTTGCGCGTGTGAAAACTAAAATTTCCATAAAAACCTTAAAAAGAACAGCACTCAATAAACTATATTGTTAGTATATCTGAATAAGCACATAGTTCGTAATCTTTTGTACTTTTATGAGCTTAACTAGTCATAACAAAGGATGCTCATACTTCCTTAGTGAATTTTTGATGGTGGTTACATAGTAATGAATATATTTCTTTGTTCAACGGTTAGGCATTTATTATTTTCTTTATTAAAAGCGATTAAGCAATCAGATGAAAAAAGTATTATTTTTATGATTTGTGATCAACAAAATATAGATAAAAATAATTTTAATTTAAGCTGTTTACCAATAAACATTGAAGTGATTTTTTTTAATCGTAGTGATCTTAGAAAGAAAGTCTATTTGGGTGTTCAAGGTAAGTTAATAAAATTGGCGGCAAATTATAAGGTATCTTTACCTACTTTTTTTCAAAAAAAAATAGCAGAGCTGATATTTAACCAAGCGTTAGCAGTTCATTTAAGTTTTGAGGAACTAAGCTATGTAACACTATACCTATATAATGATCGTAATAAAATGTCTCGTTTGTTTCGTTTAGCTTTTAACGAATATCACCTTATTGACGAGGGAGTAGGTAACTATTATGGTCAACCACTTAAAAATCATGCAAAACTAATGCGCTTTATTTCAGGCTCTAAGGAAAAACAACGTTTTTTTGGTGATGATGAACGCTGTAAGAGTATCTCTTTAATTAATGCAGAAAAAGCGCCTGGGGTGCTAAAAGATAAAGTACAACAAATAGACTTTATTAATGCTGAGTCGATTAATGATTATTGTTATGACTTTTTTAAGATTTCAATAGATATTCAACCTCAGTGTATTATAGCAACTCAACCATTTGATTTTGATTTTGATTATATGGCTATTTATAAAAGAATGATTCTAAAATGCCAGGAAAATAATTTTACCGTAGCGATAAAACCACATCCCAGTGAAGATGTTTCTTGTTATTTAGCCGCATTTCCGGATACTGTCATTATTGAAAGTAAAATACCCTTAGAGTTAATTGTTTTTAAAGAAAATAAAAACATCAATATTCTATCGATATATTCTTCTGCGGGTTTGGGATTTGAAGATTACTGTTCGTGTTTAACGTTAATTAAATATGATGAACTAGAAAGTGCTAATATAATATTTTCTCAGTGGAAAAAAGATATGAGTATAGTGTACTCTCGATTGGATAACATGTTTATTGACCTATGATATTGACTGCCATCTTTACTGCGATATTTATCTAAAATCGCTTTAAATTCTTCTGATCGTTTATCCAAATCAATTTTACCATGCTTTTCAACTGCTGAATGACAAGCATCACAAATGCCATCGGTAAAAACTTGCTCTAGCCTTGTCACTGGCATATTACAACTATTGCATTTTAATTTCCTTATTTTATTTATTATTTAAACAATCAAATTTTAATGCTGTGCCTCTACTTAAGTCTTTAGAAGCTTTTTTCCCAACGACTTCATTTAGATGTTTTGGAGCGAGTCCAAAGCCAGGCCTAATACTCTTTATATTTTCATGGGTTAGCTCTTCGCCTGCTTTTATATCTTTAACGACATAAAGAGATCTACGAAATCTAACATTACCTTTTTCAACTTCCGTTCGTTCATAATTAACCTTCCCTAGTGCTAACCAAGCTGTTTTAGCGTCTTTACATAACTGAACAAGTTCCGCTGGTTCAAGAGAGAAACTGTCATCAGCGCCTCCACCTTTTCTATCCATCGTTACATGTTTTTCGATTAAACATGCTCCTAAGGCAACAGAAGCTATCGCTGTTGCATTATCTATCGTATGATCAGATAAGCCCGTAAGAACGTTAAACTGCTTGGATATGTCAGCTATTGTTCTCAAATTGTATTGTTCGGCTGGAGCGGGATAACCACTTATACAGTGTAAAACCAACAATTCTTTACAACCATTTGCTCTTGCGGTATCCACTGCTTCTTGGATCTCAAGTTCATTAGCCATCCCCGTAGACATGATCATTGGTTTTCCAGTCTGCGCTACACGTGCGATTAATGGTAAATCAATTAATTCAAACGATGCTATTTTATAGGCTGGCGCAGCAAGATCTTCAAGTAACTCAACGGCTGTAAAATCGAAAGGGGAACTAAATATAGTTATTCCTAATGATTTAGCCTTATCAAAAAGTGGTTTATGCCACTTCCATGGCATATGAGCACCTTTATAGAGTTCATAAAGCGTTTGCCCATCCCATAAACCGCCTTTTATTTGAAAATCATCCGAATCACAATCCATCGTGATAGTATCATGAGTATATGTTTGTAGTTTAATTGCATCTGCACCCGCTTTTTTTGCTTCTTCCATAATCTGAAAAGCACGATTTATATCCCCATTATGATTAGCTGACAACTCAGCAATAATATAAGGGGGATAATTAGAGCCAATTTTACGCCCATCAATAGTAATAAAAGGTTTCATTATATTCTCAAATAATTGGTAAACGTACAAAAGTATCGGCCGAAACACGCTGATAATTAGCGGAAATAAATAGCTGTTGTGACGCTATATTATCTTCAAGGACAGTTGCGTGTAATGTCACACTTCGATGTATATTGTCTATATGACTTAAAGCCCATTTAGCTATTCCTTGACCATAATGTTCAGGAGAAACAAAAATTGAAACTAAATACTCTGCTTTTTTAATTCGATCTAATCGGATAACGCCAACTGATTCGTCTTTTTTACATGACTTTATAATATAAAAATAATCTTCAACTGACTCAAGTTTTTGCTTCATCCACGTCTGATGTTCTGTCCAACAAGGCGCTTGATTTATTAAAGCATATCTTCGCGTGTCCGGATGACACTGCCAGTCATATATTTGTTGTATATCTTCAAATGAAGCAGATCTTATGACTAATTTATTCTTTTCACTTAACAATAAGTTATTTATGCTTTCTACCACCCTATAAACACCAAGACCATCACAGATTTTCAGGTTGTTTTGACGAAATTCACTCCATTTTTTGATTAGTTTTAAATATGATTTTATAAGATTTTTCGTAATATCTTGACGATTAACTAAAATAGCAGCTCTTGCTTTAACTAAGTTTTTAGAAATTGTAAGTTGATTTTCTGCCAAAGGTATAATGATACTTGGAATACCTAAACAGGCTCTCTCCCAACTTGTGGTTCCCGGCGCACCAATTGAAATTGAGTGTGCTAACATAAGTTCTGCCATATCATTCACAAAGTCAATATGCTTAATCCAACCATTGTTTTGAGAACAAAAAAGTTTCACTTGCTCGTAATGAGGGGCCTTTCTACTTAATAGCACTGTGACTTTAGGCTTTGACGCTAATCCTTGAGACAATGCATGTAAAACAGCTAATGTCACATTATCTTTATCAATTCCACCTAGAGAAATTAGAAGTTTATGTGCATGTGGTAAGGCTTTATTTTCTAGAGTAAATTCTCTTTTATGTGAGAACAGAGGGTTAAGCAAGGCAAAATCACATCCTGTTAGAATATTAGCATTACATGACTTATATTCATCAGAGCTTCGCATTAAAGTTTGATCTAAAATTAAATCTGCATCATGGTGACGAACAAGATCATCAATCGCAAATATTTTACAGTCTAATTCACTTTTTACTTTTTTTTGCCATTTATAGTCCAACGCATAATGATCAGTTACAACTAGGTCTACTTTATTTATTTTTTCAATAAACTGTTCAGCATCCAAAAGCCAAGGGACCTGAAGCCATGCAGAATAGTCTAAGCTATTCATTGGTTTTACATTTACTTTTGAGGAGGGCAGTTTATGAACAATAAACCCTTGGTCTTCAATATAGCCAACCGAATCACCTTCTTGTACTCGGATTGCGAAAGAAACACTATGCTGATTTTTTCTTAACTCACGGGCTAAAACCAAGCAGCGCATTGTATGGCCAGTGCCAATATGAATTGAAGAGTCCGCTCTAATTACTATATTCATATATTATTTATAAAACTGAAAAAAGAGCTTCAGCTAGCTCCCAGTCTTCATAAGTGTCAATGTCTTGCACGCGTTTCCTTGGAATGATAACCATTTTTGAATGCTTATCAAATATAGCCTTTTTTTCCATAAAAGCACTTGCTCTTCCCCAATAAAATTGCCCTGCATCGTGATAAGCTTCAACTAAGTCTTGAGAACGAGTATTGATATGCTCAGGCGATAGCATGCGGATAAAGCCATTTTTATTTAAAGTAATGGCACGCTGAATGGGAAAAGGAAAGGTCGTTGCACTAAAGGCATATTGAACACTATCGACTGACAACTCAGCTAAACCTTTCTGAATATATTCGGGTAATATAAAAGGCGCTGTTGCATAAATACAACATACCTTGTCAATCGACCATTGTTGCTGTTGACACCAATTTACTGCGTGTTGCATTACATCAAGTGTGGTAGCAAAATCATCAGAAATATTTGCTGGACGAATAAACGGAACTTCTGCGCCGTATTGTTTGGCAACCTCAGCTATTTCAGCATCGTCAGTAGAAACAATAATTTTATCAAAACAACCTGATATTTTTGCTGCTTCAATAGAGTAGGCAATCATTGGTTTGTTATGAAACACTTTGATGTTTTTTCTAGGGATTCTTTTACTACCGCCTCGGGCAGGAATGATTGCAATATTCATATGGCTTAAGTCAGTATTTTGGTGAGGGTATTAACTACTTTATTTTGTTGCTCATCAGTCATCAGATGAAATAATGGAATACTTATAGCATCTTGATAATACCTTTCAGATTCTTGAAATTGACCCTCTTTAAAACCTAAATTTTGATAATAAGGTTGAGTATGTACAGGAATATAATGCAAGTTTACACCAATGCCTTGCTCTCTTAATTTATTAAACACTTGTTGATGGGATAATTCTATATTACTTAGTTTCAAACGGATAACATATAAATGACGACCAGAGTACGAATCAGTAATTTGTAATGGCGTGATCAATGGTAGATCTATTAATAATTTATCGTATCGTGTTGCTAGTTCATTCCGCTTTGCAACAAAGTCATGCAAACGTGACATTTGACTAACGCCGAGAGCTGCTTGCATTTCTGTCATTCGGTAGTTAAAACCTAATTCGACTTGCTGGTAATACCAAGAACCATGATTTTCAGCATCTGTTGTCATTAATGATTCATCGCGAGTTACACCGTGACTACGAAATAAATCCATTTTTTGAGCTAATTTTTTGCAATTAGTGGTAGCTACACCACCTTCAGCAGTAGTCACTATTTTTACTGGATGAAAACTAAAAACAGTTATATCGCTATATTCACAATTACCTATTGGCCGGCCTTTGTATTTTCCACCAATAGCGTGTGAAGCATCTTCAATAATGGAAAAACCATATTTCCTTCCTAATATATGAATTTTTTCCATTTCACATGGTTGACCACATAAATGCACAGGAATAACCACTTTAGGTAGGGCTAAATTATTTACTTTGGCATGCCTTAATTTTTGTTCTAGCTTATCTGCACATAAGTTATATGTTTGGGCATTAATATCAACAAAGTCAATATCTGCATCACAATATAATGCGCAGTTTGCAGAGGCAACAAAGGTTATTGGAGTTGTCCAAACAACATCTCCTTTACCAACACCTAATGCTAAACAAGCAATATGCAAAGCAGATGTGGCTGAATTAACCGCCAAAGCATAATCTGCATTTACAGTATCTTTAATCTCTTTTTCAAATAGAGGTACTTGCGGCCCTTGAGTTAAAAAATCAGACTGTAAAACATTAATAACCGCATTAATATCTTGTTGAGTAATGTCTTGTTTACCGTATGGAATCATTTTAATTACTTTAAGTATTTATACAGAGAAGTTAGGGTCTACATGTTCTTTTATTAAGCTACGCAAAGAATCAATAGTTTCCCACTCAGTATTTGTACCAGAATTATATTTAAAACCAAAAGGAACTTTTGTTGCTTTATGGTGTGCTAAATATTCATCTTGAGTATAAGTAAAAGAAACTGATGGTAAAATAGCATAATAAACACCAAGGTCTATGGTGTTAAGAGAGTCAGTATCGGTGATCATTTCTTCATGAAGTTTTTCACCTGGACGAATCCCTACAACACGTGTTTTACATTCAGGTGCGATTGCAATGGCAATATCCATAATTTTATATGATGGAATTTTAGGAATAAAAATTTCACCGCCTAAATGATGACCAATAGCAAACATAACTAAGTTAACACCATCTTGAAGTGAAATATTAAATCGAGTCATATCTTCATGAGTAATGGGTAAAACTCCTTCTTTTTTCTTTTCAATGAAAAAAGGAATAACTGAGCCGCGAGAACCCATAACATTACCGTAACGCACAATACTAAAACGGATATCTTTAGAGCCGCGAATATTATTAGCTGCTGCAAATAACTTATCAGAAGTTAACTTTGTTGCGCCATATAAATTGATCGGTGCACAGGCTTTATCGGTAGAAAGTGCCACAACATCTTTGACACCACACGCTAAGGCAGCATGAATGACATTTTCTGCACCATCGACATTAGTACGGATACACTCTGTTGGATTATATTCGGCGGTATCAACCTGTTTAATCGCCGCTGCATGGATAATGACGTCTACCCCTTCACAAGCTTGTGTCAAACGTTCTTTATCACGAACATCACCAATAAAAAAACGTAATTGAGGGTAATCATAATTAGGATATTTTTGTTTAATAATGGATTGTTTAAGCTCATCACGAGAATAAATAATTATCTTCTTTACATCTTGGTATCTATTTAAGATAGTTTCTATGAATTTTTTACCAAAAGAGCCTGTACCGCCGGTAATTAAAACCGTTTTATTATTTAACATTCTTTTACCTAAAATTAATTATATTGTATTCATACTGTAGTTATACTCAGGGCAGATTATACTTTGATTGATTTTTAGCCTAATATAATCTCAGCCCTAAAGTTATCATCCCAACTAGCTCTCATCATTTTGTTCACAGCACTATGGTAAAAGGTTAAAGTTTAGCTATTACACTTTTAAGCCACATTTAATTTTTTAAACGAGAAGAATAAGCGATTTTACTAATTGTGCTCGTACTCACGAGGGCGATTAGCTCCAACTCTCCATTGAACTTTTACGACGGGCAAAAAATCTAGGTAAAATCAAACCCAATAATAAGCCCACACTTAATACTATCGCGCCATTATAAAAGCGTTGCGTGAGAATTTTAGTATCTTGATCTTTTACTTTGCTTGTGGTGGTTTTTAGTTGTCGTTCAACTTGTTTTAATTGAGTTAACAGTTTATTTTTCTCTTTAGTCAGTATTTCGACAGAACTTCTTAATTGATTAACTTCACCATCAAGCTGATTAGTGTAATCACTACTGCTGGCTATTTTGCCATTCAGCTCTGCAACAACGAAACGTAAACCAGGTTTAGTGGTGAGGTATTTTGTTTCTATCCAAGTGTTGCGATTTTTATTATCAATAATCTCACTATAACCTTTTTCAGATTTCCCTGTTATTTTTATCTCTGAACCCGCATTAATAGTGCCTAATATGCGATAATTGGTCCCAGGACCAGTGTGCATATATATCGATAAATCATCAGAAATAAAACCTTGTTTATTTTTTGATGAACTAGTTTCTTCTGCTTGGGCAGATATAACAACACAAAGTAAAATGGAAAAGCTGATAAATATTTGCTTAATTTTTTGTTTTACTACCTGAGAACAAAATTTCATGAAACAACCACTGAATAAATAAACTATTTAAACTCAGATATTATGTGTTTGGCGCTTTGATAGCAAGTTAAGATTGAGTATCTAGCCTAACAGAGTGTATGCTGTTAGTGATTGAATCACGTAATAAAATTGAAGCCTACTAAAATGACGACAGAAATAGAACTTAAATACCTAATACCAGCGAATCATGAAGATAATGATGCCGTTGTTGATAAGATTACGGCAATGTTAACAAAACAAAATACTACTTTCACATTGGATAAAAAGCAGTTAAATAATAACTATTTTGACAATAAAGAGTTAGCTTTAAGAAAAATGGATATAGGGCTGAGAATAAGAGGAGTTGATCAAAAATATGAACAAACAGTTAAAACAGCAGGAAAAGTTATTGGCTGTTTGCACCAAAGGCCGGAATATAATGTCGCTCTTAAAGATAATCACTTAGATTTATTATTATTTCCTGAAGATATTTGGCCAGTGAATGTTGATGTCGTTAAACTACAGAAAAGTTTGCAGGTGATTTTTAATACGGATTTTTTTCGTCACACTTGGTTAATCACACAAACAAATAGTGTTATTGAATTAGCACTTGATCGCGGTGAAATTTGCAGCGCCCCTAATATAGAGACGCTTGCTATCAATGAATTGGAAATAGAGCTAGTTAGCGGTAATGAACAAGCATTATTTGTCTTAGCGGAGCAGTTAATGGCTGTTGTTCAAATGCAGCCAGGTAAATTAAGTAAAGCTGCTCGAGGTTATGCTTTATATCACCAAAGAGATAAATCGTAGTGAATATCAGTCATAAATTTTTAAATTATTTTACCTTCATCATTTTGTTTTTTGTTAGCCATTTGATTTATGCAACAGAATATAATTTACCCGCAAAAGACTTTCGACTTATAGGAGTTGATCAAAGCCATAAAGTTAAAAAAGGTGATTATTTTCAAAAAATTGCTGAGCAGTATAATATTGGTTTTTTGGCACTAATGGCAGCAAACCCTGATATTGACCCTTTTTTACCTGAACTGGACAGTGATATTATTATTCCTAGCGCCATGTTATTGCCCTATGTTAAACGTGAAGGAATTGTCATTAATTTGCCTGAATTACGTTTGTATTATTTTTTACCACAAGAAAATAAAGTCCATGTATTTCCTGTCGGTATAGGTAGGGAAGGTTTGGAGACACCTAAAGCGACGAGTTATATTAGCAGTAAAAGAAAAGACCCAGTATGGCGACCTACAAGGGCTATGCGTCAGCGCTATTTTGAAGAACACGGTAAAGAAATGTTAAAAGAAGTTGCTGCAGGTCCCAGTAATCCCTTCGGTAAATACGCTTTACGGTTAGGAAAAAGTGAATATTTAATTCATGGTACTAATCAACGTTTTGGTATCGGTATGCGTGCGAGTTCAGGTTGTATCCGTATGTTTGACGATGATATTAAATGGTTGTTTGAAAATATTCCACTCAATACTAAGGTGCGTATTATTGAACAACCGATAAAAATGTCTTATGAAAGTGGCGGAAGACGAGTGATTGAAATTCATTCCCCTTTAACTATTGATAATATAGCTCAAAAAAATACAATAACGTTGGCGATAAAAAGGTTTGTCGGTAAAAGTGATAGCGTGTGGGAAAAATTAACCCCTATGTTTGATAAACCACAGGGGCTAATAATTGAGTTAGCTCAGTAGTTGTTTATTTTTTATAAGAAGCAACAACGTTGTCAATGCGCTCGTTCGCTTTTGCTGCGCTTTCAGCCGCTTCCTCAGATGCCATTTTAGCAGCTTGTACATCTTCGCTGATAGATTGTTGCTGTGTTTTAAGCGCTGAAACTTCACTTGACAGCGAATCAACTTTATTTGATAAACTGGCAATGCTCGCATCTAAGCTTTCAGTGTTTGCACAAGCTGTTAAACCTAATGCAAAGCTGATAGCGAGCATGTTTTTTATAAGTGACTTTTGTTTTAACATAATTATATCCCTAGAGTTGTGTTTTTCATGTCTAACAAGAGTATGACACATATACGTTTACTTTTACAAAATCAATGTAAAGTTGTTTATTTGATATCAATTATGTTTACATATTCGATAAGTTCTTCCATTAATCTTCTTTTGATATCAAGCTGCTGTTTAGCTTCTAAACCGTATTTTTCAGCTAATAATTGATAATCACTTAATGCTAAACTTACCGTTAAACGAGGGCGTTTGGGGCGTTTATTAATAGGTAACCCTAAAATATCACGTATTTGATCGGAAGGACTAAGGCCAGCATCTAGCGCTTGTTTTCGAATAGATAGCTGAATTTTTTCATCCATATCAAAAGCAACTTGTACTGCTTTTATCGCTTTTACTGAAGATTGCCATTTATCAGGAATTTTTCTATCTTTTGCGGTCGTGACAGCCGAGGTGTTCGCTTTTGTCATATTATTTCCTAGTTCCTAACTCGCGGGGTACATATCAATAATATCGGTCAATGGCCTGAATAAGGTTAAAAATACATCGGTATCACCATCTTGCCAGACTTCGACATCTAAGCCTTTACTCTGATCTTCGTTATATAAGGTATATAGTTCAAATTGTTCGCCACAATCTTTCCCTTCATAGGATGAAAGATCTTCACTGCGATGATCTTTTCGATGAAAGTAACCAACCTTTGCAAAAATACTTTGTTGATATTGTTCACTACTCCATGTCGAAGTGACTTCATTATCACGTTGGCGATTTAAAAATGCTTGTCCTGGTTCATCAAATATTTGAGAGAAGTTATCTAAATTGAATAACGTTTCAATATCATCATGCTCGACTTTCAATGAAAATTTTAGCTCAGTGCTATCATCAATTTCTAAGGATAAAAATATCGCTAGTTCATCATTACCTTGTAAAGCCCATTCAGTCTGTGTGTTTTGTTCGTATTCATAGCTATTAACTGCGGTCACTTGAAACTGTTGCCCTTGTAATGCTTTAGGTAAAGCAAAACTATCCGTCAAGACAATAATATCACCCACTAAAAGTTGGTTAACGTGAGTTAACTTACGTTGTGTTTGTGTTTCTTTGTTAAAAATTTTTTTTAAAAAACTCATTATTTATCTCAATTTTCGAATAAACAGCACTGAATTAATCGTTGGGAATAAAGAATAGCGAGTTATTGATAACTCGCTATTCGACAATTCACTATGCTAATTACTTCTGTTTCGCTTTGATACGATCAAGTACTGAGTTAGCGCTGTTTTCTTGTGAGCCTATACCAGCGGCTTTTAATTGTGCTGTTAATGATGAATCAGAGTTTTCAGATTCAAGTATTTCAGCGGCTTTCATTTTATCATCAAATTTTTGTTGTTTGGCTTTAATACGTTCTAACGAATCTTTAGCACTTAACAATTTTGAATTGCTTGATGAGAAGTTATCGGTAATAGCAGAAGTTGCTTTTTGTACACTTTCTGTCGTTTTTACCATAGACAACTGACGCTTATGCTCTGTTACTTGGCGCTCACTTTTCTTGACTAACTCTTTAAGTCTATCAGCATTGCCACTAAAACTATTCAGTGCTTGTTGTTGCGCAGCTAAATCATTTTCTAAAGTGGAAATTTTTTCAGCCACAGCAAGTGCTAAGGTTTCATCGCCTTTTTCTAATGCTTGACCAACATAACCTTCATGTTCAGTTATTTCACGTTGTAAACGTGTCACTTCACGGTTTGCTGACATTTGTTCAGCCATTACACCAGTTAAATCGCGCTTTGCTTTAGTTAAATGATTTTCTGCATCACGAATTTCTTGTTCAAAAATACGGGTAGCATTTGCATCAATAATTGCTTCACCAGCTTCTGAGGCGCCACCGCGAATCGCGGTCATAATTTTTTTAAATATACTCATTTACTCTCTCCTAATAAGATGACATTTTAGCTCGGATTTTTTGTCGTAATACCTTACGATTTACAGCAAGTAGTCACCCATATCATCAATTACTTCCATGGCATTATTGCTTAATACAGCCAGTTCATGTTCAATATCTTTAAAGGTCGAATTGATAGATAATGCGCCAAATACAACATATTTATCACCAATTTTTGAAAAAGATGATAATGGCATAGGAATGTTCATTTCCAACATACTTTCATGCATAGTATTTATACATTCATCTTTTACTTCATCAGTGCCCCAAAGATAACTAATGCACAAAATTTGGTCATCAGTTACTGATACAAAAATGGGTAACTCTTCTCGGCCTAAAAGTGTTATTTGCAGTACATCGACTTCGCCGGATATTGGTTGGCAGTCAAAGTCCATTCCTGTGTCAGAATTATCGGTCAAACTATTTAAATGATCGGCTATAGTATGAATATTCATGTACTTCCTATCCTTATCAAAAATATATAGATGACATAATATGTCATCGTGGTTAAATGTACCATCTTGACATATTATGTCAAGTGTTTTTTGTTTTATAGTTGAAAGTTTTCACTCAACTATAAAACGTACTATCCCTAGTTTACTATTAATTAATTCCTTGTTGAGTTTGCCATGCTTTTTGGTGCAATTGGTAAAGTGTATGACTACCCAAGGTATTTATATCTATGTTTGCTTCATCGATATAAAAATTATTAGGAAAAATAAAAGCGGCTTTTAATATGTCAAGATTAAGCCAACTATGTTTTATTGGCAATTGTTGTAGACTATTGAGCCTTGCTAGTGGGCTCTTTCCTGTTTTTGCACCGATAGTCCAACCCCATTCGCCAAAGCTTGGTACATTGTCATGATATTGTTGCACATGCGCAAAGTTTGCCGCGCTTAACGTTTTGCCAATAGAAATAAATGAACTCTTGGCATGGTAAGGGCTTGTTGACTGAATGGCAATTAAGCCATCTCCTGATAGCAGCTGTTTTAATCTAGCGTAAAAATTAACAGTGTAAAGTTTATTAAGGTCAGGATGACTAGGATCAGGAAGATCGACAATAATCGCATCGAATATTTGTCCCGCTTTAAGCAGTTTATTAACTGTTATAAAAGCATCGCTTCGTAAAATAGTGACTCGTTTATCTTGTAAGCTATTTTTATTCAAATAGCTTACTTTTCTGGCTAAGTTGGCATTTAAGTGCTGCTCTGGCGATTGAAATATATCAATTAACTCGCTATCCAGATCAATCAAGGTCACTTTTTTTGGCTCGTATTTCAATACATCTCGTAGTGCTAAGCCATCGCCACCACCAATAATAAGTATATTATTGTGGCGAGCTGACCCCGCTAACACTGGTGCTACTAAATAGTCATGATAGATATGTTCATCAATAGATGAAAACTGTAAGCGACCATTGAGATAAAAATTAATAATACTCGCTTGTGTTGTGTCAGCATCAACACCTAAATAACGCTCAGTGAAAGTTAGTTGTTGATAATGTGTTTTTTTAACATGCACCACTTTGTCTAAATACAGTAGGCTATTCATTTGATTTAACCATTGATTACCGTAATTAAACATCAAGACAATAATAAGCGCTAATACTAGATGTAAACTAATAAATGTTTTACGCCAAGTTAGTTTATGCCAATAACGTAAAACAAAAAAAGCGCCAGCAATCAGGTTTAAGCTCGCCGTTAATGCCGCCGCTTTACTGATATCGAGGCTGAGTAAAAATACTACCCAAATAGCAGCACCAATCCCTGCACCAATATAGTCAGCGCCATAAATTGTACCTAGGTTATTAGCGAGATGCTGACCATGTATTTCTTCACGAATTCTGGCAATAAGTGGAATTTCCATGCCGATAAGGAAGCCTAATATTACACCAAAAAAATAAGGACTCTTGATAGCAATATAACTTAATTGCTTAAAAGCGCCTCCTTTGGGTAGCATATCAGGAGGAAGGGCAAACATATCGGAAATAATGTGCGGTAATGTTTGCGTAATCGCTATCAGGCCACCAATGATTAAAATTGAGCAAGCACCGAGTAAAGCAATGACCAATTCTAAATAAACAAAGCCATTAAAGGCACAACGAACTTTACGTGCAGCAAAAGCACCTAAACCCATTGACACTATCATTAAACCTATCATGGTATAAATGGTGCTTTCCATTACGCCAAGCACTCGGCCTGCGTAATGAGAAAGAAGATATTCGTAAATTAAACCACAACCGGCGAGAATCGCCATGGTTAAAATAAGGAGTGTATCGTCAATAAAGTGGGATTTTTTTGAGGCCATAAGGGCAATTTACTCTGTCATTATGAGTCAATGTTATGAGTGATTAGTAACGAATTTTAGCCCTGTTCTTCGAGTTAAGTTACGAACGTATTTGCTTTTCAATTCGTAACTTTTAATCGAAGGGTAGGGTTCTCTTTAAGCCATTAATGCTGTCAATATCAAGGCGATTGAAATACTTGTAGCCATTTCAATGCTAGCAACGCCAATATTATGTTGTTGATCTACTTCTTCTACAAGGTTGATTCCCCAAAGTACAATACGTTTAGCTAATGAGGTCAAAAGTGCAACCAATAGCGTCATGATCATACCGAAAACTAACCAGCCCAGTAAGTTCACCACTAAGGTGTCTGGACTATAAATAAGAAAATGACTGGCTGCTGTGACGGCAAGGGCCGTACTGATGACTTGGCCACTATAACGAATAGCAAGGGCTAAATGGCCATCGCTTAGGGCTTCTTGTAGACAATCTTCTTGGTTGTTCTTAGCATATTTTCTTTCTCTAATGCGAGTAACCAAAACTAACACCGCTTGTGCAACAATAAAGCCACTGGTAATAGCGATAAAGGTTGAAAGGTCTAAACCATCCACCCAAAGTAATACCGCGCGAATAATAATCGCTGTAGCAATTGCACCGGCAGCGTCAATAATACCAATAGTTAGATTTTTATCTTTTATCAATTCTGTTTTATTTAAGTGTTGTAATGCTACTTTATCTTGAATAATACGTCCCACTTTAATCAATATTAATCCGTAGGTACCGTAGGCCAACATACCTATAATTTCCATGGTATAACTTGGTGCATTTTCTCCGGTAATAGCACCGGTTAATACTATGCCTAACGCTAAAATACTACCGGCAACACTAACACCAAAGGCAAAATTATCTTTTTGAGCTAATTCATCGGTACTGTTTACTTGGCTTGTGACACCCAATAAAAAGCGCATAGCACCTAAAAGCATGATAGCAATAGTGATGTCTATGGCTAAATAAACTAGTAATTCTTGATTAACACCAACGAGATCTATCAATGTGTTCATAACGTTCTATCCTATTTCTTGTTACTTACCACGTCGAAAACTACGTGATGTATTGGTGTTTGAGTTTCTAAAGCTAGAATTTTTTCTATACTTTGATTGGCTGCTAGATTTATTAGCATAGCTACTTTTTTTAGCGGTATTACTGCGAAAACGATTTGCGCTAGATTGTGCAGTTTTACTTTTAGAAGATAAACTCGATGAGCCAGTACGGTTTTTACTGTAAGGGCTGTTAAATTTTTGTCCTCTAGCGGCAAATGATTTTTTAGTGCGCTGATCAAGTTGAGTTTGTTTATTTAGCTGGCTAGGTGAACTATAGCGAGTTCTCCCGTAATCATTATAGTAGCTATAATTTCTATTTCGTCCCCAGTCACTATAATATGCAGGGCGCCCAAACATATTTCCCATCATAGAGTACATGCCATACCAGGCCCAAAATGACATACCGTTACTGCCTGTTTGCCAATTACCATAACTTGGGTTGCCAATAAGCTGTTCACCGGTACCAAAATCTTGCGCATTATTTGCTTGTTGAGATTGAGATTTTGATAAAGAATTTACTCTAGGTAGTTGACCGTCAGACATATCAGCTAATACATTTAAGGGATCACTTAGGGCATCAGAATACAATATGGGGTCAGCCGCTTGATAAATATTGAGTAATTCGTCATAGAGTGCTTGGCTTGAAGCAAACATTTGCGGTTGGTTTTTGGCGGTATTAACTCTATCGAGTAAGGCACGATACATTGGGCCCTGTATGCTAGCATCTTTACTAAACTCATTAACTAAAGCATTTAGATTAGGTTTAAGCTTTGATACTTGATTGGCATATTGATGAATTAAATTGGCATTACGTACTTGGCCACTTGTTAACGCATCACCAAGTTGAATTACTCTTTTTTCTGTTATAGGCAGTTGTTGTATTGCTTGCTCTTTAACGGGATCACCACAAGCGGATAACAATAAAATAGAGAGCACTAACATTGATCTAGTGCACATTTTATTAAAAAATTGTTTGGTAAAAGCGTCTTTAAACCTTTGCATTTCTGCTATCATCTCCATAAAAATGCTATGTAAATAGTCTTTATTTAGTAGACTCTCGTGAGGGAGTCATTTCGGTAATTTATTATGCTGAAATCTTACGATTTTAATACCAGAACCTCAATTAATACATTTCGAGGATGACAGGTAGTGAAGCGTTCAAGGTATTAATAGCATTAATGACATATTATGTCTATTGTTCAAATTATATTGTCTTGATTATACTATCTTGATGAGTTGATTTTAAGTAATACTAATTAAATTAATTAATGAGTCAAATTTTAATGAAAATAAACTTTAATAACAAGGCGTTTGATTGAGTAATAGGGAGTATTGGGATTGAAAAAAACAGTTTTCAGGTCCAGACAAAACCTAATTACCTATATCTATGCCGCAACAATGTTATTGAATATTTAAGCCACTTTAAAAGAACACCTAGTTAGCTTGATTGGTATAATAAAAGGACTGCTTGTGTATTTATCGCCATTATCGACAAATTTATCCCCCTTATTAATACAACAAAAACAAAAAAGTTGGCAACAATTTAGTCAACAACATCCTGAAGGTTATCAAGCGTTAACGCCTGAACAGCTTGAACAGTTTATACTGGCTATTACCTTGAGTGATTTTATCTTAACCAGTGCATTGCAAGCCCCAGAATTGGTGCTGAATTTATTTGTTAATGAAGATGTTTATCAAAAAACAGTTCCGCCTTACGCAACCTTACTACATGATTTGTTAATCGCGTGTCAAAGTGAAGAGCAATTACATCGAGTTTTAAGGCGCTTTCGTTTACAACAAATGGTCAATATTGCCGTGGCTGACTTGGTACTCGACATTTCTCTTGAGCAGTCCTTAAAACGTTTATCTTTATTAGCAGATGCACTGATTCAAAGTAGCCTTGCTTGGTTAACCTCTTTTTGTCAAAACAAGTGGGGAACACCAACAAGTCTTACTGGTGATATTCAACCATTGTTAGTTTATGGCATGGGAAAGTTAGGGGGATATGAATTAAATTTCTCTTCCGATATTGATCTGATTTTTGTCTATCCTCATAGTGGTGAAACTCAGGGCAATAGACGGAGCATTGAGAACCAACAGTTTTTTACTCGTTTAGCACAAAAACTTATTACCTCATTACATCAGCATACTGCTGACGGTTTTGTTTATCGTGTTGATATGCGCTTAAGACCTTTTGGTGAAAGCGGCCCATTAGTATTAACCTTTAGTGCCATGGAAGATTATTACCAAGAGCAAGGAAGAGATTGGGAACGTTATGCCATGCTAAAAGCACGGGTTATCCCTCCGCTGAATGGTGATGATAGCTACCATCAACAACTCTCAACACTGTTACGGCCTTTTGTTTATCGCCGCTATATCGATTTTAGTGTTATTGATAGTTTACGCCGTATGAAAATGATGATTTCACAAGAAGTACGCCGTAAGCAATTAGTGAATAATATTAAACTTGGCGCCGGCGGTATTCGTGAAATAGAATTTATTGTACAAGTGTTTCAGTTAATTCGTGGTGGTAGAGTCAAAGCGTTACAGCAACGTCGCTTGTTAACCGTATTACCCGAATTAGTGCGTTCTGGGGAACTGCAAGAAGACAGTAAAGTAGTACTAGAAAATGCTTATTGTTTTTTGCGTCGAGTCGAAAATATTATACAAGCATTAGCGGATAAGCAAACACAGACCTTACCTGATAATGACTTAGACAAACAAAGGATACTGCACATACTTGAGTTTAAGTCGTGGCAAGATTTTTGTTTGGTACTTGAAAAACATATGCATGATGTTCATGATAAATTTGAGCAACTGATTGGTATTGAAAGCCCAAATCATCAAGTTCAAGATGAGCATTGGACAACTTTATGGCATAGCCGTTGGAGTGATGAAGAATCTATTGCTTGGTTAGAACAAGATCAAAGCGAGGTTGAGGAAGCTCATTGGAACAGTGAAAATATTTGGCGGTTGATATCAGACTTTAGAGATGATGTCAGTAAGCGAAGTATAGGAAATAGAGGGAGGCAAGTGTTAGACAAGTTATTCCCTTTACTTATTTGTCATATTCAACAGGCAAAACAAGCTGAATTTGTACTTGAACGTGTTTTACATGTATTTAAAAAAATAGTGACCCGTACAGCCTACCTCGAACTGTTATTTGAAAATGAAGGCGCGTTAAAACAGTTAATTCATTTATGCCAGGCTAGTCAGTGGGTGACCGACTATATTGCTAAGTCCCCTATTTTATTGGATGAATTAATTGATCCTCTATTATTGCATAATCCCACAAAAATAACGGCTTATGGCCATGAATTACGTGAGAGTATGTTACGAGTTCCTGAAGAGGATCTAGAGGCACAAATGGATAGTTTGCGATTATTCAAACAAGCCCAACAATTACGTATTGCTGCCGCAGATATTTCTGAAGTTTTAAGCGTAGAACAAGTAAGCAAACATTTAACGGCATTAGCACAAGCTATTATTGCTGAAGTCATTAATATTGGCTGGCAACAAGTCGTCGAACGTTTTGGTGTGCCGAAATCGATTGCTTATTCGTTCAGTAATGAGAAAAACGTTAATCAAAGTCACTTTCAAAATAAAGGTATTGCAGTAATCGCTTATGGAAAAATGGGCGGTAATGAGCTTAGTTACGGCTCTGATCTTGATTTGGTTTTTGTACATAACAGCCCAGAAGGAGACATGACTACAGGTTTAGTAAATGGTGAAAAAAGTGTGCCGGCCAGTCAGTTTTATATGAAGTTAGCCCAGCGCATTATGCATATTTTTAATACGCGCATGAGTAGCGGTATTTTGTATGAGTTAGATATGCGCTTACGTCCTTCTGGTAACTCTGGTGTGTTAGTTGGCCATATAAATACGTTTGCTCAGTATCAGCAAGAAGATGCTTGGACATGGGAGCACCAAGCATTAGTACGTGCTCGTATTGTTTATGGTAACAGTGTCATTGAACAACGGTTTAATGATATACGTCAGCAAATATTAGGTAAAACGCGGGTATTAGATAAATTAAGAGATGATGTGCATAAGATGAGAGAGAAAATGCGTAATCATCTTGATAAATCTACCGATGAACTTGTTGATATTAAGCAAGGAATTGGTGGCTTAGTTGATATTGAGTTTTTGGCGCAATATTTAGTGCTGGCAAATTGTCATCTATATACCGATTTAAGTCAGTGTTGTGATAATTTGAGTATATTTAAGCAGTTAGCGAGTCTTGAAATATTAACAGCAGCAGAACAACAGTTATTAGCTAACTGTTACCAAAAACTGAGAGGTTTAGGTCACAAAGCCACATTACAAAATGAAGCGCTATTAATTAGTAAAGAGGCTGTGACTGAACGAGATGAGGTCATGCTAGTATGGCGAAAATTTTTACCATAGGGCTGATTTTTAGTTATTAATTATAGCTAATAGGCATTCTTTGGTTTTAGTAACGTGCATTCATCAGTAAGGTATTTTGGCGCTTCGTTAATAAAAACTAAGGTACGTTGACGAAAACAAAAATAGCTACTAATTCCTTCAGGAAAATGACCTGAAACCGCTTCTCCAATTAGGTAAGCGGTTTTTAAAATATTTTTTTCTATGCGAAAAATATCTTTAACAATGAAATCTTTATTGAGCCACCAAATAATATCAAGACCATCTTGTTCTGCATATTCAGCCAATTTTTGATACAGAGTTTGACCTTTTCTAAACGCTCTAGAAGTGACAGTGCCTTGCCAACTTTTTTGATAAGGGCGAACTACCATTTCTTTTGCTTGTAATATTTCAATTAAATTTCCGTGGGGATCAGGCAAATAAATAATATTATTTCGAATTTTAGGACCTGATTTTCCAATATCATCACCATATATTTTTGCATAAAAGTTCGATAACCCTTCCGCTGCTGCATTGGCAAGTTTTCCGCCTTGCGGAGATTGAGCTTTTTTTGTCGTCGTGTTTGTCTCGGCAGTACTGGTCGTTGGGGCTACTTTAGTTGTTACCTCTTTCAGCTCAACTATCTCAGTTGTTGCTTCTTGCTCAAAAGAGCCATTTAGCGAGAATAAAAATTCTTGATTAGCAAAAAAAGCGACTGCTAAACCAATTAAAATAACCGCAAAAATAATATTTCTAACCCAAAATCCCATAATGACTCTTTTATCTTATTTTATTTAATGACATTTATCTCGTACAAAAGTGATTACTTTTTTAATGTTAATACCAGTAATTGTTTATATCGGTAATCACTCGTATAAAGAAGGTGAGTTAGGATCTGGACGTGTTTTAAAACGTCGATGTAACCACATATATTGTTCTGGTTTTCGCAAAATAGCTTTCTCCAATTCTTGATTTACACGAATAAGATCTGCTTCATCATCTTTAGTTGGAAAATTTGTTAGTGGTGGCATTATTTCCATAGTGTAGCCGCTGCCATCATCATTTCTAATAGGAATTATCATCATGGTTTCAACATTTTTTTGTCGTGCAAAAATTAATGTTCCAGTTGTTGTCGCCGTTTCTTTGACATCAAAAAAAGGCACAAACAAACTACGATTTCTTCCATAGTCTTGATCGGGTAGATAAATACAGGCTTCACCGTCTCTTAGTGCTTTTATTAAGCCTTTAACATCACGCTTACCTAACATATATTTGTTAGAACGTCCTCGGCCTCGAAATTGAAAATATTCCATAAGTTGATTATTATGCGGACGATAAAATACAACCATTGGATGGCCATAACCTATGCCTCTAGCATTCATTTCAACACTTAAATAATGCATTGCTAATAATAAAACGCCTTTACCTTCGCGTTGTGCTTTCTCAATATGTTCTAAGCCTAATACCGTTACTTTACGCTTAACGCGCCAATTTGGCCACCACCAGCCCATACCTGTTTCTAATAAAGCAATACCCGTGTTTTCAAAGTTCTTTTTTAAAATGTGTTGTCGTTCTTGCTCATTCATTTTTGGAAAACATAATTTTAAGTTGGTATCAGCAACATGTTTTCTTTTAGAGCCTATTTTAAAAAGTAAACGACCAATCAATCGGCCTAGACCTAATTGCCATTTATAAGGTAACCATGAAATGCTATAGAGAATAAAAACGCCTAACCAAGTTAGCCAATACTTAGGGTATAAAAAAGCTAATTTAAAATCAGGTTGTAAAACTTTATTTTTGCTCACGGTTTATTCTCTTGATAAAGTGCTAGGGGATCTTTCTATTACTGATTATATCGGGTAACTATAGTTGTATGAAAGAAGAACATGTTGTTTTTATTAAAAAGTGATGTGAAGCTTGTTATCTTTTCAAGTAGAATGGCACCAATGTTAAAAATGAATACACGGTAGAGAAACATACATGGTTACAGAAAGTAGTTCAAATGAAATCAATCAAGAAGTTGAATTGATTATAGGTAATTCTAACTCGAATTTTTCTGGCGTTACCTCCACCATGTTGCAATTATTGTCTGAGCAACAAAAATTAATTAACTTGCGAGTTATGGGTAAGCATCATTTAACGGATGAATCGTTAAATATAAGTTTTTGGCAAGTGGCTAATATGTGTCGAAAGCCATTAGCAGATGGGCGTTTTAGAATTTTTCATGCCCGTCGTGTTGATGAAATGATTCAAGCGTTGCTCTTAAAACATATTTTTCGCGCTAAAATTAAAATTATTTTTAGTAGTGCAGCGCAACGTTATCGCAGTGGCTCAACCCTGTGGTTAACAAATAAAATGGATGCGGTGTTAGCGATGTGTAAAGCATCAGCGAGTTATTTACACCGAAAACCTGATGCTATTATTTATCATGGGGTGAAAACAGATGTGTATACGCCACCAAAAGATAAAGTACAGGCTTGGCAATCATTAAATTTATTACCAGAAAGTGTTAAAAAAGGTAAACGAGGCATCGCTATATTAGGACGAGTTAGAGCGCAAAAAGGTGTTCATCTTTTTGTTAAAAGTTGTATAGCGTTACTTAATAAGTATCCAGATTATACCGCTGTTGTTGTTGGCTCAATTAGCTCAAGTAATGAAAGCTTTGTTAAAGAATTACAAGCAGGAATTGAACAAGCCGGTTTAAGTCAGCGGATAGTTTTTGCTGGAGAACAAAACTTTGCGGATATTCCAAAAATATTTAGTGGTTTGTCTTTAGTGGTAGCGTTAAGTGAAAATGAAGGTTTTGGTTTGACCATTTTAGAAGCGATGAGCAGTGGCGCTGCCGTATTGGCGAGTGAGGCTGGTGCATGGCCCGAAGTGATACGAGAAGGCACGGATGGTTATGTTGTTCCTGTTAATGATTTATCTGCGGTTGTCGATAAAATGGATTTACTGCTTAATGATGAAGAAAAGTTAGCACAAATGGGAATTGATGGCCGAGAACGCGTTTTAGCGCATTATTCCGTTCAGCGTGAAGCCAAGCAATTAGTCGCATTTTTTAGAGATTTGATGTGAGATAACTAGGTAAGATAAAAGGAAAGCGAGTAGAAAATAAAGAAAGAGCCACATCAATTGAGTGGCTCTTTGCAGGAAAACTAGGTGTTATTTGTTTGCTATTAAACCTGAGTTAATAGCCGTGATATCTTCATCAGTGATAGTACCGCCAGCACGTTTTAATAATAAAACATTTTGAATGTAGGCGTAACGTGTGGTCGATAAATTACGCTTAGCATTATATAAATTACGTGTGCTATTGAGTACATCAACGATAGTACGCGTACCTACTTCAAAGCCAGCTTCGGTAGCCTCTAATGCTTTTTCAGCACTCAATACTGATTGTTCAAACGCTTTAATACCAGAAATTGTGGCAACCACTGTATTAAATGCATTACGTGTTGTACGAACAACACCGCGATGTGTTTGCATTAAATCTTGGCTAGCGAGTACAAAACGATTTTGGGCTTGGCGTACAGAGCTTTGAATTGCACCACCAGAATAGATTGGTATATTAAGGGTGATGCCAATAGAATAATCATCTAAAGCAGGAGCATCAATATTGCCTAGAGGACTAGTCGTTTCTCCATCGTCACTATTGTAAGTAGCGCCAAAATCCAAGGTAGGGTAATGGCCAGCTCTCGCCGCATCAATATTTTGTTTAGAAATATCTATTCCTACTTTAGCAGTGATTAAATCTAAATTTTTCGCTTCGGCGGTTTTTTGCCATTCATCAGCACTATTCGGGTTAGGTGTCGTTGTGCTAAATCTGTCAGTGTTTAGTATGTTTATATTTCTAGGATAAATATTAGTGATTACCCGTAATTCTTCCTCAGCATTATAAATGGCATTTTCTGCACGTATTTCTTCCGTGACTGCACTATCAAATTCTGCCTGTGCTTCATGAACATCGGTTATAGCGGTTAAGCCAACAGAAAAACGTTGTTTAGTTTGCTCAAGTTGACGAGCAATAGCTGCCTTTTCTGCTTGCGCGAATTCTAAGTCATCTTTGGTGCTTAACAAGGTGAAATATGCTTGAGTTACTCTAAGAATTAAATCTTGTTTTGCGACTTGGTAAACTAAATCACTTTGATGTGCTGATTTTTCTGCAATATCTAAACGTAGCCAGCTATCATGATGATAAAGCTGCATATTTAAGCTAGCGCCATAACCTAAAGAGTTAAATTCAGTTGTTACTGTAGAGCTCAAAACATAGCTTTCCTGTTCCCCGTCAGTATAACTGCCAAAGGCATTAATTTGGGGTAATAAAGCCGCACGGACTTGTTCAATATCTTCTTTAACAATTTCGTACTGTGCTTGAGCTTTTAATACCACGGTATCATTTAATAAGGCTTGCTGATAAACCGTTAGTAAATCTTCGGCTTGAGCATTAACGCTAGTTATTGCACTGGCAATCGCTATAATTAATGTGCTTAATGTTTTTTTCATGAGTAAGGCTTTCCTTGAGTAAGCATGAGTACAAAATTTACTTTTATTGCTGTTAATTTAACGATTCAATTAGATACACTATCCTACATTGACTGTTAAATTAACCAAATGAAATAATTTTTACTAGTGTAACAAATTATTATTAAAAAGAGATAAATTATGTTTGATAATGAAAATGTCCAAACGACTATGCTGCAATACAGTAAAGATGATACTAATGTACTTGCCGTAGAAACAAAATATCATGGTTTTTTTAAGATGGATGAATACCACCTTAATCATAAATTATTTTCTGGCAATCAAAGTAATACCTTTACTCGTGAAATATTTGAACGTGGAGATGCTGTTGTGGTTATGCTTTATGACCCCCAAAAAGACACGTTATTATTATTAGAGCAATTTAGGGCTGGTGTTTTACGGACAAATGAAACACCGTGGATGCTTGAATTTGTTGCCGGTATGTTTAATGAAAATGAAAGTCCAATTGAGGTGGCTATTCGTGAAACGAAAGAAGAAGCCAACATTGAATTAAAGCAAATATCAGTACAATTTATTATGAAGTATTTTTCTAGCCCTGGCGGTATGAGTGAATGTATTCATTTATATTGGGCAACGTTTGATAGCAGCGAAGTTTCATCGGGTAGTATTTATGGTTTAGCCGATGAAAATGAAGATATTATGGTACATGTTGTTTCACGTACTGATGCTTTAACATTACTCACTAATGGTAAAATTAGTAACGCTGCAACGATAATTGGCTTACAATGGCTGGCAATAAATTATCAAAATTTGTAGTTTGTATTTTAGTGCTACAACACAATTATTTAACAGAGTTATAAAAAAAAGGGCTCTCATAAGTGAGTTTTTTCCCCAGCAGCACAGTGATTGATAGTAGAAAAAAATATCGGCCTAACCTCGTTAGTTTGATGTCGTTGTGTGCCAATAACTATTTTTTATTTTTAAAAATTCAAGCAGATAAAACACAACTTTATCAACAACGCCATTTTTTTATTAATAACCACCTTTCTTATGCGATAACCGTGAATGAAGTGACTCGTTATACTTCGCTTATTACCTTTCAACAAAGGGTTTTTGAGCAGAAAGTACTTAAGAATAAAGGCGTTGAGCAACAGAAGTCTACCAGTAAAGCTATACTCAACTCTTTTCAACCTCGTATGTCTATTCGTTTGTATCATGATGCTCGTGTGGCTGAAGTGATCAGCAGCCAAGGTATTCACCAAGTAAAGCCTCGTTACGATTATCCGAATAAGCAGATGCATCAACAGGATGAGAAGCAACAAATGAATCAATTTTTGAATGAATGGTTACACCTTTGTTTAACGCACGGACAAGTTAATGTTGAGTTACAAGCTAACTTATGAATATTCCAAAAAACGTTTTTACCATTGCCCAGTTTAGCGATTGTCACTTATTTTCTGATAAAAGTGCCAAACATTTTGGTGCGAATGTTTGGCAAAATTTAACACAAGTTTTAGCGGATATTTCGTTACGAAAAAATATTGATTGTGCTGTCTTTACCGGAGATCTCACTCAAGATCACTCTGAATTATCTTATCAATACTTTGTTGAAGCAGTGGTGCAGGCCAAGTTGACTATTCCAGTATATTTTTTAGCTGGCAACCATGATGATAAACCAATGCTTGCTAAATATTTAACCGCGCCAAATTTTCATATCGATAACATCATCAACCATGATTTTTGGCAGGTACAGCTCGTAGACAGTAAAAGCGAAATACCATCAGGCTTGATTAGTGAAAAAGCCTTAGATGCATTACCTCAACGAATAGACCCAAATAAATATCAACTATTGATGATGCACCATCATCCAGTAGATATTGGTTATTATATTGATAAGCATGGCTTAACTAATCAGCAGGCTTTTTGGCAAACTGTTAATCAATTAAATAATACTAACAATAATATAAAAGCAATTGCCTGTGGGCACGTACACAGAGCTAGCCAATACTCTAAGGACCATGTTGATATTTATACTTGCCCTGCAACATCTGTTCAATTTGGTGATACTAAAGAAAAAATGGCCTCTATTATGCCCAGTTATCGATTATTATATCTTAATGGTAATGGTACCATTGGGAGTGAAATTATTACGCCTTGATTTATTATTCCTTAAGAAAAACTAAGTTGTTAGAAGTACAATAATGCAAAAAAACATCCTTTATATTCATGGTTTTAACTCATCACCATTATCGCTAAAAGCAGAGCAAACACGACATTATTTACGTGAGTATTTCCCTCAGGTTCATTTTTATTGCCCGCAACTTGTTAGCAATCCCAAGGGGGCTATTAATCAACTAGAACAGATAATTCAATCGTCTCACACTAATAGTTCATGGAGCTTAATTGGTTCTTCATTAGGCGGATACTTCGCTGCTTATTTGTCAGAGAAATATAATGTTACCAGTGTACTTGTTAACCCTGCCATTAAGCCGTTTGAATTACTTAAAGATTATATTGGAGAGCAACTGAACCCTTACACCGAAGAGGTTTATCAAGTTACCAAAGCACATATGGTTGACTTAAAAGCTATTGAATCAAAAGCGCCTAGTTTTGATATGAAGCAAAAAAATAATTACCTAGTTATGGTACAAACTGATGATGAAGTGTTAAATTACCAACAAGCAGTTGAAAAATACCAACACTGTCGATTAGTCGTCGAGCAGGGTGGCGATCATAGCTTTGTTGATTTTGAGCAACATTTACCGGCAATCGCAGATTTTTTTCAACTCAACCGTTTTTAATACTTGAATTTAAGCCGTAAAAACGCCAAACAAAAATAATATTTATAAAGATACCATATAAACATGACCGACCAATATAACTCTGACTCCATTGAAGTACTAAGCGGCTTAGAACCCGTTCGCCGTCGCCCAGGTATGTATACAGATACCACGCGACCTAACCATTTGGGCCAAGAAGTTATTGATAACTCGGTGGATGAAGCGCTAGCCGGTCATGCACAAAATATTAGTGTTATTTTAGAAAAAGATCAGTCACTTGAAATTATTGATGATGGTCGTGGTATGCCTACCGATATTCACCCTGAAGAGGGCGTGTCAGGGGTTGAACTTATCTTTTGTAAGCTGCATGCCGGCGGTAAATTTTCCAATAAAAGTTATCAGTTTTCAGGTGGTTTACATGGTGTTGGTATTTCGGTGGTTAATGCTTTATCGACACGTGTAGATGTAACCGTAAGGCGTAATGGTATCGTTTTTGAAATGGCTTTTGAAAATGGCGATAAGGTTGAAGAGTTAACTGAAACCGGCACTGTTGGTAAGCGTAATACCGGTACTCGAGTAAAGTTTTGGCCTGATCCTAGCTATTTTGACTCCCCTAAATTTTCAGTATTAAAACTGACGCATTTATTAAAAGCAAAAGCGGTATTGTGCCCAGGCCTAACCCTTAAGTTTCATGATAAAATTGAAAATAAAAAGTATGAATGGTGCTATGAAGATGGTTTAACCGATTATTTAAAAGAATCAGTTCAAGGCTATGTAAATTTACCGGAAGATCCTTTTGTTGGTGTGTTTTCCTCGCAAAATGAAACAGCAGATTGGGCGATAACTTGGCTACCCGAAGGTGGAGAAGGTATCGGTGAAAGTTATGTTAACTTAATTCCAACTATCGCTGGCGGTACGCATGTTAATGGCTTGCGTCAGGGTTTATTAGAAGCGATGCGTGAATTTTGTGAATTTCGAAATTTAGTTCCCCGTGGTGTTAAATTAGCGCCTGATGATATTTGGGATAAATGTAGTTATATCTTGTCGATTAAAATGCAAGATCCACAATTTGCGGGTCAAACCAAAGAGCGTTTATCATCCCGACAATGTGCCGCGTTTGTTACTGGTGTGGTAAAGGATGCCTTTAGCCTTTGGTTAAATGAACATACCGATATTGCTGAGTTATTAGCGGAATTTTGTATCAGCAATGCGCAAAAGCGTATGCGCGCCAGTAAAAAGGTAGTACGTAAAAAAATCACTTCAGGGCCTGCTTTACCTGGAAAATTGACCGATTGTGGTAGCCAAGATTTATCACGTACAGAATTATTCTTAGTGGAGGGTGATTCTGCGGGCGGTAGTGCTAAACAGGCACGAGATCGTGAAATACAAGCCATTATGCCACTGCGAGGTAAAATTCTTAATACGTGGGAAGTTGACTCTGGACAAATTCTTGCTTCGCAAGAAGTACATGATATTTCAGTTGCTTTAGGTATCGATCCCGATAGCGATGACTTATCAGAATTACGTTACGGTAAAATTTGTATTCTTGCTGACGCTGATTCTGATGGTTTACATATTGCCACTTTACTCTGTGCATTGTTTACGCAACACTTTTTACCGCTAGTGCAAGCAGGACACGTTTATGTTGCCATGCCGCCACTGTATCGAATTGATATCGGTAAAGAGGTATTCTATGCATTAGATGAAGCAGAAAAAGATGGCATACTTGACCGAATTGAAGCGGAGAAAAAGCGTGGTAAAGTTAATGTACAACGCTTTAAAGGCTTGGGTGAAATGAACCCCTTACAGCTACGTGAAACCACTATGGATCCCAATACGCGCCGTTTAGTACAATTAACCGCGCTTGATGAAGAGCACGCCGAAACCATTGAAATGATGGATATGTTATTGTCGAAAAAACGGGCCGGTGATCGTAAAAAATGGCTACAAAGCAAAGGTGACATGGCGGTGATCGATTAAGCTATAAGGTAAAGCGAGAAGAAAAATATTTTTATGCTATTTTGTTTCAATAGCGATTTAATATGACTTTGAATACCCATAAGATAAATTACTAGCGCTAGCCAAAGCAGTAACCGTTGTTGTTGTTGATGACACAAGCCAATATCTCGATAGAAGCTAGGTGCTGACATGATAACTGAGTTGAGTCACCATCTTAATAATCTACCTAATATACTGTTTTATAGTTATTAATTGTTTTGGTTAACAGAGTAAGCTATCAATGTATTTCTTTTGTAGTGAATATAACCAATAAATTATTTTTTGATATATGTCATTATTTTTAGTGTTTTGATGTGATACGGTCACGTGGTTTAAAATAAGAAATAAGTCAAAAAATTTTATGTCTAATAACCTCAATGTAACCCTCATCGATGAAGAAATTGTTATGGCTGATGAAGAGTTTATCGTCAGTAAAACAGATCTTCGCGGTAATATTACCTATGTTAACCGTACTTTTATGGAAATGGCATTGCTGAATGAAGAGCAATTACTAGGCAAAAATCATAATGTTATACGTCACCCTGATATGCCAAAAGGTGTATTTAAATTTCTCTGGCAAACTCTTAAGGATGAAAATGAATTCTTCGGCTTTGTTAAAAATCTACGTAGTGATGGGCGTTATTATTGGGTATTTGCTAATGTAACAGCCGAATATGATAGAACAGAAAAATCGACTGGTTTTTTTTCCGTTAGGCGTACACCACCAGCCTCAGCAATTCAAGTCATAGCACCAATATATCAACAAATGTTGCAACTAGAAAATTCCGCGAACTCAGCTAAAGTTGGTGAGCAAGAATCAATTAAATTTTTACAGCAAAAACTTGAAGAACTACAAATTGACTATCAGAGTTTTGTTATTAATTTATTCAATGAGGCATAAGGGGGTAAATATTATGAAAAAAAACACAGCACACTCCCAGGTTAATAAAAGCACTAAGACTTATGCTAATATTCCCTTGCTTCGAACAAAACTTGCTTTTTATGCTAGCTTATTAGGCGTTGTTGCTTTCTTGCAGTTTACCTATATCTTTTTTTTACATGGCATGGATTGGTTTATGCTGTCTGCCGCAACAATAATTGCTCTGGTTGCTATCAAAATATTCTCTGGTTTTAACAGCTACTTAGTAACGTTAAAAATTATCAATGAAGTTCTTATTGATGCTAATAAAGGCCATTTAACTCGTCGTATTACCCAAACTAAAGGTTTAGGTGAGGTAGGAAAAGTTGCTTGGGAATTAAATGAATTTCTTGATATTTTAGAGAATTACTTTAATGAGGTTAATACGTGCTTTAGCTATGCAGGGAAGAATGACTTTTCTAGGCCGACCTTTCCATCGGCATTGCCAGGAACATTGAAAGTATCATTAACCAATATTAATTTATCACTTCAAGCGATGAACGATAACATTGAGTTTATTTCGAAAAACGCTTTAACCAGCGACTTGTATCAGCTTAATACGAAAAACTTGATTGATGATTTACACATTAGTCAAATAGATCTTACAAAAATCAATGATGAAATTATACAAATAGAACAGCTTGCTATTGATAATGCAGTATCAGCGAAAGCGAGTGATAAAGCGGTTATGCATATTAATGAGTCGCTTAGTACTATACGAGTTAATGTTGATGGTGTTGCCCAAGTCGTTGGTCAATTAATTGAAGACAGTAAAAAAATAACGAGTGCTTTATCAACGATTACTGCAATTGCCGATCAAACAAACCTATTAGCATTAAATGCTTCTATTGAAGCGGCTAGAGCAGGAGAACATGGTCGAGGTTTTGCTGTTGTTGCTGATGAAGTTAAAGCATTGTCAGCGCGAACCAAAGTTACAGCGGATGAAATATCGAAGATTTTAACTTTTTTTTCGCAACGCGTTAATGATATAACCCAACAAGCTGAGGAGTCGGTTAACTTAACGGCTAATGCTAATGAATTAATTGATGGTTTGCACCATAATATTAACACTTTGGCAAACTCGGCTGTAAAAACAACTCAACTAGTTGATTTTGCGAAAGATAAAGCTGCTGGTTCTTTAATTAAAGCTGATCTTATGGTATTTAAGCAAAATGCTTATCGTAGTATAACTAATGCAGATGATAGTCAGAGTCGTGCTGTTGTCACCGTTGATTGTCATGAATGTTCGTTTGGGCAATGGTATTTTGGTGAACAGGGCGCTATTTTTAATCAAACGAAAAGTTTTGGAAAAATTGAACAAGTTCATGAGCAAGTACACGACTCAATAATTCAAGCGATAGATCATTTATCATTAAACTGGGAAAATGATACTTCTATACGTAATCAGATAATTTTTTATGTTGAGGAGATGGAAAGTTCTAGCCAAGAATTATTGTCTTATATTGATAGTATGATTATTGAGAAGCAACGCACTCAACCTTCACTTTAATTGGCATTGTTTTTTACTGTATTGAATCGCTAGTCTAAGCTTTTTTGGCGGTATACTGGTTGCTAGCTATTGACCGAGCTGCGTAAGTGCAAGCTTAGCTCTTCTTGACAGTAGATACCCACTTTAAACAAATCAATGATGATTTTGGTCGTCATGTTGGTGATTTAGTTTGTCACTATTTTACCTAACACTGCTATTGAATAGACGGAAAGGTATCAGCACTAGCTTTTTGAATTCACTTGGCTATAAAAATCATATAAGCTTGTAGGCCATATCGTTATTTATAATAAAAATAAATCGTACTCATATTTTAGACTCTTGTGTTTACGATACTCATGTTTACGGGAATAGGAAAATCATTTCATGTCTGATGTGCTCGAATATAGTCCAGACGGGGTAGAGCAAGTCCCCCTAAGACGCTTTACCGAAGAAGCTTATTTAAATTACTCCATGTACGTTATTATGGACCGTGCTTTGCCACATATTGGTGACGGCTTAAAACCAGTACAAAGGCGTATTGTTTATGCCATGTCAGAGCTAGGATTATCAGCAACAGCTAAATACAAAAAATCAGCCCGTACCGTTGGTGATGTGCTCGGTAAATTCCATCCCCATGGTGACAGTGCTTGTTATGAAGCTATGGTGTTAATGGCGCAACCTTTTTCTTATCGTTACCCTTTAGTTGATGGACAAGGAAACTGGGGCGCGCCAGATGATCCAAAGTCTTTTGCGGCTATGCGTTATACTGAGTCGCGTTTATCACGTTTTAGTGAAATTCTGCTCTCTGAGCTGGGTCAAGGAACGGTTGATTGGGTGCCAAATTTTGATGGTACCATGAACGAACCTAAAACATTGCCGGCGCGTTTACCCCATATTATGCTCAATGGCATTACCGGTATTGCTGTCGGTATGGCTACAGATATCCCGCCTCATAATGTGCGTGAAATTGCAGCTGCTTGTGTGCATTTAATTGATCAACCCAAAGCAGAAGTTACAGATTTACTTGAATTTGTAAAAGGACCAGATTACCCAACGGATGCGGAAATAATTACCCCTAAAGCGGATATTGAAAAAATATATCAAACAGGGCGTGGCAGCATTAAAATGCGCGCGATTTATGATGTAGAACAAAATGAAGTGGTGATCACCGCATTACCGCATCAAGCATCAGGTGGTAAAATTTTAGAACAAATTGCTGGACAAATGACCGCGAAGAAATTACCGATGGTGATAGATCTTCGTGATGAATCTGATCATGAAAATCCAGTACGCTTAGTCATTGTTCCTCGCTCGAACCGAGTTGATATTGAACAATTAATGCAACATTTATTTGCCAGTACTGATTTAGAAAAAAGTTACCGTGTCAATATCAATATGATTGGTTTAGACAATCGTCCAGCGGTGAAGAACTTACGAGAAATATTAACCGAGTGGCTTGAGTACCGTCGTGAAACTGTACGCCGACGTTTGCAATATCGTTTAGATAAGGTCTTGGCACGTTTACATATTTTAGATGGTTTATTAGTTGCTTACTTAAATATTGATGAAGTAATTGAAATTATCCGTGGTTTTGACGATCCTAAAGCAGAGTTAATGTCACGCTTTAGTTTGTCAGAAATTCAAGCCCACGCCATTTTAGAAATTAAACTTAGACAACTGGCTAAATTAGAAGAATTTAAAATTCGCGCTGAGCAAGATGAATTGCGCGAAGAGCAAGCATATTTAGAAAAAACTCTTAATTCAAAAGCACGTATGAGCACGCTAATGAAAAAAGAAATAATGGCCGCGGCAGAGCAATACGGTGATGATCGCCGCTCTAAACTGATTGAGCGCAAAGAATCAAAAGCGTTGACTGAAAAAGATCTCGTGCCAAGTGAACCTGTTACTGTTGTGGTATCAGATAAAGGTTGGGCACGTTGTGCCAAAGGTCATGATATTGATGCCACAGCGCTTAGCTATAAAGCGGGTGATAGTTATTTATGCTCAGCGAAAGGGCGTAGTAATCGTCCTGTCGCCTTTATTGACTCATCAGGGCGAGCCTTTACTACTGATGCGCACACGCTACCAACAGCGCGCAGTCAAGGAGAGCCTCTCACTGGGCGATTTAATCTTGTCACAGGTGAAAATTTTGTTCATTGTCTAATGGCTAATGATGAGACCCAATATCTACTTGTTAGTGATGCAGGTTATGGCTTTATTAGCTGTTTTAGCGATATGATTAGTCGTAATAAAAATGGTAAAGCGATGATCTCTTTGCCGCAAGCGGCAAAGGTTTTAACACCACAGTTAATTGAAAATATTGGCAGTGAGTCTTGTTTAGCGATTACTACCGAAGGACGAATGTTGGTATTTCCGGTGAAAAATTTGCCTGTTTTAAGTAAAGGCAAAGGAAATAAAATTATTAATATTCCATCAGCGCGCGCCAAAATACGTGAAGAGTTCGTTACTTTGCTGGCTATTGTACCTGAGGGCGCATCAGTAACCCTACATGCAGGTAGACGAAAACTCACCTTAAAACCCAGTGATATTGAACATTATCGTGGCGAACGTGGCCGTAGAGGTAATAAGTTACCGCGCGGTTTACAACGGGTAGATCAAGTCGAAGTGCTTAAAATAACAGCAACAGAAGAAGAGGTAAGCGATTAGTCATAAAATTTTAGAGTGCCACGGAAGGCTCTTTTTGCTGATTTATTCAAATTTTTATAAGGCGACTCAGCCATTTATTGATCGATATCAAGTAAGGCGTAAACAATAATTGTTTTCATTGTGTCCTTGCTCATCTCCGTGTAGAATGCAAATAATAGTAATTATCATTAGTCTTTATGTTTTGTTCTCTTAACTGTACTTTTTAGCGAATGTGGTAACAGAGTATTGACGATATTATATTTATATTTAGCAGGCTTATCTTTAACTGACTGCTGTTAAAGGTGAAGTAAAAAGGTAAAAAATGACTTTAGTTGATGTAGCCAAAAATCAGGTGGTTAGAATTAGCGGATTACCGCTTGATGAAATACTCTCGGCTCAGTTACTAGAGCAAGGTTTTGCTTTGCGTACCGAAATAGCATTAGCGCATAAAGCGCCCTTTAATGGACCAATAGCTTTTCGGTTACATAATACTAAAATAAGTATTCAACGTTCTATTGCTGAACAAATTCAAGTTGCTAGCACCTAATTTCTGTAGGTTGTACTTTAACCTTGCAACGTATTTAAACACCACTGAATTTTAGTAAGTATTATATGAGTTCTCATCATGAGTTGTTGTTCTAGTTCTTCATCATGCAGCCAATCTTCTGATAAAGGCGCTGTTTTGCCAGTAAAAGATTTACATTACGCTCTTGTTGGCTTTGCTAATACCGGTAAAAGTACCTTATTTAATCTTCTGTCTGCTCATAATAAAAATGCGGTCCAACAAAATGTTGGTAATTTCTCCGGCATTACGGTAGCGGCGAAAAAAACATCAATAAAGCTAAATGGTGTTGACACTTTTCTTTCTGATTTACCCGGCCTAAGCTCGTTAACTAAACGAGGTGAGCAAGGGCAAGACTTAACTATTTCTCAACAATTTATTAAAACCAATGATATTGATTGTTTGATTAATGTCGTTGATGTAAACCAAATAAGCCGCCAATTATATCTTACTTCTCAGTTGATTGATCTAGGCGTGCCTATGATTATTGTGCTGAATAAAATGGATAGACAGAAGCATGCATCGGTTGACGTTAATATATTAAGCGCTGAATTAGGCTGTCCTGTTGTGGCGTTAAGTGCGCATGATAAAAGTGCACTCAGCTTAGTAGAAAAAACATTATTATTGGCACAACAAGTCGTTACACAACAAAGTAAAACTTCAGAGCATCAAACAGCAAACAATAAAAATCAACCAGTAGAAAGTTCATCAGCGATTCAAGCAAGACAAGATTATATTGCTGATATATTATCCCGAGCCAGTGTTGTGGATGACGGTGTTAATTTTTCGGATAAGCTAGATAATTTTGTTCTGCATCCCATTACTGGCATTCCGGTATTTTTAGGCATGATGTATTTATTATTCATGTTTGCTATTAATGTTGGTAGCGCTTTTATTGATTTTTTTGATATTCTTAGTGGTACCATTTTTGTTGCTTATCCATTACATTTTCTTGCACCTTTCGGTTTGCCACAGTGGTTACTTACTATAGTGGAAGGGGTTGGTAGTGGCATACAAACTGTTGCTACTTTTATTCCTGTAATCGCTTGTTTATTTATTGGCTTATCGTTATTAGAAAACTCAGGTTATTTAGCTCGTGCTGCTTTTGTCGTGGATAGTGTGATGCAAAAAATTGGCTTGCCTGGTAAAGCTTTTGTGCCGCTTATTGTTGGCTTTGGTTGTACTGTACCGGCAGTGATGTCAGCGCGAGTGTTAGATAGTGAAAGAGAGCGTATTACCACTATTATGATGTCACCTTTTATGTCATGTGGTGCTCGTTTGCCTGTTTATGCTTTATTTGCCGCCGCTTTTTTTCCTGAAAGTGGTCAAAACTTAGTGTTTTTATTGTATTTAATTGGCATTGCCGCCGCTATATTTACGGGTTTTTTACTTAAGAAAACCGTATTGTCTGGTACTAGCTCATTGAATATAATGGAATTACCACCTTACGAGTTACCTAAGTTCACGATAATTAGTAAACGTGTTTGGCAACGTACTTCTGGCTTTGTTACCGGTGCCGGTAAAACCATTGTTATTGTGGTTTGCTTATTGAATTTCTTAAATTCTATAGGTACAGACGGTAGCTTTGGACATCAAGACAGTGAAAAATCTATTTTAAGTCAAAGTGCGCAAGTGGTAATGCCACTGCTTGCACCTATGGGTATTAAAGAAGAAAACTGGCAAGCTGGTGTTGGTATTATCACCGGAATTTTTGCTAAAGAAGTATTGGTAGCAACGTTCAATAGCTTATATTCGCCAAGTCATGGGATAGACGATGTAGAACCTTCGTTAACAACAAGTTGGCATGATGCTATTACGAGTATTAAAGAAAATTTATTAGGAATTTCCCCAGATGATCCCTTAGGTATTGATGTTGGCGATCTTAGTGATTTAGCTCAGGTAGCTAAAGATCAAGATGTTGAACTAAGTACTTATCAAGTAATGCAAGCGGCTTTTGCTGGACAACTAGGTGCCTTTAGCTATTTACTCTTTATACTTTTATACACTCCATGTGTTGCTGCTATGGGGGCTATTAAAAATGAAGTAGGTAGTCGTTGGGCTGGTTTTGCTGCTATTTGGAGTTTCTTATTTGCCTATTTAATGGCCACGTTATGTTTTCAAGTTGGTAACTTTTTTGTTGCGCCATTAATGGCAAGTATCTCTATTGCTGTGGTTTTCTTGTGTTTTGCTGGCGTTTATTTTTGGCTTAAACATCAAGGCCGGAAAGTGCTCACTATTCCTATCTCGGTAAGTTATACCAATTAAACTAACTAAGTAAATATCCCAAACATCGTTGCTTACATGGAGGTAGGCATTTAGTTTTAAAGCTGTGCTTTCAATCCCAATACTCCCTATTATACCAATTGAATTAATGAATCAATTTTCTTGTTCATGAGTATTTATTCTCATTTGATTTTTTCCGCGAAAGATCAACAGACCCTAAGATTCATAAAGCTTATTTGCGCTAAATAACGCGAAAAATTGGCGATGTGGTATAGTTTTCTTAATAAGATAAGTAGAGATAACTGGAACATCCATATGTCGAATATTAAAAGTAAACGCATTGCTATTTTAACCAGTGGTGGCGATGCGCCGGGCATGAATGCTGCTATTCGCGCGGTAGTGTTGGCTGCGCATCATTATCATATTGATGTCATTGGTTTTTATCATGGTTATAACGGTTTGATTTGTGCGGAAAGTATTGATCAAGCAAAGCTTATAGAGCTCAGTGATATTAATAGTATTATTCATCGTGGTGGTACTTTTTTAAAAAGTGCTCGCTGTGCACAAATGCAAACAGAAGATGGTCTTAAACAAGCAGCAAAAACCTTAAAAGACAAAAATATAGCGGCCTTAATTGTCGTTGGTGGCGATGGATCTTTTAACGGGTTGTTAGCATTGAAAAATTATTGGCATGGTCAACTCATTGGAATTCCCGGCACTATTGATAATGATCTAGATGGTACTGACTTTACTATAGGCTTTGCAACGGCGGTAAATACTGCCATTGAAGCGATTGATAAAATACGCGATACCGCCGATGCTTTCGAGCGAATTTTTCTGGTCGAGGTGATGGGGCGACATAGTGGTCATATCACGTTTAATGTCGGTATTGCTTGCGGTGCGGAACACGTTTTATCTTTTGAAAATTTTTCTGTGGCTGAGCAAGCAAGTAAACTTAAAATATTGGCAACTGAAATTAAAGATGCACAACAAAATCGCCATAGTAGCTATATTATTGTTATTGCCGAAAATTTATGGCCAGGCGGTGCTATTGAGTTGACTAAAAAATTGAAACAATTGGCCGGTATTGACTGTACCGCTTGCGTATTAGGACATATTCAACGAGGCGGTTCGCCAGTCCCTAAAGATAGATTATTAGCAACAAAGATGGGGGTTGCCGCAGTACAAGCTATTGTGGCAGGCGAAAACCATATTATGATTGCAGAACAAAATAGCGCGACCTGCTATGTTCAACTTGAGCAGGCTGTTAAACATCGCAAAGTGGTTAATCAGCAACTTATTGATGCACAAACAAATATTTTGGCATTGACCGCGCAAAATCAATATTAGTAATATTGTTACCTAATGATTAACTAATTGCAGCGATAATGAAAAACTACTGCCGAGGCCTAATTTACTCTCAACCAATAACTCTGAATTTAAAATTCGACTTAACTTTTGACTAATTGCTAAGCCTAATCCTGCATGAGGTGTATTATCTTCAATAGCATTGCTGGCGCGATATCTCGCATCAAAAATGTAGGTTATATCTTCTTTACTAATACCTGAGCCATTATCGGATACTGATATTTTAATTTTATCTGTTAACTGACTAACAATGATGGTTATTTCACCATCTTCGCTGGTGTGTCTGAGGGCATTTTCTAACAAGTTAGTAATAATACGCTCTAGCTTGGCTATATCGGAATAAACTATATAGCGACACTGCTGAGGTTGTAGCGTTAAAGAAATATGTTTATCTTTTGCTTTGAGCGCAAACTTCGCAATGATGTCATGGAGTAATTCACCAATAGCAAATGTTTCTAAGTTCACCGTTACTTGGCCATCTTCGAGGTGCGCTAATTCAAATATTTGATCTATTAAGCGTTTTAATTGCTTACCATTGCGTTGGGCCGTGGCTAAGTACTCGGCTTGATCTTGTGATGACAGTTGCTCACCTTTAATTACCATGGTTTCTATGTAACCTTGCATTGTTGCTAATGGGGTACGTAAGTCATGGGATAAATGTGTTAATAGCTCACGCCTAATGCGATCATTTTCAGTTAACTGAGCAAGCTGTAAATTAATTTGTGTAATCATTTCTCTAAAAGTAACACCTAGCATATGTACTTCGTTATTTTTACTGTGTTGCCACTGGCTTAACGTGACTTTAGACTGGTCAAACTTTGCGGCTTTAATCGCTTGCATCTCACTTGCTAGTTGCTTAATAGGGGCGGTGAAATAGCGAAATATAGTGAGCAAAATAAGTAATAACAACAATAAAGCGGTAATGAGTAAGACACTATACTGCTGTAAATTCTCATCATTTTGAACTTGGCTAAAAATTGAATCATAAATTTCACCACCGATAATAATATAGAGGTAGCCTTGTAAATTATCACCTCGGTATATGGGCGCAGCAGAAAATATTTTTTGTTTATCTAAATGTCGAGGATCATCACCAAAAATGGGTACTGCATCTGGGTGGGCAATTAAAGCCACTAAGGGACTTAGCTCTACCGATTGGCGCTTTATTTTACTTGCCTCGGCTGAATAAGCAATGATATTACCGGCGGGATCAAGAAAGTAAAATTCAAAGGCTGGACCTAATAACATGAGAGTATGGAATAAATTTTCTAATGCTTTTTTATCATAAACACCCTCTTGTAATAGCGGGTTATCGTGAGCTAAATGTTCAGCAAGCTGGCTATGTAATTTTTGCTCGGCTTGGAATTTTGACTGTTCCGCTAAAGAATTACTCCAATAAAAAAGCAATGATGCCATGATAATAAATGCGCAACAAATTGAAAAAGCGAGCCGATGATAAAGTGAAAGCATAATTAATGCACCCCTTTAGAGTTTAATTTATAACCTACGCCCCATACGGTTTGAATCACTTTTGGCTCAGCGCAATCTTCTTCTAATTTATTACGTAAACGGTTGATATGTGAGTTTACTGTATGTTCATAACCACTATGGTTGTAGCCCCAAACACCGTCGAGTAATTGAGCACGAGAAAATACTTGATCAGGATTTTTACAGAAAAAATCTAATAGTTCGAATTCAGTTGAGGTTAAATTAATGACCTTATCCTTGTAAGTTACTTGATGGTAACGATGATCGACCAACAACTGGCCTATGCAAGTACCGTTGTTAATCTTGCTACTTTGGCTTTTTTCATCATTAGACTGATTATTATCATTTTGTATTGGGCAATTCTGTTTACTTCTATCACTTAATGCATGTACTCGCCTAAGCTGTGTACGCACTCTAGCTTGTAGTTCGCGAATACTAAAAGGCTTAGTCATGTAGTCATCAGCGCCTAATTCAAGTCCTAATACTCTATCCGTTTCAGATGTTTTTGAGGTTAACATTAAAATTGCCTGCAAAGGTTTTGTCTGACGAAGTTGCCGGCATATATCTAGGCCGTTAATTCCAGGTAGCATGACATCAAGCATCACTAATTGATAATTTTGATTTAGTGCTAGTTCAAGAGCTTGTTGACCATTACCACAAATGTCACTGTCGATATCTAATTCAGTTAAATGTACTTGAATTAAATTGGCAATATCAATTTCGTCTTCAACAATTAAAATTTTATCTTTCATATATTTACCCAGTAAACAATCTTTCCCGATTGTTTACTGGGTAAGTTTGTTTTACTTTGTTCTCGTTATTGTTAATTTTATCGCAGGGTTATCAAATCGATGTGCTTGCGTTAAAACTGAGTTTGATAAACCATCGTCTTGGCTAACAACTCCTGAATGATAGCCAACAAAGTCAACATCATCACGGGTTGCATCAAAACCTGTACCGCCATCAGCAGGACCAGGAATAGTACCCATCGCTTCGCTGTTGATTTCAGTACCCGCATCATAAACGTTTAAATTCCATGATTTTTTATCGTCTACGGCCATCGCTGATATATCTATACCAGTAAGACCCGAGAAAGCGTCATTTGTATTCACTAACATTGTCGCAGCAGTAAAATAAGTTGCCATTCTATCGGTAGTACTAATTTCAACGGTACTAGCAGAGCCCGGTAATATCACGCTATCACCAGAGCTAGTAGCAATAGCATCACTATTATTAAGAAAGTCAGTATTATCACCACTTTCAGCGAGCTTTTCTAACGCGACTGAAGAGATATCACCAACTACCCACATTTTATTATCGCTATGTAAGATAAGTGCTAAAGGTGACAACGGTTGTGCGTAAGTTAAATTAGTTACGGTAACGGTATAACTATACTCTGCTGGTAGAGGTGTTTCTGCTACCGGATTATTATTATCATTACATGCTGATAAAAGTAGTGCTAATGTTGCTATTAGCGTAAGTTTATTTTTACTTAGTGAACTTTTTGTTACTAAAGAAAGAGTCGACATGAGCTGCTCCTTATTGAATGGTAACGGTTAATTTAGCAACCGGATTTAACCAGCGATGTATGCTGTTATTTAAATCACTTGGGCCACCATCCATATTATCATCGCCAATACTGCCTCGATGAATATGAACCACAGTATTATTTTCTATGTCAGTAATACCCGTACCGCCCGTACCAGAACCGCCACTTGGTGCTGCTGGAATACCTAATACTCCAGGAGTCCCACCGCCATTAATTAGTTCATTATTGGCTTCAGTGCCAGCATCGTAGGCATTTAGCATAATAGTATAGGTACCTGCTTCTGTTGGAATTTTCCAACTATCTAAACCGACAAAACCATCATTAGACGGTAGAATCATCGCCGTCATAGATAAATGAGTGTTGGCACTGCCATTAGTCAGCATATAAGTTGTTGACATGCCAGGTGCTAATAATCCGCCAACAGGGTTTTCGTTGGTATTGGCATCGGCATTGGAAAGCATAGTTACCAAACCTGAAATATCACCGCCTTCGGCCATTGCTTGTAATTCAGCGGTAGCGGTAGAGCCAACCATAAAAATATGATCACCATCAATATGTGCCGCAGTAATTATTGGTGTAAAGTGCAAGCCTTGGGTTAAATTTGTTACCGTAATAGATAAGTCTTGTGCTTGTACTTGCGAGCTCACAAAAACAAGTGCGCTGGCTGTGAGTAACAGATTGATTTTTTTTGATGCTATTTTCATGATGGTATTCACCTTCTCTAAAAGTTGTCATTAGTTGTAAAACTCAAAAGAAAGTATGCAGGGGAGTTATTGTGGCAAAGTCACGGAGTTGTCACGATTTGATTACTTAGTTATCACAAAGTTATCACAAGGGGAGATAGCTGAACGATAACTCTTTGGCTAATGCTAAGGGCTAACGTTCATTAGTATTCGATAGGTAAGCGTTAGCGCTGTTTGTCTATTCTCACGGTACTGTTGGCGAGATAGATCATTCTGACTTTATCTTTAGTGTGAAAAATCATGGTGTTATCGTAATCTTGGATCACCATAAATTGTTCACCATCTTCTGTTTTTATCATTAATTCAACGAGGTAAGTGATTACTTTTTCGGGCTGACTGTGACGATTATTGGCAATAGAACCGCCAATAATCGCGCCTAATATGGTCGCAACATCTCTGCCACTACCGCCGCCAAACTGGTTACCAATTACACCACCAATTAGTGCTCCGCCAAAGGTATGCCAACCATTTTTTTTATCACGTATCAATTCTTCATGAGTAATATTACGCGCAGACACTATACTGCCAAAGAGTACTTTTTCTACAGGTACGGCTTTGTTTCTGTCGTAATTGGCATAAACGCTTATAGAGTAAAAAAACAAAGTGCATATAGCTAATATGCTTAGCGATATTGCTTTCATATTACCTCCTTACCAACTAACAAATTTTTTCTCTTTGGTTTTACGTATTTCAGTTTCATCAGCCCATTCAACTAAGCCACTGTTTAAATCCATTAAGCGCAGTGTGAATTTATAATACACATCAGACTTATCTTTGTTCGACTTTACAATACTGGCTAAGTTACCGTACAACATATATTGTGCGCCAACTTGCTTCCCAATGGCTATCGCTTTGCTATCATCGACCATACCGCTGTTTTGTTGATAATCAAGTTGATCCTGTACAGCGGCAACGCGAGCCATATCAACAAAGCGGAATTTGCCAGAGCGTAATAACTTAGTTGAAATCGAATCAGTAATAGACTCAGTATCGATATGCTCACTGGTTTTGTTTTTAATGCTTTCAACAAACAGGATTGGACGCGTATTTGCTGTTAAAGTACCAACAACAGGTGACAGTAATAATGAGTCTGTCATTTGGCCCGCAACTGTTTGTAAGTCGGTTGAACCAAAATTGATGTCGGTAGTTTCAACCGCAGTAGCATCGCCATAGCGAATGACTGATTTATTCGTACAACCACCTAATGCAATTAAGGCTAGACTAACGCTAGCGGCGACTATTAATTTGTTCATAATGCTGTCCTTTTATGCGAGTAATGTTTTAGTTAATCTATTGTTTAATCTATTGTTTAATATTTAAAGAATTTTTCAGGTACTTCACGTACATACAGGCTAAACGTAGCGACTTGAGGTGTCGGCGCTAAACTTGCCACTGTTTGAGTTTGCATGCCATGTAACTCAAGCGGCACCCAAGGGCTTTTACCTGCTTCAATAACAAAACCGTCTTTATCAAACCACTGGAATTGATATTGCAGTTGTAATGATTTTTGATAAGTACTGGTAAGACTTAAGTTTACTTGTAATAAATCACTTTGTTTACGTGATTTTATTTCACTGATATGAAGTCGACTTGCTAGTTTTTTATTGTGTACTTGTAAGTGTTTGCTGTACTTTTGTTCTAGAGTGAGTTGCTCACTGCCTATACCAGCAGTAACCGGTGGTATATTTTGACAGGCACTAATACAAAAAATTGACAGTAATAACGGCAAAAGCAAGGGATAATTTTTTATGAACGACATAGTTTTGTTTCCTTGTAATAAGTATAGCGTATTATAAATTGAAAATACTTTGGCCAACATAAGTGCCAATAGTGTTCAGTGTAACTAAGGTTTGTTTATTTTGATTAATAGATATTTCAATTTGCTGGCTTACACCGTTAATATGGATGTTAAGGGTATGCGTACCCACTGATAAATTTAATCGTAAAATATGGATGCTATCCGGTAGGGTGCTCCAGCTGCGAGTATCGGCTTTTTCGGTGGCAATATTATAGAGATTAGCAAATATATTACCGACATCACCGCCTTTTTTAACCAATTGTTGCCTGATTTTTTCTTTAGCAATTATGCGTGTTATTTGTCTCGTAACAATGATAGGCAATTGATCTTGTAGTTGTTTGGCGGCTAAAGACTGCAAACGGACAATTTCTTCAGCTTGATAACTTTTACCCTGATAGGTTAGTGATAAAGGTGAATAAACGGTTAACTGGTTTTGGTAGCTAGGTAAAGCAACACTGTAAAAGCGCATATCACCGTGGCTAGTATAAATAGGCAAACTTAATGATGATTGTTGTTTAGCGCCGACGATGCCATTTTCGATAATAAAAATAACTTGCCCCTGATTATTACTAGCATGAGCACTTTTTTTAGTGATTTCTTGATGTAAGTGTTTTCTAAATAAGCTGATATCATTAGTCATCTGTAAAGTATTTGCTAAGCGCCATACATCTTGTTGTAAATAGCGATTATCGGGATAGATTTCTAATGCTTTTTTATAATCAATATAAGCATCGTTTTTTTGATTCGCTGCTTCATAAAGTAAACCGGACAAATAAAAGGTATAGGCATTTTGAAAACCATTTTTAACGTTACCAATAGCACGACTCATCGAGGGATATTGCTGAGACAAGCTATCCATGTTGAATCCTTGAGCTATGCTGCTTTGTTGGCTTGCATCAATACTGCTAGCATTGGCTTTTAAAGCGCTTTCTTGTACGAGGTTAGCGCGTCTTACTTCGACTAAAGCGCCAGATAGATCTTGCTGAGTAAGATAATTTAATGCTTGATAACTGTGTAACATACTTTGTTCATACAGTGGAATATCATACCGAATAGCATTGTCATTGCTCATTACTGCGGCCACATTGTCAATGCCTCGGCTAAGCTCAATTTTTGCTCCTTGTTGGCTTTGTTGTACAAGCTGATAAGTTTGTGCAAAATCTTGTCTACTTTGCTTATTGTTCTTCGCCAAATACTCTAAACGTGCTTTTTCTAATAACCCTAAACTATAGTTACCATCATTACTGCTGCGGGAGGGTATTAAGCTAATCGCTTGTTGGAAATTTCCTTGTTGTTGTGCTTGTTTTACGCCATTCATTTGTTGACTATAATTGCTGAATAAGTCGTTAAATGTGTTGGCACTACAGCTACTAAGTAAGGGAATAACAAGCAATAAAAGGCGAGTTTTGTGAAAAAAAGTATTCATACGACTAGCTTATCGTTTTTATACCATATGGCAAGTCGGGTTTTGTTTAAAATGTAAGTAAATGCACTAGTCAGTAACGGAAGCCTTAAAAAATTGTCCTTTGAGAAGTCAATAACTCATTTAAATGTTGTACTTAAGTTATCAATCAACGCTGCATTTTTATTTACTTCAATACCATTTGCATTTACTTGTTGTGCTAATATCGCATTATTTTTAGATATATCATCAATAATTAGAATACTTTCATTTATTTGATTAGTAACTACGCTTTGTTCTTCTGTTGCTGTTGCTACTTGAGCGGTCATATCACTGACATCATTTATATCAGTGACAATAGTGTTCATCGTTTGCTTTATTTTAAGGGTATCTTCAGAGCACTCTTCAGCATTAACTTTACTGGTGAGCATTACTTGACTCCACGCTTTTAGCGTTGTTTGTAGTTTGGTAACAGAAGCTTGAATTTGTACGGTAGCATCCTGTGTTCTACTTGCTAGTGTTCTGACCTCATCCGCAACTACAGCGAAGCCTCGACCCTGTTCACCAGCTCTGGCTGCCTCTATTGCCGCATTTAAAGCGAGTAAGTTTGTTTGATCGGCAATGCCTTGTATTTCAGTCATAATGGCTGATATTGTTTCTACATCTGAAACCAGTTCATTCGCATTGTTAGCAGCACTTTCAACGTCTTGAGATAAGCTGATGATTTTTTCGTGACTTGTTTCAATTACTTTAATACTTTTTTGGCATTCATTTTGAATACTGACAATTTTGTCGTGCGTGTGTGTAGTGTTGGTGCTGACTTCATCTATAGTAGAACTCATTTCTGTAATTGCCGTTGCAAATTGTGCTAAGTGCGAATTTTCTTCATATATCCCTTCAAGCATCTCACTTGATACTTTTTCTAATTCGGCTGATAGTTTCACTAATGTTCGGCCTGAGTCTCTACTTCGCCCTAATATAGTTTTTATTCGGGCTTTGTACAATTCTGCGGGATAATTAATTATATTTATAAGCCCTTTTCCCAAATAAACCATTCGTGATGGACTGTCTGATGACAGCTTTGTGTTGGCGACCGCATTAGGGAAAAGGATGAGTTCTTCAGAAAAAAGTATAAAAATCAAACCAATACATACCAATAGAATTATTGATGGGAATAATGAATTAAGGTATAAAAAATTGGTAAGACAAGCTAATATTATGACTATTAAGCCTATAGTACGTTTCAGATTGGTGCTCGCATTAAAATCTCGAATTGATTTTCCACTATTTAATTTATCATAAAACTGCTGTGCTTTTCTCTTTTGCTCCTCTGATGGTCTGGTTCTTACCGATTGGTAACCAGTGATCTTATCATTTTCATATAAAGGGGTTACGTAGGCATCTACCCAATAAAAATCACCATTTTTACATCGGTTTTTTACCATACCACGCCATGAGTCGCCACGTTTCAGTTTATCCCATAGGTCCTTAAATGCGGCTTTGGGCATATTAGGATGGCGAACAATATTATGGTGTTGCCCAGTTAATTCCTCTAAAGAGTAGCCTGCGATCTCACAAAACTCATTGTTTGCATAGGTTATACGGCCGTCAAGATCGGTTATTGATACTAATTGCTCTGAGTCTGAAAAAATCTTTTCATTAGTTGATATTTGAGTCATAAGTAAAAATCCATTTTTATTTAGTGATAGTGGTCTGATAAGTTAGGTGAAATATTCATTATCTATTTTACTATATAAGAGAAATCAAGTGATGTCTTGTAGTACATTAGTCGATAAAAGTAATTTTATCGACTAACTAGGAAAAATTTCATACTACAATGAAAAGGTTTTTGAACGAAGGCAGGTTCAATGTTTTAACTGTGCATTTTTAAAAATTTAGCGAATAAGCGATCTTCATTTTCCACATGGTTTGGATCTGGTTTTATACAATCAATAGGGCACACGCTTACACAAGTAGGTTTATCATAATGACCAATACATTCAGTGCATTTATCGACATCTATTTCGTAGATATTCTCTCCTAACGTGATGGCCTCGTTGGGACATTCAGGATCGCACATATCACAGTTAATGCAGCTGTCTTCAATAAACAAAGCCATAAGAACTTAAGCCTACTTGTCTGTTTGATTTTGTGTAAAGGGATGACGAGTGGTGCCGCCTTCGGTTAAATAACGCATGATAATACCAAATGCTAAATCTAACTCTGTATCTAGTTCAATGGCAACTTTATGACCTGAACCCTTAGCATCAGTGATGGTTTCACCTGTTTTGCAGTGGATCATGTTTTCTAAGGTAAAACTAATATTGCCATTTGGTGTCATTAATTCTAATGAATCACCGACAAGAAATTTGTTTTTAACATCAATTTCAACTAACCCTGATACTTCATTTCGACCTAATACTTCACCAACAAACTGCTGAGAGTCGCTTTTGGAGTAACCATAATCATAATTTTGTGTATCAGAAGGGCGATGACGTTTTAAAAATCCTTCAGTATAACCACGATGTGCTAAATGCTCTAAATCTTTATTTAAACGTGGGTTAAATGCTTTGTTTTCAATGGCATCATTCATTGCTTGTCGATAAACCTGTGCTGTTCGAGCGCAATAGTAAAAAGATTTGGTTCTTCCTTCTATTTTTAATGAGTGCACGCCCATTTTTATTAAGCGGTCAACGTGTTCAACGGCGCGTAAATCTTTTGAGTTCATAATGTAAGTGCCATGCTCATCTTCAAATGCGGGCATATACTCACCTGGACGGCCTTGTTCTTGTAATAAAATCACCTCATCAATAGGCTGTGGCTTGTCTTCAGGTAGAGAATTTTCAGGTAGATAAATTTCGGGTGATTTACTTGTCGTAGGGGGCACTGCAATAATATCACCCGTTTCTGTTTCTTTCGCTTCATGGATATCATATTTCCAACGGCATGAATTGGTACAAGTGCCTTGGTTTGGATCGCGTTTATTAATGTAACCAGATAATAAGCAACGGCCTGAATAGGCCATGCATAACGCACCATGAACAAATACTTCAAGCTCCATTTCTGGACAATGAAAACGTATATCTTCAATTTCATCTAGCGATAACTCTCGAGATAAAATTACCCGTTCTACCCCTTGCTGTTGCCAAAATTTAACCGTTGCCCAGTTAACCGCATTTGCCTGTACAGATAAGTGGATAGACATTTCAGGGAAGTTTTCACGAACCATCATGATCAAACCAGGATCTGACATGATTAAAGCATCAGGATTCATTGCTATAACAGGGGTAATATCTTTTAAAAAGGTTTTTAATTTACCATTATGAGGAGCAATGTTATTTACTAAGTAGAATTTTTTTCCTAAAGCATGGGCTTCAGCAATGCCTATTTTTATGTTTTCTAAAGAAAATTCGTTGTTTCTAACTCGAAGAGAATAACGAGGTTGTCCGGCATAAACAGCATCTGCGCCATAAGCGAATGCATAACGCATATTTTTAAGACTGCCTGCAGGAGAAAGTAATTCAGGTTTTAACATAAACTTATCATCTTTAACGAAGGATCAACTTTTAATGAACCAATAAATATAGGACGCACATTATAAGAAAAACCATCACGCTGAGCAATCTAAACTAGTGATAGCAAGTATATTAAGCTCTTTCTCGCTAAGCAATAATCAAAATGTTTAAAGAAAAATTATTTATTTATAGAATAGAGAGAGCGGAAAATAGTTGTTGTTGAGTTTCTGTACAATATTGAAAAATATTAAAAAAAGCTTGGTGTTCATTCAAATTGTGTTATTTTTATATACGATATTAATGTTGTAAAATAAAACTAAAGGGGAATTCTATGGCAACTGAAAATGCCTTGTATACTATTTTAATGGAAAAAATAAAACAAGATGCTTTGGTTTTACCAACGCTACCAGAAGTTGCGCTTAAAGTTAGACAAGCAGCTGATGATCCAGATATTAATTTGGGCCATATGAGTAATATTATTGGCCAGGATCCTGCGTTGGCTCTAGGTATGATAAAAGTAGCAAATAGTGCTTTATTGGGACGTAGTGTTAAAGTTGAAACGGTACCTCAAGCTGTCACACGTATAGGCTTAAGTCAAATCAAGAGTATTTCAACAGCGATGGCACTTGAGCAAGTATTTGTTTCTAAAAATGATACTGTTGCTAAGTATATGAAAAAATCTTGGAATAAAACAATTGATATAGCCTCAGTAGCGATTAGTTTGATGAGTCTGTATCTTAAAGATAATAAGCACAGCCCATTAACACTAGATACCATCACGCTGGCTTCGCTAGTGCATAATATTGGTGTATTACCTATTTTAACTGAAGCTGAAAATCATCCAGAAATATTTGCTGAGCCTATTTTTTTACAACAAGCTATTGCCAAATTATCAGGAACAATTGGCGGTAATATTACGCGAACATGGGGGTTTTCAGATGAACTCACTTTGCTGGCCGAAAGTTGGAGTGATTTAACTCTTTTACCAAAAGAAATTCATTACTTAGATTTTATTCGCGCAGGTGCTATTTATCATAATGTATTTAAGAATGAATCTACCCAAGAAGTGTTATTAAATAGTTATGTGAAAAAAGGGTTGTTACCTGATGTTGATTTTATGCAGAGTGACGATTTTAAAGCGCTATGTACAGACGTTAAATCAATGTTTACTTAAGAATTAATAAATGTATAAGTAAAACTCATATCTAAAGCAGCCTAATAAGCTGCTTTTTAGTTTTTATTTACTTATCCTACCGTTCATTAAAGTTACTTTGTCATCTGCTCAGCGGTATCCAACATTCGGTTAGCAAATCCCCACTCGTTATCACACCATACTAGCATTTTAATTAATCGTTTATGACTGACACGCGTTTGATTACCATCAACAATACAAGAGTGTGGATCATGATTAAAATCAACAGAAACGAGAGGCTCTTCAGTGTAAGCTAATATACCTTGTAAGCCATTTCTATTTAGCGGTGTTGCTTGAGCACGCTTGATTACTTGATTTATTTCATCAATAGTGACATTTTTTTCAACCGTAACACTTAAATCCATGGCAGTAACATTGAGGGTAGGTACGCGTACGGCTATTGCTTCAAATCGACTTTTAAATTTAGGCAGGATTCTTTCTATCCCTATGGCTAATTTAGTATCAACGGGAATAATAGAGTGACTTGCGGCACGTGCTCGGCGTAAGTCAGGGTGGTAAGCATCAATAACTTGCTGATCATGCATTGACGAATGAATGGTCGTTATTGTGCCACTCTCTATACCAAAGGCATCATCAAGTACTTTAATTACTGGCACAATACAATTAGTGGTACATGAACCATTAGAAACTACGCGATCATCGTTATTAAGTTGCTGATGATTGATACCATAAATAATCGTGGCATCAATATCGTGTGTACAGGGGTGTGAAAATAATACTTTTTTAGCGCCCTGTTTTATATGCGCTAAACCATCGGCTTTACTACCAAACTTCCCTGTACAGTCAAGTACTATATCAACGTGGTGTTTTTTCCACGGTAAGTCTTCTAACTGTTCGAAGTGATATAAAGCTATATTATTTTGTGTGGCGTTATCAGTGAAAATAGATAATAGCTCACCTTGTTGCTCTACTTTAAAAGCAAAGCGACCATGGGAAGTATCATATTTTAATAAATGCGCAATGCCGCTAGCAGGCGCTAGATCATTAATAGCAACGATATTGAAATTGTCTGTTTGGCCACTTTCATAAAGGGCTCTGACAATGCTGCGACCAATACGGCCAAAGCCATTAATGGCAATGTTTATCATAGTTTTATTTCACTTAGGTAATAATCGGCAAGTAGCATGACTTCTTGCCGATTATTATTTTAACCTTACAACTGGTTAACCGTGTTAACTACATTGTCAACGGTAAAACCAAAGTGCTCAAGTAATACATTACCTGGTGCAGATTCACCAAAAGTAGTCATACCAACAACTGCACCATTTAAACCAACGTACTTGGCCCAAAAATCAACGTGAGCTGCTTCAATAGCGACACGCTTGGTGATATTTGCCGGTAATACTGATGCTTTGTATTCACTACTTTGCGCATCAAATACATTGGTAGATGGCATTGAAACCACTCGTACATTTTTACCTTGTTCAGTAAGTGCTTTGGCTGAATCAACCGCCAAACCAACCTCAGAGCCAGTCGCAATTAAAATAACATCGGCTGTGCCAACGCAATCTTGTAAAATATAACCACCTTTAGCAATATCACTTACTTGCGTTTGGCTACGTTTCATTGCAGGAAGACCTTGACGAGAAAAAATCAACGCAGAAGGTGCTTTTTGACTTTGCACTGCTGCTTTCCAAGCAACGGCTGATTCTGTAGCATCACAAGGGCGCCATGTAGTTAAATTTGGTGTTGTTCTTAGGTTGGTTAATTGTTCAATAGGTTGATGAGTAGGACCATCTTCACCTTGACCAATAGAGTCATGAGTATAAACAAAAATATTTTGAATACCCATTAATGCTGACATACGCACGGCATTACGCGCATATTCCATAAACATCATAAATGTTGCGCCGTAGTTGATGAAACCACCATGCAGCGAAATACCATTCATAATACCGCTCATACCAAATTCACGTACGCCGTAAAATATATAGTTACCAGCAGCGTCAGTTTCAATGCCTTTAGAGCCAGACCAAAGTGTTAAGTTAGAGCCGGCTAAATCGGCAGAGCCACCTAACATTTCAGGTAATACTTTACCGAAGGCTTCAATCGTATTTTGTGACGCTTTACGTGAGGCGATGTTTTCGCTGTTTTCATGACATTCTTGGATAAATGCATTCGCTTTATCTTCAAAGTCTTGCGGTAATTCACCGTTAACTACGCGACGTTCAAATTCATTTGCAAGTTCAGGATAAGCCGCTTGATAAGCACTGAATTTTTCATTCCAGCTTACTTGGCCAGCAGCACCTTTTTCTTTTTGATCCCATTGGGCATAAACATTTTCAGGTATTTCAAATGGAGCATGAGACCAGTTTAAAAATTCACGTGTCGCAGCAACTTCATCGTCACCTAGTGGTGCACCATGACAGTTATGTGTACCCGATTTATTAGGAGAACCAAAACCAATAATTGTTTTACAACAAATCATGCTTGGCTTATCGGTTACTGATTTTGCTTCTACAATAGCCGCGGCGATAGCTGCAGAGTCATGACCATCTACACTGATTACATGCCAACCGTATGCTTCAAAACGCTGTGGGGTATTATCAGTAAACCAACCTTCAACATGACCATCAATAGAAATACCATTGTCATCCCAGAAAGTGATGAGTTTGCCTAAACCTAAGGTACCCGCTAATGAACAGGCTTCATGAGAGATGCCTTCCATTAAACAACCATCACCCAAGAAGCAATAGGTAAAGTGATCAACAATATTATGTTTTTCGCGGTTGAATTGCGCCGCTAAGGTTCTTTCCGCAATTGCCATACCTACCGCATTTGAAATACCAGCACCAAGTGGGCCTGTTGTTGTTTCAACACCGGGAGTATAACCATATTCTGGATGACCTGGCGTTTTTGAATGCAATTGACGAAAACTTTTCAAGTCGTCGATAGACAAATCATAACCTGATAAATGCAACAGAGAATAAATTAGCATTGAACCATGACCATTAGAAAGTATAAATCGGTCACGATCAGCCCAGTTAGGATCACTTGGGTTATGTTTTAAAAAATCACGCCATAAAACTTCAGCGATATCCGCCATCCCCATAGGGGCACCAGGGTGTCCTGATTTTGCTTTTTGTACTGCATCCATGCTTAAAACACGAATTGCATTCGCTAGTTCTTGACGCGCCGACATATTAGCTCCCGATCTATTTTGTAGTGATAATGTTTTTATACCTGTGATCCCCGTAGGGCTGGTTTAGAAACGTTCTATGCAGCGTTATTGATTTCGACAATAGAACAACTATTATCTTCAATCAATGCCTTGCCTAAAGACGTTTCTAATTCCAGCTGAATCCTGCATTTTGAAGTAACACGGGTATATACAATTTAATTGCGCGTATTTTCCACTACCACACGGTATAGCGCAAATTAATTCGTATTATTTTTTATATTTTTAACAATTTTTTGTTATATAACGATTAATATAACGATTAATATAACGCGATAAGGTGAATGTCAGGATAAAAACAAGTGATTAAAGTCGCTATTACTGTTGATGAACTGTTTGAGAAATCGCCATAAATAGTGTTAGTATCTGTTAGGTAAGTGAAATTTTAACTCTTTGAATTATTATATATAATGAAAAATACACTTCAGCGATTTTTGTTAACCATTGTTATTTATCTTTGTGCATGTGCTTGCACCGTTTTTTTTATCACTCCTTATTCTTTCATCAGTTTTATTGGCCCAGCTGCAGGTATAACAACCGCATTAATTATTTTCTTTGGGGCTGATATGTTGTTGGCGATTGCTGTTGGCACCATAATTTTTTGTTTATATTTGTTTTTCTGGCTGAACCTGCCGATAGAATTATCCATGGTCATCATCACTTTGTTGGCTATTATGCTACAGGGGTTTTGGGCAAAACAGCTGACACTGGGTGAAATTTATCAACAGAATTGGCTTAAATCACGTCGACATTTATTAATGCTTTTATTCAAGATAGGGCCGTTAATTTCATTAGTTTCTGCGTTCACTGTCATAATAGTTGTCATAATCGAAAATAAAACATTAGGCGATAATTTATTTTTTACTTTTGTTAGTAGTTGGTCAGGCAGTGTACTCTTTTCAGTGTTTGTTACTCCGCTATTATTACTGACAAAAGATCAGCAGAAACTAAGTTTTCCTAAGCGAGCTTTCATCATAATAGCCTCGTTCTTAGCTTTTACTGCGATTGGTTTACTATTTAAAATATCTCAAGACGTTCAACAGCATGAACGTCAGGATATTTTTAAACAAGTCAAAAATAGAGTGCTTCAGGGAATTCAAAATGAAATCGACATTACCACTAATGAATTAAATAGTTTATCCGCATTTTTTAAGGCAAGTAAAGAAGTTGATTTAGATGAGTTTAACTTGTTTACGCAACAAATTTTTCAAAGTAAATCAAGTGTTAGAGCACTTGAATGGGCTCCAATAACGCTTCATGAAAATAGAGCTTCCTTTGAAAAACTACATAATATTATTTTAGAAAAAAACGGTAAGGGAGTTACACAAAAAGCAAGTAATAGAAGTCGCTATGCACCTATACGTTACGTTTATCCTTATCGAAGTAATGAAGCTATTATAGGGTTAGATGTACTGACCAATTCGAAGCATATTATTTCTATGGATAATGTCATTGATAGTAAAGATATTATTGCCAGTGCACCCATTAATCTAATACAAGATAATCATTCAAATTTAGGTGTTCTTTTCATTTTTAGTGTTTTTACTAGCCCAAAAGGTAAGTTAACTAATATTGAGCAAGGCCGTTCAGATGATTTACTCGGTTTTGTTGTTGCAGTAGTGCAATTCAAATCTTTTTTTCAGCATATATCACCTTTGGAAACTGACAAAATTGATTTGTTTATTGAAGATGTAACTTCACCAGTACCTTATATATTATTCGGTCAACAGCTTAATGAAAATCATCGTCATGTTGAAAAAATTAATTTACAGGTTAATTCTCGTCAATGGCTAATTAGTTTAGGTGAACATTATCCTTGGCAATTACAGCAAAAAAATTGGCAAGTGTGGGGAATGTTATTTGGAGCAACATTAGGGGGAATGCTCTTTCAAGTGTTGATTCTAATGATGGCGGTATACTCTAATGAATTAAGCTCTCAGGTTATCAGAAAAACCCGAGAATTGATTATTGCTAAAGAGCAGTCAGAGCAAAAAAACACGGCGAAAACTAATTTCTTACATACACTAAGCAGAGAGTTGCAAACGCCTTTGCATGCAATTAAAAACTTTTGTCAGCAGTTGCCAAAATCTGATAATAAAGAAAAAAAGAAGATAATTAAAAATATAGAGTTAGCACAAGAAAATATGCAGAAACTACTTAATATGGTGTTTGATATCTCTAAAATTGAACTAGGGAAATTTAAAGTGACTAGTGAACCATTCGATTTATATGGTTTTTTAGGGCGTATTGATGACATGCTTTTAGTTAAAAAATTATCTAAAAATATAACAACAGATCAAGAAAAAAGTATGACCTTTTTAATTGACTCAAAGGTACCGTATTTTATTAACAGTGATGAGCTTAGAATTCAGCAATTTTTGATCGCTTTTTGTGAAAGTGTTCATGAATTATTCAATAGCAGACATATGCGCTTAACAGTGAAAGTACATAATCATCACCTTAATAGTGCTACCTTATTATTTGTTTTTACTAACCATGATAATGCCTCTGTTGATAATACCCCTCTTTTTAGTCATTTTGTTAACTCTAATATGGCTTTTTTTAGTACTAAAATGGCAATGGCTAAAGAGGTTTGCCAGTTAATGGGCGGTGACGCTAACTTGGCAATATCGGCCTCTGGCGAAAGAGTACTAACAGCTTCTATCAAAATTTTAATTACGTCAAATGAGCAGCAACACGCGTATCAATCGCATGTCTTTGATGAAGCACAAGATAAATAACAAATTTACTTGAATTATCAAAGTAAATAGTTTACTTTTTAGACAGATTGCACGTTCCTTTTACGTTAACAACCTTTTATGTTAACAAGTAATGCAATCAAATATTAATTAGGTAAATACAATGCGTAAGTCATCCCCTAGAGGATTAAAGCTGACGACGGTTATTGTTGCAGTACTAATAATGGCCGCTTCAGCAATGTTGAGTAATTCTTCAATAGCTGATGACATGGAAGTAAAAACAGCACAATCAGAATAATAATTTCATAATTGATTTATTGACTGAAAATTCAAGTCGTATACTCAAAATAGAGTATACGACTTTTTCTTTGAGGGGTAATGGATATACACAACAGACATGGCCTCAAGTAAGAAGCTCGCATTAAGCAGCTTTATACCTTATTCACTAACGATGTGATCTTTCTACTTGTTAAAATCACCAACTAGAGCTTTATTCAGACCAATAAATGTTAGCCATTAGCTTGTGGTTAAATAAACGGAGAAAATTATGTCGAATCAAATAATACTTCCAAGAATGCTTCAAATAGGTGCAGGAGCCAGTCAGCAAATAACGGATGTTTTAGCAAGTATTAACTGTCACAGGCTAATTGGAGCATTTTTTCATGTTCCTCATGGTCTTTCAAATGCCATGCTTTTACCCAGTGTTACCCAGTGTTACCCAGTGTTACCCAGTGTTACCGAGTTTTCTATTAGTGCAGCACCTAAAAGGTATACCGATTTTGCCAGAGCAATTTGGTTTTGAGCAAGCAAAGTTTTTCTCTTTGCTTAGTGAAATGGCCGAACAAGCGATCAATTCAGGATCGCCCAACAATAATCCGCGAGTCCCAAGTAAAAATGAAATTATTGAAATTTATAAAGCACTTTTGGATTAGTAATTTATCACATCAAAGCAGTAACCCTATAATTAACAATAGTATAGGGTATTCTGGTTGAATACTCTCACTAAGTGTTGACCATCAAGTGCTATGTACTAAGGTGCTGAATGCTTCTTTTCATCCTAAATCAGCCAGAGATACCAGCTTAGTGCTGGTGATGCTATAGCCAATTAAAAATAGTAGATAATATAATAAGTAGGACAATTGATATGACCTGTAAATCCAGTGGTTTTTCTAGTGATAACAAGCCAGTAACCAATAGTTTTGGTGTTAAAATGACACCGGTGTTTTTTGTCTGGTTGTGGAGTACGGGATTTATCGGGGCAAAGTATGGCTTACCCTACGCCGAGCCCTTTATATTGTTACTTTATCGCATGCTTATTACCTTGGTTTGTCTTGGTTTAATTGCCTATTGGATAAAGTCAAAGTGGCCATCGTTGCGTTCTGCATTTCATATGGCTGTTAGTGGTTTATTGATTCATGGATTTTATTTGGGCGGTGTTTTTTATGCGATAGCCGGCGATATGCCAGCAGGATTAGTCTCGCTGATTGTTGGGTTACAGCCGTTAGTTACCGCAATGGCGGCGATTATTGTACTCAAAGAAAGAATTGCCATTAAGCAGTGGCTAGGTTTGATGATGGGATTGGTTGGTGTCGGTTTAGTGTTATTTGAAAAACTCGGTGGTGCAGGGCAGCTGCCAGAATTCCCATTATGGACACTGGGCTGTGTCTCTTTCGCTTTGCTAGGAATTTCACTCGGTACTGTTTATCAAAAACGTTTTGGTGATGCTATTGAGCTTATTCCCGGTACTTTTATTCAATATTGTGCAGCGACACTGTTTTTTGGCTTGGGAACGTTTCTGTTTGAGTCACAGGAAGTTGACTGGAATATTCAATTAATAATCGCGATGGGCTGGTTGGTATTGGGTTTGTCGATTGGCGCTATATTATTATTAATGCAATTAATTAATAGAGGAGCAGCCTCTGAAGTAGCGAGCTTGTTTTATCTGGTACCGCCCGTTACCGCTATTGAGGCTTATATTTTGTTCGATGAACAGTTTGAGTTTTTAGCTCTTTGTGGCGGTGTTATGTCGGTGATAGGGGTTGCATTAGTTTTAATGACAAAACGTAGAGAGCCTAAACTTGCTCAATCACAAGCAAGTAAGCCAATGCAATAATGGCCGGCAATAAAGTTGACCTTCTGAATTAACGATAGGTGCTGAACAGCCTACCATGCTATCTATTATTCGTTATCAATACCTATCTCATTCGTTCTTATTGCAGCAAGTGACGTTTCAAGTGCTTGAGTGTTTGTGATGGTGGCACTGCCAGAGATGCTGCTTCGATAATCTCCATAACACGGCTAACTGAAGGTTATATTCCATTACGTTGCGCAGCAGGATTAGTTTTTAATGTCATAAGTGAAATCAAATGATTTTGGGGTATAGTGTTTCATTATAGCTAAAAATTGTAGCAGACTAAATTTAATTTTAGCCTACTATTTTTATGATTTTCATTCTCAATAAGGGGCTTTAATTAGCCTGTAGTAAAAGGCAGGTACTGACCTTTTTTACTTGGACTTGGAGTTCTGTAAATAACTGTACTAATTCTTAATCTTGAAACGATAACAAAGTGCACTTTATAGATATAGTTATCTGAAAGGTTAATGTCTTCTATGGAGTTAAGCGACACTTCAGCTATTAAATATTTGTTAATTTTAATAGACTAATCTAAGTGTTACCTATAAAACCCTAAATTTTTCAACTCAAAAACATGATATATTTAATTATTAATTTTTTAGTTGGGCTGTTAAGTATGGATAATTATAAGCTGTTTTTGAAGGCATTTTCTTTAGAAAATAAAGTGCATACGTCTCAAGATTTTGTCAAGTGTGTACATTATACTTCATCAAATAATGCGATTGATATAATTAAGGGTAGAACTTTTTGGATGAGAAATGCTAAATGCATGAATGACTTCCAAGAACTAACCCATGGATATACAATTATTTCTGACTACTTTAAAGATAAAGAAAAAAATAAAGAATTTAGGTTGGTAGTTGATCAGATAGATGAAAATTTTGAGCAGGATGTTGTTAAAGGCTTTGAAGAATGGTGGGAAGCTATAAGTTATAATACGTATATTTTATCCTTATCTGAGCATTCAGGGCCTGATGAAATTGAGCATGGAAGACTTTCAATGTGGCGAGCTTATTCAAATGGAGGATCTAAATGCGCTTTAGAGATTTCTTTGCCTACAGATTTAAACACTGGAAATAGTCTTGTGGTTACCCCTGTCTCATACTTAAAAGATTCAGAACTTTCGTTAAGACTTGATCATGCTGTTACTAATGTAAAAAAATTAATAAGTGAATATAAGCATGAAGGTCTTGATAAAAATGAACTTGTTAAATTTTTTATACTGGCTTTAATCGATTTAACTTTAGCTGTTAAGCATCCCGGATTTAAAGAAGAGCGTGAATGGAGAGTTTATTACATCCCAAATATTATGCCTGACCGTACTGAACATCTTAAAAATGATGTAGAAATAGTAGTAGGTATACCACAAATTGTTTATAAAATACCTGTTTTCAAACCTGATGATGAGAAAGGCATTGATGGCTACTATATTAATCAAATAATAAAAGGAATATTAATCGGTCCGTCATCTTACCCCAAGATTCAAATAGATGCTTTTAGAAAGTTACTAGATGAAAATGGACTTAAAGCAGCCAAAGTTTCTGCTTCATTTATCCCACTTAGAGGTTGAATTACTTTTAAGTTTGATTTGCGGATAACTTCAGGGCGTTCATGCTTAAAGTTTATCTTACTAAAAGAGGACGTTTTGTGGGTGCTTAAATACCAGACTAATTTCTTTGTGGCAACTGCTGTCATTAGACTCATTTTAATGTAAATATAGAAAATACTTTACCCGTAAATAATCGCTATATTATTTGCTGATTTCAAACGATATCTCTCATTTAAATAATAACAAGCTGTTGTGGGCTAATTATTTTATTGGTGTTTTTTTTGAAGTTATTGATTGGTCGTTATTGATTTTTATGGCGCCCTTGAGAAGATTCGAACTTCCGACCTAGCGCTTAGGAGGCGCTTGCTCTATCCTGCTGAGCTACAAGGGCATAATTACCAAGTATTTATAAACGCTTGGTAATTTTTGGGTATTATATTGTTTAATATCGATAAAGTTAAGTTTTATTATTTTAATCAAAATTTGAAAGCTAATAACGTACCGCTAAATCATTTATTTGAATATTACCTAATAAAGCATTGTCTAAGGTAATGGCTGTAGCACTTTGTTTTGTTACTTTAGTTACTTTGACTTTAAAAGGGCTAACATTATATCCTGCGTAGCTTTTACCTTTAGCGTTAGTAAAGCTATTACTATGTAAGAGCGAAAACTCATCACCAATTTTAACACCGTGATGGCGACCTAAATTAATAACAATTTGGTTTCCTTTTACTTGCAGTATTTTTCCTTCGCTTGGCTCACACATAATATTTTCATCAATGTCATTTACCATGTTATCAAGCAGTGCACTTATCATGTTACCGTAATTACTTTGCCAAAATATTGTTCCATTAACATCAAGTTTTTCTCGTTTATTAAAACCCCAAATGGCGGTGTTTTGGTAACTGTTTTGCCAAACTAGTTCACCGTTCATGCCGCTATACAAATAAAGGGTAAAATCAAAGTTTCTAGGGTAAGTGCCTTGTTGCCATATTTTCCAACTATTACTTCTTTGTTGTTCAAAGGAAATATCGTTAATTTCACTAAAAAGTATATATTGGCTATCAGTAGTATCAGCGAGTGATATTGTTAGTTGTTTAATTTTTTCTTCATTAAAGCTATTTTTTAAGCGAGAAAATTGAGTCGAATTTTTAAGTAAAAGTTTGCTAGCACTGTAAGAGCCTTGCGAGCGTATTTTTTGATTAAGTTGTCTAATAACCGCAGAGTCTAACTGATAAATATTTCCTATATTTGCTTGCTCTCTATGGTTTAAGTGGCTTTGGGTTAGCAAAATTGATTTTTTAAAATCTAAAGCGAAGCACTTTTTCTCTTGTGGAAAAATGTCTGCACGTATTGTTACGCTTATCATATTACCGCTGTGTAGTTCGTCAATAAGTTCGATAGAGTTAACGCTACCGCTCGCGCGAATACTCAGTTGATCTTGCGTTAATAAGCCATTAACGACTTGTTGAATACTTGACACACTAGCACCAGCAACAAGCAGTGCTTTTTTTAACGCGTTTTCCATCGCTTTGGTACGTGCTATTTCAATAGAGTCTTTATCAATTCGAGCATAGCCTTGTGCTTCATACCATTGTGCATTGCAGGTAAAGGTTATTAAAGTCAGGCTGATGACTAAGGCAAGTGTTAGGGTTATATTGCGCATAAACTCTCTTATAAAAGTAAATAAGCTACTGGGCATACTTAATGATATGCGGTTACTATGTATGAATAAGATGCATGAAGTGTGCCTGTTTACTTGATTTCTTTTACTAAGCTATTATTTAAATGTACTTGGCTTGAAATGTGCATTATTTATTGGCAATAGATAACCTAAAAAATGAAGTTGTCAGTGTATGAGCATGAATTATATGTAACATATTTACTGATTTTACAGGGGAATACCATGAAACAGTGGCTTATACCATTAATGATACCAACACTTTTATCTTGTAGTAGTTTAGAGCAAGAACAAGAAGATAACTTCTATACAACAATGCAAGTTGATAAAGGTGAAATAGATAGCCATAACTTACCTAAGCATGCCATTAATGACGTAGTGAAAGGTTTAGCATATCAAATGCTAAAAAGTAGCGCTTTTGTTAATGCTAAAACGCCTGTAGCCGTTGCTTCTTTTGTTAATCTTAAAGATCTTGAAACAACTAATTGGCTAGGAAATCAAATAGCTGAAAATTTTATTCATGAACTGCAACGCCATGGTTTAGTGGTAATTGATTTTAAAACTACCGGTCATATTCGAGTTACTAAAGAAGGCGATTATGTTTTTAGCCGTGATTGGAAAGAGTTACCTGAACGTCAGATTATTGACTACATTGTGGCGGGTACTATGATGGAACAAGATAATGGTATTTTAGTTAATGCCCGCATGATAGGTATACAGTCACGGGTAGTGGTTGCTACGGCACAATCTTTTATTCCTAAATGGGCCTTGGGCGAAGAAAAAAGTCATAGTGAAAATGTTAAAATGAAAGACGGTATGATTATTCGCAGTAATGCAATGTTAATTGAAAATCAACGTGCAGTTGCAATTCAACAGTAATCACTTTAAGTGTTTGTATGTTAGGTCTAAATATGAATAAATTTTTGATAAAACTAGTGTTTATTACGGTTAGCTTCTTAGCTATTTCTTCTTGCTCAAGTGTTTATGACAAGCACGTTCAGTGGCAAGCTGTTGAGCCTGAAGCATTCCCTATTATTAGGGGAATTGGTTATGCACCAATAAGTCTGCAAAAATCTGAACATAAAACTCAGCGGATGTTAATGGCCATTAAAGCGTCAAAAATTGCCGCTTATGTTGAATTGGCTGAGCAAGTGTATGGTCAGCAAGTTAGCAGTAAAACAACTATGGCGGATATGTTAATTAGCAATCAACAATTATCAGCATCAGTACAAGGGTTGATTCGGGGTGCTAAAGTGGTAAAAAGTTATCCAGTAGGTGATACCTATACCACGGAATTACAATTAGACTTTAAAGATGTATATGAAATATATCAGGCTAGCTTGAATCGAAAAGAGATTAAAAATATACAATATTTTTAATCATGCTTTTAAGCCGATACTACTTAAACCGCCACTTTTCTTACCTTTACTATCATAAGTGACAGACGTTTTATTATGACTTTCTAATAAGCTCGTTTTCATTCGTTCAACGGCTAATTGTGATTGTGCAATAATTTGCCCATTTACTTGGTTTTTTTGTTGGCAAAGCTTTAATAGGTTTTCAATATCAGCCAACTCCTGACTAAGAAAACCAGCGGCTTTATCTTGGGCAAATACTTGGTTAACACTTATTTTTTGATCTAAACTTTGAATCGATAGTAATAGCTGATTTTTTTCCTCACTAATTTGTAATAAAGCATTAGGTTGATGTTGCTGTAAAACAAGTTTTTCTTCAGTAATTACCAGATCAAGTTTTTGAAGCTGTGCATGCTGTTGGGCAAGTAATTCTTTTGATTGAGTTGAAGCAGACATAAAAACGCCTTTTAGTGTAAAGTGAAATAATTATCACCTAGTACTTCATTTATATCAAATTAAATCAAATTCAAAATTAGCAATACTTGCGGCAAGTTTTTGTGGATCGACTTTATATTCACCAGCAGAAATTGCCTTTTTCAATTCATCTACTTTTTTCTGATCTACCACTGGCGCATCATTCGCTTTTTTTTGTAGTTCATGTAGTTGTTTCGCTTGTGGTGTTAGTGAAACAGAATCTTGACTGATCTGTTTTCCTTGGGCACTCACACTTACTGATTGAGCAGCCTGCTGTTTTACTTGTGCCTGTTTATTTTGCTGCACTTGAACTTGGCTATTCAAGTTGTTGATATTTATAGTCATAATATTACCCGTCGGTAAACTTTAATTTGTAAATTTTCTTGTTATCCTTTTATCGGCAAATAATCAGATAACTTAAGTAAAAAGTGTAAATAAAATTATAAGTGAATAAGTACTTGATTGATAGCGGTAACTTTAGATCTAATTACTCTGCCTGAATGCGTGTTTTTTACTTTTATTTGTTTATTTAAGTTACCTGAAGTTAATGCTATACCTTGAGTTTTAATGGTGAAACTTGGTGATTTTGCCGTAATGGTAACGGAATCACCCTTACAAACTAAACAGACATTTTTTGTATTAATTGCTCTACCTTTACCTATTCTTTTTTCTGATTTACTGCCGAGTATGGCTGTTATGTTAGTGAATTTTTTGCCTCTCACTCTATTGTTTGCTAAGTATTGAATGCTGATATTGTCTCTTGATAGCGTAGCACCTTTTTCAATAGTCGTTGTGGCAATGATAACGGGAAAGGTTTTTTCAATTCTAGCCGGAAGGTATATTTTCCATGGCGTTGAATCAGCACAAGATATTTTAACATTTACGTTTCTACTCGTGGTATTTTCAGGTATATTTGCTGTTAGATTTTGCTGGCAAGGCTTTATTTTTATTCTTGGATCAATGTTAGCAATACTAATGGATATTTTTCCTCCTACGGGTGGCAATAGTTTTTCTTCGAGGTATTCTTTAGCAAAAGCCTGAAGATAAGCTTTATCCCAAGTGGTACTATGGCTTGTAAGGGAAAACAGTACAATTGAGTATAAGGTGATAGAATAAAGTTTAATTTGGTGCATAGTTTTTATAGTTTATCTTTAGGTAAATTCAAATACTTAGCTATGCTTAACTAAAGTTAAACTAAGTCAGCTATAGTTGTAGCTATGTCAATTTTGTGACACAAGATACTTACTTCTAGTTTATTAAGCACTTACTGAAGTGATAGCTAGATTGTTTATCACTTTATTGTCACTTAATTCGGCTTTATAATAAACACAATCAAGAATTGTGCCTTATTGCTTGCTAGCAAGGCTAGCATAAAGAAGGCTATATTGATTTTAAATGAGGTTTTTATGGCAGGTATCTTGGATTCAGTTAACCAACGAACGCAATTGGTTGGTCAAAACAGATTAGAATTATTACTTTTTAAGTTGGTTGGTAGGCAGCGTTTTGGCATTAATGTCTTTAAAGTGAGAGAGGTATTACAATGCCCTCGACTTACCTCGTTACCCAATCAGGACGCTTATGTAAAGGGTATAGCTCATATTCGAGGACAAACTATTTCTGTCATCGATATGAGTAAAGCGATTGGCGGTCCTGCCATTACTCAAACTGATGATTCTTTTATTATCATTGCCGAATATAATCGCAGTGTGCAAGGCTTTCTTGTTGCAGGTGTTGAACGTATTGTCACGCTGAGCTGGAAAGATATGATGCCTCCACCAGAGGGCGCAGGTAAATCTAGCTATTTAACTGCGGTGACTGAAATTGATGGTGGTATGGTTTCCATCTTGGATGTTGAAAAAATACTAAATGAAATTAGTCCAGTTTCTACTGAATTAAGTGATGATGTAATTGATGAAAGTGTTGGTGAGGAGTTAGGTGAGCGAATCGTTATGATCGCGGATGACTCAACGGTTGCACGGAATCAAGTTAGACGCGCATTAGAGCCTTTAGGAATCAAAATGGTCTTGGCAAAAAATGGTCAAGATGCTTTGGATCAATTACTTGCTATTGCCGAAACGTGTGAACACAGTATTACAGAAAAAGTTGCCTTAATGGTTTCAGATATTGAAATGCCAGAAATGGATGGATATACCTTAACGGCCGAAGTTAAAGGTAACGTTCGTATGGCCAAAATGCCGATTATTTTACATACCTCACTTAGTGGTGTTTTTAATAATGCGATGGTGGCCAAAGTGGGTGCAGATGATTTTATTCCAAAGTTTCACCCTGATGAATTAGCTACAGCGGTTAAAAAATGGCTTAATCATAGTACATAAACGATTTTAAACATAAGCATTAGGAAGTAGTAATAGTGTCAGCAAGAGAACTTGACGAAAAAAGTTACCATCAGTTTAGAACTTTTTTAGAACAGCAATGTGGCATTGTCTTAGGTGAAAATAAGCAGTATTTAGTGAAAAGCCGCTTAGCACCGTTAATGAGTAAATTTAATGTAAACTCACTTAGTGAGTTAGTTACTCGTACTTTATTACCAGTTGAACGACAATTACGCGCTGCGGTTATTGATGCGATGACCACTAACGAAACGCTTTGGTTTCGTGATGACTATCCATTTAAATTGCTGAAAAATAAATTGTTGCCTGATTTTGCCCAACGTAAAACACCAGTAAAAATATGGTCAGCGGCAAGCTCTTCAGGGCAAGAACCTTATTCAATTGCTATGTCTGTATTAGAATATCAACAACGTAATCCTGGTTCTTTTATGCGTGGAGTACAAGTGATTGGTACTGATATTTCTAGTACAATGTTAGAGCATTGTAAATATGGTCACTATGATTCACTTGCTTTAGCGCGTGGGCTATCAGAAGAACGTAAGCGTCAGTTTTTTGAAAATGGCGATAATGGCATGCTAAAAGTTAAGGATAAGGTGAAAAAAATGGTCAGCTTTAGGCCACTTAATTTACTTAATAGTTATAGCTTAATGGGGCGGTTTGATATCGTTTTTTGTCGTAATGTTCTTATCTATTTCTCTCCTGAAATTAAAGCACAAATCATCAGTCAAATTCATGGCACTTTAAACAGTGGTGGCTATTTGTTTTTAGGCGCATCAGAATCACTTTCTGGTTTGAGTGATAATTTTAATATGCTTAGATGTAATCCAGGCATTGTTTATCAAAAAAAATAACAATCTCAACTTACAAAAATAAATATTTGTTGCGAGTACTCGCCTCGTAAGAGACGTTACTCAAAGCAGGTAACGTCGTAACTCTCCTCTTTCACTCATTACTGCTCTGCTCAGAATTTAATCACTTCGAAACTCGAAACGCTTTCTAATCGTTACTGCCCTTACTTATATCCGTTCTTTATTGGCATAAATATTGAATAACTTACGCTAAGTGTAATTAACGGTAAGTTATTATGGCTATCGGATTTGATAAAGGATTTGAACTTCACGCGCAAGGTATGCAATTACGTGCCCAACGAGCGGAAGTGATTGCAGGTAACATTGCTAATGCAGATACCCCTAATTATAAAGCAAAAGGCATGGATTTTAACAAAGCCATGCAACAAGCCAGCCTTCAACAGCAAATGGGCATGAGTCGTACCCATTCAAAACATTTTGATATCCGTACCGAATTAAACAATAACGTTGATTTTCGTATACCAGATCAAGCAGATACGGGTGATGGTAATACTGTTGATGTACAAGTGGAACGAAACTTGTATTTAGAAAACTCATTAGAGTATCAAGCCGGTGTGCAGTTTCTTAGTGGCAAGATAAAAGCGTTGCAAAAAGTAATTAGTGGAGGCAGGTAATTATGAGTCTATTTAATGTATTTAATATAACGGCCAGCGGCATGAGTGCCCAATCAATGCGTTTGAACACTACGGCAAGCAATATTGCTAATGCTGATAGCGTGAGTAGTAGCGTTGATGAAACCTACCGCGCTCGCCATCCTGTTTTTGCCGCTGCTATGCAAAAAGCTGCCGCCGGTCAAGAAAGTAGTGTTGGTGTGCAAGTACTTGGTATTGTTGAAAGCAACAAACCACTTAATATTGAATATTCGCCTGAGCACCCAATGGCAGACAAAGACGGTTTTATTTATAAACCTAATGTCAATGTTATTGAAGAAATGACCAATATGATTTCAGCCTCTCGTTCATATCAAACCAATGTGCAGTTGGCAGAATCAGCTAAGAATATGTTGAATAAAACGTTAACGCTTGGTCAAAGGTAGATAGGGCTAAGGGTTATTAGGAGTAGATAATGGAAACAGTTTCAGGCGGAAGTTTATTAGATGGCATTCGTTGGCAACAGGAAGATTCTAACGTTGCTGAAGAAAATAATAACGGTGTGCTTACTCAGGCAGACTTTTTTAGTTTACTTACTGCAGAGTTAGCAAATCAAGATCCAACTAAGCCAGTAGATAATAATGAAATGATCTCGCAAATGACGGCATTTTCAACCACTGATAGTGTGCAAAAGCTAAATGAACAGTTTACATCATTTGCTAGTTCTATGACGTCAAGTCAAGCCTTGCAAGCCTCTTCTTTAGTAGGTCGTAGTGTTTTAGTCGAAGACAATGTTTTTGGTACTAGCGAAGGTGAATTGGTTAAAGGGAAAATAGTAACCGATGAACCAGCCAGTAACGTTAATATTTATGTTGAAAATATTGCTGGTGAAATTATCCAAACTGTACCTGTAGGTAATATAGGTGCTGGTGGTTTTACCTTTACTTGGGATGGGAATGATTCAAATGGAGAGGCCGTGGCTACCGGTGCTTATCGTTTCCGTATCGCTGGTTTAGTTGATGGTCAAGCATCAGAATTACAAGCCATGACTTATAGAAAAGTAGACAGTGTCACGCTTGCTGGCGCTAATGGTAGTATTTTATTAAACCTTAATGGTGGCAGCTCAATGGCGCTAGCTGATGTAATTGAAGTATCAGAAGGGTAATGTAGATTAGGCTTTGGCCTGACAATATGTTTATTACGAAATTAAAAAATGTCGCACAAAAGTACGACCTACAAAAAATTTAAGAGGGTCAGATTATGTCATTTAATATAGCATTAAGCGGTTTAAACGCAGCACAAAAAGATTTAGATGTTACATCAAATAATATTGCCAACGTCAATACCGTTGGTTTTAAAGAATCACGTGCTGAATTTGTTGATGTTTATGCATCATCATTGTTAGCTGCAGGTAAAACGAAAGTAGGTGATGGTGTTTTAACCGCAGATGTTGCACAGCAATTCTCTCAAGGGAGTATTCAATTTACCAATAATGCGCTTGATTTGGCCATCACGGGTAATGGGTTCTTTGCTACAGTGCCAGAGCTGGGCTCACTTGAACGTTCATATACACGCGCAGGACAATTTAAATTAAATTCTGATAACTTTGTTGTTAACTCACAAGGGGGTCATTTATTGGGCTTTCCAATTAACCCTGATGGTAGTTCTTCATCGGTTAGTTTAAGTACCGCTTCGCCAATTCGAATTCCAACCGAATCGGGTGCGCCTACGAAAAGCAGTGAAGTCGATATTCGTATGAATTTACCTGCAGGTGATGTGCCGCCAGCAAACCCTGTATTTGATCCCACTGATCCATTAACATTTAATAATTCAACGTCAGTCACTATTTTTGATTCGTTAGGTGATAGTCACGTAATGACCTATTATTTTGTTAAAGCGTCAGCCAATGAATGGAACATGTTTAGTGCGGTTGATGATGTAATGGTTAATATTCCGGCTGCAGCTGCTTCTCCAGTAACTGCAGATTATCCTGCGCCTGCTCCTACGCAGCCTGTACAAGCTGGTGTGACAGGAGCGGTTTTAACTTTTAATGCTAATGGTGATTATGTTGGTCAAAAGCCAGCTTTGATACAAACCGATCCATTAGGGGCTACTATTTTAAGTAATGGTTCTGATCCTACACAAAAAATTATCATTGATTTTAATTTAGATTCAGCAGGACCAAATCCAAATGAACCAACCCAGTTTGCTTCAAACTTTGAAGTAACCGCTTTAAAGCAAGATGGTTTAGCGGTAGGGCGATTAACCGGTATTGATATTGGTAATGATGGCTTAGTGCGGGCTACTTATTCAAATGGTACTTCACAACCTTTAGCACGTATTGCTTTGGTTAATTTTGCTAACGAGCAAGGCTTAACACAAGTAGGTAATAGTAACTGGAAAGAAAGCCTTGTCTCAGGTGAAGCGTTAGCCGGTGAGGGTGGCTCAGGTACTTTTGGTACCATTAACTCATCCGCATTAGAGCAATCGAACGTTAATTTGACTGGAGAATTAATTGATTTAATTTCAGCACAACGAAACTTCCAAGCAAACTCACGTGCGTTAGAAGTGGACAATCAATTGAATCAGACTATCTTACAAATTAGATAGCTAAAGTCTGTTATCTCTTTAGTCTACAGTCAAAAGTTGCGCAGTTTTGAACGGTAATCACCATTTAAAACGTGCAACTTTTGACTTTATCATTCTTATCCCTATTTATATTCCATTTAGTTACTCATACTGCGTCGCTCAAACCCAGTAACTGCCTTTTTGGCACTCTCTTTGCATTTATCCATACAATAGAATTAATTAATGTTGGAATTCATTATGGATAAGTTGCTTTATATCGCCATGAGTGGCGCCAAACAAAACATGCAAGCGCTATCAATTAATGCCAATAATTTAGCGAATGCTAAAACGACTGGCTTTAAAGCCGATTTAGCGCAAGCGAGAAGTATGCAGGCATTCGGTGAAGGGCAACCTACCCGTGTGTTTGCCATGACTGAACGAGCGAGCCAAAATTTTGACTCTGGGGCATTACTCACCACAGGCCGCTCACTTGACATTGCCATTGAAGGAGATGGATGGTTTTCTGTGCAAGATGGCACAGGTGATGTAGCTTACACACGCAATGGTCACTTACGTTTGACCGTTGACGGCGCCTTAGAAACTAGTGGAGGTAAGTTAGTTGTTGGTGAGGATGGTCCTATTTATCTACCTTTACCTGTCAATAACATTCAAATAACTCGTGATGGTATCATCATGGTTCAACCTGAAGGGGCGCCCGTTACTGAGCAAGAAGAGGTGGCGCGTCTTAAATTAGTTAACCCTGATGTGCGACTGTTAGTGAAAGGACAAGATGGTTTATTTCGTCGTAAAGACGGTGAACTTGAGCAAGCCGATATTACGGTAAAAGTACTAGGCGGCACATTAGAGTCAAGTAACAGCAATCCATTAAGTGATATGACAGATATGATTGCCTTACAAAGGCAATTTGAAATGCAGCTGAAAATGATGAAAACAGCGGAAGAAATTGACACCAGCGCTAATTCATTATTGCGTGCTTTCTAACGTAAGCTAAGACATAAACCAATAACTTAATTTAAGGTAATCCACATGAACGCAGCATTATGGATAAGTAAAACCGGTTTAGATGCGCAAACTAAAGATATTGCGGTAATTTCTAACAACTTAGCGAACGCTAGTACTATCGGCTTCAAGAAAAGTCGTGCCGTTTTTGAAGATTTACTTTATCAAAATGTGAATCAACCGGGCGGGCGTACTGCAGATAATAGTGAAGCGCCGTCAGGGTTGATGCTAGGTGCGGGTACTAAAGTAGTGGCAACACAAAAAATACATACGCAAGGGGATATGTTAACGACAGATAACTCCCTAGATTTGATGATTCAAGGTGAAGGTTTCTTTGAGATACTTATGCCAGATGGTAGCTCTGCTTATAGTCGTAATGGTCAATTTACCATGGATGATGAAGGCAATATGGTCACGCCAGGAGCGGGCTATTTATTACAACCACAAGTCACTATTCCTGAAGATGCTTTAAGTATTGTTATTTCGCAAGACGGTGAAGTCTCGGTAACCTTACAAGGGCAAGCTGAGCCTGCTGTTATTGGTCAGATTAATACGGTTAATTTTGTTAACCCAACAGGTCTTCAGCCCGTCGGGCAGAATTTATATACAGAAACTGCTGTTAGTGGTACGCCACAAGAGGGTGTGCCCGGTCTAGAAGGGTTTGGTATGATCGTGCAAGGGGCGTTAGAAACCTCAAATGTAAACACAACAGAAGAGTTAGTTAATTTAATTGAATCACAACGGGTTTATGAAATGAACTCTAAAGTGATTTCAGCGGTAGATGAAATGCTTAGTTACATTAATCAGCAGCTGTAGTTTGACTAGTTTGGAGCTAACGATGAAAAATAAATTATTTTGTGTCTTGGTGGTAATGCTTATTAGCCAACTAAGTGCTTGTAGTAATACGGTAGAGTTAAGTAAAGCTTTGCCTAACGATCCTGATTTTGCACCGATATTACCGGAAGCGGAAGAGGAGGCTATTATTCCAACAGGTTCGCTGTTTAAAGAAAACTATGTCAATAATATCTATTCTGATTCTAAAGCTCACCGCATCGGCGATATTATTTCGGTCATTTTAAGTGAAAGTACACAAGCCAAGAAAAATGCCAAAACTGAATTGAAAAAAGAAAGTAATACTGCTTTAGACCCTGTTATTGGCCTAGGAGGCGTACCGGTAACTATAAACGGCCAAGCCGTACAGTTTGGTATTAATCAAAATACTAAATTTAAAGGGGACTCGAAAGCGGATCAAGGTAATAGTTTAAGTGGTGACATTTCGGTTCATGTATTGCGAGTTTTACCTAATGGCAATTTAATGATCCGCGGTGAAAAATGGATAACATTGAATAACGGTGATGAATATATTCGTTTAACCGGCGTTATTCGCGCGAAAGATATTAGTTCGAATAATACTATTTTATCAACAAAAATAGCGAATGCTCGTATTCAATATGCGGGTACCGGGAGCTTTGCCGATATAAATGAGCAAGGCTGGTTAACTAAATTCTTCAACAGTAGTTGGTGGCCTCTTTAGGTCATTTTTAAGGTGTGTTTAAAGGTAATCATAATGAAAGCAGTAATAAACATAGTACTCATTCTTACAGGCTTAGCGTTAACTTTTAACAGTCATGCACAACGTATTAAAGATGCTGTTGATGTTGCCGGTGTTCGTTCTAACCAATTAATTGGTTATGGCTTGGTGGTTGGCCTGCCAGGAACAGGTGAGCAAAGCCCATTTACCGAACAAAGTTTCAAAACTATGCTCAGTAATTTTGGTATTACCATGCCTGCTAAGCTTAAACCAAAAATCAAAAATGTGGCGGCTGTTGCGGTTCATGCTGAGCTAGTTGCCTTTAAAAAAGTGGGTCAAACAATTGATATCACGGTTTCTAGTATGGGTAGTGCGCAAAGCCTACGTGGCGGTACGTTACTGCAAACTATGCTGGTTGGTCTTGATGGAAAAACTTATGCGGTGGCTCAAGGAAGTTTAGTGGTTAGTGGCTTAGGTGCTGAAGGTCTTGATGGTTCAAAAGTTATTGTTAACACACCAACCGTGGGTCGTATCTCTAACGGTGCCACCGTTGAACGTGAGGTTAAATCACCGTTTGGACTAGGTGATTACATTACCTTTAATTTACACCGAATTGATTTTACCACGGCGAAAAATCTAGCTGATACCATTAATGAATTGATTCCCGGCGTAGCGAGAGCGATAGATGCTGCTTCAGTACAGGTTAGTGCCCCCCGTGATATTAATGATCGCGTTAGCTTTCTTTCTGTTTTAGAAAATTTAGAGTTTGAACCTGCCTCAGGCTCAGCGAAAATAATAGTAAACTCACGTACCGGTACTATCGTTATTGGTTCTGAGGTGCGTTTATTAGCTGCGGCTATTACGCATGGTGGCATAACAGTTACGATAAATGAAGTAAAAGAAGTGTCACAGCCCAATGCTTTTGCCGAAGGGGAAACCGTTGTTACCGACCAATCATCAATTAATGTTACTCAAAGTGATGCGCGTATGTTTGTGTTTCAACCAGGGGTTACCCTAGAAACATTAGTGAGAGCGATTAATGAGGTTGGTGCTGGACCTGGCGATGTTATGGCCATTTTAGAAGCACTAGATCAAGCAGGCGCTATTCGTGGCGAACTTATTATTATTTAATACTATTAACACATTGTTATTCTGGCTGTGACCTAAGTCGTAATATAGGTAGCCAGAAACTATGTAGAGTGAAACCATGGCTGATAACTTAATTAACACTACTAATTTTGACCAATCACGTAACTTTTTAGAGTTAACTGGTTTGAATGCCATTCGTGAGCAATCTAGAGGAGGAGATAGCGAAGGAAAAAAAGCAGCTTTACAAGAAGCTGCTCAGCAATTTGAAGCTATTTTTATGAAGATGCTGTTAAAAAGTATGCGTAAAGCGCAGGATGTTTTAGAGTCTGACAGCCCCTTTAATTCTGAGTCAACTAAGTTTTATCGAGACATGCACGATCAACAAATGGCTGTTGAATTATCGTCAAACGGTACGCTAGGTTTATCTGAACTTATTGTCAGGCAATTAGGTGGTGGCGACAATAACTTTACTCCAAGCAGTGTTTTACGTAATGACGGTAATCTTGAGCAAATTAAAAAATCAATTAAGCAAGAAAAACTACAAAGCCAAACGAATAATGACAGTAATTTAAGTGCCTTTACCCTCATACCTACGTCAACTAACTCGGCAAACATTCAACATAATGGCAGTATTAATAATGTAAACGTCACAAAAATACCCTTTACGATAGCGGGCGTTAACCAAACGGAAAAAAGTGTCAATTTTTCATCACCAAGCTTTAACGAGCCCAAAGATTTTGTTAGTGCGCTAATAGAACCAGCAAAATCTGTACAAGCAAAAATAGGTGTGCCATTTCAAGTGATTATTGCCCAAGCTGCGCTAGAAACAGGTTGGGGGCAAAAAATAATTAAAGATCAAAATGGCAACAGCTCAAATAACTTATTTAACATCAAAGCGGATAAACGTTGGGCTGGCGATAAAATAACAAAAGACACTTTAGAGTTTGAACAAGGCACAATGGTTAAAAAATCAGAGCCTTTTAGAATGTATGAAACTTTGAGTGACAGTGTCGATGATTATGTTAATTTCCTCACTGACAATGACCGATATAAAGGCGCATTACAAAATCCAAGTAATGTGGAACATTTTGTGCATAGTTTACAAAAAGCAGGCTATGCGACAGACCCTCAATATGCCAACAAAATAATGGCAACTCTGCGTACAGTCTCTAAGTTAATTATAAAATAACGTGGTTATTACAACCAGTCATCACACAATGACGGCACCTTTTTAGATTAGTAACTAGGTTAGTAATCCCCCCTATTAGAGGCAAATATTATGACAGTTAGTTTATACCAAACCGGCGTGAGTGGCTTATTAGCTGCGCAGCAGCAGTTGGCAACTACGAGTCATAATATTACTAATGTTAATACTGATGGCTATACCCGCCAGCGGGCAGAGCAAAATGCGTCTGTTGGTCAGGTTAGCGGTTCAAACTACATTGGCACAGGCACCTATGTTCAAGATATCACCCGAATCTATGATCAATTTTCTTATAAAGAGCAGTTAATCAACCAAAGTAATTTAGGTCACGCTGATTCTTTACATACTCGATTAACTCAACTTGATCAAATTATGAGTGCATCAGGCAGCGCGGTGGCTGGTTCAATAGAGCAATTTTATAAAGCCTTAAATGGCGTCGCCGATAATCCCAATGACTCAGGTTTACGTAGCATAGTGTTAAGTCAAGCTAAGTCGTTAAGTGATGGTTTTAACGAACTAACTAATAACTTTGATCTAATGGGTAAGTCCGTTAATGGCGAGATAGCGCAAGTTGCTAATAAAATTTCTGAAATCTCTTTAGAGCTAGCAAAAATTAATGAAAGTATTCTACAAACCCAAGGCTTAAATCAAGCAGGACAACCGAATGACTTGCTCGATAAACGTGATCAATTAGTCAGTGAGTTAGGTGAATATACTCGCGTTAATACTATCGTCGATCAAAATGGTGTTATGACCATAATGGTGGGTCAAGGTATAACATTGGTTGCGGGTATTACACCATTAACCATTGCCGTACAAGCAGGTGACCCTGACGCTTTACAAACAGAGTTACGTTTAGTTGGCCCTAATGGCTCAGTAGGAATCGACGGTTCAAAACTCGGTGGTTCATTAGGCGCAAGTATTGAGTTCAGAGATGAACATCTATCACAAACCCGTGCTGAAATAGACCGTTTAGCGATGGCGATATCGTCAACGTTAAATGATAGCCAAGCCAGTGGATTAGATTTAAATGGTGTACAAGGCGCCAATATTTTTACTGATATAAATTCAATACAATTACAACAAGGTCGTGTTTTAGCTCATTCATCTAATTCAAATGGCACGCAAGCTCAAGTGATGATTAACGATGTATCTAAGTTAACTACTGATGAATTTGAAGTACGCTTTGATGGGCCTAACTTTACATTAGTTAACTTAACGTCAGGTGTTAGTTCAGATTTAGGTCTTCCTGGTTCAGGCACTCCTGCGGGAACGCATACATCATCACCCGATTATGGTTTTTCATTTGTTGAAACCGGTACTCCTGCTTTAGGTGACACCTTTACCATTATACCAACAAAAAATAGTGCTTCGCTAATGCAAACAACATTAACCGATGGTAATGCTATTGCGGCCAGTTCAGCGGTACAAATAACACCATCAACACATAATATCAGTGATGGTAAAATTGCTATCGTTGATATGTTTGATCCCGTTAATGCACAAGCCGCAATGCCAATTCGTATTGATGTATTGGAAGATGGTTCAGGTAATTTTAGTTACACGATAACGGATAACACGAATACAACGTCTGCCCCTATTCTCTATACACCACCAAGCCAGCTCATTAATTTACCTGCTTCGCCGTTAACGGCTACTTTTCAAATTGAAATATCAGGAGAGCCTTCAGGCTCAGGCCCTAATGCGCCAGAGCAGTTTTTTATCGGAGATGCTTTTGGTGTGGGTAATGGCGCTAATGCGGTTACTATGGCTAAAACCCAAGAACAAGGCGTAACTAACGGTAACAAAGAAACTTTTAGTCAAAGCTTAGGTATAAGTACTGCAAAAGTCGGCTCAAAAGCGAGTAATGCTGAGCTAACTGCTGATACCGCTCAAGCATTATTCACCCAAGCATTTAATCGTAATCAAGCCACGTCAGGGGTTAACCTTGATGAAGAAGCGGCGAATTTATTGAGATTTCAACAAGCTTACCAAGCGGCTTCGCAAATTATTTCCACTGCGAACACTATTTTTGACACTATTTTAGCTGCGGTAAGGTAAGGAGTAAGTCATGCGAGTATCAACAGCTCAATTTTATCAGCAAAGTGCATTACAAATGAGTAGTAAATCTTCTGATATTAATGAACAAATGGCTTATCTATCCAGTGGTAAGCAAGTACTTACTGCAAAGGATAATGCTGTTCAATATGGCACTTTAGTTGGATATAAAGAAAGTTTAGCGAATATTGATAAATACCAACGTAATATTACTCAAGCTGAAAGTCATAATAGCTTACAAGAAATTGTTTTTGCTGATGCTGAACTGCTTTTAGATCAGATTAAGCAAGACATGCTGTTAGCGAATAATGGTCGAATGTCTACTGAAGACTTACAATCGCTAGCAAAACAAACAATAAATAATTTTAACCAACTACTTGATGTCGCCAATAGTCAAAATGCCAACGGAGATTATATTTTTTCAGGTTATCAAACTGAGAAAAAACCTTTCAGTCAACAAGTTGACGGCTCGGTTATCTATAGTGGCGATACGGGGGTTAACGAATTACAAATTTCAAAAAACATAAACATTGCCACTAATCAAACGGGTGATGCCGCTTTTTTAAAGGTAGCCAATGCCATCGGTGATTTTAGTGTTAGTTATCCAGCTGCCCCTGCATCCAATACTTCGAGTGTTGCAGTTGAAAGGGCCAATATAACCGATAGAAATGCCTACAACGTAAGTGCCGGGCCTTATACCTTTGCTACCGATCCAATAACTAACGATTTAACAGTTACCGATAGCACTTCTACTGTTGTTTTCCCCATACTGCCCGCATTACCTGCGCCCTATGTAGCAGGGCAAACCATTTCCTTTGACGGCATTGACGTTACCTTAAACGGCAATCCATTGCCGGGTGATAGTTTTACTATTAGCGAGCAAGAAGAAGTCAGTATCTTTGCAACCATTAATGATGCTATTGCTTGGATGGAGAGAGGCTCTGTTTCGACAGATCAAGAACAATATCAGGTAGATTACAATAGCATTCTTAATCAACTTGATTCGGCTATGACTCATATAACGTCGAGACGAGTAGATTCAGGCGTTCGTCTGCAAATGCTTGAAAGCCAGAAAAGTAGGCACTTAGACTCAGAGTTGAATATCACTAGTAGTAAGTCAGTTATCGAAGATTTGGACTTTGCTAAAGCGATTTCTGAATTTGAACAATCAAAATTAGCGCTACAAGCATCACAGCAAGCATTTAGCAAAGTGCAAGGCTTAACATTATTTAATTATATCTAAATAAATAATCTACATTGGCAAGTATATTGCTTGTTAATAGGTAAGGTCGGCATTATTCGCTAACCAATAAAAACAATAGAAAAGTAAAGAGGTCTTAGTTAGTGGGCTTCTAATAACATAAAGTATATTTAAAAAATTAGGAGCACTATTATGGCTTTATCAGTAGTAACAAATACCTCGTCATTAAACGCACAGCGTAATTTAACGAAGTCAGGTCAGGGCCTTGCAACGTCAATGCAACGCTTATCGTCAGGTATGCGTATTAATAGCGCCAAAGATGATGCGGCAGGTTTACAAATTTCAAACCGCTTAACCTCGCAAATAAATGGTTTAGCGGTAGCGCAACGAAATGCTAACGATGGTATTTCAATGGCACAAACGGCAGAGGGTGCGATGCAAGCCTCTACCGATATTTTACAACGCATGCGTGAACTAGCATTGCAATCGGCTAACGGTTCAAATTCAAGTGAAGACCGTGACGCAATGCAAAAAGAAGTAGCTGCTTTACAGTCTGAATTGACTCGTATTTCTGATACCACTTCATTTGGTGGTCAAAAATTATTAGATGGTACTTTTGGTACTAAAAACTTCCAAGTGGGCGCTAATGCCAATGAAACCATTTCTATGACCATGAGTAGTACTGCCGCTGAATCTATTGGTGGTTACAAAGCTACATTGGCAGGTGCTAGTGATACAGGTTTTGGTGGGGTAGTTGCAGGGACTGCATCAACTGATTCGACGATTGCCGCGGGTAACCTTACTTTTACCACTAATAGTGTGGCCACCACAGTCGGTATTATTGCCGACTCTACCGCTAAAGAAGCTGCAGCTGCAATCAACCTAAAATCAGGTACGCATGGCGTTAGTGCACAAGCAACTACTACAATGACATTAGGTGTACCTTCAGCAAGTGGTGATATTAGTTTGACGATAAATGGTACCGCTATTACGGCAACCGCTGCTACAGCAACTGACCAAGAGGCACTTGCTAAATCGATTAATGACCAATCAGATACCACAGGCGTTATTGCGACGTATAACACTACAGATTTCACTATTTCATTAAGCGATGCTGATGGCGATAATATTTATGTTGGTGCTTATGCAAACTCCACGACTGGCAACCAAACAACTACCTTAAAAGGTATGGGTGCGGGTGCGGCTAATGTAACGCTAACTGAAGGCGGTACTGTAGCAGGATTGGCAACTGGTCAGTTAAGCTTAGATTCATCTAATACGTTTTCTGTCGCGGGTGGAACAACATTAACAGCAACTACACAAGCAGCAGCACTAAATAAAGTGTCTGATATTGATTTAAAAACAGAAGCAGGCGCTCAATCTGCCTTGGCAGTAATTGATGGAGCATTGGCTCAAATTGATAATAGCCGAGCAAGCTTAGGTGCGATTCAAAACCGTTTCGGTCATACTATTAGTAACTTGGCGAATATCCAAGAGAATGTATCAGCGTCTCGTAGCCGTATTCAAGATACTGATTTTGCGGTAGAGACAGCCGTTATGACTAAAAACCAAATATTACAACAAGCGGGTACCTCTATTTTGGCCCAAGCTAACCAAATACCACAAGCTGCTATTAGCTTGCTAGGTGGTTAGTTTTAATTGATTTTTATAAAAAAGTAGAGATAAGGAAAGGCTGAATAAGAAATTATTCAGCTTTTTTTTGTATTTATTTACCCTGTCATTGATAGCAAATTCTTCCGCTAGTCCATAGTAGCTCCCCCGACATGCTTAGCACAAACGACAGCGCATCCAATAGCCTGCTGAATAGTTATTTTCTTTTTATTAATTTTTTTTGTAAAAACATTAAAGTAATTTTAACTGTTGCCGTTATTGTTATTAGAACGGGTACTTAATGACACTTTCTTATTACGAAAAACATCATATTAAGTTCCTGACTTATTAAATTGTTTAACTAACGTATTACATATTGTAATCAGGAGTTTTAAAAATGGCTATTTCAGTAATCACTAATACTGCATCATTAAACGCACAACGTAACTTAACTAAATCAAGTGCTGGTTTAACGCAATCAATGGAACGTTTATCATCGGGTATGCGCATTAACAGCGCTAAAGATGATGCGGCAGGTTTGCAAATCTCAAATCGCTTAACGTCACAAATTAATGGTTTAGCGGTAGCACAACGAAATGCTAACGATGGTATTTCCATTGCACAGACGGCAGAGGGTGCAATGCAAGCCTCTACCGATATTTTACAACGTATGCGTGAATTAGCATTACAATCGGCTAACGGCTCAAATTCAAGTGAAGATCGTGGTGCAATGCAAAAAGAAGTGTCAGCTTTGCAGTCTGAGTTGACTCGTATTTCTGATACTACTTCGTTCGGTGGGCAGCAGTTACTTAATGGTACTTTTGGCACTAAAAACTTCCAAGTAGGCTCTAATGCCAACGAAAGTATCACATTAACGATGAGTAGTACTGCCGCTGAATCTATTGGTGGTTACAAAGCTACATTGGCAGGTGCTAGTGATACAGGTTTTGGTGGGGTAGTTGCAGGGACTGCATCA
>NVWU01000006.1 GCA_002733765.1 Colwellia sp. | reverse complement strand
ACTTCTAGAAAAAAGGCTATCCACTTGACTAGCCCTTTTTCTTCGTAGTGCGTTGACAACCAAGCACTAAATGACATACAACAACTCCCTATTTACCATGGCTTCGAGCGATTTCACGTAATTCTTTCAATGCAGCTTCAGCATCAACACCTTTACTTTTTACACTTTCTATCCATTCTTCATCTAAGCCTTTACTAATTTGCTTAAATTCTTCACCTAATTGCTGACTACTAATAACCTTAACGCCTTTGCTTTTAGCGAAAGTTAAGCCCTTAGCGTCGGCATTATCCCAAGCGCTACCTGCCATGGCTGAAAGCTTTTCACCGGAAACACTCATGATGGCGTCACGATCTTTTTTAGGTAAGTTAGCTAAGAAATCAGGATTAATGAAAATTGAAAAACTGCCTAGGTACATCCCACCCGGTACGGCTAATACATTAGGCGCGACTTCATATAAACGTAGAGATTGTTGTTCACCCATTGGCATAAATACGCCGTCAATTACGCCTTGTTGTAACATTTCATATACTTTAGAGCCAGGTGCTGCGATGGGTGTTATTGCAAGACGTTTACCTAAATCACTTTGAATACCGCCACCGATACGAATTTTTTTGCCTTTTAATTCAGCTAAAGTAGAGATTGGTTTGATGGTATGGACATAACCAGGACCATGAGTAAATATGGCTGCTAACGTTAACCCTTCAAATTCATCCGCTTTATTAAAGTATTTTTCTTGTACACGCCAAAGGGCAACTGAGGCCGCTTCTGCATTAACGCCAAGACCTGGTTGTTCTGCAATTTGTGGTAATTTAAAACGACCCGGCACATAACCGTGATAACTAAAGCTAGCATCCACAACACCATCTTCGACTAAATCAAACATACTTTTTGGATGACCCATGCCGTATTCTAATTTGATTTTTACTCGGCCTTCCGTCGCTTCTTCAATCCATTTGCCCCAAGTAGGCCACATCTCTGCATTCATCGCATGCCCTGGTGGCAACCAAGTGGCGACACGTAAAACAGTCTCAGCAACAGCAGATGCTGATAGTGCGACACAAAAACCTAATGCGGCAGTTATTTTTATTAAAGGTGCTTTATTCATAGTGTATTCTCCTAAACTAAATGTTTTATGTTTTTATATAATTATTATCAAGTTTACTCATTGTATTAATTGATGATTTTATTCTAGTATTGTTTCCAATTACTTCAGTGAATGAACATTGTTTTTCTACTAAAATTTATTGTTTGGTTCATCAGATAAACCGTTATGGTTATTATCACCAGTGATTACTTTTAAACCTTAATCAATATCTACTCTGATATACCCAGTCACTTTTTGCCAGTGTTGTTTTGATATCAGGTGACCAACTTTAGTACTAGTACTGATACAATACTCGACTGATATATTGTTGGTTCTTGCTGCTAAGCTAACACTAGTTAATATGTTAACTAATATTGCCTTTTGTGATGCTACTTGTCAACTAGTTAATATGATAATTAACTTATATGAATAGTTTAGTTTCTAAAAATATTGAAAGTGAATTTTGAGTGATTAAGTCAGTTAATTAACGGGTTAATATTTAACACGTTAACTATAATTAACTTTTCCTTACTATATTGTCAACAATTTATTTTGATCATTAGTTTTTAAAAAGAGGTAAATGACTTGTTTTTAACCGTGAGATAATGGCTAATTAATGCAAAAACAGGGGCTAGGAAAATAATAAAAAATAATGTTTTTATATTGTATTCCATCACTAGAGGGACTAATTGTGCGATAGAAGCACCAATGATTAACTGTATAAACCCTAACAAGCCAGAGGCAGTTCCTGCCCTAGATAAAGCACAAGCAATGGCTGCTGATTGAGCACTTGGTTGACTCAGGCCTCGGCCAAAAGTTAGTAGGGACATTGGTATGAATAAACTGAAATAATTTAATTGTTCATCATAGTTGAGCAGTAATAAAATAGATGCTCCGAACAAGGATATAGTATGACCAATGGATATCATGGTGTTTATGGTAATACGTTTTGTTAATACGCTAGAGCAAAGGCTACCCAGCATAAAGGCAAGAGCAACTATTAAAAACCAATTACCAAAATCAGCTGAATTCCCACCTAAATGATGAACAACAATATAGGGAGCGCTGCCGATAAAAAGGTAGAAGGCACAAGCAATGAAAGTGCTGGATAAAGCATAGCCGATATATTGATTTGACTTTAATACCTGTGAATATTGATGTAAGACTTGGTTTACTTTTAAACTAGTACTTTTTTGAGGACAGGTTTCTGTTAATTGTTTAATGGCTAACAAGCAAACACCAAAAGCAATTGAAGACGAAATTATGAATATAGCTTGCCAGTTGAAGTATAAGTTAATATAACCACCTAATGTTGGAGCAAGGGTTTGAGATAATGCTATCGCCATCACTAAATAGCTCATTTTACTGGCTGACTTTTCACGACCATAGAGATCTAAGGTCATTGTTCGTGCCATTGACATACATGCACTACCACCTAATGCTTGCAATACTCGGGCTGCGATTAATAAATTAATATCATCGGCTAATGTTGCAAAAATACAGCCAAAAAAGTGAATGATTAAGCCTGTCACTAACACCGGATAACGACCAAAATAATCAGCCAAAGGGCCAGATATTAATTGCCCGAAAGCTAACGTTAATAAAAAAAAGCTATAGGTTAATTGCATCGTTGCAATATCAGTATGCAGAGCGATTACTGCGGAGGGCATTGCGGGAATGAATAAATTTAATGCCAAAGGGCTAGTCATGGCAATAACAATAAGCAACATTAATGAAGGTTTTTTATTGTTGGTATGAATTGTCATAAGTGAAGTTAATGAGTTAGCATTTACTCTTTGTTTTTAGTAAAAATAAATAGTAAATAAATGAACTTTTAATTAAAAATTAAGGTTTTACTTCAGCCATTAATTCAAGCAACTCTTTGAACTCATCCATTTTTTCCTGACCAAATTGTTCGGTCATCTTACGGTAACGTTCTTCGAAACGTGGACTAATCTCATCAAAAACTTTTTGGGCATGATCAGTTAAACTAAGTAAAACACGACGTTTATCTTCATTAGATTTTTGACGCTGAATAAAATTTTGCTGTTCTAATCGTGTGATAATGCCAGTTAAACTAGGGCTAAGAATACAGCAACATTCAGCTAATTGTTTTGATTCTAAAGCACCAAACTCATTTAAAGCACGGATGATCCGCCATTGTTGCTCAGTTAATGATATTTCTTTCAAAAGAGGGCGAAAATGATTTAGAGCAGCTTCACGGGCTTTTAATAGTTTTAATGGGAGAGAATCGTCAAATTTACGCATTACTGAGCATATTCCTATCGTTGTAAAGGTTAAATAAAAGCAAGTGTTATTTAACCCATAATATTTTTTATTGATATAGTAAAAAATATATATTTTGGCAAGTATACTACATCTCGCTTAGATTATTAATATATTAAATAAATAGCTGGCTTGGTGGTTAACATGTTATCTATTGTTTTTGGGGATGAAATTTTACGTTAATAGACATTTATTTATGCTTTCTGGAAACTCACCGTTTGATGCTAAAGTTGGTATTACAACGAATAATGTTAATTTTTTTGATGGATATTCTTTACTATTTTCTTGTGTTGCTCATTTTAAATTTCAGCTGAATAATGCTTTTTCAAGTGGAACGGTCATATATTATATTTGCCAAAAAATTGATATGGATAAACATTGATTGCTTATTTAGACCATTGCGCTAAAGCAAAATCAATAAAGCACCTTACTTTTTTTGCAACATATTTACGGTGAGGGTAAATTGCGAAAAGACCAAATTCTAAGGTTGTATAATCAGGAAGTATTGGTATTAATCTACCATCGTTTATTGCATCTTTAACAATAAAGTCGGGTGTCATGGCAATACCACCGCCAGCAATAGCAATTTCTCGCACGGCTTGTGGACTATTTACCGCGACAATTGACTGAACATTAATAGACTCAGTTTTTCCTTGGGGAGATATGAGGGGCCATCGTTTACCAATGCTAAAGTTACTGTCAATAATACAGTTATGCTCTGCAACTTGCTGAGGCGTTTTAGGTAAATTACCAGACTGCGTATAGCGTTAGGGGTGAGTAGTTAACAACGTGTTAAAAAGTAAGTAGTACCTATTTCCCCCCTTGCGTTGTTATCATTTTTTCATTAGGTAATAACGCTTTTTTTTAAAACTTTTATGCTGTAAGGCTGTGAATATTTAAATGGTTTCAATATGTAGACGTTTGGTTGCCTTTGTAGTTTGGTGATTGCTTATATTATATCGGCAATCGTTATCCCTAAGGGGATGACTATATTTTTAAATAATAGTATTAACATTGAGAGGAATATTTCATGACAAGATCACAATCAACAACATTAGTGCTTTATCATTACGACAGCTGTCCTTTTTGTGCTAAAACACGCAGCAGTATTGATGAATTAAAAGTGGAGGTAGAGTTACGCAATATTCAATTAAATCATCAGCACCGGATAGATCTGCAACAAGGTGGTAAGAAAACACAGGTACCTTGCTTACGTATTGATGAGGCAAATGGTGAAACTCAGTGGTTGTATGAATCTGATGATATCATTCATTACTTAGCGCAGCAGCAACATGAATTGTTTCGCCTTACCCGAATGGCATAGTTTGAACAGGACTTCTCTAATGAAAGCAACAAAGGTAATAAAAACAATGAAAGTAATAAATGTTGATGTGGCCATTATTGGTACAGGTACTGCGGGTATGGGCGCTTATCGCGCGGCAATAAAACATACTGATAAGGTTTTATTAATTGAAGGTGGTTCATACGGAACTACCTGTGCACGTGTAGGTTGTATGCCAAGCAAATTGTTAATTGCGGCGGGTGATGCGGCCTATCATGCGAGTCAAACCGAGTTATTTGGCATTAGTGTTGATAGAGTAAATGTTGATGGAAAAGCAGTATTGAAACGCGTACAAACTGAGCGTGATCGGTTTGTTGGTTTTGTACTTGAGTCGGTAGATAATTTTGAAGAAAAGCATAAAATTAGAGGTTTTGCCAAATTTCAAGATGAGCATACTTTACTTATCGATGATCATACCCAAGTAATCGCTAAACGTATTGTTATTGCAACAGGTTCCAGACCTGACTTTCCTCAATTGTTAGCGTTTGCAGGGAGTCGTTTATTGACGAATGACAGTTTGTTTGAACTCAGTGACTTACCAAAATCTATCGCCGTATTTGGCCCTGGTGTTATTGGCTTAGAGTTAGGCCAAGCACTAAGCCGATTGGGTGTAGTCGTCAAAGTTTTTGGTCGAAGTGGCTCTGTCGCTAACCTGCACGATGAAGACATGAGACGCTATGCTGAGAATACTTTTAATGAAGAGTTTTACTTTGATGCTAAAGCACAGGTTATCAGTACCACAGAAAAAGCAAACGGTGTTGAAGTGCACTACCTTGATAAAGCAGGGCAGCCAGTTGTTGAGTTATTTCAATATATATTAGCGGCTACTGGCCGTAAAGCGAATGTTGATAAATTAGCGTTAGCAAATACCAGTATTATACTTGATGAAAAACACAGTCCAGTATTTGATGAGTTAACCCTGCAAACCTCTGTCGATCATATCTTTGTTGCTGGTGATGCGAATAATACCTTAACGTTATTACATGAAGCTGCGGATGATGGCAAAGTTGCCGGTAGTAATGCGGGCAGTTATCCTATTATTGTAAACGGACAAAGGCGAGCACCGTTATCTGTAGTTTTCACTGAGCCACAAGTGGCTAATGTTGGGTTAAATTTAACGCAAGTGAAGCACTTATATAGTGATTTAGATGAAACAAGTTATGTAACAGGCCAAGTCAATTTTGAAGGACAAGGGCGAAGCCGCGTTATGGGGAAAAACAAAGGCATTCTTAAAATTTATGCCGATAAAAATTCAGGTGAATTTTTAGGCGCTGAAATGTTTGGTCCTGCTGCTGAGCATATTGGTCACCTACTTGCTTGGGCTAAACAACAACAGCTGACAATTCAAAAAATGCTCACTATGCCTTTTTATCATCCTGTTATTGAAGAAGGTTTACGAACTGCATTAACAGATACTTTGCGCCAGTTAAACCTAGATGAAAGTAATATGGATGAACTTATCAATAACAATGATATAAAACTAGTCGTTTAAAACAGATGAATCTGTATCTTAAGGCACTGATCGTCGTTATCATTGTAGGTAGTATTTTATTTTTCATAAACCAATTTGATGGGTTATTTGGTTAATCCAAAATACGATTAATACCGGCACTATTAACTTATTGTGTGCCTTTTATAGTCTTTGTACTTGGTAATAGACAAGGTATAAAAACAACCAGTAAAGGTGAGTAAATGCTAAACATGAATTTTGAGAAAAAAGTTGTTATTGAAACTCATCAACAGCCTTGGATTGCTAGCCCTCGTGCTGGAGTTTGGCGAAAACCCTTAGCAAGAGAAGATGCGGAAAGAGGCCATGCTACTAGCTTAGTTAAGTTTGACGCAGGCGCTAGCTTTAGCGAACACGATCATCCTTTAGGTGAAGAAATATTGGTTTTATCAGGCACTTTTTCCGATCAAAGCGGTGATTATCATGCAGGCACTTACTTTCGTAACCCTGAAGGCTTTGCTCATGCGCCTTTTAGTAAAGACGGTTGTGTGTTGCTAGTAAAGTTACATCAGTTTAAACATGGTGATGATGAACATGTTGTTACTGAGACTCAAAAAACAGACTGGTCACCAGGAATTGGCGGTTTGTCTGTGATGCCTTTACACAATTACCAAGGAGAATCTACCGCGTTGGTTAAATGGCCTAAAGGAGAGCGTTTTCAATTGCATAGTCACTTTGGTGGCGAGGAGGTTTTTGTTATCAAAGGGGAGTTCATCGATGAGTATGGACGATACCCTCAAGGTACTTGGATCCGTAGCCCACATTTAAGTGAACATTGCCCTTATGTTGAGCAAGAAACAATTATATTGGTGAAAGTAGGGCACTTATAAATCAGTCGTTCAGCCGAAACGTAAATCAGATAATTAACATGGCACAAGGAAAGGAACAAGGCTATATTGTAGGGTGTAGTAACATTTTACTTTCTAGAAAATGACCATAACATGAGTAATAAGCAATTATACATTACCGTCTTTTACGATGGCGCTTGTCCTCAGTGTATCAAAGATAGGCGCGTCTATGAGCGCCTTGCTGGGCAAGGTGGTAAGTACGTAAAATGGTTTGATATTACAGATCAAGACGAGTATTTACAACGTTTAGGTATTGACCCCCTCAAGGCTATTTCTGAACTTCACCTGCAACTTTCTAATGGTCTTGTTTTATCTGAATTAGATGCATATATTGTTTTAATGGAACGGGTCTGGTTGTTAAAATGCGTAGCTTGGTTGATCTCTTTACCTGTCATCCGCCCTTACTTATCAAACCTTTACCATAAAAGAGTGCAAAAACGATTGAAAGCAACTGGACGAATATGATCTTACTTTTACCACATTACTGACATTAGCGAATAAAGCCCAATCAATTGTCCATCTGAAAATACTTGAATGAAAGTGCTTGTTAGCTACTTGCTGGCTGATGAAACTCAATAACATTACCGTCAGGATCTCTAATAAAAAAGAATTTAGCACCTTCATATTCGACTTTTTCAGTAATTACCATACCTAAATTTTCAATTATTTTGGCAGCAGAGATTGAATTAGATATTTCAAGTGCAATATGGGTATAGCCCGTATGTTTTTCGGGAGTATCCATGAGAATATTTTCAGTGCTGTTGGTATTGGCATTTAATATAAAATTTATATTTATTCCAGAGGGATGTTCCATGATGGCAACAGGCTCTGGACCAACCGGACCCACTAAAAATAAAAAACCTAGCTTTTCATAAAATGAACGTGTGACATCTAAATTCTTTACTCTTAAGCCAATATGATTAATTCGAGTTATTTCTTTCATGAGTAACCTCCTGATAATTTTTTGTTTAAGCAACTGCTATGGATAATAACGTCATAAATTAATCATTATTTAACCCAAATTCGGGTAAAGTGAGGCCTAAGCGTTGGCTGCAACCAAAGCCTTTTTATACAGTCGTTCGGTTGAATGAAGGCTTCTCTATCGATAGACCGATAATAAGTAAAACGCGGTATAAAATTCCAAGTACTAAACTCGGATAGCCAACTGGGCCACAAGCCCGAATAGCAAGGCAGAGTCAGCTTATTATGAATAGCAAAAATAATCAAAATGAAATTAACGTCGGTATTGATACCGGTAAAAATCAACTCGACATTTACATTCGACCTTTAGACATTAATTTCACCGTAACCAACAACGAAAGTGGTATTAAAGAGGCCGTTTCTTTAGTTGGCGACACCCTTTATAAAGCTAGTGAACGTAGTTAATTCGATGGTGAGAGGCGGTGTTATGTGGGAACCTAAAATGATTCAAAATTAGGAATTGACACCATAATCACTTGTTATACACACGACCGCACATAAGTTGCAAGTCGAGATAAATCTTCATCGTCAGCACGTTTAAAGTCGTGAGATGATATATACCCTTCATAATTTTCGTAAAACTTATTCACTTTAGACTCGATTAATTGGAAGTCTGCATTGTCGCCAGTCCCATGCATTGGAAACAATTTACTATGCAAGTGGTCGACCCCATATCCCTCATAAAACATCCCAGTTCGTGCAACACCATCTAAAGCTTTATCTAAAAGAAGAGCAACTTTTTTTACTGCTAAAGTTAACTTTGACAGCACATCATCGTCTTGCTCAAAAGCATAACTGGAATAATGCTTTTTTGGGATAACAACAGTAAAACCTTTAGTATTGGGAAATATAGATAAAAATGCTAAGTGATCATCGTCTTCCCAAATCTTATGGCAAGGTGATTTACTGGAAACGATATCACAAAAAATACAACTCATTCGGCTAACTATCCTTAGTGTGTATAGACATAGTGACTTCCCACGAGGTGCTAGCCTCTAAACGTGGGTTAGTGTTACAAACCAGAGCCATACTATGTGTGTCAACAATATAAAATAGAGGCTAGCATAATTAAACATAACATACTTTTCATTGGCTTAGATACAGATAAAACCTTCACCGAAGTCGCTTACAGCTAATATGAACGTGGCGAAAAACTTATTTACCTTAGGAAAAATCACCCTACTTTGTGTGAATGCCATATTGGATAAATAATGATAAGTATCGCGATAAAAGCTAAAACTGATTGTGCGATCGATTAACATCATTTTTCTTATTTTTGGGTTACAGGCGTTTAAGTTTTATTTTTTAACGAATAACCAAAGAAAGCGTAGAAACGGGTATAATAAACGGAAGACAGTCTGAAAAAGCTAAAGACAAAGCCGCAAAAATTAAAATACTAGCGGAGTTCAATAAAAACAGATCAGAATAAGAGAACTGAACCATTAAAAAATTAGAAATAAAAAGTGGCACTTCTTCAAAACATGACATTCAAATCCAAATTTATCAATCACTTATTAAAGGAAAAAAATGAAAACATTTACTATCCCCCTAATTACTTGCCTAGCTTTAACCGCTTGTACTACTTTTGACCCATATACGGGTGAACAAGAAGTCAGTAATACCGCTAAAGGTGCAGGTATTGGCGCGGGTGTTGCTGCAATAGTGGCATATTTAGCTAATAAAGATGAAGATGATATCAGTAAAAGAAATCGTAGAATTTTGAAGGCTGCAACGGGGGGCGCTGCAATTGGCGGTGGCATTGGCTACTATATGGATACCCAAGAAGCTAAACTAAGAAAACAATTACGTGGCTCGGGTGTTAGCGTTGAGCGTGACGGTAATAACATTAACTTGATTATGCCAGGCAATATTACGTTTTCTTCAGGAAGTGCCAATATTGATCAAAGCTTCTTATCGGTATTAGATTCAGTTGTTTTAGTGTTAAAAGAGTTCGACAAAACCTTAATAGTGGTTGCTGGGCATACTGATAGTACAGGCTCTGATGTCCTTAATCAGCGTTTATCAGAGCGTCGTGCGCAGTCTGTTTCTACTCACTTAAAAACGGCAGGTGTTATCACCGAACGAATAGAAATAATTGGTTTTGGTGAAACTCAGCCAGTTGCTAGTAATGAGACTCAGTCTGGTAAAGAGCTTAATAGAAGAGTCGAGATTACTTTGCTTCCAATTACCGAGTAATTGAGTCTAAAATATTTATTTTCGATTTTAATTTTCGGCTCACTAACCGCGTGTCAAAGCGCAACGGAATTGCAAAAAGCATCTTCAAAAGATTTGGCTAATCGTTATTCTTGTGGATAACTAAACGCCGCATTTACTGCGTATGAAGCAGACAAAACCTCTTTTATAGCGCTTAAAAAAATTGCGGCGATGTCAGGGTTAGTGATTGAGTAAAGTGCTGCAACGAATACTCGTTCATATTACGACAACATAAAATCAGCTGCCAATCTTGCTCTGCTTGTTCAAGGGGGGTCTCCTAGAGCTTAACAGTCATTTGGTTTTAAATATTCCTTAGACCAAAGCTCCTCATATGTATATGCAGGAGCTTTTTTGATGGCGTATAAATAAGAAAATCATCTAACTCTATTTTATCAGTTGGTTTGTAATTACTTTAATTATTTAATGAACTAATGTGAATACTGTAGGGGTATTAAGAGTTAATTACACTGGGTGTGTTTTGATGACTTGTGTGATTAAAATAATAATTTTTTTAACGTATTGAAAACTGAAATATAGGTAAGGTTACTTTGGACTCTTAAATTTCATTAACCATTCTTTTGGTGATATACCAATTTTTTTCCTGAAAACTCTCGCCAAGGCAGAGCCATGTTCGTAGCCTACTTCATTTGCGACAATACTGACCGGCATATCTTTTTTTAATAGCCCTTGAGCGATAGCAATACGTAAATCTGTCAGGTAATCACTTGGCGATTGACCCACAGTCTCTTTAAATAGGGCTGCAAATTTGGCCCGTGACATTAGCGATTTTTCTGCCATTGAATCAACAGTCCAAGGCATTTCAGGCTTTTCATGAATCGCTTTCATCGTTTTGGATAATTGTGGGTGTGCCATACCGGATAACATGCCCTGAACAACAAGCCCATTCTTGAGGATATGACGTAATATTTGTACTAAAAAAATATCACCGAGTTTATTCACAATTATTTGCTGTCCTACTTGTGAGTTAAAGGCCTCTTTAAATAACCAATGTGCAGTTTTTCCAAGAGCGTTATTCGTTTCAATATCCAAACAGATTAATTTTGGTAAGGCATTGACCAATGCGGCACCATTTCCAGCATGAAAATCGATATCTACACAGACTAATTCTGCTTGGCTTGATTCACTGGCAATAACTTGATGCTTACTTGGGCCAGGCATAAAAATTACCGACGGTTTATTTAACGTTATTTTATGACCTTCTTCACAGACTAGAGTTAAAACACCTGTTCTCAGTAAGTGTAGGTGGCCTTTTTTACTGTCAGAGCCGCCTAAACTTTGAATACCACATAAGTTTCCACTGAAAAATACATCAGCATTAAAAGATAAATTTTGTAAAATTTGGCTTAATTGATCCATAAATAACTCTTTTAGACGATTGGTTTCAAATTAAAGATAGTTAGCAGCATTTGTGATTATTAGTCTTGCTAAAGTTCATCACATGGCGAAGGGGAGTGAAATACACCCGCCTTAAGCTTATACCAATCAAATTAACTAAGTGATCTTTTTAAATGGCTAAAATCTCCAATAACATCGTAGCTTTCAATTCCAATAGCCAGCTATTGCTCAATCAAGCGCCTTGTTCTTGAAAATTTATTATCATTTAAATTTGAACCATTAATTAATCTGATTGGTATTACACATTATATACAAATTTATTTCGGCATAACAAAATCTTATGCACCAATTAAACAATAAAGCATCTAGGAGCTTTTCATGAAAATTATAACTTTAATTAAATCTGTCACCGTCGCGGCAACTTTAGCCATTAGTAGTTTAAGTTTTGCTGCTGACATTGATGTTAACGCAGATGCTAATGATCTTGCTATTCATGGCTATGACGCTGTTTCATACTTTACTGATAGTAAAGCATCAAAGGGAAATAATAAATACACAGCAACCTATAAAAGTGCTATTTATCAATTTAGTAGCGAAGAAAATCGTGAACTTTTTCAAGATGATCCTGAAAAATTTGTACCACAGTTTGGCGGGTTTTGTGCAATGGGTGTTGCGTTAAATAAAAAATTAGATACCGACCCAACAGCATGGGAAATTGTTGACGGTAAACTTTACTTAAACCTCAATAAAGCAGTTCAGAAAAAATGGTTATCTGATGTGCCAACTCATTTAAACACAGCAAACCGTGTATGGGCAGGCATTCAAGGAGTATCAATTACTCAGTTAAATGTTGAATAATTTACTTACAAATATCGTTCTAACGATTGAGAGTGATATGAAAGATAAAACAATCTTGCAAGGTCTTAAAGGGGGTGAGCATAGACAACCATGGGTACTCTTATATTTCAGTACCTCATGGTGTGCACCATGTAAAGATATGGCACTTATTATGGACGAAATTTCAATGCAATATGTTAATCAATTAAGAATGATCAAAGTTGATGTTGATGTTGATGATGAAATTGAATTAGCGAAACATTTTAATGTAAAAGGTGTTCCAACTTTGCTGTTATTGGGTAAGTCGAACAATAAATCTAGTTTAATCGGCGGAGTCACTAGTGCTCAGGTTAAAGGTTGGTTAGATACCCAGCTCAGTGTTATGTCTAAAAAAGTAAATTAGCTTATACAAAAATTATGAATACAAATTATTTTTACAAAACTAAATAGAGGTTTACATTATGAACAAAAAACAATTATTAGCTAGTGCAGCACTTGCTGTAACCATCGCCACAACAGTTGCAGCTCCGGCACAAGCAGCTAGTAAAGAGAAATGTTACGGTGTTGCTATGGCAGGTCAAAATGACTGTGCCAACTTAGCAGGAACTCACTCATGTGCAGGACAATCATCGGTTGATAACGATTTTGGTGAGTGGAAACTTGTAGCAAAAGGCACTTGTGAAGATCTTGGCGGTTTATTAAAGGCTGATGCAAAAAATAAATATAAAGCAGAAAGATCATAATATATTTCGATGCTTTAATGCTAACTCATTTTAAGCATTTTAAGCATTTTAAGCATTTTAAGCATTTTGATATTTAATGTTTAGCCAAGGATGGCACCTATACCCATGTAGGCAAGGTATTGATTGAAGATAACTAGGTATAAATTGTAAAACCCTCACTCATTTTATTAAATTAGGAAACACCATGACAACGTTAACTCAGCGTTTTATAGCACCATACTATCAAGTCAGTAATTTGCTCAATTATTTACAACCATTAGCATTACTTGCCTCGAGGTTTTATGTCGCTTGGGTCTTTTTTTCTTCGGGTCTAACTAAGTTAAAAGATTGGGGTACTACGCTATTTTTGTTTGAAGAAGAATATAGTGTTCCGTTTATTCCCTTTGAATTGGCCGCTTATTTAGGTACAGCCGGAGAGATACTTTTACCTATTATATTAGTTTTGGGTTTCGCTAGCCGCTTTGGCGCTTTAGGTTTAAGCATTGTTAATATTATTGCTGTTATTAGTTTACTCGAAATTGCACCCGCAGCACTTTATGCTCATGTTATTTGGGGATTATTGTTAATGCAAGTAGTTGTTTTTGGTGGTGGAAAATTATCAGTAGATTACTTTTTAAAAAAGAAGCTATCTAACGAAGATGAACAAACAAAGTAACATTTAAAAACCTGTTAAAAGCTTAAAATGAACGCTACTGTTCTTAAATGCTTTAATTTAGTTATAGGCAATAGAGTTGTTACAGGTTTATCTGTTATGCCTCGAGTTTGAACAAATTTATTGATCTATTGACTCAAGCACGCTCAATTTAAGTGACTATGAATACACATTTCAGTTTTGATTACGCTTGTACCAAAAAAATCTTCTGGTAGAATCAAGTTTAATATTTTTGTTTATAGGTAAGTTAAGCCAACATGGTTATAAAAGCTAAAAGCCCTGCGGGATTCGCTGAGCAATATATAGTTGAGTCTATTTGGAATGGAGGATTCCCTCCGGGATCAATTTTACCCGCAGAGCGTGAATTATCCGAACTAATTGGTGTAACTAGGACAACGCTTAGAGAAGTTCTTCAGCGTCTAGCTAGAGATGGGTGGTTAACAATAAAGCACGGTAAACCAACAAAAGTTAATAATTTTTGGGAAACATCGAGTTTAAATATTTTAGAAACGCTCGCTCAGTTAGACCAAGAAGGTATTCCTGACTTGGTAGATAACCTCCTATCCGCTCGTACTAATATTAGTGCTATTTATATACGTGGTGCGATAAAAAACAATCCAGAAAAAACAATTGAATTATTAAGTTCCTATGTTGATGTAGAGGATACAGGAGAAGCTTTTGCCGAGTTTGATTATAAATTGAATAAAGAATTAGTTACTGCTTCGGGTAATTCAATTTACTTATTAATATTAAATGGCTTTAGAGGTTTATATTCACGTATTGGTCGTTTGTATTTTGCCCACCCTAAGGGACGGGAAATTTCTAGAACTTATTACCAAAAATTGATTGATTTAGCTAAAGAAAATCGTTTTGATGATTCTATTTTTGCGGTAAGAAAATATGGTGTTGAATCGGGCAAACTTTGGGCTGACTTGAAAGATGATGTTTTGAAAGAGCTTACCGTAGACTGATAGTTTTTAAAGCTTAACTCAGATTTTTTTACAGGGTCGGTATTACTGCAGAACCCCTTTTAATCTAAACCTTCTAGCTCATCAATAATAATTCTTGCTTGGGCGATTGTGCAATCGCTTCGGGCCATTAATGCACTTATTGTGATATCTTCTAATGTTGATGCAATTCTAAGTAATTCATCGTGCGTTAAATGCTTATACTCATTCTTTAATAATTTTGCCACCCAAAGCCAACTAGGCTCATTTGATAAATCAACAAAAGCGATAATAGTTTGCAATTGCTCAAAATTAGCAGTGAGTTGCCAGTTTCTAGAACGACCAATACGATGGAGTTCACATCCTTGCTGCCTAATATACGCTTTTAATACGTAAGCTTTCATCGTTCGGCGTAAGAAAGAGGGTAAGGTGACAGTGTTTATTTTTTCCACGTTGTAATCTTATTTACGCTAGAAGAAAACAGCCAGCAAAAGCTAGCTTGTTGTATTATGTATTAAACAGTCTATTGAATAATAACGTTGATATTACCATTTTTGTTTTGGTTGAAATAATACATCCAATTCATTCTCTTCACTTTTAGCTTTTTTCGCCGCATCTTGCGCATTGGTGCTTTTTAGTGAGTCGCTGATGTCTGCCAACTGACTGGTAATTTCTGACTGTTTTGTTGCAACATACTCAGTTTTTATTGGGTGGCTGGCTAGCGTTTGTAACGCTTTTTCAAAATACTGGCGAGCAGAGCCTAACATTTCTTTACTTTGAGCCTGACTACCTCGTTTAACTAAACTTTCTATATTAATTTTCAGTTGCATTGCATCTAAGCGATGATCTTCTTGAGTAAAGGTTTGGGCATCAACAATTCCTTTACTTTGCTCTGATTTTAATGTGACACGAATTTTTTTTATGCATTGCAAAATGCTTAATATCTGCTGCTCATTATCAGGTACTATAAATACTTCTTCTTTGCTTTGATTAGCGGCTAAATCTTCAGCGGCTTCTAAGCGAGCATTTAAATCTTGTATTCTACTTTTTATTCCTTTTGCTTTAGGCATTAATGCTTGCATCGCTTTAGCAGCATTTAGGCTTCTTTTATTCAATATTTTAACTAAGTTTGGACTAGAAGGTAAATTACCTAGATTGATAATAAGCTCGTCGTTTTCATCTATAATGGCTTTTTGTTTAGCAACCTTTATTTTTTTTTCAGATTCTTGTTTTTCTTTATGTTGTTGTATAGCACTGACAATAACAACAAAAACAATTAAAGCGACGAGTAAACCTATGATAATAGCGACCATGTTAAAGCTCTTATTTTTTTATTAATGTGAACAATTATAAGCAGTCTACAAAAATTGTTATGCTTAGCAAAGGGTAACTTACAATTAATATGATTAAAACGGTAAATTTTGTTAGAACTACTAATTTATAATTAAAACTAAATTATAAATATTCTTTAGTTAATTTAAAAAATATCGAATTAAATTTATAAAAGATACAATTTGAGATGGAATAAATGGTCAATTAAGTATATTATTTTGGTCTAAGAAAGTTCCTGAAGCTCATATATGAAATTGCAACAATTGCGCTACATAGTTGAAGTACTAAATAATAACCTAAATGTGTCTGCAACTGCGGAAGCTCTTTTTACTTCTCAACCGGGTATTTCTAAGCAAGTTCGCATGCTTGAAGATGAACTCGGTATTCAAATATTTGGTCGTAGTGGTAAGCATTTAACTCATGTAACACCTGCTGGACAAGAAGTAATTACTATTGCTCAACAAATTCTATCTAAAGTAGAAGGCATTAAAGCTGTTGCGCGTGAACATACCCAACCCGATGAAGGTAAACTGCGTATTGCAACGACGCATACCCAAGCACGCTATGCTTTACCTGATGTAATACAAGGGTTTATTAAAAGATATTCCAAAGTATCACTGCATATGTCGCAAGGTACGCCTGCACAAATTAGTGATGCAGCAGCGAAAGGCGATGCCGACTTTGCTATTGCAACGGAATCACTTCATTTATATAACGACCTTGTGATGCTGCCTTGTTATCACTGGAATCGTAGTATCATTGTTCGTAAAGATCATCCTTTAGCGAGAAAAAAAGATATAACAATTCAAGATATTGGTAAGTATTCTTTAGTTACTTATGTTTTTGGTTTTACGGGCCGTTCAGACTTAGATGCTGCTTTTGCAAAAGCAAACGTTGAGCCTAAAATTGCTTTTACGGCAACTGATGCTGATGTGATCAAAACTTATGTTCGCTTAGGTGTTGGTATTGGTGTTATTGCGTCAATGGCAATTGATTCTAAAATTGATAATGACTTAGTCAGAATTGATGCGAGCCATTTGTTTAAAGCGAGTACGACTAAAATTGGTTTTAGGCGAGGTAGTTTCTTACGCGGATATATGTTTGATTTTATCGAACGTTTTGCTCCGCATCTAACTAAGAATGTTGTCACTCAGGCTATGTTGTTAAAAAATAATGCTGAAGTTGATGAGTTGTTTGCTGATGTGGAATTACCAACTAAATAGCCGTTTTCAGTAAGAAAACTCATGAGCAAGAAAAGTTTAGAGTTACGAAGTCTGACACCTCAGTAATAAGTTGTCTTCGTAACCCGGACTAGAAACTCGTTATTGAGAGTTTAACATTCTGTAATATTAACGGCTAAACCACCACGTGACGTTTCTTTATATTTAGTTTTCATATCATTACCTGTTTCCCACATAGTTTTGATTACTTTATCTAAAGATACTTTTGAGGTGCCATTACCACGCAGTGCTAAACGAGAAGCATTAATTGCTTTTACTGAGCCCATGGCATTACGTTCAATACAGGGGACTTGCACTAAGCCGCCGACGGGATCACAAGTTAATCCTAAATTATGTTCCATACCTATTTCTGCAGCATTTTCTACTTGAATAGGTGTACCACCCATAATTTCAGTTAATGCAGCTGCAGCCATTGAACAAGCTACACCAACTTCACCCTGACAACCAACTTCTGCACCGGAAATAGAGGCATTAGTTTTGTATAAAATACCAATCGCCGCTGCGGTGAGCAAATAACGAACACAATCGTCGTTAGATACAGGTCGAACAAATTTATCGTAATAACATAATACGGCTGGAATAATGCCTGCGGCACCATTTGTTGGTGCAGTAACCACTCTACTTCCTGCTGCATTTTCTTCATTTACGGCTAAAGCAAATAAATTCACCCAATCCATTGCGGTAAGCGGATCAGTCGATTTTTCTACCATTAAAGAACGATATAAGGCGGGTGCACGACGAGTTACTTTTAAGCCGCCGGGTAAAATCCCTTCAGTGGCGATACCGCGATCAACACTACTACGCATTGCCTGCCAAATCTCAATTAACTTAGTACGTATTGTCGCTTCATCATTTAAGCACTTTTCATTGTTCATCATGAGAGTACTAATGCTAAATCCCGTCGTTTGGGCATGTTCAAGTAATTGCGCACCACTGGTAAATATATGAGGTATTTTTATGTTTTCGTGTAGTGAAAGTGCTTTGTCTTTTTCTTTTTCAAAGTCAGACTCTAGTACAATAAAGCCGCCGCCGATAGAGTAGTATGTTTGCGCTAAAAGAAGGTTGTCATCTTGATAGGCAAATATTGTCATGGCATTAGAATGAGCAGGTAACGTTTTTTTATGATGGTAAATAATGGCATTATCTTTTGGAAAACTTACACTATGGTGACCATCAAGTTGAATTTTTTGACTACTCACGACTTGCGCTAAAATAGTGTCAATTGACTCAACAGGAATAGTTTCAGGCATTTCGCCGGATAAACCAAGAATGACCGCTTTACCTGTACCATGGCCGATACCAGTTTGACCAAGTGAACCAAATAGCTCACATTTCACTCGATCAATCTTGCTTAACAACGCTTGTTTGTTAAGTTCATCAACAAAAAGTTTTGCTGCTTTCATTGGGCCAACAGTATGAGAGCTAGAAGGGCCTATACCAATTGAGAACATATCAAATACACTAATCATAAATATTTCCGAATAAAATTTCGCTTTTCTGGGTAAACCCCGTTGTTAATATTATTCATACTAACTGAAAGGCATCACTTATAGCAACAAATATTAGCGTTGATTTAGACAGAAATTATAACTACTTGATTTTTACTTAATATGCTCTACTAAATCTTTTATCATGGCTGCTGTTGCACCCCATATATTATAGTGCTTATATAAAAAAAAGTGGACATTGTGATGTTGACCATTACGATAAGAAACGATGGTGCGGTGATTTTGAGGTTGTAAAAAATGCTGTAAAGGTACTTGGAATATTTCATCCACTTCATTCGCATCTTTTTGATAAGATTGTGGTGTGTCAATAACGGCAACGATAGGGGTAACTTGATAACCACTGATCACTTCATAATGAGGTAATTGACCCACTATTGATACTGTGTCGGGGGATAAACCAATTTCTTCTTGTGCTTCTCTTAGGGCGGTATGAATTAAATTTTTATCTGTTGGCTCTACTTTACCGCCGGGGAAACTTATTTGAGAAGGGTGATGCTTTAAATGACTAGCACGTTTGGTCAGTAGTACCTGTAAGCCACTAGTATTTATATCATCAGTATCACTATTATTTACTAAAGCAATGAGTACGGCGGCTGATTTTAATGGTGAATTATGCTGATAGTTATGACAAGAGTCACCATGTTGGAGAAGATTGAAACGATATAAAAATTCTTCTTTATTCATGACTAACTCCCTTTGCTATTACTGTTTAGTTCACCTAACGTTGTCGCGGAAAACTTTTCTAAAATGGGTAAAATATGATTTACTTTATCGAAGGTTTCTTGATATTCACTTGCTGCAATTGAATCGGCAACTAATCCACCGCCGACCGAACAATAGATTTTTCCTTGATTATTTTTCTTTTCATTTTTCTGACAAATAAGCGTACGTATTGCGATGCTAGTATCCATTGTGCCACAAGTTGATATATAACCTATTGATCCACAATAAACACTGCGTCGATGTGGTTCAAGTTGCTCTATTATTTCCATGGCACGAATTTTCGGTGCACCCGTAATTGAACCACCGGGAAATGCACCTCGTAGTAAATCACAGGCATCGTATTGCGTATCAAGTTGCCCTTCAACTGTACTCACAAGGTGATGTACGGCAGGAAAGCTTTCGATATCAAATAACTTAGGCACAATGACAGAGTTGGCTTTGCAGACTTTTGATATATCATTACGCAGTAAATCAACAATCATCACGTTTTCAGCGCGATCTTTAATTGAATTAGCGAGTTGTTGGGCATAGTTATCATCTTGCTCTTTATTTGCACTTCTAGGCATAGTGCCCTTAATGGGTTTACTTTGTACTTTACCTTGAGATAGTTGTAAAAACCGTTCAGGGGAAACACTTAATATTGCTGTATTTTCCAGCCTAATAAAGGCTGAAAATGGCGCTTTATTTTCATTTCGAAGGGCTACATAGGCTTGGAATTCACTTCCTTGATAAGTCGAGCTAAATCGCTGTGCCAAGTTGATTTGATAACAATCACCCGAAGATAAAAATTGTTGAACTTGTTTGAATTTTTCGATGTAACTGGCTTTGCCCATATTGCTTTGCCAACTTGATGTTAAAGCGAAATTTTCTTGTGCGTGTTTTTTACTCTGTTTTTTATCGATAATAGTTTGCAGAAAATCTTCTAATTTTAGGCGCTTCTCTTCTTGGCAAATTAAAAAGTATTGCTTGCGCTTATGATCAAAGATGATTGCTTGAGCATATATACCCATTGCCATTTCGGGCAAATTAATATCTTGTTGAGCTTGCTCAGGCAATTTTTCAAAGCGTCGACCTAAATCATAAGCTAAATAACCTAAAGCACCGCCCAAGAAGGGTAGATTTTGCTTTGATAATGTTAATTTTTCCAACACTTGTTGTTGAACATTGTCGAGTAAAGATAAGGGATCTTCTTCACTTATCTCTATTTTATTCGTTTTTATATAATGAATGTTAGTTTTATCACCATAAGTGCATAAGGTGACTTCAGGTTGCCAAACCAAAATATCAAAGCAGACATCAATATGTTCACTTTGCCCTGAATCTAGCCACATTGCCCAAGGTTCATTGGCGAATGGAGTAAATAAATCTAAGGGCGTGATATCTTTCGCCAAGGTCAACTTTTTAACGGATAAGGTTAAGGGCTTAGATGAAAATAAAGTGTTTTGAGACAAGATATTAGTACTCTGATAATTCGTTAGATTATTTATTAGGTAATTGTTCATATTCTACCATTGGCTACTAGCAGCAGTACTAATAGATAGGTATTATAAGTGATATACTAATTATTATAACTTTCCACAAACCAATATCCAATAGTTAATAAAGCTGAGAGCAAGATGTCCGATAAAATAATCAAACAACAAGACTTAATCGATAGTATTGAAGATGCACTGCAATATATTTCTTATTACCATCCTTTGGATTTTATTCAGGCGTTAGAAAAAGCCTATCATAAAGAACAGAGTAGTGCGGCAAAAGATGCTATCGCGCAAATCCTCATTAATTCACGCATGTCGGCTACAGGCAAACGTCCTATTTGCCAAGACACTGGTATTGTGACCTGTTTTGTTAAGGTTGGTATGGCAGTAAGATGGGATAAAACTGACATGACAGTACAACAAATGGTTGATGAGGGTACTCGCCGTGCTTATATGAATCCTGATAACCCGTTGCGTGCTTCTATTGTTGCTGATCCGACAGGCGCGCGTAAAAATACTAAAGATAATACGCCAGCAGTTGTACATATTGACCTTGTTGATGGTGACGAAATTGAAGTGATGATTGCGGCAAAAGGTGGCGGCAGTGAGAATAAAACTAAAATGGTAATGTTAAACCCATCAGACTCTATTGCTGACTGGGTGGTGAAAACTTTACCATCAATGGGCGCAGGTTGGTGTCCACCAGGTATGTTAGGTATAGGTGTCGGCGGTACTGCTGAAAAAGCAGCAGTGTTAGCTAAAGAAAGCTTAATGGATCCCGTTAATATTCAAGAGTTAATGGATAGAGGCCCTCAAAACGCCGAAGAAGAGTTACGTTTAGAAATTTTTGAACGAGTAAATAAATTAGGTATTGGCGCACAGGGTCTTGGCGGCTTAACTACAGTGGTTGATGTGAAAATTAATGCTGTGCCAACTCATGCAGCATCGAAACCCGTTGTAATGATCCCAAATTGTGCAGCTACGCGTCATGTCCACTTTCATCTTGATGGCTCTGGCCCAGCAGACTTAATACCACCAAAATTGGAAGATTGGCCAGATATTACTTGGGAAGTGGGTGAAGATGTTCGCCGTGTTAATGTTGACGGATTAACGAAAGCAGATATTGCAGAGTGGAAAACCGGTGAAACAGTATTATTAAGTGGCACAATATTAACGGGACGAGATGCTGCCCATAAACGTATTCAAGACATGTTAGCGGCGGGTGAAACATTACCGGTTGATTTCACCGATAAATTTATTTATTACGTTGGCCCTGTTGATGCTGTAGGTGATGAAGCTGTTGGCCCTGCTGGCCCTACGACGGCAACACGTATGGATAAATTTACTGAGATGATGTTAGCGGATACTGGATTATTAGGTACTATCGGTAAAGCCGAACGTGGCGCAGCAACAGTTGAAACGATTAAAAATCATAAATCAGTATACTTAATGGCGGTAGGTGGTGCGGCTTATCTAGTGTCAAAGGCCATAAAAAAAGCACGAGTAGTTGCTTTTGAAGATATGGGAATGGAAGCAATTTATGAGTTTGAAGTAGAAGATATGCCAGTGACTGTGGCAGTTGATAGTTCTGGTGAATCAGCTCACGTTACCGGTCCAGCTATTTGGAAAGTAAAAATTGAAGAACTGGATGAGAAACTAAAAGGTTAAAATAAAGTAGCGAAGTTATAGAGACGAGTTTCGAAGAGCACGCATTGAAAGTGTGTCTTCGTCACTCGAAACTATTATTACTCGTAACGGTTATGCTATTCAGCTAAACGTAACAATTCATTTATGCCTGTTTTAGCGCGTGTTTTAGCATCAACTTTTTTCACTATAACAGCTGCATACAAGCTGTACTTGCCACATTTTGATGGTAAGTTACCTGGAACAACTACTGATCCTGCTGGTACGCGGCCGTAATGTACTTCGCCTGTTTCACGATCATAAATACGTGTACTTTGACCAATATAAACACCCATTGAAATTACAGCACCTTCTTCAATGACTACGCCTTCAACTATTTCAGAACGTGCGCCAATAAAACAATTATCTTCAATAATTGTTGGTCCTGCTTGTAAAGGCTCTAATACACCGCCAATACCAACGCCGCCTGATAAATGTACATTTTTACCAATTTGAGCACATGAGCCAACAGTTGCCCAAGCATCAACCATACAGCCTTCATCGACATAAGCGCCAATATTAACAAAGCTTGGCATTACCACGACATTTTTGCCTATATAGCTACCGGTTCGTACTGATGCACCCGGTACTACACGTACACCATCAGCTTCAAACATTGCTTGTGTGTAACCTTCATATTTCATCGGTACTTTATCGAAAAAAGTACTTTCAGCGCCGTCAATTACTTTGTTATCCCAAATACGAAAGGATAATAATACTGCTTTTTTTAACCATTGGTGTACATGCCATTGGCCATCAATTTTCTCTGCTACGCGAGCAGAGCCATTGTTTAAAGCCGCAAGGGCATCTAAAACGGCCGTTTTTACTTCACTGGAAACGGTTGCTGGCGTTATGTTCGCTCTATCGTCAAAAGCTTGTTCTATCGTACTTGCTAATGCTGTTAAGTCAGTCATTTAAAAATTCCTATTAGGTGTTATTGTTAATCTAGTTCTTGCGTTAATTTGTCGGCTAATATTTGCTTCTCTTCATCATTTAAGGCAGTGTTTTTACTGGTTGAAATGGTAAAAACATCATCAGCCTTTTCACCAAAGGTGGTGATCTTGGCCGAATGAATATTAATTTTTAGCTGCTGAAATACTTGCGCTATATTAGCAAGTACTCTTGGCCTATCTAATGTAATTATTTCTATCATTGTTTTGCTTTTTGCTTTTATTTTAATAAAACTGACCCTCACAGAGAACTGAAATTGCTTCACCTCCCTACGTATAGGCTGGAGCGGAATATCACAAAAATCATTTTGTTTTAATTTAGCACTTAATGCGTCTGCTATCGCTTGTGTTTGATAGCTTTCTTTGAGTTCCTTACCGCGAGCATCCAAAATTATAAAGGTATTTACGGTATAGCCGGTTTTAGTCGTGATAATTTTGGCATCATGTATTGACAGTTTTTTCGTGCCCAATAGGTCGACAGTACTAGAGAATGTATTTCGTTGTTCTTTGGTAAAAACAAATACCTCAGTACCACCTCGATAAGATTTAGCACTAATAATGACCAAAGGCTCACTGCGGTCATGTCCGATAATACGTTGGCAATGTCTCGCAATTTGCTCAGGTGAATACCGTAAAAAATAGTCAGCTCTAAATTCACGCCATAATGCTTTTAAATCGCTTTTATCAACATCGGTGTCTGCTAAAACATCGAGTGCTTGTTGCTGGTTTTCACGAATTTTTGAACGTATTTCTACAGGCTTTGATAAACCTCGGCGAAATGCTCTAAGCGTATTGAAATATAAGTCTTGCAGTAAATTTGCTTTCCAACTATTCCATAAGCTTTCGTTGGTAGCACGCATATCAGCAACAGTTAGACAGTAAAGGTGATCAAGGTGTGCTTCATCACGTACTATTTCACCAAAAGCGCGAATTACATTTTCATCACTGATATCACGGCGTTGAGCAGTAACCGACATTAATAGGTGGTTTTCGACAAGCCATGAAACCATGTTACTATCGTGCTTACTCATTTGATGCATTTGACAAAATATTAATGCATCTACTGCACCAAGTTTAGCATGATCACCGCCACGCCCTTTGGCAATATCATGAAAAATCCCAGCTAAATATAATACTTCAGGTTTACGAACTCTTTGCATTATTTTACTGCATAGCGGAAATTTATGGTTATGCTCTTTTTGACTAAACTGATAAAGGTTTTTTACTACTCTATAGCTATGTTCATCTACGGAATAAGCATGAAATAAGTCGAATTGCATCTGTCCGACAATATTGCGCCATGAAGGTAAATATGAGCCGATAATACCGTGTTTATGCATTAAATTGAATGCTAAGCCTAAACCACGGGGGTGCTTAATAATCGCCATAAATATTTGTCGACATTGAGCGTAGTCTAATAAGCCTGAAATTAAACGGCGTCGTGCATTACGCATCAACCTTAAAGTATGAGAGTGAATACCTTTTATGCTGGGTTCTTGGGCTATAATCAAAAACATTTCGAGAATTTTTACCGAACGCATAAAAATTCTATCGTTGGTGGTATTAATCAGTTTATCAGTTAATTCAAAGTCTTTATTAATGGTAATACTATTACTTTGTTCTGAGTCTTGTATTATCTCTTGCTTAAAACGTTGTAATAAAATGGTATTTAACTCGCCAACACGGGCTATTATTCTAAAATAACGTTTCATCATACGTTCAACGGGTGCCTTGCCTTCATCACCAAACCCCATCATTTTGGCAACATCTGTTTGATAATCAAATAACAAGCGGTTTTCATTACGTTTAGCAACAAAATGAAGTGCAAAACGCATACGCCATAAATAGTCTTGCGTTTCAATTAGCTCAGATAATTCATTCGGAAACAAATAGTGATGTTCTACTAACTCCTCTAAAGAGTCAGCTAGGAAATGGCGTTTTGCGACCCAAGCGATAGTTTGTATATCACGTAAACCACCAGGGCTGGCTTTTATGTTTGGTTCTAGGGTGTAAGCGGCACCATGATATTGTAGATGGCGCTTTTCCTGTTCTTTGCGTTTAGCAATAAAGAACTTTTCAGAGGTCCAAAATAGGTCTTCATTGAGTAAGGGCTGTAGTTGCTGAGTTAGTGCTTTATTGCCGGCAACTTGTCGCATTTCCATTAAGTTAGTGGCAACCGTAATATCATTAGCGGCTTGTTTTAAGCATTCTTGTATTGAGCGAACACTATGGCCAATATCAAGTTTTATGTCCCAAAGCTGGGTAACAAAGCTTGATATTTTTTCTTCAAGTTTGCGGTCTATAGTATTTTGCGTTAGTAGTAAAATATCAACATCTGAATAAGGATGAAGCTCGCCACGGCCATAACCGCCAACAGCAATCAAGCTGATTTTAAACTCATCTAAATGATGCTGACACCAAAGTTTATTGAGCGTAGCATCAACAAAAACAGCTCTGGCAACTAATAAATCATTAACATCATTATCAACAAAGGCTTTTTTTACCCAACTATTGAAATCTGTCGTTAATTGGCAAATATCCTTACTTGATAAGTTATCTGTCGTTATCGCTAAGCTTTCAATAAAATGGGTGGGAACTTTATGATTGTTCAATGGATGATTAGTCAAGTGTATACCTTTATCTTTTAGTGAGAGCTAGTTCTGAGGTGAGCTTATACCAATCAAACTAAGTGAATCTTTAAAATGAGACTCATTAATTAATTTAATTGGCATGACAACTTATTACGTTATGCTGTTCAGAGTGATTAGTTATGAAGCAGTCTACTAATGCTCTCTTCTTCGCGAAGAGTTAAAATTTCACAACCGGTTTTAGTCACTACAATCGTATGTTCCCATTGAGCCGAGTTTTTATTGTCACTGGTGTAAACAGTCCAATTATCTTCTTTATCTAAAATAGTGCTAGCTTTACCTAAATTGATCATAGGCTCTATAGTAAAACACATACCTTCTAGTATTTTGGTTTTATCATTGTTCTTATAATGAACAATTTGAGGTTCTTCGTGAAACTCCTTACCAATACCATGGCCACAATAATCTTTGACAATGCTGTAGCGGCCTTTACTTTTGATAAATTTTTGAATAGCAGTGCCAATTTCGCCGAAGGTCGCGCCAGGTTTTACTTTTTTCAAGCCAATATATAAAGATTCTTGAGCTAAACGGCACAAGCGGTTATCTTCGGGAGAAACATCACCAATTAAAAACATTTTACTGGTATCACCATGATAACCTTCTTTAATTACGGTAATATCAATATTAATGATATCACCGTTTATTAGTTTAGTGTTATCTGGTATACCGTGACAGACAACATAATTAACAGAGGTACAAATAGACTTTGGAAAGCCATGATAATTAAGAGGAGCTGAAATAGCATGTTGCACCTTCTCGGTATAATCCGCGCATAAGGTGTTTAATTTATCTGTCGTAATACCTGCTTTAACATGAGGGGTGATCATCTCTAATACATCGCAAGCTAACTGGCCTGAGATTCTCATTTTTGCAATTTCTTCTTGGCTTTTTATTTGTATGGCCATGATATTCTCTTTACTTTTTTGTGAGGTTTAGGTGTGTTTATTTAATTCTAATTGAACAGCATCAATAATCGCTTTTGGCTCTGTTAAATAGAAGTTATGGTTGAGTAATATTAATTCGTCATTAATTGCTAATAACAAGGCAGGAATAGCCTCAGTATTAATTATTTCTTGAAGCGAATAAATTTCCTCTAATTGCACTAAAGTATCATTGTTAAGTGTATTTTTAAAAACTTTTGCAGGTGGTGATATTTTTAATGTTGCTATGATGTCATTAAAATCAGACTGTTTAGCTAATTGATTACCTTGCTCAAAATGTGCTTGTTGCAAAGTATTGAGTAACGTTAGTGCTAGGCTAGGGAGCTTATGCTGCGCCCAAGTCATTAAGTTAGCTGACAAGATTGAGTTGGTACTTTTATCAAGTGTTTTTTTGTAATTACTTGAAAAACTTATGTTAGCAAGTTTTTCTACTTGATTAAGTCCAGCGTTTTTACTGATGATATTACTCTCACTTTTACCATCAAAAAAAGCGGCATGCCATAAATGTAATTCAATGGCAGGAAAGGCTTTGGTAATTTCATTAATAAGAGGGGTTACTACATAACTCCAAGGACAATGATTGTCATAAATAAAAAATAACTGAACGGATAGTCTGGATGTTGTCATTGTCTACCTAAAATAGTTGAGGTTTTTGTTGAATTTACTTCATATAATCGAGATTTTACCGCGATATTGTTCAATAGCCCAGATAAATATTTATCTGGTTAAAGTATCGGTTTTATGGTATAAAATGCGACGCTGAAATTTTAGTTGTTTGTCGTTATTTTTAATCTTAAATTTTAAAAGTAACAAGGCTGGTTTTAGTGCAAATTAAATCGGTCAGCTATCCTTTAATATCAATTAAGGGGAGTTGATTTTATTATAAACTCACATACATCTATTAAAGATATACCGGGGTGCTCTGCTGATTTACGTTTTGTTAGTTATACTTTTATTAACGCAAAATAACAGCAAAAGAGTCGTGTATGTTGGGTGTATGAACGCTTAACCCCATAAAGGAAATTTAAATGTCAAACGTTTCAATGCGCGATATGCTTAAAGCTGGTGTTCATTTCGGTCACAAAACTCGTTACTGGAATCCAAAAATGAAGCCATTCATTTTCGGTTCACGCGATAAAGTTCATATCATTAACCTTGAACAAACACTTCCAATGTTTAATGAAGCGCTTGCTTTCATTAACAATGTTTCTTCTAAAAAAGGTAAAGTTTTATTTGTTGGTACTAAACGTGCCGCAAGTGACGCAATTAAAGACGCTGCGATCAAATCTGATCAATTCTTCGTTAATCACCGCTGGTTAGGTGGTATGTTGACTAACTGGAAAACAGTTCGTCAATCAATCAAACGTTTAAAAGATCTTGAATCTCAAAGCACTGACGGTACTTTTGAAGCTTTAACTAAAAAAGAAGCGTTAATGCGTACTCGTGAAATGGAAAAGCTTGATAAAAGCTTAGGTGGTATTAAGAACATGGGTGGTTTACCTGATGTTATCTTTATCATCGATGCTGATCACGAACACATTGCTATTAAAGAAGCAAATAACCTAGGTATCCCAGTAATTTCTGTTGTTGATACTAACTCAAACCCTGATAACATTGATTACATTGTTCCAGGTAACGATGATGCAATTCGTGCCGTAACTTTATACTGTAACGCTATTGCTGACGCTGTGATTTCTGGTCGTGAGAAAAACATCGTTGTACAAGCTGAAAAAGACGGTTTTGTTGAAACTGAATAATTACCTTTACTAAATAAAGTAATGTAGTTAAGTAAAACATTTCGTTTACTCATAAAAACATTGTTAGCACGCTCTATAATTCGAACAATTGTAGTTCGAGCAATGTTTTTATGACACCCTAATTTACTATTTATTTCCGTAGCTTTCTGTTTTATCAGATAAAGTTAATCGTTATACGGGGATAACTGAAAACAGAGGAATTACCTATGACAGTTACAGCTGCAATGGTTAAAGAACTTCGTGCACGCACAGCTGCGGGCATGATGGATTGTAAAAAAGCGTTACAAGAAGCTGATGGTGACATGGAACTTGCGATTGAAAATATGCGTAAGAACGGTCAAGCAAAAGCGGCTAAAAAAGCAGGTAACATCGCTGCTGAAGGTGCTATTTTAATTAAAACGGCTAACGGTGTTGCGGCACTTATTGAAGTTAACTGTCAAACTGATTTCGTTGCGATGGATGAAAACTTTTTAGGTTTTGCAAACGCTGTTGCTGATGTTGCACTTGAGTCAAAAGTATCAATTGCTGACTTACAAGCTCAGTTTGAAGAAAAACGTATTGCGTTAGTGACTAAAATTGGTGAAAACATCAATATACGTCGTGTTGAATATGTTGAAGGTGCTAACTTAGCCTCTTATTCTCACGGTGCTAAAATTGGTGTCGTTGTTTCGGGTGAAGGTGATGCTGAATCATTAAAGCATATTGCTATGCACGTTGCAGCAAGCAAGCCAGAATTTATCAACCCTGAAGATGTACCAAGCGATGTTGTAGATAATGAAAAACGTATTCAACTAGATATATTAAAAGCTGAAAACGATGCGCTTGATGAGAAAAAGAAAAAGCCAGTTGAGTTACTTGAGAAAATCATCATTGGTCGTATGAAGAAATTTACGGGTGAAATTTCTTTAACAGGTCAAGCTTTCATCATGGAACCTAAGAAAACTGTTGGTGCTATTTTGAAAGAGAAAGGTCTTACTGTTGCTAATTTTGTTCGTTTAGAAGTTGGTGAAGGTATTGCTAAAAAAGAAGAAGATTTTGCTGCTGAAGTAGAAGCACAACTTGCTGCTGCTAAAGCTTAATTCGTCCTATTTGAACGACTAACTTCGTTGCATTCGTTCTTTTACTTAGTTACATATAGTTATATGCGGCTAAGATAAAAAAATCAAATGCCTTGTTATTCGCCCAACTAGTTAGAATTAGTCTAAAACGTCTAGCTTGCTTTGCAAGTCAGGCGTTTTTTATTGCCTGTATTTTAAGCGAAGTGGTAGAAGGGGAGAGTTTTTTCAGTTAATCCTTTCGTGACTGCGTGAAACGTATTAAAATAACGGCGGTTAATTTTAGCCAAAGTACTTCATCATCTAATAGGAACTTATCTCTTATGAGCGTTAATCCAAAACCAACTTATCGTCGTATTCTTCTCAAGCTTAGTGGTGAAGCACTAATGGGGGATGAGGGCTTTGGAATTGATCCTAAAGTACTTGATCGTATGGCTCAAGAAATTAAAGAATTAGTTGAGATGGATATTCAAGTAGGTCTTGTTATTGGTGGTGGAAATTTATTTCGCGGTGCAGGCTTAGCTGAAGCCGGTATGAACCGTGTAGTGGGCGACCAAATGGGGATGCTAGCCACGGTGATGAATGGCTTAGCAATGCGTGATGCCTTACATCGTGCCTTTGTTAATACTCGTTTGATGTCTGCAATTGATTTAGCGGGTGTGTGTGAACGTTACAACTGGGCAAATGCGATTAGTTTACTAAAATCTGGCCGTGTCGTTATTTTCTCTGCTGGCACAGGTAATCCTTTTTTTACTACCGATTCTGCTGCGTGTTTACGTGGTATTGAAATTGAAGCCGATGTAGTATTAAAGGCAACGAAAGTCGATGGTATTTATTCTGAAGATCCAGTGAAAAATCCAGAAGCAGAGTTATATAGCACTCTAACCTTTGACCAAGTGTTAGATAAAGAATTAAAGGTGATGGATTTAGCCGCGTTTACCTTAGCGCGTGATCATAACATGCCAATTCGTGTTTTTAACATGAATAAGCCAGGTGCATTGATGGCCGTGATTATGGGAAGTGATGAAGGTACTGTGATTACTAATTCATAATTGAAAACTCAGCACGATTAAAAAATTATTTAAATTGTTTAGGAAGAAACAACGTGATAGATGAAATTAAGCAAGACGCGCAAGAGCGTATGGCAAAAAGTATAGAATCATTAAAAACTAGCCTTAATAAAATTAGAACAGGTCGTGCGCATGCATCATTACTTGATAATATTAGTGTCGATTACTACGGTATGGCAACACCGCTAAATCAAGTGGGTAATATTTCAGTACCTGATGCACGTAATTTATCCATTACTGTTTTTGATAAAGGGATGATTAGCGCTGTTGAAAAAGCGATTATGAAATCTGATTTGGGTTTGAATCCACAATCTAATGGCACACTAATTCGTATCCCATTACCACCATTAACTGAAGAACGCCGTAAAGACTTAGTTAAAGTGGTTCGTGGTGAAGCTGAAGGCGGTAAAGTTGCTATTCGTAATATTCGCCGTGATGCAAACTCTGACTTTAAAAGTTTACTTAAAGATAAAGATATAAGTGAAGATGAGCATCATCAAGCCGAAGATGGTATTCAAAAAATCACTGATATTTTTATTAAGCAAATTGATGAAGTATTGACAAAGAAAGAAGCAGAGTTAATGGAAATTTAAACGTGTTTTTAAAGAATGCCAGATAGTAGATAAACTGACTGGCGTTTTTTGTTTGCATGTATTTGTAAGTAACGGGATGATTAGTGGCAACTGATTTAGTCTTAGAAAAGGACGTAAAAAAAATACCGCAACATATTGCCATTATTATGGATGGTAATGGTCGTTGGGCGCAAGCTCAAGGGAAAGGACGTGTTGCAGGACATAAAGCGGGTGTGGATTCTGTTCGTGCTGTTGTTAGAGGTGCGCGTAAAGCAGAGGTGAAAGCGTTAACTTTATTTGCTTTTAGTAGTGAAAATTGGCAACGACCAGAAAAAGAAGTCAGTATGCTGATGGATTTATTTATGTTTGTGTTAACGAAAGAAGTTAAACGCTTACATAAAAATAATATTCGTTTTCAAGTGATTGGTGATTTGAGTCGATTTTCTGATAAATTACAAAAAAGTATTATTAAATCTGAACAATTAACGGTAAATAATACTGGCTTAGTTTTATCTGTCGCAGCAAATTATGGCGGTCGTTGGGATATTACTAATGCGGCGAAACAGCTTGCTAGCCAAGTGAGAAATAATGAAATGACGCTTGATGACATAACTGAAGAGTCATTACATCAGCATACCTGTTTAGCGCAATTACCATCGCTGGATCTCTTGATTCGTACGGGAGGAGATTGCCGTATTAGTAACTTCTTATTATGGCAAGCGGCGTATGCAGAGCTTTATTTTACCGATGTATTATGGCCTGATTTTAATGAAGATGAGTTTACACAAGCGATTGATGTCTTTGATCAACGTGAACGACGTTTTGGCAAAACAGGAGCACAAGTCCTAAATAAATAGTTGTAAACAATCACTATCACCTTTCACGCTGTTTTGGTTTATAGCTGTTTGTGGATACGACTCTGTGAATAGGTAAAAGCGCCTAAAAATAATATTATAATAAAAAAGTAGTAAAAATAGATTGTGATTAGCATATTTTCACTTCAAATTTATAACTACGATAAAAAGGATATAACTTGCTTAAACAACGAATTATTACAGCATTAATTTTAGCTCCTGCGGCAATCTTAGCTATATTTTATTTACCATTAGCATATTTTTCAGCTTTATTAATGGCTATTATTGGCATTGGTGCTTGGGAGTGGGGTCCATTAATGGGCTTTGAAAGTAAACAGAAACGCATAGGGTTTGTTGTCACTACTCTTATTTTAATAAGTGCCATCTGGGCTTTATTATCTCCTCACGATTTATGGCTTAACAGCAATGAATTACATATCTATGCGATAAGTTTATTATGGATAGCGGTAGCGTGGTGGGTTTTGTCTGCTTTTTTGATGTTTTCATATCCTAATTCAAGTGGTTTTTGGTCTAAGCACCGCTCCGTTCGTGGCATGTTTGGCTGGTTAACACTCATTCCTACTTGGTTAGCTTTCATGGTTATTCGTACTAATGATTATCAAGCAGACTCTTATCATGGCGCTCAATTAATTATGTTTTTATTCTTGATGGTATGGAGCGCGGATATAGGCGCTTACTTTGTCGGTAAAGCCATAGGTAAAAATAAGTTGATGCCTAATGTTAGTCCTGGGAAAACATTTGAAGGTTTTTTAGGGGGCGTTATATTTGCTTGCCTACTGGTTGCTATTACTGCTTACAACCTTGACTGGGTTCGCGAACAAGTGATCACAGCCTTATTGGTTACTGTGCTTATTACTACGGTGTCTGTGTTGGGCGACCTTAATGAAAGCATGTTTAAGCGCCAAGCTGGAGTTAAAGATAGTGGTTCTATTTTACCTGGCCATGGTGGTATTTTAGATAGAATTGACAGCCTTACAGCGACAGCACCCGTTTTTGCACTTTGTTATATGTTATTTGGTTGGTAACTGTGTCTATAAATTCAGTTGAAAATATAATATGTTGAAAAACAAAAAAAATAAACGTCAAATATGTATCCTTGGCTCTACTGGTTCTATCGGTGTAAATACACTTGATGTTATACGCTTACACCGTGATAAATTTACTGTAGTCAGTTTGTCTGCAAATGCTAGTGTCGACAAGATGTTTGCACAGTGTATTGAATTTCAACCTAAAACCGTGGTGATGGTATCAGTTTCTCATGCAAAACAATTATCAACACGTTTAGCAAATGAAAACCTTGAAACCATCGAGGTTAAATCAGGCGTTGATGCACTGGTTGAACTGGCTAGTTCAAATCAAACTGATACAGTAATGGCTGCTATTGTCGGTGCTGCTGGCTTGATGCCAACACTGGCTGCCGTACAAGCAGGTAAACGTGTGCTATTAGCCAATAAAGAAGCGTTAGTCACATCCGGCGCTATTTTTATTGAGGCGGTTAAACAATCAGGCGCAGAACTTTTACCAATAGATAGTGAACATAATGCCATCTTTCAATGTTTACCTTGGCAAGAACAGGCTAGGGTAGGTACTTGCCAGTTAGCGCATAATGGTATTAGCAAAATATTATTAACAGGCTCTGGCGGCCCTTTTAGAACACGATTAATATCTGAACTTGAGCATGTTACACCAAGTCAAGCGTGTGCTCACCCAAACTGGGAAATGGGGCGTAAAATATCCGTTGATTCAGCAACCATGATGAATAAAGGGCTAGAATTTATCGAAGCAAAGTGGTTATTTAATGTTGAAGCCAGTGATATCCAAGTGGTATTACACCCACAAAGTACTATCCATTCGATGGTGCAATATAAAGATGGCTCGGTGATTGCTCAAATGGGTAATCCTGATATGCGTACACCTATTGCGCATGCTTTAGCGTATCCTGAGCGAATTGAATCAGGTGTTGCCCCATTAGATTTTTTTAATACTCCCTCATTTGAATTCCAATCTATTGATTTTGAAAAGTACCCTAATTTGAAATTAGCAATAGAAGCTTGTAAAAGTGGGCAAGGTGCTTGCACTGCACTTAATGCGGCAAATGAAGTATCTGTTGCTGCTTTTTTAGACGAACAGATTAAATTTACCGATATTTATAAAATAAATGAAACTTCTGTGAGAAAATTTGTCTCAGAACAGGTAGGTAATATTAACGAGGTGATTTCCTTAGATGCACGGGCTAGAGAATTTGCTCTATCAATTGTAGCGAAATTTTCAGCTAGCAAGCTTAAGGAGCAGTACTAAATATGTTTGATTTTGTTTGGAATTTAGCCTCTTTTGTCATCGCACTAGGTATTTTAGTGACGGTGCATGAATATGGTCACTTTTGGGTGGCACGAAAAAATGGTGTGAAAGTAGAACGTTTTTCCGTCGGTTTTGGTAAAGCAATTTGGCGGAAAACGGGACAAGATGGCACTGAGTATGTGGTCGCGATGATACCACTTGGTGGTTATGTCAAAATGCTCGATGAGCGTGTTGACCAAGTATCAGAGCAGGATAAAGATAAAACGTTCAATAGTAAGTCGGTGTATCAACGTATCGCTATTATTGCAGCAGGACCTTTTGCTAACTTTGCTTTTGCTATATTTGCCTTTTATTTAATGTTTTTAATTGGTGTACCCAGTATTAAGCCTATTGTTGGTGATATTATTCCTGAGTCAATTGCTGCACAGGCTCAATTACCAAATAACGTAGAAATAGTAGAAGTTGCAGGCAAACCAACACGTGATTGGCAGGATGTCAATTTAGCATTGATTGGTGAAATAGGCTCAGCGTCTATTGTGATGAAAACTAAGAGTAAGGATAGTCAGTTTGTTAGTTCTCATCAATTAATCACTAAAAATTGGCAGTTTGCACCTGAGAAAGTCTCTGCATTGACCAGCTTAGGAATAACACCTTATCGTCCAGCCGTGCATAATGAGCTTGCTCGTATTGGCAAGGATAGCCCCGCAGAAAAAGGGGGGTTAAAGGTCGGTGATAAACTTATTGCACTTAATGATGAACACTTATCAGAGGGGTGGACTGATTTTTCTAAGAAAATTAAACGTTACCCCGATCAGCTTGTCAATATTACCGTAGAGCGTAACGGTAGTCGTCAGGTATTACAGGTAATGCCTAAAGGTATTGATAGTAATGGTGAGTTAATTGGTTATTTAGGGGTTTCTCCTAAAGCAGATGACTGGCCAGCAGAGTATAAAATAGATATTAACTATGGCGTGTTTTCTGCGCTAACTGAAAGTGTTAATCGTACTTGGAGTTTGATCACTTTAAGTTTTGATATGATAGGCAAGTTAATCACAGGTGATGTTTCTGTAAAGAACTTAAGCGGTCCTATAGCGATTGCTCAAGGTGCAGGCGATAGTGCTGGCTATGGATTTGTTTATTTCTTAGGCTTTTTAGCACTAATTAGTATCAATTTAGGAATAATTAACCTTTTACCGTTACCAGTACTTGATGGCGGACACTTACTCTATTATCTTATAGAGCTTTTGACTGGAAAGCCGGTGCCAGAAAATATTCAAGAGGCAGGATTCAAGTTTGGTGCCTTGGCGTTATTGGCATTAATGAGTATCGCGTTGTTTAATGATTTCAGTCGGGTGTTGGGTTAGGTATATAGTATATAAGTGCTATGTTTTAAGGTGTAATATTTACATCTTGTAGCTTACAGCGTGTAATTTACGCAGTGATAAGAAGAAGTAACAAAGTTTAAATATATGATAATTAAAAAAATAGCCTCTGCCATTTTATTAGGCGCTTTAGGTATAACAGCACAAGCTGCGCAAGAATTTCAAATTGAAGATATTGAAGTAAAGGGGTTACAGCGTGTTGCTTTAGGTGCGGCTTTAACGCATATTCCGTTTAATGTTGGTGATACTTTAAATCAGTTTAGAATTTCACAATCAATAAAGTCTTTATATAAGTCGGGACATTTTAATGATATTCGTGCGTATCGTGACGGTAACCGTATCATTTATCGTGTTCGAGAGCGTGAAACGATCAGTGAAATTACTTTTGAAGGTAATAGTGATTTAAAAGATGAACAGTTAACTGAAAGTTTAGATGGTAGTAATATTCGTGTTGGTGAGACACTTGACCGTACTGTTATTTCAGGCATTGAGATGGGCTTGGAAGATTTTTATCATAGTGTAGGTAAATATAATGCGGATGTTTCCACAACCATAACTCATTTACCTAGAAACCGAGTTAATCTTGAATTTACTTTTAGTGAAGGTGATGCTGCGGCGATTAAACAAATAAATATTATTGGTAATGAGGTTTTTACCGATGCTCAGTTGCTTGATAGAATCGAGTTAACTTTTGGTTCGCCATGGTGGGATTTTATGGCGCAAGATAGGTATCAAAAGCAAACGTTACAAGGTGATATGGAAACGATCACTAGCTATTACTTAGATCGCGGTTACCTTCGCTTTAAAGCCGATTCAACCCAAGTATCTATGACACCAGATAAAAAATCAGTTTATATTGCTTTAAATATAACGGAAGGTGAAGTTTATACCATTAGCGAAGTCGATTTTATCGGAGATATGGCTGGTTTTGAAAAAACAATTCGTGCAATAAATCCATTGCAAGTTGATAACCTTTATAACGGTGCAGAAGTGACTTATACCGAAGAGGTTATTAGTAAGTTTTTGGGTCGATTTGGTTATGCTTATCCAAAAGTAACGACTATTCCAGATATTAATGACGAAGATAAAACGGTTAAATTATCGATATCAATTGACCCTGGTAAACGTATTTACGTTAATAAAATTAATTTTAGTGGTAACCATGTTACCGCTGACCGAGTATTGCGACGTGAAATGCGTCAAATGGAAGGCGCTTGGTTGTCGAATAGCTTAGTTGAACATTCTAAAGCGCGTTTATCTCGTTTGCCTTATATGGAGACGGTTAATTTTTCAACGAAGCAAATTTCAGGTGAAGATGATTTAGTCAATGTTGATTTTAATGTCACAGAACAAGCTTCAGGTTCATTTACGGCGGGTATTGGCTTCGGTGATTCAACCGGGTTAAGTTTGAATGCTGGTATTCAACAAGATAACTTTTTAGGCACAGGTAATCGTTTAGGCTTTACGGTTAATACTAATACTTATTCAAATAGTGCTAGCATTTCTTATACTGATCCTTATTTTACCGTTGATGCGGTATCACTTGGTGGGCAGATTTTTTATCAAGCTTTTGATGCCGGTAGTGCCAATTTGGTTGATTATGATAATAAAACATACGGTATTGGGCTTAACTGGGGTTTTCCCATTAATGAATACATAAGAGTTACTTTTGGCGTTGGTTTTAAAAATAACGAAATTAGCTCATTAGAAACTTATGAACAAATTCAAAATTTTTATGATGTGCATGCTGATCCAGATGATCCTGGTGCGGCATTAGCGTTTAAAAATTATGATGTAAGTGCCAGTATTTCACGCTCAACTTTAAACCGTGGTACTTTTCCTACCGCAGGTTCGCAGCAAAGTTTATCGGTTAAGGTGACAACGCCTAATACCTCAGATGTTCAGTACTTTAAAGTTAACCTTAATACTAAGTTTTATTTTCCACTATCAAAAAATCAACGCTGGACAGTACTTGCTCGTATGCAGTTAGGTTACGGTAATGGTTATGGCCAAGTAAACGGTAATGACCAATTATTACCGTTTTGGGAGAACTTTCGAGCGGGTGGCTCTGATACCTTACGTGGGTTTGAAAATAATACCGTAGGACCACGTGCTGTTTACCGTTATCCTACTGCTGTTAGTGGTACACCAAACCCAACAGGTGGCAATGCTTGTTGTTTAGGACCTGATCACGATTATATTGAAGTATCACCTCGCTCTGTAGGTGGTAATGCTATTGCGGTAGGTGGTATTGAATTAATTGTACCTACTCCATTTTTAGACGAAAGTTATTCTAATAGTGTTCGCACAAGTTTTTTTGTTGATGTGGGCAGTGTTTGGGATACTGAATTTAATATGGCAGATTATAATGATTTAAATCCAGTGGAATTAGATAAGCTTGCGGACTATTCGGATATTGGACGTTTTCGATCCTCAGGTGGTATATCTATCCAGTGGCTGTCACCAATGGGACCGATGATTTTTAGTTTTGCTAAGACAATAAAAGAAGAAGTAGATGACGATACCGCATTCTTTAGCTTTAATATTGGCAAAACTTTTTAAATTTATCTACCTAATAAGCGTGTTTAACTGTTAAGTTTAGCTAAGTAAAAACTTAACAAATAAAATAAAATAGAATAAGAGGAAAATACATTGAATAAATTTATTAAATCTATGGTTGTTACCGCTACAGCATCAACATTATTATTAGCCAGCAGTGTGATGGCTTTTGAACAAAAAATTGCTGTGGTAAATGTGCAAGAAGCCATTAATCAAATCCCTCAGTCTGCTGTGTTGATGCAAACACTAGAGGCAGAGTTTAAAGACGAAAAAGCAGTCATTGAACAATTACAAAAAGATCTGACTTTCGAAGATGAAAATTTAAAACGTAACGGCTCATTGATGAGTGAAAAAGAAAAGAAAAATTTACAAACTAAAATGGCTAATTTGTATCAGCAATATCAAGCTAAAGTTAAAGCTTTTCAACAAAAAGTAGCCCAACGTAAAAATACAGAAACCAATAAACTTTTTGCTCTAGTTACGCAAGCAGTAGATAATATTGCGGCTAAAGAAGGTTTTGATTTAGTACTTTCAAAACAAGCGGTTGTTTATTCAAAACCGGCAATTAACATTACCAGCAAGGTTGTCGAGCAAGTAAGTAAGCTTAAATAGTTTTGGTTAGCCTTTTGATTAGTCATAAATAGAAAGAGATACTATGAGTTATACCCTTGCAGAAATTGCAAAACATATTAATGCCAAGCTAGTTGTTGCACAATCATCAGAGTGTTCGGCCGCTAATAGCATCATAAGTAGTTTGGCTACGTTAGCAAATGCTAAATCAGGGCAAGTTGCCTTTCTTGCCAATAGTAAATATGTCCCGCAACTTTCTTCAACTAAGGCCAGTGCAGTCATTGTCTCTCCTGATGTATTATCACAGTGCCCAGTGAGTGCTTTAGTGATGGATAACCCTTATATGGGTTATGCACTGTTAGCCAATTTGCTCGATACCACACCAGCAGTGGCTAGCGGTATTCATAAAAGTGCAGTAATAGCCGATGATGTTATATTGGGTGATAATGTCTCTATAGGCGCCAATAGTGTTATTGAATCTGGAGCCCGCCTTGACGATAACGTAAGTATTGGTGCAGGTTGTTTTATTGGTGAAAAGGTTAGTATCGGCAAGGGCACAAGGCTTTGGTCAAATATTAGCATTTATCATCACGTTGTTATCGGCCAAGGGGGTTTGATTCAAGCGAATACGGTTATTGGCTCTGATGGTTTTGGTTATGCGCCAGTAAATGCACAGTATAAATGGCATAAAATCCCTCAGCTTGGCAGTGTTGTTATTGGCGATCATGTTGAAATAGGCGCTAGCACCACCATCGATAGAGGTGCTCTTGAAAATACTATTATTAAAGATGGTGTAATTCTCGATAATCAAATTCAAATTGCGCATAACGTTATTATTGGCGAAAATACCGCTATGGCTGCTTGCAGTGTCATTGCGGGTAGTACCGTCATTGGTAAAAATTGTACTATTGCCGGTCTTGTTGGTATTAATGGTCATATCAATATTACTGACAATTGTATTTTTACCGGTATGGCAATGGTCACTAAAAATATAACAAACTCGGGTGTTTATTCTTCAGGTATGCCTGCAGCACCGAATAAAGAATGGAATAAAACTAATGCGCGAGTTAAACGTTTAGACAGTTTAACAAAACGAATAAAAGCGCTAGAAACGCTCATTGAAAATCAGTCATAAATAAAGCAGTTGCCAATAAATAATAATAACAAAGCACTGTAACGCAAATAACGCTCTAAACTCATGACTAAATGAATTAGTGCATACCAAAGACAGGAACACTCTTTTGGAAAATATTGATATAGAAAACACTCCGCTAGAAAGGCAATTAAAGCCAATAGCGCTTAATGAAATTAAAACACTTATACCACATAGATACCCTATGCTATTGGTTGATAAAGTTGTAGATCATGAGCCGAGAAAGTATTTACACGCAATAAAAAACGTCACTATTAATGAGCCTATTTTTACTGGACACTTTCCTGATGCGGCTATTTTTCCGGGTGTATTAATTTTAGAAGCATTGGCACAAGCGACAGGTATTCTTGGCTTTAAAAGTACAGAAGGACGCGAAGAAAATGAAATGTATTTGTTTGCTTCAATTGATAAAGCACGCTTTAAAAAGCCAGTTTTACCTGGTGATACCATGCACTTACATGTCGAATTTTTAAAAGAACGACGTGGTATGTGGAAGTTTTATGGTGAAGCAATCGTTGACGGTAAAGTCGTTTGTTCGGCTGATTTAATGTGTGCCCGTCGCGCTTTATAATATTTACCTTGTTGCTTTATACCTTAATTTAGCTGTTTAATTAAGGTATTCATTGGTTAACGTCAACTCCGTGCTTTTGCTTTTACATTAAAGCATACAAGTTACAATTGAATTGTTTTAGTTGTAACAATTTTCTGTATAAAAATACTTATCTAAGGTACTTGTTATGATACACCCGCAAGCGATTATTGAACCAGGAGCTGTTATTGGTAAAAATGTTACCATAGGCCCATGGACCTATATTGCTAGTTCCGTTGTGATTGGTGATGACTGTGAAATTAGTTCGCATGTGATCATTAATGGCCCAACAAAAATGGGTAAAGGCAATCGTATTTTTCAATTTGCTAGCATAGGGGAAGATTGCCAAGATTTAAAATATGCTGGTGAGAAAACAGAGCTTATTATCGGTGACAATAATACTTTTCGAGAGTGCTGTACTATTCATCGCGGCACTATACAAGATAATAGTCTAACGCAAATTGGTAGTAATAATTTATTTATGGCCTACACGCATGTTGCCCATGACTGTATGGTGGGTAACCATTGTATTATGGCAAATAATGCGTCTATTGCTGGCCATGTTCACGTTGGTAATCACGTCATTATTGGCGGTATGTCTGGAGTGCATCAATTTTGCCATATTGGTGCGCATAGTTTTATTGCGGCTAATGCCTTAGTATTAAAAGATGTACCTGCTTATGTTATGGCATCAGGGCACCCGGCAAAACCTTTTGGTTTAAATAGTGAAGGCATGAAACGCAGAGGCTTTGATAGTGATACTATATTGTCAATTAAACGAGCTTATAAAGAAATTTATCGTAAAAAACAGTCTATTGATGAGGCTTTATCTGCGATAATTGAAAAAAGCGCAGCTTCACCTGAGCTTGAATTGTTTACTGACTCAATAAAGCAATCAACGCGTGGCATTATTCGCTAATACTAGCATACTAGGTTATTAACCTAGTAATTAACCTAGTAATTAACGTCTAAGAATTAACGCCTAGGACTTCACTTGGTTACAACTTCTTTACAAAATAACATTTCTCACTCTGAGCCAGTGTTCGCCATCGTTGTCGGTGAGCATTCCGGCGATACCCTTGGTGCAGGTTTAATGATTGCACTGAAAAAGCAATTTCCACAAGCAAAGTTTGTCGGCATTGGTGGCGCTAAAATGCAAAAACTGGGCTTTGAAAGCCTATTTGCTATGGACGAATTAGCAGTCATGGGCATTGTTGAAGTGTTAGGGCGTATTCGCCGTTTACTTCAGGTAAGAAAATCATTAGTAGATTACTTTACCAAAAATCAACCGAGTGTTTTTATTGGTATCGATGCGCCTGATTTTAATATTGGCTTAGAGTTACGGTTAAAAACCCAAGGAATTAAAACAGTTCATTATGTTAGCCCCTCTGTTTGGGCATGGCGAGAAAAACGTATATTTAACATCGCTAAAGCTACCGACATGGTACTTTCATTATTACCGTTTGAAAAAGCTTTTTATGACAAACACCAAGTGCCTTGTACTTTTGTTGGTCATCCATTAGCCGATGATATCCCGATGGAAAGTGATAAAGAGCAAGCAAGGATTGAACTGGGTTTACCCCCTAAATGCAAAGTGCTAGCTTTAATGCCGGGTAGTCGTGGCGGTGAACTTTCACGCCTACTAGCACCCTTTTTTGCTAGTGCTCAACAATTACAACAAGATGATGAAACGTTAATTTTTATTGCACCTATGGTCAGTGAAAAGCGTGCCCAACAGTTTACTCGTTTAAAAGCCGAACTTGCACCGGATTTAACTATTACCGTTATTATTGATAAAACTCAAACAGTAATGGCAGCAAGTGATTGTTTATTAACGGCATCGGGTACCGTAACTTTAGAAGCGGCCTTAATTAAACGGCCTATGGTTATTTGCTATAAATTCAATTTGATCACCTATTGGTTAGCTAAATGGTTAGTAAAATTAAAATGGTTTTCATTACCAAATTTATTGGCCAATAAAAGCTTAGTACCAGAGTTATTACAAGATGAGGTCAGCGCTGAGCAAATTGTCCCTTTAGTAAAAGAGCGTTTGTATCAAGATCAAAGTCAATTAAACGATAGCTTTACCGCTATTCATCAGCAATTAAAATGTAATGCTAGCAAACAAGCCGCCAAGGCTGTAATTGCACTACTTCCTCCTGTATTTAATCGTAAAGCGTAGCCAACATGTCTAAGAAAAACCTTTCTAATAAAAAAAAATTTGCTCCATTTGAATACCCAATTGCGTACTGTATTGCCGGCGTAGATGAAGTAGGGCGTGGCCCTTTAGTGGGTGATGTAGTGACCGCTGCGGTTATTTTAGACCCCGACAATCCTATCGAAGGCTTGATGGATTCAAAAAAGTTATCAGAAAAAAAACGGACATTATTGTCACAAGAAATTAAAGAAAAAGCGATCGCTTGGTCCGTTGGCCGAGCAAACCCGGAAGAAATTGATACCTTAAATATTCTCCATGCCACTATGTTAGCCATGCAACGTGCAGTCCAAGGGTTAACTGTGTCACCTGATTATGTGCTAGTAGATGGTAATCGAACGCCAGCTTTTGCTAATGAGCAGGGCAGTATTAATAGCCAAGCGGTTGTCAAAGGTGATGACCGTGTTATTGAAATTAGTGCCGCATCAATCATAGCCAAAGTGACTCGTGATGAAGAAATGATTGCCCTTGATAAATTACATCCTGAATATGGTTTTGCCAAACATAAAGGTTATCCAACTAAAGTGCATTTAGAAAAAATAATTGAACTAGGGGTACTTGATTGTTACCGCCAAAGCTTTAAACCGGTTGCCAGAGTATTAGGGCTTATTAAATGAATGAAGAAGCTGTGCCAGCAGTAACATCAACAGATCAAAATCACGATCCTCGTTTTATTCACTTACGCGTACATAGCGATTATTCAATGTGCGATGGTTTAAAAAAAGTGAAACCTATTATAGCGCGTGCGGCAGAATTAAATATGCCTGCACTAGCACTGACCGATCAAACTAATCTTTGTGGCTTGGTAAAATACTACCATGCGGCTCATGGTGCTGGCGTTAAGCCTATTATCGGCTGTGACTTTTGGGTACGAAGCGATGAGTTAGGTGATGAACTATCTCGCTTAGTCATTTTAACCACTAACAATAACGGTTATAAAAACTTAACAGAACTTATTTCTAAAGCTTACCTACGTGGACACCTGCAAGACAAAGCAGTGATTGATAAAGAATGGTTGATTGAATTTAAAGAAGGTTTGATCATACTTTCTGGTGCGCGAGAAGGAGATATCGGTAAAGCTTTATTAAAGGGCAATAATGAGCTTGCATTAAAAATGCTAGACTTTTACCAATGCCATTTTGATGATTACTTTTATGTTGAATTAATCCGTACAGGACGAAATGACGAAGAGAATTATCTACATCTTGCCGTTGATTTTGCCACCACACACAATTTACCTGTTGTTGCTACCAATGAGGTGATGTTTTTAGCGCCAGATAATTTTGATGCCCATGAAATTCGTGTGGCTATTCATGATGGTTATACGCTTGATGATAAGCGTCGCCCTAAACGTTATAGCACGCAGCAATATTTACGTTCACAGGACGAAATGTGTGAATTATTTCAGGATATACCTGAAGCGTTAGCCAATACAGTAGAAATAGCCAAACGCTGTAATGTTACCGTGCGCCTTGGCGAATATGTTTTGCCAGACTTCCCTACCGAAGGATTGGATATTAATGACTTTTTTATCAAGGTTTCAGAGGAAGGCTTAGAAAAACGGCTAAAGAAATTATTTGATACTGAGGCGGATAACTTCGCGGAAATACGTAAACCTTATGATGAACGCCTTAAAATTGAATTAAAGGTTGTTAATGACATGGGTTTTCCCGGTTATTTTTTGATCGTAATGGAATTTATTCAATGGAGTAAAGATAACAATATACCAGTTGGGCCCGGCCGTGGTTCAGGTGCGGGTTCTTTAATTGCCTATGCATTAGATATTACCGATCTTGATCCACTTGAGTACGATCTACTATTCGAACGTTTTTTGAATCCTGAGCGGGTATCCATGCCAGATTTCGATATCGATTTTTGTATGGACAGGCGTGATGAAGTTATTGATCACGTCGCCGAACTTTATGGCCGTGACGCTGTTTCACAAATTATTACCTTTGGTACCATGGCGGCAAAAGCGGTAATTCGCGATGTTGGCCGAGTGCTAGGGCACCCTTATGGTTTTGTTGACCGGATTTCAAAACTAATTCCGCCAACACCCGGTATGACCTTAGCAAAAGCCTTTGAAGAAGAGCCAAAGCTTCCTGAATTGTATGCACAAGACTCTGAGGTAAAAGACCTTATTGATATGTGCCGTATTCTTGAAGGTACTACTCGAAATGCCGGTAAACATGCCGGTGGTGTGGTTATTTCACCTACTACAATTACTGACTTTGCGCCACTTTATTGTGATGATGAAGGTAAAAACCCAGTCACTCAATTTGATAAAAATGATGTTGAAGATGCGGGACTCGTTAAATTTGATTTCTTAGGATTAAGAACCTTAACTATTTTACAATGGGCCATTGAAATGGCCGATGTTCAACAGTTAAAAGAGGGCAAAGAGCCCATCGACATTACCACTATCGACTTGGAAGACAAGGCCAGTTTTAAATTATTACTGGCTGCACAAACCACAGCCGTATTTCAGTTAGAATCTAGTGGAATGAAGTCGTTAATTGACAAACTTAAACCTGATTGCTTTGAAGATATTATCGCGCTAGTAGCACTATTTCGTCCCGGCCCATTGCAATCAGGCATGGTTGATAACTTTATCGAGCGTAAGCATGGCCGTGAAGAAGTTAGTTACCCAGATGAAAAATGGCAGCATGTAGATTTAAAACCCGTATTAGAACCAACTTACGGCATTATTTTGTATCAAGAACAAGTAATGCAAATTGCTCAGGTACTTGCAGGCTATTCGCTTGGCGGCGCTGATATGTTACGTCGTGCTATGGGTAAGAAAAAACCTGAAGAGATGGCTAAACAGCGGGCAGGTTTTGAGCAAGGAGCAAGAGATCGCGGTGTTGATGGCGAACTAGCGATGAAGATTTTCGATCTAGTGGAAAAATTTGCTGGTTATGGTTTTAATAAATCTCACTCGGCGGCTTATGCGCTAGTTTCTTATCAAACCTTATGGATGAAAACGCACTTTCCCGCACCTTTTATGGCGGCGGTTATGTCAGCAGATATGGATAACACTGAAAAAGTGGTTATCTTGGTTGATGAATGTGAAAATATGGGCATTGATCTACTTCCTCCTGATGTGAATGTTGGCCAATATAAATTCACGGTTAATGATGATAATCAAATCGTTTATGGCATTGGTGCAGTGAAAGGGGTTGGTGAAGGGCCAATAGAAGCGATTATTGCTGCTCGTCAAACAGATGGCCCCTTTACTGATTTATTTGATTTATGTGCTCGTCTAGATTTGAAAAAAACAAATAAACGAGTATTAGAGAAATTAATAAAGTCTGGCGCGTTAGATGCGTTAGGCCCAACCTTTAAGTTAACGGCAGATGGTAAGGATTTACCTCATCGAGCTGCTTTATTTGAAACCCTACCAGAGGCCATGAAGGCTGCAGATCAACATGCTAAAGCCGAAGCCCTTGGGCAAAATGATTTGTTTGGTTTAATTAATGATGAACAAACTGATTCTCGCCAAATTTTTAAAAATGTAAAAAAATGGCCAGAAGAAGTATGGCTTGATGGTGAAAAAGAAACCTTAGGTTTATACTTAACCGGTCATCCCATTAATCGCTATTTAAGTGAAATCAAAAAGTATGCTACAGGCCGTCTAGTAAGTATGCAACCCACAGGTCGAGACAGACAAGCGGTCGCTGTAGGCTTAGTTATTGGCGTACGGGTGTTGGTCAATAAACGTGGTCGCCGTTGGGCATTAGTCACGCTTGATGATAAAAGTGCACGCATGGATATACGTTTATTTCCTGATGATTATGATAAATTTGCTGAACTGCTTGAAACTGATGCTATTTTAGTTTGTAGTGGACAGGTCAGCTTTGATGATTACTCAGGAGGTAATACAATGACCGCTCGAGACATCATGACCATAGCTGATGCAAGAGAAAACTACGTTACTTCCCTAGATATTCAACTTAATAGGGCAATGATTAGTGATGATTTTATTGAGCAATTTACGCATATTTTAACACCCCATAAAGAAGGCACTTGTCCTATTAGGGTCTATTATCAGCGAGAAGAAGCTCGCGGCATGTTAGAACTTGGCGTACAATGGCGAGTATCGCCGGCCGATGTGTTATTATATGATTTAAAAGAATTATTAGGTGAAGAAAACATCACCTTGCAGTTTAAGTAGTTGAATTAAAATCGCTAATTATTATAACCAATTAACAGTTATTAGTGTTTGTACTAATAACTAAAGTAAAGCACGTACAAATTTTGGTACACTTTTTAGGTACAGAGAAACATATGTCATTAAATTTTTTAGATTTTGAACAACCTATTGCTGAACTTAATGCAAAAATAGAAGAGCTTGAGTTGGTAAATACCGGTCAAGAGCTTGATCTCGATTTAGAAGATCAAATAACACAATTACGTGAGAAAAATAAAGAACAAACTAAGAAAGTATTCGCTAACTTAGATCCTTGGCAAACTGCACGAGTAGCTCGTCATCCACAACGTCCTTATACGCTTGATTATATACCACGTATTTTTACTGAGTTTGATGAATTAGCGGGTGATCGAGCTTATGCGAATGATAATGCTATTGTCGGTGGTACTGCGCGTTTAGATGGTAAGCCTGTAATGATTATTGGTCATCAAAAAGGCCGTTCTACCGCTGAAAAAGTAAAACGTAATTTTGGTATGCCGCGCCCTGAAGGATATCGTAAAGCTTTACGGTTAATGGAAATGGCAGAGCGTTTTAATATGCCGATAATTACTTTTATCGACACTCCAGGTGCTTATCCAGGTGTAGGCGCTGAAGAACGTGGACAAAGTGAAGCAATAGCTCGTAACTTAAAAGTGATGGCACGTTTGTCAGTACCTATCATTTGTACCGTTATTGGTGAGGGCGGCTCAGGTGGCGCTTTAGCGATTGGTGTTGGCGATAAAGTAAATATGCTGCAATATTCAACGTATTCAGTAATTTCACCAGAAGGTTGTGCCTCAATTTTATGGAAAACTGCAGAAAAAGCACCTACAGCAGCAGCCGCTATGGGTATTACAGCAGAGCGTATTAAAGAGTTAGAATTAATCGATAGTATTATTGAAGAGCCTCTAGGTGGTGCGCATCGCGATATGGATCAAATGGCGGCCATGCTTAAAGAAGCATTAAAAGTTGATTTAGCAGCATTAGAAAATTTATCGAAAGACGAATTAATTGATAAACGTTATGACAAGTTAATGTCATTTGGTTATTGTTAACTTTTTTAGTGGCGAGTAACGAGTTTAATCATTTCGACACTCGCTTTTTTGACCGCTTCATTTGTTATTTACCTCATTGATCATGCATCCCATTGAATTGGCGCTTTATCGCGCTATTAGTAAACACCCAGTAACACCGCTGGTGATTGCCTACAGTGGTGGTGTTGACTCACAAGTATTGTTGCATGCGTTAGCCAAACTAAAGCATGCAAAAAAAATTCCTAATCTTATTACCGTCTGTCATGTTAATCACGGCTTAAGTGAAAATGCGAGTAGGTGGCAAAACTTTGCAGAACAAGCATGCCAAAAGCTCCATTTACCCTTTGTAGCATGCCAAGTTAATGTGCAAGCACAAGTGCAACAATCATTAGAAGCTTTAGCACGAGAAGCAAGGTATCAAGCCTTACAATCCCTTTATAACGAGCAATCGTTAATTATTACTGGCCATCATCGTGATGATCAGGCTGAAACGTTTTTACTTGCGCTTAAAAGAGGCTCTGGCTTAAAAGGTTTATCGGCTATGGCAACAGAAACTAAGCAGGGTAAAGACATTTTTATACGCCCACTGCTTAATATTTCACGCGCCGAAATTATTTATTACGCGAAAACTCAACAGCTTGATTGGGTTGAAGATGAATCGAATAGCGACACCCGGTTTGATCGTAATTTTATTCGTCAAAAAATAATGCCATTACTTAGTGAACGATGGCCTAGTATTGTGCAAACCATCAACCGCAGTAGCAGCCATTGTTTAGAAGGGCAGTTATTGTTGAATGAACTGGCTGAACAAGACTTAGCTATTTGTCAGTTAAGTGAACAGTGTTTATCCGTTAGTGAGTTAAGTAAACTTTCATCAGCGCGTTTTAATAATTTAGTACGCTATTTTTTATCGCAATATAACTATTTAATGCCAAGCACGGAACAACTAGCACAAGTTTACCAACAGCTATTCGCCAATCAAGATAAAAACCCTGCCGTTAAAGTAGCGAATAATTACTTACGTCGTTATAAAGGTGCTTTGTATTTAACAGCTAACTTTGTAGATATAAGTGACTGGCAAAGGAATATTTATTGTGTTGATCAATACACTACTGTTATGGCAGAAGTCATTGAACTACCTGACGGTTTAGGTAAGCTCACTTTTTCCAAAAATCAGTCTGTTGAGGCATCTAATTCATGTCAAAAAATAGCTTTACCTACTAAAGCACAAAAAGTAACGCTTCGTTTTTGTCATAGTAATCCTACTTGTTTACCTGATTATCGTAATCATTCACGCAGCTTGAAAAAAATATTACAAGAGCTCAATATTCCGCTATGGCAGCGTAAGCGTATTCCTTTTCTTTATTACGATGAAGTATTGGTTGCCGCAATCGGTCACTTTGTTTGCCAAGCCTTTTCACCGAATGAAAGTGACCCAAGTATTACTATTACTTGGGATCATTAAATAATACTACTTATTGCTGAGTATATGTTAGCGATCAACTAATCACTTCATCAGTTAATTATTTTTCTATTAGATGATTTTTTAGAAAACCTCACATGCATCAATTTACATATTGAAGCCCACACAGATAGGCCACGAGCATTAATTGAAAAGAACAAAATTAATGACAATTCTGTGTACGTTGAAATATCTGAAGAGCTTGTAGTAAAACCTTAAAACAATAATCAAAGTATTATAGAAAATAAGATGCTAAAGCGTTAATGTCTCTTTATTTCCTATGCTTCTTATCAAATATCAAATTTTAGGCATAAAAAAGCACCATGAAATAATGATGCTTTTGAAATGTTCCCCTAATAACTAAATAGAAAACACTAGCTTAATGTTAGTTTAACTAATATTAAGTTGATTTTTTAGTTTTACGGCTTAATGCAAAACCAGCAAGGCCTAAACCTAAAATAGCTAAAGAAGTAGGCTCTGGAACTGAAGTAACAATATCATCATATGTATAAGTTACTTCAACTCTGCCCCATGAAGCAGAATCTATGACGTTTTCAAATACAGCACTACCACCAGAAGTCACATTAATGAAAGAGCTTGCAGCGGTAACGTTAAATGTAAAGTCAACATCATTTAAGAACATAGAAATATCAGAAGCAGTAAGAGTACCTTGTTGAAAACTAGTAAGTTGACCGAAATCAAAAACTTCATTAACTTCATGATTTCCATCAAATTCACTAAATAAGAGGCCTGAATCGTGGAACACGTAAGAATCTACACTTGAAGTTACGTCCCAATCACTTGTTAATAAAAAGTTATATTGACTTTGACCAGCTAAACCAGAAGTGTTAGTAGAATGACCAGTAGAATCAATTTGAGCAAATACTTTAATATCAACACCAGTTAAGGTGCCTAGCAGGGCATCAAAAGCATCAATAGTAACTGTTTCATGTAAGCCAAAACCGATAGTCGTATCAATTACTGAACCTTGAACACCAAAGAATGCTTCTTTTTCTACGGTTATTATACCAGCAAATGCTGTTGAGCTTGCTGCTAATAATAAGGCTGTAGTTAGTATTTTTTTCATTTTATATCCATATTTATATTGTTAAGATGTAATTCTTGAAGAATCACTATCAGTTAGAGTTCATTGTTTATTTATTTGCTATTATTCAATAGCATATCAATTTACTATTTCAAATAAAACCAAACTACATGCTTAAAGGCAAATTATGTGCCAGATCGCTAAGTTGTTGTTTTTTATTGATATAAAAAAAACAGAAAAAAAAGTAATAAATAAATGTAAATATTACTGACACTTTTTCCTAAATTTTCTTTTGTATACAGCGCTTTACATAGTGTACTTTTATTTAGTTAACCTTAGCCTAGCATTGCTGTTACTTGGAAATATTATTTATATTTCAGTAGAAAAAGAAGTAAGTTATTAAATTCATCACTTAATGTTTATTTCGCTAAATGACAGCGAAGCTGTTGCTGAAAATACCACATCAGTAGAGCTATTAAGTGCAGTTTTAGCTGAATCTTGTATTACGCTAATCATAAACCTAATAGCAACTACCTGCATCGCAATATCTTTATCTATGCCAAATTTAAAGTTTAATTATGCTGTAACAAAAGCAGTACCAAGAGTACCAATCAAGTAGATACTGATTTTCCATCATTGAAGTGATAACTTGTCTATATATTAGCGATTATAGGGCATTTATTGAGGATAAATAGCATGTTATAATCGTGTTATTACAATTTACTTGTATTTTTTCGTGCTTATGCACTTTAGTCAGGATCTTATTGATAACATCATCTTCGAATACTTTCTTGATTGATCACCATAGGCAAGTTTTGTTTTTAATTAGGAATAATCATGGCAACCGAACAAGCATTACAACAACGCAGTAATAACAGCTGTGAACTTTGCACAGCAACCAATAGTTTATCGGTATTTCCTGTACCGCCAACAAGCGACTTAAGCGCGCAGCAATGTGTTTATATTTGCCAAAATTGTCAATCTCAAATTGAAGGTAATAGTGAGTTAGAGGTAAATCATTGGCGTTGTTTAAATGATAGTATGTGGAATCAAGAGCCTGCTGTGCAAGTAATCTCGTATCGTATGTTGCATAAACTCTCAACAGAGAGTTGGGCGCAAGATGCACTAGAAATAATTTATCTAGAAGATGACGTAAGAACTTGGGCGGAGCAGGGCATCGCAGCAGAACAAACTAATGGCCCAACCAGAGATAGTAATGGTGCAAACTTACAAGATGGTGATAATGTTACTTTGATCAAAGACTTAAAAGTCAAAGGTGCTAACTTTACTGCGAAGCAAGGCACGATGGTACGTGGTATTTCCTTAACTGACAACCCAGATCACATTGAAGGTAAGGTAAACGGAACGCGCATTGTTTTGGTTGCGGCTTACTTGAAAAAAGCATAGCTATAAATTGCTGCGTTGTAATGCTATAACATCATACCGCTTGTCTGTTTAGGCATATTATATGTGCCTAAATACTTGGCTTAGTTCAATTCCACTGGCGGAATAATCGGGGTTAGCTATATAAATCAGTTATCAGGGAAGAATATTTTTATTGAAATAACCGAAGGTATTGAAACAGATAAATAAATGAAGCTACTCCTTGAATCAGGATGTCTTTATCGGCAGGGATATTACTTTTCTTCAGCCTGTGTCAGGAATAGTTTTTACAGCGATTAGTTTGAACGGCTTGATGTATTAAAATCAACGTTATCAGTTAATATTAATCGTCAAAATTCTGCACATTGGACTGATGCTTATCCATCAACCTAAATTAGCTTTGTCAATTCAATAATAGTTTATTCAAAATAATGAGATACTTTCATGATATATAGTGATAATGGCTTTCTGCAAGCAGTTATTAATGCGGCACCAACCCCTATTTTTTATAAAGATTCAGAAGGTCGATACTTAGGTTGCAATAAAGCCTTTGAGGAATATATTGGCTTAAGACGTGATCAATTAATTGGTAAAAGTGTTTTTGAACTTTTTGATGATAACTTAGCTAAAATTTATTACGAAGCAGATAAAGCACTATTTGATAGTAAAGGTACGCAAATTTATGAAACTAAGGTAAATTATGCTGATGGTTCAACTCATGATGTTATGTTTCATAAAGCTTACTTTAAAACTGAAGATGGATGTAATGCTGGCATTGTAGGTTCAATACTTGATATTACTGAGCGAAAAAAAGCTGAAAAATCACTTGAGCAGCTAGCATTAACCGATAGTTTAACAGGGTTAGATAATCGATATTCGTTAATGAAAAGTCTGGAACATTCGCTCTTACGACAGCACAGAGAAAACTTTACCCTGGCATTTTTGATGCTGGACTTAGATGGTTTTAAACAGATTAACGATAGCTATGGTCACCCTACGGGAGACATACTATTAAAAAAAGTGGCTGAAAAATTAAAGAATAATTTTCGAAAAAGTGATGTAATTGCGAGAGTTGGTGGTGATGAGTTTTCTGTCATATTAGAGAATATTTCTTCTACAGAGTCCTTAAAGAGACTCGTAAATAAAATTCTAGCACAATTTCGTGAAGCTTTTATTATTGATAATAAAAGCCTCACGATAGGGATTAGCATTGGTATTGCACTATCATCTTCTAGTGGGTGTACATCTGAAGATATGATCAAACAAGCTGATGCAGCACTGTATCAAGTAAAAAATAGTGGTAAAGGTAATTATCAGTTAGCCGTAGTGAATTAGTGCATACCTAAGTCAGCTCAACATTCGAGTTTCAGGGTGAGTTTAAAAGGCATATCCCCATGATATTTCAAAATGTGAGTTTCAGGATCCCTGAGCGATTCATGATCAAGGCGCATCTTTTTATTAAGGGTAATTCCCTTAAAAATAGATGCAACGAATAGTATGATTTACTCAGACATCCCCGTAGGGCTGGTTTAGAAACATTTTATGCTGCGTTATTGATATAGATAATAAAGAATAACTATTCTTTTCAATCAATGCCTTGCCTAGCCTTTTAATTTTCGCTGAATTCTTTTATATTGTTAATATAACTAGGCAATTAACAATATAAAAAATAGAGTACTTATGCGCTTTGATTATCGAATTGTTTTTATTATTACCGCATTACTCTTTACTTTATCAACTAGCTTAACGCTCATTAATTATGTTGAATCGATGGACTCAACTCGAAAACAGTTAAAAGATAGTTCATTGCCGTTAACGATTGATAATATATACACTGAAATTCAAAAACAGATCATAGAACCCAATTTAATTTCCTCTATGATGTCTCATGATACTTTCATGAAAGACTGGCTTGCTCATGAAGAAAATGATGTTAAGCAAATAACCGAATACTTAGATACCATCAAAAATAAATACCAGATGTTTACCACTTTCCTTGTATCAGAAAAAAGTCAAAACTATTACACATCCAACGGACTGTTAGAAAAAATATCCTTGAATGATAAAAACAACGCTTGGTACTTTAATTTTAAAGATAACCCTGAAATGAGTGAAATTAATATTGATTACAACAAGTTTATGGGGCAATCCTTAATCATGTTTATTAATCATAAAATATATGATGATGAATTTCACATGATTGGCGCAACAGGTATTGGATTAAAAACATCTTACATTAATGATATGCTCAAATATTTTCGTCAACGTTATAACTTTAATGTTTTTTTTATTAATGAATCAGGTAAAGTTCTTATTGCTGAGCACGGAGTAAATGAGCTTAAACAGCTTAGTGATCTGCCAGAATTAAAAAAATTAATACCTGATATAACCAGTAAAGAAAGACAGTTATTTGAGTATACTCAATCAGGCGAATCGTATTTATTAACGACAAAGTACATTGTAGAGTTAGATCTTTATTTACTGGTAGAAGCTAAAGTGGACAACTTTACTCAATCTGTTAGAGATGCGTTTTATTTTAATCTCCTAATCTCCTTACTAATCACCTTACTTATTACCACAATAGTTCTTTTATATGTAAAAAACATTCACAGTAAACTCAATTATCTCGCCAGTAATGATACCCTGACAGACTTACCTAATAGACGAACATTTTATAGCCAACTAGAGCACTTTATTTCACTTAAAGCACGCCACCATAAACCTTTGTCACTTATTTTTGTTGATGTTGATGACTTTAAAATGATCAATGATATGCAAGGCCATGATGTGGGTGATCATGTCTTAATTAATATCGCGACTACATTAAAATCAACGATAAGACATACCGACTTTATTGCACGCTGGGGTGGTGAAGAGTTTATTATTTTATTAATTGATACACCGATTGAAGGTGCTCAATTAATTGCTGAACAGTTAAGAAAAAACATTGAAAACAGCACTAGTTTACTTAAACACGCTAAACAGAAAGTAACGGTTAGTTTAGGCGTGACTCAGGCAATAGATAATGAAGATGCTACGTCACTATTCAAACGAGCTGACGATGCTTTGTACCAAGCAAAAAGAACAGGAAAAAACCGTGTTGTTACGTCTAAATAAATAACTGACAATCGTTTAATGGTCGTTTTTATTTATCATCTGCCTACGCTATCCTCATAAGGATTAGAATAGGCAGTTAACCAGTATTATTATAAGAGAGTTATTTTTATACTAGCTTAGTGGTGCCAGCAGCGAGCCTAAAATATCATCCGTTAAACTCAGTTTACTATCACTCACTTCTTCAGATAATAATGCTTTTGCTAGTGCGGCTTTGTTTTGTTGTATTTTTTGAATTTTCTCTTCTATTGAATTTTCAATAATATATTTGTAAACAAAAACAGGTTTGTCTTGCCCAATACGATAAGCTCTGTCAGTGGCTTGGTTTTCTACCGCAGGGTTCCACCAGGGATCAAAGTGAATAACGGTATCGGCTGCTGTTAAGTTTAAGCCTACGCCACCTGCACGCAAACTAATTAAAAATACTGGTACTTCACCTCGTTGAAACTTATCAACTACCGCTTGCCTATTAGTGGTTGATCCCGTTAATTTAACAAAACCAATACCCGCGCCTACTAACTCTTCTTCTATCAAAGCAAGCATACTGGTAAATTGTGAAAAAATTAATACTTTACGGCCTTCATCAATTTGCTCTGGCAGCGTTTCCATTAAATAATCAAGTTTAGCTGATTGCTCTACTTTTTTAGCCCCTTCAAGTGATAATAGCTTAGGGTGGTTACATACTTGTCTTAGTTTTAATAACGCATCTAATACTTCTATCTGACTACGTTTTAACCCTTTATCAGCAATAATATCTTTTAAACGACTATCCATCGCTAAACGCACTGATTCATATAATTCAGCTTGTTTACCTTCAATACGCAATTTTTGAATTATTTCAGTTTTCGGCGGTAGCTCAGTAGCTATTTTATCTTTGGTTCTACGTAAAATAAACGGTTTAATACGCTGGTTCAATAATTGTTTACGTTCTAGCTCACCGTGCTTTTCGATAGGAGTTCTAAAGAGTTTAGTAAACTGTCTTTGTCCGCCTAAAAATCCGGGTAGTAAAAAATTAAATTGTGCCCAAAACTCGCCTAAATGATTTTCCATCGGTGTGCCTGTTAAACACAATTTATGCTGCGCTTTTAGTGATAGAAATGCTTGGTATAATTTAGTTTTAGTATTCTTTATATAGTGAGCTTCATCAAGTACAAGGTAATAAAATTTTTGTTCATTATAATACGCTAAATCTTTAGTAATTAACGCATAACTGGTAATGATGATGTCAACTTGATTTTTACCACCTTCAAGTCTTTCAAGACAGCCGAAGTACTGATGACGTTTGCTGCCGTGTAATACTTGATAAGAAAGTTGTGGGGTAAACTTTTCTATTTCATTGGCCCAGTTAAAAATAACACTGGTGGGGGCAACAATTAATACCGGTTTATTAAGTCGGCCTTGTTGTTTTTCAATTAATAAGTGCGCCAAGGTTTGAATGGTCTTACCTAACCCCATGTCATCAGCCAAAATACCGTTTAATTGATATTCCCGTAAAAACTGTAACCAGTTTAGTCCTTGATGCTGATAAGTTCTTAAGGTTGCGTTTAAGCCCTTAGGTACAGCAACAGTGGTCACTTTTTGAAAGTCTTTCAGCTTATCAGCTAACACTCTTAACTTATTCGTACCTGTTGCTATCAACCCTTGGTCATCTAACATCGATAACGTTTGATGCCCTTGAAAACGCGATAGCTTCATGGTGCCATCTTTATTTAAGGCATTGGGCATAAACAGTTCAATAAATTGTTTTAATATTGGCTGTACACTTTGATAACGTAAGGCAACAAATTCACCATTGTCTAGATCAACATAGATAGGTGAATCAGGAGAAATAAGTTGTTCTTTTTCGCGATTAAGTAATGCTGATTTAGGTAACTGTTCAATAGCACCAAGTAAAATAGGAAACGCAGGCATTTTTTTCCCATCAATGGTTAAGTTTAACCCTAATGAGAAAAAATCGTGGTCATCGGTTTCAATGACTTCAGCATCAAATATGCTATCGGTTGGTAGCGCTTTAAAGTAGAAATTATCAGAAAAACTAATATTCCAGCCCAGATTTTTAAGTAATTGTAATTCTTGATGCAAAAAGTGATGCCAAGCATAGCGACCTTGCATCAGCATTGAATATTTAGGGTCTTTATCTCTATTTAGATAGTCTTCATTGGTAAAAGTGTAACGTTTAGGTTTAGGCTGAGTGATAAATTTTAACGTGGTCAGTTTATCAATAACCGTTTGTTCAAAGGTTAAATCTCGATAAAGTTTTACTTCGTTTGAGTCATCGCTAGAGCTATCATCATCGGTTAGCGTTGATGGCATAATTGTAGCACTTTCATTATGCGGATTAACTAAACTGCCTTGATAAGAAAAATTAACCTTCACAAAACCTGTTTGAGGATTGGACTCTAAAGGCGTAGAAAAGTGCAAATACACATCAGGTTTTGTTAACGATTGAGAGTATTTTGTTTTGGGTTTAGGCAAACGCTGCACCGCTTCACCTAACGACATCGATAGCTTATTTAATACCCAAGGTAATTTATCTTCTTCAAAAATTGGTGAATTGAGTAAGTCGGCTTCAAAATTACATTGTGTATTGGTATTAATTTTTCCAAAGCAATTTTGTTGTTCATCGTAATAACAAAGTGGTTGTGCTTTGATAATACGAATACTGCTTGAAGGCTGCATTAAAACAAGCTGTAACGTATGTAAATTGTTATCAAGTGCTTTCCACTGCCATTCTGCCTCTAATGGCTCACCTAAAGTAATTGCTTCGTCTAAGTTGACGTTTGCATGCCAAAAACAGCGATTAGTATTTATAATACGCTCAAACAAATCAAAATACTTAATGGTATCGCCAAATTGGTTAGTACGCATGAGTTCAGTAAGCACTGAAACATCATCGTTAGTCGCATAAGCACTATTAATTAACGAACTTAACGAATATTCATTACCAAGCGAGCTACTCCATCCGCCACTTTTTTTGAGTCGAGATGATTTAATCTCTAAAGTAAAAAAATCATCTTCGTTATAACTGTTAGCTTTTAAAAAGTACAATAATGATTTTTGTTGGCTATTGGGTGGATATCTACTTGGTTGAGCTTGAAAGTGGCTTAGCCATTTATTAATTACTTTTTCTGATGTTGCAATACTATTTCGATCAAAATGCTCGTGAATAAAACATTGGGCTAGGGCTGAACCATGTTTACAGTCGCGACCGACATAACAATCACAATAACTGGCAATATTACCTTGTTTACCATCTAACACTAACCGCGTTAAATAACTCGTTTGGCGAGAACGTTCACTAAAAACTACACCACGAATGATTTCACCATCAAGAGCGCAGGTTTTAATGCCATTAGCATTAAAAATTCTTGTGCCTTTTTTCCATTCATTCTTGGTAAAGTGCTGTTCAAGTAATTCAGGTGTAAACGTGTTTTTGGCCATAAGTTTTTAATTATTAAGAATTCAAATAGGTTGGTAAGTTGATAAGTTAGGTCGTTATCTCTTCTTAATAGAATAAAAATATTAATAGGATGATAAATATCAACTACAGCAAGATAACCTTCAGGGTTTACTGCTAATAGCGGGCCACTCATTATTTTAGCCGAATAATACCACTGAGACTTAAAAGCTTCAATGAGGCTTTCGTACAAGAAGGGTAATTGTATTTAAATTAAACGTATTTAATGAATTTAACTACAGTAAGCGAGCAATGAGTGAATTAATTAGTTTTTTGAAATTAAAATTAAAATTGAAAGTAAAGCAGAAAAATAGACCCAGAGTCATTCTATTACTTGCCAATAATGCTACTTAAAATAATGACGTTGATTGGTGAATAACGTTGTTAAAATGCTAATATCCCTGAATAGGGGCTAAATACTAATTCAATTAAGTTTGTTTTCACTTAGTGAGAATTAAAAGACTATAAGTAAGGAATAAAGTGTGATTTCAAAAAAAGTAAGAGAGCTATTTGTCTCATTAATGGAAGCAGCAGATGATTCTCCCGTTTCCTATGATATCGAAACTGAACAGTACAGTGGATTTTTTAATAGCGCTGTAGTTGATAAATATATTGAATTAGGCGCGCTAGAACTTGTTGAAGGAGATAATGGCACCACCATTTTACTCAACAACAGAGATGACTTTTTAAGCTCTTTTGCTGCGGGGATAAGAGAAGCTAAGCACGGTAGTGATCAGTCTTACGCTGACTACAACGCTAACCCATTTGCTTTTTCAGTTGGCTATGAGCATTTTCATCAACTATCCAAGAAAAAGCGGCAAATAAGCGGATATATATGCCATGGTTTCGAAAGAGAAGATACCGGTTTAATACACCAACAATAATCCACAAATGATAATGCCACAGCTTTGCTGTCTTAGTTCATTGATATATAGCATCTACTGATCAATAAGATGCTTTATATCGACAATAGTGAGTTACGTTAACCGCTTCAACTATCTTACCGCTAATAATTTATTAAGATTTTTTCTTAAATCGACGAGCTGTTAATCCTGTCATGGCTAACGCGAAAATAGCAAGGGTCGATGGCTCAGGAACATCGACAGGAGGAGAGTCACTTGTTGTATTAATGGTTAAAGTCCAAGGTTGTCCTGGGAAAACTGTGCCTGCCGATATTTGAAAGTCCCAAATTGCACCCGCAGTTGTTGTGCTCAAAGGCCCTGTTTCTGGTCCAAAACTGTCAAAGAAAGATGCTGAAATATCGCTTCCAGAGGAAACATTATTAAAGTTATCATCAAACAAGTTAGCGACATTATTGTGCAAATCAACGGTCATACTTTGGCCAATATTGGCATCATCAAATACACCAGAAAATGAAAGTATTATGCTATCAATAGTTAAACCAGCCACTTGTGTGAATGTTATCCGATCAGTTTCTGCAGGAGGCGTTTCATTAATAACCCCTTGAATGAGATTAATACCAGCAACAAGATTTACATTAGTACTACCTATAGCATCTAGATCACCATCAACTGCTTCACTATAAATTAATGTTGCTGAAGCATTTCCCATGAAAAATAAGCTACTAAAAGTAAGTAGGATAGCGGTTAAAATTGAGTTAGAGCATTTGAATGTCATAAAAGCCTCTTTAATTGAATTTTACAAAATAAAAATTATTTTTCAGACGAACTGAAGCAATAAGCACACCAACCAATTAATACATAACCATTTCAATAAGATGAAATATTGAACAAGTTCTCTATATCAATACTGTAAAATAAGCCGACAGTTATCTAAAGAAAATTCTTACTATTGTAGAAGACTGAAAAACATAACCGCAAAGTTTGATCAATTTCACTAACTTAACAGACCATAAATACGCTAAAATAGTGGCACTTAATTACCTTTTGAGCCCTTTACATTAATGAGCATTGACACAACCAAAGTCACAACGCCTGCCACCTTTACCGAACTTGGCCTTATTACACCTTTGCTAGCACGATTAGCTGAGCTAGAATATCAACAGCCAACGCCCATTCAAGCGCAAGCTATTCCAAGTGTATTAGCGGGACGTGACTTAATTGCTGGGGCAAATACTGGCTCGGGTAAAACAGCCACCTTTGCTCTACCAATGTTACAACACTTATCGCAGCAAAGACGCGCTGGCAAATCATCGGGCAGTAAAAGCAGTAAAGGTAACTTTGTTACCGGACTTATTTTAGTACCTACCCGAGAACTTGCCAAGCAAGTTGCTGACAGCATTAAATCATACGCGGTGCATTTTAACGGCGAAATTAAAACGCTTGCTATTTTTGGTGGTGTATCGGTTAATACTCAAATGCTTGCCTTACGCGGTGGCACCGATATTTTGGTGGCTACGCCAGGTCGATTACTTGATTTAATTTCAAGCAACGCTATTAAACTCGATCGGGTTAACACCCTAGTGCTTGATGAAGCCGACCGAATGTTAAGTTTAGGCTTTACGGAAGAGTTATCGGCGCTATTAGCATTAATGCCAAAGAAAAAACAAATATTATTATTTTCAGCGACCTTTCCTGAACAAGTAAAGGCGTTAACCGAAGAGCTACTCAACAACCCGATTGAAATACAATTGCAAAGTAGCGACGCCAGCACCTTAGTACAGCGTGTTTTTACTGTTAACAAGGGCGAAAAAACAGCAGTGTTAGCGCATTTGATCAAAAAAAATCAGTGGCGACAAGCGCTTATTTTTGTCAATGCCAAACACCATTGTGAACACTTAGCTGAAAAATTGGCTAAACGAGGTATTACCGCCGCCGTATTTCATGGTGATAAAGGCCAAAGTGAACGTAGCCGCGTGCTTGACGGGTTTAAAGCCGGTGAGATTGAAGTGTTAATTGCCACTGATATTGCTGCTCGTGGTTTAGACATTGAAAAACTGCCTGTGGTAATCAACTTTAACTTACCTAGAAGTCCATCAGACTACATGCACCGTATTGGTCGAAGTGGCCGTGCAGGCGAAGTAGGCTTAGCAATATCGCTTATCGATTATGAAGATTATCATCATTTCAAAGTAATCGAAAAGAAGAACAAAATTTGGCTTGAACGAGAGCAAGTTGAAGGTTTTGAAGCCGATGAAATTAGCGATGATTCAATTTTAGCTGCACTATTAGCTGAAAGTAAACCGATGGCAAAACCTGAAGGCACAGGTAAGAAAAAACGTAAGAAGAAAACATCAGCCAATGCCGATATCTGGTCAGGATATTCTAAGCCAGAATAAATCGTAGGAACTCATGCAAGGTGTATGTTTGTGAGTTTATGCTTTACAGGCTATGTATCAGAGTGAAGTATCCCTAAAAAACAATAAAATTTAGCTGAATGTAAAGGTCGGTCTGCAACGTCTAGGCCTTTGCATTCAGTACTTGTTTTTTCCTGTCTTGATTTAGATGTATTAAATTACGTTGTTATTTATTTAAAGTTGAAGAGACCCCATGTTTGCCAATATTCCTCTACCTGCTGCTGACGAAATTATAGACTTGATGGCGCGTTCATCTAAAGATGAAAGACCTTTTAAAGTGGATTTAACCGTGGGTGTTTATAAAGATACCAACGACAATGTAGTATTAATGAAAGCGGTGAAAAAAGTAGACCAACAACTTGCCAATGCAGGACGAAATAAAGGTTATGTCGGTTCAAAAGGTGATCTTGAGTATGTTCAATTACTGCAAGAACTCGCCTTTGCAGGTCAAGAGATTAATGGCTATGTCAGTGGCATTCAAACCGCTGGTGGCAGTGGCGGCTTACGCGCCATATTAGATTTAATTAAACTAGCAAACCCTGAGGCAAAAATTTGGGTAAGTAACCCAACGTATGCTAATCATATTCCAACTATTATGGCCGCAGGTTTAGCTTACGAAGAATATCCTTTTATTGATGATAAAACCATGACGCTTGATGAAAGTGGCCTGTTCAATACCCTAGAAAAATTAGGCGAAAATGACGTTGTACTACTTCACGGCTCTTGCCATAACCCCTCAGGATTGCGTTTAACATTGCAGCACTGGGAACAAATTGCCCAGCTATCAAAATCGACAAAATTTTTTCCCTTAATCGACACCGCGTATCAAGGGTTTGCTGACGGATTAAATGAAGATGCAGCGGGCTTAATTACTGTCGCTAATACAGTGGAACGCTTAGCACTTTGCGTGAGTTGTTCGAAAAACTTTGGTTTATACAGTGATAGAGTAGGCGCTGCGTATATTCTAAGCCCAACACAAGAAGAAGCAAATAAAGCACAAGCTCAACTCGCAATTATGAGTAAACCCACTTATTGGGTGCCACCTTCTAATGGCGCTGAAATTGTAAAAACCATTTTAAAAACGCCTGAATTGAAAAAAATGTGGTCAGATGAATTGGCCCAAATAAATGTTAGCATTAAAGGAATAAGAGCAAAGCTTTGCGCTGCATTTCGTAACTATTCAGGGAATAATTATTTTGATTATATTTTATCTCAAGAAGGAATGTTTGCTATGTTGCCCGCAACAGAAGAGCAAATGGAAAGCCTTAGAGATGAGTATGCCGTATACGGTTTGAATAACGGACGAATTAATCTTGCTTCAATTCCTGAACAACAAATTGATTATTTTGTAAAAAGTGTATTAGCGGTCACAAGAGCTAGTAAATAATAATAACCTTATTTATGGCGGCATTTTTTAATCTTTTTGCCGATAAACCTTGCTGCATCGATAAATATAGTGATAATCGGGCAAGGTTTTATTTGCTGAGTTTACAAAGTGCAATTATTAGAGATAGCGTGTTTAGGTAAAACACTACGGTTAGAAGGTTCAATGGCAGGATGGCAGCAACTTTTTTGGGATGATCAATGTGTGTCTCAAGTTGATGCCAATGCCGACAATGATAAATTTACCCATCAGTTTTCCTTACAAAGTGAGCAGGGCGAGTTACAGATTGAACTTAATGGTTCATTGCAATGGCAGCCCTTTGATCTGCAATTTCAGCTGTTAATTAACAATGAATTACAGCATGAAAATACCCTCAATGAAAAAGATATAGAGCAACGTCAAATTGTTCAAGGTAAAAAACAACCAATAAAATTTAGCTTTGTTGGTATGGCAGGCCTTGGCTTAAAATTATTGAAAAGTGCTAAGGTGATTAAGGTATTATTTGCTGCGGGTAGTTTGGCGGCTTATAGCTGGTTATTCTCTATTGAGTTTGCCATTGCGCTTGTGCTTTGTTTAGTTTTTCATGAGTACGGTCATATCAAGGCAATGAAGTACTTTGGTTTGAAAACTAAAGGCATATATCTTATCCCCTTTGTTGGCGGTTTAGCGCTTAGCGATGACAAAATTAATACCCGTTGGCAAGATATTGTTATTTCAATCATGGGGCCGTTCTTCGGCTTGATACTCTCTATCGCTTGTTTAGTTGGTTATTGGCTTACCGACATAGAAATACTGGCTGGTTTAGCGGTATTTAATGCACTGCTCAATTTATTTAACTTATTACCCATATTGCCTTTAGATGGTGGTCATGTGCTTAAAAGTATCGCTTTTTCAATCAACTCTAAAGTAGGTTTAGTCGCTTGTGTATTAGGGGCTGTATTTGGTGTTTATATTAGTTATCACTTTGGTTTGGCATTGTTAGGATTTTTACTAGCGATTGGTAGCATTGAAATAATTTTTGAATATAAACGTCGGCATTTAAGTGAGTTATTGCCACTTAATCGATATGCGCAAATTGTCTCAGCCTTATGGTATGTTCTTACCGTGGGTGGTTTAAGTGCCATTATTTGGTTTGTTGGCCAAACAGGCAATGGTGCCTTGTCGCTACCACTTAAAATTTTAGGCAGTTAAAGTCGGCAGCTAATACTTTAAGTAGTAAATTAAATAAGGCTTACCATAATGTAAGCCTTAATCTTCTATTGTTTAAAACCTAATGGGTATATACCCGTTCCACCTGAATATGCTTCAAAGCAACTTTGCGGTTATCACATACCTTTCATTACTATTACTACGGGCATCACTATTGCCACCACTACCGACATTATCGCTAACCGTACTTGTATTAGTAAAAGGGTAGCAAGTGATCAATATTAACGATGAGTCATCGGCCAAAATAGGTAGTTTTCCTGTTGATGCATCAACAATATCAATCGCTTCAACTTGGTAAAGCTGGCTTTGACCATATTTGTCAGCCAATGAAATTACATCGTTCATCATTACCTCGTCTAAAAATGAAAAGTGACTATCTCTATGTCCTGCAACCACAAAAGGTTGCGTGCTTTTAGCTTGATTAAAAGGGGCAATAGCACCAGCTGAAAAAGCTAAGGTAGTAGGATCGCCGCCGTTAAGCACAACAACATGTTTGTTTAAACGTTCAAATGAAAGCTCGGCAATGGGGTAGGTGTCTGCCCACGGCCAAGGTTTAATTTTTTGCTTTAAATTAATGGTTTGATGCCAGCTGTAACTAATTAATTGTTGAGAAAGCCAGCCTTTAACTGGCAGCCAACTCGCATGAAGACAAAGTAAGCTACCAGTAACAAGCAGCGATATTTTAATGAGTCGGCATATTTTCATTAACGACCACTTACTCTTTTTAAATATCGATTAGCTAGCCAAGTATTATGCAAGCACGTTAAGTCACTCACCTTCATTAATACTAAGCTAAGTAACATTAGTGCTATGCCAGCCAAAAATTGTAATTGCCAATCAAGGGATGTTTGAGGCATTGCTACTAGTAAACTCTTATGGGCTTGCATTGTGTTGTTTTTTGCGAGCAAAGACGAGATCTCTGGCTGTTTTTCTATTGCGATAAAACTGGTATAGGGCGATATTATTTGATGATTGAGCGAGGTGGCAATTACCTGTGACTTTACCTTTTCTTTATTTGCCCCAACAATAAGGCTGTCGAGTAGGCTTTCTATTTTTCGCCGTGCCCACAGTGATGAAATACCTTTCGATGATTGGCGTTCATCAATCATTAATTGTTTATAAAAAGGGCTTGATACGGTTTCAGCGGTTAATTGAACACTGGTGATAGGAAACTGAGACTTAATGGCTATTTGCAGCGGTTCACCAAAATATAAATCGGGGATTTTTTTAGGGTAAATCTCAACTTGCTGATGAACTTGGTTATCAAGTATTAGCGTAATATTAGTCAATGCAGGTTGGCTTATTTTTGTCATGAAGTGACTCATTTTTTGTTGAACTTCATTTTGATTTTGAATAAACACATAACTGCCACGACCAAATTGTGCCGCTTTTTTCATAAAGTAACCATTGGGCGCTGCGCCTATTCCTACCGTATATAAACGAAAATTTAAACGAAAATTTTCTTGAGCAGTGTTAAGTAATTGCATAAGCTCAAATTCATTGGCGACTGCGCCGTCAGTAATAAAAACTATTTGGCGAATTGCTTTTACTGATTGCACTTTATCTCTCTTCATCATCAAGGCATTGCTTAGTGGTTGGTACATTTCAGTACCGCCGTCGGCATTTAAGTCATCAATAAAATGCTGTGCTTTGTTGATATTTTGCGTTGAGGCCATTTGCGTTATAGGGAAGAGTAATTCGGGTTCATTATCAAAAGCGATAATATTGAAGCTGTCTTTATGGTTAAGCTGTAATAGGGCAAGTTGTAAACTCGCTTTTGCTTGTTCCATCGAGCCTCCTTGCATTGAACCAGAGGTATCAATAATAAAAATAATATCCCTTGCGATGACTTGTGCAATTGCCGTTTTTGGCGGAAAAAAGGTCAGTAAAGTGTAATGTTCACCTGAAACCTCTTGAGTAAAACTACTGACTTGTGGTTGATTACTGGCGACTAATTGCCAGCTTAAAGCAAAGTTTTTATTAGACACCACATGGGCTTTATTTAAGGTAATAAAGTAAGCATTTTGCTCGCTGTTTACTGCGCGTGATTGTATTTTATGGCTGCCACTGAAAATAGCCGTGATAGGAATGCCTGAGTTTAGTGCAATATTTATTGACGACTGGCTACGCGCAACTGAGCGAGTATTAATGGTAGGCGAACGTGTGGCTAATAGGTTAAATGGCTCAGGTAATTTATTGTTTGAATGCTTATGTGCAGGTGATTGCTCTGGTGCGTGTTCAGGCAACTGCTCAGGCAAGTATGACGCTGATTTTGGCTGATACCTATCTGTTATTGCTAGCGGCAGTTGTAAGGTAAATTTATCATTGGAAAATGAGATTGGCATAATAAATTTTAACGTAACAACAACGGTTGATTGTGCTGGAATATTCGCTATTTTATTAGTAAATAAATTCGGACGATGTTGCTCCACTAAACTTGCTTTTCTCCCTTGTTTTTTAGCTTTTTGGTAAAGTACCTTTGCGGCTTTTTTTTCCATTATTTCGCCAATGATCTCTGTATCACCTATTTTTATTCTTAATTGTTTAACCGCAGAATTTTCAGGTAATGGAAACTGATACTTAGCCGCTAATGCAATAGCATAAGGATTAATAAAGGTTTGCTTTATTTCTAGGTAAGCGACTAAACCATTAATTTCAATGTTGGCTTCAATATCAACAGGGAAGCTTGCACGCATGACTGGGTTTTGACTTTTATTTAGATTTTCAAAAATTAATTGCGGACCATGAATAAAGGCATTGTCATGTTTTATTGGCTTTTCAAAATCAAGTTGATTACTTTGTGCAAAAGGGACAAAAAATAACGCAAGTGAGATGATAAGTAAGAATAGCAGTGAAATTTTTAACCATTTATAGCGTCGTTTTTTGCGCTGTTGTCGGCAATAATACGAATTTTGATAATCAATAATTTGTAAATTTTTTTTAGCAGTAAACATTGCTTGCTCTTGTCTTCAGGTGATATAAACCATTTAAACAGAGCATTGAGTGTTAGTGGTGTCAGGTTAAGGGCAAAGTACTGACAAACTATGGCGAAAAGGTGGCAGGCAATCTATTTAAACACCACATTGATGATGTTTTTTACTTGGCTCAGGGACGTCATTCCCGTAGTCTTTTAAGCTAAAATATTAGTCTACAGTACTCAGATTTTCAATCAATAACGCAGCGATAAACCTTTTAAACTCGCCTTTGGCAACTTGTCAGGAAAGCTCTGAATTGGTTATTTTATTTGGTATTAATATTGACCTATTTCTTTATTTTTCCACGCGGTTATTAAATAAGATGAAATAGAATCGCTACTACTCAACCTATATTCAGGATTTTGATCATTAGCCTCAACACTTTCAACGACACTGGCCTCGACAGTATGATCAACATTAACACCGGCATTCTTATCAATATTAATACCCGCATTAGTGCCTTTATAAAAACTGGCTAATTGTTCTCTAGAAAACCATTGGCAATCCTCTAAGTCATCTTGACTAATATCAATGGTGGTTGAGGTAGCAACAGCAGTAAAACCTAACATAACAGAGGCCGGAAATGGCCACGGCTGAGACGTTATATATTGAGGATTTTCAACCACCACCGCTGTTTCTTCTAACACTTCTCTTATCACCGCTTCTTCTAGCGTTTCGCCCGGATCAACAAAACCGGCTAAGGTTGAATACATACCCGCTCTCCATTTGGCATTACGCCCTAATAAACAACGAGCGATACCATCAGGAAACTTATGTTCTACTAGCATAATTACCGCAGGATCTGTGCGCGGAAATGATACATTACGACACTCGGTACAGCGCCTAGCGTGTCCTGCCTCAACAGATCTACTTGCGTTACCGCATTTACCGCAATACTGATGGGTGGTATGCCAGTAAACAAGCGCTTTGGCTAATGCTTGAATTGACGCATCTAAAGCCGTTAAATTTGGTGTTACTTCGCGCAGATTTTGCCACTGACCAAGGTTAAGTAGTTGTGCTTGGGTCGAAAACCGTAACTTTTTAAAATCTACTACAAACAACGATTTAACGTTGGTAGAGGTTAATGACTCATCTTCTTCACCCAAATTTTTACCAAAATATCCTTTACCTAAATTCTTACCCAAGTAAATGCAACTATCGACAGATAAACTATCAAGTTGGGATTTAGTTAAATAAAGGGGCGTAAAAATATTATCATGAGAAAAAAGGCTCATGCCGTCATTAATAATACAAAACAATGTGTTTTGATGCGTAAATTCTGACATTAACCAGCGTTTATTTTTACGTTGATTAGTGCATCGGTCGAGCGGCATATTGGCGTACATCAAACTCATACATTATCCTTTTTAATTTGGCTAGCCCATTTATACGACCATTCTTCAAGTGGAGCAACGATTGAAAATAACGCTTGCCCTGTTACCGTTAACTGATAACCATTTGGCGTTGATTCTACTAGTTTTAACGCTTTTAATTCTTTTAAACGCGTATTTAATAAGCTAGGCGAAATTTTCTCACAGCGCTGCTGTAACTCTCTGAAGGTGGCACTGCCTTGGCTAAGTTGCCAAACAATAATTAATACCAAGTCCATTAAGTTATTTCCTACTCAGCGAGAATTAAAAGGCTTAGAGGCAAGGCATTGATTGAGAGAATGGTAATTCCCTTGTCAAAATCAATAACGCAGTATATAAGCCTTTTAAACTCGCCCTTGGGAGCTTGTCAGAAAAGCAATAACTGCACAAATTTGTTATATATAGAATGACTATATCAGCACAAATTTTATTTGTTATAGCTTCTCTGACATAGCTCTGAGGTGGGAATAAATTTAATGGAATTGGTATAAGGCCCATGTTCGACCAAGCAAGTCGAGTAGCGCCATAATAGGCTTACCCGTTGTAGAACCTCTCACTTGCTCACCTGGCATAGGTAGCGACATAAGCTCTCCTTAATTATCAATATAAGGATGCTACAATATTAGTAGCGGTATTGCTAGTGGTCAGTATTGATAGAGTCAGAGACACATTAAATGAATAAGCTTCGGTAAACAAAAATATTAGCTAAAACTTCCTTGGCTTAGTCAGGTTAGATTATTATTAAAACTTGTCATCAATGCGCTAGCTATAATGTATCTAAAACTCTTTGAATATGAGTTTCAAACAACTCTTCTGGATTCACATCAAATATTTTGATGCGATGGGTAAAATGTAAAAGAAGCACACCAGATATCAGAGCAAGAATTTCTGCTGCGATCGCTTTTGCTTCTATTATTTTTTTACCTAAGCTAACACAGGACGTTATGATTGGTTGTAGAGTCAATAACAATGCATTATTAAGCTCTTTGTTTCGCTCAACACCGACGCCTTCCGGCTGGATCCCTCCTTTAAAAAGATAAAATCCCAACTCTAAATCTTGAGGGTTGTTAGCATAGAATTGATAAAATGATTTGGCATTTTTATATATTCTCATCTGTAAATTTGATTCTCCAAGCAAAGATGCATCAATATGTTCTTTAAGGTTTTCTAACGATATGCGTAGTAAATTGGCATAAATACTTTCTTTTGAATCGAAATAAGAATAAAGCGCAGCCGTTGTATATCCGGCTTCTTTCGCTATTGCTCGTAAGCTACCTCCTGCTAATCCATCGCGTTTAAAAACAGTTTTAGCTGCATCGAGAATAAGGTTTCGCTTCATGTCGCCTATAGCTTTGTGTCGTGCTTGCTTAGTGCCAGTCATTCTAAATATTCTCCCTTTAATTTCTCTGTTTAATTGTTGAACTTTATTGTAACAGCGTTTAATGTATTGAACGGTATTTAATTTATTGAACGCTGTTATTTATTTTAAACGCTGTTATATTGATGAGTATATACCCATCAATATTCAAAGTGCACTCTGAAGTGTGCGTCTTGAATGGTAACGGGTATAAAGCAATAGCCTCCCCATTTTATAAAAACAAGGTAAATTTATGAGTCAATTCATTCCAAAAAATCCTTCTTTCGAAAATAAAGTAAAAGAGAGTTTTTATCGACAAGAAGTGATGAAAACTATTGGTGCAAAACCTATTCTGATTGAGCCAGGCCATGTTGAGTTAGAATTTAAATACGACAATAAATTAACTCAACAACATGGGTTCATTCACGCAGGAATAGTATCAACTGTTTTGGATAGTGCATGTGGCTACGCTGCTTTTTCTTTAATGCCTGAAAATATGGCAGTATTAACAATTGAGTTTAAAGTTAATTTATTCTCTCCTGCAAAAGGAGAAGTATTTATAGCGGTTGGGAAAGTTAAAAAAGCAGGAAAAACGATTATTGTTAGTGATGGTGAATTATATGCAATTAATGAGGGTAAAAGAAAACTCGTAGCAACAATTACTTGTACTTTAATGTCAATTCCAAATAGAGAAGGACTTGAAGGTTAATATTAGCTTCTCCGAGCTAATACCAATTCATTGAAGCTTCGAAGAAATATCACCAAGAAATATTAACAGGATACATTTATTTAGCATTCATTACGCCCGAACTTAAATCAATGGAACAAATGTCATTATGCCAACAAGTAATGCCTGAAATACAAGAACTATCACATTGATTTTAATATATTAAAAAATAAAAAGAGCCATTATGTTAACAACAAATGAATTAAATGATTTTTTAGCTAGTGTTTTCCCACAATCAAATTGTGTAGTTGAATATACGGATCAAGCTATTATTCGGGTAAGACAGCCGATAGGTGAAAGTGATTTACGCCCAGGAGGAACGGTGTCAGGTCCGACGATGATGAAAGTGGCTGATGTTGCTTTATACGTTGCAGTACTCAATGCAAAAGGTTTGATCCCTTTAGCGGTTACGACTAATTTAAGTATCAATTTTTTGAATAAACCTTCAGCAGATAAAGATTTAATAGCAGAATGTAAATTACTTAAAATGGGAAGAACGTTAGTCATAGGTGAAGTCTCTATTTTCTCAAAGGGGAGTAATATACCGGTTGCCCATGCAACAGGTACGTATTCAATTCCTCCCGTTAAGAATTAAAGGAACACGATATGGAAGTTCAGCGTTGCGCGTTATGATGATTTTGAGCGAAATTATCCATATTTTCTCTGAATTTCCTCGATGAAATCATTGAGTTCTTCACCGTATACTTCACGACGTAATAAATACCCTACACCGGCTTAACCTTCTACAGGAATACCATTGGCAATGAGATCTTGAATATCTCGATAAATAGTTCTTGTAGACACCTCGAGTATTTCTGCTAATAAACTCGCGGTAGTTAAACGGCGATTATTTAACAACTGAATGATTTGAAAGAGTCTGTCGGCACGGCGCATTATTATCTCATTGAACCATGGCTATGCAGTTAACTCAGGATGTAACTGTAGACGTCATTTTAGAAGTTTCTGATCAGGGAAACCACTAAATTCCTTAGCGTTTAAACCAGGCTTAAGCCAACATGCTTCTTCTACTGTGAACATATTAGCTTGTGGCTTTAAATCAGGCAGCTCATTAAGTGAGCCTGCAGGTATAATTAATGTTGTTTTATTTTTATTGATAAAAGGAAGCCCAGAGCCACAAACGGTACAGAACGATTTTGAGAACCCTCTAGTAGGGTGATCATACACGGTAACGTTGTGCTTACCTTTAAGCCATTCAATATTTGTAGGTGCAGTCAAAATGTTTGACGTAAATGCCGAGCCTGTTAGCTGCTGACATTGCTTACAGTGACATTGATAAAAAGCCTTAAATTCGTTTTTGACAGAAAATTGTACTGCACCGCAGAGGCATTCGCCGGTTAATTTTAGTTTCATAATATTATAACCTTCTGATTTATAGTTGTAAGTTGAAGCTTTCAACTGAATAGTGATTTTAGCCAATAGCTCATCATTATTTTACGGTTAAAATGTCGCGCGCGAAATCTAATGAATTGAGTCCTGTTGAATCAATTCAATTTTGTAGCCATCAGGGTCTTCTACAAATGCGATTATTTCTTTGCTACCTGTCAGCGGACCTGCTTCACGAACGATGTTACCGCCTAATGCCTCTATTTGATTACAAGCGGCGTAACAATCGTCGACGCCAATCGCAATATGACCAAAGGCATTACCCAATTCATATTTATTAACGCCATAGTTATAGGTTAACTCTAATACACACGTTTCAGACTCCTTTGCATAACCTAAAAAGGTTAGAGAAAAACCTTGCTCAGGTCGATCGAAAGTTCGGAGTACATCCATACCTAATATTTTGGTATAAAACTCAATTGATTTTTCAAGGTTAGATACTCTTAACATCGTATGAAGTATTCGATTCATCGTGGAAACCTCCCGTTAATTGACGGAATAAAATCAGCACTAGCCCGTACATTTGATAGACGCTAGTGCTCTCTATTGCTATTACAATTTACAAATTTCACCACTGTAACGTACTAGTCCTTCCATATTATTCAAATCGACTAAACCGTAACTTTTGAAATTACCTTCATAGCCTTTGAACGTGCCGGTCGTAGATTCTTTCTCAATGGAGTAATTAATTTCAATCATAAAATTACCCGATTTACCTGGTACAGCGGTTAACTCTGCATGATCTACCGTGTGAAATGAACCTCCAGTATTGTTTAAAAAATAGTGATTCAAATCCATTTCCAAGCCACTCTTGGTTTCTCTTTGAGCCGTAATTGTTCCACTTGCTGCACTAACACTGCCAATTAATGCCGCCGTAATTCTCACCGAACCATCAGCTTGAGGAGAGAATGTTGGCATTGCCATCCCCCCAATTGGCGTACATATTTTTTGACCCGCAAAGGAACTCGTTGAAATAATGACTAATAAACTTGTCGCTGCTATTTTTTTAAACATAAATTTCTCTTTTTTAATGTTGAATTATCATGGATAACAACAAAAACACCGAAGGCTCACCTGTTTTTGTCGATGTTTTTACAATGATTCTTTCTACTCCCTGCAAAGACTATAAATGAGTGAGGAAAAAATATTACTGATCAAAATTAGTTGGAAGACCTATTATCCCTTTGATATTTCAGCACCAATTTCTTCATTGGTCATCGCGATGCCATTGAAATTCCATGAGCCATCGACCGTATGAATAACATTCGAGTAAATATGTTCTATCGGTTGTTTCCCGCCAGATAACGATCTGATAATTTCGGTGGCATCGGCAAAGTGCGCCAATTGAATTTCTCTTGAAGCAAAAGCAAATGAAGGTACCTTCCATTCCATCCAAACGCCTGAGAATTCTTCGCTACCCGAAAAAGTCGAATTTTTAGGCAGTACTGAAACATGTGCGGTAATATTAGGTGTCATCACCGTATTGCCTAAAAGACCATGATGTTTAAGCATTGAGTGAGTGATTTTTGCAACCGCTTCCTTTTCAGAACCCGCAGGGATAACGCCCTCAGTAAGAGTAAGTGTTAATGGCATAGTATTCTCCAATAATTGTTAAGTTAATTGTTAGTGATTAATCGATGTTGCTTTTAGGCAACGTCAGTGTTTAACACACAATAATATAGTGGTCGTTATATTTTGCAGTTGTCGCCATGTTATATAGTGATCGTTATATTGTCAATATTAAATATAACGATTGCTATATTTTTATTTGGAACACCGTTATAATCTGTATATTCTCAGGGTTAGGATATTCACATGACGAAAGTAAGCAAAAAGCAAGAAACGAGAAAACGTATTATCAACGCAGCAAGCGAAGCTTTTCGAAGTAATGGTTATGCAGGTATTGGTGTTGATGGTATTGCTAAAAAGGCAGGGGTTACTTCGGGTGCCTTTTATGCCCACTTAGGCTCAAAAGAAGGCGCATTTGAAGTGGCATTGTCGGTAGGCCTTGATGAGGTGATTACTGCAATCCCTGAATTTCAACGTCAACATGGAAAGCAGTGGCTTGTGGCTTTTTCAGATTATTATCTAAGTCAATCACATCGGGAAAATCTTTCATGTGGCTGTGCAATGACAACACTTTCACCTGAAGTTGTACGTACTAGGCCTAAATTACAAAGTATCTATGAAGAAAAAATGAAAGAAATAGTTGAGCTTATGGCTCAAGGAATTGATGGTGATTCGCAAGAGGAACGCATAGCTAAGGGATGGGCATTATTAGGTATTTTAATTGGAGGACTTACTACCGCCAGAGCCGTAGCGTCTATTGAAACGGCGGATCAAATCGCGATTTCTATCAAAAATGCAGTTATTAATATTGCGGGAAATACCAAAGAACCGGCGGACTAACATCGATGAAATAATTGCTTTGGAACTTAATTACCTATCAACTAGTTATACCAATACCAATACCAATAAATATTTATAAAATTAACTGTCGGCAGCTTATCCGTTTAGTATGACGTTTATGTGTATTATTTATTACCATTGCCCTGTATCAGGACAGTTCTCAGCGCAATGATTGATATTATTCACTCGACAAAAAATTATGAATCAACAGAACGCGTTTTTACTCTTGAATCAGTGGCTAGTGATTTAAGCCTGATAGCGAATATACTATTAAAAAATGGATAATGGATTAACTAATGAACAAAGAAACTGATATACCTGAACAACATATTTACGAGGGCAAGGCTACACTGAAACAAAAAAAATTTATTTATGATCTTGGCTTTGATGAACAAGAAACTATTGACAACCTTGGTAAAGTTCAAGCTAGCGAATTGATTGACCAATTAATTTTTATACAAACAAAAAATGCTGATATAGCATTTTATAAAAAAAGAGCGTTAATGTGGTTGGCTGGGGTGTTTGCCTTTTTAGCAATGATCGCGTTTGGAAATATTAATGCTGAACCTGAGCATCTATCAAGCCTTGTTGTTTGGGGTTTAATTCTTACATTTTGCTGTTTTATTGGCTTATTAAAACCTGTTTTTAAATTACTTGGTGTAAAACTAAGAAAGAAATAAACTTTAAATTACTTATTAACCAAAACCGCCTAGTGCGGTTTTTTTTATTGCTGATATTAGCAAATCACTCCGCACTTGATAAATAAAAAAGCCTTAATTATCCATAACTCATCAGTAGATAATTTGTTTGATGCCTTGGCTATGCAACGTGGGCGGTTGAAAGAAATGCAACAGTTGAATTAGATCAGGCATGGATAATTTAATTGAAACTTTTTGTGATGTCGATGATTTTTGTAAACTATTATAAAGTGATCATCTACAATAATAATCCTTTAAATGTTAATCATTTGATTAAAAATCTAAACCCAAACCTAATTTAGGAATAGTTGAATAATAATCGCATTTGCTATATCGATGAAAAATGCGCCTATTAATGGGATAACAATGAACGCTTGTGGTGATGCTCCGTGCTTTTGAGTTATTGCTGTCATGTTCGCTACCGCAGTTGGTGTTGCTCCCAAGCCTAAACCCACATAGCCGGAAGCCATTACCGCAGCGTCGTATGTTTTTCCTAAAGCATAAAAAACAATAAATATCGCAAATAACGCAGCAAGTAGTACTTGTGCAGTCAGTAAAAGAATAATAGGTAATGCTAAGTCAATTAATGTCCACAATTGTAAGCTCATTAATGACATAGCTAAAAACAGACCTAAACTGAAATCAGATAATAATGCTAGTGTCGACTTTCCTGATGACCACGGTACAGATTTCCAAAAGTAAGGGATAGTATTAGTCAGGATAATGCCGCCAAATAAACACGGCACAAAAACAGGTAGTTTAAAACCTAATTCGTTACTAAGCTCGTGGAGTGATAAGCCGATACCAATAGCAATACAAACGGCTAGTAAGACATTATAGGCGGTATTAACAGTGATTTTTGTTTCTACAATTTTTGTAGAACCTACTGTTGGCAATTCAACACTATTGGGCTGTAAGTTATGTTTCTTTGATAAATAGTTGAATATTGGACCACCAGAAATACCCCCAAAACTAAGCCAAACGTAGCGCAAGCAATACCAATTTCTACAGCGTTTGATATCCCATATTTTTCTGCAAAAATAGGAGACCAAGCTATTGCTGTACCATGACCACCACTTAGTGAAACAGATCCACCTAATACACCTATTTTAGCAGGTAAGCCTGTTAGGTAGGCTATTGCTACTCCGGTTAGATTTTGAAGGAATAAGAAAGTGACAGCGATAATGAGTAGAATCAACAATGCTTTTCCCCCCTTCATCAGGGTAGATAGTTTAGCTGATAGTCCAACACAGGTGAAAAACACAACGAGAAGTATGTCACGTTGTTCTAAAAAAAAAGAAATAACTATATCAGCAAAAAAGAAAAAACCACTAAAAATGAGGGAAGCAATTATCCCTCCAATTACGGGTTCAGGAATATTATATTTTTGAAAAAAAGCAATCTTATTTCTTAGTAACTTACCTATAAGTAAGACAACTATTGCGATAATGACTGTTTGTCTTGCATCAAACTCCAAGGGTAAGCTCCTTCTAGATTTCTTTTTAGTTATGACTTTTTAGCTATTGATTCAATTATATATTTAATATTAGTTAGATTAAAGTTATAGCGAGAGTAAATTAATAACACAGCAGTATTGTTGTGGAGAAGAAATTCCCGATTACCCTTATGGCGGCTTTGCTTGAAACAGTTGCCGTGTATCGCCACTGTTAAAGCATGGTATGGTGTTGCGGTTAATCTAAGCGCAGTTAGAGCGATTAAAAAGATGATTTTAGTCACCCCTTTTTACAGTATTCTCAATGTTGCCCAAGACATTTACTGGATGTTCCCCTTATCCTTTTTGCTAAAAGACAAATTTGAATCATGGCGTAAGGTAGAAGGTATTAACGTGGATAGTCTACTTATTATTGCAGAGCAAGATGAGGTGATTGCGCCTAAATACGGTCATAACTTAGCGAATTACTTTGCCAGCAAGCCAAAATTGAAAGTGAAAGTTATTATTGGTGCAGGTCATAATAACATCGCAGAGTTTATGCAATGAAAAAATGTGGTGATGACTTGCTTATCAAATAATGCCGCAGCAGCATAAAATAGCAGACACCCCTCTTAATATATTCGTCATTTCCGAAGTTACGTCCTCCGTTATTTCCGAGGTTACACCCTCCGTCATTTCTGAGGTTACGCCCTCCGTTATTCCCGAAGTTACCCCTCTGTCATTCTCGAAGTTACACCCTTCGTCATTCCCGAAGTTACTGATCGGGAATCCAATCTCTTAAAACCACTAAACTTTAACTTATAGGGTATTTATGGTTTGGTTTTTAGTACAACTTATTGACAAAGAACAATAACTAGGCAATTGTATTTGTGTCACAATAGAAGAATAAAAATACCACCGCGAAAGGATCCCGCGCTTGCCCGCTGAATTTTATAATGAAAATGCCACTGAATTAGCCCAGCAATACCTATCAAAGACATTTGATCAAGTACATCAAAGCAGGTGTCAACTATTGCCTGCTATTATAGAAAATCCCAATGCCCGTATCCTTGATATAGGTGCAGGCTCAGGGTGTGATGCCAAATATATTGCCCAATCGGGCTTAAGTTCAGATAACTCATCAGTAGATGATTTGTTTGAGGTGTTGTTGGTGCAACGTGGGCATTTGACAGAAATACAGCAATTGAGAGGGTGGTGATGCTAATAATGTTATATAAAACTGGATATTAAAAATTAACAAAAACTCTAACTTTATGCATAAAAAAGATGACATTGCTATTCTACTGCGTAAAATTATTTTCAAATACAAATTATTAAAGACCAAGTGCTGTTTGATAGGGCTTATGGTTATATCAAGGGAGATTATTAATGAATAAAATTACATTTGAAAATTATAAATCATTCAAAGATAAACAAGAGTTAGTTATTAAGCCTATAACTATTTTGTTAGGTAAAAATAGTTCAGGAAAAAGCTCGATAGCAAAACTACCGAGCATGATTGAACATTCATTAAAGGGTGAGTTTCCTGAGCCATTGCAGCTGATTAATGATGAAGTGGAGTTAGGTGCTGAATTCAGAGATTTAATGCATGGTCGTAAAACAACAGGAGCTAATGCTTTGAAAATCGGGTTGTATTCACCCGTGGAATCACTTGAAGTATCAATTTTCCAAACAAATCAAGTGACTGATTTATATAGTGTTCTTAAGTGAGAACATAAGAAAAATGGAAAGAGTAAATCCGCTGTTGATTCGAATGAATTCAATGGTTTTCTATTGTCTGAGGATGAGCATCAAGAAGGTGATGAATTTGTTACTCTAAAATTTAATGCAGACTATATAGGGCCATTTCGTAAATTTCCTGAAAGAAGTTATAACCGTCATTTAATTAAAAACAAAAATAAATTTGGTATTCATGGAGAGAATGCTTACCCGATTTTAATACAAGATGCACAGGAAGATAGTAAAGATGTTATTTCTAAAGTCAGTGATTGGTATCAAGCATATTTTGATGGATGGCTTTTAAGAATAAATGCAGAGAAGTCGCCTTTTTATCAAGTTGAATTAGGGCGAAAAGACACAGGTGTTTTTGTAAACATAAAAGATGTTGGTCAAGGCATGAGTCAAGCACTACCAATTGTTACCCGTGCCTTTTTACCAGCTAAAGAAGAAACTCTTATTATTCTTGAGCAACCTGAACTTCATTTACACCCTGCTGTTCATGGAGATCTAGGCGAACTATTTGTGAATTCAGTTGTGGAAGACACGAATAAAAAATATTTAATTGAAACACATTCACAAAATTTGTTACTAAGAATCAGAAGTCTTGTAGCTTCAGGTGTATTGAAAGCTTCAGATCTTCAAATCTATTTTGTAGACTTCAATGAAGAAGATGGTGTTAGTAATTTAAAGAGTATCGATGTTGATGAAAAAGGAAATGTTTCATTTTGGCCTGATGATATATTCAATGAAAGCTTCAACGAAGCAAGGCGATTATCAAAAGCGCAAAGGAGTGTTTAGTATTGTTTTATTCTATTTCAAAACAGTTATTCGAAGTCGCTCCTGATATCAAGAATTTGAATAAAGTTTGGCATTCATGTATTGATTGGCATAAATTTTACCAAAGTAATGATGATGATATTGAAGCAACAATGGATTCAGTTTGGTTCAATCAATTAAGTCAATCAGATCAGGAGTTATATAGGCTTGCAGTTACTGACTCGATCCAGATAGGTGATCGTACAGGTATTGTGAAAGTATATATAGGTTTAACTCATACCGCAGAAGAAGCTTTGCATTACCTGTCTTCGCCATTAAAAATAGTTATTGAAAATAGTCTTAATGATGCTCATTTCCTCAAATCTATATTTAAATGTTTTAGACAAGAAGCGAAACAAATATCTAGTCAAATAGAAGACAGAAGAGTGATTTTTGCTATGGGAGGAGGCTCAACGATAGAGCAGGTTATTAGAGCTGATATGGATAGCTTTGAAGGTTCAGCATTCCCTCAAGAAAGCCATAAGTACCTAAGATGCCTTGTTCTGCTGGATAGTGATAAGAAATATAGAAATGAAGAGCTTAAAGTAGGAATTACTAATTTAGTGACATTTTTGGATGAACATGAAATCTGTTACCATATACTCGAAAAAAGAGAAATGGAAAATTATTTACCTAAAGAAGCATTTTCTGAAATTGAAGCTAATAGGGAGTTTATTGATGTGTATCTTAGCTTGAATTCAGAGCAAAAAGATTTCTTTGATTTAGAAAAGGGTTTTGACGATATAAACTTTGAATCTTTAGATAAAAATATACAAGAATTGTATTCTGATCTCAGCCCAGAAAGTAAAACTATATTAAGAAAACAAAATTTAAAGAAGTTTATAAGCTCTGACCGAAATGATTTTAAAAATGAGTTTCCAAAGCTATTTTTATCAGAAAAAGTAACTAGTGCAGGGTTTATAAGTAGAACTAAACACCAATCAAACCCTAATGAGTTAAAAGATATTATTGATAAGGTTCGAAAATTATTATGAGTGCAAAACTATCTATAGAGCCCAAAGTTAGTCGATTAGTAAATTGGATTGAGAGTATTAATAAAGGGAACATCCAAGTACCCATGTTTCAACGGGATTATGTTTGGGACTTGAATGCAATCAAGGATTTGTTTGATAGTATTAAGCTTGGATACCCTATTGGCTCGATTCTACTTTGGAAACCAGAATCTGAGTCATTTGATAGATCTAAAGAGATGGGGGCATTTTTACTCCCTCCACCAAACACAGGTAGTGAGTATTGGTATATATTGGATGGTTATCAAAGGTTGTCTACCTTATTTGGGTGTTTGACAGATCCAAATAAAGGTTTGGAGATAATTGATTCTAATCTTTGGGCAAAAAAATTCAATATTTATTATGATTTAGATACAGAAGAATTTGTAGTTCCTCGTTCTAAATCTTTGGTAGAGCCTTATCAAGTACCTTTGTATTCACTTATTGATACTAAAGCTGCATTTTCTTTTCAAACCAATTTAATTCAGAAAGACATAAGTTCTGAAAATATTGAGCTTTATATGGAAAGGTACGCAACTTTAGGCAGTAGCTTAATAGATTATCAAATACCGTCAATTAATATTGATGGTGGGAATATCAAAGAAGCTGTTGATATATTCTCACGGGTTAATTCAAAAGGAACTGATATATCTCCTGACTGGATGATATCTGCTTTGACATATAATAAGGGCAGTAATTTTAGATTAGGCAGCTTGATTGATGATCTTTTATTAAAGTTAGAAGAGTACAATTTCCATGATATGTCAAATGCAAGAGACTTGATCTTAAAATGTATAACTCATTCTTTTGGTAGAGCGTATTTTGATCAATCAAGTAAAATTGAAAAACTGGCTATGCGGCCTGATTTCATAGATGTTTCTCGTAATACTATTACTAGTATAGAAAAAGCGGTTAAATTTTTATTTAATGAACTTCTTGTTTTAAATGCTAAACAATTACCATATGTTCCTCAATTAATTTTTATCACCGACTTTTTTAATACTATAGAATCACCGACAGATAAAAATATAGACGATTTGAAAAGATGGTTTTGGATCACAACATATTCAAATTATTTTACGATGTATACAATAAGCAAGCAAAGAGAAGCATACATTCAGTTTCGGAAATATTTAAATGGTGAAAGTGATGAGCTTGTATATAACGACAAACCTAATATCCCATTCAAAACAATTGATTTTCCGGTAAAAATCAATGCTGGAAGTGTTCGTTCAAATGCTTTGATTTTATTTCTCTTAAATTATTATAACGATTTTAAAGGAAGTAATGAAAATATAGATAGCTTAGCGTTATCTTATTTGTTTTCTGATATTAAAAATGAGAAGAAAGCTTTTTACCCTGCCAGTGTGATTCCTATTGCAAGAAAATCAGGACAAAGAATTTCTAAGTTTATTGATCTTTTGAAGCCCAATGTATTTCCAGAAAAAGAACAGGTTTTTATTACTGAAGAAATGATTGAAATGTTTAAATGTGAAAACTCAGAAGTAGTAAAAAGAAAAATTCTAGATATGAGAAAAGAGCTTATTCAAAAATCTGAAAAAGCGTTTGTCAATACGTTAGGAATTGAGTACGACGATAGTTAAGGTTACCACTTAAAAGTAGGTATTATAAATACTCAGTCAGTATTATGCCTTCAAGGTTTATACTGGCTTCCTGCTGCAGGTTAGTAGTTTTAGCTAGGGCATATCACTAGTTACTTGAACACTAAATTTTAACTTACCCAACCGCCAACTTAGCCGTCTCATGCCACAAATACGCTGGCATGGGATGTTTTAATTTCCATGTAATATTCATTGGCTGACTGCCTTCATATTTAACAAAATCTACCGGTCCAAAATTAACAAAACCTATGGTTCTGCCGTTTTCATCTTTGCCTTGTTCTCGTACAAATAACAGGAAGGTTTTCTGCGTTTCTTTCTGCGTAATATAAGCTAAACCTCGGCCTGAATTTGGTCTGGCGCTATTTTGCGTTTGCCAATGAAACAAGGTCGGGCTAATGGCGTAATCATGGTACATGGTAGTGGCTGAAAACTGCTTTTCACATTTATCTAAGGTTACAAAGAGCAACTCTGTATTAGCATCAGCAATATTCAACACACCTTCACGGCTCGATGATTTTTTAGTGAAAGTACTATCACCAAAGGCGACTAGAATATGCTCTTTCGGATAACGCACATGCATTTTTAGTGGCGATGCATCTACTTTCGAGTTATTGACCGTTGGCATAGCAAACTCGCTCACTTCAAGTCGTTCAATAAGCAGGGTAATAACATCGGCTAATTCCGCAAGAAGCGTTGTGTTTCTTAGCGCTAATAAGCTTATCGCCACGTCACTAAAACCAGCTTGTTTTCCTGTTTTATCCCAAAAGTCGTAATGAGTCATTAATGCAAAAAGTTGCTGGTGTTTGGGTAAGTTTACATCGGTATTCAGGGCTGATATTGAAAAGCTGTTATCACACAGTGTTTTGATAAAACGTAAATATGAAATGGATGAACAGTTGAGTAATCTATTATTAATGGCGCGATAATAAGCTGAATAAAGCGCTTTATCCGCTGCCGCTATTTCCTTGTTTTTGCTGGCGGCAAGTAATGCTGACCAGCCACCACCTTTTTTAGAACGGCCAACGTTAACCTTGTAAATATCTTCTAGGGTAAGGTTAGGATTGAGCTGTAAAAAGTTAGTTAGCGTTAACGGTAAGTTGGTATTATGCGGAAAGTTATTAATTAAGCTCAGCAGTTTGTTTTTGTTTAGTGTCGCTTGGCTAATGTTTTTTAAGATCATCGCCTGAGTTTTTTCTTGTAACTCAATGCGGCAACCCAAGGGCAGGTGAGGGAAGCCTTGTTTAACTTCTTTGGCTATCGCCTGATTGGTTTTACCGACCAAAGCTCTGAATTTATGGGAAAAGTCGTATTCAGGGCGAGAATTACCAACAAAATCTAAAATAGTGCAACATTCTTTGTTATCCGTTAATCGCAGGCCACGACCAAGTTGTTGCAGGAATATGGTCAAACTTTCAGTAGGGCGTAAAAACAGTAAGGTATCTAACTCGGGGATATCGACCCCTTCATTAAATATATCGACCACGAACAATACATTGATTTGTTTTGATTTTAGTTGTTGTTGCAACACTTCACGGTCTTTACTGTTATCACTGGTTAATACGCCACAGGCAATATTATGCAAGGTGAACTTTTGCGCCATAAATTTTGCGTGCTCTTTACTGACGCAAAAGGCTAAGGCGCGCATTTGTGCTATATCCGTAACTACTTCTTCAAGGCTTTGCAAAATGCGTAAAACCCTTTGGTCGTTATAGGTATAAAGGTGGGTTAATTCAGCAATGTCGTAACGACCTTTAGACCACGAAATTTTAGTTAAGTCGGTATCATCATCTATGCCAAAATATTGGAAGGGCGAAAGGTGACGTTGATTAATGGCTTCCGGTAATCTTATTTCTGCGGCAATAACATTACAAAAATCACTGAGTATATCTGTACCGTCATGCCGCTCTGGTGTGGCGGTTAATCCGAGCAATATTTTCGGGCTAAAGTGCGCTAATACCGCGCGATAACTACTGGCTGAAATATGATGCACTTCATCAATAACAATATAATCAAAATAGTCTTCACTTAGCGCTAACTTTTCCGTTTGGTTGTTATTTACAGTACTAAGTTGAGCGTTTAAACTTTGAATAGAGGCAAAGAGGTGCTGATATGTATTTGGCTTGTGATTACCGACCCATAACTCGCCAAAAGCGCTATTTTTTAATACGCCACGATAAGCCGCTAGTGCTTGTTTTAGTATTTCTTCTCGGTGAGCAATAAACAAAAAGTTTGCTTCGGGATTTTCATTATAGAAACGCGCAAAATCAAAAGCAGAAATAATGGTTTTACCTGTGCCCGTTGCGGCCACCACTAGGTTGCGATAACGCTTATGCAGATCTCGCTCTGTCTGTAACTTGTCTAATATGGTTTGCTGGTGGGAATGCGGCTTGATATCAAAATAGAAACTAGGCGTTGCGGTACTGAAGCTGCCTTTTGCCTCGCGCAGGGCGTTGTTTAATTTTTCTTTGCTTGGTGCTTTGCCATCAAAGTGTTCAAAGTCAGGTGACTGCCAATAGGTTTCAAAAGTACTTAGCGATTTATTAATGATATGAGGGATTTCTTGCGAAGTAATTTTAAGGTTCCACTCTAAACCACTGGTTAACGCTGAATGAGATAAATTAGAGGAGCCAATATAACCCGTGTGAAAACCGGTATTACGCATAAATAAATACGACTTTGCGTGCAGGCGTTCACGGTTGGTGTTGTAGCTAAGTTTAACTTCGGTGTTGGGCAGTGAGGCTAAAAACTCGACCGCTTTTGCATCAGTAGCGCCCATATAAGAGGTGGTGATTATTTTTAATTGTTTACCGCTACGGGTGAAAGACTCTAATTCCTTTTTAAATATTCGAATACCAGTCCATTTGATAAAGGACACTAACCAATAGATTTCATCAGAGGATTGAATTTCTCTTTTAATCTCAGTCTCTAGCGAAACACCAACATTGCTACCACAGAACAATTCACTCTGCGTTAACCCTGTTAATGGCATTATGGACTCAACATACTTTGGTAGGTCAGCGGCGATAGGGTTGGTTTTATCAAACAGTGCGGTAAGAATTTTACCTCTGCTAGCAATTAAGTTTTCACTGATTAACTGTTCATCTTTAATATGCGTACTAAGCCACTGCACAATGGTATTTGCGAGGCTTATTTGGTCATTAATTCTAGCATCGCCATGTGGCACTGAGTCCATAGCAATTTCAATCAGTCGGGTTAAGAAACGCGATAACCAAGTAGCCGCTTCACCTGCTTCCAGTGAGCGCTCGCCCACATGAAAAGTTTCTCTATCTAAGTTTTGTTCAACTAATTGGGTAATTAGCTGTTCATAGATACCCGTAGTGTTCATGAAAATCCTTTTAATTTAGGCTCTTACTCGGGGTAGACTATATTAAAAGGCTTTAAAGAGGAATGATAATGTTGACCACTTTTACTTTGAGTGATTAAAAAAAGTGCTTTATAACGAAAAGTAATTTGCTGTCAAGTTGGCCAAAGACAATAAAACAAGCAAAAAAGTCTCAAAATGAGAATGTAGCACGCGAGTAGTGTACTACTAAGTAGTATAGTTAGTAACAAGGAAAGGGGCATTAATGCGCATATTTAAATCAACGTGCGAATGTTGATGCTAAAGAGTTAAAAGCATTAAAGAAAATGGCCAAAGAATTACTGGGTTATAGCGCTTCAGCTTTAAATAAAGCACTTGACGCAGGTAACTTCATAGAGGTAAAGAAAGATGAAAAATAGTATCTTAGATGTAATGCATGAAACGGCAAAAGACTTAACTGAAACAGGTGTTATGGACGTAACAACTATGCGTGAGTTCGACGTCCTATGCTTGCCAGACGTTGAGCGCTATGATGCTGCGCACATAAAAGCATTAAGAGAAAAAGAACAGGTAAGTCAGGCCGTGTTTGCGGCTTATTTAAATACCAGTGCGTCAACAATTAAATCGTGGGAGCAAGGTAGTAAAAAGCCAAGAGGCACATCGTTGAAGTTACTTAACTTAGTGGCTAAAAAAGGCTTGGCTATACTGGCTTAATACATGTGAGGCTTAAAACTCGTCGAGTTAATCGATTACTGCGCCTTATCAGTCACCACTAATGGTTATACCAAGCAGCTCAAGTAACGCGTATTAATATTAGTTTTATTCAATAACCGTTATATATATCCATAACCAATCAAGTAGCCTGTTTTTATAAGCCTAAAAAATTTATCTACTGCGTTGCATTCAATCATAATGGCCAGCCATTAATCAATTATGCGCCTTGTAGCTAAACTTTTTAGCTATTCTAAAATCTACGCATCTTGAATGCTCACGGGTATATGTTAGAATTTAACAATATTATTATTTAAAATTATTAGGCGTATTTCATGTCTGAACACTCAACTATCGACATTTGTGTTGAACCGATAGAACTTTATAAATTACTCAAAATTGCCAATATGGTTGGCGGTGGCGGCGAAGCTAAAATCATGATCAGTGAAGGTAAGGTTTTAGTCAATAATAAAGTTGCCGTACAAAAGCGTAAAAAAATTCGCCGCGGCGATATTATCGAATATAACGGTGTCATTATTGAGGTAGCTTATAATCCCAGCAAAAAATCAGCTGAGTTTATTAGTACCGTAGTGTCAGCGAATAAAAAGTCAAAAAAGAAAAAAAGAGTTAACAGTAAAGCGCCGGTTATTGCATCAGCAGCTAGTACTGAACCATCAACCGAAGGCTCGAAAAGTAAGTCTATTTCACTTTAATTATTCGGAATAAATAGAGTCAGAGACACTTTAAATATCGGTATACGTACGGTTAGATACAATTTTTCTGAGTGTAGAGTTTATCTAACCGTTCGCCAACATAAAGGTTTCACGGTCTAAGTTTTGTTCAACTAATTAGGTAATTAGCTGCTCATACAGTCCCGTTTTATTAATGAAAGTCCTTTTAATTTAGTGCTTTATTCGTTCTAGGGTAACTAAAAAACAGTGAAAGAGGAATGACAAAGCCAGTTGATTATTATAAAAGGCAAGAGTACTTATAGGTTTGATACTTTTAAATAAATTCATTTAACTGGTTTACTTCGTTCATATTTCACTTAATACTTGTGTAGAAAACAACTTAAACACACTAAATGCCTCTTGCCATGTAACAATAATATCGCCATAAATCATCGGTACAACATATTGGTTGAAGCGATCTTCATAGATCTTATTTTCTGCCAACATTTGCAAGCCATACATTAATTCACTAATAGGATTTTTAACAAATTCTTGATGCTGATTTCCATATCGAGCAACATCTTCTGCTATCACTTTAGCAACCAGTGGAGCGACTGTTTCAATACGCGCCTGATTAGCTTGTTGAATGTAATAAGTATCATAAATATGGCGGATTAATGCAGGATCATCATCTCTTTGATTATTGCGTGTGAAGCTAGCTGTTCTTCTCAGCATCGAAACTAGCTTTTCAGCTTGTGTATTTACGATACTAGTAAAGTCCATTATTTTCACTTCAGCTGCTTCTTGCATGACTTCATTGGTTAAAGAGGATATCTCTCGTTGATTTACCTCGTCATAAAGTAAGGTTTCTATTAACTCTAATTTAATAAAGGGTCGTAAACATGGAACGATTGAATGGGCTTGAGGATAGCGAATATCGAATTGCTAGTAACGATATTCATCAAAAATTATAGGTTTACTTTCAAGGGTGAACAAATGACTCGAGTTAATAATGTTGAGAGTTTGGTGATGTAACTCTTTTCTCGCCTTTCTCTTTTGAGTTTTTGATGATTCAGCCAACAGATTTTTAGGGATGATTTTAATATCCACATCTTCTGACATTCGATGAGTTTTAATGCCTGATTTAGCGAGCGAAGTGCCACCGGAAAATACCAGTGAATGTGTATCAGATGATAACGTTGAGAGTAACTTTAATAGCGCAACTACATAATAATCTTTTTCAACAATGGCGGGATTACCCATGCCTAACGCATCGGAAACATCTAAAAATAAACTACTATCAATTGGCATTAATGGTTCTATTACTTACAACAATTTTTCGTTTGAAACGATTATTGGTAATGATTTGAAATGAGGCAGGGATTTGAAGGCTATCACCATCAATACTTCGTTGTGAAAACTCATCAAACTTATAATCAACACCAAGTTTTTCAATGGCTTCTAACAGAACGCCATCGGCACCCGCAGGAGAAGTAGGCATCAAGTTACCTGTGATACGGTTTTTTCTTGCCTTGGTATAAAGACCATAACCAATGCGTAATAAATCACCTGCATCAACAAGTTTTTTTAATACGCGGCCTACTTGGTCATAGCCTGCGATATCGGTAAAATCGGCGCGTGCAAAAACATATCGCTTTGAGCGATTTATTCTCGTTTTTACTTTACTCGCGATTGTCATGATGAAACTCCAAATTACACCTTTTAAATGTAGCAAACATACGACATTTAAACAATGCAAATATACGACATAAATAATTAAGTAGGCGGGTTTTTTATTGGCCAGAAGCCATTACTTATTACGCTAATTGTATGGATATTAGCGAGTAGTACTTATTAACTTAATGCTTTATGAATCGTAGGCTATCATTTTAAATCATTGAATTTGATATAAGGGTATTTGTAATAGCTGTTCGTCGATATGGTTTAACATCGCAATATAATTTTTAGATTGTATATTTTGGTAGTACTTTTTAAATGCTTGTTGGGTTATGCCTTCAGGTAACGTTGTTAATGTTGGAATGATAGCCGACTCACTGTTTGTTTGCGCTAAACGCGCTTGTACTAATAACGCACTTTTATTTGATTGGGTTGATATCATCGCCAATCTTGTTCCTGCGCGATCAGCCATTAAATCAGCAAAACTAAAGCCACTGCCACCTTTATTTGAGTCTAAAAACTCTTTTAGTTCACCAATCGCATCACTGGCACTGCTACTACCAAATAATTGTAAAGCAATGGAATAAATGAAGTGCTTTTGAATATCAACACGATTTCTTAACGTAACACTACTTTGCAATTTTCGCCGTTGTAAAGCCTGTTTCGATGAGTAATTTGAGACGCCGCCAATAAACAATTCAAACTTATCCGTACCAAAATATAATACTAATGCGGTTAACGCAGCTTTATTTTCTACTGCTTGTGCGCCTGAAATAGCACTACGTTGTTTAGCAACTGAAAATATATGAGTAATATAAGTGGTTAGTGATTTTTTATTGTCATTGGTGGCAATAAAATTGAGTAATGATTGGTGATAAAAGCGAATATCGTTAACATTGCCAAATAATGCTAATTGGTCACGTAAGGCAAATAAAGACTCTTTAGCACTGTTATTTTTGTTATTCAGACTGTCGGGAATTTGAATGTTAAGGTGTAAACGTGAAGGCGAAATATTAATTTTAGACACCATTTTTAATAAAGAAGTACCAAACTCTTTTTTTATATAGGTGTTACTGGCTAATTCACCTATCGCAATTAACCAATTACCGGGTATTGGAATGTTACCTATATACGCAGTGTCGAGGTTTAACCCCGTTTGAGAAGCATTTAAGGTAAGATCAATATTTAAAAAACGAATAAGGCTAGGTAAGGGTAACTCAAGGGAGAATCGGAAAAATCCTTGGCCCTCTACCAGTACAATGTTTGACGTAAATTGTGGAATAGCACGGTGAGCTAAAGCACTGAGACCATCTATTTCATTTTGAGTAACGCTTAATAATATCGGCTGCTTTTTTGATTTAATTGTTCGCACTATACGCTGTAATATTTTTTTATTTTCAGCGGCAAAATTAGCATCAATTTGATGAACCGCTTTGATATGTGCTGATGGCTGTAACGCGAGTAATATTAGCGTAAAAATTAAAACGATTAATGAAAGTAGAAGATAAAATGTACGTTTCACGATAACTTTCAAACTATGTCCTTATCTACATTTTATTAAAAAAACACCTTACTTTGAAGCAAAAATACTGTCAGGTAAATCAGCATAGACTGTTATTTTGAGGTGGTTAGTGGCAAAAGTATAGTAATAATTAATAGCGCTAGCGTTAAATGTAATTAATATATCTACTAGCTGAAATGATTTTTATTTGTTCAGAAAAAATATAGCCTAATATTTTCCACTAAAATTTACTATTGAGGTGGTTTGGCTATATGGCCATATTGGCGTTGAATGACAGTAGGATATTGCTTTATCGGGCTTATTTATTTCGTGTTGTATAACGTTAAATCACCTTTTCTGATGTTCAAAAAAGGTGATTTTAAGCCCGTTATCTCGCTCTGAACTCTAATACCGTGGCGTTAATACAAAACCGTGGTTGTCCATTTGGGCCATCTGGAAATACGTGACCTAAATGAATATTGGAAGTTTTAGAGCGAATTTCTGTTCGTACCATACCGTAACGATTATCGGCTTTTTCAATAGTTGAACCATCAATTGATTTAGTAAAAGACAACCAACCTGATCCTGAATTAAAACGGTCACGAGTATCAAATAATGGCGCACCACTTAGCTTATCAATAAAAATGCCATCTGGAGTATTCTTAAATATTTCGTACTCTTTACAAAATCGACCATCAGTTCCTTCATCGAAAGCGACATTAAAGGCTTCACTTTTTCCTAATTTAAAAACACCTAAGGCTTTGTAAAACTGATCAGGGCCCATGTATCCTTGCCTACCAAATACTTCTTTACCGTCTTGAATAAATAAAATAGTGGGTGTGGCCCAGGTTGCTGTTTTTATTGTTAAGCTTTGCAGTTGGCTTGCTAGGCGAAAGTTTATCTCAATTGATCCTTTATAATCATTCACAACATTCTTTTTGAATTTTTCACAGTAAGGGCAGTAATTTTCTGATTCAATAACAACAATATGTTTGCCACTTAATAAAGCACTATTATCTATTTTTTGCTTCGCTAGTTTGGCTTTATTTTCCTCAGCATTAAATTTAACGCCCGTAGAGTGATCAGGGCAGTAACCATTGGGATTTTTGACTAAATAATCTTGGTGGTATTGCTCGGCTTTAAAAAACTGACTAAGTGACGTTATTTTAGTTTCAATTTTTCCATAACCCGCGTCAGTTAATCGTTTTTGATACTGGGTAGTTACTTTTAGTGCGGTTTCATTTTGTTGTTTATTATTGGTTAGTATCGTTGAGCGATATTGCGTTCCCACATCATTGCCTTGGCGATTAAGTTGAGTTGGATCATGGCCCTCGTAGTAATGATGTAAAATAGTTTCTAAGCTAACCATAGCGCTATTAAAAACAACTTTAACGACTTCTGCATGGTTATTTACATTGAATTTATTTTTTCTTTGCGTGATTTCTCGATAATTAGCGTTTACATTTTTGCCATCGGCATAACCTGATATAGCGTCAACAACACCGGGAATTGCCTGATACCTTTTTTCAGCACCCCAAAAACACCCCGCACCTAATACAATGCTATCTAAATGCGCTGTTGCGGACATTTCGTTAGTTGACTTTGATAATGTCGGTATTACTTTTTCGATATCATTTTGCATCTTAGTTGAGTTTGCAGCTGAGTCGGTAGTTGAATACTCTGTGGATTTTGGTGATAGAGTGTACAGCGCAAATACCGAGACTAATGCGATAACTGTGATGAGCGATATTGTTTTCATAATTCAATCCTATTCAACCGTTGAAGTAAGGTTGGTTTGTTAAGCTTAATACCAATTATAAACTAGCCATATCCGTATTTAATCACTGAGTTATCACAATTTCATCACAATAGAGGAAACTATTGACATAATGTTCATGTCAGGATCATTCAACATGATAATTTAGCTGTGATTAATTATGGAGAGGTTTACAATACCATCGTTTGTTTATAATTTTCTTATAACGTTTTACAATCAAAAATAAAGTGTCATTTCAGTCGTGATTTCAACATTAATAAGAGTTTAATATGTACCCTTTAACGTATACCGAACCCGTTTTTCGTCCGCCTAGTGAATGGAAAAGTTTAATATTACAAGTGACCAATGGTTGCTCATGGAATCGCTGTTCTTTTTGCGAAATGTATTCTGCGGAAAATAAAAAATTTAAACCAAAAAAAACTGATTTAATAGAAAAAGAAATTATTTCGATAGTGGAATCAGGTTTGCCCGTTGGTCGAGTTTTTCTCGCTGATGGTGATGCAATGATGCTGCCATTTAATCGATTAAAAGAAATATTACAATTAATCAAACACTACTTACCTCAAGTCACTCGAGTTTCTAGCTATTGCTTACCGAGAAATTTAACGAATAAAACAGTTGAACAATTATCAGAGCTACAAGCGCTGGGTTTAAAATTAATGTATGTAGGCTGTGAAAGTGGTGACGATGAAGTATTAAAAATAATTGAAAAAGGTGAAACATATAATAGTTCGTTAATCGCCTTAAATAAAATTAAACAAGCTGGAATGAAAAGTTCAGTAATGATCTTAAATGGCTTAGGTGGGCCTGCATTGTCACAACAGCACGCAATTAACTCAGCGAGGCTAATGAATGAAGCCCAACCTGATTACTTGTCTACATTGGTGGTAAGTTTTCCGCTTGGTGAAGAACGTTTTGCTAAGGGCTTTACTGATCGTCAACATCAGCCATTTCGCCTTTTGAATCAGTTAGAGTTATTTCAGGAGATGAAATTATTGTTATCAGAACTGGCATTAGAGAAAACAGTTTTTAGATCTGATCACGCTTCAAATTATTTGGTATTAAAAGGAGTTTTGGGCAAAGATAAAGAAAAACTTGTTAATACGGTTCAAATGGCACTAGATCAATCAGGAAACATTCCTATTAGACAAGAGTGGGAAAGAGGGTTATAGGTGACAGTAACGTAGCGGTGCTGTACATAAGGATTTGGTTTAGAAACGCTTTATGCTGCGTTATCGATTTTTGATAAATGGTGTTAGTTCAATTTCGCTGTCTTCTGGCACTAAAGTTTAGTGCTTGTAAATAAGGTTGTTTATGGTGTAAATTGTTTATTGATAACTCTTTTTTAGAGGTGAATATATGAAAGCTATAATGACAAATCTTACTTTCGCCACTGTTATAAATAGTTTAGCCCTTAAGTTAGTTTTAATGACTAAGTTTGATATCACATATGCTTAAGCAATCAAGACTAATATTCATTACTTTTTTTGTTTCCATTGCACTATCTATTTATGCAGTTTGCTTACTTGACCGCTATAGTTATCAACAAAAACATTTTTCAATTCAAAAGGTTGCCGGTAGTTATGCTAACCATATCCGAAATGACCTTAATCAGGCGTTATCTGCGACCTACCCACTAGGGGCTTTAATTCGCACTCAAAATGGTGATGTATCGGGTTTTACTGAGCTGGCAACAGAAATGCTTTCTTTATACCCTGGTATTGCTTCACTTCAGCTTCTACCTGATGGCATTATTAAGTATATTGTTCCTATGGAAGGTAATGAAAGTGCAATAGGTCATAATATATTACTTAGTCCAGAAAGTACTAAAGAAGCATTTCTTGCTAGAAATACAGGTAAACTGACACTTGCTGGCCCTTTCGACCTTATTCAAGGAGGCATGGGCGCTGTAGCCCGCTTGCCTATTTATTTGGATACAGGTAAGGGTCAGAAGTTCTGGGGCTTTTCTACTGCATTAATTCGTTTCCCTGATATATTAAATGCTACAAATTTACCATCACTTGTTGATTCAGGGATAGGTTATCAACTCTTTCGAATTCATCCAGACACAGGTGAAGTTCATGTTATATCGACATCAAACACCTTATTAATAGACGATCCAGAGATATTTGTTATTGATATCCCTAATGGGCATTGGACTTTTCAGGTTTATCCCATCAATGGGTGGCGGGACTATTCAGTGCTATTTTATGGAGGTTTTTTAGGACTGGTATTTGTTTTTTTTACTACCTTGATTACCTTTTTGTTGACACGGATAAGACTATATAATTTACGATTAGAAAAAATAGTAATAGAAAGAACGAAGGAATTACAAGGGAATTTAGAACGACTGGCGGAGAGTGAAAGAAGGTTACATTATAGTCAAGAGTCTGGTGGCATTGGTACCTGGGAATGGAATATAAAAACGAACATTCTTTTTTGGTCAGAACAGATGTCACAACTTATTGGTTGTACATCGACTCAGGCAGATATTACTTATGACTATTTTCTCAACGCGGTACACCCAGATGATAGAGAAAAAGTTGTTGCCGCTAACAATAATAGTATCGAGTCAGGTGCAGAATATAATATCGACTATCGTATACTTTGGCCTGATGGACGTGTTCGCTGGATTAATGGCAAGGGCAATATAATTCGAGATGACAGTAGTACAGCAATTACAATGTTAGGTGTTGCTATAGACATCACTGAACGAAAACTTATTGAAGACAAACTTCTTCTTTCCTCTCGAGTTTTTAGCGATACTCATGAAGGCATCACTATCACAGATAGCAATAAATTTATTGTTGATGTTAATCCTGCTTTTTGTGAGATAACTGGCTATAGCCGTGAAGAAGTTATCGGTAAAAACCCTCGCATTTTAAGTTCTGGCAAGCAAAGCCTAGAGTTTTATGTAGATATGTGGCAGAAAGTCAATGAAGATGGTCACTGGCAAGGTGAAGTCTGGAATCGGAAAAAAAGTGGTGAAATTTATGCAGAATTACTGACCATCTCTGTGCTAAAAGACGATAATAATAATGCGGTCAATTATGTTGGTGTGTTCACTGATATTACTAGCAGTAAACGACAACAAGAACAACTCAGTCGTATTGCTCATTACGACTTACTGACTAATTTACCCAATCGTGTATTACTCGCCGACCGATTATCTCAAGCCATGTTGCAATGTAGCCGTCACAAGCGGTCAGTCGCTGTTGTATTCCTAGATTTAGATGGTTTTAAACATGTCAATGATGCCTATGGGCATGATACAGGAGATGAACTGCTGATTGCACTCTCCGTTCGTATGAAAAGGGCATTACGTGAAGGTGATAGCTTAGCTCGTATTGGTGGTGATGAATTTGTAGCGGTATTAGCTGACTTAACTACAGTTGAAGATTGTGAGCCAGTATTAGAGCGATTATTGCTTGCAGCGTCAGAGCCAGTGACTATTGATGATGTGGTATTAAATGTATCAGCCAGTATTGGTGTCACTCTTTATCCGCAAGATAGTGTTGATGCTGACCAACTTATGCGCCATGCAGACCAAGCCATGTATGTGGCTAAAGAGTCGGGGAAAAATCGTTATCATTTATTTGATACGGCCCAAGATGATGCAGTTAAAGTTCAGCGGGAAAGCCTAGAAGCTATTCGCTACGCATTAGATAATCATCAATTTGTGCTCTATTATCAGCCTAAGGTTAATATGAGAACCGGCAAAGTGACGGGGGTTGAGGCACTTATTCGTTGGCAACACCCAGAACGAGGCCTATTAAATCCAATGGAATTCTTGCCTATTATTGAAAACAACCCCATGAGTATCGAGATGGGTGAATGGGTTATTGATAGTGCACTGACACAAATCAGCCAATGGCAAACAATGGGGCTTACGCTCCCTGTAAGTACTAGCGTAAACATTGCCGCAATACAATTACAGCAACCTGACTTTACACAGAGACTCACAGCACTACTAGCAGCCCATCCAGATGTTGAACCATGCTATTTAGAGTTAGAAGTACTGGAAACTAGTGCCTTAGATGATGTTAATCATGTCTCAGCCATTATGAATGATTGTATGGCGCTAGGGGTAAACTTTGCCTTAGATGATTTTGGTACAGGGTATTCTTCCCTGACTTACCTTAGACGGTTACCTGCAAGCTTAATTAAGATAGATCAGAGCTTTGTGCGAGACATGTTGAGCGATGATGATGATTTGGCCATTATTGAAGGTGTGATAGCCTTGGCTAAATCATTTAAGCGTGATGTGATTGCTGAAGGAGTGGAAACAATTGAACACGGCACAGTGCTATTACAATTGGGCTGTGATTTGGCTCAAGGTTACGGTATTGCTAAACCTATGCCAGCGGATGATATTCCTGCGTGGATTCGTGACTGGAAGCCTGATGTCAGTTGGCAGGTTTGAGTGATAAATAAACGATAAGGGCTATTTTATTGAATAGTATTATCCTAATTCATTTTTACACGGTATCTTGAGGTGGTCTGGGTATAAATACAACACTGCAGCTAGGCGCATAAATAACTTCATTAACGTTTTAGTGGTATTGTTTAAGCTATTAAGGTGTTAGGTAATTATTCAAATAAGGAATATGTATGATCGATTTTAAGAACTCATCAGTTTTCAAATTAAAACCAATTGAAATAGACAATGTGAGAGAGGATTTTCATAAATTCCTTATCGAGGGTGAATCAATTTTTGCAGCTTTTAAAAGTATTAGGGACCAAGTCGTTTTTACTAATAAAAGAATAATTGCGGCTAATGTTCAAGGAATTACCGGTTCTAAAGTAGATTATACTTCTTTACCTTATAGCAAAATCCAAGCTTTTTCCGTGGAGTCATCGGGTACATTAGATTTGGATTGCGAAATAGAGGTATACGTAAGTGAATTGGGAATGGCTAAGTTTGAAATAAAAGGTTCGTTTGACCTTATACAGTTTAATCAGTGCATCAGTCAATATGTCCTTTCTTAACAAATTGATAGTATTATGTTTATTGTCTCTGTTCTAGGGGTAAGGCATTTACTGTCATAAAACATTAATGTGAGTTATATATTAAAGTGTTATAGCTTTATATGTAGCAATAGTATGAATCGAGAGAATTAATTTGTCATTTACAATTGAGCAATTACATTTAGGTCAAAAAGATCATTTTGAAAAAACGTTCACTGAATCAGATGTGCTGCTATTTGCGGAAATTTCTGGTGATATGAACCCTGTTCATATCAGTGAAATTGAAGCACAAAAAAGTGTTTTTGGTCACAGGGTGGTTCATGGGGCGTTTGTATTAAGTGTTATATCAGCATTGTTAGGAGCGAAATTGCCGGGAGGAGGGACTATATATTTAGGGCAAGAAAGTAAATTTATAGCGCCTGTTTTTATTGGTGACACTGTAATTGTGACTTGTGAAGTGATTAATATTATTACAGATAAAAATATAGCTAAATTAAAGTGCACTATCGTTAATCAAGATGGAAAATTAGTCGTTGATGGGATAGCAACAGTAATGCCTCCTAAAAATAGAGCTCATCGGTCTGTTTAATAGATCAACGTAGTGAGTGTTTAATCGGGTGACTATAATTTAGTTCACCCGATTAGCTAGCTAGATTAATGAACTAAGCAAATCGTCAAAGTTGTCTATAACTTTTTCTGGTTGATAGTTAGCGATATCTTCACCATAGTTATAGCCGTAGGTTAGCGCAATACTCTGCATATTTGCGGCCTTTGCTGCCAAAATATCATTTTTAGAATCACCAATCATCACACACTGATCGACATTTACAGATAATTGCTGACAGGCATAATGTAAAGGCAGGGGATCGGGCTTACGTTTTTCTAAGGTATCACCACCAATAATTAAGTCAAATAAACCATTTAACGCTAAGCCATTAATGATAGGAGCAATAAATCGTTCAGGTTTATTCGTGATGATTGCTAGACGGTACCCTGTATTTTTAAGCTTTGTTAGTGTGTCTAGTACATTAGGGTATAGTTGAGTTTCAATACAGTTATGTGTTTGATAAATACTATAAAAAATAGTTAAGGCTCGTTCTATTAGCGTGTTATTTAGGTCTGTTGAAACTTTAGCATTACCCGATAAGGCTCGTTGTACTAATATACTTGCTCCGTTACCCACCCAACCTCGAATAACATCTTGACTAAAAGTGACCATACCTAATTCAACTAAGGTCTGATTTACCGCAAAGGCCAAGTCAGGCGCACTGTCAACTAAAGTACCATCGAGATCAAACAGTAAAGTATTTTTATTTAAAAATTTCAATTTCTTTCTATATAGAGTAATGACAAGTAATGCATAATATCCTATAGCGAGCTAAACCTCATATCAATTTTATTAGGCATCATACCAATTGAATTAATGAATACATCATTTAGCGAGAATTAAAAGGTTTAGAGGCACAGGTTCATAGTTCCCGACTGAACCTAAGTACCTACATCCATGTAAGCAAGGCATTGACTGAAGAAAATGGTTATTCCCTTGTCAAAATCAAACGATTAACGGTATAGTTAATAATACCTATTAAAACAGCAGGTAATAAGGTTTTTAAAAGACTTTTTAATCCATTATTAATAGATTTTATAGTCTTTATCTTGCTTATTTACAATCACGATTTATATGAATAATAAACCATTACTTCTCACCGAAGCAGTCAATTCCTTGCTAATAGAAAGTATTGTGCCAGCAACGCTTACTATAGAACAATGTGCGGTAACGTTAGCGATGAGCATGACTTCTTTTCGGCGTAAACTTCGTCAAGAAGAAACTACCTTTAAGCTTATTCAGCAAAAATACTTAAATGAGTTATGCGTATATGCTTTACTTACTAAGCACGTGAGTATTGATAGTTTAGTGGTAAAGTTAGGTTACTCTGAACGTGCGACTTTTGAACGAGCTTTTCGGAATAAGTTTGGTATCACACCTTCTCAATTTCGTGAATTATCTCTTGTTGGTGATGATAAAAATAATAAGAAAAATTTAAGCTCCATTGCGCAAAACATGCCTCCTTTACCTGATAGTTGCCAACAGTTAATAGGAGAAAAAGATCAAAGTAGCCTTGATCTACAGCGTGTTATAGAAATAATTGCTAAAGATCCGATTTTTACCGGGCGTCTGATGGGGCTTGCTAGTAGAGCCATATATGGGAAAACACCAAACACGATTCAAGAAGCGATTAGTCGAAATTTAGGTATTAACACCGTCGTTAATTTAGCGGTTGTTTACTCTGTTAAAGATGCGTTAGCACAACACGTTGATCAAACGGTAATTAATCAATCTATTCATGCTTTTTTAATGGCGCCGAAGTTTTTTTACTTAATGCGAAAATCAGCTGGTATTGAGGTTAAGTTTGATATTGCCCTGATAGAGCAAGTGTTGATATTTTCACTGTTAGGTATTTTATTGCTATGCCATAAAAATGCGCCTAAGCATCAACTGATGTTACATTCGTTGCGAGGCATTGATGATTTAGACTCACTTAACCATTACATTCATAAATCAATGGGTATGAGTGTATTTTCTGCTTCGGCGTTGATGTTATCTTTATGGCATATTGATATGAGTGTAATTAAGCAACTGAATCATTTAGACAAAGTCAGTAAGAAAGGAGTAAAAGGTAACGAACATGACGAATTAGTGTTGTTTATGTTGTCTTGTTTATACGCGTTAATAACAGGGCGTAAAGATCATAGTAAATTGGAGCAAAAAGCTGAATTGTTAAATCTTGATGGTTTTAGTGATATTAAATTAATGTTTTTTACCGATCATTCATTTACAGGTAATTAGCTGCTATTTTGATTTACTCTGTTGGCGACGAACTAACATGGTAAAAGCGAGTAATAATAATGCAAATGTTGAAGGTTCAGGAACATCAACCACAGGGCCATCACTAATTTGTACCAGCGATACATTATCAAGTAAACCACCAAGGGAGTTTTGCTTACCAAAGGCGCCAAAGCTTAAATTCATAGTTTCAGCTTGTGCGGTAAGTACTATTGATTGTATTGCCCAGTTTGGGTTCTGTTTTCTTCTACCGTTAATGGCAAAATTAGCATCCATATTTAGATCGAAATCAATTGCAGCATCATACCAAAACACATTAATACCATTATCGTTTCTTTTATTAGTACGAGCTTTGTAATAAAACTCTAATAAATACTCTGCGCCAATAGTGAGTGAGTTTAATGATTGCGTCATGACTGTATTTGATGAGCCATTTAGGTGAGAGTCAAGCTCAACATGATTGTCACCCTCTGCTGAATTAGTCACAACCTTTTTTTGTAATTCTATACCATTGCCATTTGTTGTTACCCAACCAGGTAATGTTTTAAAAACATCCCAGCCACGCTTTTTGTTTTTAAAGGCATGTAAATTAATTTTATGAACAATACCCTGTGAAGTTGAGTTGTCAGCAAAAACTAATTCTTCAAAACTACCGTTAGTGATTAATGATGCGCTAGCTATTGAGCTAGTAATGAAAAGAGAAAACGTTAAAAGAATCTTATTTAAAGTGGGTAACATAAGATTAAACCCCTTAAGTAGTCATAAGTTGAGACTAGTATAAGGGGGGAGATGTTTTATAAATATGGCTGAACTGTCCAATAAACGCTATATGAAAGGTTTGGCTAAAAATATTTTTACTTTTGATGATTGATATTATTGGTTAATAAATATCACCAAACTGCTCTATTTGGGTAAGGTAAATTCGTAAATCTAGCTCTACCTGATGGTAGTCACTCATCATATATTGACATAGTTTGTAAAAAGCTTTGTTATGGTCTTTTTCTTTTAAATGAGCCAATTCGTGTACTGTAATCATGGATAAAAAAGCTTCGGGTGCCTTTTTAAATAAACTGCCAATGCGAATTTCATTTTTACTTTTTAATTTATTACCTTGCACGCGAGATACATAAGTATGCAAACCCAACGCATTGTTAATTATATGAATTTTATCATCAAATTTTATTTGGCTTAGCGGGGATGATTTTTTCAAATATTGATTTTTAATGTCCATAACATAACAACGTAAGCGTTTATCGTTAGTTACATCATGAACATTTGGATATTTATGTAGTAAATATTTTTCTAAGGTGTTTTTATCAAGCATTTGCTGTACTTGATTTTGCACTGTGGGCGAATAAGTTGATAAATATTTTAAAGGTATTGACATAAAAAGTGATATTTAGAGGAACATTAATATTAATGACATTATACGTGACTTTTATAATACTGCGAATTTGTTAAAAGCACTTCGACGAAGGGATAAACGATTGATACGTTGTTATTGATTTTGAGAACACCTATTTCTTACAATCAAGACTTTGCGACCTTGTCTAAATCAGCTGAATTATGCATCTGCAAATAAAAGGGTATGTAAATTTTTTAAATTCACTATTACTCTTTCTTCTCAAGTGTGATTTCAATAGTTTTACTGTTACCAGCAAACCATTTTTGTATATAGATAGAACCTAAAATTGGTGGCATGCCATCTTTAGGCATTTCTTTGTATCTAATGCTATTTTTGTTTTGTTTTTCAAATTCAAAGGTAATGATAGTTTTTGACATTATATGTTTCTAACAAAAAATTGTGTCAGTATTGTAAATAAACTATTTGTGATGTCGAGAAAAATTATAATTACCGTAAATAGGGCTGATGTCTATGTTGATACGTTAACGAATAATACTCGGTTATTGATTTTCAGTTTACTTATTGGTGCTATTTTAGGTGGTGGAATAATTGGTATGCTAAAAACGTAAATTTATCTGTTTTTTAATGAAATAGAAAGTCTGGCTTTAAGGAATAATAATGAAAGCGGTTATTTCAACACTCATGGCAACAATACTTACTGGTGCTATTGTTATTAAGTTTTTTTTAAGTAGCTTGTTAACCTTTTTTGGTTATGCGGTTTTACCGATTGAAAGTTTGAAAAGTTTAACGCATTCTAAAAAAATAGTGCAAAAAATGCAGCACAGAAACAAAGTTAAAAGTGCGAATGTGTCGAAGCGTTTTATTAAGCGTTCAGGTCAAAAGGTGGCAGTAACTGCTGTTTCTGCGGCCACAATAGGTACCGTAGCGGTAATAGGCACATTAACTTATTTAGAAATAAGTCAATACTGTGATGACAAACAGGGTATTAATGAAGAAGCGAACATATTATTTGATACCGACAAACTGTTTGATATGAATGCCTGTCTTGAGCAAGGTAAGCAAGACTCAGCACATTTTGCTAACGAAGCTTGGCATAGTATCAAAGAAACAAGTTCAGATGTATTGGATAGTATTGAGCAAACTAGTGATGAATTACTCGATCCTAGCCGTAAAGCAACAGTTGAGTTATTTGAATCTATTGATGAATGGTTTAATCAAACGTTTAGTAGTCAATAACCTGAGATGTTCTGCTTAATACCCGTAGTCTCAATGTTTTCAGCTTGTTCCATACCTTCAATTTAGCTTTAACGTAAAGTTAAATTAAAAATGAACAGGAAGTCATCAATAGTGCAAGAATTTAATAATTAATGGTTAAGTTTTAATAACTTCAGTCGATAACCTTTTTACTAGCGTAACTTTGCGAGAAAGAGAGTAATTCATTGGCTGTTAATGCTGCTAACAACATACCTGATAACAATATAGCGTCTAATTCAGCTATATTGTTGCATGAACTGCAATTAGGTGAACAGCTAAATAAAAGCGTTCATCAAGCAAGGCGTGCAGATTTTACTTTACTGTTAGCAATGCTTTGTGATGATGTTAGAGAGCAAAGTCAATTCATTTTGCCACAAACCGATGTTAGCTTAGTTGAACAATCAAAACAGACCACTCAAACATTAAGAAAGCATTTTGACTTACCTGAACAAGCGCCGTTAGCATTGAAAGATATGGCCCAAATTAATCAATACAATCAAAGCCAATTGATTGCTGATGATGATTTGGTATCAATTCAATTAAGTAATGCTTTGTCACCAAAGCCGTTAACTTTTCGAGATGATTGCCAACACATTGCCAGTAATGTTTTAGGTAACACTAGCTTAATTTGCCAAGAAAAACATACTCATCAGCAGTCATCAGCAGTGCTCAATAAGCGTATAAATATGAATATTGAAGGTTGGCTTAAAACGGTACAAACGTCATTAGTCAAGTCGAGTCTTGTTGACACAATTACTGTTTAATTCTATTTATCAATACGTTATTTTCCGCAACAATGTTTAAATTTTTTGCCCTTTTTTGATTGCCATGCTGTTGGATAATAATTACAAGGGCAAAGCTCATTGCGTTTTATCATAGTTAATTCACTGTGGGCAATAATATCACCATCAATATAACGCCATTGTTTTAAAGGGGAGTTAAGAGTTGCTTTCTCTTTGACTGTTGAGTTTGTTGCTATGCTTTCTTCTAAGATAAAGCGTGACTTTTCTCGCAGTTCACATAAGGTGTTATTTGTTATATAAAAAGCGGAAAACTCAACAAGTTGTTCAGTTGTGTTATTTACACTATTCGCTATAGGGTATATTTTAAGCGCTATCCATAGACAAGATTTACTCCAGTCATCAATGTCTTCAACTGATTGTTCAGCTCGGCTGCTTTTCGCGTAAGTATCATAAATATACTGTGCATTGCCTATCGCATAAGCACTAAAGCGAGATCGCATTAATTGCTCTGCTGTTTGAACTTGCACTTCTTTATTGATGTAAGGCTGACAACAGGATGAAAAATTAAAGTTAGAGCCACAAAAGCAGAGTTGAATAGATTTCATAAATTTGGATAAGACGATAAAAGAAAGCTTTTTCTTAGTTTATCATTTTTGGCCATAAAAAACGAAAAGGGATTACTGTTCGTTTGATTTTCAGTGGTTAACTTTACTCTTAATCATGTAAAGATAACCAAAAGAAAATAGCAGCCCACCTAGTGCGCCCCATAAATGCGCATTCACAGCAACGTTTGCTTCTATTAAATTACTTACATCAGTACTAGCACCATAGAATTGCTCATGAGCAATTTTAAGCCATACGCCTAAAAATAATAAGTAGCCAGTTTTGTCTTTAGCACGAATATCCATTAGTGCGCCAAAAACAAAAACACCATGTAATACACCAGATAAACCTACGTATTGTCTTAATGTTGGATCAAAGTAATAGATACCAGTACTGGTGGTGATTGAGCACAATAAAAATAAAACGGTATAATTTTTTATGCTATAAAAACGGCCATGTAATGCCCACAGCATAAATAGGGCTGCTAGGTTTAGTAGTAAATGATAACCATTGGTATGTAATATATGCCCAGAAAAAAGTCGCCAAACTTCACCTTGCGTGATTAATTGTCTTTGATATACCAACGCTTGAGTAAATGAATCACCTAGAAAACATTCACTAATAAAAACGAAAACTGATAGTGTTGCAATGATGAAAACAACTTGGAAATGTTGTCTGGAAAACGCTAAGGTGTTTAATTTCATTTAGTTTTTTTTAATTAATTTATGGGTTAAGGGGGGAAATTATTCAGGCTTAAGTATACCTAAATCATCCCATTGTTGCTTTTGTTTTTAATAACGAACATGGAGGTGTTTTATTAGATAATGCGGGACAAATTCTTTTGAGCATATTAATAATAACCATTATTCAGAATATGTATCTTGAGTATTATATATTCTGATGTCCCAAAGCTCGCATTTTGGGATGGCTTTGGTATATAATCTCACTTTATAAAGTTTATACTCCGACGTTTTTTCTTTTTATGTCTAGAATTTTATGTAAGCAATGCCAACGTCCAACTATTGCTTGTATTTGTAATTTCATCTGTAACATTGATAATCCAACAGCTGTTTTAGTGTTACAACATCCTAGTGAAGTTAAGCAAACCAAAGGTACTGTTGCCTTATTAAGTCGTTCATTAAATCATTGCCAGGTTTTAGTTGGTGAAGACTTCTCACAACACGATGAATTGAATATAATGCTTGCGAGTCATCAAGCACTGTTACTTTACCCAAGCGCCCAAGCACAAGTATTATCTTTGAGCGAACATGCGTTTGATCACACTTATATTAATTACGATAAAAAGAGTCAACAGCCAAAATTATTGATAATACTCGATGGTACATGGAAAAAAGCCTATCGTATGTTTATGTTATCTCCTAATTTACAGGCACTGAAACAAGTTTGTTTACCTGATGCCCTTGCTAATAGTGGTCAATATTTAATTCGTAAAGTGGCTAAAAAAAATGCGCTATCAAGTCTTGAGGCTTGTTGTTTTGCCCTCGCACTACTTGATAGTGAGTTAGGCAATAAAGAACTAATTAAAACAAAATCAGATGATAAAATATTAAACAATATGAGGCTACCTGTTGAGTGTGGTCGTTATCAAAACTTACTAAATAACTTTGCACAATTTAATCAATTTCAGCTATCGTTTAGACCGTCAACATAATATTTTAAATTTATTTAATGGACATCTTTTAAAATGCCAAAAAAGTATCTTTTTTACCGTTTTACGCGTTTGACTATCACAAGTTCTTTATTACTTGTTAGCTCTTTGTCAGCAACTGTTTTACCTTCAAGTTCTCTATTAGTAACAGATGATATAAAACGAGAGATTCGTGAACCTGAAGCAGCTACTGGTTATCAAACAAAAAAAGCCGTATATGGTACGGAGTTTATGATAGCGGCTGCTAACCCTTATGCTAGTCACGCTGGCTTTAATATTTTAGAGCAAGGCGGTAGTGCCGTAGATGCTGCTATTGCAGTACAATTAGTGTTGACTTTGGTGGAACCACAATCGTCAGGCATTGGTGGTGGTACGTTTATGCTGCACTGGGATAATAAACGTAAAGAAATGACCACTTTTGATGGTCGAGAAACAGCGCCAGCAGCAGCCACCAATGCTCTGTTTTTAGACAAAGAAAGTAAACCTTTAAAATGGATTGACGCAGTTGTTGGTGGTCGTTCAGTTGGTGTGCCTGGCGTTATGGCTACCTTTAAAAAGGCACATGATAAATATGGTAAATTACCTTGGACTACTTTATTTGAGCAAGCCATTACCTTGGCGGAAAATGGTTTTGTGGTTTCTCCGCGCTTAGAGAAACTACTTTCTATTAATTTTAATCCAGGTATTCATAAGCTGAGTAAAATTAACCAATACTTTTTTCCAAATGGAAAATCATTAAAATCGGGTGATATTTTAGTAAATAAAGAGCTTGCTAAGGTTTATCGAAGTTTGGCAAAAGACGGTATTGATGCTTTCTATCAAGGTTGGATAGCAAAAAAAATTGTTGATACTGTGCAAAACTCAATGATTGCACCAGGATTATTATCAATGAAAGATATGGCTGCATATCAGGCCAAAGAAAGATCGCCTGTGTGTGGGCCTTATCGAGAGTTCACTCTTTGCGGTATGGCACCTCCTAGTTCAGGCGGCGTTGCTGTTATTCAAATTTTGGCTCAATTACAACGCTTTCATTTAGCTAATTACCCCGTTAATTCTGCACAAGCGATACATTTATATACACAAAGTTCACGATTAGCCTTTGCTGATAGAAATCGTTATATTGCTGATGAAGACTATGTTTCTGTACCCGTTGCTGGATTATTATCGCCTGATTATTTAGCTAAACGTTCAGCATTGATTAATCCTCAAAAAGATATGAGCAAGGCTTATGCTGGTATCCCTAAGGGAGCACTAGCATTAACTGAGGGGAATACAATTGAGCGACCCTCTACTAGTCATCTATCTATTATTGATGCCCAAGGTAATGCTATTTCTATGACGAGTAGTATCGAAAATGCATTTGGCTCTGCGTTGATGGTTGAAGGCTTTATTTTGAATAATCAATTGACTGATTTTTCTTTTAGTCCTAAAGAAAATGAGCAGTGGCTTGCCAACAGGGTGCAAGCAAATAAACGGCCAAGAAGTTCAATGGCACCTATGATGATTTTTAATAAAGATAAATCGTTAAAGTTGTTAGTAGGCTCACCTGGGGGGAGCCGTATTATTAATTATGTATCGCAAACTATTATTGGGGTACTTGATTGGAAATTAAATCCTCAAGAAGCGATTAATTTACCGAAAATAACGAATAGAAATTACGTCACAACATTAGAGCGAGGAACAACCGCTCAAGCGCTACAGCCAATACTGGAAGCTAAAGGCCATACGGTACATATTCGTGACTTGAATAGTGGTTTACATGCTATTGAACTGACAAAATCAGGGTTGGTTGGTGGTGCAGATCCTAGAAGAGAAGGGGTCGTGTTGGCTAAGTAAACTAAATTAGAATGCTCTTACTCACATTTTAGTAAGGGATAGTATTTATCAAATAAAGATAAATCCGGAAGGGGATTCCTTTATAGAGTGACGAACTTGATATTTTTCGTTCTATACTCATACCACTTCAAATACAGAATTCATCGAAAATTAAAAGGCTTATAGATACAGGTTAGTAGTTCCATACTGAATCTAAGTACCTACATTCATGTAGACAAGGCATTGATTGAAGGTAATAGTTATTTTATTGTCAAAATTCATAACGCAGAATCTACGCTTTGATCAATAATTCCTCTGTAGTCCTAAAATTCGCATCTTGAGATGCTATGGGAATATATCATTTAAAAACAGTTATCCTTTTTACAGATACTCGTTTTTTTTCTTGTAGCTTAATTTCAGTTTAGGTAAATATTCGCGCTAAATTAATAATAATATCTTCTGTTGATATGTTTAAAGTGATAACTTTTGTCACTACCTTTAATAACTGACATGGTTTAATGAACCTGAGCAGCCCAGATCCGAAATAATAGGTTTAACTAAAAAATAAAAATAAAAATTCAACTTATTATTGAGCCTCTAGCGTAGCGCTGAGGAAGGAATAAATTTAAAAAAGAAGGCATTCTCTACAATGACAGGTAATTGTCTGCAACAACTTAAAAAAGAACAAGAAAAAAATAGACTTTTGTTAGATATTATTAATGCTATTCCTGAGCCTATTATGGCAAAAGACCAGCATGGAAAGTACACTTTTTCTAATAAAGCCCTTGCGGATTTATATAATACCACGCCAGATGAGTTGATTGGTAAAGATGATTATTATTTTACTGGTGATATAGAGCAAACGAAGCTTTATACAGAAAGTGTACAAGCGGCTATTAAAAGTAAAACCCCTCGAACTGTTTATGAAAATGCTATCAATATTAAAACAGGAAAAACTCATAGTTTTCATTCTTTAAAAACTCCTTTTGTTAATAGTAAAGGAGAAGATAATGTCGTTATTGTTGCAACCAATATTACTGATATTATGACCTTAAAAAACCAAGCAGAGAAAAATGAAAAAAGGCTAGCAGGTGTTTTAGAGGTTTCTAATGAGGGAATGTGGGACTGGAATACCCAAACCAATGATGTATTTCACAATAAAAGGTGGGAGAGTATCACTGGTGTGGTCGATTTTGAAAATTCATTTGAAGAGTTTCAGCGTTGCATTTTCAAAGATGATAAAGCTAGAGTAAATAAAGCCATTCAAAGGCTACTTGAAGAAAATATACCCTATAGCATTGAATACAGAATGGTACGTCCAAGTGATGATAAACAAATCTGGATTTGGGATAGAGGTGTCGTGCTTGAACATAATGAGCAAGGTGAGCCTTTGTGGGTAGTCGGTATTATCCAAGATGTTACGGATAAAATGATTAATCAGAAAAAAATAGAAAATTTAGCTTTCTATGATGTATTAACACATTTACCTAACCGTGCTTTACTGCAAGATAGAATGAAGCAGGCAATTGAACATTTTAAACGTTCAAAAGAATATGGCGCAGTTTTATTTTTAGACTTAGATAAATTTAAGCCATTAAATGATACTTATGGTCATCAAGCCGGAGATAATTTATTGGTTGAAGTAGCACACCGAATTCAATCGGTAATTAGAATTGAAGATACCGTTGCTCGTTTTGGCGGGGATGAGTTTGTTATAATCATCAATTCTCTTAGTTCTGACTTGTTAAAAACAGCATTAAAAGCCGAAGATATTGCCAATAATATTCGTCAAATTCTGAACACTCCGTATTCATTAACTATAAATAAAGGTAAAGTTGATTATCATATCAGCGCTAGTATTGGTATTGCCCTGATAGATTCTGTTGATATAGAAGCATCCCAATTATTGCAATTAGCGGATGTTGCATTGTATAAAGCAAAAGAAAGTGGCAGAGATAGTTGTGTTCTTTTTGATCCTAAAATGCAGGAACAATTAAGCCACATCACTAAACTAGAAAAAGAACTTAGGCTATCTATTAAGCAAGGTGATTTCATACTTTACTATCAACCTCAATATAATATTAAAGGAGAGTTAATTGCTGCAGAAGCGTTAATTAGGTGGAATCACCCTCAATTAGGTATGATTAACCCCGGTGATTTTATTGATATTGCCGAAGAATCTAATTTAATTGTTCCGCTTGGTTTATGGGTGTTAACCGAGGCATGTAAACAGTTAAAAGAACTCCAGTCGAATTCTCGTTATCAACACTTATCTATATCAATAAATGTTAGTGCTAAGCAAGTTTGGCAGAAAAACTTTGTTAGTGAGGTTATTAAAATAGTGACTGAATCTAACATAGATAAATCTAAATTAACGTTAGAACTTACCGAATCCGTACTATTAAAAGACATGGAAGATACCGTTGATAAATTACGGGAGTTACAACTTTTCGGTTTGAGCTTTTCTTTAGATGATTTTGGAACAGGATTTTCTTCATTAGGCTACTTGAAAAGTTTACCCATAAGTGAAATAAAAATTGATCAGTCGTTTGTTCAAGACATTATTGATGATAAGTCTGATTTAATTATGGTGAAAACTATTATTGATTTAGGAAAAAACTTTGGTTTAGATGTGGTTTCAGAAGGGGTTGAAAGTAAAACTCAACTCGACATTTTAATATCGCTTGGTTGTGATATTTATCAGGGCTTTTATTTCAGTAAACCTTTACCTTTAGAGCACTTTTTACGCTTGATCTAAAGAGAATAGGTTTAATCGTACAAGCCTAGCTAGCTTATCTAGCACAGGCTTGTATCAAGTTAACGATAGGTTACAGCCCATTATGGTATTGAACATTGGTCGACTCAGGCACCAATTCGTTCAGCGTTGTTTGAATACTGAGTTGTTTATCTGAACCGTCATCTGTCTTTTTGTCTAGCTTTAGTAATTGTTCAAATTGTTTAATTAATACCGCTTTATCAGGTGATGTTTTATCACCTGAGCCTATATTGGTTAAGTCGATCATAAAGCCATCATATAATGGGGCTAAATCGTTGATAATTTCTATATTTAAAAACTGGTCATTATTATAAATGCTTGGGTAACCGGCTTTTTGTTTATCAATTGAAAATGAAACACCTTTAAGGTTGGTGATGCTAGTCGATTTATCGCAAGAGAGCATACAGCCATTATCTATACGGGGTTTTTCACAACCAACACTTTGTTGGAAAAAGCACTGTCTACTGGTCATTAATAAAATAGGGTGATAAATACTGTAGAACAATTTAAAATTTTCAGGACGCGCAATGGTTTTCATTTGCTGATGGTTTATTTCATTTGAAATAAACGCACCTTCACAATTAAACGCTTCTTTCATGGCTAAAAGTGCATAGGAATTGGTGGTATTTAAGAACGGTCCTGCTATCCATTTAATACCCAGTTCAAAAGCGCGATTCGCAATGCCGGTATTGTTAGTGACAATTAATTTAGGCTGCACCTGTTCTAAAATATTCAATGCAACGTCAAAATCTTTGCCAATTAACACCGAAGGAAACCACGGAATAAGCCGAGGGTTATCATTTAAAAAATCCACATATTTAGTGCAGTCACGTTTATAGGCGTCAGGTAGTTTAAAGTAAATGTCAGCATCGGTAATTTGACTAAGTGCTATGTCGGACTCATCACAAATTAAAATTGATAATTTTGCTTTGGTTTTAGTTTCAGGCTTATTGTTAGCTTCTTCATCTATTAACTTTTTAGGGTGACGTACTAACTTAGGTAATATTACTTCAGGATGAATAGGCGCATTGTCATTTAATAATGACGATAACTCATTTTTGAGAGCCGTAAGGTTTTTAAATGGAATGTTCACACCCTCAGGTATGCCATCAAGGTTTAGTTCAGTTAAATTGAAATGTGCATTATTAAAACCCTTAAAACGTTTTTTAATGGCCTCTTTATCAATACAATTTTTATCACTCGCCACTAATAAATTATGTGAATGTATAACAATTGTTTTTTCTTCAGCAGTTGTTTTACTGGCGGCATAATCTTCAGTTATCGCTGTCAGTGTTAATGGACTACCAATTTCACCGGTAAATGTTAAGGCTAAAGGACGTTTTTTTATACTTAAATGTTTTATTTTTTCATTTACGCTAACATTTATTTGTGTTTTTTCAGCGCTAAGGTGTTGTTCAACTTCCTGAATTTGTACAACAGAAATAGCATCACTTTGATTAATTGCGTGGTATTTTGAATTATCGCGTGGGTTTTCAATAAACATTGATTGGTTTAAATCGCCACGTAAAAAAGCATTGGTTAAATCACGATTAAAGACTTTATAAAGTCGCTCGCCATCTTCAACTAACTCTCCTGTTGCAATAAAGCCATCAATTTGTTTACGGAAGCTATCAATGACCGTATGCACATAACTAGCGCCTTTAATACGGCCTTCTACTTTAAATGAGTGAACACCGGCATCTATTAATTCGGGCAAATCAAAAAATGCTGAGTTGTCTTTGATGTTTAACGGGAAGTTATTTCCTGTCGGCGTTGTTTCGTATTCTTCTCGACAAGCTTGGCTACATCGGCCACGGTTGCCTGAGTTACCGACACTGGCTGAGGTTGAATAGCATAATCCTGAAAAAGCGACACATAATGAACCATGTACAAATACTTCGGTCAGCACGTTTTGCTCATGAGCAACTTTGGTTACTGCGGTAATTTCTCTTAAATTCATTTCTCTTGATAAATTAACACGCGAAGCGCCCAACCTTTTTAGAAAGGGGATTTGGCCAATGTTATGTGTGGTTAATTGCGTAGAAGCGTGAATATCTAATGTAGGGAAGTGCTTATTTAAAATATAGAGCAGCCCTATATCTTGAACGATAACCCCGTCGAGTGTGGTATTGACCAATTTGCTTAATAATTTAGCCAGTGATTTAAACTCACGCTCTAATATTATAATATTTAAGGTTAAAAATATTTGGCAGTCGTACTGATGCGCAAGTCGAATAATGCCTACCAGCTCATCAAAAGAAATATTAGCGGCACGATTTCGCGCATTAAAGGTGTCTAAACCACAATAAACTGCATCTGCACCCGCAATGATTGCTGCTTTTATTGCATCTATATCGCCACCGGGGGCTAATAATTCAATTTTAGAACTCATTTAGTCAACTTTAGCCATTTATGATGGCAGTTAAATTTCAAAGGTGGGATTTTACGCATATATTTAGCAGATGAATACAGTTAAAGTATTCTAAGTACACAATCTTTTAAATTTAAGTAGTATAAGCCCAATGAATAATGAATCTAATGATAAATAATACTAAGCCTTTACCGGTTCTTTATTCACTAAGAAATTGTCCTTACGCTATGCGGGCGCGAATTGCTATTTTTAAAGCAAAACAAACCGTCATACTACGCGACATTGTGCTAAGTAATAAACCGAAAGAAATGATAGCCGCATCGCCTAAAGCGACCGTGCCTGTTTTAGTGTTCACTAACGGCATGATATTAGAGGAAAGTTTAGCCATCATGCTATGGGCGCTAAATGAGACAGATCCTAATGATTTATTACACAGTGAAAATGAGCATGTGTTATCAGATATGCTCATTTTAATTAATCGCTTTGATCGCGATTTTAAGGTCTGTTTAGAGCAATATAAATGCGCTAAGCGTTACCGAGAAAGTAATCTTATTGAATGCAGAGTCGCGTGTGAGCAGTTTATTCAAACATTAGAAAATCGTTTAAATTGTCACGCGTTTTTTATGTCGAATAAAGAAAGCCTCGCCGATATTGCCTTACTTCCGTTTATTCGTCAGTTTGCACGAATAGAGCGTCAATGGTACTTACAATCACCATACCCAAAAACAAGACAATGGCTGAACAATTACTTACAAAGCCCAATGTTTACTAAGGTGATGACCAAGTATCCCTTATGGTTAGCTACTGATGAAATAGTTTTATTTGGTGGCGTAAGTAAATAATAATATTAGCTCTTACTACTCAGTAATAAGAGCTAATATTATTGGTATAAGTAACGGGTATAAATATCAATTTATATAAGTAGTGCTCCATTTCTGCATCTGTTTAATCCAAGATAAAATATATAAACTGAGTAAGTGTTTAGGCTTTAGTTTACAACGTGGGTCAGCTAATAATTTTCTCGCTTGAGTAAAGCGGTTGGATATAATATTGAGCTTAGCTATATGGCACAAATGTGCTGCACTATAACGTAACATATTTGTTCTTGCCTTGTTGTTCACTTCATTTTTGATGGCACTAGCGGTCACTCGGACACTAAAAGCGCATTCAACTTCAGGAACATTTTCTTTGCTGGCCTGGTTTTTTGCATCTTTATGATATAGCGAGTGAATATTAATTGAATACGCCATGCGAGTAGCCAAAGCTGCCCGACAAAATAAATCCTGATCTTCACCGATAGGCTCACCTTCAGGAAAACCGCCTATTATAGTAAATAAACACCGTTTTATTGAAATAGAGGACATTGTAAACGGTAAATCACCCCGAGAAGCAATATCAAAATAGTCATCAAGTAATATGCCTTTTGGATTATCTGTTGGCTTATAAATTTTAGCATCAACATATTTGTTGCCCGCTTCAACTATTTGATAACTTGTGCCATAAAAACTCGCTTCAGGAAATTTATTAATCAATCCGGCTATTTCATCCAAATATAAAGGGAGCCATTCATCATCAGCGTCTAAAAAGGCAATGTACTCATAACGAGCTTCTGCGATGCCTCTGTTTCTTGCTGCTGAGACCCCTTGATTTTTCTGCTTAATTAACCGCAAACTTGAAATGCCTGATTTTTCTACTAACAATGCACTATTATCTGTTGAACCATCATCAACAACAATAATTTCTATTGCGGGATATTTTTGCCATGTAATACTGCTTAATGTACGTAGTATATGACTAGCTTTGTTGTAAAGCGGTATAACGACTGTAAAATTTGGTTTGTTCATGATTAATACTCCAATTTGATAAAGCCATTTGTAATGCATTTGATACTGGTAACGTAGGCTTTAAAAAACCGTACGCTAAACCTTGTTCAAGTGGGGTTAAAATTTCTGTTATATTTTGTTCTGCTAAATTTAGCTGATAGCCTGTTGATAAACCTATTTGTTGGCACCAACCAATACATTTTTCATGATAATTTAAAGATAATACTGGGGTATTTGCTAAGTAGCCTAAAATTGAGCCATGTAAGCGCATGCTGATCAGTGCTTTGTAGTTAGATAGATCTTGAAGAACTGCAAAGGGATTAGGATTATAAGGCTTAATTGTTAAAGAAACTGTTGAATGTAAACGCGCCAGTATTTGATTGTTTATCAGCCAATCCCCTAGCGTAGGATGACCATTAAATGTTAATAGCGTTATCATTTCGCCGGTATTATTGTAGATTGAGGTAATCAATTGGCAAACCTCTTTGATACGTTTTTTTTCCGATTGCTTGTGTGTTTTACCCATAGGATCAATAGCAACAGAGCATAAGGATAAAGCAATTCCCCTACGCTGACTTACTACGGGTTTATATTTTTTTGAACATAATAATAAAGGTGCTAAATCAAACGTTTTTTCTACTGTTGCATTGGGAGAAATGCTCTGTGCTATTATTAAACTTTGTTTATCTCTAACGCCAACATAACTGCATTCATTTAAAAATTTAGCACATGACTTTTCTGCAGCAATTGACTGAAATGGGCCAATACTAACTCCTACAGCAATACTATTTTTAGTACCCGCAAGAGCGATTAATTGGCGTTTCAAGTTAAGATCTCTTTTGCTATGTAAAACAGCACCGCCACCAAAGATGATACATTTGCTTTGTAAAGCGGCTTTATAATGCGCTAATCTATTTTGACCAAGAAATTTTTGGTTGAAATGTAAATCTAACTGGTTATCAGCAGGGATATCTCGAGCATGGTCACCATACAAACCTAAAGTAATGGTTTTGTATTTAAGTAAAATTTTGGCTCCCCATGCGGTGGCATACATTAGCGCATCATCACCACTATTACGCATGCCATAATATCCAACAAGATATGCATCAATTTTTTTAAACATTTTTATCTCCTGATTTTAGAGGATTTAGAGCAATGCCTATCCATAAAATGGCGGGCCAATATATATAGGCAAGTATTTCGAGGTTTTCGAAAAAAGAGTAGCAAATAAAGACGATAATCATGCACAAAGCCGAGCGGGCTATTTGGCTTTCTTGGCTTTGCCAAAATAAATAAATGCTGGTAAAAAACAATGGTATAGCCAATGCAAATAAACCGACTAAGCCTTTGACAAAGAGTAAGCCGTACCAACTATGGTGAGATCCTATTGGCATACCTTCGACAATTTTTGGTCCTTGCTCAACAATGCCATGTCCCCAAATAGGTGCTTCTGACTCCCAACGTTGTAGAGCAAGTTCCTCTAATATTGAACGCACCCGGGTGGAATTAGGGCGAGAAGCTTTAATATCAAGATAATAACTGTTAACCCAGTCAAATATAGGTTCACCTATAATGAGGATTATTGGCATTAAAACGCCGAAACCAACTAACCACAGGGGTTTTTTAAATTTCCCTGAAAATAACATTAACGGAATTAGCATGACAAATATTACCCAGCCAGCACGAGATTGCGCTAATAAACACATGACCAAACTTCCTGTTACTCCCCAGTTACGCCAAAATTTATCTTTTTCTTGTAAACAAAATATTAAAAATAGACATGACATAAACCCTGCTGCAGGTGCCCAGGGTGCAAAAAAACGCCAGCGACCTATATTCAATTCAGGGTTAAAACCATAAAGGCTTACGGCAAAAAAATCAGGGCCGGGGCCTCCTACAACTTGCAGTGGAGAAATAAACAGATCACCTTCTAACCCCATGACATAGAAGAAAAAAGTTAAAACAGCAAATATTAGTGAATGAAAAGAAACCACACAAACGGCTCTAATAATTAATGCAGGCTTTACGTTAACCACGGCACCCAATAATAAAAATAGCGGCATTAAAGCCCATCCTTTAGCCCAACCTATCGATGACTTTATGGTTTTTATTAAGCCTAACTCCCAATTTGAATGAGCAATTAACAAGGCAATTAGCATGATTATGCCTCCTGCTATCCATAGCCACACAAGGGTGGGAATGACTGTTAATGGTTCTTTGCCGTTGACGTACCAGCGCAACATGGCGGTAAAGAAAATTAACCAACCTAGTAATGATCCCGTCACGTATAATCCACCAATAGCAAATAATGGATAAGTTAAGATCAAACCGTACCAGATTAATTTTTCTTCAAAAGAACTTGGATTATGTGTTTGCGTTGGCATAGAATAAAAAGTCCAAAAGTAATAAATATAAAACCAGACACAGCTGCAATTGCTGCGAGTAAATTTTTAGGACTACTCTGTTTATCTGGATAAGAAGGTGTCGTTAACATTTGTAATACTGGATAAGAGGCGAAGATGTCGGCTTTGCCCGCTTCCAGCCTTGCTGCAGCGGAGGTAAAAATTGCTTCAGCCATATTAAATTCTCGCTGTAATCTTTCTAACTCAACCACTTCTCGAGAATATATTTTAAGTTGATCACTTAAATGATTTTCAGAACGATGAAGGTCTAGCAACATTGATTCTTGCCCTTTTTGAGAGGCATAAGCTTCAATTAAATCAGCAAATAGTTGTGAGCGTTTTGGAGTTAAATCCATATTTAAGGTATTAAATATTTGGTTCGCTTCAATACCGAATACTTCAGTACTGCGATTATTTATTGCGGTGCGAGTGAAGTCTAACCGCTTCTGTTGAGCGATAACTTTTGGGTGATTCACTCCCCAGCGAGAGCTGTTTTCAGACAATAGAGTAATACTCAATTGTAATTCACTTATATACGCTCGAAACTCCACATCAGATTGCAGAGCAAATGCTTGTCCAGCAAGTTTTGGTGATACACCTAATTCATGACTTAAATGAGTGATATATTGTTTTAATTTTTGTGACTCAGCGTGAATATACATTTGACGCTCTTTAACGCCTGACAGTGTTTTAATGAGCTGTTCCATCTGGTCGACTGATACCAACATAGAGCGTTGTTGAAAATCAACGATAGCATTACGTGTTATATTCATTTTCACACGGTATTGATCAAGTACATGCTTAATACTTTGATCTCGGCGTGCTACTTCATCTGCCCGTAAAATATCGAGCTCTTTTTGTAAGGACTGATATAGCGCTAAAGCTTTTGCTTCAGCAAGTACGGGCGAGTTATGACTAATTGATAAAGTAATAATTGATGTTTGCTCTGTCAGTTTAACTTTAGCTTCACCAAAAACTTTTAATGTCATGTGTAAGGTTTTTGCCGCGCGTTGACGTACGCCTCTACTTGATAACATTTCTTTGTAGTTTACTCGGGGGTTAAAACCAGCACCAGAAAAGGGTGCATTAGTTTGTGATACTATTTGCCCTATGTTGTCCAGTGTTACACTGCTACTACTGCCTGTACCGGGTAAAACCAACTCCATTTGACTGGTAAACTGAGGTTCCTTTGCTAAATAAAGTAATATCATCAGGGTCACAATTGAATACGCCATAATACCTGTGACTAAATACGGACGTTTTAGCCGTAGATAAACAGTAGAGCGAAAAAGCTCATATTTTGTCAGCGTTTTTATAGGGTACTTCATAGCTCACCTACAATAATTTTAGCGGAATAATAATATCTACCAAGGTCCTAGCAATATCGCGAAAATTGGTAATGGTTGAGTCGTAACAGGCAATACCATCGTTTGGCATAAGATAAGGATTACGGTCATTTTTATTTGGCATAGTGATTAACTCTTCTATTGACCGCTCTATCACTTGAGTTTCACCTGTAATAGGGTTTTTACTGGCAAGAACAACTCGACGAGATGCATTAGTCCAGTCTTTTCCACCAACACAGTTTGCTGATATTGCACCTTGTAAAAGTCGAGTGCCATAAGGAAGGTTAGTGGAATAACGACCTACTGCGGCACTGCTGTTGTCACCAGACGAGTCGATAAGATTTGACATAAAAACACGAAAACCTTTCGGTGTTATACGACTCGGTCTAACCAAGTGTGCTTGAAAACAACCTGTACTGGGTACAATAACTCTATCACCGGCCACTAAAGGGTAATCTTTAACGGGGTCACCGGTTAACATGCCGGTTAAATCAACCTGAATTTGCCAACCTTTACGTAATAAAATTATTTGATCTAATTTAGCGTCAGGACGGATACCTGAAGCGGCTCTAATTGCTTCTGATAATAGACGTGTTGTTGAATAGTCGCCAAAAGCATTAATGCGTTCATCAGTTATCATATTCGGTAATTTTTTATTAATTAACACAGTACCCGGTTCAAATACTGCACCGGAAACCCCTACTTTAATTGAAGACCAATCTAATACTTGTATGGTGACAGTTGCACTGGCAGGCTGAAATATTTCTGCACGAACTAGCGCCAATTCAATTTTTATTTCTAAGGCATTAGTCGTCGTGCCAGCGGCTTCAATTTGGCCAATTAATGGTATTTTAACTAAGCCACCGTTGTCGATAATATAATGACCATTAAAACCTTCACCATTTTCTAGCTGCATTTCGAGTAAGTCACCAGGACTTAATAATAGCCCTTGCGTTAACATTGAATCGATAGTGCTATTGTTGACTTTATTGGCCATAGGTAGGTTTAGCGGTTTATCGATGCGATAATTTAATGCGGCAGCCATGTTATTAAAATCAATACAGTTTATCCCTTGTGTAAAAACATTTTTTGGCGCTTGTTCATGAATAAAATTGTCCCCTTTATTGCCGGGCATACCATAAAACCGAGCTTCATCTTTTAGTTCATTTTGTAAAGCATAATGTTGGGCACAACCTGAACTTAGTATCAAGCAGGTTAATGACAGTAGAAAGACTCTCATATTGTGAGGGATCAATTTATATGTTGTCATTTTTTGCTCCATCATCGTTTCCATAAACAATAGAAGTGCAGAAAATGTACCAATAAATAATTTAATTTAAACTTGTTATTTTATAACGGCTTACTGTATTGTTTAGTCGTGGTTTTATTGTTTTTTTTGCAATTTGCAACGTGAAAAATGACATTGCAAAATAGATAAATGCTAAATACTAAGAGTTTATCTAACACTGTTTAGCGAATTGATAGTAAAAAATCCACTAAGGGATAGTGGATTTTAATAGTTTTTTATTGATATAAATGACTATTTAATTAATAAGCGCCTTTTGCACTTAATACGGCAGGAACAGTAAGTAGAATAATTTTACAATCAGTCCAAATACTTTGTTGCTTAATGTAATCTTTGTCTAATTGTAGTTGTTCAGAAAAACTTGTATCGGCTCGACCAGATATTTGCCACAGACCAGTTAAACCAGGTTTTGAAAATAATCGAGCTTGGTCTGCATGTTCATATTCATATGTTTCAATTGCTAATGCAGGGCGAGGGCCGACTAAACACATATCACCAGTGACAACATTAAATAGCTGAGGCAATTCATCGATAGAATACTTTCTAATAAATTTACCTATCTTAGTGATTCTTGGATCATTAATGTATTTTTTACAAACACCTTCTCGTGACGATTTACTTGGATCTGGCTCTTGAAAATGAGGATCAGATTTTAAATACATTGAACGAAATTTATACATTTTAAAGTGTCTGCCATTTTCACCTACTCTAACTTGAGAAAATAATATCCTGCCTGGGCTTTCTATAGTAATGAATAACATAACTAATATTAGTAAAGGGCTGATTGTTATCAAGACTAATACTGACACTATTTGTTGTAAGAGTAGAGGAATACCACGGTGCCCAAATTTATGTTTATGGCCTATTGGTTGCGTAATACTCAGTGGATGAATGATATTATTAATTGTTTGAATAATCATTATTTATCTCCTTTACGGGCTAAGCCAAGTACATATATACGAAATAAGAATAGTGGTGTTCCGATGACATAGCGTTTAAATTTAACCATAGGTTCTTGCCATAAGCGCCACCCCCATTCTAATCCTAATTCTCGTAACCACAGTGGTGCACGTGCTATTTCACCAGAGTAGAAATCAAATAGACCTCCGACAGCCAAGGCAGTTTGACATTGCAATTGCTCTTTGTGTTCAAGTAACCACTTTTCTTGAAAGGGGGATCCCATGGCGACTAATAAAATATCGCAACCGCTTTTATTTATTTTTTCTATTTGTTTGTTAAGTTGACTTGACCCAATAAAACCATGTTCTGTGCCAGCAATAAGCAGGCCAGGGAACTGTTTTTTTAAATTTGATGCCGCTTTGGCTGCAACTCCCAGTTTTGAACCAAGAAAATAGATTGATTTAGATTGTTCAATACAGCTAAGACATAAATGAGGTAACATATCGGTACCATTAGTATTGTCTTTAAGTAAATAGCCCGCGGATTTAGCCGCGAGCCTCATACCTGAACCATCCGCTAGAAGTTTATCTGCTTGTTGTAATGTGTGATGAAAGTCAGGTTGTTTTAGGCAAAGATTAATTGAGTTGACGTTAATAAAAAAACCTATATTTGTCACAGTATTTATATTGTCTGAAGTTGATTTGTTGATGACAGTATTCTTTATGGAAATCTTAGTGCTCGACTTTGTTGATGTTTTCTTAGGAGTCGTTGTAACCCAATTGACGGCTTCTTGCATTGATAAGTTCTCTAGATTTAGTCCAAAAAGAGAGATTTTTTTTGTATCAATAAGCCCTTTACTGGGAGTCGTATACAGGCAATAGCAGACTAAATTTTTAAGTAATAGTAAAGCATTATCAAATGAGCTCGAGTTAAGCTGTTTTAATAATAAGGTTTCTGGATCTTGAATAACAAGTCCGGTGCGACGATGTAAATCAAACAAACTAAATATGCCTGGCTTACAGCTATAACGGAGCTTAATTCTAGCTTGTACTTGTGGTGCTAAACGGTGTGTAGATGGCACACCACAAAAACTTAGTTGCCCCATAAAGATATTGATCAGCAGTGCACTACTTTTTAAAATGCCACAAGTAAAGTGGTTTGTAATGACTGAATGCCCTAACGCATCTTTTTTAACCACATAAGTATAAATGGGCTGACGAGTTATCAATGAGCATAAGATATTAATCATCATCACAGGGCTTAGTGTAATTACCATAAGCGTTGACAATATTTTATCAAATACATGTTTAGTACAATCTTTACTGTGTGTTGTAAGTTGTGATAAGTCTGTAAGTAGATTTTTCATATTTGTTAGCTTAATATCTATTCAAAGATATCTAGTTACTGCTTAAGCTATGCCAATATGAATTTATATTTTAATTCATTGATAAATATATTTTTTATTTTTATTGTTAAAGAGTGTCTATTTATTTTAGAGTAGCTTTTAGTTGCATAATAAAAAACTTTTCTATTTTGCAACTAAATTTTCAATCAACATAAAAATTAGTTAATCATTAATAATCAATCAAAAAAACGTTTGAATTCGTCCCATAAACCTAATGAATTCTCAGGAAAAATATCTATTCCTAACCATGATTTGAATAGGTATAAAGTAAGAAAAACCAATCCAAATAGAGTCATACCCGTAATAAATATAATCAATAAAAACATTGCTGCGGCTATGCACTTTTCGGTCGTTGATAAAGCTCTTTGATTTACACCGAAGAGAAATACAACATAAAAATTCCAGGGTATAAAGGGTAATGCTAAGGTTGGTCTAAAATCTACGCTATGTGTTCGCCATTCTCTTATATTTATCGCGCCTCTAATTGCCTTTAATTGTTGAGGAGTAAAGCTTTTAACAACAGTGTTATCCATGCTTTTAAGTAAGTTATTAAAAACTTCACTTTCTTTTAGGGAGGCTCTTTTACGATTTTTTGATGTATTAAGTTGTCTCATGTTTTTTCCAAAAAATAAATTAAATTATCTAATAAGTTTTAATCATATTTATTTGAGGTGAAGTGGGGGTAGATAGTGATTATTTTGTCTGTTTCATTATCGAGTTTATTATCAAAAATGTTCTTTTTATTTAATAATTTAAAACTCTTTGTTAATGTTAATATTCGATAGGAAAGACAAAAAATTAATTTATGAAGAAAATTGTCAATTAAGTTTGTTCTCAATGGGCCACAATTTTTGTGGTGAATGAAGTCCGCCATATTATTATCATAAGTGTTATTCCATCTCTGATCTATTTCTTGAATAAATGGACAGTTTTGGCTTAATTCAATAATATGGCCGTTCTCCCCCCAGCCCACACTATTTTTGTTCGCAACAGTTAATATTCTGCTGTCAATAACACGGGTTAACCAGTCAATAACTTCTGTTTTATTTCGCACAATGAGCACACCGGAGTTAAATCGGTTTGAATATCCTTTTGCCATATAAATATACTTGTTGTCGATAAAAAGCGTTTCAATAGCTGGGCAGTTATGTTTAACCATTGCATCGGCATCTATAAACACCACATGCTGATAACCCGCTAATAATGCCGTACGCATAAGTGTTAATTTCAACCAACAACACTCTACACCCAATGACGAAAAGTAGGGGCGAGTGATTGCTTGATAATCATAACCATTTTTATTGGCATAGTTTTTATGTGAATCGAGTTCTTTTTTATATATCCATTGATAGCCGTTTAAGGCAATGCTGAAGATTAAGGTTTTGTTCGCCATATTTATTCACCGTTTTTTGATCGGTACTGCATGTTAAGCAAGATGTACTCCATTATTTAATACAAGACTAATCAATAATTTCATTAATTTACTTATGATTTAACGTAAAAACAGGGCATTTTTTGCAAATTTAAAAACTGTCTTAATAAATTGCATTGCAAGATGCAATTTATTAATGACCATTAGATGTTTTTTATTTTAATGCTTTAATAAACAAGTGATTAGATTATTGGCATGTTATTAGCTCTACAATTAATGAGTTATATAAATTGTAGAGCTAATCATAAGTGTTGAGGAACTAACATGTCTATCTTACGTTGTTTCACTTTAGCCATTTTTTTAACTGGGTTTTTGAGTACTACCAGTGCAACTGATATTGATAATGGAAAGTATGTCTGGACTTTTCTAAGTGGTGAATCTTGGTCTATCGGATATCAACAAAGTACAGGTAAACCAGATAATTTAGTGTGGCGCTATAATGAATATAGTGATGATTTTTTTGCGCGTATTAATAATGCATTGCCTGAAAGTGAAATAAATGAAGCATTTATGACCGATGATCTAGGGTCAACTATTAGCCTTTCAGAAAGTGCCGAGGTATTTGTTACTTTTATCCATGAAGGGGCAGGTTATCGAAATTCTTTTGGTTATTTCACTTTTGATCCCAATAACCCGCCACAAAATTCATCTGATGTTAGTGAGATTATCGTTTTTCCTAACTTATCATATCCACATTTAACGAATGGTCACCGCTTAAGTTTAGGTATTTTTCCTGCGGGTACACATATTGGTTTTTTTATTGCGGCAAATGGTTTTTCTTATTACACCGGTGTTAAAGATTATAAGGTACCTTATTATTATTCATTAAAAAACTTGAATCCTGAAACTGATCCTGCATTACGTCAACATCTAGTTTTACTCTATGATGAGGAAGTTTCTGAGGTGATTTTAGGTTTTGAAGACCTTCCTCGTACTTGGGGAGATAATGATTTTAATGACGCAGTTTTTAGTGTGAAAGCAACACCAGAAACGGCATTAAATACGGCTGATTTAGTTATTATTCCTAATGTTAATGATAGCGATGCTGACGGTGTTTTTGATGAATCAGATGAGTTTCCAAATGATTATAAACGTGCCTTTAGTAGCTATTATCCAAGTAACAATGACTTTGTTACTCTGGCATTTGAAGATAATTGGCCCAAAGTAGGTGATTATGATCTCAATGACTTAGTGATAAGAGAACAATTTAGAACTATTTATAATGCAAATGGTGATATCACTGGGTTTACTATTTCCGGCTTCATTGATGCACGCGGTGCAGCGCATCACAATGGCTTTGCTATACGCCTTATGGGACAAGACCCAAATTTGATTGAGGAAGCATCGTTAACCATTAATAATCAAATATTTCAAAAGGTACCAGAAGATTATCAAACCGATGCCGTTTTAGTGTTTTGGCAAGATAGCCATATCTATACGCAAACTAATGAGAGTGGTAAATGTGCACATTTCAACACGGTAATTGAATGCACTCGTTTTGATCCTGTTCCTTTTTTACTGGATGTAAGATTTAATGTTTTACTTTCGACATTAAATCATTCCAGTTTAGACTTTTTTATCTTCAGAACAAATGATAGAAGTTTAGAAATACATTTTGCTAACTATGCCCCAACAGATTTATTTGATACTACACGGTTCGGCCGTTTCGATGACACTTCAGAACCAGAAAATAATCGTTATTTTAAAAATCAACAAAATTTGCCTTGGGCACTACAAATCAACACACAATGGCGTTATCCTCAAGAATATATTGATGTGGTTTGGGCATATCCTACCTATGAATTGTGGGTTGAGAGTGCTGGCGTTGAAGAACAAAATTGGCATGTTTTTAACGAGCGTATTCACCATATTTATTAATGCCGGAGAAATCTTATGAACGGGATATTGAAGAGACGTAAAAACGCAGTAAAGCCATTAACGATAATTGTTTTTATGATATTGATGGTAAGTTGTGGTGGAGGCGAGGAGGGTAGTAAAGTAACGCCTGTAACGCCTGTAACGGTAAATACAAATACTGATATAGCTTATTTGGAGCAACTAAAAAAAGATTACACGCCAGATACGGTAAAACTGACGCTAATAGCACAATCATCGGCTGACTTGTATGTTGAATCAAGTTTTAATTTTACTAGTTATCAAAAGATTATTTTTAATATCAATGTGAGCGATAGTGAAGGTAATCCTATGGCAAATAAGGTTTTATCGATATCTTCAATTCTTAGTGAAATAGAGGAGTATGATGATCCTCGGTTGCAAGAAAAATCATTATTAGCAACGGCAAAAACGGATATTGATGGTCAAATAGATTTAATCTTAGAAATACCTAAAAAGGTTGATAATATATTATTAGAATTAAATGTTGTTGGCATTGAAAACGATGTTATTCGGTTCATCGATGACTCTGCGGCTGTTATATATCACTTTAAACCAAGTCAGTAATTTATAAATGGTTATGTCATCAAACTAATGGGCAGGGACGCCCCCTCGTTAGAAAATGAAAGATAGTCAGTTTATTGAGAGTTTTTTCTCTTTACGCCTGTGCTGTAAATGGAATGTATACTGAAAAGCAACTCCCTTTGCCTACCTTAGATGAAATGAGTATTTTTCCATCATGTTGCTCTACAATACTATGACTAATCGATAAACCTAATCCAGTACCTTGCCCAACAGGCTTTGATGTAAAGAAAGGCGTAAATATTTGCGGTAAAATGTCAGGTGATATCCCCGTGCCTGTATCTTTAATTTCTACAACCAAATAGTTATTTTCTTCATAAGTACGAATAAAAATATCACCTTTATCAACGATTGATTGCCCTGCATTAATTAATAAGTTCATAAACACTTGATTCAACTTACCTGGAAATGCAAATATATTTGGTAATGGCGATAAATCAATATGCAATTGACAATTATATTTAAGCTCATTTGACACCATATTTATGGTGGCAGTAAGTCCTTCGTTAATATCAGTTAATGTTTTAACTTCTTCTTCTGCTCGGGCAAAAGTTTTTAAATTACGCACTATTTCTGCTACTTTTTTAACACCGTCAATACTGTTTTCTAAAAGAGGCTTACTATCGTCCAAAATATATTGAAGGTCATGTTTTTTTGCAATTATTTGCTGTAAATCTTTTTGCACTTGGGAAGTAAATTGCTCTTCAATCTCTTGGCAGTAAGCATTAATGCTATTAAGGTAATCTTGGAGTATATCTAAGTTACTTTTAATGTAACCAATGGGGTTATTTATTTCATGAGCTACTCCAGCGGCCAATATACCAATACTGGCCATTTTTTCAGATTGTATTAACTGAGATTCGCTCAGTATTAATTCCTCATTCGCTTTAGATAGCTCATCATAGCTTTTCTTTAACGCATACTCTCTATGGTGAACTTTTTGGGCCATTTGATTAAACTTGATAAATAATTCATCTAACTCTCTAATTTTTAAATTTTCTTGTAGCTTGGTATAGTCACTTCCTTTATCAAGTTCTCCTGTAACATCAGATAACAGTAATAGTGGTTGAACAAAGTATCGATAGCCATATCGATAGGCCAATAAACTGATAAAAATAAGTGCGATTATTATTAAAGAGCTAAACTTTAAAGCCGCGTTATAAAGCTCTTGATTCATTACCGTATTGTCAAAGGTAAATTCAAAAGTAACTGACATTTTTGGCCAAGTAATTATATAGCTCTGACCACTCACATCTTCACCAAAACGAGTGATTAATTTACCTTTATTACGTATATCAATCATTAAGCCGTTAGCGTGCTCCGTTATCTGACTGTCTTCTTTTATGGCTTCTATTGGGATTAAAGTGACTAACAGCCCTTCAATAACATTGTTATAACGAATAGCAACGGCGATACACCAAAAACTTTGCCCATTGAATTCCTCTATACCTAAATAATCACCTTCTTCCTGTAAGAACAACTTTTTTAACCAAGGTTTAGTTTTATACTTAGGAATAACACTATTTATGTTTGAATAAAGCGGGTTTCCTTCAAAATCTAAAAGTGTTTGTTGGTATCGTTCACCCAGAAGAGTAATATCAGCCATAAAATCTTTTAGTCTACCTAGGTTGGTATCTGGCTGCATGACGGTTTGTACTATTATAGGGAAGTTCGCTTGCTCTCTTAATAATGTTAATCGGTGCTGTAAAAACAAATTATAACTATTATTAATAGTAGTAGTTTGTCTTTTAATAAGCTGTGCTTGCTGTTTATTGACTGTATCCACCATATGGTTAATTACTAATATGGTGGAAAACACAGCAAGCGCAAAACCGCTAAAAAAAACGAAACGGGCAAGGGCGAATGAGATACTAATTTTTTTCATTTGGTCATTAAATGTTGTTATATATTGGAGTTATTTTAATAATACGATGTTATTGTTTTCGTCATAATATGCCATAACATAATCGTTAATAGATAGTGCCTCATGTGCATTTACATTACTTTTTGAGTATCGAGAAAATGGTTTTTCATAATTTTTAATTAATCCTGCAACCGGTTTTTTTAAATTTTCTAATGCGACTTTAATTGCCTGTCTATCTCGATTTATATCGCCACTTAAGCCAGCTTGTTTTATTGCTGAAATTAATATTTTGGTTAAATCATACGCATGAATAAAGCCGGTTTGGGCTTTTATATCAGAAACTTTTTGGATCATTGGGTTTCGTGAAGATGCCTGTTCGAAAACATTTTTTGCTAAGGCTGTTTGAGGCTGTGTTAAAAATGAAAATCGTGTTTGAATAAACAGCAAATCCAATTCTTTTCTTTGCTCTGCATTAATTGTTTCTGCAAAATTCCCTCCTGTAATGCCCCAATGACTTCTAATGGGAAGTCGTATCTCGTTTTCTAATTCAGCCATGGCTTTAAAAAAAACTTTACCCTCGTTAGCATTACCAACAAAAAATATCACATCGCTACCCGCTAGCTTTGCTTCTCGTAAAAGTAATTTTGCATGGTTAATACCTAAGCCCCAATTAAACCACTTAATATCACTAGGTTTTATATTACTTTGCTGTAATGCTTGTGTCATTGTGCGCTTATTCGAGCGTCCCCAACCAGTGTCTTCTAATAAAAGCAAGGGCTTTTTAAATCCTTCTTTTAACGCTTGTTTGGTAATGAAAGTGCCAGCATTACTGTCATCAATGGATAGCCTGAATATCCAATTTTCTTGACTGTCACTACGGGTTATCGGCCCAGCAGCAGCCCAAGGGTCAAGCATTAATATTTTGTTATTATTAATAAAATTTTTATTGGCCAGTAATGGTGGTGAGTGTAAACCTGAAAAAACAATTAAACCTTGTTGATCGGCAAGAAATGTTTCTAAATTACGTTTGCTTCGTAAAGAGTTACCACGGTGATTTTTAATCACTAATTCAAAATTAAAACTTTCTATTTGAAATTTTTCTTCAGCCAAAGCAACGTCAATACCTTGTTTTATTGCGTTACTCGACGCTTTAGTACTAGAAAAGTCAGCGTCAATATAAATTTTATAAAGCGGCTCTGCAGCGATAGGAAAAGATAAACAAAATAACGTAATAAAAGTAATAAAAATTTTATTCATACTGATAATTTTTATTGGTAACATAGTCTAAAATATCCTTATTAATAGGGTTGTACTAATCGTCTTTAAAATATTTATTTAGGGTAGCTTAACAATGTATACTCGCTCCATTTAAAGGTGTTTGTTTAAGGGATTTCTATAACAACAGAGAGTACTTGCTTTTGGTTTTTCTCATATTCTATTAAGTTATCAATGGAAGATTGGGTAAACTCATGACCTTCAGCCAATATTAATAAATGATTGCTAGTATATAAATTATACTTAAGCAACATGTCGGGTTTAAGTTGTTGTGTGGTTATACCGCGCTCAAGAATAACGTCATCGGCTAATTCAGGATGATCTTTCAATACATTGAGTACTTCTTCAGCATATTTAGTGCCATTTCCTTTACTTAACTCAATACGAATATGGATGTGATCTAAATTTTCTGGCAAAATTCGACCACTAGCAAAGCGACAATAATCACGGGCAACCATTAATATTTTAACACTCTTTTTTAGTTCTTCTGGTAATGATAATTCATTAATTAGTTGATATTGGTGCACAATCATATTACGGACATTATTAAGATGTTGTGCGGGTGAAAGTATTTGTTTCGCTACGGCAGATTGTAGTAAAAACTCTTTTTTTTGTTCATAATTTAATAAAGTATAAGGGGTAGAGCATATTGATGACTCTAAAGCTAACATCCCTATTTCAATTAATAGACCAGCAAGGCGAATATCATTTATTTCTTGTTTATCTAAACCTAATTTATCTGCCAACCGACCCGCTAATCGAGCAACATTTCTAGCAAAGTTACCGTTCAAGTTAGGGTTGATCGCAATGAAATTAAAAAGCATTTTATCGGAAGCTTTATTATTTCTCTCATTAATTCTTAATGACTTATGAATTTGTTTTGTTCGTAACGATACTTTATCTTCAAGCTCTTGATTCCAAACTTTAAGTTGTGCGTTTTTTTGTTCAACAATTAACTTTAGACGTACATTTTCTTGCGTTAACAATACCTTTTCTAAGCCTTCTTCAACGGCACTTAATAATTCATTATTATTCCAAGGTTTGTTAATAAACCTATGTGTTTTACCTAGGTTTATTGCGGCTACTGTAGATTCAAAATCGGTATAGCCACTTAAAATAATACGATAAATTTCAGGGTGTAATTTAGCCACCTGCTGTAAAAGTTCGGCTCCATTCATTTGAGGCATGCGCATATCAGAAATGATAAGGTTTACCGATTCACTTTGCATTATTAACAATGCCTGCTCAGCGCTTTGAGCGATTAAAACTCGGTAAGTTTTACGGTGAAATAAACGCTGTAATGATTTTAATATACTGGTTTCATCATCCACACATAAAATGGTCATGTCTGAATATACATCAAGTTCATGTTCTTTTTCTAACATTTATTATTCCCTATTTATTTCACTTAATACTATAATTTTTATAGGATACCTTTTATTTATCGCTTTATTATAAAATAAAACACTAGACTGCAAAGTGCCAATTTATTCTATAATCTCATTAACATAGTTATGAAGTGATGAGAAAGTGAGTAAGCTTACATAAATGAGTGTTAAGTTTGTCCTTCTATTTTTCTTTTTAAATTTATCACGATAATATAAACAGTGAGCTAAAATATGATATGTTGAAATAAGTAATAAATATATCAGAATAAATGCGGGTAAAGTGACTTTATTTACCTAAATAGGGATATGATTTATTTTCAACAATATTATGTAATATTGACTTTACTAAGGGAGTGGTATGCACAGATGAATAAATCGAGAATTTTATTTGTTGATGATGAACGATTAATACTAAGTTCACTAAAACGTATTACGAGTAAATTAGATGTAGATATTGTTACCGCAGAAAGCGGAGCTTTGGCGCTTGAGATACTTGCTAAGCAGCCAGTTGATGTAATCGTATCTGACATGAAAATGCCTGAAATGGACGGCATTCAACTTTTTGAACAAGTGGCTAAATTATACCCTGAAACTGTACGTATTGTCTTAACCGGATGCGATGATATGAGTATGGTTTTATCGGCAATAAATCAAGGCAGAGTATGGGGGTATCTTCAAAAACCTTGGGATAATAACGAGTTAATTATCACCTTAAAACAAGCGTTAGAGTTACAGCAAATATTGGCTGAGCGAACATTAATGCGCCGAACGATTGATCAATTTCAACAGTATCGTAAAACAAATTTTGAAGGGTTTATTGGTGACTCAGTCCCCATGCAGTTTGTTTATTCTTGTATTGAACAATGCTCCTCGAGTAATGCCTCTGTTTTTATTACCGGCCCTAGCGGTTCAGGTAAAGAAGTTGCCGCGCAAGCAATCCATCGTTTAAGTAAAAGAAATAAAGAGAATTTTATTGCACTTAACTGCGCAGCAATTCCATCAGAGTTAATGGAATCAGAAGTTTTTGGCCATATAAAAGGTGCTTTTTCTGGTGCCGTCTCTAATAGAGAAGGTGCAGCGACACTTGCCGATGGCGGAAGTTTATTTCTAGATGAAATTGGTGAAATGGATATTAATCTACAAGCTAAATTATTGCGTTTTATTCAAACAGGACAGTTTCAACGAGTTGGTAGTGGCAAAGTAGAGCAAGTAGATATACGATTTATTAGTGCAACAAATAGAAATCCACACACCGCAATAGCAGAACATAAATTACGAGAAGATTTGTTTTATCGACTCAATGTAATCTCAATATTTTTACCGCCTCTATGTGAGCGAGGTCATGATTCTATACAGCTTGCCGAGCATTTTTTGAGCCATTATAGTCAAATTGAAGGGAAAGATTTTGCTGGGTTTTCTTCCATGGGCGAAAAATTGATAAGTGATCATCCTTGGCCTGGTAATGTACGTCAATTACAAAATATTATTCACAGTGCGGTGGTTATGTCTGAGGGGCCATTGATTTCAGATGTTATTTTGAAACAACAGCTCACAGATCCCTTTCATTCAGCCAGTTCACTTTCTGTTTTACCTAAAAAAACATCACCTTACGATGTTCATGCTGACGTTCGTGTTCAAGCAAATAATATTAGCCAAACGGATATCGAAATTATTTCTCTTGAAAAAGTTGAGCGCCATGCGATAGAACAAGCTATTCTCGTTTGTCAGGATAATATTGTAAAAGCGGCCAGCGAACTCGGGGTGAGTCCTTCAACCTTGTATAGAAAAATTCAACAATGGCAAACTGAACCTACTGAATAGTTAGGCCAATTCTATTAAAGCGTCACCTATGCTGCTCTAAGTGATACTGTTTTATATTAATAGACTTGGTCTGGTTTTTTAAATTGCAAATTCATTAGCATCTAAATAGCACAATGCGAAAAAACAATTCATAAACAAAATAGTTTATGAATTGTTTTTATTTATTTGCAATAAATACAATAACTTAAACTAGGTGGTGAAGTTGGAATAGTTCTTGAAATAGTTAACGTTAATCGCATCATTAACGTTAACTATTTCAGGTAGATTCTTATGGGGCTCAGTCGCTTAAAACAAAGTTTACAACCCTGCTTTCAACTTTTATCTAATGCAGCTTGGTTGTTGAGTTCTGAAATATTTGCCAAATTATCTAGAATAATAACCATTGTTGTACTTGCTGCATCGCTGACACCAATATCGTATGGTACGGCCATGTTATCTTTGGCTGTTCATGACATGCTATCTTTTTTACTACGTGCCGGAACTGGCACTCAAATTATCCAGTGTAAACCTAATGATTTAGCTAACTATGCAAAAAATGGTGCCACTATCCAATGGATAATTTGCCTAACGCTTGCAACCTTACAATTTTGTTTAGCTGATTTTATTGCTGAATTATATTCGACCTCTGAACTGGCTAACTTACTAAAAGTGATGGCTGTAATTTACCTACTCTACCCTTGGGTAAGTATTAGGGTGTTTTTGTTACATAGAGCAAATTGTATGCGTTGGTTCAGTTTACGCAGTGGTCTGTGTACTATCATTGAGAACCTTTCCATCGCACTATTCGCCTTATTAGGCGCAGATATAATGGCGGTAGCGTACGGCAAAGTGATTTTTTCGTTATTGTGGTTGTTATTATTTTCTTTCTCTCCGATAAAAGCTTATGGAGTAGGCTTTAACTTTAATGTATTTAAGACGTTACTTCGTACTTCAGGCCAGTTAACTAGTAGTGAGTTTTTACTATCATTAAGAATGAATGCCGATATATTTATTGCCGGAAAACTAATGACACCGGAAATTTTTGGCTTTTACATCTTCGCAAAAAATGCTGGCATTGGTTTAAGCCAATCAATTGGCAATGTCTTTACGAGTGCATTATTTCCTTTTCTTTGTAAATTACAGCGCCAAGGTACTTTGCTAGCACAACAACATTTAGTTTATTTAATTGCTATTGGCGTAGGTTTATTGTTTGTTGGGCAGGCGTTACTTGTTCCCCTATATATGCCCATAATTTTTGATGCTAAATGGCATACCACTGTACCTGTCGCCACCATCATGTGTTTAGTCGCATTACCTAGCGTTATCGTTAATACCTACTGTCTGTTTGAGCGAGCAAAAGGCGACTACATCAATGAAACCATCATACGTTTAATTTGTTTACTTATTACGGTATCAATGCTTGTTATTTTAGCACCGGAGCAACCTATGGATTTTGCTATTGTTTTACTTTTTAGCAGCCTTCTATGGTGTTTGTCGCTTTATTTTAGTGAGGCGATAAAAACTCGAATTTTTATTTTAATGTCATTACTTAATTGGAGAAAGTCTCATGAATGTTAATCCTATCCCTATGATTTCAGTAGTTTTGCCTATGTTTAACGTTGAAAAATATATTGAACAAAGTATTCAATCTGTTTTAATGCAAACTTATCATAATTTTGAATTGATTTTAATTGATGATGGTTGTAGCGATGATACTTTGAAATTAGTAGAACAATTTGATGATAAGCGCATACGCATGATCCAACAAAAAAATAGAGGATTATCCGGAGCCAGAAATACTGGCATAGCTGCGTCTCGAGGTTTTTATATTGCCTTACTTGATGCCGATGATTTTTGGGATCCAGAGAAGCTAGCAAAACACCTGCATCATTTAAATACTCATCCAGAAGTTGGCGTAAGTTATTGTTCTTCATTGTTTGTCGATGAAAAAAATAAACTGCTTGGTATTGGACAATTTCCTAAACTGACGAATATTAGTAAACAGCATGTTTTTTGTCGTAATCCTGTTGGAAATGGATCTGCGGCAGTCATAAGGCGGTCGTTGCTAAACGATATTGGATACTTTGGCATTAATCATGATAGATATCGAAAAATGTATTTTGATGAAAGTTTACGGCAATCAGAAGATATAGAATTATGGACGAGAATTGTGCTTACTACACCATGGAAGTTTGAAGGTATCAGTGATGCGTTAACCTATTATCGAGTTAATGAGGGAGGCTTGTCAGCAAATATAGAAAAACAATTAGCGAGCTGGAAGCATGCAGTGTGCCAAAATAATTTTAGAGATCCTGATTTTTTCAAAAAGTACTATACGTTGGCAAAAGCTTTTCAACTTCGTTACTTAGCACGAAGAGCAATTCAAAGCAGTAGTCGTCTCGCGGGGTTAAAGCTGATTCACCAAGCACTGTATTGCGACCTACGGATATTATTTCAAGAACCAAGTAGAACAAGTCTTACTTTCTGTAGTGCATGGTTAAAGCTACTGCCTGTGAAGCTTTATGCATCTATTGAAGAGTCTGCAATGGCATATTTGGGGCACAAGAAAATAAGTTAATAGTTAGTTAACGAATAGAGCAACAAAACGCTTTAGCTAGTAGGCGTTTTGTTGTTTATGACGGTATTATTATTGTTAAATTAAACTTGTTAACATGTCTTCTGAGTAACTTGTTAACGGTTCATTGTTTCGTATTTTAGCGATATAATCAGGGTTAGCGATAAAAGGTCGACCAATAGCTATCAGATCAAATTTATCATCATTTATAGCATTACTTGCTGTTTCAGCACTGTAACTTCCTACGCCAACTAGCGTTTTATTATAATTCGCTCTAACATAACTTGATGCGCTACCACCTAAATAATCAAACTCCATACTATCGTCAAATATGCCAATATGAAGAAAAGCTAAATTACGTTGCTCTAACGCAGGTAATAAGTGATCGAATACTGCGCGATCTTGGCTATCGCCATTGATGTTGAAATAAGCACCAGGTGACACTCTTAATCCCGTTCTGTCAGCACCAATTCTATTAATTATTTCATCAATAACTGCTAATGGAAAACGAACCATATTTTCACTACTGCCACCATATTCATCATTGCGACGGTTACTATCATGATGTAAAAACTGATCAATGAGGTAACCATTAGCCCCATGAATTTCAACACCATCAAAACCCGCTTCAAGCGCATTTTCAGCGGCTTGGCCATAATCTGTTACTAATGTTTTTATTTCTTCAGTAGTCACTGCCTTAGGAATTTTATAAGTTAACTCTCGCATTCTAGGTACGCTACCTTCAACGCCGATAGCAGAAGGTGCTAACACTGGTGCATCAGCGTTATCCTTGCCGTAAAAAAAAGGATGGGCGACACGGCCAGTATGCCAAAGTTGAGCAAAAATTTTACCGCCATTGCGATGTACTGCATTAGTGACTGCTTTCCAACCTTCAATTTGCGCTTGGCTGAACAAACCAGGTGTATTGGGGTAGCCTTGACCGTCAGGGCGAATAATTATCGCTTCAGAAATGATTAAACCAGCCTCAGCTCTTCTAGCGTAATATTGTGCCATTGCTTGTGTAGGCACTAAATTATCATCTGCCATGCAGCGTGTTAATGGTGCCATTAATATTCGGTTGCTTAAATTAATCGTGTTGTTTAATGCATAAGGCTTAAATAAATTTGCTGTCATGGAGAAGCTCCTTTTTTGAATGTTCGTTCAAGATACTCTTATTTGAACAAACGTTCAAGTATTGTTTTTGAATGCTTATTCAAAAAAGAGTATAATCGACAAATATAATGTAACAAAGGCAGTAACTAAATGCGTAATGCTGAGTTTGATAAAGAAAAAGTATTGAGATCTGCAATGAATGCTTTTATGAGCAAAGGTTTTGCCAATACCAGCATGCAAGATCTAAAAAAAGCAACAGGTCTCCACCCTGGTTCTATTTACTGTGCTTTTGAAAATAAACGGGGTTTATTGCTAGCAGCACTTGAACAATACCGCTTAGACAGAAAAGCTGAATTTGAGCGTTTTTTTTCGGCATCAGAGCGAACAACAGATAACTTAAAAGCATATCTTGATAATGTCGTAATCGAATGTATTAGTTGTGATAATACTCAAGCTTGCTTATTGACCAAAACCTTGAACGAAGCTGCAGAGCAAGATATTGAAATGCAACAGGTAATTAGTAATAATTTATCTATGTTACAACAAGCATTCGCTGAAAAGTTTGAGCAAGCTAAACAAGAAGGGGATATTAGCGCAGAAAAAGAGAGTGAACATTTAGCCAGATATTTTTTGATGGGCTTGTATGGCTTAAGAACGTTTGCGCAAACTCACCCTGAGCCGACAGTATTAAAACAACTTGCTGAGCAGCTTTATCAAGATGTTTTAAGGTGAATTTATTTTTTAATCAGCTTATTTATCGTAGTTCAAACTTAAACTGGTACTTTTGATTTATAAGTTACAATCAAACCTGACTAAAGGTGTATGAGATACACCTTTTTACTACAGCTCATCGATTATTATTAGACAACAGTATAGTTGAAAATAATAGTCGTTAAAAAGTATCATTAATAACTCATTATTTTATGAATAAGCCGTGTGATTGTTAAAAAAATCTTATGCCCACCATGTGGGCCATAAGGTTCATAAGCCTGCAAACGACTAATTTTATTATTGATGGTTTCAATGATAAATACTTGTGGAAACTGGAATGACTTGCCATTATATAATTCAATGATTGAATCATATTCAACTGAAGCACTTGTACCTTCTTTATTTTCAAAATAATTAATGGGATTAAAACTAAATTTTTTTATCATTTTGAAGCTCCATGTTAATCCTTTAAAAACATCTTTTTTTCCTTTCATATGAACTTTAGGATAATGAGGGTCAATAAAATTAATATCATCATGATAAAATTTTAAAATCGCATCTAAATCTTTTTCTTCTACTGCCTTAAAATGCTCATGCACTAATGTAAATAAGTGTGTATCCATAAAAAATTTAACCTTTATAACGTTGTTTGTACTTCATCCAAAAAACTTTTTTTCATTAATGGCATTCCAGCTTCTTGCATGGCATTAGAAATTAAAAGCTTTGTTGGTTCTTCTGAAAAAGGAAGAAATTGCATATACGCTTCAACCGAATAAGCTGGGTTCATTTGCAATGCTTTTGTGACAAATTCACGTGCTTTAGTGGTATCTCCTTTTAATTGAAGACAAGCGGCTGTTATGGCATAGGTTGAAAAAAATGCATTAGGATAACTGCTGGCCTGTAAACTTACCTCGACTGCCTCTGTAAACTTTTTTTGTCTAATCAAAGAGGTTGCCTGAGCCATTTTTATCGCAAATAATAAAGTATCAAATGGGCTTAATCGCTCAGCGACTTCTAAATGATGTAAAGATTGATTGGTGTAACCTGCATGGGCAGAAACAATCCCTTTAATCGCATGGCAATGCGAATAATTTGGATTTAATTGTAAGCCCTGATCCAAATACTTTAATGCTCTTTCAGGTTCATGTGAAAAAAATGACACTCGCCCCAATGACATATAACCCATTGATTCAGATTGACAATAATCAATACTTCGCTTGGCATAATCATATGCTTTTTTTGTATCTTCTTTATTATCTATCGACATACCGAGCAACTTAAGGCTCATTGAAACATAAGACAAACCTGCATAAGCTCGAGAGAATCGTGCATCTAACGATATCGCTTTATTCAAAAAGAACTGTGTTTGTTGTTGATCTTTTACCGTTGTTTTATTGATATACCAAATGCCTCGATGATAATTTTCCCATGCACTCAGGTCTTCGGTTGGAATTAAAAAAGCACGCTCGATTTCTTTTTGCTCAATGGCAGAATCTATTGCCACCGCAATCGCGTTAGCAATATCAATTTGCACTTGAAAAAGGTCATCAAAAGAGCGGTCAAAATGCTCAGCCCATATTTCAGTATTATTGATGGCATCCACAACCGTTAAAGTGACTTTTATCCGTTTATCTTGATATTGAGTTTGTCCATAAACGAGATAATGCACACCCAATCTTTTAGCTGTTTCTGCAGGTGTTAAGCTTAAGCGATATACAATAGATGCCGAAGCCCTTGCCGAAATAAATAAATTAGGCAGTCGAGATAAGGTGGCATTAATATCGGTCATTAATCCATAAGCAAAAAAAACACCCGCTTCACTAGAGCCTAAATCAACAAAATTCATAATAGCCAACGAGGGTTTATCTGGAAGAACAAGAGGCTTTAAACAAAGTTTTTGATAAGTGTCATCATTTATTTTAACGTCATGAGGTTCGGATATAATGTCAGGTGACTTTAGCTCATCAACATTCGCTACAAACTGAAACCCTCGACTATGAATGGTTTTAATGACTCGTTGTTGCTTGCCATCATCACCCAAAATTTGACGTAACTTTTTAATATACGTACTTAATGACGTATCAGAAACAATTTTATCACCCCAAATAGTATCAAATATCTCTTGCCGAGAAACCAACCTATTACGATGAATGATTAAATGAATAAGAACATCAAAGGCCTGAGGTTCAATTGTAATTGCTTTTTCATCAATACAAAGATTAAATTTTAATGTATCAATTTTTATATTTTTTATTTGATAAATCATATCCATCCTTAAATTTTTTAGTGACTACTCCGCAATTAGCTAATTAACTATAAGTGAAAGCATTATGATTTCATATATGAAACCGTTCTCATTTCATAAAAACTTCATAATTTCTTCATGTTTGAATTTTCATAATGAACAATAATTGTATTCAGTAATTAACCATGCACCCAAGACGTCATAAGGAATACACTTATGAAAATTATTAAAATAACAAATTTATTATCGATTACAGTTCTTACTGTTTCTCTCACTTTTTTAAGTGCCTGTGATGGAGAGGGGTCATCTGTTGACGAACCAACCTTTAGTGGCTTAGTCTTTTTAGCTGATGCTGAAGTAGATGGAAGACGTGAGTTATATCAAGCAGAAAAAAATGGAAGTAACTTAAATAAACTAGCAGAAGCCGACTTACCTAACGGTGAAATTCAAGACTTTAGAGTTTCACCTGATAAAAAATATGTAGCATTTAGAGCTGGAGTTGTTTCCAGCGGTTTTATAGAGTTGTTTGTAGTGAGCCTGCTCGATGGGACAGCTCCCGTCAAAGTATCTAACCTAGTGTTTGCAGGGGGGAGCATTGAGTCCAATTATCGATGGTCACCCGACAGTAACCTAATTGCTTACCTAGCCGACCAAGATACTGATGGTCTTTCTGAGCTTTATCGCGTTTTTTCAAATGGGACGGGCAATCAAAAATTATCAGGGACATTAGCCCCAGATGGAGATGTATCTCGTTTTAAATGGTCACCAGACAGTATGAGAATTGCCTATCGAGCAGCAAGGGATGAACTTAACAAATATGCGCTCTATACCGTACTTATTGATGGCACAGAAAATTTAAATGTATCTGGTACGCTGCCATTTGGCGGAGGAATAAGATCGTTTCAATGGTCACCCAATAGCAGACTAATCGCCTATAAAACAAACAAAGATGTTCTTGATGATTTTAACCTTTATATCGTTCTTACGGGCAATACAACAAGTCCTCTAAAGTTACCGGGTGAGATGGCCTCTGATGGAGAGACTTATCAATGGTCACCTGATAGTACGAAAATTGCCTATATTGCTGAAAAGAATAGCTCCAATGTATTTGAGCTTTACAGTGTTTTGGGTGATGGCTCAAACAATACCAAAATTTCTGGGCCGCTAATCTCTGGCGGAGATGTTTTCTCTGGCTTTCAATGGTCACCTGATAGTCTCCAAGTTGCCTATCGAGCGGATCAAAGCACTAATGGTGTTACAGAACTTTATAGTGTTTTTGCCGATGGCACACTGAATGTTAAGGTATCCGGCACGTTAGTTGCTGGCAGAACCGTACAGGCTGGCTTTCAATGGTCTCCAAAAAACACTTATATCGCCTATCTCGCCGATCAAGATAATGACAATGTACTAGAGCTTTATAATGTGCTCGCTAATGGTATGGACAATATGAGGCTATCCAGCCCAATGCAACCTGAGGGTGATGTCTTGTCTTTTCAATGGGCACCAGACGGCCATAGGATTGCCTATCGAGCCGATCAAGAGACCAATAATGTGGTAGAGATATATACGGTGTTGGCCCTTGGCGGTGGCAATACCAAGGTTTCTGGGTCGTTAATAACAAATGGCAGCACTCAACGCTTTATATGGTCACCCGACAGCAATCGAATTGCTTATACAGCAGACCAAGACTTCTATAGAGATGTAGAGCTCTATAGCGTTAACCCCGATGGCACCAACAATAGCAAGGTATCAGGCCCACTGGTGACAGACGGTGATGTCTCCACTTTCGCTTGGTAACCCACATCAATCAATTTTCAATTCGATAAAATGAAATACTCAAAAAAATTTAAACTTGATGCTGTTAATTTAGTTCTTGAGCAAAATTAGACTAAAGTTGAGGCAGCCAGAAGTTTTGGGATTACTTCCAATGTTTTAGGTCGGTGATAGATAAAATTAACGATAGGTATTTTGGCTGATTTTTTCACGGTTTCCACCATGGATCTTTGTTCGACATCAGCCTGGCTAAGAAGGAGGGTGATTCTTTGGCTTGAGATTAGCAGCTGGTGACTAACAAACCTATACATTGCTACAATAAGAGAGGTTGCTAAAAAATGTTGGAAGATGAAAGGAAGCCTGTTTATTTTTTCACTACTGCCACCATATTTATCATTGCGACGTAAAGTCTTTTGAACTTAACGCCATAGATACCCCTCTTTGTCATTTTAGCCTAAGCGAAAAGCTTTGGCGTGGGGTGATTCATCGTGTTTTCCATAACCGATACGTTAGAGGGAAATACGCCCTTGGCTTTAGACTCAATAATCTTATGATTAATGAGACATAGGTTTTCAAGGCTAGATACCATCACTTTTTGGTTTAAAAAAATTGCTCTATTAATATACATCGCCATTATTCTATTATTTGCAAAAATTACTGAATACATGCGGATAACCTTTTTCATTTATGTGAGTTCTCAATATTGCAGAGACCATGCCACTTTAAATTATCAAAATAAAACAATGACTTATTGTTTTTTATGCTGACTATTAATAAAGTGTATCGCAACGGTATTGCAAAATGCGAATGCTTGTGCAAAAAGTGAGTGGCATTTTGGCATTTATCGATTATCCCAGTAAATTGGCTAATTCATTAATATATGTACCTTGATCATGAATCGCTCAAACTGACAACATTTGATGGAGAATTAAGGTAAACTCCGTATCTACATAGACTCTTAGCAGGGATCAATTTTGTTCTTAATCACAGAATCCACCAAAAATATTGCTGAGTGCTCTTTGGTTATATAAACCCCACTTAACCTTGTTACGTAATAGATTATTTAACCCAGTCTTTGAACAGGATAATAAACAGCCAACATCATCTATTATACTGCTTTACAATGATTGATAAAATGCGTTATATCTATAGGCTAGCCATGACGGCATGTGATGTGTGTAAATTTATATTATTAGGTAACTGAATTAAAAATGATAAAAGTAATTATTGAGCGTGTACTCGCTGACGATATGGAAAGAACATACGACTCTGAAATTCGTAAAAGTTTAAAAGCAATAATGACGGCAAAAGGTTATATTTCTGGCGCATCATATATCAACGTTGATAACCCCAATATTAGAACGATTATCACCAACTGGGATAATGTTGGCTGCTGGAATCGTTGGCATAAGTCAACGACACGTCGTGAAGTTAATAAGACTATTATTTTAATGCTAAAACAAGATGAAAAAGTTAAAGTGTTAATGTCTCAATTATGATTTTTTGCTAAACGTCTGCAAAGTGGCATAAGTTAGCGTCCAAAAATGAAATAACACAGACAGCTTATAGGTGCCTGTCAGCTAAGAGATTAGCTTGTTAGTCTACTTTTTGAAATATTAACATTCGGTTGTTGGCTGGCATTGCAACATCTTCTGTTAAAGATAAACCGGCCTTGGTCGCCAATTGACAAACTGCTTCAAAATCACGAATACCACTGTGTTCATCTCGCGCTTTTAACCAAAGATCAAAGTTAGCATTGCTTGTGCTAGTATATTTCCCTTGGTAGTTAAAGGGTCCGTAAACGCATAAAACCCCATTTTGTGCTAATTGTTTATTTACCATATCGAACAAGTTTTGAACCAGTGACCAACTGATAATATGTAAGGTATTAGCCGAGTACATGGCATCAATGTTGTCAGTTAATGATTGAACTCTTGCTAAGTCTAAGGTTAATGGTGGTCTAATGTTAGCTGCGGGAAAGTCAGCTATCCATTGGTTAATACCCGGGTGGTTAATCACTAAATCACTGGTTTGCCAAGTAAGAAAGGGCAAGTTTTTAGCAAAATAAACCGCATGTTGCCCTGTGCCTGAGCCTATTTCTAAAACCTGCTTTTGTTTTGTAAATACGCGACTTAATACGTTAAGTATTGGTTTTTTGTTGTTCTCACATGCTTGTGAAAAGGGCTTTGTCATTATTTTCTAAACCTTTTAAATTTTCGATAGATTAACTTGTTTCTGCTTTAAACGGCAAAAATTGTTGGCAGTGTTTAAGATAATGCTGCATTTTCTGTTGTTCTTGTTGGCAAAATTGTTGAATAGCTGGTCTAAAACCTAAATGCTTTATCCAATGATAGGAGTGGGTTAGTACTGGCTCAAAGCCACGTTGAATTTTATGTTCTCCTTGAGCTCCTGGATTGAATAGGTCTAGCTGATGCTCAATACAAAATTCAATACCTTGATAGTAACAAACTTCAAAATGAAGATTGTTGTACGTTTTTGTACATCCCCAATAGCGACCATAAAGCTGGTGCTCGTCAAAGAAAAACCAAGCACAGGCAATATCGCAGTCGTCAATACTCGCAATTACCAATAAAATATTATTGGGAAGAGACTTTAATATATTAGTAAAAAAATCAATGGTTAGGTGGGGTGAATGTCCGCGCTTTAAATAGGTGAGTTGGTAGGTTATGTAAAAAAAAGACAGCTCTTCAGGGCTGATATCTTTACCTAAAATTCGCCGTGTTTTTATATTTTGTTGTGAAATAGACAAACGTTCTTTTTTAACGTTCTTTCTTTTTCGCGCAGTAAAGGTAGATAAAAATTCATTAAAGTCGTGATATTGACGATTAAACCAATGAAACTGTACAGTGTTACGCTGAAATACATTGTTTAACCTCAGTGGTTGCTGCTGGCTTTCTTGTGTATACAAAATATGCCAACTATTAATGTTCTGCGCTAGGCAATGTTCAGTTAGCACAGAGAACACCTGAGATAGCGCTATGTCACTTGCCATTAGTTTAGTTGTCGTTATCGGTGTAAAAGGAATTGTTGCCACTAATTTTGGATAGTATGGTTCGTTATGTTTTTGGTAGGCATCAGCCCAAGCCCAGTCAAATACGTATTCTCCCCATGAATGTTCTTTGAGATACATAGGGAGTATTGCATTGACATTGTTGGCGTTTGAACATACCAAATGGTGTGGTTGCCAACCGGTTTTACTGCACACTGATTGGCTGTGTTCTAATGCTTTAAAAAATTGATAGTTTATAAATGGCGAGCTAGAGTCAGCTAATGATTGCCAAGTTAATTCATTAATTTTATTGATAGAGTTTACAAATTCAATTTTCATTACACTAATTTATACAACCTATTTGTCAAAGATAATAAACGGATTAACGCCAATATATCGTAGTTGTCATTGTATTGTTAGTTTCATCAATGCTGCGAGTAATCTTATTTAAATTTTATCGATAAAAAAAGCCTGAAATTATTATTGATTTCAGGCTTAATAGTTTTCGGCTTAGTTTATAGACATTAAACTTATTTAAATGCGGCTAATATGTCATTAAAGCATTTTGAAGGTCGCATTATATCAATAACTTTCTTCGTATCTGCTTTGTAGTAACCACCAATATCAACAGAATGCCATTGATCAGTTGTTAAATCACTGACAATAGATTTTTCATTGTCGCTTAATGATTTCGCTAATGGCGCAAAATGACTTTGAAGCTCAGTATCTTCGGTTTGCTCAGCTAATGCTTTTGCCCAATAAAGTGCTAAGTAGAAGTGACTGCCGCGATTATCAAGCTCACCCGTTTTACGTGATGGAGATTTACCATTTGCCAATAACTCTGACGTTGCTTGATCTAATGTTTTTGCCAGCAGCTTAGCCTTAGCGCTGTCTTGTTTGATACCTAAGTCTTCAAGAGAAGCACTTATCGCAAGGAATTCACCAAGAGAGTCCCAACGTAAATGATTCTCTTCGATTAGCTGTTTAACATGCTTAGGTGCTGACCCGCCAGCACCTGTTTCAAATAAACCGCCACCTGCCATTAACGGCACTATGGATAGCATTTTAGCACTAGTGCCTAGTTCTAGAATTGGAAATAAATCGGTTAAGTAGTCGCGTAGAATATTTCCTGTTACAGAAATAGTGTCACCGCCTCGCAAAATGCGCTCTAGCGTATAACGCATCGCTCTTGTTTGTGACATTATTTTAACATCTAACCCGGTTAAATCATGATCTTTGAGGTAAAGGTTAACTTTTTTAATTAACTCAGCTTCATGCGGACGGTAATCGTCTAACCAGAACACTGCAGGCGTATCAGACAATCTTGCACGGGTAACGGCTAATTTTACCCAATCTTGTATTGGTGCATCTTTAACTTGACACATTCTCCAAATATCACCTTCTTCAACATCCATTTCTAATAAAACTTTTCCTTCATCATCAACAATGCGAATACAGCCATCGCCCTGTGATTCAAACGTTTTATCATGTGAACCATACTCTTCTGCTTTTTGCGCCATTAAACCGACATTTGGCACTGTGCCCATGGTTGTTGGATCAAATGCCCCATGAGTTTTACAGAAGTTAATTATTTCTTGGTAAATTCTGGCAAAAGTACTTTCAGGCATAACCGCTTTGGTATCTTTTAATTTGCCATCAGGTCCCCACATTTTACCGCCAGATCTAATCATAGCGGGCATTGAGGCATCAACAATAACTTCATTTGGGGTATGGAAATTTGAAATACCTTTAGCGGAGTCGACCATGGCTAATTCAGGGCGTGTTTCATAACAGGCATGTAAGTCGGCCAATATTTCTTCACGCCAAGATTCAGGCAGTTGTTTTATTTTTTCATAAATACTACTAACACCATCATTAGCATTAACTCCTAGTTTTTCAAAAGTTTCAGCGTGCTTAGCAAACAGATCTTTATAATAAACTTTTACCGCGTGGCCAAAAACAATGGGATGCGATACTTTCATCATGGTAGCTTTTACATGGAATGAAAACATTACCCCAGTTGCTCTAGCATCTTCCATTTCTTCTTCTAAGTATTCACACAGGGCCTTTTTACTCATAAACATACTGTCGATGATTTCCCCGGCCTGAAGTGAGGTTTTTTCTTTTAATACGGTTACGGCACCATCTTCTTTAGCAACAAATTCAATTTTCACATCACATGCTTTATCCATCGTCATACATTTTTCACTGGCATAAAAATCGCCTGAATGCATATGTGAAACGTGAGTTCTTGATGCTTGACTCCATTTACCCATTGAATGTGGATTTTTCTTAGCATAAGCTTTAACTGCTGGTGGCGCACGACGGTCAGAGTTGCCCTCACGAAGTATTGGGTTTACTGCGCTACCTAAAGTTTTTGAATATCTTAGTTCGTTTTCTCTCTCTTCGTCTGTTTTTGGCGCTTCTGGATAATTAGGAATAGCGTAACCTTGTGCTTGTAATTCACTAATTACGTCTTTCAGTTGAGGAATTGAAGCACTGATATTGGGTAATTTGATGATATTAGTATCAGGGTTCTGGGTTAATGCACCTAATTCAGCTAATGTATCTGGTACTTGTTGATCTGCGGGTAATATATCAGAGAAGGCAGATAAAACCCTAGACGCGAGAGATATATCTTTTAGTTCTATATCTATGTCTGCTGATGCTGCAAAAGTTTTGATAATCGGCAGTAGTGAGCAAGTCGCTAGTAATGGTGCCTCATCGGTATAAGTGTAAATTATTTTTGAACTCATTTTTATAGCATCCTTTATATTTATATTTATATTTATATTTATATTTAACTGCAATCGCGACAGTGTTTTAGCCTACTCGATAATAATGTTTTTTTAAACATCAGAAATGAACCACTATGATAAAGTGAGGCTAAATTTTTACTCTAAAAAATATGTTGATAGAAAATTGAGACGAAATGTATCGTTTAAGTGTTATCTTAATGTTCTTTTTATTGAACAACCCTTTTCGGAGAAAGTTATAATCCTAATTGACCACTGTAGCTAGTAATTTCAATGGTTCAAATTAGACTAAAGTCGATTATTTCATACTATTTACCTTATTCGGGTTATCCCGTGAATTCATTATTAAGTTGGAGTGATAGATAAACACAGTACCACTGTGGTGATTTCTCAACGTTAGTCAATATCAGCGGCTAATTTGTGCGTTGTTTTCCCTGTAAGAATCATCTATGGCCAGTATAATGAAGTGGAGAAAAAGGTTAAATTTGATCTTTATTGGCTATTCTTTTTTTGATGATAGAAGGATGAGTACATAAAGTACTTTTTTAATAAAGATGTAAGAGAGGGGTTCTAAATAATTTTTTGAGAATATTAATCTTAAAATAAAAAAGTATGTGATGGATTCGTTTAGTCAGTTAGTATTCGATGATAAGTACCTTAAAAAGCTAAGTAGACCATTGAGTGACCCATACTCTATATCAGGAAAGTTAACACTGTAAACACTATGAATAAAATATCAAAAGAAATGCAAGAACAAGCGATGAAAGTTGCGAAGGGCACTCAACGCCAAAATCAAACTAAAGAGCAGACTAAATTAATATCCCAAGGGATAGAAAAGGGCATAGCCGAATATAAAAAACAACAAAATAAAAAGTCTCGTGAAAGAGATAAAATACGTAAAGCTAAATTAAAAGTCACAGTAAATAAAACTGACATTATTGAAGTGATTAAACCGAAAAGTAATCAATTACCCTGGATACTATTAGCACTGAGTTGGGTAGTATTTATTTTTTTGTTCAATCAATAAAGCTACCACTTTAAGATAACTATCTTTTCGATATTGTTTATTGCTGTTTTAATTGAGGCAAAGTCATAATAAAATTTAGCGCAATCAATTAGGCTATTTGTTTTAACTCTTTCTTATATCGAAGATTATTCTTAACATAATGAGCAGCGCCTTTTGCGATAATTACCTTGGCTTTGTCATCGAGTTGCTTAATCACTTTTGCTGGAGAGCCTAAGACTAAACTACCGTCAGGAATGATCATGTTTTCTGTCACTAAAGTATTGGCACCAACTAAACAATTTTTGCCAATTTTAGCACCATTTAACACCACCGCATTCATTCCAATTAAGCTGCCTTCATCAATAGAGCATCCGTGTAACATCACTTTATGACCTATAGTGACATTTTGAGCTATAGTGATGGGAAAACCTTCATCAACATGCAAAATACTCCCGTCTTGAATGTTTGAATTTTTCCCTATTTTGACTTGTGCTGTATCGGCACGGATTACTACATTAAACCAAACGCTGGCATTGTCATCTAACACAACATTTCCAATGACACAGGCGTTTGGTGCGATAAAACTGCTTTTTGAAATATCGGGAGAAAGTTTACCTAACTGATAGAGCATATATTTACACCTTAATGTTTATGTCTTAATTGAATTAATGTACCAAGTTTTCACTTTACTTAATGTAACTTTTTCTAATTTTCTAATGGCAAGATTAATGAGAAAATACTGCCCTTATCTATTTCACTGCTTACCGTTACCGTACCTCGGTGAGCTAATGCAATATGTTTAACAATAGATAAACCTAACCCTGTCCCACCTAACTGTCGACTACGGGCTTTATCTACGCGATAAAATCGCTCAAATAACCGTGTTAAATGTTCTTCTGGAATACCACTACCTTTGTCTGCCACGCTTATTTTAATATCATGGTTTTGCTTAACAACCGTAATTTTTATTTCACTGTTGCCATTACTGTATTTAATTGCGTTGTTGAGAAGGTTGATAATTGCTTGTTCTATTAATGAAGAGTTATGTTTAAATGTTATCTCTTCGGCGTTATTTAATATGATGTTGATATTTCTTTTTAACGCTTTATCTTTACAAAGAAATATTGCGTTACTTAACGCTAAAGTAATTGACTCATCGACAAGGTTAATTTCATCAATTTCGGTTTCTTTTTCTATTTTAGATAAGGTTAATAAATTTTCAATAATGCTTTCTAAACGAATAGAATGTGTATGTATGACATCAATAAAATAAGCCCTTTTATCTTGAGCTAAGTCAGGAAACTCTATTAATGTTTCAGACAAACCCTGAATAGCGGTAAGAGGCGTTCTCAGTTCATGCGATACATTAGCAACAAATTCTTTTCTTTGTAATTCAAACTCTTTTAGTTTGGTGATGTCATTAAATACGACTAGGGTGCCACATTTGTTTTTATGTATATCAAGTAAAGGCGCTGATTGGGCAAATAACACTTGTTCATATTCAAGGTCATTATGAATAATTATTTCTTGTCCTACAGGTGTGTTTTGTTGCAGGGCAAATAAAATAAGGTTGTGTAATTCAACATTATCAATAACACTCTTTAACTTTATACCTTCAATATTTTTTTCTGAAATTTTTAAAATATTATAGGCCGCTTGATTAATACGAATAATATTTTCGTTACTGTCAACGGCAATAACCCCTTCAACCATGCTAGAAAATACGGCTTCTTGCTCATTCCTCTGATTAAGAATAATTTCAATACGTTGATTTAACTGAATGGCAATTTCATTGAATGCTTGGCCTAACTCTTCAGATTCAAGCGAGTCGTTTAACCTTAATTCGACACGGCTAGAAAAGTCACCTTTGGCTAATCTTTGTGCTTGTGTTTTTATTATCTCTAGTGGCCTAACTAATGCTTTCGACATCCACCAGCTAGTAAAGGCTGTAATTATAATGAGAATAAAAAAGCCTAACGATACCTTATAATAAATGCTCCATAAGGCATTTTGTAGCGTATATAATGGGGTTGATGTTCTCATTATACCAATAATTTTATCTTGTGCGATTATAGGCATTGCAAAATACATTGAGTCTATTGCGAGTGTGTAACCATATCTTATCGATAAACCTTTGCCAGAAAGTATTGCTTGTGCAATTTCAGGGCGATTTTTATGATTGTCCATGGTCGCGGGGTCTTTTTTATTATCTCCAATTATTTTTCCTGAAGGTAACATAATGGTAATTCGTGTTGATGATTCATCACCTAGCTTTTGAGCTTTTTTTTGAATTTCCTGATAACGTTGAGATTGAATAAGCCGAGAAAATTCAGGAGTTAATATTTTTGCTCTTACTTCTAAATCGATAGCTCGCTCTTGATAATAGAATGATTTAAATGACCAAAGCGCAATCATTACAATGGCAAGTAATGAAATAAATGAAATAATTAAAAAAGAAGGGTATAACTTCCAAAAAAGAGTTTTACGTTTTATTTTCATTTTAACTTCGTTAGTGGGTCTTCGTTGTAATTGATTGTTTTTATGATTTTAATACTTAAATTTAAGTATTAAATGCCTCAGCAAAGTAAAGGTTACCAATTAAATAAGACTAAATAAAGGTGTTTGGTTAGTCAGTTTTTTTGTTGAGCTTCAAATTATGTTTGGGTGTTTTCACTTTATAAACTACTTTGCTTCTTTTTTATTCATCCAGAGTAATTAACATTTAGTGGCAATAACCAAAAACACCGGATATTGTTTTTCCTTTTTATTTATGGTGTGGGCGGTAAAAAACTGAACATTATTAAAGCCATTATTTTTTAATAATATTTGCAGTTCATCACGCTCGAAACCGGGATGAAATACGCCTTCAGTCCCTTTGGGGTGGAAACTGCCATCCTCTTTATCAAGATCTGCCAGCGCTACCTTTGCCCCTGGCTTTAAATGTTCGCAAAAGGTATTAATGAGTTTCTGTGTATCTTTGACATGATGTAGCGCCATTGCACTCATAATTAAATCAAACTGTGCATTGATGGGAATATCAATAATATCCTGACAGATCGCTTCTACTTTACCCTGTAATTCTGGTTTCGAAGTCAATTTTTTAAGCATTGCGGTCGATATATCGACCGCAACAATTTTATGCACCAACGGCACAATATGAGAACAAATCAATCCTGTTCCTGCACCGAAATCCATAACATCCATTTGCGGGTGTAAAGGAACATGCTTTAATATAGATGCGCCTACTGCTGATGAAATCAATATTTTCATCTCACTAGCATCCCAATCTTTAGCTTTTTCATTAAATAAATCTGACATTATACTTCCTTAATACTTTTCATTTTTTATCATAACTAATAATTATTATCTTAAAATATCAACATCTTGCCGATAAAAATGTAATTTTCGCTGGACTCTAGATATTGACACGGCTTAGGTAGTGACAAATTCCCGTGAATATTACAAATATAATACAGAATGATATTGATGCTGCCTACCCTGAAATTCAGTCGACCCGATTTAATGTATTATTAACGTTTGTTAATTCAGCTGTGCATGTTTTTGAGTGTTTGAGCCATTTCAATTTAAAGTGCTATGATAAAAACAATAAATTCGCTATTGATTTAGAGTGTACTAACTCTCAGTGAATATTGTGACTTTACATAAATAACATTAATATCACGACTACAGTGAAAAAATAGCTACCATTAGTGGACGATCTTTAGTCATTAGTTTTTGTACTTTAATCCGGGGAGCATCCTAAAAATAGTTATTCCCGTCGGCTAGTGATCATATATTTATTGGTTTTATTCATCCTTTGCTCACATTCCTGTATAATCCCGCGCATTAAAGAAGGGACTTAATAATGACTTTGACTGGGTCATATAGGCTGCTAAATCTCTACTTCCAGTAAACGTTATTAAAGAGGGTTACTCAATTTTTTTTATCAATATTATAAAAAACAATAAATTAATTGCTTTATTGGGCTGTTTTTTACTGGTTGTAGTTTTATATTTTTCTTTTGAAATTGAAAAACTTTATCGTTTAAAATACATTGAAATAGATTCTAAATTGAAGGAGGTTTCAGGTGTTGAATTTGATAAATATCAACGTTTGTGGGCCATTAATGATGGAGGGGATGGCGCATACTTGTATCAAGTTCAAAATAATGGAGAAATAAAACGTAAAATCTTAATATCGAATGGGAAAAATATCGATTGGGAGGATATGACTCAAGATGATTTCGGCCATTTTTTTATTGGTGATTTTGGTAATAATGATCGTAATAGAAATTGGCTCACGATATATAAAATAGAAAACCCTATCGATATTAAATCGAACGAAACTACAGCTGAAATTATTAAGTTTTCATTCCCTAAAAAGGCAATCCCTAAGCTTGATAGTTCGTCAGGAAATGTTGATGAAATTATTAATAATATTGAACATGAAAATATAGCGGTCAATTATGATTTAGAAGCTTTTGTTTACTTTAAAAATCAACTTTATCTTTTTACTAAAAATAGAGAAGAACCGTTTGATGGTAAAACTAATTTGTTTCGCGTTGGAGGTTATGCCGCTAATTTTGAAGCAGAGTATATTAATTCATTTACAACTTGTACTACGTTTAAAATGTCATGCTGGATTACTTCTGCAGCAATGAGCCCCGATAGAACAAAGCTTGTTTTACTTGATTCCAACCGGTTGTGGTTATATGAAAACTGGCATGAAGATAACTTTTTTACCGGTGACGTCTACATTATTGACTTAGGTATTATTACTCAAAAAGAGTCAGTAACTTTTGTTGATAATGATTTAATTGTATTTACTGACGAAGAATTTAACGGTATTGGTGGCAACGCATATAAAATAAAACTTTCAGAAGCTAAATTAAATAAAGTTCAGAGTGCCGAACTTTAATGTTCTAATCCCAAATTGAACAGACTGTCAATTATTCTCTTTGTATATATTACGGTGTAAAAATAGCTGTAGATGGCTACATTATTATTGACAAAAGTTACAATCAGTCTATTATTGACGAATCGTCAGTGACGCTTCGTCACTATTATTAAAGAGACATTATGACTCCTCCTAGATTACTTGATGAAAATGCTTTACAAGAGCGAGAGCAAACAATTATTACTGTAGCTATCACCTTAATACAACGTTTAGGTATTGAGAACCTAACGATGGATAAAGTTGTCGCGCAAGTTCCTTTTTCTAAAGGTACTGTTTATAAACATTTTATTGGTAAAGAAGATCTATTACTGGCTATTAGTAATCATGCTATTAAGGTGTTATCTGATTTATTCTCTCGCGCTTATTTATTCAAAGGCTGTTCGCGTGAACGTATGTTGTTGCTTAACTTCTCCTACCTCATTTATGCCATTTTATATCCGGAGCTTTTTCAAAGTGTGATATGTGCTAAATCTCAAAGTGTGATTGGTAAAGCGAGTGAACAACGTTTGAATGAAAATGATGAACTTGGAGTGGAATTGTTAACGGCGATTCACGGCATTGTTAACGATGGATTAGCTGATGATAGTTTAACTTTACCTGAGTATATGAATGTTCAACAGTTAAGCTTTGCTAATTGGTCAATAGCCTATGGCGCAATAGCTTTACTATCTGGTGAAGTTGAATCTTGTAGTGGTCGGACTGATTTAATTGTTGAACGTGAATTATTTAATCACAGTAACCTGCTATTTGATGGAATGGGCTGGAAGCCATTGACCAAAGATAAAAAACACTGCACTGAATTGACCATCGCGTTACAAAGTCTATTTCCACAAGAGTTAGCATTGATGAAAGAAAAGGGCAGACAACTAAATTTCAGCTAATGTAATGAATACATTACTAAAAACCTCGTAAGTTACGGGTGTTTTTACAAAAAAAAAGGTAACGATTCGTCATTTTTGTATCTAAACTTAATAGGAGAGGTAAAAGCTCATGAGAGATAAACTCTATGGTTTTATAGGGAAACATCCATTTTGGGTAATATTAGTATGTATTACCTTTGCCGTGATAGCTGGTATGGGAGCTGGAAAACTTGAATTTAAAAATGACTATCGTGTTTTTTTTAGTGAAGAAAATCCTCAATTAACCGCATTTGAATCAATGCAAAAAGTCTACAGTAAAAGTGATAACGTTGCTTTTATTGTTGCCCCAAAAGATGGTAATGTTTTTACTGCAGAGCATTTAAGTGCATTGAAAGTATTAACCAAAGCAAGCTGGCAAGTGCCTTATTCGACACGTGTTGATTCCGTGACTAATTTTCAATACACCTTTGCCGAAGAAGATGACATGATCGTCGAAGACTTAGTCATGTCGACCAAGAACTTAACGCCAGAAAAACTTGATAAGATTAAAAAAATCGCGATTAGTGAACCTTTACTTGTTAATAAAATCATTTCACAAACAGGTCATGTTTCTATCGTTAATGTCACCGTTCAGTTACCTGGCGTAAACCCTATGGTTGAAACACCTGAGGTTGCTGCTAGCGTACGGGCTATCCAAGCGAAATTTTTAGCTGAAAATCCTGACGTTGAAGTTTACCTATCCGGTATGATTATGATGAATACTTCATTTGGTGAATCATCAATTAGCGATAGTTCTACGCTTGTGCCATTAATGTTTCTTGTCGTTATTGTCACTATAGGGTTATTACTAAGAACCATCACCGGAACTATTTCTACTGTGCTTATTATTATCATGAGTATCGTTACCACTATGGGACTTGCGGGTTGGCTAGGCTTTTATTTAACGGGCCCATCTTCGTCAGCACCTACGATGATAATGACGCTAGCAGTTGCTGACTGTATTCATATTTTAACCTCTATGTTTTATGAAATGCGCCAAGGTGCAGATAAACGCACAGCCATTGCCAGAAGTATTCGTATTAATTTACAACCCATTTTCTTAACGAGTGTGACAACAGCGATTGGCTTTTTAAGTATGAATTTCTCCGATTCACCACCGTTTAGAGACTTAGGTAATTTAGTCGCTATTGGTGTCATGCTAGCATTTGTTTTTTCTATTACCATTTTCCCAGCATTATTGACGGTTTTACCCGTAAATGTTAAGAAACAAAATGAAGATAAAAAAGATATTATGGCTAAGTTAGCTGACTTTGTTATTGGTAAAAGAAAAATATTATTACCGTTAACCAGCATATTAATTATTGCTTCTGTTGTCTTTATTCCTAACAACGAACTCAATGATGATTTCGTTAAATACTTTGATGAAACGGTACCTTATCGCACGGCAACTGATTATATGCAGGAAAACTTATCTGGCATGATGATGGTTGAAATCTCGGTAAAAACAGGTAAATCCAGTGGTATTAATAATCCAATATATTTGAATAGTATTAGTGACTTTAGCGACTGGCTTCGCGAACGCCCTGAAACAGATCATGTAAATACCATTACCGATACGCTAAAAAGGCTCAATAAAAATATGCATGGCGATGATCCTAACTGGTATAAATTACCGGATAGCCAAGAAATGTCAGCACAGTATTTATTGTTGTATGAAATGTCATTGCCTTATGGTTTAGACTTAAATAACCAATTAGATGTAGATAAATCTTCTTCAAGAATTGTGGTCACCTTTAAGAATATGACCAGTAATGAATTAATCAATATTGAACAAGACATGATTCGTTGGTTTGCTGAACACGCACCACAATATGAAGTTGATTTTGCTAGCCCAAGCTTAATGTTTTCTCACATTGGACAACGTAATATCATCAGTATGCTTATTGGGACAACGATAGCATTGGTGTTAATTTCAATCTTACTTGGTGTTGCTTTAAAAAGTTGGCGCTTTGGCTTAATTAGTCTATTACCTAACTTAGCACCTGCAGGTATTGCTTTTGGTATTTGGGGATTATATAGCGGACAAGTTGGCTTAGGTTTGTCAGTTGTTATAGGTATGACCTTAGGAATTGTTGTTGATGATACCGTGCATTTTTTAAGTAAGTACCTACATGCCCGCCGTGATAAAAACGCCAGTGCTAAAGAAGCGGTTCATTACGCCTTTGATAACGTTGGCCGAGCACTTTGGATAACTACTTTTGTTTTAGTTGCTGGTTTTACAGTATTAGCAGAATCATCATTTAAAATGAATGCTGATATGGGCTTTCTTACAGCACTAACCATTTTTGTAGCACTTGTGGTCGATTTTTTATTCTTACCACCGTTATTAATGTTATTAGATAAGAATAAAAATGAATCAGTAAAAAGTACAGACGAAATTATTGAAACACCGGTGGAAGTGGCGTAAATAGACCGGTTTTGTTCAAGAAGATTTATTAAATAAGTTGATAAAAAATTTATAAGGATTAACTATGTTAACTAAGAAAATATTCCTAAGTGTGGTTTCCGCATTAAGTTTAACGCTAGTCGCTAATGTGTCATTTGCTTTAACAGCAGATGAACAAAAGGGCTTAGACATCTCAATAGAAGCAAAGAAACGAGATTTAGGCTGGCAAGACAACACTGCCGATATGACGATGTTGTTACGTAATAAACAAGGTCAAGAAAGTATTCGCGAAATTAAGATGAAATCATTAGAAGTTCAAAATGATGGAGATAAAAGTTTAACTATTTTTAATAAACCACGCGATGTGAAAGGCACTGCATTTTTGAGTTTTTCTCATCCTGTTGCAGCAGATGATCAATGGTTATTTTTACCTGCATTAAAGCGAGTAAAACGTATTTCATCTCGTAATAAATCAGGCCCGTTTATGGGATCTGAATTTGCGTTTGAAGATTTGAGTTCATTTGAAGTTGAAAAATATACCTATAAATTTTTAGCCGAAGAAGCGCTTAATGGAATAGAAACGTTCAAAGTAGAGCAATACCCTGTAGATGAAAATTCAGGATACACACGCCGTATTGTTTGGTTAGATATCCAAGAATACCGAGTGCAAAAAGTTGATTTCTATGACCGTAAAGATTCACTACTTAAAACGTTAACCTTTAGTGGTTATAAGCAATATTTAGCTAAATATTGGCGTGCAGATAAACAAGAAATGATCAATCACCAAAACGGTAAAAGTACCGAGCTTAAATGGAGTAATTATGACTTTAAAACAGGCCTAAGTGACAGTGACTTTAACCGTAATTCATTAAAACGAGCACGTTAATCTAATGAAACTTTTGTTACCTACAAGATTAAGTTGCAGGTTTGACACCATGGTTGCACGTACAATAATGACGCTAGCAATATGTAGTGTACTGTTAATTCAGCCCTTATCAGCTAGGGAGCTTGCGGGTGAAGTGGCGAGTGACGTTGAATTTGATATCTCAGGGGATATTGGCATAGAGCAACGTTATTTTTTTGAAGAGGCACTTTATCCAGAGCAGTTAAACCATCATCAATCATCGTTATCTGTAGAGATGGAGCTTTACTGGCAGTGGAATGATGGCAACGATAGCATTATTTTTACGCCTTTTTATCGCATTGATAGCCAAGATGACAATAGAACCCATGGCGATATTCGTGAACTGGCTTATATTCATGCAAGTGATGATTGGGAACTTCGTGTTGGTATTCGTAAAGAGTTTTGGGGCGTTACTGAATTTCAACACCTTGTTGATGTTATTAACCAAACGGATGGTGTTGAAGATTTTGATGGTGAAGATAAACTAGGTCAGCAAATGATCAACTTATCAGTCGTAAATGATTGGGGCATTGTTGATGTGTTTTTACTACCGGGCTTTCGAGAAAGAACTTATGCCGGTGAAGACGGGCGTTTACGTGGTCCTTTAGTCGTTGACGAAAATAATGTCAGTTATGAATCTTCAGCGGGTCAACAACACCTCGATTTTTCCTTACGTTGGGCACATAGCATCGGTGATTATGATCTCGGCGCTTACTGGTTTCATGGTACCAACAGAGAGGCTTATCTAACGCCATCACTTCAAGATTCTACGCCTTCTTCTCTACAACAATATTACTCTCAAATGGAGCAACTAGGTGTTGATGTACAAGCAACTTTAGGTGACTGGTTATGGAAATTTGAAGGGATATACCGTACTACTCGCCTTGAAGATTTTTGGGCGACGCAAGCTGGTTTTGAATACAGCTTTGTTGGTGTTTTTGACTCAAACTTAGACTTAGGCTTATTAATGGAACATAGCTGGGATTCTCGAGGTGAAGTTGAGCTTGGCGCGCAAGGTTCATTAATGCAAAATGACTTGTTTTTAGGGGCAAGGTTAGCTTTTAATGACATGCAAAGTAGTGAATTATTGATGGGTATTGGCAGTGACTTAGATCACCATGCTTTTAGTGTTTTAGTGGAAGCCAGTCGTCGCTTTGGTGATAGTTTTATTGTTAGTTTTGATCTCAGATTACTACAAAGTAACGAAGAAGATGATTTGCTCAATGCCTTAAGCAATGATGATCATGCACAGTTATCTTTAGCTTGGTATTTTTAAGTAAAGCACGAAAACTTAAAAACCAGTGAAAGCTATTCACTGGTTTTATGTATTTAATATTAAATGCTAAATAGTCTTACTTATTGCCATGCTTAACTTAATAGGTTTGTCATTAGTTACCAATTAAACCATTGATATGGGCAACAACACTTCTGCCTAAAGCGCCTAAATGATAACCACCTTCAAGCATTGACACTATTCGTCCTTGTCCGTGTTCTTTTACAATAGTTTTTAATTCATCAGTAATCCAACGGTAATCGCCTTCAGTTAAGCTAACCTGTGACATGTCATCTTCAATGTGAGCATCAAAACCTGCTGAAATTATAATCAGTTCTGGTTTGAATTTATTTAATGCGGGTAGCCAATGTTCAGTAATTGCTTTTCGAAAATCAGGACCTTTTGTCGTCGCTTTTAAAGGCGTATTGATAACAGGTGGCGTGTCACTCTCTGTAATTTCAAATGGATACAGTGGATATTCATAACTTGAACAAAAAAGATAACCTTTGTCATCTTCGGGCGTAGCATTGAAGTGATTTCTTACAATGTCTTCAGTGCCGTTGCCATGATGGACATCAAAATCTACTATTGCTACACGTTTTAAACCATATTTTTGTTTAGCATAAGCCGCTGCTAAAGCAGCATTATTGAAAAAACAAAACCCCATGCCTTTATCGTGTTCAGCGTGGTGCCCTGGTGGTCTGGTAGTACAAAATACAGCGCTTAACGTACCATCCATGACTAAATCAACGGCATCAACAGCAGCCCCAGCTGAATACAAAATAGAGGTGAGTGTTTTTGCATTCATCACTGAATCTGGGCCCACGGTAAAGTTTTCTTCACCTTCACTGGGGGCATTATCAAAAACAAAATCGATGTGCTCTTGTGTATGCGCTAACGATAACAAGCTTTTATCGATAGGTTTTGAATCAAACTGACGCACAACATAATCCAAACCACTACGAATTAATTGATCTGAAATAGCGGTTAAGCGTTTACCGTTCTCAGGGTGATGCTCACCCATATCATGTTCACCACAACGATAGTGGCCAATAATTCCAACTGTCATCATTACTCCTTATATTTTTGTTGTTAATCCATATCAACCGTTTCAGGCTGGGTTAAGGTTAGCGTTAAACTCACTTCATCAAAGTCTTCACTTGGTTGACGGACAAAGCCTATCTTTTCAAATACTTTTAGCATTGACGCATTGTCTCTACGAACACAAGCAACTAAGCTATCAAGTTTACGAATTTTAGCGATGGCAATCATTTCATTTAATAAAGTAGTTGCCATACCACGGCCACGGAGGCTTTCTTTAATAACAAAAGCAACTTCACCGCTATTGATGCTCTCAATAAAGTAATAACGCGCTACCGCTTGTATTACTTCACCCATATGATCGGTTACGGTAAAGCAGAGTGCTAAATCAGTAGATTGATCAACACTCACCAAGTTACATGATTTTTCTCTGGTCATTTGGGTGATATGGTGGTTATAGCGCATGATCAGTGTTTCTTTATTATGAGAATAAAAAAACTCTTGCAGTTTACGTTCATCTGCAGGTCTTAAAGGTCTTAGGATGTAATTAGTATAAGCGAAATTAAAGCGCTTCATTTCTATATCGCCCAATTCAGGTACTGAACTTGGCGTGCTTTCTTGATATTCAGGCACCCAGTAATGTTTACGCACTTCGCTAAGTAATTTATCTCTAAATTTAGGGTGAGCAATACGAATTAGCTCTAGTGTGCGCTCTCTAATGCTTTTACCTTGTAATGAGGCAATGCCAAACTCGGTAATTACAAATGCGACATGACCACGCGAAGTAACGACACCACCACCTTCCGTTATATGAGCAACAATTCGAGAAGTGTTACCATCTTGAGTGGTGGAAGGTAGGGCTATAATAGCTTTACCCCCTTTACTCAAGGAAGCACCACGAACAAAATCTACTTGCCCGCCAATGCCACTATAGAATTGATAACCAATAGAATCAGCCACTACTTGTCCGGTTAAATCGACTTCAATGGCGCTATTGATTGACACCATGTTATCGTTTTTAGCAATTTTGTCTGGCGAGTTAACATGTTCTGAAGGATAAAACTCTATGTGAGGGTTACCGTCAACAAAGTCATACACTTTTTGGCTACCAATACAAAAGGTGACTACCGCTTTTCCTTTATGATAGGTTTTTTTACGGTTATTGATAACACCTTTTAGCATTAAATCAATCACACCATCCGAAATCATTTCAGAATGAATGCCTAAGTCTTTATGGTTACCTAAATAGCGCAATACGGCCTGGGGAATTTTACCTATGCCAATTTGTAAGGTGGCGCCATTTTCGATCAACATAGCAACATATTGTCCAATTTGCTCTGTGCGTTTGTCAACCTCAGGTGGAAATACTTGGGGTAAATCTTGTTCAGCATGCATCCAAGCATGAATTTGATTTACATGAACAAAACTATGGCCATTGGTTCGTGGCATTTTCGGGTTTACTTGTGCAATAACATATTTTGCTGCTTTTACGGCACCTGAAACAATATCAACACTCACACCTAATGAACAGTAACCGTATTCATCTGGTGGACTAACCATAATTAATGCGGCATCAAGCGGCAAACTATTTTCAGCAAATAAACGGGGAATATCAGAAACAAAACAAGGGGTGTAATCACCTCGGCCTTCGGCAATTGCTTCTCTAATATTTTTACCACCAATAAATAAGCTATTCACTTTAAATAAATCTTTATGCTCAGGTTTGGCCCAAACATTCTCAGAGAGTGTTAAAATGTGTACCGTTTCAATGTCGTGCAATTTATTTGAATTAGCAATAAGATCGTCAATTAATGCATTGGGTACAGCGGCATTTGAGCCAATAAAAATACGATTACCTGATTTTAAATAATCATCCCAATTGATACCGTTATTTTCAATATCGTCTACTTCATTTTTTGCTGACATTAAAGTTCCTGTTATTTGTCTAATGGATTAGTTGTGTTATGTATTCCATCTTGACTTTGATTAAAGCACTTAACGTATACATAAGATATTAGCTATAAGTATGACCTAATTAATAGAATATTCATTGATCACAGTCAATGCTACAATACTTTTTTTTCATTAATAATACTGAGTGACAATGAATAAAATATTTATCATTGGTTTACCAAGAACCGCTACTACGAGTGTGTGTGTAGCGTTACTTGGGCTTGGTTTTAAAACAGCACATAATGCTTATACGCAACATGCTTTCAGCGAAGCAAAAGTACTGGCAGATACGCCAATATTTTGTGATTATCAAACGCTTGATAAAGACTTTCCTAACAGTAAATTTATATATCTAACGCGCGAACCATCATTATGGTTACCTTCTATTAAGCAACTATTACAGCGTATGATGGTAAATTTACAACGAAGTGATGGTGGTTTTAACCCCCATTTAAAGCGTTGTTATAGCGACGTGTTTTTCCCCTTAACCGCCGATAATATAGAACAAGATGAATTTTTACTTAGCTGTTATCAACGCCATCAACAAGGTATTTTTGATTATTTCGATCAGAGAGAACAGGATTTACTTACCCTTGATGTGAGTAATGAGCAGAGTTATCAAGCGCTGTTAACTTTTTTAAATGTTGAACAGTTGGATGAGAATAAAAAAGGGTTTAAACCTATTAATATTGGCGGCAAGGTAAAAGCGTGGCAGGCAATTAATAACCAGTTAAAAATTGAGTCAACGAATAAAGGAAAAATTGATAAAATTCTTTATTAATTTTTCTGTCGTTACTGCGCTTTTAATAAGATTTTTATTGATTTTATTATTGTAGATAAACCTTCACGCAGGTAAAATCACGATGAATTTTTCCTCACACTTTTCTTTAGAGAGTAGTATTTATGTTTGAATTAAAACACCACACAGGCCAAGACTGGGTTGATGCGGTAATGGCTGATTTTCCTCACTTTTTACAAGATCATGCCGCGGCGGAGAAAAAAGCATCAGGTATGGCGATGGCCATGTTATCCCATTATCCGGATAAAGCTAAGCTAGTACGTGCGATGACAGACCTTGCTATTGAAGAGCTAATTCACTTTAAACAAGTGTTAAAGTTGCTTGTCGCTCGTGATGTGACTTTAGGTCAAGATAAAAAAGATCCTTACATTACTCAAATACGTAAATTATTTCGTAATGGCACAAGCTTGTTTTTACTCGACAGATTACTTGTTGCGGCTGTTATTGAAGCCCGAGGTTTTGAAAAGTTTTGGTTGGTTTCACAAGCACTGCCAGAAGGTAAAGATAAAGAGCTTTATGTAGCAATTGCCAATTCGGAAGAAAAACATAAAAATTTGTTTGTTGAACTCTCTTATGAATACTTTGACAAAAGTGAGGTTGATCAACGCTTAGAAGAAATTTTAATTGCTGAAGCAGAGATTTGTAAAGGATTAGCTATTCGAGCTGTGCTTCACTAAGGAGTGCAATAATAAATCATGAAAACATGTTTCAATAGTTTATCGCCTGAGCTTATTCGTCATCGAAAATCGGTTCAAGAACTTTGTCGGCAATTTAGTCGTAGTCCAAGTAAAGGAAACTTAAAACGATTAAAAGCACTGTTTCATTCTTGTGGTGAAGACGTGTTTATTGAATCTGGCTTTCATATGGATTATGGCGATAACATTACTCTAGGTGATCGTGTTTTTATTAATGTTAACTGCACTATTGTTGATGGTAAGCGGGCAGAGACTAAAATAGCTGATAATGAGCGCTTAACACACGGTAAAATTAGCATAGGTAATGACTGTTTAATTGGTCCTAATGTGCAATTTTTGGCAGTTTCTCATGACGTAGACCCACAGTGTCGATTAGCAAAACATAACTATGTTGATGATATTATTATTGGTAATAATGTTTGGCTGGGGGGCGGTGTTATTATATTAGCTGGGATTATTATTGGTGATAATGCCGTTATTGGCGCGGGCAGTGTCGTCACTAAAAATGTAGATAAACAAAGCTTTTATGCGGGTAATCCTGCCCGAAAAGTTAGAACTTTAGAATAACATTTTACGTAATTCTCTAGGGTAAACTCGCATAAGTCGTTATAGTTATTACTTACTATTATTAATTAACCGATAAGGTTTTATATGCAATTTCTTTCACGACGTTTAGTGATGCCCAGCGATTTAAATTATGCCAATTCTTTATTTGGTGGTAGAGCTTTAGAATGGATTGATGAAGAAGCTGCTATATATGCTATTTGCCAGCTAGAGACTAATTGTTTAGTAACAAAACATATCGGTGCAATTAGTTTTGAATCTGCTGCGCTGCAAGGCGATGTGGTTGAATTTGGTTTAGCAACGAAAAAAGTGGGTACAACATCCATTACCGTCACTTGTTTAGTACGTAATAAAATTACTAAAAAATCAATTTGTTTGGCGGATGATATTGTTTTTGTCAAAGTTGATCCACAAAGCAGAAAACCTATTCCGCACGGAAAAACACTTGAACAGTTGAACCAAAAAGAAGCAGCAGAAATAAAAGGCTAGAACGATTAACGCCTATACCTACTCCAGCTTAATCATGCATCTTCAAGTCGAGTGGGTTATATACACTGAAGTATTGCTATATACGTTGCATGACAATACAATAATCTCATCATTATTATTTTTATTGACTCTATTATGACTTCGGAACGTTTTGGTACCAGTGCCAACTATAAACAAAAAGAACAAGGTTATCGTGACCGCGCATTAAAATTATTTCCTTGGGTGTGTGGTCGCTGTGCGCGAGAATTTGTTTACTCAAACATTAAAGAGTTGACCGTACATCATATGGATCATGACCACACTAATAATCCAAATGATGGCAGTAACTGGGAATTACTTTGCATATATTGCCATGACAATGAACATGCCAAATATACTGATCATGCGCAATATACAACGGAGGTAAAAGCAGGTGATACTAATCAAGATTCTGCAACCTACAATCCTTTTGCCGATCTTAAATCAATGTTGAAAAAGTAATCAGTAACGGTAAATGACTCTTCTTGTGTTAAGTTTGTATCGTTAAGTATTCTTGATAATTGTTAATGCCAAAATAGCGAAGTGATTTTTTAAATTTCACTTTTTTGGCAATTAATAACTCACCACAATAAATTTTGACTACCTGTTTATCACCATTTGAATCAGTTTCATAACTGTAATTATCATTTTCTCGGATATTATCAAATTCAGTTTTCATTATTAACTTCATCAGAGCACCTTACTTTATTCTTTGCAAAAACATGGCGATGGTAAACAATATTTACGATTAATAAAGCAAACATAAAAGGTAGACTGCTTAATACCAGATAATTCCAACCGCCAGTAAATAAAATCCATCCAGCCATGAGTGATGCAAAAGCTTGGAAACCAAATAAAATAAAATCGTTAGTTGCTTGTACCTTATGTCGTTCGCTAGCATTATAACTTTGTGGTAATAGTGATGTTCCGGTTAAAAAGAGAAAGTTCCAACCTATACCTAATAAAATTAATGCCCACCAATAATGCATCACTTCTTGACCAGAAAAAGCGATTAACGCGACCGCAATATAAATAACACTGCCTAGTTTTAACAAACCTTTTAATGCTATTTTTTTAATTAACCAAGGCGTTAATAAAGAAGGGATATACATCGCCGCAATATGACTTTGTATTACCCATTTTGTGTCGTTTAAACTGTGACCTTGCATGTGATGCATACTCAGTGGCGTTGCTGTCATTAAATAACTCATCAGCGCATAACCTATCGTTGCGGTACAAACAGAAATAATAAAAATAGGCTGCTGTACTATTATCGATAATGGTCTTGCTTCACCAGTACTTAAAGTTTCTTTGATTTCCGGCTCTTTAAAAAACACCATGATAAGTGCAGCTAAGCCAATAAAAAATGCTAACAAAAGAAATGAGCCTGCATAACCATGAGGAGAGTCAAGCCATTCTTTAGCGGTTACGGCAATTTCAGGACCTAAGAATGCAGCAAAGACACCACTTAGCATTAAAAGTGATAAAACTTTAGGAATATCTTCTTCTTTTTCAGTACTCTCTATTGCGGCAAATCGTAACTGTTGGGTGAAAGCGCCACCAATACCAAATAAGAAACTGGCAAAAGTAAATAATTCAAACAAAGCTAACTTAGTTGCTAAAACGGCTAATAATGCGGCAATAAAAAGACAGCTGAACCCTGTGAATACAGCTAACTTTCTACCGTAAGAACGAGCAATCATTGCGGCGGGTATGGAGCCCGCAGCAACACCTAAAATCATTAAGCTAATTGGTAGAGTGGCAAGAGAAGGGTTAGTGGTTAGCTCACTTGATAATAAGCCACCAATAAAAACAATAATAGGAGCAGAGCACATCACTAAAGGCTGCGCCATAAGCAGTAAACTGATGTTTCGGGGTAAACTAAATTTTTTTGTTAGCAAAATAGCAGAAATAACTATCAGTACTATGATCAATAAAATAATAGTCATGGTTAGCCAGAGTCCATGGCCAAAATAGTTTTAATATCAAGTTTACCTGAATATTTAATGAATGATTCTTGTTGCTGCTTTCGCGCTAAAACGGCCATACGATCTGACAATTCATTACCTTCAATATTAGCATGGCCTTTAACATGAGAGATCACTAATTGTTGTTTGATTTGCTGATAAAGCGAAAAGCATTCTTTGATCAAGTTGACGTTTTTTATTTCCTCGCCTTTACCCCGTGTCCAACCTTTTGCCTGCCAACCTTTTGCCCATTTAGTGATGCAATCTATTGAATATTTAGAATCAGACAATACTTGTACTTGTTCAACCTTATCTAAATATTTTTTGGCTAGTTTAAAAGAATACAACAAACCATTTAATTCTGCCGTATTGTTGGTCCCGTTAGCTTGGTATAAGCCATAATAAAGCACACTTATTTTACCTTGTTGGTAAACAGCTAATCCAGTACCCGACTTACCTGGGTTTGGCGAACAGGCACCGTCACAATATATTTGTATTTCAGCGGTCACTTTAGTAGCAGTACTATTATTACTACTGCTACTGCTACTGTACTTTTTCACTGGCGCACTTTTATTCGCGCCGCCTTTATTGGCTAATGAGCGTTTCATCAAGGCTTTAGTATAAGTGGAAGCAAAGGCTGTTTCCGCCTCTGCTTTAGACTCAAAACCCATAAACTGCGCATCAGAGCGCCCTTGAGTATGGCTTTGAACTTCTGCCCAAGTAGAAAAAACACCTGTTTTAGCGCCTTTCCAAACCACATAAGATTTTTTACTCATAAAAAGATTGTCTTTATTTTTATTGATAATATTGAATGCTATTATCAATAAAATATCATTTTTTAGCCAGAAAAATTAAGCCAAACACCTGAATTATTATGGCACTAGAGTACATGATCGAAACTTTTTTTTCAGGGAGCAAGGGGAGAAATAAAACACCCTAATTTAGTAATATAAACGTTTATCTATAAAATTAAACAGGTCATGACATCAGATAACCTATACTATGAGGAACACTTCCTTTTTATAACGACGGTTTTTTCTTAACCGTGATTCAATATAGCGCCCACGGTTTTGTTGCGTTTTTCGTCGATCATTACCATCACGACGATCATTTTCTTCTTCTATTACAGCTAAATCCTCTAATACTTCTTCAGGTACTTTATCTGAATATTTAGCATCATTTAATAATGCTATTTCGCAATATTTGTTTTGCTGTTTTTTATCTTTAGCCACTTTTTTTGCTTGCGTAATATGACTGAGATAAGTTAAATCATTAATATATTTCATTGAATTTATATTTATACACAAGATAATAATTTATTAAACTTGAACATATCCTTTACAGTTTTAATTCTTGTATAATTTATCGGCAGAGAAATAGAAAAGTTTAATTTTTGAGGATGATTATTATTTTAGTTTCGGATTAACCTTTTTACCCAAGGTAAACCTTGCTAAAATTCACACCATAAAATTTATCAACCCCCTAGGATTTTTCATGGCAATTAATTGGTTCCCCGGCCACATGCATAAAGCACAAAAAGAAATCAAAGAAATATTGCCACAAATAGATGTGGTTATTGAAGTGTGTGATGCGCGCTTACCCTTTAGCAGTGAAAACCCAATGATTACTGAAATAAGAGGCGATAAGCCGCTTATTAAAATCCTTAATAAAAGTGATTTAGCGGACGCTGAAAAAACCAAGGTTTGGCTCGCATATTTAGAGTCGCAACATAATGTTAAAGCGATAGCTTTAACGACAGAAAATAACGCTATTGCGAAAGCTATTCCAGCATTAATTCGTAAACTTGTTCCGAATAAAGATGAAGAAGGTAAACAAATAAATGCCATGATCATGGGGATTCCTAATGTTGGCAAATCAACCCTGATCAATACCTTAGTAGGTAAAGCGAAAGCTAAAGTAGGTAATGAGCCGGCAGTCACTAAAGGTCAACAACGTATTCGCCTTGAAGAAGGGCTGTACCTTTTTGATACGCCAGGCATGTTGTGGCCAAAAATTGCCAATGAAAATAGTGGTTATCGTTTGGCGGTGTCAGGCGCGGTTAAAGATACAGCTTTTGATCATGATGATATTGCTTATTTTGCTGCAGAATATTTGCTAGCTAATTACCCGGAACGTTTAATCGAACGTTATAAATTGGATGAAGCGCCTCAGCATGAAGAAGATTTAATTGAAGCTATTGGCAGAAAGCGTGGTTGTGTACGTAGTGGCGGTCGTATTGATTTACATAAAGCTTCAGTCATTTTGATTAATGAAATCAGAGATAAAACCCTAGGGGCAATTACCTTTGAAATGCCAGATATTATTGAGCAAGAGAATCAACACTTTGCTGAATTAGAAGAAAAAAGAATTGCGGCTCGTGAGGCCAAGCAGAAGGCTAGGGGACGTGGTAGGAAAAATAAAAGGAAATAACTATGCCTAAGAACGTAGCAACGACTGAGCCAATAGCCGCAACATTTACTTTACACCCACAGCTTGTTAAAGACTGTTTTGAATTAGCAGACTTTCCCTTGTGTAAGCTATTACTATGCAATGACAGTGCATACCCTTGGTTCATTTTAGTGCCTAAAGTTAATGATATTACGGATATTTATCAATTAGATTGGCAGCAACAGCAACAGTTACTGAATGAATCAAGCTTGCTTAGTGAGTTAGTTATGCAAGTTTTCACTGGTGATAAAATGAACGTCGCGGCGCTTGGTAATGTAGTAGAGCAATTACATTTACATCATGTAGTGCGTTATAAAAATGACATCAGCTGGCCTAAACCTATATGGGGTCAACAACCGTTAACCCCCTATACCGAAATGGAATTAGCGGCGGTAAAAGATAAAGTATTACCGAAATTAGCCGTTATTTTAGAATCTATTTCAAACTAGAGGCTATTTTTAGAGAAAGTAATGCTAAACCAGTCTTTCAAGAGGTAGTTAGAAATTATCTTTTATATAGTAAATAGTTGTTGTTTCATATCAATGAGTTAACTGCTCATCAAAGGGAATACTCTGTAATGCATATTACCAAGAAGAATATTGAAGACGCGGTAAAAGAGCAAATACTATCCCTTGAGCAATCAGAACAATTATTTGAATTTATAAAAGCTCAACCTAATACTGGGCCTAGATTCGATTTTACTCATGTTCTTTATTATCTGGGAGGTATGATTGCCATCGGCGCAATGACACTTTTTATGAACTTAGGCTGGGAATCATTCGGTGGTACCGGTATTGTTTTAATTTGCTTATTGTATGCAGGTATTGGCCTTAAACTTACCAATATTTTTCAAACCAAAGGGTATGCAATACCTGCGGGAATATGTGCTACTTTTGTTATTGCTTTAACGCCATTGGCCGTTTATGGATTACAACATGCATTAGGTGTTTGGCCGGATGAAAGTGTCTATCGAGATTATCATCGATATATCAAATGGCATTGGTTGTATATGGAACTGAGTACTTTAGCTGTTGGTGGTATTTTTGTTTGGAAATACAAATATCCATTTTTAATGATGCCCATTGCGGTAACACTCTGGTATTTATCAATGGATGTGATAGTAATAATTTCTGGTGGAGATTTTGACTGGGAGCTGAGAAAACTAGTTTCTATGTATAGTGGACTACTTATGATTGCTTTAGCTTTCTGGATTGATATTAGATCACGAAACAAAGCTGACTATGCCTTTTGGATATATTTATTTGGCGTGATAGCCTTTTGGATTGGAATGTCCCTGCAATACTCTGATAGCGAATTATCTAAATTTATTTACTTTAGTATAAATATATTCATGATCGGTATTGGAGTAATACTGGTTCGGAGAGTCTTTGTTATTTTTGGTGCAATAGGCTGTTGTGGTTATATTGGTCACTTAGCGTCAGACATATTTAAAGATAGTTGGTTATTTCCAATAACGTTAACTGCTTTAGGGTTACTGGTTGTTTATTTAGGTATTCTTTGGCAAAAAAACGAACAGAGTATTATAAAGAGAACTCGTAATATATTACCAGCACCATTACGTGAGTTACTCGAGTCTAAGTAATACCATTCTATACCCATACCACCTCAAGATGCGATTTCAGAACTACAGAGGAATTCTCGCTGAATCCTGCAACTGGAAGTGAAATGGGTATAATAAGTACTCTTTGTAATTTGAGACTAAATCAACTGGTATGAGCCAGCAGCACGAGCAACAAATAATGTTTGATGCAAACGACTCGCATATTCATCAGTCATACCAGCAACATAGTCAGCAATGACTCGGTGAGCATTCTCATCATTATCTACAGCATGTTGCCAACGCTTGGCGCTATTACTCGGCAGTAATCTTAAAGGATCAGAAGATAGTGCTTCGAATAGCTCCATCACTATTTGTTGGCCCCTATATTCAAGTCGTTGAATACTGGTTTGTTTAATAACAAAGTTAAAAACAAAATCTTTAAAAATTTGTAATGCTTGCATAGTGATTTGTGGCAAGGTTGCATTATATCTCAGTAAATTTTCTTCAAAATTAACATCGTCATTTAGTGCATTCAAATCAGTTAACTCAATAGCGGTAATCAGGTAATTAACCAAACCGCCAATCGCTTCTTTTTGCAAGTGGTGTTGCTCACTAAACAGTTTAGCGGTTAACGTTTTAGCGTATTGCTCAAGCCATTGATCATCTAATAATTTTAGTTTATTGATAACGTGTGCTTCAAAATCATGCTGATTGACTATACCAGTAACAATGGCATCTTCAAGATCATGAATACCGTAAGCAATATCATCAGCTAATTCCATTATCGAACAGTCAAGAGACTTGAATTTTGTTTTATTATGACCATTTTCTATCGTTTCTATCTGTTGAAAAAGTTTACGGTCAGTTGCTGATAAAGAGGATAGTAACCAATCAATTATCTCGCTGTCATCGCTATATAAGCCTTTCGGTGGATGCCATTCACTGGCTTTGAGTTGTCTAAAATTATCAATAGTACTATTTCGTATTGGTTTGTTTAGTTGTTCTAATACTTGTGGATACTTCATTAAACCGAGTAACGTTCTTCGGCTTAAATTCATACCGTGGTGTTCACTAAAAGGCTCGAGACGAGCGACAATTCTAAAGGTTTGCCCATTACCCTCAAAACCGCCGTGATCACGCATCATATAATGTAAGGCGACTTCACCGCCGTGTCCAAAGGGAGGGTGACCAATATCATGCGCTAAACAAATAGCTTCAATTAAACTATCAGTAGCTGGAATCAAAACTTGGCAAAGTGTGGGGTATTTAAAACGAAGCTGTGAGGTTATGCCTGAACCAATTTGGGCTGCTTCAAGTGAGTGAGTTAAGCGAGTACGATAAAAATCACTTTGTCCACTGGCCATCACTTGGGTTTTTGATTGTAAACGTCTAAAGGCAGCTGAATGTAATATTCGAGCCCGATCACGTTGAAAAGGATCTCGGTGATCTTGTTGTCTCTTCGATACTTTTTTTAACCGTCGTTCTAACCAAATATTTTCCATTAGATTACTAACCTATAAATTTATTTACAGCTATTTTTAAAAGAATTCAAATATCAATGAGTTTTCAATTTACCTTAACATGCTCTTATCAAAATAAGTATATAGTTGAAATGTTTATCAAAAAAGAGTAAGTATCTAGAATAATAATGGCTAGGTTTGTTAAATTGGCCTTTGTTATCAAAAACAATGAGCATTACGGTGGTATACAATTCGATTTAATGAGCGAAATTTTTACGGGAGAAAATAAATAAGTCGGTTTTATTTATGTGCCATTAGCAGGCAGTTTTTCCAGTGTAAATAAGTGGCATTCAGAGAGCGTCATCATATTGCTAAAAATTCTTCAATATTTCTTTTTAAAGTTCACATAAGCTGTGGGTGATAAACCAATAATAGACTTAAACTCTTTTATAAAATGAGCTTGGTCATAAAAACCAGCTACTTCCCCTATTTCGGTAAATGATTGTAGGTTTTTGTTTTTTAATAAAGTTCTTGCGTTTTCTATGCGGACTATTCGAGCGTATTGTTTTGGCGTCATACCAATAGAGGCTTTGAACAATCGTTCAATTTGTCGATAACTTTTACCCACATCATTGATTGTTTCCGCAATCGTGTTTTTGCCATTATTAAGCTTTATTTTAATAGCAATATGTTGAACAAGTGCATCAGTCTTTAATGGCTCTGTTAGTTTTTTTAGTAGAAAGGTATCGACAAATTTTAATATGTCGCCAGTTGGATTTTTTTCTTTCTCATCTTGACATGACTCTATCAACTGACCCATAGCCAAGTCATGTAGATTTATATTCGAGTTGTTTATCTCAGATAATGGTGTGGCAAAAAAGTGGGATGCACCACCAGGGTTAAAACGGATACCGATAGCATCAACATGTCCAGCCAAAGACATTTGTCTAGTTTTGGTGTGAATGCCATCCATGTAACCGTTGGAAGATATATTTTTTCCTTCATAAAGGAGTGGGCTACCAAAATTTATAATGACTCCTAAACCGCCATTAGGATGAAGCAGTTCAGTAGACGGGGAGATAAATGACAACTTAGTTTTTATTTGCCAATAACACTGGATATAGGGTTGTAAACTAATGGAGGGAGAAGCTTGTCGAAATCCAGTATAGGCCAGCTTATCTGCAAAAGAGTGTTTTTTATTATGCATAGTTTTATACTTTTTTGTCGAAAATATACAATTACTTATAAAGTTTCTCAAGTAATATTTTACTTTGATTATAACCCATGAAGAGAATAAAAAAATGAGAAAAATGAAAGGTATAGTAGTTGTATTAATAAGTTTACTGTTTGTTAATGCAGCCTTTGCTGGAGGCTCAGCAAAGCAGTCTATTATTGAAGGTAATGCTAAATTAATGAAAGCATTTGGTCATGATGCTTTATTTATTGCATCCTTGTATACCAAAAATGGACAACTCATGCCGGTAGGCTCTGAAGCAATAGAAGGTCATGCAAAGATTGCTAAATTTTGGCAAAGTGTATTTGATGCTGGAGTGACAGGCTTAACGCTTGAAACGCTAGAAGTATCAACCATGGGTGATACTGCGGCTGAAATAGGTAAGGTTCAACTAAAGGATAAAACGGGAAAGGTTATTGATACGGGTAAATATGTTGTGGTATGGAAACGTGTCGATGGTATATGGAAGCTACATCGTGATATTTGGACTTCAAATATGGCGCAGTAAAAATGATATTGTTATTTAACCTGATATGATTAGACCATTCTTTTCTTAACTCTTGATTTTGAAGTAAGAGTTAAGAGCAATCATTTCAATAAATAGCTTAGCTGTTTTTATTATAAATTAATCCCTCGCCGCTAGCGGCGAGGGATTAATTAGTGTAATGGTATTAATGACTATGGTTTGGTAGCAATAAAAATAGCACGTTGTGGGGCAGGATAACCTTCAATCGTTTTGCTATTATCAAGCGGATCTAAAAAGTCAGACAGAGACTCTGTATCAATCCAGTCAGTTTTTCTTTGTTCATCAAGTGCGGTAATATCGGTGTTAACTACGCGAATCTTGGTGAAACCACAGCGTTCTAACCATCCACACATGGCTTTAGCACTAGGTAAAAACCAAACATTACGCATTTTAGCGTATCGTTCACCGGGCACTAATACTGTATTCTCATCACCATCAACAATTAGCGTTTCAAGTATTAGTTCACCGCCTTTAACTAATTGGGCTTTTAATTGATAAATAAAATCAATGGGGGAACGACGATGATATAAAACACCCATCGCAAATACACTATCAAACGCATTAAGCTCAGGTAATTGTTCGACACCCAATGGTAATAAGTTGACCTTATTATCATTAACAAAGTGTTGCACCGCGTTAAATTGCATCAAAAATAATTGGGTTGGATCAATACCAACAACAAATTTTGCTCCTGCACCGCGCATACGCCATAAGTGATAACCACTACCGCAACCAATATCAAGCACATATCTGCCAGATAAATCGCTGATGTGTGGGGCTAATCTGTCCCATTTGAAATCACTTCGCCACTCAGTATCGATATGTAAGCCATGAAGGTGATAAGGGCCTTTACGCCAAGGTTTGAATTTTTTTAACAAATTCTCTAAACGTTTATGCTCACCCGCATTAAAGTCTTCTTGACAGCCAACAGTGACACTATTGACCAAATCAAGTGTTGATGTTTGTGCATTTGGTAGGGCGTCTAATGTTTTTTGCCAATGTTTATATTCACCATGAAGGTTGTTTTTATGCCAATAATCAAGTTGTGACGGCAAGGTATTCAACCAATGGCTTAAACGGTTTGTGGCAATTTCTTGATAAAATTTATTAAAATGTGTCATAGCGTTTTTCTGAATTGGTGAGTATGCTTTTTTTGCTATTTTATGGCAATAAAAGAGATGAAATTAAAGCATTGAAACCACGGCGAAACATGTGTAAAACCGGCACTTTTTAAGCGATTAATATGCTGTTCTATTGAGTCTGTACGCATAACGTTTTCTAATGCGGTGCGTTTTTGTGCAACTTCTAATTCGCTATACCCGTTAGCCCGTTTAAAGTCATGATGTAAATTGATCAAATGTTCATCAATTACAGCATCACCATGGGATATTTTTTCTGAAATCACTAACAAGCCGCCCTCATTAATGCCCTGTGCAATACTATTGATTAATCCCTGTCGTTCTGTTTTATCAATAAACTGTAAGGTAAAATTAAGTACTACCATAGACGCATTTTTAATATTGATATCTTGAATATTCGCTTCAACAACGTCAACGGGGGTGGTGCCTTTAAAAGCATTGATATGCATTTTACAACGTTCAACCATTGCAGATGAATTATCAACAGAAATAATTCTACATTGCTTCGCTTGAATACCTTTGCGCATCGCTAAAGTTGCTGCACCTAATGAACAACCTAAATCATAAATAGTGGTGTTTTCTTGAACAAATTGTTGGCTAAGTCGACCAATGGTATCAATAATTGTAGCGTAACCGGGCACTGAACGACTGATCATATCGGGAAAAACTTCCACTACTTGCGCATCAAAAGCAAAATCGTTCACGTGGGCTTGGGGATTTGAGTAAATTAAATCGGTATCAGGAGTGTGCATGGTAATTAATCATTTATACATTATTGCTTGGGTAGTGACCGTATTTTAACTGATATTGATTCGATATAAAAATAAATAGTTAACAACAATTTTTAGAGGTGCTTTATTAATGTTTTTTCTCTAAGTCTTTAAATTATCGCTAAGCGATCACTTTCTTATACGGATTGGTATAACTTCTGCCCAATGTAATGAAAATTAACTGGTTAAGCGAGGGTGACTTTACTAATCTTTGCTTTATAATATGCGGCATTTATCGCTAGCTAAAGTAAATTGAGTTAGTGTCTATTTCTATTATTAAAGTAGCAAGGCAAAAATACATGCGTAGTCTTTATTGTGGTGAGGTTAACGAATCTCATATTGGTCAAGAAGTCACTCTTTGTGGTTGGGTTAATCGTCGTCGTGATTTAGGCGCCGTTATCTTTCTTGATTTACGTGACCGAGAAGGTTTAGTTCAAGTTGTTTATGATCCTGATCTTCCTGAAGTGCTTGCTATTGCCAATACTTTACGTAATGAATTTTGTGTTCAGCTTAAAGGCATAGTACGCGCTCGCCCTGAAGGCCAAGTGAATAAAAAAATGAAAACTGGTGCAATTGAAATACTAGGTCTTGAGCTTACTATTTTAAATAAATCAGCTCCGTTACCGCTTGATTCAAACCAAAACAACTCAGAAGAGCAGCGTTTAAAATATCGCTACCTTGATTTACGCCGTGTTGAAATGACTGAACGACTGCGTTTTCGTGCAAAAGTCACTTCAAAAGTACGTAGTTCATTAGAAGCATTAGGATTTTTAGATATTGAAACACCTATGCTTACTGCGGCAACACCAGAAGGTGCTCGTGATTATTTAGTACCGAGCCGTACGCACAAAGGCAAGTTCTTTGCTTTACCGCAATCGCCACAGTTATTTAAACAATTACTGATGATGTCGGGTATGGAGCGTTATTATCAAATTGTTAAATGTTTTCGTGATGAAGATTTACGTGCAGATAGACAACCTGAATTTACTCAAATAGATATTGAAACCTCATTTATGAGTAGCGCACAAGTCATGGACGTTAGTGAAACCATGATTAGAGAGCTATTTAAAGAAATGCTTGATGTTGATCTGGGCAAATTCCCATGTATGCCGTTTAGCGAAGCAATGCGACGCTTTGGTTCTGATAAACCAGACTTACGTAATCCGTTAGAGCTAGTTGATGTCGCTGATATACTGAAAGACGTGGAATTTAAAGTGTTTTCTGGCCCTGCCAATGATGAAAATGGCCGTGTTGCTGTTATTTGTGTACCGGGTGGAGCAACTAAGTTTTCAAGAAAAGGCATTGATGATCTAACTAAATTTGTTGGTATTTATGGCGCCAAGGGCATGCCATGGATGAAAGTTAATGATATTGATGCGGCGTTAGCTACTGGGCTTGACGGTTTACAATCACCTATTTTGAAATTTTTATCAGCAGAAGCCGCAAAAGCATTACTTGAGCGTACCAATGCTAAAACGGGCGACATTATATTCTTCGGTGCGGATACTTATAATGTAGTGACGGAATCACTTGGTGCGCTACGCCTGAAGTTAGGCGAAGATTTAGATTTACTTGAAGGTGATTGGAAACCATTATGGGTTGTTGATTTTCCGATGTTTGAAGAAATTGATGGCCACATGCATGCATTACACCATCCCTTTACCGCACCGATGAATTTAACCCCTGAGCAACTTGAAGCTAATCCATTAGGTGCGTTATCTGATGCTTACGATATGGTACTCAATGGCTGTGAACTAGGTGGTGGCTCTGTACGTATTCATAACCAAGACATGCAGTCTGCCGCATTTAGAATTTTAGGTATTGGTGAAGAAGAAGCACAAGAGAAATTTGGTTTCTTACTTGAAGCACTACAGTATGGTGCGCCACCACATGCAGGTTTAGCTTTTGGTCTTGATCGCTTAGTGATGTTAATGACCGGTGCTAGTTCTATCCGTGAAGTAATGGCATTTCCGAAAACAAATACAGCAGCCTGCCCATTAACGAATGCACCGGGTAATGCTAATGCTGCTCAGTTAGCTGAGTTGGGTGTACAAGTAATCCCTCAGCAAAAAGACGCTGAGTAATTAGTAGTGAGTATTGAGTTGGATAGTTGCGAAGACAATATTATTTTTTGTCGTAACTCTAAACTCGTCACTAATCACTATAATTTATGTCTATTATTTTAGGTATTGACCCCGGCTCACGCTTCACCGGCTACGGGGTTATCAAACAACAAGGTCGCACTTTTACTTACCTTGGCAGTGGCTGCATTAAAGCACTCAGTCAAGGTGAAGATCTTGCCTCGCGCTTACAAACTATTTTTGCCGGTGTTTCTGAAATTATTTTACAATTTAAACCTGATATGTTTGCCATTGAACAAGTATTTATGGCGAAAAATCCAGACTCTGCACTAAAATTAGGCCAAGCTAGAGGCGCTGCTATTGTTGCAGCCACAAACACGGGTTTAACCATCGCTGAATACTCGGCTAGGCAAATTAAACAGGCTGTTGTTGGTACGGGTGGCGCAGATAAAAGCCAAGTTCAACATATGGTGAAAACCATTCTTAAATTACCGGGTACACCGCAAGCTGATGCTGCCGATGCGCTTGCCGTGGCTTTATGTCATGGCCATAGCCATGAAAGTTTGCTAAAACTTGCTGGACAAGCGCGTAAAATTGTTAGAGGAAGGTTGAGGTAGTTCAGTTACGAGTATCCTATTACGGGCGTCTAATGATTGAGAGTACGTAATGACTTTTATGATAATAAAGCCCTTTTCATGCTCAGTCTGCTCGTTACTAAAAACTCTCCGCTCGAAACTAAAAGCAGTTTACTGTATAAATATATAGTGTTATGCTTTTGTTCTCTTAATCATTACCTGTAGGTTATTAACTGTGATCGGTCGTTTATCAGGCACTATTGCTGAAAAATCCCCTCCTGAAATCCTTATTGAATGTGCTGGCGTTGGTTATGAAGTGACTATGCCAATGACGAGTATCTATGGTTTACCCGAATTAAATGAGCCTGCTATTATTTATACTCATTTCGTTGTTCGTGAAGATGCCCAATTATTGTATGGCTTTGCTAATAAAACCGAGCGTAAATTATTTCGTTTATTAATTAAAGTTAATGGTGTTGGTCCTAAGTTAGCTTTAGCTGTATTGTCTGCTATGTCAGCCGATCAATTTGTCAGCTGTGTTAGACATGATGACCTTTCGGGTATTGTAAAAATACCCGGTGTAGGTAAAAAAACGGCAGAGCGCTTATTAATTGAAATGCGAGATAGATTAAAAGATTGGCAAATGTCATCAACGCCGGCAACTGACGCTATGCCGGTGCAATTAAGTACTGAACAAACGTTTATAAATTCTGTTAATGATAGTGCCTATAGTAATAAAGGTGATGCGACTAATGCTTTAATATCACTAGGTTACAAGCAGGTTCAAGCAGATAAAGCCGTTAAACTTGTTTATACTGATGGTATGTCAAGTGAAGATATTATTCGTCATGCTTTAAAGTCAATGTTGTAACTGCGCAACTTGTTGCTGTCTCGGCCAATTTTTTTATCAGAAGTACTCACAAATTCTTCGGGAAAGAATTTGAACATCCAACGGATGGCCTGAAAGGCGGAGTACAGGATGTACGGAGTAATGACTAAAGTCAACTCCGTGCTCCTTCTTTTAAATTGAGCCATACATCTTAAAGTTGAACAATTACATAAGTAAATTATAGGTTAAGCTATACCTAACAAATATTTAAAAGTAGGAATAAAAATGATCGAAGCAGATCGCTTAATTGAGCCAGTTGCCAGCATTGAAGATGTAGGCGTTGATCGTGCTATTCGCCCGAAAATGCTGAGTGATTATACTGGTCAAGCTCATGTTAAAGCACAGATGGAAATTTTTATTCCTGCAGCAAAAAAACGTGGTGAGCCACTTGATCACTTGCTTATTTTTGGCCCTCCGGGTTTAGGAAAAACGACTTTAGCGAATATAGTAGCCAATGAAATGGGTGTAAGTATTCGTACTACCTCTGGTCCTGTACTTGAAAAAGCAGGCGATCTAGCGGCACTGTTAACTAACTTAGAAGAAAATGATATTTTATTTATTGATGAAATTCATCGTTTAAGTCCAATTGTTGAAGAAATATTATATCCGGCAATGGAAGATTATCAGTTAGATATTATGATTGGTGAAGGGCCTGCTGCTCGTTCGATAAAATTAGATTTACCTCCTTTTACTTTAATTGGCGCCACAACACGTGCCGGAGCTTTAACTTCTCCATTGCGTGATAGATTTGGCATAGTACAACGGCTAGAATTTTACAACGTAGAAGATTTAACGACCATTGTAAAACGTTCAGCGCATTTTTTAAATTTAAGTCTTGATGACGAAGGTGCCTTTGAAGTGGCTAGACGCTCGCGTGGAACGCCTCGTATAGCGAATAGATTACTGCGACGGGTACGTGATTATGCGGATATAAAAACCCATGGTTTGGTAAACAAAGAAACAGCAGCCGCTGCACTTGATATGTTAGAAGTAGACCATGAAGGTTTTGACATTATGGATAGAAAATTACTGCATGCCATTATTGATAAATTTATGGGAGGGCCTGTAGGGCTTGATAACCTTGCGGCTGCCATAGGCGAAGAGCGAGAAACCATTGAAGATGTGCTTGAGCCATACCTAATTCAGCAAGGTTTCCTACAACGTACACCCCGAGGACGCATTGCGACAGATAGAGCCTATGATCACTTTTCAATTATTAGGCCGAGCCAGTAAGTCATTTAATGACCAATAAATACGTAACCATATCACTTTGTCTTTTACTTTAGAGTTAGCTTAATTATTATTTACGGATTCTTTTTTTCCATGCTTTTATCGCACTGTAACGCCATAAACCTTGGATAATAAAGTAGCCAAGTATGGCAAAAGTTATCGCTAAAACCCCACAACCTAATAAAAATGCGGGCCCAATGGTTGATAAACTGTCAACTACCCATTGCCAACTCGCCTCAAAGTTAAACGCTTGTGCTTTTGTGCCAATTAACCATGAACCAACAATATAGCAAGCATAAAATATAACAGGCATGGTTAGTGGGTTTGTTATCCACACAAGTGCGATTGAAATAGGGAGATTAGAATGTACTAAAATGGCGGTGCCGGCAGCTAACACCATCTGAAATGGCACCGGTATAAAAGCAAAAAACAAACCAACGGCAAACGCTTTCGCGACTGAATGACGATTCATATGCCATAAATGGGGATTATGTAATAGATTACCAAAAATTTTTAAATTTTTATTCTCTTTAATACTTTGGCTGTTTGGCATAAAGCGCTTAATTATTTTTTTTGGCATATACTTACTATTATCTTTAAATCTTGTATTCAAACCAACACTGTAAACATTATAGGAAGTATTTCGTTCGCTATGGATTGGTGGCTAGCTAGTTTTTTTCTTGGTTCTATATTGTCACTATTTTTGCCTGTAGTGCCAGAACTTTTTGCGCTATTTTTACTTATTCTACTATCAATTGCCCTTTTTTTATATAAACCGCTACGTTTAAGCTCAGGTTTGTTTTTTGGCGCTAGTTGGATGCTATGCAATGCTTTTAATTATCAAAGCCTCTGGCAAGATAATGATTTAAATTCACTGGAGCTAGCTACGACACCTCAATGGATACAGGGGAAGGTGAGCAGTTTACAATCTTCAACTGATCCTATTCAACTTAATCGTGATAAAAAATCGCTACGCTTTAATTTAAATGTTACCCACCTTAATTCAAAAAAGCTCAATACGATCATAAAAATACGATTAAGTTGGAAAAAGACAACGCTTATTATTCAGCAAGGACAAGTTGTTAAGTTAAAAGTAAAGTTTAAGCCTGCACATGGCTTGGCAAATATAGGTGGCTTTAGTTATCAAACATGGCTGAAGAGTACGCGTATCATTGCAACAGGCTATGTCATTAATGATAAAGATAATCACATTTTAAGGGTGAAAAGCTCAATACGACAACAACTTTTTAATCGCTATAAAAAGTTATTGCCCGAACATAGTTTATCACCATTATTATTGGCGTTAGGCTTTGGTTCACGCAGTGGATTAAATCAACAATTATGGCAAATTTTGCAAACAACGGGAACAGGACACCTTATTGCTATTTCGGGCTTACATATTGGCTTAGTCGCAACAGGTAGTTACTTCTTTATTATGCTGCTCATTCGTTTATTGCCATTAAATATTTGCAATCAATTACGTTTTTTCCAAACCTTGAATATCCGTTACTTTGTTATAGCTGTTAGTTTAGCTGTTGGTATCATTTATGGGTATTTAGCCGGTTTTTCTTTGCCTACAATTCGCGCTTTATTGATGCTAAGTCTTTATTGGTTTTCACGGATGTTGAATCTACACCTTTCAATAAAACGTTGGCTATTATTAACACTGTTTTTGTTAACCATAATGACACCTTTTAGTTTATTTACCGCGAGTTTTTGGTTATCTGTTTATGCCGTTACTATCATTTTTCTTACTTTGTGGCGCTTTAAAGATATGCTCAATAAGGGTAATGCTGCTTGGTGTTTTATTAAAGGATTATTTGTTATTCAATTAAGTTTAACGGTTATGTTATTGCCCATTAGCGCGGTGTTTTTTCAGCAAGTTTCTTTAGTCGCGTTGTTAGCCAATTTAGTGGCTGTGCCTTGGATGAGTTTTGTTAGTATTCCTTTGTGCTTATTGTCGGTTTTAGTGATGCCTTTTTCTGAATCACTATCGCAGTTTTTGATCATGTGTTGTATCGAGAGCCTACAGACGTTATGGCATTATTTAAGTTATTTATCACAGCAAACATGGGCAGTGGTAAAACTTTCAAATATGAATATTCAATTATTGGTATTATTTGGGGTAGTTAGTCTTTTTTCTTTGTTTTTTCAAATCCCCGTAACTACTCGTGTTTTTATCAATTATCAGAAAAAAGAGCTGAAAAAATTATTTGTGGTAATAAGCATTAGTGTGCTGTTATTTTTTACTTTAAGTACTAATACCATGAATATCAGTAGTGCTAATGTTAATAAAAAAGAAGGCGCTAACGATACAGAATGGCAACTAGTCGTTTTTGATGTTGGGCAGGGTTTATCCGTATTAATTCAACGAAATTCGAAGAGTATTCTATACGATACGGGGGCTGCATATCCTAGTGGGTTTACCATGGCTAATGCGGTGATTTTACCTTATTTACAACATACCGGTGTCGAGCAGCTAGATAAAATGATAATCAGCCACAGTGATAATGATCATTCAGGCGGCTTAAATGAAATACAGGAGTCAATGGTTATCAATGAATTAATTTATAATAGTGAACAAGGAGAAAAAAATGCTGTTTGTTTACAAGGAAAATCATTTATTTGGCAAAACTTACACTTTAAGATGCTATGGCCTAAAAATATCGTCAGCGAAGAAAATGATGACTCTTGCGTGTTGTTAATTTCTGATGGTAAGCATAGCGTACTACTGACGGGGGATATTTCAAAAAAAGTTGAAGCGGCGTTATTACAACAATACCCAAAACTGAGTACTGATATTTTAATTGTGCCACATCATGGCTCTAAAACCTCATCAAGTGATTTGTTTATTACTAAGCTAAAACCATTATTTGCGGTTGTTAGTGCCGGCTACTTAAATCGTTGGCGTATGCCGGTTACTGAGATTGTTCAGCGTTATCAACAACATAATATTGAATTGTTAACTACGGCAAAATCAGGACAGATTATATTTAACATATCAGCACAAGGCATAAATGAGCAAACTTATTACCGTGATTTGTGGCCTTTTTGGTTTGCTCATTAGTTTTTATACTCATACCGCTTCAATAGGTAGTGTTTCTAATTAAATAAAGAACGAAGTTATTGGTTATTTTTACTAGGAAAAATTATCACATCGTTGTGAGATTGGTATTAGGATGAGAAAAAGTTGGTTGTTGACAGGAATCACGTTAAAATCAAACTATTGTGAATACATAATACCAAATGAGAAATATTAGCCAATGGCAAGACCATCACCAAAGCAGGAATCAACGTCTGATTTATCCGCGACCACATGGCAAAACTTCAAACGACTACTTTCTTATGCAAAGCCCTATAAACTCGGTTTTGTTGCCGCCATCATTGGTATGCTGGGCTACGCTGGTATTGATGTCTATTTTTTATCAAAATTACAGCCGCTTATTGATGATGGCTTAGCAGGCGCTAACCCTGACTTTATGAAGTGGGCACCAGTATTTGTCGTTGTAGCGTTCTTTTTTAGGGGGCTCTTTAATTTTGTTGCTAATTATTGTTTAGCTTGGGTAGGTAACCATGTGGTTACTGATCTAAAACAAAAGTTATTTGAACATATTATGGCAATGCCGGTATCTTTTCATGATAAAGAATCAACAGGAGGGCTGATTTCTAAACTTACTTTTGATACTGAACAGGTATTAAACTCAGTCAGTAAATCTATTTTAGTTATTATTCAGCAAAGTGCCTTTGTTCTCGGTTTAATTGGCTTGATGTTTTTTATTAGCTGGCAATTATCAGTGATCTTTTTACTTGTTACGCCATTAATTGCCATTATTGTTAGCATTGTTTCCAAGCGCTTTCGTAAGATAAGTAAAAATATTCAGGGAGCGATGGGGGTCGTAACAACGGCAGCCGAACAAACGTTCAATGGTCATAAAGTTGTACTGACATTTGGTGGGCAACAACGAGAGTTTGCGCGTTTTGCAAAAATTAATAAACAAAACCGCCAACAGCGTATGAAATTAACAGCCGCTAAAGCGGTTAGTGTACCCGTTATTCAAATTATTGCTTCATTTGCCTTAGCATTTGTTTTTTATGCGGTTAATTCTGACAGTTTACGTGAGAGTATTTCTGCCGGTAGTTTTGTCAGTGTTATCACTTATATGACCATGCTATTAAGGCCCTTAAAAATGCTAACCAATGTTAATAGTGAATTTCAGCGAGGTATGGCTGCTTGTGTAAGTATTTTTGCCGTATTAGATCAAAAGACAGAAAACGATCAGGGCACGCTTATTTTTGAAAAAACACAAGGGAATATTGCCTTTAAAAATGTTGATTTTTCTTATGGCGTTGTTAATGAAAAAGCAGGGAAGACAAAGTGGGCTTTAAAAGATGTTTCCTTTGACTTAAATCCGGGCGAAACGCTTGCACTTGTTGGGCGTTCTGGTAGCGGTAAATCTACCGCTAGTGCATTATTGTTACGTTTTTATGACGCTAATCGGGGTGAAATATTAATTGATAACGTTAACATTGAACAATACCAACTAAAAAGTTTACGACATCAATTTGCTTATGTGTCTCAGCAAGTGGTGTTATTTAACGATACCCTAGCTAATAATATCGCTTATGGCAGACCCGATGCTAGTCGTGAAGAAATAGTAGCCGCAGCAAAAAGTGCTCATGTGATGGAGTTTGCTGAACAAATGGAACATGGACTTGATACTAATTTGGGTGAAAATGGTGCTTTACTTTCTGGCGGACAAAGACAACGCGTAGCGATAGCGCGAGCTTTATTATGTGATGCGCCGTTTTTAATTCTAGATGAAGCCACCAGTGCTTTAGATACTGAATCTGAACGTCATATTCAAGATGCCTTACAAACCTTACAAAAAAATAGAACCTCTATTGTTATTGCCCACCGTTTATCAACAATTGAGAATGCAGATAAAATTATTGTAATGGAGCAAGGGGAAATTATTGAGCAAGGTAATCATCAGTCATTACTTGCTAAAAAAGGTGCATATGCACAGTTACATAGTTTCCAATTTCAATCGTAATTTATTATCTGATGTTAAAGTGAGTTATTTTATTTTTGAGTGGTTACTATGCGATTAATTGAAAAAGTTTGGTTTGAAAACCACCATGCAAAGTGGTGGTTGGTGCCTTTGCTATTACCATTAAGTGCATTTTTTTTCTTACTTAGTGCTATTCGGCGGTTTGCTTTTTCGCTTGGACTTTTTAAATCTTATTCAGTGAATAAACCCGTTATTATTGTCGGTAATATTGGCGTTGGTGGTAATGGTAAAACGCCGGTAGTGATCCATTTAGTTGAACTTGCTAAAACACTTGGCTTTAAGCCGGGTGTTATTTCTCGTGGTTATGGTGGTAAAGCTGAAATTTATCCTTATTCGTTATCAGAATGCAGCACGACAGAGCAAGCAGGGGATGAGCCTATTCTTATTTTCAAACGTTGCCATGTACCTGTAGTTGTTGGTAGTGATAGAGTTGCTAATGCACAAAAGCTAATTGATCTAGGTTGTGATGTTATTATCAGTGACGATGGTTTACAGCATTATCGTTTACAACGAGATGTAGAAATAATTGTTGTTGATGGTAAACGTCTTTTTGGTAATGGATTATTGTTACCGGCTGGCCCTTTACGGGAAGGTTCATGGCGGCTAAATTATTCGGATATTATCATTTTTAATGGTGAATGTAAGACACGAGATAAATCATCATTATTAATGTCTTTAGTTGCGACAAAGTTACGTCATATGAAAACAGGTAAAGATATTAGCCTAGCAGACTTTTTAACCGATAATGTTAAGGTCAATGCTATTGCGGGTATTGGCTCACCACAACGATTTTTTGATACATTACAAAATTTAGGTTTCAACTTAGTCAAGCAGAAAGGCTTTATTGATCATAAAAGCTTTACGTCTAACGACTTTAATCAATTTAAAGGTGATTTACCGCTATTAATGACTGAGAAAGATGCGGTAAAATGTCAAAAATTCACACAAGATAACTGGTGGTATTTGCCCGTTGATGCACAATTCGCTGAGCAAGATGAACAAATATTAATGCAAAAAATGAATCAGTTAGCCTCGTAACTAATAAAATAGAATTAAGGGAGTAAAATAATGATCTTCGATACAAAATTAATGGAGATATTGGCTTGTCCAGTATGTAAAGGTAAGCTTGATTACGATAAAGCTCAGCAAGAACTTATTTGTAAATTTGATAAATTAGCTTATGCAATAGATAGAGGTATTCCTGTACTGTTAGAAAATGAAGCACGTCGCTTAACTGTTGATAATGAAACCGCTGAACAGGAATCATAAACATGACGGGTGCTACTTTGATAAATACTACTCTGACCAATACTGATACCTCTTTTATTGTTGTGATTCCTGCTCGATATCAATCATCTCGTTTACCGGGAAAAGTATTAGCGGATATTGGCGGTAAGCCTATGATTCAATGGGTTGTTGAAAAAGCGCAACTCAGTGGTGCAAGTAAAGTCATTGTCGCCACTGATAATGATGAAGTAGCACAAATAGTGAAGGCTTTTGGTGGTGAGGTCTGTAAAACCCGTGCAGATCATCAATCAGGAACAGAACGATTAGCTGAGGTGATGGAGCAATATCAGTTTAGTGATGATGAAATCATTGTTAATGTACAAGGAGATGAGCCTTTTATTCCACCAGAGAATATTGCGCAAGTAGCGAGTAACTTAGCACATCAACATGATGACGTTATGAATGAAGCCCCAAGTGATATTGTTAACCGAGGACGTAAAATTTCTCGTATGTCGACTTTAGCAATTAATATAGATTCAGTTGATGAAGCTTTTAATGCTAACGCGGTAAAAGTGATAACCGACAAAGATGGTTATGCCCTTTACTTTAGCCGAGCGACCATTCCCTATGATCGTAATCGCTTCCTGAATAACGAACATATAGAGCATATTGGTGAGTTTTACTTACGCCATGTTGGCATATATGCTTATCGCGCAGGTTTTATTAAAGATTATGTTAATTGGCCAACCAGCCAATTAGAGCAAATTGAAGCACTTGAACAATTAAGAGTGCTATACCAGGGTGAGAACATTCATGTTGCCGTGGCAAAAACTAATGTGCCAGTTGAAGGCGTTGATACACCTGAAGACCTAGCAAAAGCGAGAGCCTACGCAGCAAGTTTATAGTAGTATTTGTAAGCCTTACTTATAAATACTACAAAGTGGCTAATTCATCACGCGTACTTTGTAAAAAATCAGCGCTAAAAGCGACTAAAGAATGCACTGAACTTGGGAGTTGGTCAATGTCGATAGCATCGATTAAATTTTTCACTTCTAATCCCAGTTCAGTATCACCTTCAATTTTTAAGCGACGTTGAAAAAATAAGGTGTCGGGATCTTGTTTGCGCCCTGCAATCAATATTAAATCATCACCGGTAGCACTAAAGCTGACATCTTCATTGATATCACTTGCAACCAATTCACTTTTTGATGCCATAACAAGCTTGTTTTGATCAAAACTCAACCACCAATGTAGATTTAAATCAATGATGGAAATTTTTAACCATTTGCCTTGTAAAAACTCAAAGTCACCGTCTTCAATAGGCTCTTGAAAAACAGATGTTAATGCCGGCAATAACAGTGCTTTTTGTGCTGTAAATGGCAATAGCTGTAGGCTAGGGCGTAATATTTTAGGCATTATCTCTATCATACTAGTGCGTAACTTTAGCGGCAGCTTTGTTGTTATTTGGTTATTATCAGGAATTAAGTTAAAGGCTACTTGAGGTAATGAGGAAAATTTGAACACGTTGATAGCCTTTCTAGTTAATAGTTAATAGTTAACTGGTACTGCAATAATATTTTCACAGTTTACCAGTCGGTTAATAATTTTTGCTGCCTTAGATCAAGTTTTCTTTAATACATATCAATAAAGCCCTATAGATAAACCCATAGACTATTGAGCAAGTTTTTCATCTTGTTTATGTATTTTTGATAATAATTTAGATTGGAGTTGTTTGTGGAACTATTGTGTCCGGCAGGTAATTTACCTGCCTTGAAAACTGCCATCGATAATGGCGCCGATGCGGTTTATATAGGTTTAAAAGACGATACCAATGCGCGTCATTTTGCTGGCCTTAACTTTAATGATGCTAAGTTAGCCAAAGGGGTTGATTACGTACATCAACGAGGTAAAAAACTACATGTTGCTATTAATACCTTTGCTCATGCTAGCGGTGAAGAGCGTTGGAAAAAAGCGGTAGATAATGCCGTAGCTATTGGCGCAGATGCGTTAATTATTGCTGATTTAGGTGTACTTGATTATGCCGCAAATAAATATCCTGAGGTTGAGCGTCATGTGTCAGTGCAAGCATCAACTACCAATCTTGAAGCGATTAAGTTTTTTAAAAACAATTTTGATGTAGACCGAGTAGTACTACCTCGGGTGCTGTCAGTGCAACAAGTGAGACAATTAGCTAAAACTAGCCCTGTACCATTAGAAGTATTTGCTTTTGGTAGTTTATGTATCATGGCAGAAGGGCGTTGTTACTTATCTTCTTATATGACAGGTGAGTCACCTAATACGGTAGGAGCATGTTCTCCCGCTAAATATGTGCGTTGGCAAGAAACTGAGCAAGGGTTAGAGTCTCGTTTAAATAATGTGCTTATCGACAGATATCAAGCCGATGAAAATGCCGGCTACCCAACCTTATGTAAAGGGCGGTTTGACGTTGACGGTGATGTCTATCATGCGCTTGAAGAGCCAACCAGTTTGAATACTTTAGAATTAATCCCTGATCTAATGGCTATGGGCATTGTTTCCGTAAAAATTGAAGGTCGCCAACGTAGCCCCGCTTATGTTGAACAAGTTGCTAAAACCTGGCGTATGGCACTTGATCGATGTAATAAAAATCCCGATAACTTTCAAGTTGATGGAGCTTGGATGAAAACCTTAGCTAATTTGTCTGAAGGCTCGCAGACCACATTAGGTGCCTATCACCGTAAATGGCAATAATCGTCTTTCATCTTGTCGTTGTATTGTCCAATTTAGTTGTCAGAAGTACTCACAAATTCTTCGGGAAATAATTTTAACACCGAAGGGGGTCTGTAAGGCGGAGTATAGGATGTACGGAGTAATGACTAGCGTCAACTCCGTGCTTCTTCCTCTAAATAGAACCATACAGCCTAAAGTTAAATAATTGACAAAATGACTACAATTTTAAAATTTTAGGAAAAACTATGAAATTATCTCTTGGCCCTAATATGTTTTTTTGGCCAAAAACAGATATTGAACAATTTTATTTACAAGCAAAAACCTCAAGCGCCGATATTATTTATCTCGGTGAAACAGTCTGTTCAAAGCGTCGAGAACTACGAGCGAAAGACTGGCTAGGGCTAGGGCGTGAATTAGCCCGTGAGACCAATAAACAAATCGTTATTTCAACGATGACCTTGCTAGAGTCTCCGGCTGAAATAGTCACTTTAAAAAAACTCTGTGATAACGGAGAGCTATTAGTAGAAGCCAATGATTTAAGCGCTGTACAAATTATGCATGATTTAAACATGCCTTTTGTCGTAGGTCCTGCTATTAATTGTTATAACGTATCGACATTAAAAATACTGCTTAAACAAGGAATGATACGCTGGTTAATGCCTGTAGAACTTTCGGGTGATTGGTTAAAAACAATGTTAACCCAAGCTATTGAGCAAAATATTCGTGATAAGTTTGAATGTGAAGTGTTTTCATGGGGTTATTTGCCCCTTGCTTATTCAGCTCGTTGCTTTACTGCACGCTCAGAAGATCGGCCAAAAGATGATTGTCAGTACTGTTGTATCAACTATCCGCAAGGTCGAAAAATGAACTCGCGAGAAGGAGAACAAGTTTTTGTACTAAATGGCATTCAAACTATGTCTGCTTACCAGTATAATCTAATTAATGAAGTTACTCAGCTAAAAGACATGGGGGTCGATATTATTCGTATCAGTGCGGATAATGAGCAGGCATTTACTCAACTAGACAAATTTAAAGCACAATTAGTGACACCCAAAGCGTATTCTTTAGAGACTGATAAAGAGTGTAACGGTTTTTGGCATCAAATTGCGGGTATGTCGGTTGCGTAAAATTGTTAGCATGGCGTTATGAGTGACGATTACTATTAATACGGATTAGAGAAGATTATGTTTACCTTAGATTTAAACCAAATGAGCCAGAATGAATTCTTAGCTGAATATTGGCAGAAGAAGCCTGTTGTCATCAAACAGGGATTTAAAAACTTTGTTGACCCAATATTACCTGATGAATTAGCCGGTTTAGCGATGGAAGAGGCTGTAGAGTCGCGTTTGGTGTATAAAAAGGGAGAAGAATGGCATGCTGAGTTTGGTCCATTTGAAAAGTACGAGCACCTTGGTGATAGTAACTGGTCATTAGTGGTACAAGCCTTAGATAACTTTAGCGAAGAAGCGGCAGAAATAATTGAGCCTTTTCGCTTTATTCCTCATTGGCGTTTAGATGACTTAATGGCGAGTTTTGCCACTGCAGGTGGTGGTGTTGGCCCTCACGTTGATAATTATGACGTATTTATCTGTCAAGGTTCAGGCAAGCGTCATTGGCGCGTTGGTGCTAATAGCAAGCAGACCGAAGTGATTGCCCATGAGGCATTACTACATGTTGAAGCGTTCGAAGCGATTATCGATGTTGAATTATCGCCGGGAGATATTCTTTATATCCCACCAGGCTTTCCCCATGAAGGGATTGCATTAGAGCCATCAATGAGTTTTTCTGTTGGTTTTCGTGCTAATTCTACCGTGAGTTTATTAAGCGCATTAGCCGATCACCTTATTGATAATGAATTAGGCACAGAGCTACTTGAAGACGCTAACCGTCAGGCTATTACTCACAGCGGCGAAATTACGAATCATGATTACCATAGTATTAAAAGTCAGTTAACTAACTTACTTGAAAATGAAGAAGTATTTAAGAGCTTTGTCGGTAAATTTCTCACCAATGCCAAGCATGAATTAGACTTAATGCCCAGTGAAGAACCCTTTGCACTTGATGAAGTGTCACAGTTACTGGCTATTCATAGCATTAAGCGTTTAGGTGGTCTTAGAGCTTTTTACTTTGAAGATACAATTAACGAAGGCATTTTTTATATTAATGGTGAACAGAAAAATTGCGCTAGCGATATTACTCCTGTGATTAAATTATTGTGTGATCAATCCATCGTTACCTCAAATGAATTAGCACCATGGTCTGACAATGAACAATTTCTTATCTTAATGATAGAACTACTTGATCAAGGTTTTTGGTTTTGGGTTGAGGCAAGTGAATAACAAATGCGTTTAGATAAATTTATTTGTAAAAGTAGTGAGTTAACGCGAAGTGAAGCAAAAAAGTTACTTAAAAGTGGTGAAGTTAGAGTTAATGGTGAAGTTGCCAAAAATCCGGCTATGCAGGTTCATGAAAATAATGACATTGATATTGATGGTCAAATATTAACGGCGCGGCGCTCACGATATTTTATGTTACACAAAGTAGCCGATAGTATTTGCTCTAATGTTGATGAAGGTTATCCATCAGTATTGAATTTTATTGATGTTGATAAAGCCTTTGATTTGCACATTGCTGGACGTTTGGACGCCGATACCACCGGCTTAGTGTTAATTACTGATGATGGCCGTTGGTCGCATAATGTTATTTCACCGAAAAAAGAGTGCCAAAAGGTTTATCGGGTATGGTTGAGAAATCCTATTCCGGTTGAAAAATCAATTGCACTTATCGATAAGTTCTCCCAAGGCATACAATTACAAGGTGAATCGTCTTTAACTAAACCGGCTATTTTAACCTTAGTGACAGATACTGAGGTTGATAATGAAGTACTGTTAACCATAACAGAAGGTAGATATCATCAAGTAAAACGTATGTTTGCTGCGGTAGGAAATCGAGTTATCGGCTTACATCGAGAGCAAATTGGCGCACTTAAATTAGCTGATTTAGCGTCGGGTGAATGGCGTGCTTTAACAGAACAAGAAATTAATTTATTTTCTTAATAACTTGTTCTGTTAGGTTTGTTTTACTGGATATAAGTTAAGCATAACTTAAAAGTAGTTTTCGTAATGTATCTGGTATTGAGGTAGCGCATTTTTCATTTGAATTAAAATGTACAATAATGGTAGTACTCTCAGCTGCCAGCACGCCTTTTTGAAATGCCTTTTGATTTATTGTAATAGAAGAATTCCCAACTGCAGCAACAATTGTTTTTATTTCTACCTCTGATCCATAGAACACTTCACTTTTAAATTGACAATCAATACGAGCAATTACAGAGATGAACTCTTTACCATTTGGATCATTGTCTAATAATTGAGAAATATCAGCTCTCGCATTTTCAAACCAAGCCATGATAGCTAAGTTACTGATATGATTAGCTTGATTAACTTCAGTGATTCGTGGTATTAAAATCAATGTTTTCACCTTTTTTATTTAGGATTTAACTCGTTAAATTTAGCTAGTTGTTCTTCAGTCGCGGGTAGCTGATGTTTTTCTTTCCATTCACTATAAGGCATGCCGTAAACTTGCTCGCGGGCAGTATCAATATCAACATTAACGCCTAGCTTTTCAGCCTCTGCTACTGTCCATTTACTAAAACAATTTCGACAAAAACCAGCTAAGTTCATTAGTTCTATATTTTGTACATCTTTACGGTTATCTAAATGGGCTAATAGACGCCGAAAGACTGCTGCTTGAATTTCAATTTCTTTATTCATCGGTGGATATCCTTTTAGTCAAGTAGTAATGTCTACGGGTGATTTATTCCCGTAAACATTATCATAGCTAAATCATATATTTTAAGTGGTATGGGTATATTATTTTAGCTTGTAATATTTTACTTATCTTTCTTCTTTTTTCGAATACTCAGACCGAGCTCTTGTCCTCTATATTTTGCATAATAGCTACAGCCTAAAAACATAGTAGTGGCAAAAATAAGCTCTAATGTTGCCCAAATTCTATCACTGGGCAACACCCATAATGTGGTTAAACTATGTAAAAAATAAATAAGTACAATAAAATTTGCCCAAGCATAGGTAAATGGGTTGCCTTGTAATAAACCTTTTAACGGAAATAGTAAGGGTAAGACAAATAGTAATAGTGTTGTAGAAGTACTTAACCCCTCACTAGGAGATAATACTAATAGCCATAAAGGCATAAAAAATAATAGAGAAAAATAGCCGAATAGCGCCATTTTTTTTAAATTGTTGGTTGATATTCTTTGATTATTCATTTGTTAGCTATTACCTAGTAAATTAGCATAAAGCTAAAACATTTTCTGGTGGACGACCAATAATAGCTTTATTACCATCGCTAACAATAGGTCGCTCAATTAATTTAGGCGTAGTAATCATCGCATCAATTAATTGCTCGTCACTGGCACTGGCTAAATTTTGTTCTTTGAATTCAGCCTCTTTTATTCGCATCATCTCAGTAGGTTTACACGCAAGTAGTGATAAAAGTTGGGTGATTTCTATTCGTGTTAGTGGCTGCTTAAGGTACTCAATAATAGTCAGTTTTTTAGTAGAGTTTTGTTGGATTAACTCAAGTGTTTGACGACTTTTAGAGCATCTAGGGTTGTGGTAAATAGTTAACATAAGTTTGTTTCTTTTCGTTAAGTTTAATCATTAATGGTATATGTTTGTTTAGCTATAAGCGTTTTAACTTATTTTCCTGCTCTTGAAATTGTAAAATTCGTGCTTTAATGCGTTTTTGTAGCAATGGCTGTTCTTCTACTAAGCTATAACTGGTTTGTAATTCATCTACTGCTTTGCTATAAGCACCCAGTAAAGCTAATACTTCCGCTTTAGCCGTATGCATTAAACCTCTTTTATCTTGCTTTCGATAAACGGAAGTTAATATATCATAGGCAATAAAGTTATCAGGATTAACGAGTAAAAAATCTTGTAATACCGCTGTTGCTTGCTTGTAGTGACCTGCTATAGATAACGCGTTACCATAATTCAAACTGATGACTTGATTATTCGGCATATATAAAGCTAAGTCGGCCAACAGTGTTAATGCAGTATCATACTCTTTCAACGCTAAATAAACATCGGTAAGTACATCGATATAAAACAGGTTATGTTTATCCTGATTTTTTAACGACTCAAGTAATTCCTTGGCTGATTGATATTGTTTATTTTCAAAATAAGAGATTGCTAAGCCATATTCGGCGGCTGCTTTGAGTTTATATTTTTTCTTAAGCAACTGTTGTTTAAAGTAAGCTATATTGTCTTTTGGGCTACCTTGATAACGCGCTTGTATTCTAGATTTTGCTAATTCAAATTGCAAGCTTGGCGCTAGCTGTCTAATAGGATAATTGTGCGCGCGTTGCCTTGCATCGGCGATACGAGATTCGGGCAAAGGGTGAGTTAATAGCATTGCCGGCGGTTTGCTTGCATAGCGATATTTTGCTGACATTTTACTAAAAAAATCGGGTGCCCCTTGAGGGTCAAAGTTACTGTTGGCTAATAGTGCAATGCCAACTCTATCGGCTTCTTTTTCATTGCCACGGGTGTAGTTGATACTCGCTTGTTGTGATGCAGCCATAGAAGCACTCAATGCTGCTATGCCAACAGTAGGATTTACTAAAGCTAATAATATACCGGATACCATTCCTGCCATTGATAATGTTTGGCTTCTACTTTGTGATTCTAATCGGCGTGCTAAATGACGTTGTGTTACATGAGAAATTTCATGAGCAATAACAGAGGCAAGCTCACTTTCATTATCTGCTGTAGTTAATAACCCACTATGAATGCCAACATGGCCACCGAAAAAAGCAAAGGCGTTGAGCTCGTTATTGTTGATTAAAAAAAACTTAAAGGCGTAATTAACATCCTGAGCATTTTTCACCAATCGGTTACCTAAATGATTAATGTATTCAATTAATACAGGGTCTTGGATTAAGGGTTGGCTAGCACGTAATTGGCGCATCATGGCTTGGCCTATTTGTCGTTCTTTCTCTAAAGAAAGGACACTAAAGCCTGAAATGCCTATTTCAGGTAATTTGTTTTTATTATTCTGACCATTAGCCTCAACATCAAAAGGGCATGTGCTGGCTATCACGGCTATTAATGCACAAGCAAGAAAAAAAGGCTTTATATTAAACAATATGGTTTCCTGTTATTAAATAAAGAGCATGAATAAAATAGAGGTAAAAAACATGAAAATAAACAGTTAATTCTCAGAAAGTTTTTGAATCATATCACTATTTAGTATGTTGCCATTTTTTCGTTCAATTTCTTGATAGAATTCGGCAATGTTATAACCTTCGACCTCAACAAGTTCAAAAGATTCGGATAATATTTTAATTAATTTTTCAACGCGGTAATAAGCATATTTAACTAAAGCTAAATCTGCTTCATCGCCATTTTGATAGGTGAATATTGAAAAGGCAACTAAGCTATTTATTCTAAAAAGCATACGCATACTTTCCGGTAACCATATTTGAAAAGGGCTAGTATTGTCATGTACTAATGGCTGGTTAATTCGCTCCCCATCAATAATAGGGTAGCAAAGTAATTCATAACCCATATGAGTATAATCATGACGTAAAATTAATTTTGGTTTGGTTTTTACCTGTATATTACCATCGTTATCTCTGTGACCATTTAATGCTGATAAATTCCATGTGTTACGGTCTAAAATGGTTTTGTAAGCACTATCAAAACCATGAGATAAAATGCCGTCTAATTCACTTAATGATGAGGAAACTAAATAATAGATCGCCGGAACATCACCCCAATTTAACTTTTTTTTAAGAGCGTTAATCTCTTTTAAGTTAGGGGTTTTAGCTGAGCTACTCATTTAGTTTTATTTCCTGCTATTTTAATGACAACACTTAATATAGTATGTCAGCGATAATTGTCTCAGATTACCTTGTTAAAAAAAAGCAATATAGGTTAAGAAGTATAAAATGATTTTTGAATATGATGCCAGTGACGAAAAATGTCCTCTGCCATTGGTTAATTTACGTTTACTCTTAAAAAAGCTACAAAAAGGTGATCTTTGTATTTTAACCCTTGCGGATAAAGGCTCAATTGACGATATCCCCAAACTGCTTAACAAACTTGGTTATAGTTATAACCAAAGTCTTATTGACAATGGTAGGGTTAAAATTACTATACTCATGTGAACTTAAAATGCGAGTTTCAGGATGTCTGAGTGATTCATAATCAAGGCGCATCTTTTTATTAATGGTTGTTCCCTTAAAAATAGATGCAATGAATAGTATGATTTACTCAAACATCCCCGAAGGGCTGGTTTAGAAACGTTTTATTCGGCGTTATTGATTTTGGCAAGGGAGCAACCATTCTCTTCAATCAATGCCTTGCCTAAAGACGTTTCTAATTCCAGCTGAATTCTGCACTTTGAATTCACTTGAGTATACATCAAGTAAATAAAATTCATTTCAATAGTAAAATAGGATAGATATGTTTAAGTTGTTCCGCAACTGGTATACACGTAATTTTTCAGATCCTCATGCGGTAACATTAGTGGTGATTTTGGCATGTTCATTTTTATTCATTGCCTTGTTTAGCCAATTACTTATGCCCGTGTTGGTTGCTTTAGCGATAGCTTTTCTATTAGATTTACCGGTAAATAAAATGGTCAATCTAAACTTATCTCGTACGGGAGCTACTGCGTTAGTCGTTGGCACTTTTGTTGGTATTACGTTAATTTCAATGTTGGGGTTAATGCCTATCATCTGGAAACAAAGCAGTAGTTTACTACAAGAAGTACCCCATATGATCTCGCAAGGTCAGCAGTACTTATTAACGTTGCCTGAACAATACCCTGATATTATTCAGGCGTCTCAAATAGAAACATTTATTTCTTCGGTTAAAGATAAGTTACTTGATTGGGGGGAGTTAGCGCTGAAAGCCTCTTTAAACTCTATCTCTAACTTAGTTGCGTTAATGATTTATCTTATTTTAGTACCATTGATGGTATTTTTCTTTCTCAAAGATAAAAGTGATTTGTTAGCTAGCGTAACTCTTTTTTTCCCGAAAGAGCGTCGTATGGCAACACAAGTTGGTAAAGAAATGAATCAACAAATAATGAACTACATACGTGGTAAAGTGATTGAAATTTTAATTGTTGGTATTTCTACAACCGTTGCTTTTATTTTACTTGATTTACAATATGCTGTTTTATTAGGGGTATTGGTTGGCTTGTCAGTGTTGGTGCCTTATGTAGGCGCGACGGTAGTGACTATTCCTGTTTTTTTTGTTGCCTTATTTCAATGGGGTTATAGTAATGAATTAGGTTACGTCATGTTGGCATATGGCGTTATTCAAGCAATTGATGGAAATGTTATTGTGCCGTTATTATTTTCTGAAGCAGTGAACTTACACCCTGTAACTATTATCATTGCGGTTATCTTTTTTGGTGGTTTATGGGGCTTTTGGGGCGTGTTTTTTGCTATTCCATTAGCAACTTTAGTGAAGGCTGTTATTAACGCGTGGACTTCGACTACACAGACAGAGCAGGAGCCAGTTTAACGCGACTCTTTGAGTTTTATACCTGTAATAATATTAGTACGGTAAGTATTTTACTTACCGTTCATATTTGCATTATTTAGCCAATTCATTCAACACATCAAGTACTACTTGATGATGATCTTTAGTTTTAAATTTGTTAAAAATATGCTCTAAATTACCACTTTCATCGATAAGAAAAGACGTTCTCACAACACCCATATTCTCACGGCCCATGAATTTTTTTAACTGCCAAACATTATAGGCTTCACAAATAGCATGATCTTCATCGGCTAATAATGTGAAGTTCAACTCTTGCTTATTGATAAAGTTAGTCAATTTTTTGGGAGTATCAGGGCTTATGCCTAAGACAACTACGTTTAGTGCATCTAGCTCTGCTTTAGTATCTCTTAATGCACAGGCTTGTACCGTACAACCAGGAGTCGAAGCTCTTGGATAAAAATAAATGAGAACTTTTTTACCTTTAAATGAATCTAAAGATATTGGCGAACCATTTTGATCTTGTAATGTGAATTTTGGCGCTGCTTGACCTACTTCTAACATGTATTATTTTCCTTATTACCAATTTTTTCATTAGTATAATGTGTTGCTGCGTATTTCCCAACATATTAACTTAGTAAGTTAATATGTTAAGTTAATTTGGTTTATTGAATTAAAATTCTTAATTGATTTAACACAGGAGTAATACCAATTGAAATAATGAATCGACCAACTTAGCGTTACGTAGTGAGCTTAGAACAAATAAAATGAGTTAAACAGAGTTATGCTATATTCCATTCATTTTGTGATGTTATCAGTTTGCTACGAAACTCCCGAAGGGCGAGTTGAAAAGACTTACATGCGGCGTTATGGATTTTGATAAGGGAATAACCATTCTCTTAAATCAAGGCCTTGCCTCTAAGCCTTTTCATTCTCGCTAAGTGGTGCATTCATTAATTCAATTGGACTTATCAGGTTGCTTAGTTAGTTTGAAGCGTATACAGCTAATAAAAATATTCGAATACCTTGTGTTTGCAAAAACAGCCAAGTACCATGGTGCGCTAATAATATGGTATCCAAATGAACCAAATATGATTTGAGTTATCTAATGAATACTAATTTTGTAAATAGTTTTTCTCAGGAGTTTTAATGAGTCGTCAATTGTTTTATTTTTCTGTGCTTAGTTTGACGCTATCAGCATGTAGTAGTGTTGATAGTAAGCATGCACAGGGAGATTTTGATTATGCAACAAAGCAAGAATCTAAACCATTTATTGTTCCTCAAAATTTAGATAAGCCAGCAACACAAAAAGAATTTTTAATTACGAACAACATCAATCATCAAGGATCTATTGGTGACAAAATAGATGTAAGAGCGCCTTCTTTAGTTTTACCTATTGCTGCATCTTCACGTGTTGTTATTAATACTCATGAAGCTATAATTTGGTTTGATAAAGCACTTGAAGATAAAGATTTATTGGTTTTTATCCAAAATGCACTCGTTAGCCAACTGATGTCTGATAACGTTAGTTATGAGGTAGTTGAATCATCAACTAAGGATGAACCAGGAAGTGAATCTCAGAGTAAAACTGAAATTTACGAATCTGATTGGTATCATAATGAGATAGAAACCGGTTGGTTATTTACTGACATTGAATCATCAACAAGTTTACGTTTCCGTTATGAGTTCTTTCTTAAACCTCATGGGAGAAGTCTATCTTTAAAAGTTTCATTAATCGACTATATGAAAACCGACAATTATGGCGGTAGTAAAACGATACTTCCTATTGATAAACAGCGCGCTGAAATGCTTATGCTAAATGAGGTTGTTGCGAAAGTAGATTATAATTATCGCTCACAACAACAAAAAAACCGTCTAGCGCGAGCGAATCAACAATTGGTCTCTATTGGTGAAAATAATGAAGCGGAGCCAGCTTATATTGTCGAAATGGGCTTGGATGAGCTTTGGGATAATATGCCTATTTTCTTTGAAAAACACGGTTTTACTATTAATGACTTAAACGAAACGAATAAAATTTATTATGTGGCTTTTACTAAACCTGAAATAAGTATATGGGATACTATTTGGGGTGATGAACGGCCGGTTATTGAAGTAAGTGATGCCAAATATCAATTTGTACTTGCCCCACTTGATGAGCAGAATCACAAAACGTCAGTCAGTATTTATAATGTTGATGGTGAGCCATTATCGTTAGAAACGTTAGAGCGAGTTTTTCCAGTGATAAAAACAGGCTTATCTTTTAGACAATTATATTAATTGATTAAGCCAAAGTTTTAAAAAAACGCCAATTTTCCGGCGTTTTTTTTTACTTGATTGATACAGAATGAATGCTATTTTATAAATTTACTTTTGTCTATAGTTGACATTTTATGATCTATTTTATGACTTCTTGGTAATGTTTCATCTAGATCATTTAAGTTTTTTTTGCGCATTCTCTGGTTAGTGTTTTTTTGAAAGGTACTAAAATTACCTACAATTATTACAAAAGCAATGGTAATCATTGTATAAGCCATCCAGTTATCCATGAGTTTTCCTATGTTGTTTGCTAGTCTGCTAATTAACCTAATTGGTATTAATTGTCATTTGAGCGATTACTTAATCAGGTATTTACATTATTAATATAACGTTTAGCTATCTCGGTTAAATTATCAACAATAACCATTTTACCAGAAATATCGGTGTTTATTAAACACGTTTGTAATGCTTGGATATTAAATGTAGCTTGATACTGCGTTGCAAGTGGCCTAAAAGATAAATGCCATGGCTCTGCGGCAATGCCACCTCGATAACAGTCATAGGGTAAATAAAAGCCAAATTCTGCCGCGTGTTGTGTGAGCCAAGTCGATAGTTTTGCCATAGGGCCTGATTGTTGATATTCCCATGGCTCAAGTTGTAGCGATTTACCCGCAGTTAATAAATTTGGTGCGTAGACATCAATATCGCAACCCCAATGATGTCTACTAGCCCCTGGTAGTGCAGAATAAAGTAAAATAGCTTCTATTATTTGCCAGTCTGACAAACGACTAACATCTACTATTTCACCGTTGGTTTTTTTTATAATAGCCTTACCAGTAAATTTGTTATTCCATATTTGTAACTGTCGTTCAAATGAGCGAAAACCACTGGCAATTTTAAGTTCTATCCCCGCTGTTTGTGCGCTGTGTTTTAGTGCATCAAAGGCAGTTTTCATTTGTTGGTGAATACCAATAGTTGATCTTGATAATGTTTGAACAGCTTTTATTTCATGATGGTTTGCTACATTTTTGTCAGTTAAATTTTTATTCGTTAAACATTCATTACCTAAATAATGAATGTGTTGATCTGTTAAACCAAGTAACTGTTTATTTATATCACCTAAAATTGTTATCGTATTTTTTTGCATAATTATGGATATTTTTACTAAAGAAGCACTTCTTTTAAACAAGCATAGTAAATATCGCATAGCTTATCTAAATCATCACAAGAAACTGACTCATTTACTTGGTGTATGGTGGCATTACAAGGACCTAGCTCGATAACTTTTGCACCTGTTGGAGCAATAAAACGACCGTCAGATGTACCGCCAGAAGTAGACAGTACCGGTGGTGTTCCCGTTACGGATGTTACTGCCTGAGTGACTGCAGTTAAAAAGTCACCTTTTTCATTGTTTAGCTCGGTTATAAAAGGCTTACCATTAAAGGTCCATTTTATGTCGTATTCTAGCTGGTGTTTATTTAAAATGGACTCGACTTTTTCTACAATAATTTGATCGGTTAATTCAGTACTATAACGCAAATTAAACAATGCGGTTAAATGCCCTGGCACTACATTGGTAGCACCGGTTCCTGAATTGATATTCGATAATTGAAAACTGGTTGCAGGAAAGTAATCATTACCATTATCCCAATGAGTCTGACTTAATTCAGTTAAAGCGGGCATTGCCATATGAATAGGGTTTTTTACGTGATCAGGGTAAGCGACATGTCCTTGTTTACCTTTAATATCTATTTCTGCTGAAATAGAGCCTCGACGACCATTTTTAATGATATCACCTACCGTATTTGTGCTTGAAGGCTCACCAACAATACAATAGGTTATTTTTTCATTACGTGCTTCTAAGGTATCAATTACGCGTGTGGTGCCATTAATAAATGGGCCTTCTTCGTCACTGGTGATCAAATAAGTAATAGCACCTTTATATGATGGATAATCTTGAACAAAGCGCTCTGTAGCAACAACCATAGCAGCAAGGCTACCTTTCATATCTGCCGTACCTCGGCCATAGAGCATACCGTCAATTATTGTTGGTTCAAAAGGTGGGGTATTCCATAGCTCTAAATTTCCTGGTGGTACCACATCGGTATGACCGGCAAAACAAAAGACGATATCATCGGATTCTATACCACCATTACGGCGAGACCATAAATTGGTGGTATCTTCAAAAATCATGGTCTCATTGATAAAGCCAAGTTTGGCTAAACGCTCTTTTATTAGTTGCTGGCAGCCTGCATCTTCAGGCGTAACTGATGGACGGGAAAGTAAGTCTATGGCTAGCTTTATCACATTGCTTGTTGGGTTTTTCATGTTAACTCTTTGCTTTTAATTTTGTAAATTCGGATAGATTTTATTGGAAAATCTCTTGATAGCTTTCAGCTTTAAAACCTAAGTGCAGTTGTTGAATACTTTGTGAATTTTCTGTTTCAATGAGTAGTAAAGGGCGCTTTAATAAAGTAGGTTGAACAAGTACTTGTTCAAAAGCGATCTCATCGGTTAAATTGTTTTTGATGTCATCGCTTAAGTTTCGGTAAGTGGTACTACGTTTGTTCAGTAGTGTACTCCAATCATTTAGCTCAACGAACTGCGTTAATAACTCATTGGTTAATGGCTGCTTTTTAAAGTCATAAAACGCGTAGTTAATGCTATTAGCGGTTAACCATTTTTGTGCTTTTTTTACTGTATCGCAATTGTTGATTCCATAAAGGGTGATCATATCTAGGGCTTATCCAACTATCCAATAATTATGGCTTAGATAATATCAGAAACTATCACTTTTATCCGCTTGTCCTTTAAAAAAGTGTGCGCTTTTAGTTGACCAAAATAATATGTCAATCCATACTCTTTATGGATGTCTTTGGGAATTTATTTCTTTAAGGAGGGTTCATGTTAAAAGACATTACGTCACAACGTTTGATTGCTCTATCGCTAGCTGGCATAGCGTTTCTAAACTTTCCACTACTTGCACTATGGGATAAGGATATCTATGTACTAGGCTGGCCACTTTTACCCTTTGGATTGTTTTTGGTCTGGGGCATATTAATTGCAGCTTTGGCTTGGGTGATGGAAAGGCGGAAGACTAAATAATGCTTTCTCCATCCTTGGTCATAACCGTTTCTTTTATCTATCTATTTATTCTGTTTGCTGTTGCCTATTTTGGTGACAAACGCGCAGAAGCTGGGCGATCAATCATTTCCAGTCCGTGGGTATATGCGCTGTCCATGGCCGTGTATTGCACCGCATGGACCTACTTTGGTAGCGTGGGGCGTGCTGCCAGTGCCGGCGTATGGTTTCTGCCCATTTACCTCGGGCCGATGTTATCCATGATCCTAGCTTGGATCGTGGTGCGAAAAATGATTCGCATTGCAAAAACCTATCGCATAACCTCCATCGCCGATTTCATTGCCAGTCGCTATGGCAAAAGCCCTTCATTGGCTGGGCTCGTCACAATAATCACCGTGGTTGGTATTGTGCCTTATATCGCCTTGCAGTTAAAAGCCATTTCTAGCGGTTATGAAGTGATGACTACTCCACTAGGTGATGTTGCCATACCACCAAGCGCCTGGTGGACTGATGGTACTCTGTATATGGCGCTAGTACTGGCTGGGTTCACCATTATATTCGGTACCAGACACCTAGACAGTAGTGAGCGCCACGAAGGCATGGTGGCAGCCATTGCCATGGAATCAGTGGTCAAGTTAGTGGCTTTTCTGGCTGTAGGCATGTTTGTGACCTATGGTATTTTTGATGGCATATCAGACATCTTTGCTCAGGCATCAGCAATACCAGAACTCAAGGCGTTATTGACCTTTGATCAAGGACATTCGTTTGCCTACACCGAATGGTTTGCTCTGACATTGCTAGCCATGCTGTCGGTTATTTTTCTGCCACGCCAATTTCAGATCATGGTGGTAGAAAATGTCGATGAGCAACACTTGAAACGAGCAACTTGGGTGTTTCCGCTTTATTTATTGCTGATTAATCTCTTTGTTTTACCGATTGCCTTGGGGGGGCTGATTTATTTTGGCTCTAGCTCCGTTAGTGCTGAAACTTTTGTGCTTTCTCTTCCATTGGCACATGGTCAGAATATGCTAGCCTTATTTGTTTTTGTTGGCGGACTTTCGGCGGTAACTGGTATGGTGATTGTCGAAGTTATCGCAATATCCACCATGGTATGTAATGACTTAGTTATGCCCGTTTTATTACGCAACACTCGATTTGGTGAACGTTCTGGTGGCGACCTAACCAAATTGCTACTTTTCATTCGCCGTATTGCCATCATCGGTATCTTATTGTTGGGCTATTTGTACTTTCATTTAGCCGGTGAAGCTTATGCCCTTGTTAGTATTGGGCTGATCAGCTTTGCCGCTGTTGCCCAATTTGCACCGGCCTTATTGGGCGGCATGTACTGGAAAAATGGCACATGCAATGGCGCGCTTGCAGGACTTTTCCTAGGTTTTATGATGTGGGCTTACACGTTAATGCTACCTTCACTCGCCAAGTCAGGTTGGATATCTGATGATTTTCTGACTTTGGGACTATTTGGTATTGAATGGCTTAAGCCAGAGCAATTGTTAGGCCTGACCGGTCTTGATCATCTGACACATTCGCTATTCTGGAGCCTTTTTGTGAATATAGCGACTTATGTGTCAGTATCACTCTGGAAGCCCCCATCGGCTCATGAAACCAGTCAGGCTTTATTGTTTGTCGATGTTTTCGAACGTACTCAATTAGCCCATCCGGTATTCTGGCAGGGACAAGCTAAAGTGACTGATTTGTTACACTTGACTGGACGCTTTATGGGAGAAATAAAGGCGCAGCGGCTGTTCACTGATTATGCCGAAAAAGTGGGTGCCAATAGAATAGAGAAAATACCCGAAGATGCAGCACTAGTACACTTTGTAGAAACTCATCTTACAGGGGCTATTGGCAGTGCTTCTGCACGGATTATGGTGGCTTCAGTGGTGGAAGAAGAAGCGCTTGAACTTGATGACGTTATGCGCATTCTCGATGAAGCTTCTCAGCTACGCGCTCATTCAGAGGCGCTTGAAGAAAAGTCACGTTCGTTGGAACAGGCTACCAGAGAACTACAAACGGCCAATGAACAACTTAAAAGCTTAGATCGATTAAAGGATAACTTTATGTCATCCGTCACCCATGAATTGCGAACACCGCTGACCTCTATCCGCGCAATGACAGAGTTAATGCTAGACGATCCTGACATGGAGGAGGAACAACGCTTGGAATTTCTCAATATTGTGGTGGCAGAAGCAGAGCGCCTTAGTCGACTGGTAAACCAAGTACTGGATATGGCAAAAATAGAAGCCGGACATGCCGAATGGCACAATAGTGATGTGGATATACTGGAACTGGTAAAGCAGTCAGTTAGCTCAATCTCTAGCTCATATAAAGAACGGGGTGTTGAATTAAAAATCCATGCCCCGAAGCATATATCATTGATCCGTGTTGATGCAGACCGCTTAATACAGGTGCTGTTAAACCTACTATCAAACGCGGTTAAATTTGTGCCTGATGAGAACGGTCACGTTGAATTGCATATACGAGATGCAACGGAAGGTATAACGATTGAAGTGATTGATAACGGGTCAGGAATCGCACCTGAAAAACAAAATTTGGTCTTTGAAAAGTTCCGCCAGATAGACGGAGAAACAGCCAGTCAGACAGGTACTGGTCTTGGTTTGCCTATTAGCCGTCAAATTGTGGAGCATTTTGGCGGACACATGTGGTTAAAGTCAAAAATAGGCGAAGGTGCTTGCTTTGGCTTTTTCTTACCTCGGAAAAAAGTCAGTTTGGCTGAAACATCATCAAAATAGGGAGTGTAAAAAATGAGTAAAACTGTGCTGATTGCGGACGATGAGAAGAACATTTTAATTTCGTTGGAGTACTTAATGAAACGGGAAGGCTACAATGTGATGGTAGCTCATGACGGTCAGGAAGCCGTTGATGCCATTTTCCGAGAACACCCCGACTTAGTATTGCTAGATGTCATGATGCCGAAAAAAACAGGCCTTGATGTTTGCCAAGAAGTACGCGCAAATTCCAATTTTAAAGAGATGATTATTATAATGTTGACGGCTAAAGGTCGTGATACCGATATCGCTAAGGGAATGGCAATGGGCGCTAATGATTACGTTATCAAACCATTTTCCACCAGAGAACTGGCAGAAAAAGTGCGCAACATGTTGGGTGAAGCATGAGACATTTTGACTCGAGAGTAGCCCTTGGTGTCGCCATTATTGGCGGTATCTGCGTGTTGTGGCTGTTAGCAACAGGCATATTGATCTGGTCAAGCCTTGATGAAACAGGCCAAGATGCCGTAGCCGCTACACTGATGCCAAGCCTTGAATTGTTGATTTTCATGTGGGCAATATCTCTGACTGCGGTTGGTTTTGCACTGCGCTGGTTGGTAGCCTATTTTATGACTGCTCCTGCTCGTCTTGCCGAAGATGCCCAAGTTTTGCTGCGCACCGATGTAAAACGCCAACTGAAACCAACAGGGAGTATTGAAAATCGTCGCTTAACCGATCTGTTCAATCAGCTAGTGCAGCAGCGAGAAACATTACGTGATGACATGGATACACTGGTGCAGGAAGCCGCCAGCAACACTGAACTGGAAAAAAACCGCTTAGCGGCTCTTATGTCTGAACTGAGTAAAAGTGTTGTGGTGTGCAACCTAGATGGGCGTATTCTGCTGTACAACAACCGAGCTAGAAGGCAGTTCCAACGATTATCAGAAAGCCCCAAGGTTGCCGCCGGGGCGGAATTGATCGGGCTTGGGCGCTCAATTTATGGGGTGTTTGATCGAAAATTACTCACCCATGCACAGGAAAATATTCAACACCGTATAGAACAGGGCGTAGCATCCCCATCAACAAAGTTTGTAACCACCACACAGTCGGGGCAATTACTAAGAGTACAAATGGCTCCCGTACGCGCAGCTCAAATGGAAAACAAAATCCCAACTCAGATGACAGGTTTTGTACTTTTAACTGAAAATATTACTCATGAATTTGAAGCACTATCACATCAAGAGCATGTTTTAAATACGCTAACCGAACGTAGTCGTGCTGCAATAGCAAATATGCAGGCTGCTCTTGATGTATTGGAATACCCTGATTTGGAACCGGCGATGCATGAAAATTTGCTAAGTGTTTTACGTGAAGAAACGCAGGGACTGGGGGAGCGTATACATGAGCTAAAAGCAACCACTGTAAATGGCTTTATGTCACACTGGTCACTCGAAAATATGCAGGGGGCTGATTTGGTTGAAGCCGCGATAAACCGTATAAATGCACTGAAGGGAATTACTGCTACCAAATCTAGTATCGATACTTCTGTTTGGCTGAAAGTGGAAAGCTTTACCTTACTAGAAGCCATCATATATCTAGCCGAGCTTCTACAGCATGAATATGGCGTTAATAAGGTGCAATTTCGCCTTGGCATGACCGAAGCACATGGTCAGCTTGATCTTTGCTGGACACCACAAAACAACGACAAGGGCATCACGTTAAATTGTGAAAAAGATTCCATTCGCCTTGGTGGTGAAGAAAGCTCATTAACCATCCAAGATGTTGTTGAACGCCATAATGGCGCGTTCTGGTTTGAACACGACGCAGAAAGTAACCAAGCATTATTCCGTTTTCTTATACCTCTGGCTAAACCACAAGAGCAGCTAGATGCATCGGCTTTAACAGACAAAGAAAGCCGTCCTGAATTTTACGACTTTGACCTGTTTAAGGCCTCGGAACAAACGCGTTCACTGGAAGATCGCAAGCTTATCGAACTCTCCTATACCGTTTTTGATACAGAAACAACGGGATTAGACCCTGCTGGTGGTGATGAAATTATTCAGATTGGCGCCATACGCATTGTTAACGGTAAGCTGTTACAACAAGAAAGCTTTGAACAGCTGGTAGATCCTCAGCGAACTATACCGGCAGTATCAATTCCCATTCATGGTATTAAGCCTGAAATGGTGAAAGGTCAGCCCGTTATTAAAGAAGTTTTACCAGCCTTTCATGCCTTTGTCGGCGATACTGTGCTGGTGGCACATAATGCCGCGTTCGACATGCGCTGCTTGCAAGTAAAGGAAGCATTGACTGGCGTGGTATTCGATCAACCCGTACTTGATACCCTGCTACTGTCTGCTGTCGCCCATCCTAATCAAGAATCGCATGGGCTAGATACCATTGCCGAACGCCTTAATGTTGATATTCATGGACGTCACACCGCATTAGGTGACGCCATGGCAACAGCGGAAGTGTTTTTACATCTGATTAATCTGTTGGCAGAGCAAGGTATTCATACCATGGGACAGGCACGTGAAGCCGCCGAAAAAACTTATTATGCAAGGCTTAAATACTAGGCAGCAACAGCCCAATGGCTGCATCATTTGTGAAATAGCAATATTAAGGCGTAATATTGCTGACTATGCGAGGAACCAACGCCGCGCACAACTACCGGAGTGTTTGGGCGACTTTTTTACAGGTGCTTGTAAAAATGGTGCGGAAACACGGAGATCTATTGCTGCGCCTTGTTACTTGGTTGCATGTTTGTTTTTTAACCTTTCTGGTGTTATTGCCCTCCAGACAAACCAAACAAATAAAAATTGAAATGGTAGACGTACATATAAAAACAACTCGGAAAACTCTTTATATTTTTCTGGATGTAAAGCCATATTTATATTGGCTGGATAAACAGCGATAATTAATGCAATTAGACCATAACCAGCAAATAAGCGTGTTTGAGGTACCAATATCCCTATGCCACCCAAAATTTCAAATACACCACTTATTATGACTAACTCCTTGTGATAACCCAAATAATCTGGCATTGCCATCACAAAAGAATTAGTGACAACAAAATGAGAAATACCTCCAGTGATGAAGAATATTGAAATAATAAGAAGAGGAACACGAGGCATTAATTATTCTCCGAAACAATCTTATTCAACGAGCTTGTAGAATAACTAGTTTATTAATAATTACCCCATAAAATAGGGGTCACAAATACATTACCTATATCGAGTTAATCATCTACCGTGCGATACAGGAGCATAAAAAAAACTGCTTCTTTGGTTGAATTAGTTATTCTACAACCTCAACGCCTAATTAACAGGCAAAAAAAGTTGGTTAAAATAAGCGAAGAAGAAGCAAAAACCAACTGTTTTTTGTCCTTGTTTAATTTCTTATGTTTTAACACTGTGCAATCACAGAAAACATCTCTGGTACTAAATAATCGCCAAACGCCCAAATTAAAGTGCCTACCATGACAATATTAGATTCAACTTTAATTAATCTCATTTCTAATGCATAAGCGCGGCGACTTGCTTTTGCTTTTGATTCTTTTAATTGAACTAGTAATTTAGCTTTAGCCACTGCTTGGAATTCTTTAGGTATCTTACTATCTTCAGACTCAATTATGGCGAGCATCTCTTTCTCGTTTTCTTCCCAAACATATCCAGCAACCTCAGATATTTTGCTAGCGCTTAAAGATAACCCGATATGATGATGAATACAGATAAAGCGATTGAGATCTTTTCAAATTTCGAAAATGGTAGCTGAGAAATACGCATACTCCTTTTAAGCAACTTGTATGGTGAATTACATTGCCAAACTATCCCAAGGGTGGCTTTGTGCTCTTGCGCTAACTAGTTTATATAAATCTTCAAGATATTCTTGAACCATATTTTGTACTGGCATAGTTGAATTATTTTCTAGTGTAATATTTCCACTACTAATAAAAATTGGGCGATCAAATTTTATAGAAGCATTCCGTTTTTTGGTCTCACTAACTTTACCAGCAGAATCTATACTAGCTTCAGCCTCACTCCCAAATTGTTTAGATGTTTTGATTTTTACAGCACCATGTTGAGCTGTAAAATTTGGTACAAAACTAATAGCACTTCGATGAAAATCCTGAACCCTATAACTTCCAATCATTTCTACATGTCTAACTTTTTCAAAATATACGGCATCGAAGTCGTGCCACCTACCTTGAGGAGTGGTTGGATCTTCAACGTAATTTTCAATTACTTCTTTTATAGCTCTACATGAATAGATTGAGGAATTAATACACCAGCTAAACACCTTCCAATCATCATCGTTTTGCAAACGTACCGCTTGCTCTAAGAAGAACTTGGCTCTGCCAAAATGATCAAAAACAGAAAAGTCGACTCCTTGAGGGAAAACATCGAGAAACTCAGAAGTCATAATATTCACCTAACAGCCTTTTTAACTAGAATAATCCCATATTTCAGATAGAAATATTTTCGATTAAATTATGACTTAATGTTCTTATTTTATCTTTTTTATAACATACCATCAATAAGTTATAAATTTATTATTTTGTAATGATGCGCTAAAATGCGGCGTTCCCCTCACTTTCTGGTGGAAATACGATTCTTTAATATATTTACATCATCGGCTTAAATATTAGCAAAAGTATTGAGTGTTCATTGATGAGTTTATGCGTCTCGCTTGTTTACTCACCTACACTAAACGACAATAGAGGGAGCGAAATGATATCCACAATTCCTGTGGATATCATTGTGAGTAATCTTTGATTACCTCATTAAGTTATTGTTTTAACATGTTATTATTGAGTGTATGAAATTTAACACTTTTCATTTTTGTTGTGTGGCTTGAATTGCCGTTAGTGCAATTGTATAAACAATATCATCAACTAATGCACCGCGAGATAAATCGTTAACGGGTTTATTCATGCCTTGTAGCATAGGCCCGATACTGACTAAATCAGCTGAGCGTTGCACGGCTTTATAGGTTGTATTACCGGTATTGAGATCAGGAAAAATAAATACGGTAGCTTTTCCTGCAACAGGGCTGTTTGGTGCTTTTTTCTTAGCGACATTTTCCATAATAGCGGCGTCATATTGTAGTGGCCCGTCTATGATTAAATCAGGTCGCTTGGCTTTCGCTAACTGAGTGGCTTTTGCTACTTTCTCGACATCAGCGCCATGACCGGAACAGCCTGTACTATAACTGATCATAGCAACACGTGGCGGTATACCAAAAGCGGCGGCAGAATCGGCTGATTGAATGGCTATATCGGCTAATTGCTCAGCATTTGGATCAGGGTTGATTGCACAATCACCATAAACGAGCACTTGTTCTGGCAATAACATAAAGAAAATTGATGAAACTAAAGAGTTACCCGGTGAAGTTTTAATTAACTGTAAAGCAGGCCTTATAGTATTTGCTGTTGTGTTAATTGCGCCAGAGACTAATCCATCAACTTGTCCCATTTGCAGCATCATAGTTGATAATACAACATTATCTTGTAAATTTTCTTTAGCAATAACTTCCGTAAGACCTTTATTTTTTCTAAGTTCAACTAAAGGCTTGATATAGTTTTCTCTAATAAGATCAGGGTCGGTGATTAATAAGCCATTTGGTAAATGAATACCTTGTTGTTCTGCTATACGTAAAATCTCTTCTTTATTACCAATTAACTGGCAACGGGCAATATTACGTTCACAACATATTGCCGCTGCTTTGATAGTACGAACATCAGTACCTTCAGGCAATACGATCAATTTATTTGCTTGTCGGGCAAGCTCAGTTAACTTATGTCTAAAGGCGGGAGGTGATAATAAATAATTTGATTCTACTTTATCTGATAAGTGAGTGATCCAATCTTTTGATAAACTATCGGCAATGTGTTGTTTCACTTTCTCTTGCCGTTGAATATCATCTTGAGGAATTTCTGGATTAAAATTCATGATATGGCGAGAAGTTTGCCAAGTATCCCATGGCACAGAAAGCACAGGTAAACCTGCATTGAGTGCTTGCTGGCATAATTCCCAAACTTCTTTTGGTGGCTCAAAACCGTTAGTTAAAATTAATCCACCAAGTTTAGTACCATTTAATGCAGATAAACAGGTAGCAATAATAATGTCAGTACGATCGCCTGGGGTAACAATTAAACGGCCGGGCACAAAGTCGCTTATTAGGTTACTAACACTGCGGGCACAAAAATCGACACTACGAAAGCGTCTATGTTCCATTTCACCGGCATTAATAATGGTAGCCTCAAGATAATTACTAATATCCATAATACGTGGTGCAATAAGATCCATTTCCCAAGTAATTGAGCCGAGTAAATCAAAGCGCCGATTTTTGAAAATATTTAAATTTTTCCATGGAGTAATGTCAAAATCACTGTCGATTTCTTCTTCCCTAGGAAGTAAGCCGTATGCCTCTTGATCTGGTGCATTTAACTTATTAATAATACAGCCTAATAAGTGCTTGTTCTTGGTGCCACCATAAGTTTCAGCAGTTACTTCAAGTCTATTTTCAAAAGCCTCAGTATTATCATTACCCGGCGCCGCAACTAATACTATATCAGCGCAGAGTGCTTGAGCTACATCACGGTTAATGCGGCCAGCGTAAGGCTGGCGAGTCGTTGGAATTAATCCTTCGATGATAACTACTTCTTGATCTTGGTTGAAACTATCAAAATTAGCGACAATTTCTTCAAGTACGGTATCGTGTAAACCATCAGCCATTTTTTCTTCAAAATAGTTTAGTGATATACAACGACTATTTTGTGAAAGGCTAACAGCCTCTATTGTTCTATTTTTTTTGGCTAACGAATTTCGTGACGGTTGGCTAATCGGTTTAAAATGACCTACTTTAATGCCTTTTTGTTCACAACTGTGCAGCAAACCAAGCGCGACACTAGTTAAGCCAACACCAAAACCAACAGGAATGAGCATTATTCTGTGAGAATCTGATTTGGTTACCATTATAATTCTCCTGCCAAGTTTGATTTTAATAATTGTGCTGTTTGCTCAGCAATTACCCACTCTTCATTGGTGGCGATCACCCAACAGGGTCTTGATGTGCTAATAGCAATATTGCCACTAGTACCGAAGCGAGTCGCTTGGTTATTTTCTTCGCAAAGGTGAAAGTTCAATAAGCCTAATTGATTCACAATTTCTTGTCTCACCCAAGACGAGTTTTCGCCAATGCCGCCAGTAAAAATCAAACCGTCTAATTCGCTAAGGCTAGCACTAAATGACGCGATGCTTTTCGCTATTCGATAGCAAAATACAGTTAACGCTAATTCGGCTTGTGTTGATTGTGGATTATTTTTATCTAGCATAGCACTTTCTAGTGTACGACAATCATTACTGAGTTCTGACAAACCAAGTAAACCGCTTTTTTTATTTAATAAGGTATCCACTTGTTCAATGCTAAAACCAAGTTGTTCAACTAAGTGAAAAATAATACTTGCATCTATGTCACCACTGCGAGTGCCCATCATTACGCCTTCAAGTGGGGTCATACCCATACTGGTATCAACACTTTGACCATTCTTAATTACCGTTACACTACAGCCATTACCTAAATGAGCGCTGATCAAATTACATTGTTGAAGTGGTTTATCCATAAATTTTGCGGCTTGATTAGCAACAAAATAATGGCTAGTACCATGAAAACCATAACGCCTAATACTGTGCTTTTGATATAACTCAAACGGCAAGCCGTAAAGGTATGCTTTTTCAGGCATGCTTTGGTGAAATGCGGTGTCGAATATTGCCACTTGTGGTAGCGTTGAGAATGCTTGTTGACAAGCGTTTATGCCAATAAGGTTTGCTGGATTATGTAAAGGTGCTAATTTAGCTAATGCTTCAATTGTTTTTTTAACGCGAGTATTGATTAAGGTTGGTTGCGCGTAATGTTCGCCACCATGAACAACGCGGTGACCGACAGCAATAATATTGTCGACTAAATTTAATTGCACCAGTTTATTTACTAACGCACTAAGGGCTATTTGATGATCAAAAGGAGCAGCAAGCGCACTTGTTTCAATGAGTTCTTCATTGTCTATCCTAGCATTATGCCTAATTTTAATACTGGCTTGTGGTGTGCTTAAGCATTCAGCTAAACCTGATAATAGGGTTGTGCCAGATTCAGGCTCTATTAATGAAAATTTAACTGAAGAGCTACCGCAATTGATCACTAATATGGCTTCAACACTTGTTGGTGTAGAAGCGGATTGTTGTTTTGACATAGTTTCTTGAATGAAAGGAAAGGATATAGCATTATTATAACCGTTTAGGATAAAAAATAATTGATGTAAGGCAATAAAGTCAACCTTGTTGAACTATTTATTCATGATAGTTAACAAATCATTACAAGATTATCATCAGTAAATCTACCCTATTACTTTTGCTATTAAGAGGTAGCTGCTATAATGGATACAAGATTATAATGGTATTTACTTATGAATTTATCTGTAGTAGAAATAATTAAATTAGGTCAAAAGTATATTGATTTTTGGCCAGAAAAGGCAGAATTAGCGCGTTATTTTGCGGATTATCGGGCGGTACAAAGTGCGCGCTTTGTTTGTCGAACTTTTCCTGCTTTGGCATTATTTTCTTTTATTATGCAGCTATATTTTTCATCAGGATTTTTTTTCGGCTCGGGTAGTATCAATAATGTATTAGACGCTTTACCACAAGCTTTGGTTTACGGATTGTTTTTATTATCTATACCCGTACAAGCCTTAGTGGTTTTAGGCGTTAAAGCAGATAAATTTTTACCACCGTCATTGGCTTCTTGGTATCGTAGTGGTTTAGAAAAAGCCAAAGAGCAGGGCAGTCAAAATAAGCTAACGGACTTAACTAACGCTAAACCAAGGTATATAGATTTAGCGAAATTACTGCAACTGACCTTTGCTTCGAGAAACTAACTACTCATTTTCTGTTTTTATTTTTTATAAAGTCTTAAAATAAAATCAGCCTGGCAGGTAAATTCATTCATCGTTTTAATTTCTGCTATTAACGCCTTTGATGCTTTAAAGGCAAAAGGTGTCATTGCTAATAAACTAAGTACATCATCACTGTGTTTAAAATTCATCGGGTAAGTTAACTGTTGTTCTTCAATTAGGGTTAAATTAGTTACTGGCGTTTTAGTTATATCGTGCTGATTTGCTTGCTTATAAATTAATTCTTTTAATTCAAATAAATGCTGCTCAGCGGGTGTTACGGTTAATAAATAACCATTTTTTTGCAAAATGCGAGTAAATTCATTTTCTAAAATGGGTGCATAAACAGAGATTAACCAGCCAAAATAGTTATCACTAAAGCTTAATTTAGACAAAGTACCGACACTAAAATGACAGTTTTGATAACGCTTAGCGGCAATTTTTATTGTTTCTTTTGCTATATCAACGCCATAAACTTGATTGTCATTCATTTTGTGTTGATGAGTATAAAAGCCCTCACCACAACCAGCATCAAGTAATGGTGCATCGCTTTGACCATATTGTTGATACAGTGCGAGCATTTTATCAACCAATGGTTGATAAAAGCCTTTATCAAGAAAAGTACGTCTAGCAATAACCATGTCTTTATTATCACCAGGTGCTTTTGAGTGTTTAAATTGCACGGGCAATAAGTTTACATAACCTTGTTTAGCTTGATCAAAGCTGTGATTGTTTATACAACTATATGTTTTGTCAGTAAGGGTTAATGCTTGCTGACAAAGTGGGCAAAGGTAATTAGCAGGTAATAGTGACATGAATTTATCTTACTGTTAGTCGGTAAATGTAGACCAAATTGGCGCGTGATCTGATGGTTTTTCTATACCACGAAGTTCATAATCAATATCAGATTCTACACATTGTTCACTTAAGGTTTTTGTCGCTAAAACAACATCGATACGTAAGCCTCGATTATCATCAAAGCCACGAGAACGGTAGTCAAACCAAGAGTAGCGTTCGGTGCGTGTAGGGTGAAGTTGGCGGAAGGTATCAATAAAGCCCCAATCCATCAGTGTTTTTAGCCATTCACGTTCTTCTAATTGAAATGAACACTTACCTGATTTTAACCAGCGTTTACGGTTAATTTCACCGATGCCAATATCTAAATCAAGTGGAGATATATTAATATCGCCCATCACCACGATTTGTTCATCGTTAGTATGATGTTCATTTAAATAAGTCATTAAGTCTTGATAAAATTTGCGTTTGTAAGGGTACTTAGTTTCATGGCTAATATTTTCACCTTGTGGAAAATAGCCGTTTAGCACGGTGACTTTTTCGCCTTTACTATTGGTAGTTTCTACCATAATCATACGACGTTGAGCTTCATCATCGTCAGTTGGGAATCCTTTTTGTACCTTGACTGCTTCCTTTTTACATAACATAGCAACGCCATAATGCGCTTTTTGTCCATGAAAATAAACGTGATAACCCATAGCTTTTACCGCTTCTAGCGGAAATACTTCATTATGTACTTTAATTTCTTGTAAACCGATAATGTCAGGCTGATGCTTATCAATAATAGCTTGTAGTTGATGTAGACGAGCACGAAGGCCATTAATGTTGAAACTGATGATTTTCATATTATTTAAGTTCCGAAGTAAAAGTTTGTAGGGATCTTGCTTGTTTGATTACCTAGTCGCAAGTTATTTTTAGTAAACTTTACCATTGTGCGTTTTATTTGAGCAGTTCAGTTCAAATATGTAAGTTAATGTAATTTAGACGTAACAACTAGTACTACGCATTGTTAATGGTCTATAACTTGTTTAAGCTTGTCTTAGTTGAAAAATATTAGCAATTAAAAGGAAATAAATATGGCTGATTCAGTAAAGAAAATATTATTAGTTGAAGATGATCGTCAGTTATCGGATTTAGTAACCGATTTTTTAACGAGTGAAGGTTATCATGTTAAACAAGAGTTTAGGGGCGATACCGTTGCTAAGCGTGTTGACTTATTTTCACCTGACTTGATCATCCTTGATATTATGCTGCCGGGTAAAGATGGTTTTGCTGTTTGCCGTGATTTACGTCCTACTTTTTTTGGTCCTATTTTAATGTTAACTGCAAAGGGCACTGATTTTGATCAAGTTTTAGGTTTAGAAATTGGTGCTGATGATTATGTTATCAAACCGGTTGAACCACGGGTATTACTTGCTAGAATTACTGCGTTATTACGTCGTGGTGAATTACCTAATCAATCTCAAGGAGTAGGGGAAGTGTCTTGTGGTCATTTACATATTAATAAAGCGTCACGTAAGGTCACGTTAAAAGATGAAAATGTCGATTTAACCAGCCAAGAGTTTGATTTATTGTGGCTGTTAGCCAGTAAAGCAGGTGAAGTACAAAACCGAGATTATATTTATAAGGCAGTGGTTGGTCGAGAATATGATGGTTTAGATAGAAGCGTTGATGTACGTATATCTAGACTGCGTAAAAAGCTTTTTGATGACGCCGAAACCCCTTTTAGAATCAAAACAATTTGGGGACAAGGCTATTTATTTGTTCCGGATGCGTGGGATTAATTATTCTTTTAATAAGCGAAACTGTCACGAGCAGTTTCGCTTTTTTGTTTTTATTTGTTGATTTTATTTTTGATATTGTAGGTCAGTAATGAATTTTCGTTTTAAAAGTGCCGGTCGATCTTTTTTTAGTCTTTATTTTTTGATTATTTCTACTTTTATCATTTTTTCTTGGTTGCTGGATAACGTGTGGAATTCATACATTGAACAAGACGTTGAGTCTTACACTGGTTATAAAACGATGTTAATTGCGGTAGGTGATTATGTACAAAAACACCCTCAGCATGAGTGGGAAACACTTGTTGAGCAAACGGGGAAACGCTATCAATTACCACTAAAGTTAATCAGCCTATCGACCTTTGATGCCATGGAGCATAAAGATCATCATGCTTTAAAGGAAGACGCTACCCATGTTTATTATTATGATGACATGGTGATTTTGCATTATTTAATTCCAAATACAGAGTCAGTGATTACGCTAGGCCCAGCTAAAATGCCGACTAGGCCACGAATTAAAGCTATCTATAGAGTCTGTATTTTAGCCTTTTTTGGTGTGATAATTTTTATTTGGTTATGGCCTATCTCTCGTGATTTGGAGCAACTTAAAAAAGCAACTAGTGAATTTGGTCAAGGTAATTTTAAGGCGAGTGCGCCCATAGCTAAGTCAACCATGATGGCGCCTATGATGAAATCATTCAATATGATGGCTGAGCGTATTAAGCGACTTATTGATGCACATAAAGAGTTAACCGGTGCTGTTTCTCATGAATTAAGAACGCCACTTGCTCGAAGTAAATTTGCTTTGCAAATGTTATCAACAGTCAAAGATGAAGATAAAAGACAAAAGTATCAGCAACAAATAAGTAATGATGTCTGTGAGCTAGAAGAATTAATTAATGAGATGCTTATTTATGCTGCTTTTGATAGTGATAGACCAGAGCTTAGTTTTACTAATGAAAATATTCATGATTTAGTGGAAAAACAAATTACTAGCCATGAACAGCTTGTCACGAAAATAGAATTTATTGATAATGCACCTAATTTATTCGCCATTTGTGATGATCACTTTATTGATAGAGCACTTAATAACTTTATTAGTAATGCAATAAAATATGGTGCAGGCAAGGTTAGGGTGACTATTTCTCTACTTGATTCTGATAATGACAAAGAGCCAAGCTTGTGTCGAATTTGTATTGAGGATAATGGTGAGGGTGTTTCTGATGAATTTAAAGCGGTAATTTTTGACGCATTCTCTCGTGGAGATCAGTCTCGAAATCGTGAAACTGGTGGTTTTGGTTTAGGGTTAGCCATTGTGACACGTATCATGGAATGGCATCAGGGTGAGGCGAGTATTGCTGATAGTGAAATGGGGGGAGCTGCGTTCACCTTAACATGGCCAATTGAATAGTTAGCCATGTTAAAAAATAGGTGGTTACTTAATTTCAATGATTGGTAACCAACGATTCGTTGGCTCTATCTCATCAATATCGTGGATGGTTACCGGTGGTTTAGTTTCATCTTCGGGCGGCGCTGCTAATAGATTAAGATCAAGCGCCATTGCCGTGCCTATTAACTTATCTGATTCTATTTTGAAGTCATAATAGATACCGTTATTAAAGTTAGCACCAAATTCTGAGCTCTTTTTATACATGAATAATAAATCATGCGCTAGCCAACTAAAGTCTGTTTTCGTTATCTGTTTTGGATTGTCATACGGGTAAGCTAGGTGACACCATAATTCAGGACCCTCTAAACATTTCATTTCCTTCATGGATAAAAAATAATCTTTAAATAATTTGTCATCCAAATGAATTTGGTAATGAATAGTTGTCTCTTGAGCTGAAAAGTTAATAGAACCTATCAATAGTTCTTTACCTTTATTATCAAGTAAATTTATTTGTTTTGTACCTTGATAGAATGGTTCAGTCTGAACGAGAGTACTTTGTTGGGCACAAGAAACATTGAGCAATGCGAGTAACATTATTATGTGTTTATACATCCATACGACCTTTTAGTAATGGTATTAGATAAGTTAAATTGATTTATACCGAGTGTATATAACACTTAGGGAGGATTTTATTAACAAGCGATTAATCAAAATAAAACAGCAGTCAGCTCAATGCTTTGTTCAATGATCGGAATGGTAAAGGTTAACGGCTTAATTTTATTAAATTATATTAGGTATTTCTTATGGAAGCTTACAGCACTCTATACCCACATATAGGTATATGTTGATATATTATTGTGCAGGAATGTAAAACTTAGTTAAGTGACGTGATGGTAGAATGGATTCGTTTGCTTTAGATAATATACTTAACCATTACAAAAAAGGGATAAGTTGATTTGTGTCGTCATTTGGTTTTTATGATGTGTTAATATCACCAGTATGAAACGGAGCTAATATCAAGTTGTTAGCAATTACTTAAGGGATTATACAGACAAGCATTTACCTTTTTATGAGCTCTATATTTCAATGTTAACTATTCGATTGATACTTATATTCACTCTTTTTTTATCTTCAGTTAGTTATGCTAATAACAACTTTAATGTGATTTTTAATAAACACAGTGCAGTTATGCTGTTAATCGACCCAGATACAGGGGATATTGCTAACTCTAATATCGCTGCGCATCAATTTTATGGTTTATCCAAAAGCAAGTTAGAATCATTATCTATTCAAGATATTAATTTATTAAGTAAAGAACAAGTCACTTCAGAAATAGCGTTAGCCAAATCTGAAAATAGAAAATATTTTATTTTTAGGCATAAAATTAGCAATGGTGATGTTAAAACAGTGGCGGTTTATTCTGTTCCAATCGTTTTTAATAATAAAAATGTACTGTTTTCTATTATTCAAGATATCACTGCTGAGAGAGAGTTTAAGCATGAACTCTGGCATTACCAAAGCAACCTCGAAACAATAGTTGAGCAACAAGTATATCAATTAGATGAAAGTAAAAAACAACGCATACAAGTACTTGTGCTAAGTGTTTTATTTTTATCTATTTTAGTGATTTTTTTAATTTATCTATTAAAACGTAAAAAACTCACTGAAGAGCAGAGAACAGTATTATCTCAAATCGTAGAGCAGAGCTCTATATCTATTGAAACTACAGATATTAATGGTGTGATTACCTATGTTAATCAACATTTTATAAATAATACTGGTTATGAGTCTGATGAGGTAGTGGGGAAAAAACCAAGCATTCTAAAATCAGGTTACCATAATGCCACTTTATATGATGATTTATGGGCAACCATTACTACGGGTAAGCACTGGGTAGGTGAATTTTATAATAAAAGAAAAAATGGCGACACCTTTTGGGAAAGAGCTAATATATATCCGTTAAGAAATACTAGAAATGAAATTAGTAGTTATGTTGCTATTAAAGAAGATATAACGCAATTAAAGGAGGATGGGAAAAAATTACGTTTAGCTTCAACTGTTTTTCAAACCGCTACTGAAGCCGTAATGATAAGTGATGCTAACAATCTTATAGTTGCTGTTAACCAAGCGTTTACCTTGATTACGGGCTATCAAGAAATTGAAGTGCTAGGAAAAGATCCTCTAATACTTAGTTCAGGGCATCATGATTTTGATTTCTATAAAGAAATGAATCATAAGTTAACGATTACAGGGAAATGGCAGGGAGAAATTTGTAATCGACGTAAAAATGGGGAAGTGTATTATGAGTGGCTGTCAATTACCGCCTTAAAAAACCAGTTAGGGGAGTTAGAGTCATATGTTTCTTTATTTAGTGATATCACTAAGCGAAAAAAAGCAGAGGATAAAATATATCATCAAGCTAATTATGATTCTTTGACAGGGTTACCTAATAGAAATTTATTTATTGATAGATTTAAACAAAGTATAGACGTGGCAAAGCGTGAGAATAAAAGTGTAGCGTTATTATTTATTGATTTAGATGGTTTTAAAAATGTAAATGATACTTTCGGTCATTCTAAGGGAGATTTATTACTAAAATATGCGGCACAGCGTATTAAAAGCGCAGTGAGAACATCAGACAGTGTCGCAAGGTTAAGTGGCGATGAATTTGCTGTAATGCTTTGTGGTGATAATGATGTATATAGTAATGAAAAAGTGGCAATTAAAGTGCTTGCCGAGCTTGCTACCCCTTTTCAATTAGCAGAAAAAGAGGCACATGTTACCGCAAGTATTGGTATTGCTATTTATCCAGGTGATGGTCATTTATCAGAAGACTTACTCGCTAATGCAGACAGTGCCATGTACAAAGCAAAAGAGAAAGGTAAAAATAATATTCAATTTTTTACCAAAGAAATGGATGTTAAAGCACAACAACGTAGAAACTTAGAAGTTGAGTTAAGAAAAGCAATTAAAAATAATGAGCTAGTTTTGTATTACCAACCTATTCATGATCTTAAAACAGGAAAAGTAGTGTCAGCGGAAGCACTGATAAGGTGGCTCCACCCTCAAAGAGGCTTAATATCACCGATTGAGTTTATTCCTTTGGCTGAAGATATTGGTTTTATTGTTGATATTGGTGATTGGGTTTTAGCGCAAGCATGTAAGCAAGCAAAAATTTGGCAAAACCAATTAGAGTTTGCTCTTAAAATATCTGTCAATATTTCTGCAGCTCAGCTGCATCGTCCTGACTTTTTCGACAAACTTAAACATATCTTAGCGCAAAGTGAACTTCCCCCAGAATTATTAACCCTTGAAATGACCGAGAGTTTACTGATTGAAGAAGACGTTCATACCTTAGTTAAATTGCAAACAATTAGAGATTTCGGAATAGATTTATCAATTGATGATTTTGGAACAGGTTATTCATCATTAAGTTACTTAAAACGTTTTCCAATCAATATCTTAAAAATTGATCGGGCCTTTATCAAAGATATTACTAACAATAGTGAAGATGAGGCATTAACGTGTGCAATTTTATCAATCGCAGAAAGCCTTAATCTTAAAGTCGTGGCTGAAGGTGTTGAAAAACAAGAGCAGTGTGACATGTTAGCTAAATATAACTGTCAGTTTGTTCAAGGTTACCTATTTAGTAAACCAATTACTGCTGAAGCTTTTACAAAACATATTGATAATTACTAAATACCGGACAGTTTATGTTATTAAATTTTATACAAAAACATTCACTAACAAAGTGCTTTTTCGATACGGCTAATGATTTTTATATTCCTCTAGCCAATAAACTTGCCAAAGACTACCAGCAGCAGGTTAAGTGTCAAAATAAAAGTACTTTTTTTGTCGGTATAAATGGTTGTCAGGGATCAGGAAAATCAACCTTAGCTGAATTTTTAGCTGATTACCTTAACCAGAAATTCGGTTTATCTGTAGTCGTGTTATCACTTGATGATTTTTACTTTGGTGAATCCCAGCGTCAGCAATTAGCACAGCAATATCATCCATTATTTAAAACTCGTGGTGTTCCCGGTACTCATGATGTGAAATTATTAAAATCAGTATTAGCCCAACTCAAAAACTCCAAACGAGCAAATGAAGTCATTTGTTTACCACAGTTTGATAAAGCCCATGATAATCCTTTGCCGATGCAAGATTGGATAACGGTAACATCCGGTGTTGATATTGTACTGTTTGAGGGATGGTGTTGGGGTATACCCGCAGAAAACTCGGATAGCTTAAGCCTACCGATAAACGCGTTAGAAGCACAATATGATCAGCAGGGAATTTGGCGAAAGCAAGTAAATGATTCATTAGAGCATGATTATCAACCATTATATGCTTTGATGGATACATGGCTAATGTTAAAGGCACCAAGTTTTGATGTGGTTTTTCAATGGCGTTTAGAGCAAGAGCAAAAGCTAGCAAAAGCGAATATCAATAAAGATCGTGCTAATGGTGTGATGACCACTGCTGAAATAAATAAATTTATACAGTTTTTTCAAAGGTTAACAATTCATGGGCTAAACGTATTACCGGCGAAAGTTGATATACTTTTTGAATTAGGTCATAACAGAGAAATTGTTGCGAGTAGAGGGCTAGATTAAAAGTTTTTTATAGTTGAACTGATATCAATAAAAAGAGTAATGACAATAGTATTATCATTACTCTTTTTTAATTTTATTTTGTATTAAGGTGCAATACCTTAATACAGCTATTAAGCTTATGCACGTGCTTCTTTAGCTTCTAAAGTACACGATTTTTCTTCTTCGATTAAACCCGCTTCAACAGCATCGATTGCGCGTTGGTCATGCTTGTTAGCAGGACAACCACAAGTGTGCGCACTTACATTGTGTAAACGAGCTTGTTCTAAGTGCCATTGTGCTACTTTGATATGTTGATCAACATTCATTTTTACTTCTCCAGGACGGTAATTATATTAAAACGAAATCTATCAAGATTGATAAGATGGGTGATTGTATTAAAAATTACGCTCATGTCTAGGAAAACTTTATTAATAATGAAAATAAGCATTTTATTTATCAGTAATTTATCATACTAATTAGCGTTGTTTTTTGTCTTTTAGATAATAGTTTTAAATGCTTGTTCTTTATTGTCGAATTGATATTTTTTATCTAATAAAGTTTCTAAAGATAATTTTTTTAACGATTGATTAATTTTCTCATTGCCAGTGATAACCAACACTTTTTTATTTTTTGTTTTCGTACGCTCTATAAGATCTATGATCATAAGTGCGGTTGTTGTACCTATTAATTTAGCGTTCGATAAATCTATTACTAACGTGGTGAACGCTAGGTTTTCAGTAAAGCGACGAGATAGTTCCCTAGAAACAGCAAAACTAACTGGGCCGTCAATGATTAATAAAAGCGTATTTGCTAGGCTCTTACCTAAGTTTTTTTGTATATCATCCGTTAAATCTATATTCAGCTTGTTTGATGCTATTTCATTTATTAATTCATTCCCTTTTTTAAACGTAATATTATCAAGTTGAATATGAGTTAAGCGATCTAATGTCACTAAGTTAGCGACAAACATGCCAACTAACACCGCAGTAATTAAATCAACAAATACGGTGAGTAGTAAAACTAATAACATTAAAGAAGCCGAAAATAAGCCTACTTTTTTTATCTGAAAAATAAAGCGCCAATCAATAATATCAAGGCCAACTTTAATTAGCATACCAGCGAGAACAGTATGAGGAATATACTGAGCGTAATCGCCTGCCCAAAGAATAACGATTAATAAAGTCAGAGAATGTACTATGCCAGATAAAGGCGTTTTACCTCCGGCCCTAATATTAATAGCAGTGCGCATGGTCGCGCCTGCACCAGGTAAAGCACCAAAAAAACCAGCTATGGTATTGGCAATTCCTTGGCCAATAAGCTCTTTGTCACTATTGTGATGGCTCTCGGTCATGGTATCAGCAACCATTGAGGTAAGTAATGAATCAATAGCGCCTAATACCGCTAATAAAAAGGCGAAATAGCTAATATGATAAAGCGTATCTAAAGATAGACTAGGCATTAGTAAACTCGGAAATCCTGTTGGAATTTGACCGATAACAGAAATACCTTGTTGAGTGAAAAAGGTTGAACTAATGAGTGTTAATGCGACTAATGCAAACAGTGGTGCGGGGATTACTTTAGTCCATTTTTCCGGCCAATATATCATGATCAAAAGTGTGATCACCCCCAGCAAGGTAGCAAAAGTATTTTGCTGACTAAAGGTATTAGGAATATTCGTTAATGCAGCTAACGCGTTACTGTAGCTTGCATTGCCTAACAGTGGTGATATTTGTAGCAAAATAATAATAATGCCAATACCTGTCATAAAGCCAGAAATAACAGGGTAGGGAACCATCACAAAATACTTACCTAGCTTGAGTAAACCAAATAATATTTGAAATAAGCCGGCTAAAATTACACAGGTAAAGGCTAATACTAAGCCAGTGTCAGGGTGACTCGCGATTAATTGAGTCAATACTAATGCCATTATCACACTCATAGGCCCTGTTGGGCCTGATATTTGTGTGGCAGTTCCGCCAAATAAGGCAGCGAAAAACCCAACAAAAATGGCACCATAAACACCGGCTATAGCTCCTGCACCTGATGACACTCCAAATGCTAATGCTAATGGTAACGCGATAACTGCGGCGGTTAAACCGCCAAAAATATCACCTTTAAGGTGTTTACTAGATATTTTATTTATTAAAATAATGACGACACCTTAAAGGTATAAATAGAGGGCTTCTATTTTATCAATGTTTATATCAAAAGACGCTTAGACGGCATACCAAATTTTGCATCGTAAAGATAAATTAAGTATACCAGTATAGACGTGGGTCAAAAAAAGGTGTTATTAGACCTTGGTAGGCAAACTTATATGCACTGTAACACCATCAGGTGCTTGATGATTATAAGCGCTAATTTTTCCGTGATGAAACTGACAAATCAATCGAGAGATATATAAACCTAAACCAAGGTGAGGTACATTTTTCTTATTATAATCTTTTGAGTTTTTATCACGTAATGACACCATAGAGTCAAATAAACTTTCACTTAGTTGCTCTGGTAATAAAAGACCATTATTACTAATGAATAGTTCAGCATTGTTATTATTAGTGTTCTTTTTAAACTCAATAGTGATGATATTATCTTGGCTAAATTCAACGCCATTACTGATCACCTTATCCAATAGTTGCACTATATGTTCAGGTGAACCATGCAAAATAAATGTCTTTATTTTGGCATCCGTTATGTCGATATTTAAGATAAATTTTATTGTAGGATATATTTGCTGATAGCCTGAAATACACCCAGTAAGAACCTGTTTTAAATCAAAATCAATTTTTTCAGTAGTTGCTAACATTTGTTCAAGACGAGTTGCCTCACTCATGTTTGTGAGGATTAAATTCAACGTATTAATACCCGTTTGAGCTCTTTCAATATAAGGACTATTATTTTTATCTGCTGGAGCACGCTGTTCTTCTTGTAAACTTAAATTCTCTAATGAGGTTTTAACCACAGCGATAGGGGTTCTTAATTCATGAGATAAACGAGAAGACATATTTTCTAAATAATGATTGTACTCACTTAAGCGGTTAACTGCTGTGGTAAAACTGCGAGATAAATCACCTATTTCATCATTGCTGTTGGAGGCCACCATTTGGCCAATAATTCGTCCTTGCTTGTCAATGGCTAATTCGGCTTGGGTAGATAAATGTCGAATACGGGATGAAATGCGCGAAGCAAATAAAATAAAGGTTAATGCGCCTAAACTCATAATGGCTAAAATTGCGGTAAATAACTTTTCTAAAGCACGATTTCTTAAGGTGCGAATGCCATTAGTCGTTTCTTCAACAATGACAGCACCTTGTACTTGGTTGTTATTAAAAATAGGGTAGGCGGCCGAAAGTACTAAGGCTTGTTTGTCGGTAGTTAAACGCCATTGAGAGGTCGCTTTGCCATTTAATGCACTAACAATATGTTCCCCTCTTAAATGTTGGGCATCATAGAGTTGATCGATAAAGTCGGTTGGAGGTTTAGTTAAAACTTTGTAATACAGGGGTAATAATAATTGTTGCTTAAATTGATACCAAAGGCTGTTCTTTTCATCTTCTTTGGCTTGCTTTTCTTTCGCCTGCCATACACCACCAGCAGACTTTAGTGAACCAGCGCTGGCCAATACTCTGTGGTGTTGATCAACCACCCAAATACTAGAGTTAGTATAACGCATGCCTTTAACAATACGTTCAATCTCGGGCGAAGGCACGACAATAGTGCCTAGACTTTCAGCGTTACTGGGATCTGCTGAGCCAATTGCCGAGACTGCTTCGCCATCGGTTTTATCGACGTCAAAAAAGGCAAAAGCAATGTTATCGCCTAAGTTATCCAACGGCACTCTTAATTCTACATTATACCCTTGTGGGGTTAATAACCAGTGACCTTGAATGTGTGGCGCAGGCACAGGAATAGTAGTGTCGTCATCAGTGACGCTAAAGGCAGATATCCAACCTGCTTGTTTATTACTGATAATAAAACGATTTAACTCATTGTTACTATCACTAAAAGAAAGGGCTAAATGATCGTTATTGGTGATGCTAAGGTTATTTTTACCCCGAAAAATAAGACGGTTATCTACAACCTGAAAAAACAAATATAAATAATTATCGTATTTACCAACACTCGCTTTAAAATTAAGACTTAATGGCTCTTTAGTAAATAGTTGCTGCTGATGGTGATAAAAATGTGTACGTTGGTTAAAATCAGGCCAGTCGTTATGTAAACCATCTAATTGAACCGCTTGCGTTAACTTATAGCCATAAAGATCTTTACCTTGTTCAACATTAGGTAAAAAGCTTGCTTGATTATTAAATAGGTTTTCACGCTCATGCAAAGCTGTGGCTAAAGCACGTGCTGTACCGACTAATGTTTGCTCTTGACCAAAGCGTAAATACTTTTCCATTTCCCAAACATATTGATAGCCAAACCAAGGAATAATAAACAGAAAACTTGAGAGCAATAATAGTTTTGATCTCAGACCAAAACGCAGTTTAAGGCGTTTACTGTTAACCATATTAAGCTTCATCATCGAGAGTGTTTTTGGCACTTAACCAGCGATAGCCCATACCATAAACAGTTTCGATGCAGTCAAAGTTGTTGTCGTGTTGCATAAACTTTTTGCGTATCCGTTTTATATGTGAAGTGATGGTACTGTCATCAACATATATTTTTGAATCACTCATCAGCTGTGTACGATTTTTAACATGACCAGGATGTTTGGCTAATGCATGAACTAACCAAAATTCGGTAATGGTTAAATCAACAGACTTGTTTTGCCAAGTAATGCTCATACGTTGGCTGTCAACCGTTAAAGCACCTGAACAAGTAATATGTTCATCGCTAATGGGTTGTTTTAGTGCTTCTTGTCGGCGAAATAAGGCTGATATGCGCGCGGTTAAATGAGGTAAGCTGATATCTTTGGTTAGATAGTCATCGGCACCAATTCGCAAACCCGATACGGTATCAAAATCATTGTCACGTGCGGTTAGAAATATAATAGGTAAGATAGCCGATTTTGCTCTAAGTTGCTGACACAGAACAAAGCCACCGTCGTATTCTTCATTTAAACCTATGTCTAAAATCACTAGGTTTGGTAAACGTAGATTAAAGGCTTGGGTAGCAGTAGCTCTATCGGCATAGGTTTGTACTTGATAGCCTTGACTACGTAATACATCGGCATAGTTTTCTCTAATAGCGGCTTCGTCTTCAACGATGGCAATTCTTTTACTCATTTATTTTTTCACTTTAAGTTGTCTTTATTCGCTTGATTATCTTAATAAACTAAAACTCACAGCCTTTATTAGGTTGACTATATCTAACTTTACTCGTTAACGCGCTTAATTTTTGAAATTGCCATCTTATTGCCACAATTGCTCACTGCTTTGCCTTTATTCGAGCAGAGCAGTGCCCATTTTTTACGGTTTAATTACACCTGTCAACAACAGCTATTTAACAACACAACTGCATAAGCAAGGAATTATCATGAAAAACACAATTCAATTATCTCAAGAGCAACTATACAAGTTTACTGGAAAAAAATTAATTATCACAACTGCGCTTATAGTCGCTTTAGCGACTAGTTCAGTTAATGCGACAGAAAGCAGCTTAACGTCAGCAAAAACACATCAACAACAAACCCAGAATGAAAATATTGGCTTTGGTAGTGGCGCTGTTATTGGTGCTATTGTGGCTGGACCTATAGGCGCTATTGTCGCGGGACTAGGCGGTGTGTTTATTGCTAAATACATTAATGTTAATGACGAAAATGATGAATTAACTAATGCGTTAGTGAAGGTGCAGCAAAAGCAATTATCAAATGAAAAAATGAAAAGTCAATATCAAGCTAAATTGCAGCGCTTAAAAAGTTCATATCAGCAACAATTAATGGCGTTAGAAAACCAGCAAAATCAAACCGGACAATTACAAGCAGAAAACTTATTGATGAGTTTACAATTTTCTACAGGATCAAGTGATATAGCGCCGCATTATCAAGAGCAAGTAGCAGCGTTAGCACAAATATTAAATGGCTCACCCGCAATGAAAATTGACTTGTCTGGTTATACTGATTTAACCGGTGAACAGTCACTAAATCAAACGTTATCACAAGCCAGAGTTGAATCGGTAAGAGCATTGTTGATGGCGCAAGGCGTGAAAGAACAACAAATAGCGACCTTTGCTTTTGGTGAAGAGTCACCTGTAGTGGCCAATAGTGAGCGTGAAGTCAGCTTTTATGACCGCCGCGTAGTATTGAAACTACATACACCATCGTCAGTAAAAGAATCTCAAACGATAAACAATCAAATGGCGAATAACAACTAACCTTCCTACAAAGTCAGGACAAACGTGTGCAACGACAATAAAGTTTGTCCATAGTGGGGATGTTAAGGTTTGTCCATAAGAGTGTAAGTAGAGCGGTATACTTATCTGTAGTATGAATAAATAACATAATTTAAAGGGCAACTCTTACCACAAAGCGCCCCCTAATAATTCATGGCTGTAGACCGTCTTACCCCTTCGATATTTTACAGAACTAACACCTTATGGACAAACTTTAAGGGAAATAAACGCTCTTATGGGCAAACTTTAGTAGCTATGGACAGACTTTATTGTCGCTGCACAAAACGGGCAGAGGAGAACAAACAGAGGGAAATCGAGGGAAACATATCTTTCCGTTTTCCTGAGAGCGAAGTAGTTGAAGAAACTGATGTTGTGTTTTTAACTAGCATCTCTATCTGACCTCCGGTGAGTCTCTTTGCACCTTTATCTTGTTCCGCTATCATGATAATCGCTCGATAATCTTGGCGCTGATGCTAGTGTCATTAATTAAGTCTTTGGTTAGGGATCGTCTGATTAGTCTAGCGTCACGAAAAATGAGTAGTAATGTCCCTCTGTTTTAATGGGGACATTTTTGAATAAAGTTTTCATTTTAGTCAGCCTTGTTGAGTGAGTATAAAACTATTTTGACTCATCATTATTATTCTGTAAAAACATAAAAATTGATAATATAATTCTATATAACTGAACTACTGTTAATCTACATTACACTTGTTCGTTAGTTGTTTTATGAATATATCTTTGAGTAATATTAATTCATGAGCTCTGACATAATTGGGCCTAATGACTAAGGCAATTGTTCTGTGCGGACCTGGTTCATTTAAATGAATAGTTCTAAGTTCTGATTCATTATATATCAATTGATCTAATGCCATTTGTGGTACTAGTGTTGTGCCAAGCTTTCCTGCGACCATTTGAATTAAAGTATGTAAGCTAGCTGAATCAAAGTCAGCGTTTTGCTTTTTATTTTGTAATCGACAAGCGGCTAATGCGTGTTCTTTTAAACAATGGCCATCTTTTAATAGCATCAACTTTTCAATTTCTAACTCCTCACTGGAAATTTCTTGTACTTTTTTTGGGCATTCATCTTTATGGCATACCCAGTAAAAGTCTTCTTGCCAAAAGTCAAAACTCATTAAGCCCTCTATTGGGTAAGGTAAAGCAAGAATTGCGGCGTCAATATCTCCAACTCTCACCATATCAACTAACCTATGTGATTGTTCCTCAATAATTCTTAATTTAAAGTCAGGGTATAGTTTTCTTACTTCGGGTAATACCTTAGGTAAAAGGTAAGGGCTAATCGTAGGGATCACACCAATAGTCATTGGGTTAGTAAAGGGCTGTTTATTCGTTTGTGCTACCTGTAACAACTCATCTAGTTCCAATTTGATTTTTTTAGCTTTATCAAGTATTAGCTGACCGTTATTAGTGACTAATACTTGCTTGTTGTTACGTTCAAATATAGTGGTACCTAATTGCTTCTCTAGTTCATTTAATGCGGTACTTAATGCCGATTGAGATACATTGCATATTTCTGCCGCTTTTTTAAAATGTAAAGTCTTTTCAATCGCTAATGCATAGTGCAGTTGTTTTAATGAGATCATATTTTTTTAATAATAAATTTTATTGAACATAAATATCACCTTAATCAGTTATGTCAAATTAATCACTACAAAAAAATAGAACGTTATCTTCAAGTTAATTAATTTTTAAAAATTATCTTTTACTCATAAGCTGTATTTAAAACAATTTCTAAAAATATGAGGAATTAATAATGTTAAAAAAAGCACTCCCACTGGCGATTTCAATTTCAGTTGCTATCTCTACAATGGTAATAGCTTCACCAGTATTAGCTACGAGTGAAGCAAAAACTAATCAATTTTGGTGGCCAGAACAACTGAACTTGAGTCCATTACGCCAACATGGCGAAGAATCAAACCCTTACGGCGAAAAGTTTAGTTATGCCAAAGAGTTTGCAAGCCTAGATTTAGCAATGCTTAAAAAAGATATTCAAACTACGCTTACCGACTCAAAAACTTGGTGGCCTGCTGACTGGGGACATTATGGTCCATTAATGATCCGCATGGCTTGGCATAGTGCAGGTGTTTACCGTGTTCATGATGGACGTGGTGGTGCATCAGGAGGACAACAGCGTTTTGATCCGCTTAATAGTTGGCCTGATAATGTTAACTTGGATAAAGCACGTAGACTATTATGGCCAGTGAAGCAAAAATACGGTCGTAAAATTTCTTGGGCCGATTTAATGGTACTTTCAGGTAATGTAGCGCTTGAGTCAATGGGCTTTAAAACTTTTGGTTTTGCTGGTGGGCGAGCGGACGATTGGGAGCCTGATTTAGTTTATTGGGGGCCTGAAACTGCCATGCTTAGTGATAAACGTCGGGATAAAAAAGGTAAGTTAAAAGGTCCTCTTGCGGCAGTTGAAATGGGATTGATCTATGTTAACCCTGTTGGACCACATGGCAACCCTGATCCGCTTTTAGCGGCTAAAGATGTCAGAATGTCGTTTGGCCGTATGGCAATGAATGATGAAGAAATTGTTGCATTACTTGCCGGTGGTCACACGTTAGGAAAAGCGCACGGTGCAAAAAAACCTAATGAATGTGTTGGTGTAGAGCCTGGTGCGGCAAAAATTGAAGCACAAGGTTTAGGTTGGAAAAACAAATGTGATTCTGGTGTTGGTGCAGATACAACAAGTAGTGGTTTGGAAGGAGCTTGGACCGTTACACCAACCCAATGGTCTTCTAATTATTTAGATAACTTGATGAACTTCAATTGGGTGCAAACCAAAAGCCCAGCAGGTGCTATTCAATGGATTCCTGAAGATAAAGCCGCGGCAAATTTAGTCCCTGATGCGCATATTCCTAATAAACGTCATGCGCCCATTATGTTTACTACTGATTTAGCACTGAAGAAAGATCCTGATTTCCGTAAAATTGTTGAACGTTTTAGAGAAGACCCTACAGAGTTTGATAAAGCCTTTGCAAAAGCTTGGTTTAAGTTAACTCATCGTGATATGGGGCCTCGGGCAAGATATCTTGGTAGCGATGTTCCAAGTGAAGTGCTGTCGTGGCAAGATCCTATTCCTGCTGTTGACCATAAACTGATCACCAGTAAAGATATTGTTAAACTTAAAAAGCAATTACTTAAGTCTGGTTTAACATCTGCTGAATTAGTAAGAACAGCTTGGGCGGCGGCTTCTAGTCATCGAGTTACGGATATGCGCGGTGGTGTAAACGGTGCTCGTATTAACCTTGCCCCTCAAAATAGTTGGGCGGTAAATAACCCAAAAGAGTTAAGCAAAGTATTAGCTAAACTTGAAGCTATTCAAGCGAAATACAACAAGATATCCTCCAAAAGACAAGTATCGTTAGCTGATTTAATCGTATTAGGTGGGGCAGCCGCAATAGAAAGTGCAGCGAAAAAAGCAGGTCACAGCATTGAAGTACCATTTGTTCCTGGACGTACCGATGCGACGCAAGCGCAAACGAATGTTAAATCATTTAACTACTTAAAACCAAAAGCTGATGGCTTTAGAAACTATTATACGAAAGACAGTTACATGTCACCAGCTGAAATGTTAGTCGATAAAGCTAACACTCTTGGTTTAAATGTACCTGAAATGACAGTACTTGTTGGTGGCATGCGTGCACTTGATGCCAACTACGATGGTTCTTCAAATGGTGTATTGACTAAAACACCCGGTGTATTAACGAATGACTTTTTTGTCAATCTATTAGATATGTCTACTGTTTGGACTAAAAACAAATCTACAGTGGGGCTTTATCATGGTCATGATCGCGTTTCAGGCAAGTTAAAATGGCAAGCAACACCAGTCGATCTTATTTTTGGCTCTAGTTCTGAATTAAGAGCTATTGCAGAAGTCTATGCGTCAGATGATGCGGATAAAAAGTTCGTAAACGACTTCATTGAAGCATGGGTTAAAGTGATGCAATTAGATCGCTTTGACTTGAAAAGTTAACTAAATTGTTTTTAGTTGTTCGCTAGTATCTCTACTTGGTTGTATTAGCGATTTTTATTTACTTCAATTGACTTATTTATTAAAAGTAAAAGGTAAATTATTATGAAAAAAATATTTCTATTATTTATTATATTTTCAGGGAATACATTTGCGTTTGAAAAGCTAAGTATTGTTCCTGAATTATCCAGTATTAGTTTTGTCACGATAAAAAAACAATACATTATTGAATCTGTTGTAGTTGATAATATACAGGGGCAATATTCAAATGGGATGTTTGATATATCAATAAATTTTAATAATATAAAGACAAATATACCTATTCGAAATAGCAGGATTAATGAACTTTTTTTTAAAACAAACCTGTATCCACAAGTAAAAGTTAAAGGCTCCTTCGATGTAGCATCGATAGTAAGCCCTATTACGAAAACACTTATTAAAGCTAAAGTTTCCTTTTATGGGAATATAAAAGAATTTGACATCCCTGTCATTATTCATAAAAGCGAAGGGCTAATGACGGTTAACTCTTATAGACCTATTATTGTTAAAGCAGGTGATTTTAATATTCCTTCAGAAAACCTTATTAGTTTAGCGTCGACCGTAGGTGGAATTAGTATTTCAGATACTATTCCATTAAATATAGATTTGATTTTTGAAACGATTATTAAATAACTTTTTGGCAGAAGACAATTAAAAGCAGGAGTATCAGAAACTTTGTACTATAGTTGATGGCTCCTTTAAGTAATTTTATGTAACTTAAATAGTAATAGATATAAGCTAATTCAGCATCGATTAATTCAGTTACAAATTTGAATAAAATACACATGTGAGGAATTAACAATGAGTAAAAAATTAACGACCGCTTCAGGTTGCCCTGTTGCACATAATCAAAATATTCAAACTGCGGGTAAACGTGGTCCTCAACTTCTACAAGATGTATGGTTTTTAGAGAAATTGGCTCATTTTGATCGTGAAGTAATCCCTGAGCGTCGCATGCACGCAAAAGGTTCTGCCGCTTATGGTACCTTTACGGTTACTCATGACATTACTCAATACACGAAAGCAAAACTATTTGCAGAAGTGGGGAAAAAAATGGAAATCTTTGCACGTTTTTCTACGGTTGCAGGCGAACGTGGTGCTGCCGATGCCGAGCGTGATATCCGTGGTTTTTCTTTGAAGTTCTACACAGAAGAAGGCAACTGGGATTTAGTGGGTAACAACACCCCCGTGTTCTTCTTACGTGATCCGTTAAAATTTCCAGATTTAAATCACGCGGTAAAACGAGATCCTTGTACAAATATGCGAAGCGCAAAAAACAATTGGGATTTCTGGACATCATTACCTGAAGCATTACACCAAGTTACTATTGTCATGAGTGATCGCGGAATTCCGGCAACGTACCGCCACATGCACGGTTTTGGTAGTCATACATTCAGCTTAATCAATAGCAATAACGAACGTTATTGGGTGAAATTTCATTTTGTCTCTCAACAAGGCATTAAAAACTTATCAGATGCACAAGCGAGTGTCGTTATTGGTAATGATCGTGAAAGCCATCAACGTGATTTGTTAGAAAGCATTAATAATAAAGACTTTCCTAAATGGACACTGAAAGTTCAAATTATGCCAGAAAAAGAAGCCGCAACGGTCTCTTACAATCCGTTTGATTTAACCAAAATATGGCCACATAAAGATTACCCTTTAATTGAAGTCGGTGAATTTGAGTTAAATCGTAACCCAGAAAATTACTTCGCAGAAGTAGAACAATCAGCATTTAATCCCGCGAATGTGGTTCCAGGCATCAGTTTCTCTCCAGATAAAATGCTTCAAGGGCGATTATTTTCATATGGTGATGCTCAGCGGTACCGTTTAGGTGTTAACCACCAACACATTCCAGTGAATGCCCCTCGTTGTCCTGTTCATAGTTACCACCGTGATGGTGCAATGCGTGTTGATGGTAACTTTGGTAGTACATTAGGCTATGAACCCAATGATCAAGGACAGTGGGCAGAACAACCAGATTTCTCTGAGCCACCGTTAAGCTTAGATGGCGCAGCTGCACATTGGGATCACCGTGAAGATGAAGACTACTTCTCACAACCAGGGGATCTATTCCGTCTAATGACGGCTGATAAACAAAAAATTCTGTTTGATAATACGGCACGTAACTTAAATGGTGTACCAAAAGAAATTCAATTACGTCACCTAAGGCATTGCTATAAAGCAGACCCCGCTTATGGTGAAGGCATTGGTCAATTGCTTGATATCGATGTGAGTGAATTTAACTCGTAATTAATGTAAAAAAACAAAACCGATGAGGATAGTACTCATCGGTTTTTTGTGCGTTTTGAGTTTCATTTTTTTTACTGAGCTAGAGAAAAATAAGGGGATCTAAGGGGAAAACTTCGTTATCACTAAATTAGATAAATAATATTAATACACATAATTTCAACTGAGTTTAATTGTCAAATAGTTTGACAATTGGCTAGTAAAATATCATCTGCTCTCGACTCATAATACCAATTGAATTAATGAATGCACCACTTAGCGAGAATGAAAAGGCTTAGAGGCACAGGTTCATAGTTCCCGACTGAACCTAAGTACCTACATCCCTGTCTCTTGATCACAAGTCATTCAGTCTGAGTTAGCGATAAGCCAACCCTGCTGACTCAACCATATCAGCCAATTTTAACCATCCTTGCCATAAAGCCTTTATCCTAACCCGCCCATTCCTTTTACTATCATACCAACCTGCTAGCGCTGCGATTGCATAATATAACCAATAAAGTGATGGGGCTTTTTTGGGAAGTTCTTTTCCTTTCTCTATTTTACGCCAGAGTAATTTCCATGTTAAATCAGTAGCATAAACGGTGCAGCTTATTTTCTTCGCTGAGTCTTGATTCATAATACCTGACTAATCGTTGAGCATATTCTGTCGTATTGATTGGCTCTGTTGTGTAAAGGAGCCAGCGGAGCGGACTTTCTTGGTCACTCTCTTTTTCTTGGCAAATGATAATATTAACGTTAAGCTCATCCAATCCTTGTGCTCGCTTAGGCTTGGCGAATGTGATTGGTTGGTAACTAAGGGTCATCTGCGCTTTCCGGGCTTTTCTACCCCCTCGCTGTTTAACATTGACTGTGTAACAACATTGGCCTTGTGTTGTTTTCAGTAACTCTGTTAGGTTGCACTGAGGAGCGATTAAATTTCTATTTTCTTTGGCTCTAACTAAAAAACGCTGCTCATTAGTTATTTGATGACTCATATACGCAKAAGTATCCGCTTATCTATCGCATACTTCAATGACGTTAGATACGTCTCCAGTCCTTTTCGTGGTTTGCTGCCAACGATAGCTTTMTTTCTCTTGGGACGGACGCCGCGGTTGCTGCTCCCTTGTTCCTTTTACTTTCATCTCGCGATACCAATGAAGTTGATCTGCTAACCCGACGATATGCTCAGTTTTTGCATCTAAAATTAATGTCGAATGCGCGTATAATGTTCTTGTTTTTGACGGTTTACCGAGGTTATTAACACAACTAACGTCCCCTAATTCTTCACAAACACTATGTTTGAAAGTTAACCCTGTTGTATCCTGTATTGCTAATACTAGCGGTAATTTTTTCATCATTTCACTGGTTTTTTCAGATCCAGCTATTGCTTGAGGGCAAATATCATCATTACGGATAAAGCGATACGCAGCCTCAATAGCAGCAGGATCATTACAAGCTTTAACAATTGAGTGGCCAGCATTTTCTGCCCTATCATTGGCTAGTTTAGCTAATCTTCAGGTTCTTCTTGGATCGCCTAACTCTGCTTTGCCAAAAATAAATTCGGCCCATTCTTTTGGATTTAAATGATTCACTTTCTCAGGGGCTTTATTACAATGAGCTTATTAGATCACAGACTCATCAACTATCATAGACTTGTGTATAAGAGACAGACCCACATCCATGTAGGCGCAAGACATTGATTACAGAGAATGGAATAACATCGTTGTTTTCAATCCCAATAGTCACCTATTACGCCTAGAAAAAAAGCGACTACTCTATGAGTAAGTCGCTTTTTAGTTTAGTACAATTATTAATTCGTATAACGAGCTAATAATTGATCGGTCTGTAAACTTACAATAAAGTATCATACTTTAATTCATGTAAGTCATTGATTTTTCGTAGCCGGACATAACCCAACAATTTAAAAGTATCATACTTTTAATGAATCACGAATTTCGTATTAGTTTTAAAATAACAACTCTACGTTTATCTTTAATGCCCTAGCTAACAATTGCACTTCAATATCTGTAACTCTTCTGACTTTTGACTCAATTTTTGCAAGTGTGCTCCTACTGATATTCCAGCCAATTAAATTACATTTAGCAACAAATTGTTCTTGGGTCCATCCAAAAGACTCTCTGTGTACTTTTACTTTTTCGCCGACAATATTCATTTTATCTGCTCCGATATCAGAGCTTGATTGTCTCTCGAAAAAAACCTAAAATTGCTCCTATATGAGAGCAACAGATCTTTATCTTTAATTTATGACTAATAAAACAATCAGTATCAACGTAACAATCCTAAATATTTTAAAGAAAGAATCTTTTAACCATTTCACTGTACTTCAGTTGAGAGATGCGTTTTTAAAAAATTCCAATGAAACTTTAGACTCGAATCAAGCAAGGAAATTCATCTATAAACAGATCCTTAGGTTGGTAAAAATAGAGATGTTAAATAAAAAGGGGACTAAGGGCTCACACGATGCAACTTACTCAAAAAGTGATTTATTTTATAAAACGGATTTTTTAGAAAAAAGTAAAGTTGAAGATTTACCTTACGGTTACACTAAGAATGAGCAAACTAGTAATCTTGAACCGATACAAAAACGGTTGGAAAAATCTATTCAAGAATATCAAGTTGATATGATGTCTGCGATTGGTGAATCTGAGGAATACATGCGCTTATTTGAAGAATTTCCAGACATGAAAAAGCAACTAGAAGAGCAGTATTTAATCGCACGTGAAAAAAGTTCAAAGATCTTAGGGAAAATAACAGCGCTAAATAATATTAAAAATACACTCATTAAGGGCAATAATGCAGCTTAGAATATGGCAAAAAAATTGCGTTAATGCTGCAATTAAACATTATAAAACTAAACCACATTTCTTTTGCTTAGCTACACCAGCCTCAGGAAAAACAATGATGGCTGCTGCGCTATCAAAAAATTTGAAAGATCTAGGGTTAATCGATTTTGTTATTTGTTTTTCCCCTAGTGTAACTGTTGCAAATAGCATTAAAGAAACATTCGGAAAAATTTTAAATGCTAGATTTGATGGTGTTATTGGTGCGCTAGGTAAATCATATACTTACCAATCAATGCTTCATTTAAATGATGAGTTTTGGCATATATTAAATACTCATAGAGTGTTAGTGATTTTTGATGAAATTCACCATTGTGCAGGTGATTCAGATAAAAACACGAATGCGTGGGGCGAGCCAATATTGTCACATATCAAGGGGAAGGCAGCATATACACTAGCATTGTCAGGCACGCCTTGGCGTTCAGACACTTTACCCATTACATTATCAGACTATTCAGGGATAAACAGACAAATTAAATGTGACTATATATATGGTTTATCTCAAGCTATACAAGACCAAGTTTGTCGAAGCCCAAACATCGTTTTAATAGATAATGAAAGTATTACTGTTACTAAAAAAGACAATGAAAAACAGGTTTTTACCAGTTTTATTGATCTATTTAATAAAAAAATAATTAGTTACTCTGAGCTCGTTAAAAATGAAACTGCACTTAAATATATCCTTGGTGGCGCAATTAATAAATTAGACGATATTCGAAGCTTAAACCCAAAAGCTGGAGGTTTAATTGTTGCATCTTCTGTTACACATGCAAATGCCATCTATGAGTTAATGACTGAATATTACAATCAAGATATTGTTCTAGTCACCCATAAACAAGTTAATTCAGCTGACATTATCAATAACTTTAGACTAAGCCAACAAGCTTGGATTGTTAGTGTAGGAATGATTTCAGAAGGCACTGACATCCCTAGGTTACAAGTTTGTTGTCATCTAAGCCGAGTAAAAACTGAGCTATATTTTAGGCAGATACTCGGGAGAGTTTTGAGAATGACCAAATCAAATAACGAACAAGCCTGGCTATACACATTTTCAGAGCCCCAATTAAGTGAGTATGCACACCGATTAAACCAAGAAATACCCGAACAAAATATTATTGTGAGTGATAGCTTTGCGATCCATGAAGCTAAAAATAACATTAATAACTCTAGTGAAACTTTGAAAGGTACACCTTCTGATGAAGCTAATCAGCAACAAGAAATTTATTTAACAAACGCTGAAAGCACCATTGAGAAAATCAGTATGCATACGGCTAAAATGTTTATTTCAGATAACTTCCGCCAACAAATTATTGCGACTTTTCAGTCTCCATTTTGAATTTTTTAATAAATACCGGAGGTATAAATGTTAAAAATTAAACGATCTAAGAACATCAAAAAATACTATGTACCGCATGTTATTACATTTGAAGGCACATTATATTTTACTTCTACGGTAACAATTGACGATCACGGTGATTATATTTTACATATTTCTGATGGCTTAATAGGTGATATGGGCTGGGAAATTACAGATACTCTAGATATCGAACGAATAAGAAACACACATTCATTAGAAGTAAAAAGTTTGAGTTTTTTAAAATTAAAAACCAGTGTTTTTAAAAGAAACCTAAATGGTTTATTAAAGAAAATATCAAATACAGAACACCCGCTAAAACGTATTTATATCGAGTGCTCAAAACCGTTTTTTTAATATCTACTGACCATTATTCTCAACTTTTAAGGGTCAGTGATTCAAAACAGATATAGTTTTATTGATCCTGTTTTAATAACTCTGCAGCTTCTACAGCTTCAAAAATAGCCAACTTAATACCTTCAGAGTAATCGTCTTCATATAAAATTGAAGCAATAATTTGATGTAGTAAATCTTTATCAATCACATTGTCAGCGACCCAAACGGCAATGTTCTCCATATCTTTAACAAAACGCTTCACAATATAATCAAAACCATTCAGTTCAAGAAAATATGCACCTAATGCTAACGATGATCGTTTATTACCATCGGTAAATGCATGATGCTTATTAATAGAAAAAACCAAATGCGTTAGTTTGTCTTCCATTTCTGGGTAGTAGTCATCATTTTGAATATGTTCAAGTGGACTTTTTAGTTGCCCTAAATCTTTTGTGCCGGCCAAGCCACCAGAGTATTCAATGATCCAGTCGTGAGTATGTACTGCATGGCCTATATCAAAATAGAGAAATCGCATAGTGTCAGTCATATCAGCGATCCTTCAAGCGTTTAAACACCGCTAGCGTATCTGGATCGCTTAGTTGTTCTTCTAACGACTTACTCTTTTCTCCCAGAAAGCGTTCGAAATCACCTTCTGGTACAGACTGGACATAAGCTTCAAGCTTTTCATGTAGCGCATCTCGAAAACACAAATCACGGCTAGCCATTTTAGTTCGTGCATCCAAAATTAAAGGCTTAAATAGAGGATGTTTCTCGAAACCAACAAACAACCCTTCAGCTTCTTTTTGAGTGAGTTTCTGCCCTTTTACTTGGCTAGCTTTCTCAAATTCGTAAGCAATGCCCGATTCAAAACTCGCAATAAGGTTAAGTACTTCTGAATACATAGTCTCGCGAATATTATCTTTTGCTGCTAAATTCAACACCTTCTTATATTCAGTCGCATTTTCATGGAAAATACTTTTATAAATTAAATTGGTGAAACGGGCGTATTTCCAATGGTTACCTTCAACGAAACTATCCAACGCATTTGTAAACTGACGACGATAATTCTCTTCTTGAAATGCAGCTAGTAAGTAGGTTTCATCTCGCTGATTGATGTGCTTGGTATGCCCACCTGCACGTTCAGCCATGACATCTAAAACTATATCAAGTACACGGGAACGAAGAATGCGTGCAGGCTCGCTTTCGGTTAACAACATTCCGAGATTCAGTACTCCCCTAAATGTAAATACACCTAAAATACTGGTTTTGGTACCGTCATAGATGTCGGTACCATAGATCAAAGCCTTGAATTCTTTGAGTTTGGTACCTCTCAACAGGTGATAACCATTATTTTTAAGTTCATCAGCATAACTAGCCAAATAACGCTCAATAGTACGATCACTGATATCAAATAGCACCATAACCTGTTGCTTAGTAAACACTACTTCCTCTTGAAAAAGAATTCCTCCTAAAGCGAGATGTTGCTCAGCCTGCTGTAAAGCATAGCGATTATTGAGAATATTTTGGCGATCGTGAGGTGACTCTGTTAAATCTTTATTCATAACTTCTCCTTTCCTTCCTTAATCACTATCATTCAAAAAGCCATGTAATTGCTTAAGTTTTAGTAGTAGTTCATCAAAGGTGATTATCTGTACATTTTTAGAGTTACGTCGATATATTTCAAAGGATTTCTTTTTATCTTCATCACTTGGTATGGTGCCAATAATCAAAATGCAATGAACGGCATAAGATTCTATATCATAAATTCTATTATTATTTTTTATCGAAGCGATGTTTTGTTGTAGGTGATAACACTGATCTAAAACTTGGGTTACGGAGCCAGTTAATTCGGTTGATGCGCAATAAACTGCGCCCCTGTAAGCTGTTTTATTTAACAAAACTGCTGAGGGCTTTTTGATCTCTATAAGCGCTAGGTTATTGGTAACACCATTCTTAATTAAATAGTCTGTGATCTTTTCACCATCACCAGACAAACGTTTACCGCCAATACTGGCTTGATCAGATATTTTTATCGCTGGGTAGCCAAAGGCAAGACTCAAGATAAATGGGTTTTCATTAAATAAGCGCTGCCATGTATCTTCTTTGGTTTTTTTCGTCAGTAACTCTTCATAAGAAGCAATTAATCGCTCTAAAGAAACAAGTTCAATGTCATTTTTTAACTTTGTTAGTGTTACAGAATCGGTTTTATTTACCGTTGACTTATCTTCCGTAATCAAACTCATTGCCGCTTGTTTATCGGTGTCATTTATCTTAATCCGAAGCATTTTACTAATAGCATCATTATCTGTGGGTAATGTTCTTTGCTCATTACCTAAGTGATAGGCTAACTGGTTGTATATTGCAGCAGTTTTGGTTATCTGAGCTGCTTGTCTGGCTCTTCGTGTAATACGATCACAATTACGTCGCATTTCATCAAAACCATCCACGTTCAGATAAAATGACTCAAGCCCAGAGTCATTCCCTGTTTCTTCTTTTCCAATACATATATTTTTTAATTTGGTTTGCTCTTCTATTGCCGAGATAATAAAACGATAATCTTTGATTAAACCTAAACCATAGCGAAGGTCTTTAACAAAGCCACTTGGAAGGAGCTGTAAACAGTCGACCACTTCTTCTTTGGTATATGGAGCTGAATCAAAGTAAACTTCCACATCAATGGATTCAATCTGATCGTATTTTTGTTTTAAATAATTAGGATGTGTCGGCAAGGTAATAATAGGGGTTACAGATATAAATCCATCTTGACCACTAAAGGTTGCGATACTTTTCCGATGCTGGCTAGGGTTTTCTGTACCCTTACCGGCCAATTCTAATTCAGCCTGAGTTGGCAAAAAAAAGACTTCAGTACAATTAGGGAAAACTTCCTCTATTTCTATATTCAGCTTTTCTGGACTGAAATCATCGGGTAAAAACCTAGCCATATTATTCCCTTATAGTTCGCCTTTAAAAGCTGAGTTGAGAATTGATGCTTTTAGTTGCTTCATTGTTATTATTTTATCTTCAACTTCAGCTTTTAATTTGACAGCTAAGCTATCAATTTCATTAATTCTTTTAATTATTTCCTTTTGATCATCAAGAACAGGAACTGGAATTTTGATCTCCGAAAGGATTTTAAGATTGATGTTTTTCTGTGCTGCCGCATTCGCTTTACTGTCAAGTTGTTGTTGAAGCGTCGTTAAAAAGTAATACAAATAATCGGTTTCTAGCTGCGAAGAGGATATTCCAACAACGCTGTCGGGGAAGCACGCATCCATACCTAAAATTGCAACATCCCCGATATTGGCCGCAATAGTTAAGCAAATGGTATCCTTTGGCCACAGCTTACTTTGTTGTAATCCTTTTTCGTTGTAAGTAGCTGAATACGTTGTGATGTATTTTTGAGCGTTACGAACATTACCAGTTTGAATAAATGGATATTCTCCGCCAAATAACGACTTATCGTTACGAGGTCTGTGCTTGGATTTACCACGTGCGACTTCGGCAACTTCGTTTAACTCTCTTAAAGGCCATTTCTCATGACCCTTACTAAATACACTACTCAGTTCGCTAACATACAGCGCATCAGTCAACGTGATGCTTTCCTGCAAATGTTCGATTGCGGTGTCGATGCGGGTGAGTAGTTCATCGAGCTTTTCGACGATGCGTTTTTGTTCTTTAATGCTAGGTAAAGGAATATCTAACTCTTCTACCATGGTTTTCGTAAGTGCCTGACGCGTAGCGCCACCTGCTCCCTGCCAAAGTAACTGTGCTTTGAACTTAGGATTTACAATCAAATAATTTAGAAATTTATTATCAATCTTTGGGGTAGGCCTGATAATCATTACGTGCTGATTAACGCGAGCAGGTAAATACTCGTCAGGTACGATGCAGCTTCTCGCAATAGAAGCACCAGTAATATTTAGCAGTACATCTCCACTTTCAATGATGACGTTCTTGAGGGCACCGGCTTGCTCATCGTCTATAAACGCAAGCCGCTTCTTCTTAAAAGTACAATCATGTACATTTAAGCTTCTGATTAGCGAAATGCCAATCTGCTTATATGCCTTCTCACCACCTTTTGGAGTAGCTCCACTACCAATTTTCGTAGTGATGCTTTTTAGTTTGCACCACTCCCAACCATCTGGTAATTGATATAAAACCTGCTCCATATTTATACCTCCTCCAACAGGTTTTCAATTTCATCTAATAGACCGGATACTAGCTTTTCCTTGATTCGAATTTGCTTGAGTATATCGCTCGGTGCTAAATGCTCCACGTCTTTTTGTTTGGCTGGATTTTTCGCGGATAAATCGTAATCTTCGGCCAGTTTGCTTACCGACACAGTCCAAGATCGTTCTGTCGTTTCTCGTCTGTTGTAAAGCTCCAAAAATTCATTTAAGTGTTCATCGGTAATCGGTTTGTTTTTTGTGAGCTTTTGCTCTGGCTCACATTCGTAATACCACACATCGCTAGTGCCGCCACTGCGTTCAAAAAAGAGCACATTAGTCTTTACGCCTGAATACGGTAAAAACACACCTGCAGGCAAACTTAAAATGGTGTGCAGGTTAAAGTTTTCCAGCAGCTCTTGTTTTACCTGCTTAAAGGCACTGTTCGTTTGGAATAATACGCCTTCAGGGATCACAATGGCCGCTTTACCACCCGATTTTAGAGTTTTCATAAAGTGCTGCAAAAACAACAATTCGGTAGCGTTAGCTTGAATAGGGAAGTTTTGCTGAATTTGCGGCTTCTCTTTGCCGCCAAAAGGCGGGTTAGCCAAAATGATGTTGTATCTGTCTTTTTCTTGAATATCGCGGATATTCTGCGTCAGCGTGTTACCGCGGTATAGGTTAGGCGACTCAATGCCATGCAAGATCATATTCATCATGCCCATAACATAAGCTAATGAGGTTTTCTCAAAGCCCCAATAAGCATCTAAACGTTGGAAATCATACTCTTCACTGGTTAGATCTCTTACGCCACGTTTTTTACGTGAAGCGGGTAGGTTGTATTCAAAAGCATCTACTAAGAAACCACAAGAGCCTGCGGCTGCATCATAAATCTTATCTAATGGTTGAGGATCTACCGCTTTAACCATGGCTCGAACCACAGGGCGAGGGGTGTAAAATTCACCTGCGTAACCACCGGCGTCGCCCATGTTTTGCAGTAAACCTTCATACACCAATGAAAGCTCAAACATTTCATCACTGGATTGAAAGTTTAAGGTATCAATAAGGTCTAGTACTTCACGTAGGGTATGACCTGAAGCGACTTTGTTATCTAAGTACTGGAAAATAGCGCCTATTTTGTAGGTGAAAGATTTGGGATCTGCACCAATGGCAGCCGTATTAGCAAAGCTTTTTAGGTAGGGGAATAACTCAGTGTTTACATACTCGGTTAAATCATCACCAGTACGTACTTTATTGATGTCCAACTTGCCGTTGTTATCTTTAGGGCACGCCCAACTTGACCAGCGATGTTCGTCATCAAGTACGGGTTGGTAGTCTTTACCAGACAATACGGCTTCATCTTCTTTTTTTGATTCGTAATCATCTAAAAACTTTAGGAATAACACCCAAGAAGTTTGTTCCGTGTAATGCATTGCACCACTAATGCCATCGTCTCGGCGAAGGATGTCGGTAATTCGGTTGATTTTCTGTTGTAATGACATGGCTTATAGTTTTCCGATAATAAAATTATACATATTGGTGATGTCTTCGCTGATTTCATCTTCTGGGATCAAGTCTATATAGGCTTGTAACTTATCAAAATCTAAGCCTATCCCTTCAGTGTTGATCAACGGATCAACTGCATCTTTAGCTTGCATTTTACGTATAGAATCATTGTCACCTGTTTGGTTCTGTTGTAAGTAATCCACTGCGGCAATATTTCCGTTGTTCACTAGATTCAAAACTCTATGATGAGATAAAGCAGAGTATGAAAGTAGGTAATTTTTAATTTCACGACGTTTCCATGCTAGCAAAAATGTCTGAACATTAAGTCCGTTAGGCCACTTAATACTTTTGATAAGTTTTTTATAAGTCTGACCTGTAACCTGAACACTATCATTTGGGTTCCAATTCGGGTTTGCCTCATCACGATCGCAAATTAAAAATATTTTCGATGTTATTTTTTCGGTTTCTGAGGCGCTTAGCCCCTTAACCCAATCTATTTTTGGCCCACCTAAAACATCTGCATCAGTGGTAAAACTCGATGTTTTCTTAAAAGGTTGGATGCTTACAAGTCGAGCAATATCACACCCTTTCTTTTCTGCTAATTTGGTAAAAATATGCCAGTCATTGTAATCATCTAGTAAGGCCAAAAAAGGTATTTTCCCCATGACTTCAAATTCAACTGACTTAGTTCTAGATAGTATGCTTAAACGATTGATGAGTTGTTTGATTTTATTGTTTTCGTTGATCTGGCCTCTTTCTACAACTTTAAGATGCTCAATACGGTTTTCCTTGGCAGAAATCGAATCCAAAAGGTGTGTGGTGGTAATGGCATTACCTTGAATACTGTGTAGAAGGGTCCAAAGCTTTTCAACATTTTTGTAATGTAAATGAGAGTCAGCCTCATCAAATAAAAATAAGGTGCTAGGGCCATCAAATAGGTCTATTAACGCATACAAAAAGAGTAGCTGATATTCACCATCACTTAATTGATCGAGTTCGAGGCCATTATTAAAAGTAAGCTTACAGCTACTCTTATCAATAAAGTAGTCATTATCAGCTGCTTGAGTAAAAAAACTAATTTCAGGGGCAAAACTATCCGCTTGAGCTTGTGAGTTTTCATCTCCTACTTCAGCATCTTCTTCACCAGCTTGTACTTGCCTTGGGTAATCAAACGAAACGTCGATTAAACGATTTGCGGATATTTCAATGGATTGTTTTCTTAATGGGTTATCAAACTCAAAATCACGAGAGATAAATGTATTTACAAAGCTATCTAATGTTCTGAAATAAGCCGTCGATCGCAAAGTGCCTGTTTCCCCGCTCACTTCGCGCTGTAAAGCATCTTGTATGCGTGTTATGTAGTTTTTATCGATTCTAAACGCACATTTTAGAACTGTACTTTGATCATCATGCCCTGTTTGTGATTCAGTGACATAGCCACCTTCGCATAAAAACGAACGAACCTTACCACTGCGCTTGGTGGCAGTAGCCAAAAAGATAAGCAATTTCGACCAAGGCTTATCAAAATATAAACACTCTAAACCAAGTCCCCGTCCAGCTTGTCGTTCACGCTTTAAGTAATTACTAAATTTCTCTGAATAATTTTCGTTTTGGCCCGACGAAAAGCAGACCACATTCAAATGCTGATGTGCTTGTTTGCTTAGTCGCTGCTCAAATACCGATTGTAATATGCTTGACTTACCACAGCCATTTTCACCAATCAAGGTTGCTACCTTGTTGATATGTAACGTTTGAGGCTGATCGTGCAGCGGGTTAGGTGCTAAGGTTAGTTCCATTTAATTCACATAATAAAGTTGTTGTTGTAACTGCTTAAATGCAGCCAATAAATGTACTGGTTTACCACCAAATGCATTAGAGGCATCTTTAGTTGTTCCTAAACCAGATAGTTCGATAAGTGCAGGTAAACGCTCACGAGATAATTCTGTGCTACCCGTTTTTTCATAACGATTTAATACAAAATGTAAAAACTGTTTGGCATTTTCTTGTTTATATTGATTAAAGAATGCGTTATTTCCGCGAACATTATCTGCACGCGTTTTACGAGTAGCCATGGGTTGTTCAAAAGCTAAGAAGGCGAGTAAATCGAAAATATCGCAATCTTCCGCTTCAAACATACGGCGCAATGCACCTAATTGTTCTTTATCAAAACCGGCTTCTACTAATTTGCTAAGTAAGGTTTCACGCTCATCAGGGTCAGACCATATTTGGCGTAGTTCATCTACAGATTTAAATAAACCAGGTAACTGAGTAATTAGGAGCTCGACAAACTCTTGAATAGTAAGCGGCTTTCCGTTTTCATCAATATATCGAGTTTCAACATCAATCACCTTAAGCTCACGATGTTTACCGAGTTTTACTTTCAATTTTGGCTTAGGTTCTTTCGGCTCTGGTTTAGGTCCATCACCACCTTCCGGGGGCTCTGGATTATACGGAGGCGGGGTAGGTTCACCTGTGCCACCAGGTTCAGGTGCTTCTGGCTCACCGTCCCAGTCTTTGTCGTAGAATTTATTGGTTGCGCCTCGAAAATCAATAATGGTGAAGTAGTCTTTACCATCAAATACCCGTGTACCACGGCCAATAATTTGTTTAAATTCCACCATAGAACCAACGGTGCGATCTAACACCACGTTGCGTACATTACGGGCATCGACTCCTGTGGTAAGCATTTGCGATGACGTTATGATGGTAGGGATGTCTTTATCGTTATCTTGAAATTTTTCAAGTAGTTCACGACCAATTTTACCTTCATCACTGGTGATTCGTACACAGTAGTGTGGATCTATAACTTTTTTATGTTTGTTAATCATGTCGCGCATGGTTAGGGCATGATTCTGGTTTTCGCAAAAAATGATGGTTTTATCTAATGTATTAATGTTATCGAGAATAGTTTTGGCCACGAGCTCGGTACGATCATCAACCACTATTTTTTTGTCGTAGTCTTCAACTTGGTAAATGTCTTGCTCTGATTCGCCTTCTATAACTTTATCATCTTTGGTAAGCACCAATTCATCAAGATTAGTACGAACACGCTTTACTCTGTAAGGTGTTAAGAAACCGTCATTAATACCCTCTTTAAGCGAATATTCAAATACAGGACTCTTAAAATAGTCATAAGTATCAACATTAGCTTCACGTTTAGGTGTAGCCGTTAAACCAACATGAACTGCACCACCAAAATGATTGAGAATATTACGCCATGAGCCTTTTTCGTTTGCACTACCTCTGTGACATTCATCAATCATTATTAGATCAAAGAAATCTTTGGGATATGCTTTGTAGTAACCCTCAATATCTTCACGCTCAGCAATTGCTTGATAAATAGCAAAGAAAATATGCGCATTAGTTGGCACAATCCCATTACGCTTACGAACCTCTTCACCATTAATTTTTATTATGTCTTTTTCGTAAGGGTTAAAAGTATTTATAGCTTGGTCGGCCAATATATTACGGTCAGCCAGAAATAAAATTCTTGGGCGACGTGATCCTGGTTCTTCTTTATTCCAGCGAGATTGAAATAGTTTATGAATAATTTGAAAGGCAATAAAAGTTTTTCCAGTACCTGTTGCCAGAGTCATTAATACTCTGGTCTTACCTTGGCCGATAGCGTCAGTTGCAGCATGCACAGCTAATTCTTGGTAATAACGTGGCTGCATTGCCCCTTCCAAGTGAAAAGGGATATTACGTAATTGTTGACCTATGTTGGTAGTGATACCTGCATAACGGTTTTCCAACTCATCTGGTGTTGGATAGAATTCTATGTACTCGCCTTTACCGGATTCTAAATCAAATTCATAAGTTTCTTTACCATTACTTGAATACACAAAACGAACATGAAGTTTTGTGGCGTAATCTATAGCCTGTTGCAATCCTTTGGTTGGGTGCTCTGAATCTTTTTTGGCTTCAACTACGGCGAGGTAGCGGTTATCTTTATAAAGCAAATAATCTACAAAACAGCGTCTACCACGGGCTCCACCTGCTAGTTTACGACCGTCGGTAAAGTAATATTCACGAATTATATTAATTGGCTGCCAATGGGCTGCTTTAAGTGCTGGATCAATATAATTTGCTCTTGTATCTGCTTCAGACGCCATGATGCCAATCCTTGGATGCTAATTATTAGTTTTGTGTGGGACTCTTTCTAAAATTTCTTTTAGCTCACAATCAAAAAGTACACAAAGTTTGTCTAGTACTTCTAGATCAATTTTTTGCGCTGTTTCTTTATAAAGTAAAGTCACTGTGGCTCGGCTCAACCCTGCTTTTCTCGCTACATCAGCAATACGCATTTTATGTTCGCCCATAATGCGGGCAAGGTGGCAGCGGATCATCGTTGTTACCTATTGCTAGAATACAAAAAAGTGTTCTTGAGCATACCACTGTTTGTAGTTTTAGATGATATTTTTTAAGTTGAAATTAAATTTTTTATTATTCTAAATAGCTTTAAAAATTAAAGCGTTAATATTTTATGTTTTGCTCTAGTAGACCATGATTCATTTATTTCTTCTTTGCTTATATTTTTTTGATCGGGATGCCCAAGAAAGTAAGATGACATGGCGATTTCTTTTATTGATTTACGATCCCACTGCATAGCTTTTTGTTTTTCTGCTGAATTACTCGACATTAGATCTTTTAATATCTGTTCATGTATTGCTATTTTTGAGCGATAAAAGAGAGTTGATAATGTTTCTTTAGCTTGCAGTTCAATTTCAATAGCGAAAATTACTAATTCTTCACTTAATTGAATTTTCGCATAACAAAATTGCCGTGGCCGTCCATCAACTAAATGTGCAGAACGGCAATTCATTTTAGGTATATTACCCTTTTCAAAAAATAGCTTCCATCCGCTTTCTTCCGTTAATATTTCTAGCATTACCTCAAATAGCTGTAGCTTTGCTGATGGTTTAATTGGATTAGGCGCTTCAAGTTTATCGATATCAGCTCTGGCATTTTTTCCTATATTTTTACCTTGCGTTACACCAACAGTATCTTCTTCTTGATTTTCATCCCATTCTGGCTGTGCGCCTTTAGGAAGAACTCTTACATTACGGGGACTTCTACGTAGGTCTAAATCGGTTTCAAAATGAAAGCCAGCTCTATTAATATTTATTGTGTAACGCTTCCCCTGCGATCTTGGATGTGATAAACCATCGATTTTCTTTGGATTAACAATGGGATTAGAAGGTTTCTTCTTGTTTTTTTCTTGATCGCCGTTCTCATCATCTCCCTCAATATTGATATTATCTTCTGGGTGTTCAAATTCAATTTCATTTAACTCAGGTGTAGGAACACCTGCAATTGATCTGATTTCGCTCACATACCGATGATGCCCTTCTTCCTTACTTTGTAAGCCAGTGTAACCACTCCAAGTTATTGAACAATTTTCAATGTCGGGAGGAATAAAATTGAATGTCCAACGTCTTGAATTTTGAGTTAATTCACTTTCATTATTTATAAGCCTAAATATCGATCCAAAGCTTTTTTCAGCTGAGCCATCAAACATTAACCAGGCAAAGAATTTACGGTATTCTAAGCTGTTTATAAAATTTAAAGGTACATGGCTCCCAAAGGTTATTTTTCCTACCCAATCATGTTTTTCTGCTTTAGCTAATTGATAAGTATTTCCTTCAAGAGCCAGTGTTCTAACAATTTCTGCAGATTGAAAAAACAACATTCTTGCCAGCTCATTTAAAGGTAGCCACATAGTGTATTTTTCAAGCTCAATTTTATATATCAATTGATGTTCAATTTGCTGCTCAAATTCTTTTAAAATTTGTTTTTTCTGTAAACTTTGTGGCATATCGGCATAAGTAACAAGCTCCCAAACATCCTGCTTTGGTAATACAAATGTACTAGTAAAACCTATTTTATGATTAACGGTATCAATTAGCGGGTAAGTTTTACCGACAGTCAACGCGGGTAATAAATCAATAGGTAAAGATTTACGAAAATAACTACCATTAGACATTTTGAAATAACAAACAACTTTCCAACCTTCACCTGGATTTTGGAACCAATCACCGATTAACATCAATGTTGAACCGTCCGGTATTTGAGTAATTCCAATCATTATGCTGCTGCCTTAGTTTTACTAATCAAGCCAACAATGTAATGCTCAATATCTTCTGTGACATATTCTTTACGGATAGATGACAAACGTAATAAACGCCATTGCTGTAATGGCAAATTTGATTCCTCTAGTGCCTGATAAGCAACACGTAATCGAAACTTTCTATAAGCGACTTTATTTTCTTGGTTAACTTCCAACCATTTCGTTGTTTTCGGTAGGTCTATTAAATGTTTCTCAACAGAATTTGGGGTAGGTAGTTGTTTAATTAAGTGTGTTTTACTGATTCTGGGACGCTTTCTTAAAGTAGTAACGTTCTTTATATATTCTTGAAGTAATACAATATTTTCTTCATCCCACATTACATAATCTCTTTTATAACGATTTAAATTAGTTCGCTGAGGTTTGGGTGAATTATCATTTAACCAATCTCTATCGTGTCTATATAACCATGCATATAAACTTCCGCCACTACCTGTTTTTCTTAATGCTTTAACACCGAACTCAATATTTTTACTGCGTAAGTCTAACCAAGTTTCTCGTTGTTCATTAGTGCTTTTATTTGTAGTTTGTTTAGCTACAAATTCTTTACCTTTATTAGAGTCGTCTTTTTTAGGAAATTTGCGAACCTTCATAAAAATTTCTTCTAGTGATTTATCAAAAAGAAAAGTGCTCCAAACCATTAAATGTCGAATTGGGTGAAAAGATTTTCTATGTTTCCTAAATATTTCTACTAGCCAACTATTGTCATCATTTTTGGGTAAATATTTTGCAAACAAAGTATCTCCCCAATGCTTATTAAACTGATGGTAAATAGCCCTATGATCGACATAGTTACCGCTCATCATATTTGAGTCCACGGCTAATTTTTTATAAAACATTGTCCATTGATTATTAGAGCAAGATTTTATATTTTTTAATTCTAAGAGGCCATAAAAGAGATTAATCAATTTATGTTCGTACTTACCTAGTAAGATAGATGATATGCACGTACTTTTATTAACCGTCTCGGCTGCGTGAAAATGATGTTTTTGTATTGAATAAAATGAAGTTTCAGAATGGATAAGTTTACACTGATGTTTAAGACAAACCTCAATACATGGCAGTTGGTGCTTCCGTTGCCAATACGTTTCCCCAAGGTTGTGTTTTTGCTCTATTGAACAAACAGGGCAATAACGAAAATATTTTGTTGCTTGAATACTTGAAGCCGTAATCCCTGATCGAGTATGAATATTTCCGCCGACATCAGATTGCATCGATGAGAGAACTTGCTGCGCTTGTTGTTCAAATAGAAATGGAACATACAGATTGGCTAATGTATGGTTATCAATCAATTTTGAAGCTGAAGTAGGCCAAACATTACCCACTCTTTTGCTAAATATCCTAAGGTGACTTGGTAAGTCCGGTATCGCAACAGCAGTCTTTTTACCAAAGACATCTTGAATAACTGCCTTTTGGTTTTCTTGTTGGCCCGTATGAATACTATATCGCGCAATCATGCTATATAACAATTCATCTTCATATGCTTTAGGAAAGTAAGCCAACATAGTTAACCTGCCAGTAAACGCTCGATGGGATAAATATGACCATTTTCCGATAGAGCTTTGTACATTGTATCTGATTTAGAGACATACACTTTGCGTAGATCTGATTGTGATAATTGCCCCCAATCACCCTCTTTAACTTTATTTATCGTACTTTTAATTTTTTTCTTTGTCCCTTTTTTCGTATTGGCAACATTAGTTGTTGCAAATGAAGATGTTGCTTGATGAATTATGTCGATAAGTGAAACCTCTGGATTAGATGCTATACAATCCTGTACAAGTGGTCGGACTATATCTTCAGTTACCCCCATTGAGACAAGTGTTGAAATGGCATTATTCACTACATCGTTTTGTAACGAATCCCCTGTTTCAATCCTTTTAGGTGTTTTCAACGGAGCGGCTTTTAAATGATCAAAACCATTTAATAATCCACTTTCAATATTTGGTATGACAATATCTTTGCAATTTTTTAAAGCGCTATGATCATTTGTCCGAAGTGCATCTAACATAGGCCTTACAATAGAAAACTCTTCTTCAAATACATCATTAAATAAACCAATAGTCAAACATTCTTCAGTTGGTGAATCTGCTAGTAAAATAGCTTTTGCTTGCGCAATACAAAAAAGTTTAACCGCTATGTCTGGAATACCTTGTGATAAATTATAGAGTAGATGAGTAAAAGCTTCATCAAGTTCCGTATGTGACTCTAGCCATTGATATTGAAACAACTCTCCTAAAAAAACATCCCAGTTTTCATCAAATGCCATTTTATCCCATACAATACTACCTTCACCTGATGCTCTTCGTGCTTGCCTAAATTCATTCGAAAACAAACGAAGTGCTGTTGGTGTACCGATTAAGACAATTGAGACTTCAACGACATTAACTAATGTCACCAAAAAGTTAATCATTTTTTTCTCGCCACCACTTTTAGCAAGATTCATATGTTGAAACTCATCAACAACAATTAAACCGACAGCATGAATTAAACAAAGGTCTGCAACATCTGCAATTAACTTTCCTATTGTAGGTCGACCAGCAGTATATTTATCTCTATAACGAGTATTTAATCGTTTATCCAATGCAATAAAAAAACTTTCACAAAACTCTGAAAGTGAACCGTCATAAGGACAATCAATCTTGATCCATGGCACTTGGATTAACTGATATTCAGGGTGATAAATGACCTTATCATAACTGTTTAAAATCTTATTCGTTGCTGTAGATTTACCTGCTCCGGAAATACCTGCTATAGCCATCGAGGATGCGTTTGAATTAATTTCGCTATGGACATATGAAGATAAATCTTGATTTTGTATTATGGACCGAATTTGATTTAATTTACGCTTAAATGTAGCTGTTTTTGGATTTCGACCAAGGTAACTTTTACGAATAAGCTGAGAAAGTTTTTGTTCAAGTACCAAGTGCATAGTTTGAGGTACAAAAAAATCACGAGTTAAACGACTAATAGCATGCACTCTAACATGCCCTTTTAAGTTGATTTCTTTGCTATCGAATTTTGGGCGATTCTCTAGCATTGTAACAACTTCATTTGCACTATAAATATACCCCAATGCAGCGATAAGAGGATTATCAGCATACTCCGGTAAGCCAGGGTCGATATATTCAGCTATTTTGAAATAACTATGATTGGTGTTATTCGTCATCGCTATCACTCTTTAATATATCCTTAAGGCTAGTAGGTAGCTTGTAGCTTTTGGGATTAAGTCTATCACTATGTAAGGACGTCACATTGTCAGGTTGTTGATTTACATCCTGGTTCTCATATTTTTTAATGCGTTCTTGCTGTCTTTCTAATCGCTTATTTTCTCTTATACCTGTCACTTTTTCTGATTTTGTTAATGCTTTATTGATAGGTTGAGCAGCTTTAGAGCGAGCCGCTATCGTTTCCAAGTCATTAACCAAGTTAACTGAACCTGATCTTGATTTTAATCTGGAAGTAGCAGCTACATCCGCATTAATATCATTACGTTGCCAAACCTCCCACATGGTCAAATCTTGATATGCTCGACTACGGGGAGCTAAAGCAGCAGTAATAAAAGTAGCGTAATTATCATTGAGCCTAAGATAAATTACATTAGCCGAGTATAAATCATAAGCGATAGTCACTTTTTTCGCTCCATTATAGTTACCCTCAAACCAACCCCAGTCCAACGCTTCTTTACAGGTGTAATAGCAATTAAAAAGCTTTAAACCTTTTTCTGTTACTGTAGCTTCTGTATGTGGTAACAGATTTACTTTTACAATGTCAGAACTTGGTCTTCTTAGACGGCCAGTTCGATATTGAATTCCCCACTCCCATAAATCAAGTGGGTTATAAGGTAAATCATTAGGTAAACCTTTATCTGGATCGTATTCACTCAATGTATGTTCATTATTGTAAAAAATGACTATTTTGATCATCATTTGAGTAAACTCTTTTAAAGTAAGAGTACTGTCTTGACGGTAATCCTTACCGTGTCTTTTTTTACCAATTGCTTCTTTAGTAACGTAACCCTCAACAAATGGCTTCATTTTCACTTGAACAGTTTTAAAGTAACGCTCAACAATACCCTTCCAATCTGCTCTATACGGAGGTGTATTTTCAATATCGACATTAAAAGCTTTGCTCAATACTTCAATATGCCGACCTAATATTTCTCCTCGATCACCAATAATTGTTTCAGGTAATCCCACTGTTGGCCACATTTCTTTCGTTATTTCTATATCGAATTGCTTACAATACTCGACTTTATCAAGTACTGTATTTGACAAGGCTTCCATAGCGCTGACCCATGAAGCATTCTCTAACCCCATATACATACCAACAATTGCTCGACTAAAGACATCAACCACAAAATACATAGTAGGTCTTCCAATTACCTTATTTCTGTCGTCAGCTGACACAAGATAAACATCAGCGATTGTGGCATCAATTTGGTATCGACTGCCAGGCCCCGAGACTTCAGTAGTAGATGAACTCAAAACTGGCCGATAGTCTTTTTGGTAATTAATTTCACCTTTTCTCTTTCTTGTAACCTCCAGTGGGGAGTATTCTTTATTATAAAAATAACGAAATTGACGTGCAGTAGGTACGTCGAGTAAATGCTCTGGCTTACAAGGCAAAGGAACTCCGAAGGCAATTAATACTTGGTTATAAGCATAATCAAATTCGTACTGGCTTTCATTTAATAAGCATTTTTCAATTGCCACTCTAAAGATAGCTTTTATATTATCATCTACATTTACACCATCTCCAGGCGTTCTAGTACGTGGTGCACCAAGTTTCTTACCACTTTTTTTCTTTGTTTTTCCTAAACCACCGCAACGATTGTATTGTCCGTTTAGTGTGTTTTTGCACTGACCTAATTGCCAATAACGTCGAAACCAACGATATATTGTTTGTTTAGTTGCGCCGCTTTTCTCCATCGCTTGGGTAAGTAATTGACCTCTTTGCTTTCTTACATATATATTAGGCTCTGCGTTTACTGCATCTTCAATAGCTCCCCAAGCTCTATTTTGAATATCCTCAGATTTTGAACCACTTGCAGGAAATGTCATTGATATATTTATATGTGGATCTTCGATTATTTCTAATTCGCCTTTCGCCATTAGATGTTCAAACTCGCCTCGAGGCGCATATTCAGGCAGGGCACGATCACTATCTATATCAATATAAAATATAACTTCAGGATTAGACCAAAGCACTCTTAACCTTTTTGAGCTTAATTGATATACATCATTGGACATGAACATATTCATACTCCGTAGCTAGCCAAAATTCAGAGGCGATTAAATTCTGTGTATATAGAGATTTATGATCAATATTTATGAGATCCCAAGTGAAGGCATTTTGTGCTAATAAATGTCTTAGATAGGACAAATATGTTCCGCCATCAACTTTGTGTTTTTCATCTAGATATTTCATTACTAAAGCAATTTTATCGTTTGGATAGATAAGTATTGCCTCATTAATTGTATTAAACACTTCGATCTGTCCCGCTTGATTTAAGTCATAACTATACATGTGTGGTATGAGCCACTTGATATTCTGAATTAGTGTAAAAGGGACTTCTTTCTCGGTGAAAAGGTACCACTGGATACCTAAGCTTTCCCAGTAACGGCGTTCTAACTCTTGTTTTTCAATAACTCGAGCATCTTCTAATTCATCACTATATTTAACAGAAATTGCTACTTGAACAACTTTGTTATTTTCTAATGTGTCTAAAAGAAAATCAGTAGTCATGACCTGAGTCACACCACTTACTGCAGGGTGAGATATTCCTAGGCGCTCTGAAATTTTAGCTGTTTTTTCGGGATCAAGAGGAAACTGCTCTTTAATATCAGTGACAGAAAGGTCCCAATCAAAAAGTAAAAAAGTGGAAAGCTCCAAATCAGATAGCAAATGAACAATACGGCCATGAGTTAGTGCTGGGCGCCTATGAACCCTACCTTTGCTAGGCACATCCCTGACGGTAAGAAAGGGCTTGTAATGTTTACCATGACCTTGACCACGCTTTTCCACCGTTAAACGTTTAATGATGGCGGGTTTAATAAGTTCTACGATTGTTTTGGGGGCAGGAACAAGAAAGTCTTTCATTAATAGGTCCAAGTTATTCTGATGAATTCAGAATAACTCAAACCTTAATAGTATGAAACTATTTTGTAAAGTATGACTCTTTATTGTTTAGTATGATACTTTATTGTCAACTTACACGGTCATCATCTAATGTTGAACAGATTATTCTACCGTGACTGATTTCGCTAAATTTCTCGGTTGATCTACATCAGTACCTTTAATAATAGCGACAAAATAAGAAAGTAGCTGTAATGGGAGAGTGTAAACAATGGGTGCGATAATATCATCGCACACAGGCACATCAATCACTTTCATGGTGTCATCACTAGCGAAGTTAGCATCACTATCCGCAAATACATACATTAAGCCGCCACGAGCACGTACTTCTTCTACGTTCGATTTAAGTTTTTCGATTAAATCATTTTTTGGTGCCACAACAATGACAGGCATTTCAGCATCAATAAGCGCTAATGGGCCATGTTTAAGTTCACCCGCAGCATAGGCTTCAGCATGAATATAAGAAATCTCTTTTAGTTTGAGCGCACCTTCCATTGCGATAGGGTACTGGTCTCCACGACCTAAAAATAACGCATGGTGTTTATCAGCAAAATCTTCAGCTAAATCTTCAATTGAAGACGCCAGTGCTAATACTTCATCAAGTTTTGCCGGCAACGACATTAGTGATTGGATTATTTCGGCCTGTTTCTCATCAGACATCCCGTGATGCTGACCAATAGCGACGGTCATCATTAATAATCCAACAAGCTGAGTAGTAAAGGCTTTGGTTGAGGCCACGCCAATTTCAGCGCCCGCTTTAGTCATAAAAGTGAGGTCAGATTCACGTACTAACGATGAGCCCTCAACATTACAAATAACTAAGCTGGATTGATAGCCAATCTCTTTCGCTAAACGTAAAGCCGCTAAGGTATCCGCTGTTTCGCCTGATTGCGAAATAGTAACTAATAATGAATTTTTAGGGACAAAAGACTTGCGGTATCTAAACTCACTGGCAATTTCAATATTACAAGAAACGCCAGCAAGCTCTTCTAACCAGTATCTTGCTACCATGCCTGAGTGGTAACTTGTACCACAGGCAATAATTTGTACATGCTCTACATTTTTAAATATATCATCAGCGCCTTCGCCAAACGTATTGATATCTAACATGCCATCTACTAAACGACCTTCTAATGAATTACGGATAGCGGTAGGTTGCTCATAAGTTTCTTTTAACATGTAGTGACGGTATTCACCTTTGTCACCACTGTCGTGTGAAACATTCGCTTCTTTCGCTTCACGTTCAACTGGCTCGCCATTAACATCAAAAATACTGACGTTAAATCGACTAATTTGTGCAACATCACCTTCTTCAAGGTAAGAGAATTTACGCGTTACCGGTAGTAACGCCATAATGTCTGAAGCGATGAAGTTTTCGCCTAAACCGTAACCAATAACTAATGGGCTACCTGAACGAGCAACAATAATGCTGTCTTTATCGCGACTATCCATTACAACCGTACCGTAAGCACCTTCAAGCTGCTTAACGGTTTTTTGTACTGCGGATAATAAACTATCACTGGTTTTTAGTTCATGGTGAACCAAGTGAGTAATCACTTCGGTATCTGTTTGTGATAAAAATTCGTAACCTAAACCCTGTAGTTGACTACGTAAAGTTTGATGATTTTCGATAATACCATTATGCACTACCGCAATAGTATTATTAGAAAGATGAGGGTGAGCATTCACTTCGCTAGGCGCACCGTGTGTTGCCCAACGGGTATGTGCTATTCCTGTACCACCACTTAAGGGGGCTTCTTGCAAAGCTTGTGCTAATTCTTTTACTTTACCCAAGCGCTTAGCGCTAGCTAATTGGTGATTTTGATCTATGGTTGCAATACCTGCTGAGTCATAACCACGGTATTCTAAACGTCTTAGTCCTTCGACCAAAATCTCTGCTACGTCGCGTTGTGCTACTGCACCAACTATGCCACACATAATTTTATATCCTTTTTGTTTTTTATAACGCTTTAGCACATATTAAATTTACGCCGTGAGCGATTAATTGCTTTCTTACTGATTGTTCTAAATCATCATCAGTAATAAGGGTGTGTATTTGTTGCCAACCTAATTCTAAATTAGGTATTTTTTTGGCTATTTTGTCTGATTCAACCATAACAATAACTTCTCGCGCCACTTCAGCCATCACTCGGCTTAGCCCAGTTAATTCATTGAAAGTAGTGGTACCGCGCTCAATATCAATGCCGTCTGCGCCGATAAATAATTGATCAAAGTCATATGAGCGTAAAACTTGTTCAGCGACTTGCCCTTGAAAGGCTTCTGAAGTTGCATCCCAAGTGCCGCCGGTCATCAATAATGTTGGTTCATTTTCAAGGGCATGAATTTCATTCGCTATACTTAATGCATTAGTCATCACAACTAAGCCCTTTTTACTCTCTAACTCACTCACTAATGCTGAGGTAGTTTGGCCACTATCAATAATAATTCGGTTATGATCACGCACTAAAGTAGCGGCATATCTCGCGATGCTTTTCTTTTGTTTTGAATGTTTTGCAGATTTAGGCTCTGTTATCTCACATGGCAGTGCAATAGCACCGCCATAACGTCTTAATAATAAACCGCTATTTTCTAATGCGGCTAAATCTTTGCGAATAGACACTTCACTTATGTCAAATTGCTTAGCTAAGCTATCTACGCTTACCTCACCACTCAAATTAAGATCGGTAATGATGTGATGGCGACGTTGTTGGGTGTTTCTTTTTGACATGATTCTTAGATTAATCTTCGATTAACTTTCATTTTGATTGTTATTATGTTTCAAAACGAAAGTTAAAGCAATAAACCTATAAATTTCTTAGTTAATAATTTGAAATTTTTCAGCGTCTTTTAACGTTGAAAACTGCTATATGTAAACGATTCAATACACTTTTATTAATATTTTTATTACCATCAATAAAAGTGTCACGTCGATAATTAGCTGTAATTCTTTGATCTTTAATCGCTATAACCTTTATTTTTCTATCTTGAAGTAAAGGGTTTTACGCTGCAACAAAAAATTAAACGTTTACTGCCGAGAGATCTAAAATTAGAGCGACCTAATTCAGTAGCATCCATTATTATTTTTTAACAGGTCGTGGCCAGTTTTTAATATTACGTTGTTTACCACGCCCTATCGCTAACTCGCCTTCTTCAACATTTTTAGCGATAACAGAGCCTGCACCTATCGTTGCTGAATCGCCAATAGATACAGGCGCAACTAATGAGCTATTAGAACCAATAAAGGCATTATCATCAATAATTGTTTGTGACTTATTAACACCGTCATAGTTACACGTAATGGTACCTGCACCTACATTGACGTTTTTACCTATAAGCGCATCACCAAGGTACGTTAAGTGCCCAGCTTTACTTCCTTCACCTAGGATCGTTTTTTTCATTTCAACAAAGTTCCCCACGTGAGAGTCTTTATTCATAACAGTACCCGGACGAATGCGTGCAAACGGACCAACAGAACAATTTTCACCAATACTGGCATCTTCTATAATGCTATTAGGTTTTATTTCAACATTGTCGCTAATCGCGCAATTTTTGAGAATACAGTTAGCACCAACTTTTACGTTATTTGCTAAGGTCACCGCCCCTTCAAAAATACAATTAATATCTATACTCACTTCACTGCCAATCGTTAAGGAGCCACGAATATCAATTCGGGCTGGATCGCGTAAACTGGCACCCGCTATCATTAACTCTTCGGCTAAACGAGCTTGGTAAGCACGTTCAAGTGCCGCTAATTGTACGCGATTATTAGCGCCCTCCACTTCAATTTCAGTTTCAGGATGAGCAGTTGCAATAGTTTTCCCTTCACGATGAGCACTGGCAATAATATCAGTAAGGTAATATTCGCCCTGCGCATTATCATTAGAAAGGCTACTTAACCAACGCTTTAAATCACCACCTTTAGCATATAAAATACCGGTGTTCGCTTCATTAATTAGCAGCTGCTCTGGTTTAGCATCTTTTTGTTCAATAATACCGACTACTTCTCCATCTTTACGTACAATTCGACCATAGCCGGTAGGATTCGCTAAATAAACGGTTAATAGCGACATGCCGTTTTCAGGCTTGACTTGAAGTAAGTTTTCTAATGTTGATACTTTAGTTAATGGCACATCACCATAAAGCACTAAAACATCTTCATCATCTTTTAAAAATGGCGATGCTTGGTCAACAGCATGACCTGTGCCTAGTTGCTCTTTTTGCTCAATAAAAGTGAGATCATCACTCGTGTTGCCTGTGGTGAGTGTTGCTTTAAGTACTTCACCACCAAAGCCATAAACCACATAAATATTAACAGCTCCTAACTGACGAGCACTATCAATAACATGAGAAACCATCGGTTTATCAGCAATAGCATGTAATACTTTGGGTAAAGAAGAGCGCATACGAGTACCTTTACCCGCAGCAAGAATAACAACAGAAAGCGACATAAGAAAATCCATTCAATTAAGCGTATTTATTAATGCTTATTATTGTAACCAAGTTTCAGCTTGTTTTGCTAGTGATTATGCTCAATAGCCATGTTTTCTCCTCGTGTATTGTAGATTCCAGAAGAACTATGCTCGATGAAGCCTAAATTAATCATTTTAATTAAAAAAGGATCTGATTCATTGTCACCAATATCTGCAAAATCTGTCGCTTGGTAACTCGCTCGTTGGGCGAATTCCGCCTCAATAATCTCTTCATCCTGCTCTATTTTTTCAAGCTGCCAATGACTTTGTTGCTTTCCTTGCTTAAGCGTAAGTTCAGTAACCAGGTTCAAATCAGCATTCCAAAGTAATTTTCCGTGCAAATTTGACTCTTCATTTTCCCATTGATAGCTTTCTTGCTGATAACATCCTTTTAACTGACTCCCAGAAAATGTTAACGATTGTTTTTTATTGTTAGGAATCAAGTGCCTAATTTGTTGCCAACGCTCATCCGACATAGGTTTAGCCTGATATTCAATACTTCGTTTAAAGTGATCAAAATGCGCAGTTTTTTGTACTGAACCATTACTCAGCTTAAACCAAGTGGTTGATTGCTCTCCATTGACTGATAATACCTTTTGGTTTTTTCGCCATAAGGAACTTAATTTAATTGTTTTACCTTTTGTTGACTGCTCATTTTTTGCCGTATTCACTTGGCTATTGACCAACCGATAATGTGCGCCAAGTAAGCCTTCATTCGTTTGACATATTTGTTCGGCTTCTGTAACGCCGCAAACCAGCGCTAGTACCAAGCCAATTGATAGTGTTTTTTTCATTATGGTTCCAAGGGTGTGTAATAACCTACGCACCCTTATTCAGAGAGTTTAGAGAATAGGATTAATCGTTAACGGTTAAACCAGCTGCGTAATTCATGATATGGAATATCAAGCTTTGCTCGTTGGTACCCGTCACTAAATGTGCTCCGGGCCCTGAAGCAAAAACTGCAACATCTTCACCGGCATGTGTTTCTGATGAACGAGGCACTAGCGCTTCTTGATGAAAACCTGCTGTAGTCGTATCAATAGTAGACAAATCAACTCGACCTGCAGCAATATCAAGGTCATAAACTGCATCAGCATCGGTTTCTATGCCTAGAATTTGATAACCACGACCGTTGGTATAACCTAATGTGGTGTATGGCATGCCATCTTTAGCTAAACTCGCTTCAGTTTTACCAACACCCACCACTTTACCTAAGATAGGATTACCACGTTTTGGGTAGCCTGCGATAGTAAACACATGACTGTGGTCAGCGGTAACAATGATCAAAGTATCTTCTGGATTTGTGCTATCAATGGCTATTTGTACCGCTTTAGCAAACTCGATAGTGTCATTTAATGCGTTATATGCATTACCCGCATGATGAGCATGGTCAATACGCCCTGATTCAACGGTTAGAAAAAATCCTTTTTCATTATTATCTAGTATGTCGATTGCTTTACTGGTCATTTCACTCAAGCTAGGTTCGCCCGCAACATCGTTTTCTCTATCCGCTTCATATTGCATATGCGATTCGTTAAATAACCCAAATAAGCGCGTTGTTGTTTCTGGATTAATTGCATCAAAGCTAGCTTGGTCAATAATATAATAGCCATCTGTATAGGTTGCCTGCCACTCAGCAGTTAAGTCACGCCCGTCACTGCGATCACCTTCTTTTTCGCTAACGGCATCAATACTATTAAATGCAGTATCTTTAGGTAAGAAATGGCGACGCCCCCCGCCCATAACAACATCAATACCATCAACATCGACACCCGCTATTCTAGCTTCTAAATTAGCCTCAAAATTAACTAATTGCGAGGCGATATCTTCACAGCCTTCAGCAACAGCATCCGTTGGCATATCTGAAATATCTTCCCAGTTACGCTCTGCTGATTTTGCATAAGCCGCAGCGGGTGTTGCATGGGTAATACGTGCGGTAGAGATAATTCCCGTGGATTTACCTGCAATTTCAGCAAGCTCTAGTGCCGTTATCATTTCATTGCCCGCAACACTTAGACATTCTCCTCGTTGAATGTCTGCATCAACACCTAAGACGCCAGCATCTGTTTTTATTCCTGACATCATGGCGGTCATAGTTCCTGCAGAATCAGGCGTTTGTGCATCAACATTATAGGTTTTAGCAAAACCTGAAAAAGGAAATTGTTCAAAGCTTAAACGGTTCTCTTCACCTAACATACCTTTTCGCTGTCCTGCAAGAATACGCGCTGCTGTTATGGTAGAGACACCCATACCGTCGCCAACAAACAGTATTACGTTTTTAGCTTTGCCTTTAAGATCTGTTATTGCCTCTAAATGTTGCCAGTTAGCTTCAGCCGTTTTGATTCTTTTCTCACCTTGGATAAACCAATCATTGGTAACACTGGTTGCTAAGCTATCGCTAGATAATGTTGTTACAGTGCCTTCGGGACCATTATCGCCGTCATTACATGCTACTAAGCTGCAAATCACGGTAATAGCAACGACTGATTTTTTAAAATTTTTCATAAGTTTGTTCCTAAAGTTATCTATTGCTATTGAAGTTATTTAGTTAAGCCAAGTGCTTTATTGATGACATGGAAAATTACGCTCTGCTCAATATTTCCTTGTACTAGATGAGCACTTGGCCCCATAGCGTGTAGAGAAATATCTTCACCTGCATGTGTTTCTGAACCTAAAGGAATATTGGCTTCTTGATGAAAACCACTATCCGTTGTATCAATAGCCGTTAAATCAATACGTCCGGTATTAACATTTTCGCTATAGCTTTTATCAGCATCGGTTTCACCGATAAGATTATGATGCCCTAAACCATTGGTGTAACCTACGGTGGTATAAGGCATACCATCCTTTGCTAAACTCGGTTCAGTTTCACCAACCGACACTACTTTGCCCAAAATAGGATTACCACGTTTAGGGTAACCGGCAATAGTAAATACATGGCTGTGATCAGCAGTGACCAGAATTAACGTTTCTTCAGGATTAGTATTATCAATGGCCGCTTGTACCGCATTAGAAAATTCGATGGTATCTGTTAAGGCGTTAAAAGCACTACCTGCATGATGACCATGATCAATACGACCTGACTCCACCGTAAGAAAGTAACCTTTGTCGTTATTATCTAGAATATCCAATGCTTTAATCGTCATTTGACTAAGACTTGGCTCTCCGGCAATATCATTAGATCTATCAGCCTCATATCTCATATGAGATTCATTAAATAACCCTAAAACTTGCGGGGTATTAGCCGTATCTAATGCATCAAAACCCGCTTGGTCAATAATGTACTGCCCTTGCGGATAACTTTTTTTCCATGTAGCCGTTAAGTCAACACCATCCGTTCTATCTCCTTCGACTTCACTCATCGCATCTGCACTATTAAATGCCGCATCTTTAGGTAAAAAGTGACGACGCCCACCACCAAACATAACTTCAATGCCATCAACATCTACGTTTTTATATCGTTGTTCTAAATTTTTTTCAAAATTAATTAATTGTGAAGCGATGTCTGTACACCCTTGTTCTACCGCTTCACTAGGCATGTCAGAAATATCTTCCCAGTTACGTTCGGCTGATTTTGCGTACGTTGCCGCAGGAGTTGCGTGAGTAATACGTGCGGTAGAAATAACACCTGTTGAGAGCCCCCGTATTTCCGCAAGTTCAAGTAACGTGACTACTTCATTGCCTTTAACGCTCGCGCAGTTACCACGCTCTATATCTTCATTAACACCAATAACACCCGCATCGCTTTTTAACCCTGACATCATAGCGGTCATTGTGCCGGCTGAATCAGGAGTTTGCGCATCAACATTATAAGTTTTTACCAGCGCACTAAATGGAAATGTTTCAAAGCTTAGATAACCTTCTTCTCCAGACTGCCCTGCTTGTTGTCCCTGCAATATTCTGGCGGCGGTTAACGTTGAAATGCCCATACCGTCTCCAACAAATAAAATGACATTTTTAGCTTTATCATTCGTCTTTTGTGCTAGTTTTTTCGCCAGTACTTGTTCACCCTGTTTATACCAATCATTTGTTTTTTGATCGTTTAACAGTTCAGCGGCAGCAGAAAAGCTGATACTCGAAAGTACAGATGCTAATGCCAATGCGATGGGTTTTTTATACATTGTTTGCTCCAACTAAATAAATTTAATAAATAATAATTGCAGCTAAACTAAATGATTTATGTGAAATAAATGTGACTAAATTAAGATGTTTTATTGATAATTTTATTGCAGTAAAATGACATAAATTATAATATCGACCATAATTTTACCTTATCAAACCTTTTTAAAGGCCTATGGAAGCAATGAAATATAAAATCATTTCTAAATATTTTTTCATTTTTTTATTGTTGCCATTAATAGCCAACGCTAATACAACAAACAATAATGAAACATCATCTATTGAACAAAAGCCCGCTTATTTTGACCGACTGGATGCTGAGCATAAATCATCTTTTGATCCCTATATAATTACTCCCCATAAAATGACCTATTTTTTGCCTATCAGCTATACCAACAATATTAATAAAGAAGCATATGAGGGAGAGGGAAACTATGGTCAAAAATTAAATAATATTGAAGCAAAATTTCAAATAAGTTTGAAAATTCCTCTAACGAGAGAAAAGTTGTTTCATGAAAATGATAATTTAGCTTTTGGCTTTACATTACAATCGTGGTGGCAACTATATAATCATGACTTATCACGACCTTTTAGAGAAACCAACTATCAACCCGAAATTTTCTACACAACACCATTAACTTGGCAGCCCGCTAATGGTAAAACAAATTTAGTTATTGGTTTTGAGCATCAGTCCAATGGTAGAACCCAAACTATCTCACGCAGTTGGAATAGACTGTATGCAACATTTACCTTTGCTAAAGACAATTATGCGATATCTTTTCGCCCATGGTGGAAAATTCCAGAGGGCGACAAAGTTACAACACCTGAGGAGTCAGGTAATGACAACCCTGATATTACCGATTATATGGGTCACTTTGAACTAATTGGTGCCTACAAATGGCAAGAGTTTGAGTTTGCCTTTACTGGTCGTAGAAACTTTAAAGAAAATAAAGGCGCTATTGAATTAGGAATGACTTTTCCTCTGTCTGGTAAATTAAAAGGTTATCTACAATACGCTCAAGGTTATGGTGAAAATTTAATTGACTATAATCATTATCAAAAAAGAATTGGTGTTGGTATAGCCTTAACAGAGATATTTTAAATGAACGCTTCGAAGAAGCTATACGAACCCCTTCAAAAAACAACATTGATAACACAGTTACAATGATGATAGTAAAGCACCCAACCTCAAGTTATGTACTTTTTTATTGCCTAAAAAGGACGCCCTACCATCAACCAAGTGGTCGTGTCTTCTTTTGATGTGGTTACATCAAGCCTAATAACTATACCCGCAGTTAATGCGCGTAAAGAAACACCAACACCAGTTTTCCAGTCAGTAAACAACGTATTACTACTAAACTTAGGCGCAACTAGCCCATACATTTAGCGCTAAAATATTTTGTTTCGCAAAGTAAGTCGCCCCAAAAGACAAATATTTACTGGCTTCAAACTCAATAAAAGTCCAATCGTCATTTGATTTAAGCCATTGAGGATTATAAGTAAGTGAAAGATATTGTGAACTACCTTGGCTTGGGTTAACGGGAAGTCAGTATTATCATATAAAACCCTAACTCAAGTGCGTGAACAGCCCCTTCTAAATCACCTGTTTCGTCTTGATAAAGCTGATAGCGATTAAATTGTCTAACAACTAAAGCGCTCGTACCTGTTTTTTAGCATTACCAAGGGTAATACATACTCAAGTTTGGCTTCTCACCAATTATTAGTGCCACTACTTTCAATAAAATCATCAAAACTTGAATCGTTTGAACCTGGCCTAACACCACCAACGGGTGTAGCTTCTTTAGGTAAAGGGGCATAGGCACGTAATAATGGGTAATTTGTTTTTGATGAATACCTGTGACCATAGCTCCTATACCAAAAACAGAGCCTAAGTCATCAGTACTAAAAGCATAGGGTAGTACAAGGGTTTCACGGTCGTTGGTATTTTCAGTTCGCTCAACGCTAAATTTAACTACAGCAGAAGGTTTAGCATGAGCTATGACCTAAAATATTTAGCGTTAATAAACAAAGTAAAAGTGTATAAATTAAAGGTATATTTTTCATAAAAGGTATAAGTCATTAAAAAAGGAATGCTAGCATATTTCGATAATTTCTATCAGTACAATCGAAATAGCATTATACATTTCAAACACTAAAGGTAGCAGTTTAACTATTGAGTGTTAGTGTTTATCCTGAGCGCATAGAGAGACAACTTAGCACTTAAACCAAAGTCTCCAATCTGCTCTTCTGCGTTAGCTAATTAACGCGCCAGTTCTTTGTCTGTTTTTCCTTCCTAGCTTTTGCCTTTATTCAGGTTTTTATTTTCAGTAAATGATGATGCAACCAAAAAAAACTAATAGTAAATAATGTATTTTTAACTTTTTTCATTATTTTCTCAAATATTATTACATCTAAAAAAGTAAGCCTCAATCAGCTAACTAATTGAGGCTTATCTTTATGCATTAAATTGTATGACTTAATCAATTAATTCAAAATCACTTGGCGCCCATACTTTATCAAACCAAGGCTGTAATGGACCATATAGACGAAGCAAAACAAACCAAGCTTTATTAGGTACGGTTTCTGTCCAGTTTGCTTTAGGCGAATTTTTAGGTAGCGATGGACCAAAATACAAATCTACACTGCCATCTTTGTTGTACACTAACTTATCAATTTTGTTATTTTTACTCGGATAAACTGAGCCACCCGGTACTTGTAATTCCGAACGTGTTTGAGGGTCATACACGACCACTGACCAAAAATCTTTCGCTGGCACATTGGCTGGAATATTAACTTTATAATTTTTATGGCCATATAAAATATCACCATTTTTATCGGCGGTCGAAACAGCATAATTAGAGCCAATACCTGGAATTTCAAGTGCCATGGCCGGGGTATTTACCGTAGCAAGATAGAAAAACAACGTACGAGCATCCATATTACGTCCGCCCATGCCTTTATCTAAAAACCATTGGTAGTCTTTACCAATAAAACCGGTATACCATTGCTTGCCTTCATATAAATAAGCATTTTTGTCACGCGATCTAAATGCGATACTACGCGCTGTCGCATTACCTACCGCCACCGCATCTTTTAAAATAGCTTTCATGCGAGCGTCAGGGTTAAAAGGTTTACCTTTTTGTATGCCTATTGCTGCTGCTTGACCACGAAGTTCAGGATTTAAGAAAGCAATAGGTTCTTTTTGTAATACATGCCATAACTCTTCATAAAATCGATAGTCATTTGCATGTACGGTATTAAAATATTTACCTGAGCCATTAACAAATTTCATTTTTTTAGGGTGGCTAGCTTCTTTTAATGGATATATTTTCAAACCTGTCCGCCACATTTTTGATGCTGTGTTTGGCTTTCCATCAACTAAAAATCCGCGTAAAACTACCCAATTGTTATAACTGCTTGATTGTGCAATCCATGCTTTTTGACTTTTACCGCCAATCATTACCGTCGCACGCGTATCTTTGCCGCGATGTTGCATACCATTTAAGGTTGGTGTTAACTCACCTTTATAATCGGGTGGCAATATTACATAAGTACCGCCTTTTTGTGCATCAGGTCCCGGAGCGCCCATATCAACGACAAAACGGAAGAAAGCATCATTAACCGTACCAGGGCCTGCACCAGCTGGAATTTCTACCACGGTTGCGCCATCACGCTCTAAATCAAGCATAGCCAAGGCATACACGGTATCAGTATTACCAGTTAAGAATAATGGCGTTGAATCTAATAAGTCATCAAAAATAAGGACTTCATTCGAGTCATCAACACCAAGCGATTTCATGCCTACTCGCATACCTTCAACCGAATTTGCTGGAATGAAGTTTAAGAAAACATCAACGCCGCGAATAAAGTCTAAGTTGTCATACACTCTCTTTAACGTTTCGTCGGTAGGAATACCATCATAAAAATTTAAATCACCAATGCGAGTTTTAACGGTATCAGGAGTCATTATTTCACTTGGAATTTTTTGATTGAAGCCTTTAGTAGGTTGATCTTTAGTAAAGCCATTTACTGAGATCAACATTGTACTTGCTGCAAACAGAAGTAGAGTTAATTTTAATTTTTTGATCATTTAATTTCTCCGAAATTAATTTTTAAATATATAGCCATAACAGTAAGTATAAAGAGCTAAGGTTGTAAATTTAATGTAAATTCTATAACACTCTACTAATGTAACGAAATTTCTTTCTATAAACTTGACATTTAAGCTCATAATTATAAAGTTTATTTGCTTCACTTTTCTACTATTTTACTTACAATAATATTTTTAATTAATCCCCTTAACATTATGTCTAAAAATATTGCGAGTGATAACTTAACGTTAGAACCTTGGTTTTTTTCACTATTAGATAAATCTGGTTTTAATAAAAACTTAATTAAAGTCGGGCTTCCTAAAATATATCAATCGGTTATAAAGGAAGGTTGTGACAATATATCATCTGATGATCTCCACTTAATGTTAGACCTTTTAGCCAATACACATGATAATAAGCATGTTGGGCTAACGTTGGCAGAAAACACAACGATGGAACTTTTAGGGGATTTTGGTTTTTTGTTGGAACATTGCTCATCAATTAAAGATTTTTTGTTAACCGCTGAAAAATACTTTCCTCTTTTATATAAAGCAGCCAATGTAAAGTTAACGATAGATAAACACAAAGCTAGCTTTATCTATACTGATTGTATACCTACAAAGCATAGTCTTGTTCATGATAATGAGTGGACTCTTGGTTTTTTTGTTCTTGAAATTTCAGCTAGATCTCCTTCTAATTGGACACCTTTAAAAACTTTTTTTTCTCATAAAAAACCAAAAAACATTAAAAAATTGCAAACTGTTTTTGGTGAAAATATTTTATTTGAACAAGCAGGAAATGGTTTTGAGGTAAGTCTAGATGTTTTGGAACAACCTTATAATTTGAGCAATAGCGTTTATATGGCTTCATATAAAGTTATTGCAGATAAATTAATGGATGATTTGATTATGAAGGAATGTTTAGAAAGCATCGTTCGCATCCAAATAATCAAGAATATATCACAACAAAAGCCATCACTTCGCTCAATAGCTCAAGAACTTCATATGTCAGAAAGTACGCTCAAAAGAAAACTCAAAAAACTTAATTTATCATTCTCAACATTAAAAGAAGAAGTTATGATTTTTTTAGCTAAAAATTTATTATCTGATAGTGATATGGCTATTAACCAAATAGCTTTATTAGTGGGCTACTCTGAGCATAGCTCATTTACTCGCGCTTTTTTTCGCTTAAACGAAAAAAACCCAAGTGAATTTCGTCAAATGAATAAAACATAGCCAGACTAATCTCTATCAATTAAATTTACGCTGGGCTGTTATGCTTTTGCTAGTATAGGCAAATCAAACAATCAATTTTTTGAACTGAGCAGTTCTTACTAGTAGAGTTAATAAGGGTGTTGTTTTTTACCCGTCACTATGGATTTAATATGGAAATTGATATTACTAAAGGACAAGAATATACGATTTTTATATTCAAGCTGACTCTGCTTGGTCGTTACGCTATGAATAAAAAAAGAGCTATATTGAAGCTCTTTTTTGTAACTATCTTTTAAAAAAAATGATTAGTGCTTCTTTAAAAACTGGTAAGTGCCTTTAATATCTTTTTTATACTGCTCACACAGCTCACCTAAAGGCGCTTCAATTTTCAACATGCCATAGCCTTGATGAGCTTTGCGTTTAACACGATTCCAACTAATCCCTTCAATAGTCATATACCCTTCAGAAAAAGCCTTTAACTTAGATAACTCTTTAAACTTTTCAGCATCTATAGCTTTACCGCAATCCCGATCTAGGTAAATCAATTTACTAGCCGCTTCTGCAAGTAGAGATTCAACTTCACCTTTTTCGGTTTTAGTTAACGGCTCAGCAGCAAGCACTGCGCTGCTTAATAATAAAGGTAAAATTAAACGTTTCATTTATTACTCTTCCTATTTGAATATTTTATTTTTAGCTTGAATATTGAGCATAACAGGTTTATCTACAAATGTATTCGTACTTTAACCAAAGGCTTTATATCTATATTAAGTCTTTGGTTAATATAGATAACTCAATGATAGGCATTAGTTTATCATACTTTTATTATCTCAATAAATTTACCATTTTCTTAAATAAAAAAGTCACTTTCAGCTTTTTTAACAAAAAAACGCCCTGTTACTTATAGTAACAGGGCGTTTAAAATTCATTCACTAAAACTTTTTATGACGCAATTAACAAATCGCCTACACCTTAGTTTTTCTTAGTAGACGCTTGAATAACACGTAATTGTGCTACAGCACGTGCTAATTCAGCAGCAACAGCGGCAAAATCAACATCAGCGCCATGCGCATTCATGTTGTCTTCTGCACGTTGTTTTGCTTCTAACGCTGCTTGTTCATCTAAATCATCAGCTCGACAAGCTACATCAGCAAGTACGATAATTTGATTTGGTTGAACTTCTAGCATACCACCAGAAAGATAAATAACTTCTTCACTATTATCTTCTTTAGTGATTAATGCCATACCAGGTTTTAGTGAGGTCAATAAAGGTGCATGACCAGG
>NVWU01000017.1 GCA_002733765.1 Colwellia sp. | reverse complement strand
AAATTATCTCGCTTGGTTTAGGGAAAGTAACGCAAAGCTCAATAAACAGGAAATATTAGTGGCGGCCTATGGGTGACAACAGTGTTCTACAACAGAGCCTTTTAAATGCTTTTACAGCACCCGGTTTAAGCCCCGTCTTACCATCAGTTTCTTTCATTTTAGCTAGATTTTTAGACACCTCATCTAGTGAACTGGCACTTGGGGCACCTTCATCAGCCATAGGAGCTATCCCTTTGGATTCCAAATAAGTGTTTACCTTTTTTGTTATCGAATTATCAGGGATTGGTCTAGCCCTAGATTGCATTGCTAGAGCATCTATCAAGCCAATAACAGAATTGTAGGATTTATCCCTTTCACTAAATGTGGAATTACTTGTACCAGATGATACAGAAGAAAATAGTTCCATGATCTTAATGTTTGCATTAGTAAGGCCATTGAAAAGGGCTGCATCATATTTTGGGGCTAGCTGTATAGAGCAGCCAGTCAAAATGGTGATCAAGAATATTAGCGTAACTTTAAATTGAATTATTTTTATCAGCTTCATTTTCTTTTCTCCATATTCAGTTCATGGGTCCCTGTGTACTGTTGTTAATACATTGTTTGGAAGGGTGTATCTATTTATATGGCAGTTCATAACTACGTTGCTTAGGCCTAACTCTTCCGCCATCCATAGCATCTAACATGTGTTTAAGTGCAGGGCTAATCTTGCCTTTATTATCCAAAAAGTAGGAATGTCCCTTCGGTCTATCAAATGTATTGTTGAAGTTATCGCAATCAACTTCATATACATTGCTCTGAACATTGCTTAAATCCTTAGGACCTGTCATGCCTAACCTAAAAGCAACTACTTTATTCTTTAGGTTGGATAACTTACTTGCAGGCATAGCGAGGTCATCATTTGCGTAGTAAACTACGACATTACGCGCGGCATTTGGTATTAATTCTCCGCTTTTATCCGGCTCTAAACAGTAGTTAACGACATCGGGTGCCACCATAAATATATTTCTGAAAAGCTGTGGTATTTGCTCCGCATGATCGTGCTTCCCCCAAAATGAAATGGCATTTCTGAGTACTCTATTTCCCATTGAATGAGCCAGAATGTTAATTCTTCTCGTACAGGGATCTGGTTTCTTGAGTTCTTGACTTCTCCAAGTATCAAATTTACTGAGCATTCTAGAAAAAGCACCTCCACTTGCATCTGCAGCTTTCTGATCGTCCCAATAGTCATCAAGAATAGCTAAAAATGAATCATCATCGCAGGGCCACATAAGAGGAACAACATAAGCGAAATTATCCCCTTTTTCTTTATTAATTAACGCTTGCAATTTCATCGCATTAGGAAAAATTTCAGCTTCAGCAGTATTGTTAAACCCATGAATATAAAGAAGCACTTGGGTTTTACCTGGCAACTGTTTCAGTTTTTCAAAAAACTCCGGGCTACCTAGCTCTGTGTAATCGTTTTTCCCATTACGTTTACAGAAATACATATCTAGGCTAGTTCGTGTTTTTTGTACTGGAAAAGAAATACTTCTATTTTTCTTACTTCTGGCAGATTCTTTAGGTGTTCGATTTGTAGCAAATAACATACTAATATCCCTTTAAATTATGATGATAAAAGGCTAATTACTACTAGATGAGGGAGATATAATGGTAAGAAAAAATATCCGTATCTAAATTAGATGGTCCAAACTAAGCTATTTACTAGAATAGAAGTTATTGGCAGAATGTCAAATGAGTAAAATCAATATTTACATTAAGAATTATGTTCATAGTTTGCAATGATTTAGTGTAGTGATTAATGAATCTACACACTTTACGTTCACTGATTGAATCTCTTTAGATAGTCTTTTAGGCCACAACATAGGTGAGTAGAAACGCACTTACCATGTAAATTAATACTTAGCTCCATTCAATAAGAACGAGTAAAATTTTCTCAGTATAAATCAAATCTTAATTACTCATATCTATTTCTAAGTTCAGGTAAATCACTATGATATTGCACAAACTCTACTTCATAGCCACTTGGATCTATAAAGTAAACATTGGTGCGATATTCATCTTCAATACCTTCTTTATCAACAGTAAAGCCAGCTTGCGCTAAGCGCTGAATTACGCCTGTGATATCGCTAGTTACATAAGCAAAATGAGCAAGGCCAACTTGATGACCGGTTAAGTCACGGTTTTCACCTATGCCATCATCATTAAAAGTAAGGTATTGGTAGTCATCGCCAAAGTGTACCCAATTACGAGGTTTACCGTGCCATTCGCTAATACCGTTACCGCGAACAGTCCAATGGGGAAAGGCTGCTCGGTAAAATTTTAATGCTTGTTCAATGTTGCTTACGACTAAGTTTATATGCTCTAAAGTAATCATGTTGCTCTCCTGTTTTGCACTCGTTATTGATTGTTAATTTTACATACCGTTAAAATAGTGTTCTTCATTATTATAGGGCTGAATTGATAAATTTGTTCGTAGTACCCATAATGTTTCACTGTAGTGATATCAAATATGCAAGCGGTAACCAATGCGATGATGCATATGGCTATAATTGAGCAAGAAGATGACTTTTTTGGTTGTTAGAAAATCATTGTCCTATTTGTACAGCAGCAACAAAATGCACGAATTTTTGCCGTAGTGAATTACAGTTGTTTCAATGTCTGCTTGGTGGTGTGGCTGATATTAGCCGAGAAGAACATATTGTTGAAGACGCAAGATGCTGTGTATATAAAGTAATCCCAGTATAAGCTCTGAAATAGGGACTACTTTATAAAATACTTTTCAGTTTAGGCACTTTCTTTATGATAATGACGCAGCGCATGTTCTTTTTGTCTGGCTTGGCTAAACGCGGTAACACGTTTTAGATAGCCAATAACACGCGTGCCATGGTCAATGTTATCACTGCCACAATCAGGGCAGGCGGTTAGGGTGCGTTTATCTATTTTTTCACAATCATTGCAAATGGTAATTTTTACGTTAATGCAAAAATAGTTACAGCCTGTCTGTGCGGCCACATTAAATAACTTTACATAAGCTTCTGTTGATAATGCTTCATCCAAATTCAAATGTAATGCTGAGCCACCATCAAGGTATTGGATCATTTCTTGACCGTGCATAATAAACTTGTCTATATGATTGGTATTATCATCTTCTACTAGGTAAAAATAAGAGTTATAACACTCACGGTTTACTTGATAACCGTCTCTTTTATCCCACTTAGCATTTTTAACACCAAGGTTTTCTGCAGGTACAAATTCAGTATTAAACATATAGCCAAATTCTTTTTTTGCGGCTTGGTTTGCTTGATAAATTACTTTGAGTTGCTTACTGACAAAGTTTTTATATGTCTCATTATTGCCAACAATAATATTATTAAATTCAGCAGCTTCTGCCATTCCGTTAATACCAATCGTTAAAAATTGTTTGTCTAGACTGATAAAACCAGCATCGTAAACAGAGAGTGCTCCTTGTTTTTTATAGTCTTCCATTAACTTGCGGTAAGCAACTTGGTACTTTTGAATTTTCTCTATTTCTGTTTTCAAATCGCGACCATCTTGAATTAAGCGGTTCATATTCAAGGTGATAACATTAATTGAGCCTGTAGCAACACCGCCAGCGCCAAGCGTATAAGAGAAAGTATTATCTGATATTTCATTACGTAATCGACAGCATGAGGCTAATGAGTCGGCACTATCAGATAAATAGATAAAAAATGAATTTCCCTCGGCTTTTTGGCTGGCGAGTTTGTGGGCAAAACCTTGATCTTTACATTGACCGTTTTCAGTTAACATTGCGGCGGTTACCACCGGAAAGGTTAATACTGATTGTTCACGCTCTTTGTTTAACCACGTTAAGAAAAATTGTTGTAATTTGTCCACGGTTTGCCAGTTAGGCTTGGAAAAATCAGGGAAAACAAATTCGCCAAACATCGAAGAAAAATAATGTTGATCAAATAGTGAAATATTCCAAAAAACACTTTGATAACCTCGTGCAGCCGCAGGTTGGTTAATGGCATAAACTACATGTTGTAAATGGTTTGAAATTTCAAATTGATGGGTAGTTAAGTAGTCGTCACCATATTCTAAACGAGCAAAGTAATCAAAATAGGTGAGAAATTCAACTGTTGCCACAGCGCCAGCAAATTGTGCTGAAATGGCAAATATGAGGTTTACAAAAGAGCCGCAGAAAGATTCTAAATGCTTAGGGGCTTTTGACTCGCCACCGAGCTTAGTTAAGCCATCGAGTAAGAAAGGGTACATACTAATTGAGGTGCAATAAGGTTTTAAACTGGTTTCATCGTGTACATAAATTTCATGATCTTCGATTTGACGCATATACTCTTTAGCTAGGTCATCATCAAAAGTATCGCGAATTTTGTCATGCACTAAAGCGCGGTTAATTTGCACAAAACAGTCTTTTAGTAATTCAGCTTCTAATGTGGCAATATTTTTATGACTAACATTGGCATTAGCATCCATTTTTGAGCCATCAGCCGCATTTTTTGCTAAAAAATAATTATGGATAAAATCTCTTTTATTGTTAATTTGTTCTTTACTAAGCCGCAACATTATTGATTCCTTGTGATGAATTATTTTCATTTATGTGAGTTTTTACAAATAAGTGATTGAGCTTTTCGCCAGTCGTTATATTGCGAAAAGTTTGGTTGGTCATTGGGCTTTCTAAACCGCCAAGTTCAGCACGCCATACACCTGTTTTTAAAAAATTAAGGTGCTGTGAAATGTTAAGGTTAATGTGTTTTTGACCAGAATAAAGACACGTTTTTAAACCCTGTTTTTTGGCGATAATGAGTTTTTCGATTAATTCTTTTTCCTGCCATTCACCACCAAAAAAAACGACACAACTAATTAAATTTTTATATTTTTTTAGCCATTTTATAAAGTTAGTATTGGTTAATGGTATTCCGTAACTGGCTTGCCAAAGCTCTGTACTGTGACAACCTTTACAGCCTACTTTACAGCCCGTTATGCTAAAACAGAGACTAATTTCATCGGGAACTTCTTGAAATACAATGCTAGGAGATATGCAGTTAAATTTCATGATAAACCTATATATAGTGTTATTTTTATTTTAGAACACAATATATAGTAATTAGGCTGTGTAAATAGTTGATCGAGATCAACTATTTACAATCTTAATACAATATATAGTGATTAAAGGTTATTTATTATCTATATGTAGTATTTTGATGGGGATGGATTGTTGGCTTATAATTAATAAATAAAGTAAGCACTGGTATCTAAAAAAGCTAGTGAGTACATGGAAGGGTTTAAATAATCAGAAATACTTGAAGTTAGTTGTAGAAAAAGTCAGTTTTATTTGTATATATCTGCTAGTTCTTGAGTAATACCAAATGAAGTAATGAATGATCTATTCATTACTTCATTTGGTCTCAGCAGTAGTTTTTAAAATAAGCTGAGGATGAACGGATATAATCATCCTGAGTGGTATTTAGTTTGATAACTGATAACTTTATTTAGTTAAGAAAGGCTTGATAAGCTTGATTATCTGTTGCTTCTTCAAATTGATAACCTAAAGCATTTAGATGTTGAAAAAATTCATTTTCTTTATCTTTGCTTATATCAAATCCTGCAAGTACTTGTCCAAATGCCGCACCATGATTTCGGTAATGAAATAAGGTGATATTGAACAGCTCACCCATCGCATCAAGAAACTTTTCTAATGCGCCGGGATGTTCTGGAAATTCAAAACTAAATAGCCGCTCATTCTGAGCAGTAGCATTACTTTTACCGCCAATCATATAGCGAACATGTAATTTTGCTAGCTCGTTATCAGTAAAGTCACTTACTTGATAGTTGGCGCTTGCTAACTCGTCAAGTACTTTCTGTCGCTCTTTTATACCACCACCTAAACGAACACCAACAAAAACATTCGCACTTGCTTCGCCAACATAACGATAGTTAAACTCAGTGATTACTCTATTGTTTAAGGTTTGGCAAAAACGTTTGAAGCTGCCTTTTTCTTCTGGAATGCTAACCGCTAATATTGCTTCTTTCTTTTCGCCTAACTCACAGCGCTCTGACACATAACGTAAACTATGAAAGTTCATGTTAGCACCAGATAATATGGCGACCAAAGACTGATCAGTCAATTTGTTTTCATGAGTATATTTTTGTAAACCCGCTAATGATAAAGCGCCTGCTGGTTCAGCAATAACACGGGTTTGTTCAAAGATATCTTTAATTGAGGTACATATTTCATCGGTCGTTACCGTGATAACGTCATCACAGTAACGCTCAATAAGGCCAAAAGTAACTTCGCCAATACGTTTTACCGCAACACCATCAGCAAACAAACCTACTTGATCTAGGTCTACTGGCATTCCTGCGGCTAGGGCGGCTTTCAAACAAGCTGAATCTTCCGCTTCAACACCAATTATTTTGGTTTTCGGGCTAAGCTGTTTTAAATAAACAGCCATACCCGCTAATAAACCACCACCACCTACAGGGATGAAAACGATATCAGCATTAGGGAGTTGTTGTAATAACTCTTTTGCAACGGTGCCCTGGCCAGCAATAACATCGGTATCATCAAAAGGATGAATGATGGTTTTATTTTCAGCTTTAGCATATTCAATGGAGGCAGCTTGTGCTTCATTAAAACTGTTGCCCACTAAACGTACTTCACCACCAAAGCGTCTAACATTATCCACCTTAATATCGGGTGTGGTTTTAGGCATAACAATTGTTGCTTGAATGCCTAATTTACTTGCCGCTAACGCTAAACCTTGCGCATGGTTACCTGCTGAAGCAGCAATAACACCATGAATACATTCAGCTTCGCTTAAGCCTGATAACTTGTTGTAAGCACCACGCAGTTTGAAAGAATGTACAGGTTGTTGATCTTCACGCTTTAAATAAATTTGGTTACTTAAACGCGCCGATAATTTCGTTAACGGCGTAAGTTCAGTTTCTACGGCAACATCATAAACAGGCGCAAGTAATATGCGCCTTAAATAATCAAGTTGCTCAGCTTGTTGTGTTAGTTCTTTGCTTAGTGATGCTTGGTTTTGTGCATCGGTCATAGTGTTGTTCAATTATTTTTCAACTAAGCCATCTAATAAATCACGATTACGTACTGCGCCTTTGTCAGCACTTGTTGCCAACATGGCGTAGTTTTTAAGTGCATAGCTAATCGGGCGAACACGATCTTTTGGTTTCCAAGCATTTTTTCCTTTAGCTTCCATCGCAGCACGACGAGCAACTAGCACTTCTTCAGGTACTTGTAATGTTATTTCACGCGTAGGAATATCAATATGAATGATATCGCCTTGTTCAACTAAGGCGATCGTACCGCCGTCAGCGGCTTCTGGAGAAACATGTCCAATTGATAACCCAGAAGTACCACCAGAGAAGCGACCATCAGTTAATAAAGCACAGGCTTTACCTAAACCCATTGACTTTAAGTAAGTGGTTGGATAAAGCATTTCTTGCATGCCCGGTCCACCTTTAGGACCTTCATAACGAATAACAACCACTTCGCCAGCAACCACTTTTCCGTCTAAAACACCGGCTACTGCATCATCTTGGCTTTCAAAAATGTGGGCAGGACCAGTAAATACTAAGTTGTCGTCACTTACACCAGCGGTTTTAACAACACAACCGTCTACGGCAATATTGCCGGAAAGTACCGCTAAACCACCTTCTAACGAAAAAGCATTTTCAAGATTACGAATACAGCCATTTGCTCTGTCATCGTCTAAGGTATCCCAACGACAATCTTGGCTAAATGCTTTTGTGGTACGAATGCCAGCAGGGCCAGCACGATAGAATTTTTTAACCTCTTCGTCATCGGTAAGGGTAATATCATATTTGGCGATTACATCAGCTAAGGTAGTACCTAATACATTAGGTACATCGGTTTTGAGTAAGTTAGCACGTGCTAGCTCGCCTAAAATTGCGATTACACCACCTGCGCGATGCACATCTTCCATGTGATACTCAGGTGTTGATGGCGCCACTTTACATAACTGCGGTACGATGCGTGATAATTTATCCATGTCTGCCATGGTGTAATCTATTTCGGCTTCTTGTGCTGTTGCCAGTAAATGCAAGATGGTATTAGTTGAACCACCCATCGCAATATCTAAACACATAGCATTTGCAAATGAATCTTTATTGGCAATATTACGTGGTAATGCTGACTCATCGTTATCATGATAATAACGTTTAGTTAATTTAACAATTTGTTTACCAGCATCTAAAAATAATTTCTCTCTATCAGCATGAGTTGCTAACATAGAGCCATTACCCGGTAAGGCTAGTCCCAAGGCTTCGGCCAAACAGTTCATTGAGTTAGCAGTAAACATACCAGAACATGAACCACACGTTGGACAGGCAGAACGTTCTACTTGATCTGATTGCTCGTCAGATACTTTTGGATCTGCACCTTGGATCATGGCATCAACCAAGTCTAATTTGATAATTTGATCTGAAAGTTTAGTTTTACCTGCTTCCATTGGACCACCTGAAACAAAAATCACAGGAATATTTAAGCGCATTGCCGCCATCAACATACCAGGGGTGATTTTGTCACAGTTGGAAATACATACCATGGCATCAGCACAATGTGCGTTAATCATGTATTCAACCGAATCAGCGATTAAATCACGTGAGGGTAAGCTATAAAGCATACCAGCATGGCCCATGGCAATACCGTCATCAACAGCAATGGTGTTAAATTCTTTAGCAACACCGCCTGCTTCTTCAATGGCCCCAGCAACTAATTGCCCCATGTCTTTTAAATGCACATGACCAGGCACAAATTGAGTAAAAGAGTTTACTACTGCGATAATAGGTTTACCAAAGTCGCCATCTGTCATGCCTGTTGCGCGCCAAAGGGCACGAGCACCAGCCATATTACGGCCTTGGGTAGAGGTTGCAGATCTTAATTTAGGCATGATTTTGGTATCCAAGTTAACGGTAGTTGAAGCTTATTAAAATTTTTAAAGCTTATTAAAGATAAATAGATTTTATTTTTAAAAGTATTTTTAGCGAAGCGCGGGTAAATAGTTTAAAAAATGAAACTTAATTTAATTTAGAGCCTACACACTTAATTTGTTTATTCTAGACAAATTAAGTGTGTAGTAATCGTGAGGTGAACTAGAACTTATGCTACCGGCTCTAACCAGCCCCATTTATCTTCAGTCGACCCGTCAAAAATACCAAAGAAAGCATCTTGTAAGGCCTTAGTAATAGGACCACGTGAACCCGTACCTACAGGTAAACCATCAACTGTTTTTACCGGTACAATTTCAGTAGCCGTTCCTGTCATAAAAAATTCATCAGCAATGTATAAAGCATCGCGAGCAATTGCTTCTTCGCGAACTTCATAACCTAAGTCTTGTGCTAAGGTCATTACTACGTCGCGTGTTAAACCAGTTAAGATAGAGGCAGAACTTGGAGGTGTATAGATAACACCTTTACGGACTAAAAATAAGTTTTGTCCGGCGCCTTCACTTACCATGTTATTCACATCTAACGCGATGCCTTCAGTATAACCATGGCGAGCAGCTTCAGTGGATATTAACTGTGATGATAAGTAGTTACCGCCCGCTTTTGCAGCTGTAGGCATAGTATTAGGAGCTAAACGGTTCCAACTAGAAACGCCTACATCAACACCGCCTTCAATGGCTTCAGCACCTAAGTATGCTTCCCAACTAAAAGCAGCAATCATAGCCTCAGCAACAGCATCTGTAGGAGGACGTAAGCCCATACCTATATCACCTAAGAAAAATAAAGGGCGTAAGTAAGCTGATTTTAAGTTGTTTGCATTTACGGCATCTTTACACGCTTGAATAATTTCCTCTTGTGTATAAGGAATATTCATACGGTAAATTTTTGCTGAGTTAAATAAACGTTCAATATGCTCTTCTAAACGAAAAATACAAGTGCCTTTATGCGTTTCATATGCACGGATACCTTCAAAAACAGAGGAACCGTAATGTAGAGCATGGCTCATTACATGAACGGTAGCATCTTTCCACGGCATGAGTTTACCGTTAAACCAAATTAAATCTGCATTTACTTTTGCCATTTTCTTTTCCTAAATTTGTTACTATTATTGACTGGCATATTTATCATTTTTTTGATGTAGCCAGCCTAGGTACGATAAAATTTATTTAGCTATCAGTACGTATGTTCTATGCGCTGCAAAGCTGTGACGCGGTATTGTCTACTGCAACACTCTTGATGTCGACCAGTTTGTTGATTTGGTCAATTAAAAGTGAAATAGGGCGATCGCTACTGACCATCAGTTCAATTGTTGCAACATTATTTCCGGTGTTGACTTGCGCAGTCATACCATTAATTAGAAAGCCACGGTAACGAGTTACTTGTAAAATTCGTTCAAGTACTACTTGTTTATCATCAGTCATGATGATTAATTTATACTTGTTCATAGTTATAGAAGTCATGCTACGCGCTCTCCATCATTTCATTGTTCGCACTATTAGGTGGCACTAATGGCCAAACGTTGTCTTTTTCATCTATTTTAACTTGTAATAAGTAAGCGCCATCATGATCTAACATTTCTTTGATTGCAGCAGTTACTTCACTTTTTTGTGTGATTTGCTTGGCTTTTATATCAAAAGCGGTTGCTAACATAATAAAATCTGGGTTATCAGATAAGTCAGTCTCGCTTAGGCGCCCATCAAAAAATAAGTCTTGCCATTGGCGAACCATACCTAGTTTAGCGTTATCTATTAGGATTATTTTTACGGGTATTTGATAGCGTTTAATGGTGGCTAATTCTTGCACATTCATCATGATAGAACCATCACCTGAGACCACAATAACGGTATCGTGAGGGCGGCTAATTTGTGCGCCGATGGCAGCAGGTAAACCAAACCCCATCGTGCCCATACTACCACTGGTTAAGAAATTACTTGGATCGTCAAAACTCATGTGTTGCGCAGCCCACATTTGGTGTTGGCCTACATCGGTAGTAACACAGGTGTTTTCAGGCATTAAATCGCTAGTTTCTTTTAATACAGCAGGAGCATAAATACCATCACCAGGGTGATCATATCGCCAAGCGCAATCTGCTTTCATTTGTTGTACTTGTGTTTGCCAGTCTTGGATATTTAATGACATTGTCAATAAAGGAAGATTTTCTTTTAAGTCGCCTAGAATAGGGGCGTCAGCAATTCTACGTTTATTAATTTCAGCGGTATCAATATCAAAATGAATCACTTTAGCGCCGGGAGCAAATTGATCTAACTTACCCGTTACACGATCATCAAAACGAGCGCCAACGGCAATTAATAAATCACAGTCATGTACGGCTAAATTAGCCACTTTAGTACCGTGCATACCAAGCATGCCTAAGTAATTCTCATTGTCAGGGTTTATTGCGCCTAAACCTTTCAAGGTAGAAACCGATGGTAATCCTGTTTTATCAGCAAAGTTTCTTACTTCATCAATGGCATTGGCCATACCAACACCACCACCCACATATAAAATAGGTTTTTTTGCATGGGTTAATAAATCCAGTGCTTTAGTAATATCGGCTAGTGGCAACGTTATTTTATTTTTTAATGAAGCAACTTTTGTAAATGTTTGCTCAACAGCTGCAATTTGAATGTCCTTTGGAATATCGACCAATACTGGCCCTTGACGTCCTTCCAGTGCAATGGCAAATGCTTGGTGTAAAACTTTTTCTAAGTCATCAATATCAGTTACTTGAAAAGAATGTTTAGTACAGGCTAGAGATAAACCAAAAATGTCAGTTTCTTGGAAAGCATCGCTACCCATAGCAGCCGTAGGTACTTGACCAGTAATGGCTACAACAGGAATAGAGTCCGCAAGGGCATCCGCTAAGCCAGTGATTAAATTTGTTGCACCGGGACCTGACGTTGCCATACAAACACCCACTTTTCCGGAAGCACGGGCATAACCGACAGCTGAAAATGAAGCACCTTGTTCATGACGACATAAAAAATGTTGAACATTGCTGTCAACGAGAGCATCGTAAATGGGCATGATGGCGCCACCAGGGTAACCAAAAATATGTTCTACACCATGCTGTTCTAGTACTTTAAATAGTAATCCGCCGCCTGTTAAAGGCTTGCTGTCGGTCATGATAATTCCAAAATCTGTTGTCTAAAAGTAATGTTAATTTATTTCTACTTTTGTTAGCAATGTTTGTTGCTAAAAAACTAGAAAACCCTCGATTCTTTCGAAGCGAGGGTTAGTATTTCAGTTTTGCTTTTTTTAGCTCAATGAAAACCCTCGAGGTGACTTTATAAGAAGCACCACGACGAGAATGTTAATAATAATTGAGTTAAATTTTTGCATTTTTGTCTCATACACTGTCTATTTTGGCTGACTATTTATAGTATCTCTTAAATTAAGTACTTACGCCCTTATTAAATTAGTACCATAGCTCTAATGTTTTGAGCAAGCTTTTTTTTCCAATTTTTAGCTCTATCCAAATAAGAAAAAGTTATAAGGAGGGGGGTAAATTAGAAAAATAAGTAATAATTGTCTACACTTAAAAAATGGAATCAAATAAATGGAATTATTATGTCACTTGCCTGTGTTTATAGCCGCGCCCGTGTTGGTTTAGAATCTCCTTTGGTTACCGTTGAAGTGCATTTAGCCAATGGTTTACCTGCTTTTCATATTGTTGGTTTGCCTGAAGCGTCGGTAAAAGAATCGAAAGACAGAGTGCGTAGTGCCATCATTAACTGCGGTTATGAATTCCCAGCCAAGCGTATAACCATTAATTTAGCACCCGCAGATTTACCCAAAGAAGGAGGTCGTTTCGATCTACCTATTGCTGTTGGTATTTTAGCTGCCTCGCAACAATTGCCACAAGTTGATTTAGCGCAGTATGAATTTGCTGGTGAGTTAGCATTGTCGGGAGAGTTAAGGGCTATTGTTGGTGAAATTCCTATGGCGATGGCTTGTTGTGAAAGTAATAGGACGTTGATATTACCAGCACAAAATAGTGAACAAGCAAGCTGGGTTAAACAAGCGAAAATTCATGCTATTGAACATTTAACGCAGCTTTATCCTCATTTCGCCCGGCAGACATTACTGCCGTTTGTAGTCGATAAACCCATTCAAAATATTGATACCACAAACCACCTTGATATCAGTGATGTTATTGGTCAGCCTCTTGCTAAACGTGCTTTAGAGATTGCTGCTAGCGGTAATCATAATTTACTTTTTATTGGTCCTCCAGGAACAGGAAAAACCATGCTAGCAAGCCGTTTAGCAGGAATTTTGCCTAAAATGACTGAAACAGAGGCTTTAGAGGTTGCTGCCATTCAATCAATTAGTAATCAAAATGCTAATGCTAAATCATGGCTGACACGGCCGTTTCGTGCGCCACACCATACCGCATCATCAGCAGCATTAGTTGGTGGTGGCAGCCAGCCTAAACCGGGAGAAATATCACTGGCGCATAATGGTGTCTTGTTTTTAGATGAATTACCTGAATTTGAGCGTAAAGTATTAGATGTTTTACGTGAGCCGATGGAGTCAGGCGAGGTTACCATTTCACGTGCTATGCATAAGCAGTGTTTCCCTGCGCGCTTTCAATTAATTGCTGCGATGAATCCAAGTCCTACGGGTTTTTTCAATGATAATCGCAGTACCCCTGAGCAAGTTCTTCGGTATTTGAATCGCTTATCAGGGCCATTTCTCGATAGAATTGATATTCAAATTGAGGTGGCGCGTTTACCGCGGGGTACTTGGTCTAATGATACTCAATTAAATGAAAGTAGTGATGTTGTACAGCAGCGAGTACAAATATGCAGGCAGCGTCAAATTAGTCGTCAAGGTGATGCAAATGCACATTTGGGAACAAGTGATTTAAAAAAGTACTGTCATTTAACAGCCGATGATAATGAATTTTTGGAGTTGGCGGTGGAGAAGTTAGGCTTATCTACTCGCGCTCATCATAAAATTTTAAAAATTGCGCGTACCTTAGCTGACATGGCAAACAGTGAGCATATTTTACATGAACACCTTCTTGAAGCGCTTTCCTATCGGGCAATGGATCGGTTATTAAGACATTTAACGCGTTCGGTTACTCTATAATGCTAGGTAATCGCATTAAAAAAGGCTTTGATTAGTGGTTGGCTTTTACTTTGGTTCAAGCAACAAATCCCTAAATCAAAAGGCGCTATCTCACCCACATTAGCCAAATATTGTACGCGATCTTTGACTGGGCTATTTTCTACTACCACTTGAGGCACTATGCCAACGCCACAACCTAAGGCAACCATACTTACTAAGGCTTCATGGCCAGAAACCGTTGCGTAAATATTGGCTTTACCTTGTTGTTTTTTACGATACCAAAGCTCAAAGCGTTTTCGCGCCGGACCATGTTCAGCTAGGATAAATGGGATCTCTGACCACGGTAGTATTCTTTCGTTAAGCTGCTGTTGTACTATGCAGTTCATCGTGGGGGCTATAACGGCTAATGGAATGGTAGCAAGGTGTTGAAAGTAAACACTACGGGGTAAATTTTCAGGGTTGGCGGCAATAGCAAAATCGACTGATTTCTTTTGTACTTGCTCTAAGGCATCAGAGGCATCACCGGTGGTGAGCATAATCTCTACTAAGGGGTATTGTTGACGAAAGCGTTCTAGCAAGGGCGGTAAATGACTGTAGGCGGCAGTTACCGAGCAATAAATACTAAGCTTTCCGGTCAATACGTGCAGTGTTTCATCTAACGATTGCTTAAATAATTGCCATTGCTCAGCTTGCTGTTTTGCGTAGTGTTGAAATTTTTTACCTGCCTCAGTAAGTACTACAGTGCGATTGTCACGCAAAAGTAGTTCAATACTGACTTCATGCTCAAGGCGTTTAATGGCCCTACTGAGAGTGGAAGGACTCATATGAAACGCTTTTGCTGTTTTGCCAAAATGTAATGAGTGACTCAAATGCACAAACATGGCTAATGATTTATGATCCATAAGTATTAATCTCTTGTTGTTGCATAAAATGCAACGCATTGATGCAAATATATCACTTTTTGCAATGTGATTGCTAGCGTATGATGTTTTCAGGGTCAGAAATGCTGATCAAATTATTTATCAGATTAGAGGAAACACCATGAGCAATTATTTTAATACCTTAACTTTACGCGAAAAACTTGGCCAATTAGGCAAATGTCGTTTTATGCAACGTGAAGAATTCAGTGATGGCTGTAACTTCATCAAAGACTGGAACATAGTTATTGTTGGTTGTGGTGCACAAGGTTTAAACCAAGGTTTAAACATGCGTGATTCTGGCTTAAATATTTCTTATGCTTTACGTGAAGCTGCAATTTCTTCACAACGTCAATCATGGCAGTGGGCTACTGAAAACGGTTTTACTGTTGGCACCTATGCAGAATTAATCCCTCAAGCTGATTTAGTATTAAACCTTACACCGGATAAACAACATACTTCTGCTGTAACAGCAGTTATGCCGCACATGAAACAAGGTTCAACATTAGCATACTCTCACGGTTTTAATATTGTAGAAGAAGGTATGAAAATTCGTGAAGATATCACGGTTGTTATGGTTGCTCCTAAATGTCCAGGTACTGAAGTACGTGAAGAATACAAACGTGGTTTTGGTGTACCAACGCTTATCGCTGTTCATCCTGAGAATGATCCACAAGGTAACGGTTTAGCGATTGCTAAAGCATACGCTAGCGCAACAGGTGGTGATAGAGCAGGTGTGTTAGAGTCTTCTTTCATTGCTGAAGTTAAGTCTGACTTAATGGGTGAGCAAACGATTCTTTGTGGTATGTTACAAACAGCAGCTGTTTTAGGTCACAAGCAATTAGTTGCTCAAGGTATGGACGCCGCTTATGCACGTAAATTATTACAATACGGTTTAGAGACTACTACTGAAGGTTTGAAGCATGGCGGCATCACTAACATGATGGACCGTTTATCAAACCCAGCTAAAATTAAAGCGTTTGATATGGCTGAAGAATTAAAAGAAATTTTACGTCCTTTATTCCAAAAACATATGGATGACATCATTGAAGGTCGTTTCTCTGCAACTATGATGGCAGACTGGAAAAATGATGATGTTAACTTATTAAAATGGCGTGAAGAAACCGCTGAAAGTTCATTCGAACAAGCCGCTGATTGTGAAACTGAAATCACTGAACAAGAATACTATGATAAAGGTATTTTTGTGGTAGCTATGATTAAAGCCGGTGTTGAGCTTGCTTTTGAAGCGATGGTTGATTCAGGTATCATTGAAGCATCTGCTTATTATGAGTCACTTCATGAAACACCATTAATTGCTAACTGTATTGCTCGTAACAAGTTATACGAGATGAACGTAGTAATTTCTGATACTGCTGAATACGGTAACTACTTATTTACTCATGCAGCGGTACCATTACTTGCAGATTACACCGCTAACTTAACATTAGAGCAATTAGGTGAAGGCCTAAAAGCTAGCTCTAACAATGTTGATAATGTACGTTTAATTGAAGTTAACGAAGCAATTCGCAGCCATGGTGTTGAAGTAATTGGTAAAGAACTTCGCGGTTATATGACTGACATGAAGCGTATTGCAACGCTATAGCTTCACTTTCAGGCAAACAAAGGTACTAGCTTTATAGTTATGTACCTTTTTTTATACCCGCTCCATTAATTAATGGAGCAAAAGTCAGTAAAACTAAATTTTTTAATAAGAGATAACCATGACTGAATTTACTAATGTAACAATAAATGCAGAAGCCAATATTTATTTTGATGGCAAAGTCACTAGTCGAAAAATCACCTTTAGCGACGGTAGCTTTAAAACCTTGGGCATTATGATGCCGGGCGACTATAAATTTGCTACGAACGAAAAAGAGTTAATGGAAATAACTGCGGGTGATTGTGAAATTTTATTACCGGGAAATAGTGATTGGCAAACCATTAAAGCTGGCGAGTCTTTTTATGTGCCAGCAAGCAGCGCGTTTGAAATTAAGGCCAAAACACTTGTTGACTATTGCTGTACCTATATTAGTGAATAATTTTATTCGTCTTTTATAAGATGAGTAAGACGAGAAAATAAATAGTTTTTATTAAAACCCAATGTTCAGTTTAGCATTGGGTTTTTTGATACATAATATAAGTTGCTTTCAGCTAAAGAGTCAATTAACTTACTTCGATGAAAACAATTATCACTAAAGGCGTATAAACATATGGAAAACATTGCAGAAAGTATACTAACTAGCCCCGTATTGTGGCTAACTATCGTTATTTTGTATACCTTGAAAAAGGGCATTTATTTTGTCCCTCAAAACCGCGGTTATGTTATTTATACCTTAGGTAAATATAGCAAAACGTTATCTGCGGGTTTAAATTTTATTATCCCTTACGTGCAATCGGTTGCTGCTGATCGTAACTTGAAAGAGCAATCACTAGAAATCATTGCACAACCTGCCATCACTAAAGACAATATTACTTTAGAAATTGATGGTATTTTGTTTATGAAGGTTACTGATGCGGGCGCTGCAACGAACAATATTTCCGATTATAAGTTATCGGTAACTCAGCTTGCTATGACGACTATGCGTAATGCCATTGGTTCAATGGAGTTAGATGAATGTTTTCAAAATCGTGATGCTATTAATGCCAAAATTTTAACCGCTATGACTGAAGCGACTGCACCTTGGGGCGTGATGGTGACTCGTTATGAAATTAAAGATATTACGCCGCCGCAAACTATTCGCGAAGATATGGAAAAGCAAATGACTGCCGAGCGTGAAAAGCGCTCAGTTATTTTAACCGCAGAAGGAGTGAAAAGTGCAGCAATCACTGAGGCTGAAGGTAAAAAACGAGCCCGTGTACTCGATGCCGAAGCGGCAAAAGCTGAACAAGTGCTAGCAGCTGAAGCGTCAAAAGAGTCACAAATTCTTACTGCAATGGGTAAAGCTGAAGCCATACGTTTAGTTGCAGAGGCAGATGCTGGTGCATTAGAAGTCGTAGGTAATGTAGCTAATACAGAAAGAGGCCAATCAGCGGTAATGTTAACACTAGCTCAAAATGCAATTACAGCGCATCAAGCTATTGCTAGTGATAGTACAGTGGTACTTACCGATGGTAAAACCAGTGATAATATTGCTAACACGGTAGCACAAGCCATTGCGGTATCAAGTAGTTTAAAGTTACCTAGTTAATTTCTGGAGCCTATATTTGGCTCTTTTATTTTCTCAATGAGGTTTTATGGAATATTTTTTAGAAAACCCCGATCACTTATGGTACTTAATTGCCGGCATTAGTTTTGTGATGGAACTGAGCATAATGGGCTTGAGTGGTCCGTTATTGTTTTTTGCTATTGCCAGCTTGATTACCGGTTTTTTAGTTAGTGTTGGTGTTGTTGATGGTTGGCAAAGTGAAATATTGACGGTTGGCTTATTAACCGCCTTAGTCTCGGTTATTTTATGGAGGCCATTGAAGTCACTGCAAAACTCAAAAGGAAAAACCGACAACTCCAGTGATATGGTGGGTTTACAGGTACTGGTAAGTGCCGATATTACCGTGACAGCAGGGTCTATTCGTTATTCAGGCATAAATTGGCAAGCACGTTTAGCTGATGATGCTAATGTGGCGTTAATAACTGCACAAAGTCAGTGCGAAATAGCGGCGATAACAGGTAATACCATGTTAGTTAAACCAATAAATAACCAATAATATCTGTAGGGTTTAAGCACTGCACTATTTTCCAGTTAATATAGTGCAGTGCTTAGTTTTTTTATTTTTATCTATATATTCTTTCTGCCCAACGCGCTAATCCGGCGGTGACGCTACCAAAATGATCACCCACAACAATTGGAATATTAGGCATTTGTTGCTGCAAAAATTCACTTAATATTGGCGATTTTGCCGTACCACCGGTAACAAAAATCACATCTGGCTGGCACTGAGCTTGTGCAACGGCTGAGTGCATTAATTCGCCAATACTTCTTAATGTACGTTTATTGGCCAAGCGTAATGTTTCTCTATTCACGTCTACACTAAGTTGCTCACAGACATCATGTAAATCAATCGTTTGTTGATTATACTCCGACAAAGCAATTTTGGCTTGCTCAGCCGCATTCACTAATTGATAACTTAATTTATGGTCATGTACTGTGACTAAGCGCTCTACAATATTGCTCTCTTTAGCATCTCGTGACAGTTGTATTAAATCGCGTCTATTTTTTGCGCTATAGAACTCGGTTTGTGCATTGATATTATTGATTGCTAATGCTTGAAAAAAACTGCTAGTAGGCAGGGTTTTACCCGTTTTCAATAAACCATTCATACCCAAGCTTGGCATAATGCCCTGTAAAGCTAATTGAATATCAAAGTCATTGCCGGCGATACGAACCCCACTATGCGCTAGCAAATGTTCTAGTCGGCAATTGTTTTCTTTGAGTTTAGGCCCCATTAATAGCATTGAACAATCACTGGTACCACCACCAATATCTACCACTAACACTTTAGTTTCTTTTGTTAAGCTAGCTTCAAACTCAAAGCCTGCCGCAACCGGCTCAAATTGAAATTCAACCTCTTTGAAACCAACACGTTTGGCGGCATTAGTTAATACTTCAATGGCTTGACGGTTACTTTCTTCGCCGTTCAATCCTTGAAAGTTGATGGGGCGTCCAATGACGGTTTTCTCCACTGTATGGCCTAATTTCGCTTCCGTTAAGGTTTTTACATTACTCATCATGACGGCAACCATGTCTTCAAAGAGTTGAATTTGCATGGGAGCTAAACCGCTAGCACCTAGAAACGACTTTGGCGATTTAATGTAGTAGCCTTCTTCAGGATCTTCCAAATACTTATCAAGCGCGGCTTGACCAAATATTAATTCAGTATCAATGCCGTCAAAGGTTAATTCACGTAATGCCCTTTGGCTTTTTTGTAATTGCGGAGCACGTATGCCTTTGAATATTTTTTGCTGTTTGCTGGAAAGCTGCTGGCATAACCAATGACAGATAATGTCACGATCAGGCGCGTATAAATTAGATGCTATGGTTTTACTGCCATTAACGAGTTGTAATATTTCTGGTTGACCATTATGCATTTTGGCAACACTACAATTTGATGTGCCGTAATCAAAACCTATCATTAATTCTTTTACTACTCGAACATTAAAATGGTCGCGTAGCATACTTAGATAATCACTTAGGCACAAGCGCTTTAATACGTTAAAATAGGGGTAATAAAATTTTATCAGAGTAGGCATTAAGTTGAAGTTAAATAAAACCAGTCAAAAAATTGATAATAATGTATGTAAAGCGCTAACCATTGCTTGTGAGGCTTCATTACATGAAGTGTCAGGCTTTGTTTGGCTTACTCATCGGGCGAACTATACTAATTTTCCTGCCAGCTTAGTGATAACTTGTGTTTTTGAGACAGAAACTGAGGTAGAGGTAATGAAAGCGCAACAACAAGATAAATTATTACGTAATGCCATTCAAAAGCAATTATTGAATGTTGGCGTAGTGGTGAAAAATATTAAGCAGCAGGTACATTTTGACAGTGAAGAGGCTTGCCAACAACAGCACCAAGGCGAATGGCCGCAGCGTTTAGCGCTTAGTATTACCAAGCAAAAGCCGTATGTGGGTAAAAATTATAAAGGTAGGCGATAACTGCCTACCTTTATAATTCGCGAAAGATCAGCAAAGCCTAACCTAGAAAGAATAAATTATGTTCTAATTTTCCATCACCGTAGACGACAAACTTCTCTGTTGTCAGTGCTTCTAATCCCTATGTGAGCCCCATAAGCATACTGCTTATTATTAGCTACGAACTTGCCCATCACCGTAGACGACAAATTTCTCTGTCGTGAGTGCTTCTAATCCCATCGGCCCATAAGCATGTAATTTACTAGTGGAGATACCAATTTCAGAGCCTAAACCTAATTGATTGCCATCAGAAAAGCGAGAAGAGGCGTTAACCATGACAACTGATGAGTTTATTTGACGTATAAATGCTTGGCTACGGGATATATCTTGCGTGACGATAACTTCAGTATGATCTGAAGTGTATTCATTAATATGACTAACTGCATCATCAAAGCTATTGACCACTTTAATTGCGATTTCTTGCGCTAGGTATTCTGCGTGATAATCGTCAATTGTGGCTAATTGAGCACCGTCAAAGTAATTAATACTGTTTTCGCACGCGTGTACTTTTACTTGCGCTGCTTCGGCAAGTGCCTTAGCTGCTAATGGTAAGAATTGTTTACTAATATCTTGATGTACTAATAGCGTTTCAAAAGCATTGCAAGCGCTTGGCTTTTGGGTTTTACCGTTGACTAAAATGTTAACTGCTTTGGTTAAATCGGCTGATTTATCAATAAACAAGTGACAAACACCTTTAAAATGTTGAATAACTGGAATTTGGCTATTTTCAGTAACATAACGAATTAAACCTTCGCCGCCGCGAGGAATGACTAAATCAATAGTGTCTTTTTGTTTTAATAATTCTTCGATGATGCCACGACTAGTATCTGGGATAACACTAACAACATTTTTATCAAAGCCTTGCTGTTCAATCACTTGATGTAAACAGTTTGCTAACGCTAAGTTAGAATGAATAGCCTCTGAGCCGCCACGTAAAATAACCGCATTGCCTGATTTAATGCATAAAGCGGCCGATTCAGCCGTTACGTTTGGACGGGCTTCGTAAATCATCGCAATAACACCTAAAGGAATGCGCATTTTGCCAACTTGCATACCGTTAGGGCGTAATGACAAGTTGGCTATGTTGCCGACAGGATCAGATAGTGCAATTATTTCTCTAATGGCTGCACTGATATCTTTTACTCGTTGTGTGGTAAGTAATAGCCTATCAAGCATCGCATCACTTAATCCCTTAGCTCGGCCAGCATCAATGTCTTTGCCATTTTCACTAATAATTAATGCACTGTTTGCTTCAATAGAATCAGCGATAGCGTTTAATAAAAGATTTTTTTCAATAGTAGTTAATTGAGCCGTAACTCGGCTCGCTTTTTTTGCTTGAGCAGCCATTACTGCCATATTAAATGCGGACATTATTTACTCTTTATTTAATTATTTGAACAATTTTTAATATTTATACTAATTACATTAATTATTGAATCATCTGCAAAGGAGGTCAACCTCCAATGTCGGCGTTGCGTTCAATCTTAATAGCAAGCTATTACTCAATCATGCGTATTGCACTTGAAAATCTATTTTCATTGAGTTTTGAGCACTTAATTAATCTGACGGTATTATAAAATTACCATATCATCACGATGAACCACAACGGCGCCATGGTTATGACCTAGTATGGTAACGATATCATCGCTGTGCTTACCCATGATACGTCGTAAATCATGATGACCATATAAACATATGCCCTTGGCAATAATACTTTTGTTTTGATGATCAATTAAATCAACTGATTCACCTGCTTTAAAGGTGTTTTCTATTGCTTTAATACCCGCAGGGAGCAATGAAGCACCTTTATTTAATAAAGCATTAACAGCACCGCTATCTAAAATAATTTTACCCTGACTTTTTCGTGTGTGTTTGAGCCAATGCTTTTTCGCGGTAATAATGTTTTTATCTGCTACAAAGTGAGTACCGGGATTTATTTGCTTTAATAGTGAAGAAAATACCTCGCTACGTGTACCATTAAGAATGTAGGTGTTAATACCATGTTCAACTGCTTTTTCAGCGGCTTGAATTTTTGTTTTCATACCGCCAGTAGCCAAATGGTTTCGACTTGTGCCCGCCATGGCATATATTTCATCAGTGATGGTATCAATTTGGGGAATAAGCACTGCATCGTCATTTACTTTTGGATCTTTGGTGAAAACACCGTCAATGTCACTTAGTATAAATAAACTATCTGCGCCACAAACTTGTGCAACTAAAGCGGCAAGATTGTCGTTATCGCCTACGGTTAAATCTTCCGTAGTAATAGTGTCATTTTCATTAACTATAGGCAGCACACCGTTAGCTAATTGAATATTAATGGTTTTTTTTATGCTTATAAAGCGTCTTCTGTCTTCTAAATCATCTTGCGTAATCAAAATTTGGCTACAGGGAATATCAAAAAAACGTTGCCAATTGGCCATCATTTGCATTTGGCCAACGCTCGACATTGCTTTTTTTGTAGCAACAGATAGCTTAGGCGAACCATGATGAATAAGACTTCGTCCAGCAGCAACACCACCAGAAGAGACTAAAATTATTTCTTTACCTTGCTGTTGGCATTTAGTAATAAATTGCGAGATGGCTAAGATATATTTTCCGCTACAACCTTTTTGTGTGGGTGCAACTAAGGCACTACCCACTTTGATTACAGCTCGATTAAAATTCATTATTACTCCTATTACAATACTTATACCCAAATCACCTCAATATGGCTAAACCCGTATATTGAGGTGGTTTGGGTACAGATAGCATGCGGGATTGCAGCAATAATTACAACCAAACTGTTGGCTTAACAAGTTAAAACAGCAGACAAAATAGTGCTTTTTAATCGCTTTATTGCAGAGCTATCTAAATAATAGTGAAATGACTTAAATAAAGTAGTTTGAGTCCCAACTTAAAGCATGATTAAATAAGGCTATTATCATAATTTTTGTTAAAAATTATCCATGCTTAATTTTCTTCCAGCTAAATTTATTGGCCTTTTGTCGCTGATACTATATACCTTAAATACTATTTTTTGGTTGCTGCCTATTTTAGTTTTTTCCTTACTTAAGGCACTAATACCAATTAAATGCTCTCAAAAAGCTTTTAGTTATTTGTTAGATTTAATGGCAAGCAGCTGGGTTGCCATGAATACGCTCAATCAGAAGTTATTTACTCAGGTTGACATTCAGGTCACAGGGTTAGAAGAGTTAAATAAAAAAGATTGGTATTTGGTCTTAGCAAATCATCAAAGCTGGGTTGATATTTTGGTGCTACAGCGTGTTTTGCATGGGCATATTCCCTTTTTAAAGTTTTTTTTAAAAAAAGAACTAATTTATGTTCCTATTTTAGGGTTGGCCTGGTGGGCACTAGACTTTCCTTTTATGAAACGCTATAGCCAATCATTTTTACGAAAAAACCCTCATTTAAAAGGTAAGGATTTAGAAACTACTCGCAAAGCCTGTGCTAAATTTAAGCATAAGCCGGTTAGTGTGATGAGTTTCATTGAAGGTACACGCTATACTCAAGAAAAATATAATAAGCAAAACTCACCCTTTAATCATTTACTTAAACCTAAAGCGGGTGGTATCGCTTTTGTGCTTGATGCCATGGGAGAACATTTAAATACTATTGTTGATGTCACCATCTATTATCCTGACGGCATTCCAACATTTGTTGATTTTTTATATGGTCGCGTTAAAAAAGTGCAAGTGGAAGTACATACTATTGAAATCACAAAAGAGCTAACGGGTGATTATTTTAACGATCGCAACTTTAAAATTTATTTTCAAAAATGGTTAATACAATTTTGGCATAATAAAGATGTTAGGCTTAATAATATGATGCAAAAAACAACGGGCAAATAAAGTTTAAAGGACAATAAATGAATGAGTTAATAAAAACATGGTTGATAGAGCAGGGTGTAAAATCTAGCTATATTGAAACAAGTGCTATTGGTATTGGCTTATTTCTTATCTTGTTTATTTCTGCCGTTAGTTATTATTTAGTTAAAAATCATCTGCTTAGGGTGGTAACTAAGCTCATTTTAAAAACAAAAAACACGTGGGATAACGCCTTAATCGAACATAAAGTATTAAGCCGTTTAACGTTATTATTACCCTTTATCTTAGTGCTATTTTTAACACCATTAATTCTACCCGATGGTATTTTACTGGCTAAGTTGTTGGTGATTTTAGCGAAGGTACTCTTAGTTTTTCAAATAGCGCAATCTATTAGTGCCGTGCTTAATGTAAGTAAAAGCTTGTATCGTGAAAGTGCTAAGCAGCGTTATCTTCCACTTAACTCCATCATTCAGGTGATTAAGTTAGTGGTCTATTTAGTGACTGCTATTATTATTGTGGCGCTTATTATTGACCGTTCTCCGATATATTTACTAAGCGGTTTAGGCGCGCTGACTGCGGTTTTACTGTTAATATTTCAAGATACGATTAAAGGCTTGGTTGCTAGCATTCAAATTTCAGCTAACAAAATGGTGGTTGCTGGAGATTGGATTGAATTACCAAAGTATGGCGCTGATGGTGATGTGATTGAAATTGGCTTAAGTACGGTAAAAGTGCAAAATTTTGATAAAACAATCACTACAATACCGACTTATGCATTAATTAGTGATTCTTTTAAAAACTGGCGTAATATGTATCATACTGGCGCAAGGCGTATTAAACGTACAATAATTGTTGATATTGCCAGTATTGATTTTTATAGTTTAGAAAAAATAGATTTCTTAGTAAATACCACTTTATTAAAAAGTTATTTAACGGATAAAAAGAAGCAGCTTGCGGTAGAACATGAATTACTTGATTCGAGTGTGGTTCAGGATGAGGCATTAACCAAACTTAATATGCGTCAATTGACAAATATTGGAACTTTTCGTGCGTATATTGAAATGTATTTGAATCAAAATAATCATATACGCAACGATTTAACTTGCATGGTGAGACAATTACCGGCGACAGCGAGTGGCTTGCCTTTAGAGATATATTGTTTTGCCAATACGACTGATTGGGTTGCCTATGAAGCGATACAAGCTGACATGTTCGATCATCTTTTTGCTATAGCGCCACATTTCGATATACGAGTATTTCAACACCCAAGTGGCTTTGACTGGAAGCATTCAGCAGCTAAATAGGTGTTACGCCCCTACAGCTTTATCACTGATAACGAACTGTGGTATTGCTCGTTTGGTCTGACAGTCAACGTTTATTACTCGCAACTGATTATCTTTGTCTAATGACACCTTCTTGCATAGTTGATGCGACTAACTCACCCTGACGACTAAATATTTGTCCTCGAACTAAACCTCGTCCATTGCTCGCAGATGGACTGTCCATACAATATAATAGCCAATCATCAAAGCGAAATGGACGATGAAACCACATAGCATGATCAACGGTAGCAATTTGAAAGTTTGGCTGTAAGTGACTAGCTCCGTGCGGTAATAATGCCGTAGGTAAAAAATGAAAATCTGATGCATAAGCAAGCATACAACTATGAATACGCAAGTCATCAGGTAAATTACCATTAGTCTTTAACCAAATTTGGTAGTTAGAATCAGTTTTTTCTGGCTTGATCCAATTATATTGTTGAATAGGGCGAATTTCGATAGGCTTTTCAGCTAAAAACTTTTCACGCATGCCTCTCGGTAATGCATCTTTATACGTTGAAAGAAAATCACTGTATGAAGGAACATCATCAGGGTTGGGTACGGTTGGCATGACATCTTGATGATTATAACCTTCTTCGGGACACTGAAAAGAGACTGTCATGTAAAATATAGCTTGGCCATTTTGTATTGCTTTTATTCTACGAGTACTAAAACTAGCGCCATTACGAATGTTTTCTACTTCATAAACTACAGGCTTGGATGCATCCCCAGCACGCAAAAAATAAGAATGAAGTGAATGTACATAACGATCTGTACTAACAGTTTCTTGGGCTGCTGATAATGCTTGTCCCATTACTTGACCACCAAATAAGGCTCTGAAGCCCAAATCTTGACTTTGTCCCCGATAAATACCTTTTTCGATGGTTTCTAATTTTAATAAAGCCAATAACTCATCTAACACAATGCTCATAGTTTATTTCCAGTTCTACTGTTGATTTGTATATTATATCAAGCGGATTAATCATTTATTAAAGAAACAGATGATAATGAGCTATCATCAGTGATAATAACAGGATTATTAGCTATATAATTGTTGATGCAAAGAGAAAAATAAGATATTTTATCAAAATATCTATTTAAATTTTAAGCTTTTAGTGGCTTTTTAGTATTTACATTTTAGGAATTCAGTGTGCAGGCAATGGCTCAAAGAGAAGTTTTATTAGAAAGACGACAACGAAGTGCAGCAGCAGAGACTTTGTGGGGTAAGCTTTCATTAGCGCAAAAATTTGCCGCCAGTAGCTTAGCTCAGTTTGGTTATGACCTTAACTATATTCGAAATAGCAATACTGGTAGTTTAGCTATACTATTATGTAATGGTATCGCTGCCACTATTTCGAATGACGGTGAAATAGACACCTCACCAGATATTAAAATTAGAAGTTAAAACGGTCATACATTTTTAATGTTGACTGTGCTCTAAATTATTTTTAAAGTTGATATACTTTTCATTGTAACGCCGTTTCTTCAAGTACATCATATTGTCTTAAAAGTGCCTTCACCCAATAAACAAAATAAATAATATTATTCCCCATCCATATTCGTTGTATTCGACCTTATTTTAATTATTTTTTCTGCAAGTATTGGCTAACACTAATTATGTAACCTCATATATGGTCTCCTCCCGTATTGCAAGGCATGAACTTATTGATAACAGGGACAGGACTGCTGTCATATATACGGTCTTTTAATGAAGTTATTACTTCTGACCTCGATGTATTCCGCGCATATCGTCCTTATCAACTCACATAACATTAAAGAAATTTGATCTAAATCAAAATAAATAGAGTATTTATACTATTAATGCTTTACATCTATAGAGTAGTTACTCTATAATTACCTTGTTCCTAAGCGAACACTTATTGTAATAATTTTGATTATAGCTTTCCCCATAGCTTATCAGCCGATGAACTTTTAATTAAAGACACCATCGGCTTTTTTTTTGCATTTTTTTGAGTAGAGAGTAAAAAGTATTTAGTTGTGAAAATTACTTAAAATACATTTCAAAACTCAAAACTCAAAACTCAAAACTCAAAACTCAAAACTCAAAACTCAAAAGTGATTATTCGCTTTCTGGCTCTTCTGTGAACCAATCACAAATAACCTTATCTGCTTGTTCTGAGCCAGTACGTTTAAGTGAAGAAAAAGCTTGTACCTTGATATCACCATTAAGAGCGTCTAATACTTTTTTAACTTTTAGTACCTCTGTGCTTCGCTTACCTTGAGATAATTTATCGCACTTAGTCAGTAAGGCTAATACGGGAAGGTCGCCATCAACCGCCCATTCAATTAAATCCATGTCTAAATCTTTTAGTGGGTGTCTGATGTCCATCAGTACGACTAAGCCTTTTAAACTTTGGCGCTTTTCTAAGTATTCACCTAAGGCCTTTTGCCATTTTTTTTTCATTTCTAGTGGTACTTTGGCAAAACCGTAACCGGGTAAATCAATCAGGCGTTTATTATCACCTATTTCAAAGACATTAATCAGTTGAGTACGACCGGGAGTTTTACTGGTACGAGCCAAGCCTCTTTGGTTGGTTAAGGTATTTAATGCGCTTGATTTACCCGCATTGGAACGACCAGCAAAGGCAACTTCAATACCACTGTCTTCTGGTAGTTTGCTAATATCCGGCGCACTAATGGTGAAGGTCGCTTTGCTTAAATGTATTGTTGTAGAAGACAAGGGCTTAACTCGTTGAAAAAGTAAAAGCGTATTATAACGTTTTCTGTTCCTTTTTTATGAAAAAAATAAATAAAAGGATAAAATACTATGTTTTTCAGTGATTTTTTCTTAGATGTTGTTACACAATGTACATATTAGTGTAAAATGCCATCACTTTTTATTTATTTAGTTTTTGACAAGCAGAGAGCAACTCAATGAAAAAAATTATCTTTTCACTATTGTTAACAGTGGGCGCTATTAATACAGCAAGTGCAGTAGAAGGAAATGTCGATGCAGGTAAGGCTAAAGCAGCTGTGTGTGGTGCATGCCATGGTGCAACAGGTCTTAATCCTAATCCTACTTACCCTGATCTTGCCGGTCAACATGCTGCCTATATCGCTAAACAGCTAGCTGATTTTAAATCAGGAGCTCGTACTGACATGATGATGGCGCCAATGGCAGCAAATTTATCTGAACAAGATATGGCTGATTTGGCGGCTTACTTCTCAAGTCAAAAGCGTGTTAGTAAAAAAGCTACAGTGAGTGATGATAGTTCAGCAACTACAACAGCAACTGCTTCAGTAGATAGTGCCGCTATTGTTACTTCAACGGGAGCCAAAGCAATATATGAGGGTGATGTTAAAGCCGGCCAAGGAAAATCAGCAATGTGTGCATCTTGTCATGGTGCTGATGGCAACAGCCCTATCGCAATATACCCTAAACTAGCAGGCCAAAGTGCTAGCTATCTTGCTAAGCAATTAGCTGATTTTAAATCAGGAAATCGTGTAGATCCTGTTATGGCTGGTATGGCTGCCGCTTTGTCTGAAGAAGATATGAATGACTTAGCGACATATTTTGCCGTGCAAACACCAACAGCGGGTCAAGCTGAAGGTAGCGACATTGGTCACAAATTATATTTTGGTGGCGATGTAAATAAAGGTATTACTGCTTGTGTTGCTTGTCACGGTGTCAAAGGCAAAGGTATGGCTCAAGCTGGGTTCCCTGCGCTTGCTGGCCAAAATGCTGCTTACTTGAAAAAGCAAATCGCTAGTTTCCGCGACGGTAGCCGAGGTAATGATCGTAATAATATGATGCGTAATATTGCTATTAAATTATCTGATAGTGATATTGATGAGTTAGTTAACTATATGTCATCGCTTAAATAGCATCGATACAGTTATTATGTTATTTTTATAAAAAGCAGCGTTTATCGCTGCTTTTTTAGTTTATAGCCAAGCGCTTCTTTGATAGAGTTAAATCACTTTATAGGCGTTAAATAATCAAAGTATATCATGACTATATTTAAACTCTTCCTTGCCTAAAGTCATTTTAATTCCCACTGAAATCCTGTACGTTGAATGACAATGTGGATGTTTCCTCGAATATTAGTAGCTTAAATTATGAAAAAGTTAGAATGATTTGACTAAAATAAAAAATACTAAACAGTTAATTGCTTGTCAGCAGTGCGATGCATTGTATGACACACCCGTACTAAAACTAGGGGAAAGTGCAAAATGTACTCGTTGTGGTAGCATTTTGGCTGAGCGCAAAGTGGACTCAATAGAACGGAGCTTTTATTGGTCGCTTGCCGGAATTATGCTATCAGTCCCTGCGATATTATTACCTATTATGGGGGTAACACTTGTGGGGCAATATCATCATGCCTCATTATTGGATTGTATTTTGGCACTTATTGATAATGGCTTTTTTATGATAGCCACCTTAGTTTTTTTATTTACTTTGGCAGTACCTGTTGTTCGTTTGTTAGGTGCCTTTTATATTACCTATAGCTTCAAATTTAATCGATTAAAACCGTCACTATTGCATTTTTTTCGTGCATATCATCATTTAGACAACTGGGCTATGTTAAATGTTTTTATGTTAGGCATTGTTGTTTCTATGTATAAACTGCTTGATGATACTGAGCTTTCAGTCAATATGGGATTGTTGGCATTTATTCTCTGGCTTATTTGTTCAACAATGGCTTCAAGTGCGTTAGACCAAGATTATGTATGGCAAGAGTTGGAGAATAAATTTGTCGATTAAGACTGCCCAAGAAAGTGGTCTAGCACTTTGTCCAAAATGCCATAAGCTTAATGACATGAAGCAGAGCGCTGACAATAATGCACGAATACTCTGTAGCCGCTGTTGTGGCATGTTTTACCCACGTAAACCGTATAGTTTACAATATACATTAGCGTGGAATATCGCCGCCTTAATCGCCTTTATTCCGGCAAATATTTATCCAATAATGATTCTTTATTCTATGGGTATTGGCGAGCCTAACACGATACTTTCTGGTATCGGTGAGTTTATTGATTATGGATTATATCCTATTGCAGTCATTATTTTTACTGCAAGCATTATTGTGCCATTAATTAAAATTATTGGCTTATTTTTACTGGTTTATAGAGTACATACGGGGGTGCGATTACGACCAGATAAGCACAGTAAATTTTATCATGCATTAGAATTTTTGGGTCCGTGGTCTATGCTGGATGTTTTTGTGGTAGCCTTACTTGTCGCTGTAGTGGAACTTGGTTTTGTCACTTCAGTTTCTGCAGGGCCAGCAATTAATTATTTTACTTTGACGGTTATCTTTACCATGATTGCCGCAAATAGTTTTGACCCTCGTCTTTTGTGGGATAAAAAACAGGGTAGTAAAAACGCTAAGGAAGAAAATGACGATTGATAAATCATTAAATAATGACAGTGAAAAAATTTCAGTTGAAGTGGTACCACGACAAGGTATTTCGATTGTGTGGTTTGTACCTTTTATTGCGCTGATTTTTGGTGGCTGGTTAGGTATTAAAGCCCTGTCTGAACAAGGTACGTTTATTACCATTGAGTTTGAAAATGGTGCTGGTATTGTGCCAAAAAAAACTGAAATTCGTTATAAAGGCTTGGTTACTGGTTTGGTGGATAAGGTAGTACCGTCTGACGATTTACAGTCAGTTATTGCCCACGTAGAAATATCGAAAGCATTTAGTGATTATTTAACTGAAAACACACAATTTTGGTTAGTTAGTGCGGATATCTCCTTGCAGGGTGTTTCAGGCCTAGACACTTTATTATCCGGTAGTTATATTCATATTATTCCAGATACCGACGATGATGCTGATAGCCAAGATCATTTTATTGCGCTAAAAGAAGCACCGCAACTCGATATGTCTACGCCGGGATTACACCTTACGCTACAAACAAGCGTGTTAGGCTCGATTAGTGAAAATTCACCGATCACTTTCAAACAAATTCCCATTGGTTATGTTACTGGTTATCATTACACCGAAGAAGACCAAGCAATCAAGGTTAATATTTTTATTGAACCAGAATATGCTCACTTAGTGAAAGACAACTCATTATTTTGGAATACGAGTGGTGTGCAAGTTACGGCTTCAATATCGGCGGGAATAAAGGTAAATACCGATTCATTAGCGTCTATGATTGCTGGCGGTATTGCCGTTGATACGTTGAGTTATCAAGACAAATTATCACCAGCTAAAAATGGTCAAACATTTCAGTTACATGCAGACTTTCAATCGGCAGAAATGGGCTATGAAATTGAATTAACATTAGATTGGAACTCAGGCATTAATCACAATGCCACCATTTTATATCAAGGCTTAACGATTGGTACGATAGAATCTTTTAGTAAGATAGATCCGAAAAGTAGAAAAATAACAGCCAAAGCTAAAGTAAATCCTAGGGTGGTGCCTTATTTAACTGATCAGTCTCAATTTTACTTGGTATCACCACATATTGATTTAACAGGTATTTCTAATGCTAAAACGCTGTTAAGCGGTACTTATATTAGTATTCGCCCATCCTTACAAGGTCAGCCAACAAACAAATTTGTTGTCTTTAATGCTAAGCCACCTTATAAGTATACTGAGCCAGGCTTGCATTTAGTCTTACAGGCCAATGATCGTAATTCTTTACAAGTTGGTAGTCATGTTTATTACAAGCAGCAGGCGGTAGGTAGCGTACAAACGGTTGAAACTATTGGTGTTGAGCAGCATTTAATACATATTCATATTGAAAAGGAATACCAAGATTATGTTTCAGCGAATAGTCGTTTTTATAATAATTCAGGACTAAAAATCAAGGCTAATTTACAAGGTGTTAATATTGAAGCACAGTCACTGCAAAGCATTTTAACCGGCGGTATTTCTTTTATAAACGTAGCGCAAAAAGTGAGTGATGGTGAGGTTGCTAATGGTGATAAGTTTAACTTGTTTTCAAATAAAAAAATTGCACAACAGCGAACGAGCTTTACTTTAACAACTTCCATAAATGAGCATATTAGTGTTAATACTAGAATTTTATACCGCGGTGTTGAAATTGGTGCTATTCATAAAGTGGAAATGCAACGTGACAACAATAAGTTATATGTAGGTTTGTTACCAAAATACCAATATATTTTACGTGAAAGTACTCAATTTTGGTTAGCAAAGCCTAACCTTTCCTTATCGGGAGCATCAGACATCGATGCTTTGTTAGGGGGGAGTTATATTACTTTTAATCTTTATTCAGAAGCTAGCGAAGATAAAACAGATTTTCTTTTATTAATGTCACCGCCAGTAAAGCATGCGAGTGCCACTGGTTTGCAATTAAGCTTGTTAAGCGAGAGTGCTAGTGTTGCAACACCGGGTAGTAGTGTGAGTTATCGCGGTATTACCGTAGGACAAGTGGATAACGTTACCCTAGATAAAAATGTTGATCGGGTACGCGTTAACATTACAATTGATGAAGAACATAAATCGTTAATACAGGCAAATACACGTTTTTATAATGCAAGTGGTATCACGCTAAACGGTAGTTTTAGTGATTTTGTTGTTAAAACTGAGTCTGTTGATGCCATCTTGCGTGGTGGTATTAGTTTTTATAACCCATCTGCTAATGTACCTGAAAATATTGCAGTGAAAGAATTAGAGAGCTTTTATTTATTTTCGCATTTTGAGCAAGCTAACCGTGCGGGCTTATCTATTAGTATACATTTTGATGACTTTACGGGGTTAAAAATAAACACTAAGGTTGTTTATCAAGAGCAAGAAATTGGTAAAGTAGAGCGGTTAGTGTTTAATGACGGTAAAATTGGTGTTACTGCCCTCGTGTTATTAAATGATGTAGGGGTCAAATATGCAAAACAAGGTAGTCAGTTTTGGCTAGTAGAGCCGACCATAGGTTTAGTAGGTTCGAAAAATATTACACATTTACTTGAAGGTGCTTTTATTGCTCTGCTTCCTGATGCGGACCTAGCAAATGAGGTAAAAATTGAGTTTCAAGCATTGGCAATGGCACCCACAGTTATCCAACTACCTTACGGGTTGAATGTAAAGTTAGTTACGAAGCGTTTAGGTTCAATTCGTGTAGGAAACCCAGTGTTATATCGACAAATTAGGGTGGGTAAAGTGATAGGTATCGACTTATCAGCAACGGCAGATACCGTGAATGTGTTTATTAATATTGCTAAGCGCTATGCACCTTTGGTAAATAGCGGCAGTAAATTTTGGAATACCAGTGGTATAAATATTGAAGCAGGTATTTTTTCTGGTATTAATATCGACTCAGAGTCTATTGAAACGCTCATTGCAGGTGGTGTCGCTTTTGCTACGCCAGAGTCAAGTCATAACGATGGCGAGCAAAAAAATCAGCGTTTTACTTTGCATCAAGATGTTGATAGTGATTGGTTAGAATGGCAGCCAAAAATAACGATTGGACAGTAAAGACGGTCTAAGCCCCTTAAGTTATAAAAGAGTATGTGCAACAAGTTGTGCAACCGCTTCTTCTGGACTTTTTGCTTCGGTAATGGCCGTTACTACGGCAATACTGTCAACGCCTGTTGCTAGAACTTCAGGTGCTCGTTCAAGGTTGATGCCGCCAATGGCAACAATGGGAATAATATCGCTGTTATCCTGTTGCTTGCTCCGTTGCTCTTCATCCTCTACCCTTATTAATTTAGGAGCTTGTCTCAATGCTAACAATTGTTTCAAATTGTTAATTCCCTGAATTTGTCCCGTCATATCCTTGGTTTTGGTCGGAAAAATTGCGCCAATGGCTAAGTAGGATGGTTGTAACTGCTGGGCGAGTAAAAACTCATAGCAGCCGTGGGTGCTAATACCTAAACGTAAACCTGCTTGTTGTATTTTTCTTAAATCGGCATCAGCTAAATCTTCTTGGCCAATATGCACACCATAAGCACCATGTTTTATTGCTAATTGCCAATAATCGTTAATAAATAACCGAGTATCATAGCTTCTAGCTAAGGCGATTGCGTCAATGATGACTTGTTCTAAGTTATCGTGCGCTAAATTTTTCACCCTTAATTGAATGATTTTTAGTCCTAAAGGCAGTAAACGTTCGAGCCAATATAGTGAATCAATAACGGGGTAAAGGCCAAGCTTTTTTCCCTGTAAAGCTAAGCTGTTAAAGCTTGGCAAGTCTTGGTATTGTTGAGTGAACTCGTCACATACTTGCGGAAAGTATTGCGCTTGTTTTGGCCATGATAGCTGCTCGAAAGCACCATAATATTGATGGGCGTTTATTGTACTTAGTGGTGCAGTTGCCGTTAAGCCTTGATTAATAAACGCCTTACTTAAAGTAAATGCATCGCGCAGTAAGTAACCTTGTGCTAAAAAAGCAGCCAGTGCGCTCGCAAAAGTGCAGCCCCCACCATGGCTATAGTGGCAGCTGAGACGTGGTGAACTAAGTTGATAGTGAATACGTTGTAATGTTTTGTCTTGGTTATCTTGCTTTATCGTGTTTAATTGATAACAACACAGATCAACACAAGCGCTGTTATTATCACTATGCCCCCCTTTAACTATTACGGCATTAATAGCAAAATCTCGGCCAATTTTTTGTGCTAAAACAGCGCTACTTCCGGTGGTAGCCGCTAAGGTTTTTGCTTCGGTTACATTAGGAGTAATAATATCTATTTGCGTTAATAAAGGTGTTAATTCGGCCAACGACAAGGCATTAAAATTACCCCCAACACTGGCTTGACCAACGGGATCGTAAACAGTTATTAACAAATTATTTTCTTGTTTTAATTTAGCTATAATTGTTGATAGCCACCGCACTTGCTCAGCATTAGCGACTAAACCAATTTTGATCACACTAGGCTTTTTATCCTCAGCTAACACATCAACTTGTTGTTGTAATAATTCAACAGGTACGGCATTAACTGAACGTAAGGTTGTTGAGTTCTGTACCGTATTAGCCGTAATTAAATGACAAACCTCAACCCCTAAGGCATGGCCTGTTTTTATGTCTGCAGCTATGCCAGCACCACCGGAGCAGTCGCTACCAGAAATGGTCCATATTATTGGTTTATATTTAATGTTTTCTGTCATTATTTCAATCTTCTTTTTAATTCAATAACGATAAAATGAATTATATTACTTGAAGTTGTAAAGTTAAATTACAAGGAAATAGCACGGAGTTGACGCTAGTCAATGAGTACTTTTGACGCTTTAATTTGGTATTACAACAAGAAGTTATTTAATTCTGATGCCAGAATGGTGTATCAAGTGTTGGTGTACTGGGGTGGGCCGTTTGTCTTTGTTGCATTACGCCAGCCACATAACCTTGTTCACCCGCTTGTAGTGCTTGGCTAAAAGCTTTTGCCATTAACACGGGGTTATCAGCCAGCGCTACTGCTGAATTGAGCAATATGCCGTCATAGCCCATTTCCATCGCCAAACAAGCATCAGAGGGTTTGCCAATGCCGGCATCTAAAATTAAGGTCGCATCGGGTAAACGTAAACGGATAGTTTCTAAGTTATAAGGGTTCATCAAGCCTTTACCCGTACCAATAGGTGATGCCCACGGCATAATCACCTGACATCCTAAATCATAAAGACGCTGACACAATACAAGATCATCGGTGCAGTATGGTAGTACTTTAAAACCATCATTTATTAGCTGTTCGGCGGCATTTAGTAGTTCGATAGGATCGGGTTGTAAGTTGTAATCATCACCAATCACTTCGAGCTTAAGCCAATCCGTTTGAAATATCTCTCGACTCATTTTCGCTAGTGTTACTGCTTCTTTCGCCGTTTTACAACCAGCGGTATTCGGTAGTAAGTGACCGTTTACTTTGGTTACGACTTCTTGTAAGTAACGCCATATTTGTTGACCTGCTTGATCTGCAGGGTTTTGACGTTTAAGTGATAAGGTCACTACTTGTGAACCGCTGGCGAGTATGGCTTGTTTCATCACGTGTGGTGATGGGTATAAAGCACTGCCAATAAGAAAACGACTATCAAGCTGCTGCCCATAAATATTAAGTGCCATGATTAGCCCCCTTGTATTGGTAATAGTACATCAAGGCTATCGCCATTATTTAGCTGGGTCGTGTCGTAATCTGACTTACCAACAAAATCACCATTAAGCGCAACGGCAAAAGTACTCTGTTGTGGTTCAATAAAATGTAATGTTAATGCTGAGCTGACATTACTATGTATTTCATCGCTTAATGAGTAAGCTTTTCCGTTAATATGAATGTTCATCAATCACCTCTTCTTGCGGTTGCTCTGTGGGTAAATAATCACTATAGGGTAATTTATCGCTGGACTTATTTATCAGGTTATTGACCAGTGCTAGTACTTGTTTAAGTACTACTGGAGCAATTAAAAAGCCGTGGCGAAACAAACCATTCACCTGAATAAGTGAATCTTGCACGGTAATTTTAGGCTGATTATCACTAAAGGCGGGTCGGCACTGGCTAATATGTTGACGAATATTGGCTTCGGCAAATCCCGGATGTACACTATAAGCCGCACTGAGTAATTCCATTGCTGAGCGAACTGTCATTGATGAGTCATCATCACTTTCTATTTCAGTTGCACCAACCACATAATACCCTTTGCCTTTAGGGGCAATGTACAACTGATATCTAGGGTGCATTAATCTTACTGGCCTTGAAATATGTACATCAGGGGCAAATAACTGAAATAACTCGCCACGTACTGAGCGTAGATCACTTAACGGTGCACAAGTTTGCTGACTATTTTTAGTTGTTGCGCCTGTGCCTCGACAATCAATTACTAAATCAAATGATTGGCTATCATTAACTCCGCACTGTTGATAACTTATTTTGCTGCTAAGCTCAGTATGTTCAATGGCAAATACATCACACTCGCTTAACCAGTTTAGTGAGTTAACACCATTCATGCTCAGGCTTTCTTTTTCAAGTTGCTTTCGCAGGGCAATCAACAAACGGCGATTACCTATTTGACCTTCTTCTGGAAGATATAAGCCTTGATTAAAGCTTCTTCCTATTTCAGGCTCTAGCGTGAGCAATTCTATACGGTTTAACTTATGTAAAGTGTGCTCAGGATAATTGTTTTGAAGATGTCTAACAAAACGCTGATAATCCCCTTTATCTTGCTCATGACTTACCATGATGGCGCCAGTTTGTTGAAAAATGGTATGTTCATCTAAACTGTCGAGCAAAATTGGCCATAAACGTAATGACTCAAAACCCATACTAACAATATTAGGCTGACAATGAAGTGACTCACCTAAGGGCGTTAATAAACCTGCTGCAGCATAGGCCGCACTGTTATGGGCGTGTTTACTATCCTTATCAAATAAAGTAATTGTTACGCTTGCTGACTGTTTTTGTTGAAGATTTTTGTCCCGAAGTAAGGACAGGGCGACTAATCGCCCCATCAATCCTGCGCCAACAATGGCAATATTCATCGTTTAGCTACCGTAACTATTCAGCAAGTTGGTAGATTTCGCTACCAGTTGCTTTAAATTCAGCCGATTTTTCTTGCATCGCTTGTTCAATGGCCTCATCAGAAGTTAAGGTAATAGTCTCATCAAGTAACTGGATTTTTATTGCATTTTTATCAAGGTTAGCAGCATAATCTCGAACTTCTTGTGAAATTTTCATTGAACAAAATTTCGGTCCACACATTGAACAAAAGTGCGCTACTTTACCTGACTCTTGCGGTAAAGTTTCGTCATGGTAAACTTTGGCTGTTTCAGGGTCTAAACCAATATTGAACTGATCATACCAACGGAATTCGAAACGGGCTTTACTCATCGCATTATCGCGAATTTGTGCACCAGGGTGACCTTTGGCTAAATCGCCAGCATGGGCTGCAATTTTGTAAGTAATTAAGCCTTCTTTCACATCTTCCTTATTTGGTAAGCCTAAATGCTCTTTTGGCGTTACATAACAAAGCATGGCACAACCGTACCAACCAATATTAGCCGCACCTATTCCAGAGGTTATATGATCATAACCTGGCGCAATGTCTGTCGTTAATGGCCCGAGAGTATAGAAAGGGGCTTCGCCACAATGTTCTATTTGCTCTTCCATATTTTCTTTAATCATATGAAGAGGTACGTGACCGGGACCTTCAATAATGGTTTGAATATCATGCTGCCATGCTATTTTGGTTAACTCGCCTAATGTATGTAATTCGGCAAACTGTGCTTCATCGTTAGCATCGGCTACTGAGCCTGGGCGTAAACCATCACCTAATGAGAATGACACATCGTATTGCTTTAATATTTCACAAATATCTTCAAAGTGCGTGTAAAGGAAGTTTTCTTTATGGTGCGCTAAACACCATTTCGCCATAATCGAACCGCCACGTGAAACAATACCGGTAACACGTTTTGCTGTCATAGGTACGTAGCGTAATAAAACACCAGCATGAATAGTAAAGTAGTCCACACCTTGCTCTGCTTGTTCAATTAAGGTATCACGGAAAATTTCCCAAGTAAGATCTTCAGCCACGCCATTTACTTTTTCAAGTGCTTGGTAAATTGGTACGGTGCCAATGGGTACGGGCGAGTTACGCATAATCCATTCACGCGTTTCATGAATGTTACGACCGGTAGATAAATCCATTACCGTATCTGCGCCCCATTTAGCTGACCAAACGAGTTTTTCAACTTCTTCTTCAATGCTTGAGGTAACCGCAGAATTACCAATATTGGCGTTTACTTTAATTAAAAAATTGCGGCCAATGATCATTGGCTCACATTCAGGGTGGTTAATATTTACCGGGATAATAGCGCGACCGCGGGCTACTTCGTCACGGACGAATTCGGGGGTGATTTGCTCAGGAATACTAGCACCAAAAGACTGTCCTTTGTGCTGTAGTAGTAATGTTGCATCTTTTACTTCTTCACGCTTTAGGTTTTCACGAATAGCAATATATTCCATTTCTGGCGTGATAATACCTTGGCGAGCGTAATGCATTTGGGTAACGTTTTTGCCTTTTTTTGCAATACGCATTTTAGGTAAATGTTCAAAACGAATATGATCAACACCTTCATCGGCAAGACGTTGTTGTGCGTATCTAGAACTGTTTGATGTTAAAAACTCGACATCACCACGTTTATCAATCCATGCTTCACGTAAACGCGGAATACCTTTATGTACGTCAATTTCAATATTTTTGTCGGTATAAAAACCTGAGGTATCATAGACACAAAGTGGTTCATTTTTTTCGTAAATAGGATTGTCTTTGCTACCACTTAATAGTGTATCGCTTAAGGTGATTTCACGCATACCGACTTTGATATCATGAATTTTTCCTTGCACATAAACTTTATTAGAATTAGGAAATGATTGATCAGAAACGTTTTTTAAGAAGGCTTCTGCTGCTTCGCGTTTCTCACGTCTTGTTTGTGGTTTTTTTTCTTGTTTATAAGAGTTTGCTTGCTTGGTCATGGTCGCACCTTGTTTCTGTTTTTCTGTTTTATATAAAATAAAATCAGAGAAAGATAAAATAGGCGGAGCTTTTGGCAAAAAGAGAATTTAATGACGTGTTGGTTATAACAGGTTATTTATACTCTTTCTTGTTTCCTACGCAGATATTAATCTGATCAGGTTTTACGGATCCCGCTTTCGCGATCTCAGCCTTTGGCACTCCGACAAGTATTGGGTTAAGCGTTATTAAATAACACTTAACGAGATTGATTCTAACTTGAGCAATGCTTGATAAGCAAGTATTAAAACATCGATATAAAAAAGCCAGCGAGATTATTCATATCACTGGCTTTAATCTTTACCCCTATGTTTTACTGTAAAACTATACGAGCATTAATAGGTTGGGTTGGGCGATTAGTATTGGTTCCCATTACTTTACTGAATTTATCTATTTGTGCTTTGGAGGCTTCAATGGTGTCTTTCAGTACAAACCAACGTACACCTTCAGTACAGGGAGGAGTAGTTAATGAGCCATTAAAACGGTAATAAGACTTCTCTTTTGGTAATAATTTTGCCGCAGAAAGAGCATTAATTAACTGCTCTTTACTTTGTTTACTTTCAGGCATATCACTCCAAATTTTTTCTAGTTCGGTATTCTTTTTGCCTTCTTCGAACATAACTCCAATAACGGCCAAACGACTATCTTGATCAGCATGAACAAAATGAACTTCTAAGGGGAAGTGTTTGCCGTTGATGGTATTTTCACTAGGTGCATGGAAGTGAAATTGTAATAGATTAAAAGTACCGGCATCATTAGTGAATGTGCTATTCCCTTTTATGTTTGCTTGAATGGTATGACCGTTATTAATACTGATAGCGTTAGATTCTTGGTAGTTTATGACCAAAGAAGGTAGGTCTGCTTCAATGGTTTTAGAAGCTGAAATATCAATAGGTGATTGATTGACACCATTGCCACATAAGGCAAACTCTTCACCCCAGTGCGCAGTACCATGTTTGCCGGTATATTCCCAATGTCCGTCACCAGCAAGAGTAGTAAACGAAGTGCAAGCCAATAAAATAGAAGGTAGTGTTAATCTCATAGAAACTCCAAAATTGATATATAAATGTAGTCACAGAATTTTCTGTCGACATATTATGTCATGACACAATACTTGAGACGACATAATATGTCAACAACATGCTGCTGTTTAATTAATGCTCATTATCTACCTTGGTTTACACTAGTAAAATTGCCTTTAATTAATACCGATATTTAGCGGGTTACATTCAAGTGTTTTACGTTAATTCTATATATTGACGTAACATGGGTATCAATCTAGATAAAAACTATTACTACAATTATTCGCGAATTATGTAATCTGACAGATATGCCATGTCTAGTAATCCATTGATTTTAAACGTTAAATATCTTAATTGTTTAAAGGTGGTAGGGGGTAAATGGATAAGGTGAAATTACTGAGTTATTAATAAATACGGATGCTTGCCTAGATGTTTTTGACTGGCTTTTAGCTCGTGGCATTAGCTTTGTTGATATTATCTAGAGGATAAAAAGCAGTAACGGCTTATAAGTTACTGCTATCTTTGGAGAGTAAAGTTACGCTTCGTTAGCGGTTTCTTTTGTTTCTTTAGCTTCTGTTGTTTGTTCTGATTCTACTTCTTGTTCTTTTTTATCTTGATGGTCTTCACCACCACATCCGCCACAACAACCCATAATATACTCCAATAATAAAAATAATGGCAATATAATATCCGAGTCAATTACTCAGGTATTTGATCAAGATCAGGTTTTATCGATTTTCTAAACGATTAAAGTCGAGGATTCCTGCAGACTCGCCATGATGCTTTTTATACCAAGAATGCAATCTATCAGCATAGTTCCAGAAATCTTTATTGGTGCGGCGTACGGCAAATTTATCTTTAAAGTGACGATAATCTTGTTCTGTTTTTAGATGCTTTAAAGTGTCAACAAATTCTCCAAGTTGTTGTTCAGTTACTTGAAAAAAAGCATTGGGGTAGGTTCCTACAATGCCATTAAGTACCGTTAAATTATCTTTTGCGGGAATACGTCTGTCATTTTCTGAAAATAAATGAGCAACATTGGTATGAGCACTATTATTGATTAAAGTATAAAAAAACTCACCTTGCTTGCCATTTACCTGTAAATAACTTATTTGAGGTAAAATACTGACAGCTATCCCTTTTATATTATTAAGGTGCATTAATTGAGAGTCATTACTATTGAATGAATAACTATTTAAATGATTGTCAGAATGAGCCGTTAAATTATAACCATTTATTGCTTTATTTTTTGTATAGAGTGCTATTTTTTCTAATAGCTCTTTTTTTGTATTTTGGCTTTGATAATTTATATTCGTTTCTGGTAATTGATAAAAATTATCGGAAAAAATATAATTTCTAATGGTCTCACTGGTATTTTCATACCAAGACTCATGTACGGATTTTCGATTTTTCTTAGGTAATAAAGTAATAAAATTACTTTCAGCTTCTATCCGTAAAAAATCCATGTACAAACGAGTTTTTAATTGGTGGCCAACATTACCATAAACATCAAAACCGGCCACGAGGAGATAGTGAATACGTTCCAGTAAGGGATAAGTAATGAACCAAGCTGTTTTTGGTGTTTGGCCAATAAACCCTTGTAGCACTGAAGCACTATCAAAATGTCTAAATATTGTTAAGGTTGCATTAGGATTGCCTGCACCTGACCAAATTAAATTGAGATCTAAATCACGTTGTTTAAAATTAATGTTTGCCATGTAATCTAGTTTGTTTTTTAGATATTGTTTTTCACGTTTTGCATACGAACGCCAATACAGTAAAGACAATGCTTTATCGCTAGTTGCAGCGGGTAATTGTAATAGGTCACTATTGTCCTTGATAAAGCTATCGGTGTGGTAGTTTTCAATCGTGTTAGGGTCGGCAAAAAACACCCAGAAATGATCATCAATAACATTTAAGGCTAATTGACCTCGACAAACCGGGCCTTTAATAAAATTCATGATTGAAAATTGTGCTTGTTCTAACAAAAAACGATAACGAGATTTTGTCGGTATTGCTTTAAAGGTAATAAAAGGATTTGATGCGCTTTTGAGTTGATAGCTAGGTAATTGACTTACTTGATAATCGGGTGTGATAAATAACTCAGTTAAATAATTGAGCTTTGCTAAATCAAAACGATAGGGCATATGTCGTTTAGCAATGATGCTATTATTATTTTTTAACAAACGATAATACACCCGTGGCGTTTTTTGAGTCTTGCTACTACCGCTAAACGGCGTATCAAAAGGGCGTCGCGTGTTGATAACTACTACTTTTTGCTCTGGCGGTGTACTGGATCTTACCAATTTGAAATAACGATGACTGCCGGGCTTAAAATATAAATTAGCTAGGTATAGATGCTCGAATAAATAACGTGATACTAGCTGTTGTTTATTGTTATTAGCATTTAGCCATTTTTCCCATTTATTGACTGTATTTTGTTCATTGGTTGTCATTGGTGTTGCTTCTGCTAACCGAGCGCCATTTTCTATCCAAGTACTTAATTGTTGGTGCTGTTCAAGGTTTAAGGCCGGTAGAGCATATGGCATACCGGCTAATGGAAATTTGTTTTTATATTGTTGGAACTCCTCTATCGTGGGACATTGTTCAGTTCGGTTCAAAGCAACATCAAAGCTACTATCTAGCAAGCGAGTGTCGGGCAAAGGATGTTGCTGTTTTAACTGTAGAATTTGATACATAACACCGGCGTTGGTGTTTGCCATCGAGGACTGTTGACGCTCGTTTAACACAGGAAAAAAACCCTCTTGACGAAATGACTGTATTGTTTTTTTATCAATTTTTTCTAATGTACTTAAGCTATGACTTATTTTTGCAGTAAGTAAGCGTTCACCATTATACACTTGGGTTTTATTGGCACCACGTACTAAACCTGCGGTGCTCTCCATTTTCAATTGACAGGGTGCATCAAAGCAACCGTGACAAACCACGCAACGATTTTCAATAATAGGCTTAATTACTTGGTTGAAATGGTCACTTTTTTCTGGTGTTATTTTGTCTACCAATAAACGATTATCAGCATCGGCTATGCCATAATGTTTATCATATTCAAACATGCCTAATGTGGCACAGCCAGAAAGAAATAAGAGTAATAAAAGCCAATGATGTTGACGCATAAATGTTATGAATAGCTACCAAGTGAGGCAATCATATTATTCCGCTTAACCCTAGCTGTAAAGCTTATGATAAAATAATAAACGCGAGACTTTACCTGCGGTTAATAACAAAACTGGGTTAATGCTGCTTTTAATTTCAGGCTAAGATTTTCGACATCTTTGGCATTACCAAGCACTAATTCAGTAGTGTTTTTGCTTTTTTGTGATAAAGAAAAAATTTGAGTCATCATCTTATTTACATCTTTAACGGCTTGTAATTGTTCATTTTGATTGTGGTTAATAAATTCATTTTTACTGATAATATCGGTAAATGACTCCATAATAACGTGCAAACTTGTTTCTGTTGTTTTAATGGTTTTTGCACCATCATCGGCAAATACCGCATTTTCTCTCATTTGTGCTGCGGCATCATCTGTGGCTTGTCTTATATTAGCGATAACTGATTCAATCTCTATTGTTGACTCTTGAGTTCGTTGAGCTAACGAGCGTACTTCATCGGCAACTACGGCAAAGCCTCGACCTTGCTCGCCAGCTCTAGCTGCTTCTATTGCCGCATTTAGGGCGAGCAAATTTGTTTGATCGGCGACGGTTTTTATTACTGTTAATACTGAATTAATTTGTTGACCGTGTTCTCGTAAAATGTGCATTTGATCGGCAGATTGATTAATCGCTTTTGCTAACTGTTCTATTTGTAATGCTGACTTTTTAATGACGTTAAAGTTATTAGCGGCATGAGTATCAGCACTTTTACTGACCGTGATAGTTTCTTCTGTATGCCCTTGAGTTATTTCAACGGCTTTAGTCATTTGCCCAATAGAGACGGAGGCATTGGATAATTCATCTTGAGTGCAGCTAACTTGGCCTCTGGCTTCTATACAGGCAGCTAAGGTGTTTTCTGTTGCACTGTCTAATGAAGTACCAATATTAGAAATAGTGTCAATAAATTCAACTATTCTGTCCATCATAGTATTAAAACTATGACCAATTTCACCAAATTCATCTTGGCTATTGAGCTCTACACGTAATGCTAAGTTGGATTGTTTTTCGACATTGATAATTGTTGTTTGAAGGTGTTTGAGTGGTTTACTTATTGAGTTAAAAATAGATAAACCTAACAATAAAATAGCTAAAGCTATGCAACTGACTACCAAAAAGAGAGTTTGGTTGGTTTGTGAAGTTAACTGTTCATTGACTATTATTTCCTCATGAGCCAACTTTTTTTGTAAAACGACTAGTTGATCTAATTTAAGAAGGAAGGGTTCAAGTGCCCCATACATCTGTAAGTCAACAAAGTTTCCCATACTATAAGAGGATTCTTCAGCCATAAAAGCTGAAATTTTTTCCATCGCTGCGACACTTTCTTGATAAAGAGGTTCCATGGTTTTTACTATCTTTACTTCTTGGGCTGATAAGGAAGTTGCTTGATAACCCTGCCATTGTTGATTAATTGTTTTTTTGGCTAGGGCTACTTGTTTTTGTGCATCTTGCCATAAAATCATGCCACTGCGGGCTTTATGAGCGGTGTCAATAATATCAGAGGTAAAGGTTCTGATAATTAAATTTAGCTGTTGAGTTTGACTTAATCTAAATTCAAGCGTGCGTTGAGAGTGCTGGTGGCGGTCAGCCGATATTTTTATGCTGGCAAAGATTATTGCACTGAAAATGAGTAAAGGTACTAGTGATAATATGATCAACTTGCTGCTTACGCGTGTTAACATTTTCATTTTTAAACCCGATAGTATCTGACTTTAAATAGCCTTAGAAATGAAAGCAAATTAACAACTAGATATGACGTGAGTGTTACCGTTGTATGACAGTAATGTTACAAGCTAAGCTTGGGTGATTCTTTTAATTAATGGGGTTGCGGCAATAGTCGCAAATACGACATAGCTACAGGCGCAGGCAATTTGAATAATACGGGTATAGAACTTTTCATCGGCATCAGCGCTACTTAAGGTTGCACCAAAAACTAAAATTATTACGGTGGTAAAAGCCATTGCATATAATGGTGCCATAGGCTTTTCTGAGAAAATAGCTTGAGCAAAGTTAATAACAACACATGAAAATAATAACACTAGAAAAATAAAATTAGGGGCTACTGTTAGTAAGTTATACATAGCAATGGCAACGAAGCCGCCAATGGTATTGCCAACAAGTAAGGCTTTACTACCTTGAATGCCAGCGACTAAATCAGGTTTTTGCGCTAGCATGGCGACAAAAGCAAGAATAAGCACTGAACTACTTAGGTTAAAAGCAAAGAAAAATATCATAACCGGCATTATCATTAAGGTGCTTAATATCGCAAATTTCACCCGTTCAGGCTTTTGGGCTAATAATTTTTTTGTTAATTTACTTTCGGATAATTTGTTATTGTCGCTTGTTATTGTCTTATCCGTAATTAACTCATGCATTAGCATGGTTATCATTAACGAAACAAAACATGAGAATAGAAAACCAATGGTAAATGTTTGTGCAATATCTTGGTGAAGCAAGCCCATCATAGGGATTACGGTAAAGCCAACTAACAACATGGTGATTACTAATTCATTACCGCCAGAATTGTTCCAATAAGAAATCCAAAAAATTAGTAGGGTCATTATTAAAATAAAGACAATAGGAAAAGGTAGCAGTAACCTGGTTATTATTCCGCCTAAAATAAAAGCGCTAACAATAACAAGAAAAATAGTGACTAGCTTTTTAAAGGGTAGCTTAGCCTTACTATTACCTAAAAATTTAGCCACAAAAACAGGGGTGATAAACGCAAATGGCCAGTTGGCAATATAGGCAAGTACTATGGCAAACATTACTCCAATAAAGAAACGTAATATCCTTATTTCTCGTATGGTTAGGCTAGTTAATGTTATGTTCATTATTTGTCTAACCTAGCGATTAATATAAATAAGCTAATTTACTGGTTAGCCAAATTGACATTTTACCTAAACCATTAAAAAGAAAATTGTTACCGGTATAGGTGATTACATCTGCTTGACCACCTTCTCTTAATAATTTTTTTGCTATATCGTCATTAAATTTAATGATAACCGTAAAGTGCTGTGCTTCACGCATCCAACCGGTAGTTTTTGCCGGTGTAGGCAGTTCTCCTTGCACACTTTTGTCAAAACTCACGCCGTATCCAATACTAACAATTATGCCGGAAAATACTTCACCTGGTGCTGAATCAAGCACTATATCAACGGAATCACCTTTTTTTATATTGCCAAGGTTATTCTCTCGATAAGAGGCTTCTATCCAAAAATAGTCAGTATCAATAAAGGTCATAATTTTACTGCCTACGGCAGCGTAGTGTCCTACATTAATTTTAGCGTAAGAAATCACACCATCACTCGGAGCGGTAATTTTAGTACGATTTAAGTTGAGTTTCGCTTGGGAAAGAGTTGTTAAAGCACCTTGAATTTTAGTGTTTTCACTTCCTTGTTTACCTAATAACTGTTGTGCTTTGTCATAAGATGCCTGAGCATTAATTACATTTTGCTGCGCACCCGCTAATATACCTCTGGCTTCGTCACCCTGTGCTTTAGAAATTACGCCTTGGGCTTCTACTTTAAATATTCTATTTGCATTGGCTTCTTTTGCAACTAAGTCTGCTTTTGCTTTTTCGACGTTTGCTTTCGCCGCGGCAACCGATGCGGTATCTGCACCAACGTTTTGTCCTGCTAGCTCTAATTCAATTTGTGCTTTTTCTACGGCCAATTGATAATCACTTTCTTCTATTTCAAAAAGTAACTCGCCTTCCTTTACCTTTTTGTCACCACCAATATATATTTTTGATATTTTACCCGATACTTGCGGCACTATGGGGATCACAAAAGAGCGTACTCTCGCTTGATCTGTGGTTGGTGTAATACGGTCACCAACCACGTACCAAAGAAAATAGAGTAATGATAAAGTCAGAATTATTCTGGTTAATTTTTGGGTGAAATCTACTTTTTTTTGTGTTTCTGACATAAGTATCTCGTCATTATATAAAGTAAGTTAAAAAATTAAGTGTGGTCAGTTGGAGAGTGCGCTAACCAATCCATCATTAATTGATATCCTAATGCTAGTGCTACAGCGCCAACAAATAAACCAATAATGCCGGAGAGTAACATGCCACCAATAGCACCAAGTAAAATGACCAGCATAGGTATATCCATGCCACGACCTAAAAATATAGGCTTAAGAACCGCATCACTCATGCTTACGATAATGCTAAATATTAGAAAAGCTATAGCAGGTGTAGTGTCAGCTATTGAAAAGTAATAGGCAGCGATAGGGCCTAAAACTAAAATAGGAGGTAGTTGTGCGATGGCAAGAATAAGTACAGCAATTGCCCAAATACCAGCACCAGGAATATCTGCAATGAGCAAGCCAATGCCAGACAGTAAAGATTGAATAACAGCTACGCCAAGTACACCAGTAGCAACACTACGAATGGTAGCGATAGTGGTAGTGATGGTTCTATCACCACTCTCATTCATTAATCGTGACATTAATGCGCTTATGCCTTGATGGCAGGCCGTTGATTTAGCCATAAATACAACGGAGATAATTAATGAGATAATAAACTGAATAATACTGCCACCAATCCCTGCAACAGCAGAAAGTAATGAGGTAGATAAACTTTTTATTTGCTCGGGATATTGACTCGCTACTTTTTGGATATCTTGATAAGCGGCTTGCCATAAATCATATGTTTGAACACCAATTAAAGGCCATTCTTTTACGCTTTCATTAGGGCTAGGTATTTTTAAGGTACCATCTTCAATCCCCGTATAAAGTGATTGTGCAGAGTCGATAGATGATGATGACAGACTTATTGCGGGTAAGGCAATAAGTGATATGCCAATCAAGGCAATAAGGATTGAAGCTAGTTTTTTATTACCTTTTAGTATCTTGCTTAACTTAACATGTAGCGGATGTAAGGCTACTGCTAAAATCCCACCCCATATGGTGATGAGTACAAAAGGTTTTATTACCTGAAAACACCAAAATAAAATTAAAGCGAGTGCACTGAGCTTTATGGCTATATCGATAATACGTCGATTAAATAATAGTGTACTTGTATTTTCTTGCTGGCTACTCATTATATTCCCTATATTTTATGCGTTATTTTTTATTTTACTTTTTCATGATTTACGAGGTAGTGTTGACATTCTAGAGCCAACTAGGCTAGCGACTAAAATGGCAAGATAAAACTGGCCAATGATAGCTTCTAAATAGACTAAAAACCGTGCGAGGGGTAATGTTGGTGAAATATCACCAAAGCCTAAGGTGGTAATGGTCACAAAAGAGAAATAGATAAAGTCAGGAAATAAGGTAAACCATTTGTTATTTTCATTCATCATTTGAAAGGAGTTGGGAAATTCAAGTTGCAGTAAGGTATAGGTTACTGCCCAAATTAATCCTAATAACAAGTATAAGCAGATAGCACCTAGTATTTTATTTCCATCAATTTCTCCGGTAAATAAAACCTGTTTAGCGGTTTTAAAGGCGGTAAAAATAAAAAAGCAGAGTAAGAGTAACAGGTAAAATTGATCAAATCCCGCACTATCAAGCCAATTAGATGCCATGGCTATGGTTAAAATAGCCAAAGGAAAAATAAAAGCTTTTCGTAAAATAAATCGTGTAGATTCTACGCCCCAAACAGCCACTAGTAGCGTGATTACTGTGGTTGATTGCATTAGCTGTTGTACTGAAGGGCCAAAAAATTGTTGTGCTAGTGCGGTGCCTAATAATAACAATATTAGGGCAAAAGTAAGATAGATAAAGTTGTCTTGTTGATCCATTTTTTTCACAATAATCACTCTTTATTTTTCTTATTACCCGCTAAACAGATAGCTCAATACGTGGTTGTGCATTTTCGCTACTATCTATTTTTGGTGAACATAACAATAATCTTGATGAAGCAATATTACCATGTTTGATAATATATTCTTTAAAGACATTTTCGCGTTGTTCAGCAATATCTTTTAGTTGTTTTATATCACTTTTATCGGTTATTTTACTGCCTGTTTTCAGGTTAATATCTGCCGGGGTACTAACCGCGCATATATTCACTCGTGTATCCTCTTTGTCTTGCATTAACGCAATAAAGGCTTGTACATAAGCTTGTTGAGCTTCATTTATCATTATTTGTTTAGCCTGATAAGGTAAATCGTCAAAGCGTAGTTTTAGTGCGAATTCGCCAACAGCCATGGCGGCAGAGACAATATTGGCGTAGGGAACAAAGGTTGTTAATAGGTAGTCTTGCGTTGCCATCCAAATGGCTTTTTGCGTGATTAAGCTAACAATACTACTCATGCCAAATTGTGGGTCGGAAGTAGAGCCAGACAACGGTACATCAAGCTCTACATTACCATGACTATCTTTTAACATACCCAAGGCAAGGTTGAAGGGCAGAGCGCCCTGATCGATTAATGCGCCAGCTTCATCGCTGTCAGCGATGGCAGTTTCTAACCCTTGTAATAGTATAATTACATTGCCATCCAATTGTTCGCCCTTAAGGGTGAGGTTAATATTGGTATCGAGTTGGCCATTTTTTAATTCTAATTGCATTGCTTGCTTCATATAAGTAGAAACAGCACGTAAAGATAACTCTTTCAAAAAACCGTTGATGTGATGTGTTGGTTGTTGTAAAAAAGGTTGGGTGAAGCCTTTAAAATCAAAATGGGCGTATTTATTACTGCGACCAACTAACTCAAAGGGTGTTTGTTGGCTCTGCTTATCTTGGGCGTTACTAAGCGCGCCGAGCGTTAATTTATCGATAAATAATTTACGTTTAGCGACAGGATCTACACTGTTATCTACCAGTGATATTTGATTATCATTGATTAATGAAAATTCATTTAACGAAATAATAAAATCGGCCGTAGCGGCATTTATTTCTTGATCAACGTCTTCTACCACGTCGAGAATTTCTTCTTTTTCTGTTTCCGTTATTGGCAGTGTTACTAAATTTTCAATGGCCTTTTCTTTATTCAATGTTATTTGGCTTTGTAGGCTATCAAGTATTATTTGGTTAACGGTTAAGTAGTGCTCGCTTATTATAATATCACTGATACTAAACTGCTTTAATGTCACAATAGGAGGGAGTTCAGTGTCTTCATTTTTGGAAAAAAAGATGTCTTCAATCAGAAATTCGTCGACTCTTACTTCTGCAGTGTCGGTAAAGTGAAAGTTCATATCGTTTAAGGCTAATTGCTCAAAGTGGGCTAATTTTTGACTGGGTTTATTATAATAGATATTGGCTTCATTTAGCGTAAGTTGACCTTGACCACTTAGCTCAGTTATCTCGCCTTGATTTAAGGTTAAGGTCAAATCACTAATATTTTGTTGTAAACTTTCTAAAGTAAAAAATTGCTGTTCATAACCAATAACAAGATTTTTATTGGTTATCTCTGCTTCATCTATATGCAGTGTAATTTGCTCGGTTGAGATTGATATTGTTTGTTCGCTAACTAATGAAAAAGAGCCATTAAGCTCTGATAACTCTTCTACATAGCGCTGTAGCTTAGCGATAGGGTAATCAGTTATTGATAGTTGAGTTGAAATATCTCCTTGCCCTTGCTCAAGTTCAGCATCTGCATTAAATGTAACCTCAGTACCATCAATAATACTTTGTAGGTTTACGTTAGCTTGTTGAGACTGTTCACTTGCTTTTACTTTAGTGATTAACAAATTATTAATTAAAATATGATGGGTTTTGTTGTTGTTTTCTATATCAATGTTAATTTGGCTAAAGTCTAATTTTGGTAATATGAGTTGATAATCAAATGGCTTAGCTTTAGGTTCAGTGTTGTTGACCTCTTCTGGGTTTTTATTAGGGGCTTCATTAGAATTTTCTTTGTTTAGATCAACTCCAGCAATCACAAGTTGGGTTGCTGTTTTATTAATTTTTATGTAAGCACTATCTAAATGAAATTTACTAATCACTATTTTGTCAAAGAGCAAACGAAATAATGTTAAGCGAATGGTTAATTCATTTATTGAAAGTACTTTTTCCTCTTTATTAAGATAAAGTGTTAAATCACTAATGGTCAACTGACTGATAAAAGGGTTATAGCGGATACTAGTGTTAGCAGATAGCGTTAACCCCTGTTCAAGGAGTATGGGCTTGATAAAATATTTACTCAGTGGTGAAGAAATTGCCCAAATGACAAAATAGAGACCAATAAATAACAGAGTAATAATCTTTACTGGTTTACTGAAATAAAGGGATGATTTTTTAACAGAAGAAGAAGCGTTCATATACGTGAATTTTTATCATAAAGGGAGTTGAATGGTAACAGATAATCCTTTAATTTCATTGTTTTTGGCAAAAATATTACCCTGATGAGCCATAATGGCTTGTTTGGCTATAGCCAACCCTAAACCCGTCCCACCACTATTGCGATCTCTAGCAAGATTCACACGATAAAAAGGGGTAAATAACTCCGTTAATGATTGTGGAGGCACACCAATTCCGTTGTCTGAAACAACCAGACTAATCAACTGCTTATTTACGGATAGAGCCACTTTTACGGTGCTATTTTCAGGGCTATACTTTACCGCATTAGTGACTACATTACTGATGGCGCTAAACAGTAAGGTATAGTCACCTAAACACTCAACTATACCGGTTGTATCTAGTGTAATGGTTATTGATTTCTTCTCGGCAATAAACTGTTCTTCGAGAATTGTTTTTTGTACTAAAGCGGTTAAATTAAAATGTTTTTTCTCGATAGTTTGCAGAGTGTTTTCTAAGCGAGATAAGACTAATGCCTCTTCAATCATTTGATTTAAGCGGTCTATTTCTAATTGGCAGCGTTGCAGATATTTCTCGCGAGCTGATTTTGTCGTGGATTCTTGCTGTGCTAAGCCCAATGCCATTTGTAAGCGGGTCATTGGGGAACGCAATTCATGAGAAACATCGCCAAGTAAACGCTGTTGTGCGCTTTGGTTTTGTTGCAACTGCTCAGCCATTTGATTAAAACTGTTAGCGAGCTGCCCTAATTCATCATTACGCTGTGTTATGCCTTTAACACGCGTTGCTAAATTTCCTTGACCTAATTCTGTCGCCGCTTTTTTTATGGTCGCAATTGGTTTGCTAAAAGAACGTGCTAATAATAAACAGAGTATAAAACTAATCAACACAGGAATAACAACACGAGCCCAAGAAGGAAGATCATGTACAAGTTGACCAAAATTTCGTTTGTGCTGTTTTCTTGAAATGAATAATTGATAGCTTTGTTTATTGATTTTTATTAAAACGGGGCCAACCAAACGAGTATGAGAAAAAATACTCGTAATGGTTTGCTCAAATGTTTGCTCATTAATATAGCGGGTAAGCGTTTGTTGATGCTTTGAACGTAATTGAAAAAAACTGGTCACTATTGAATTATTATCTATATTTTTAAACCAAAGGTTAAAAGGTGGTTTGATAAATCGTTCCCGTTTTGTTTGCAGTAATTCATCAAGATTAGTTATTTTGCTTCGCTCAATTCTTTTTGCCGCATTTTGCAGTTGACGGAGCTCATTCTGCTGTGGTGCTTGGCTAACGACGGAGTTGTAAGTGTCACTTGATAACTGGTGAGAAATAAAGCGAGTGCTAAAAATAGAGACGATAGCGATAAACCAAAACCAAGCAAATAACTTGATGCTAAAGGAAGAAAATAATATTTTTATTTTTGCTAATGGTTTCATCGACATATTTATTTAGCTACTTTCGCCAGTGAGAAATAAGTAACCAGCACCACGTACCGTTTTGATTTTTTCAATGGCACAATAAGGGTGAAATTTACGTCGGATATTTCCTACATGGACATCAATACTTCGATCGAAAGGCATTAGTTTTCGATTTAATACTTGTTTTGAAAGTGTCTCTTTGGCGATGATTTGTCCGTGATGATCCATTAAAATAGTTAGAATTTGATATTCAGTACCGGTTAACGTTATGGGAGCAGTATGGCAAGTAATGGTTCTTGTGGCATGATTAAGTTCAATGTTATTAACGGTTAATGTTGATTTTTCACCGTGTAAAGCTTGTTTGTTTTGCTGAGTTACAATTTTGATACGACGTAAAATGGCCTGTATACGGGCTAATAACTCTTGATGGTGAAAAGGCTTGGCTAGGTAATCGTCAGCGCCTAACTCTAAACCTCGCACTTTGTCATTGTTATCCCCTTTAGCCGTTAGCATCAGAATGGGAGTTTTATATTCGCTGCCAAGCGCTTTTAACACTTCAAAACCATTAAGTTTAGGCATCATTACATCAAGTAAGATCAGATCAAATTTACTATTATATGCTAGTTCTAATCCTGACAGACCATCAAAGCAGCACTGAACAATAAAACCTTGTTGGGCTAAATAATCAACTAATAGCTCCGCTAATTCATGGTCGTCATCAATGAGTAATATTTGTTTTTTATTCAAGTGAAACTCCATATTGCTTTGTATAGCCATCTTACCTTATTAATTATTGCCTGATGCTTGATCCTAGCAGCCTTTACTCAATCTTTACATTGGCTTTACGTATCTTAGCACTGCGCTATCTATACTGATGAGCAGTTATTTAACGTGGTATAACGAAATTATCTTTTGGAGAAAATTATGAATATGACTAAATCAACGAAAACTATCTTCTCAACTATAGCGGTTTGTATTGTTATCGCTTTTGCCAGTGTTGCCAGTGTTAACGCCTCAGACAGTGACATTGCTTTTGATGATTCAAGAGGTCATCAAAAATATCAGTATCAAGGAAATAAGCATAAAATGAATCGTATGACTAAAGCTTTATCATTGAGCGAAGCGCAACAAGTGCAAATAAAAGCAATAAAAAGGCAAGCAAAAGAACAACATCAAACTTTACGAGTCTCGATAAAGCAATTTAAAACGGCAGAGAAACAACTAATCCAAACAAAAAACTTTGATGAGCAAGCGTTCAATGCACTACATGATACATACCAGCCTATTTTCGCACAGTTAGCGTTACTTAGAGTGAAAACTAAACATGCTATTTTTAATGTTTTAACAGCTGAGCAACAAGTGAAATGGTTGAAGACTATTGAATATCATAAAGGACATGGTAAAAAAATGCGCGGTTGAGCTGGAATGAGAAATATTTTTATAGGCTAATGTGTAGCAGTTTATATCTGATCTGACACCTTTAAATATCAGGGCTTAACTAAATCAGACAGGCAGCAATAAGCTGTATACCTGCCGTTGGTCATCCATCTATTAACGGCAAGGATTGCCACTTCGATACATTAGCATTAATTGTTAACTCTGCGTTCGAATTATAGTTTCATCGAAGACTTACTTATTGCTACAAGCTAATAATTATATCGTTTGTAGGTGTAACTATTGTCTCTGATAACTTTTAATTAAAAATTGAGATTGAAAACCCAACTGTTCATAAAGTGGTTTGCCTGAAGATGATGCTTGTAAAACGATGTTCTTTCCTTGCCACAAATGACAAGCTGCGATTATTTCTTTCATAAAACTGTGAGCAAAACCTTTACCTTGAAAGTCTTGTTTAACCCCAAATTGATGTATACCAATGATATCACCCGTTTTATATAGAATTGCACTCGCAATGGCCTGACTATTTTCATAGGCCATTAATATCTGCATATCAGGCTCGTTAGTCAACTTTTCTATGACTGTTCGGTCAACAGAATAACCGAAAGCATCACTCACTATACCAAGCCATAAAGTTATGTTATCAGGTGTTTCCACTTTTTTTATGGTAAAGCCAATGCGTGTTTCTACTCGGTATTCGTTAGCATCATCAGACAATGCTAAAAACATAGCTGTCTGCTCTAACATACAGTGCCAATTATTCTTTTGTAATTGTTTTTCAATCAGTTCAAGTTCTGTAGATGCTTCCACGCTATTTCCTTTATCGTCAAGCATTGGCCAGATAGGAAAAATTGTCATTTCAGGAATATTTGAAAGCCATGAAAAATCATTCAATATTATTGAACCATTGAACCAGCAACGATGAGGCCAAAGGGTATTTATATGTAACTCAGGCTGAGCCTGTATTTTTTTGTCATTATTATTAAAAATCTGTATTTGTGAGCCATATTTCTTCCATAAGCTTTTAAGATTAAATATATTGGCTTGATCAATGTGCATAAGTTGACTCCCAGTTAATTAATAAGACACCTACTATGAGTAAGATAACTCCTGTTATTTTGACTGTATTTATTGGTTTTACAGGTAAGTCAAACCAACCTAAATGACTAGCTATAATAGCGATTAATATCTGACCAGATAAGGCATAAGACATCATGGAACCCACCCCCATTTTAGGGATTAAATAATAAAACATACCGACACCAAAGGCACTTAACGCACCACCAGTAAACCATAAATATAACGGTACCGATTTTACTTCATCCAAATTAGGATAACTTTTAACGGAGATTAACATCGCTGAAATAGTGAAAATCAGACTAAACAAAAATGCAATAGTTGTCCCCATCATTGAGCTTTTGAGTAAAACGCCTAATTGGGAATTCATCGTTGCTTGTATCGCAATAGCTGCCCCCGCTGCTAGTGCCAAAAATGATAAATAAGTCACATTAAAGTTCCTGAATTATTTCATCATAATCAAAACGTACTTTCGGAGCTGTTGACTGAGTATCGTCTTGATGTCTATATCCAATAGGACAAATTACCGAGGTGGTTAAACCTTTTTTATCCAAATCTAAAACGGTATCGTAACCAGCCGTATCAATTCCTGTCATCGGACAACTATCAATTTTCATGGCTGCGGCACAGGTTAAGAAGTTTCCTAAAGCGATATAGGCTTGTTGGTGCGCCCACTCTTGTTTGTTGGCCAGAGTTTTATTATTCAGAGCAGACTTCATATGTAATGAATAATTGCGGAGATCTTCATGAGATTTACCTGTGATTTGGACATGTTTGTCTATATAACGGTCTACGGTAGCATTGCCTACTTGGCTGTGAGCAGCAAATACAATTAAATGTGAGCTGTCGGCAACTTTGTTTTGGCCGTATGAAAATGGTAATAATTTTTTTCTTAAAGTCGCCGATTCTATTACTAGTATATTATAGGGTTGAAGGCCATAAGAAGATGCGCTCAAACGTGCTGAATTCATTAATACTCTTAGATCAGTTGATGATACTTTTGTATTTGAAAACTGTTTAACTGCATAACGCCACTGTAAGGCATCTAATAATTTCATCATAATATCGCTTGTTTTTTATACGTTCATAAATACCAAACAAAATTAGATTATTGTCTGGTGACTTGATGAATAGATAATAAATATATTATGCGGCAAGTTCATTTACATAGGTTGATAAACTAAAGGTTTTTTCTAATACGACTTAATTGTGTGGGTGTAATGCCTAGGTGTGAAGCTATATGATATTGCGGTAAGCGATCAATGAGCGAAAAATGTTTATCAATAAAGTGCAAATAACGTGCGGTCGCATCTTCTTGTACTATCTCAATTTCACGAGCATCTTTTGCCAACAACCAATTTTTCTCTAAATAATTAATTTGAAACAGTTTCAACTCGTCATTTTGAAACATTAATTTTCGATAAGCTATAAAATCAATCTCAATGATTAACGAGTTTTCAAGTGCTTCAAAAGCAAGTAATGATGGTGCAGATGCTAATAAGGCCGTCATTGAACCAGGGAACGTTCCTTCATCAAAAAACATCTTATTATATTCACTTCCCTTTTCATCACAGGAAAAGCATCTAACTAATCCGTGATAGATGTACGAATAAGAAGATGGAATACTACCAATATTATAAAGAAAGCTATGTTTTGTAAGCGATTTAAATTTACAGATGGCAATAAAGACCTGCCATGTATCATCGCTGATAGAAGCATATGAGCAGAGTGATTTTCTTAAGGCAATAAATGCTTTATCTTTGTCATGCATGATTACACTCAGTTTTGATAAATAAGGCATAATATCGATATGAATCGATAAAATAAAGTATTGTACAGTGCTTTCAAGCTTTTTATGGCCGAGCAACAGTTGACATGCTCGCAGGTTTTTAGTTTTCTTGTAAATCAATGTAGGTTTGGTTCTTTTCATCGTATGAGTCCCATATTGGGTTTGGTCTAAACCAATCATTGAAACCCAAGCATCGACTATTCCTCCATACTGCCGTGTTGATAAATGTGCTGACGAATGAATTCTCGATTTAAACAAATAGTCATTTTGGCTTAGTTGAAAATGTATAATCAAAGTTTGAATTGATTTACGTGTATTTTCGGTAAGTTCAAATTGAACGGGCAATCCTGTCTTTTTTTGAACAATAATAGCTCTAGACTGAATAGTTTTCCCGTGGGCAATATCCCTTATTTTTAGAGCAGCTAAATCGCAGCCTCTTAATTTACTATCTATAGCAAGGTTAAAAAGTGCAAGATCTCTTATATTATTCACTAATTCTAGTCGGATTCGGATTGCCCAAATTTGTTGTAGTTTAAGTGGTAATTTTTGCCCTACAATTTTATTTTTGTTCCAAGGCTCAGTTGGTTTATAAACGGTTAAAGAAAACATGATTATTCTCCGTTATTAATGGAGAACTAAGTATGGTCTATTGTGAGCTTCAAGCTCACTGGGGATATTAACTTTTTCATAAAGTTCTTGGTGCACTTTTACCTGAGTTAAACGCATAAGTCTGTCAATATTTAGGAAACTTGTTACAATGCTATTTTTGAACTTAGGTAGGCTATGAATAAAAGTAATGATCCGCTACACGGCGTGAAACTTGAACAGATTCTAACCGAACTAGAGAAGAAAATTGGTTGGGATAAGATGGGTGAGTTACTTAATATTCGTTGTTTCACCAATAAACCGCGTCTTAAATCAAGTTTGAAATTTCTGCGTACAACCCCTTGGGCACGCAGTAGAGTTGAAATTTTATACCTAAAAACATTTTGTAGTAAACATAAAGAAACGGGTAAATTAATCAGGGGGATACTCGCCCAGAATACAGCAGTAGCAGAAACAACTTCCACCAAGCCCGCTCCCTTTGTTTGGCCAACATCGAAAAACAAATAGACTTATGCCACACCGAAGACATTAATATTTGAAAATTTTTGTATGTGTTGAACTACAAAGGACATGGCTTAACAATCATATTCCTCTAGCAGTTTCCCGATAGCTGACGTTCCCCATAGATAAAAAGTTTAAGCTTTTGATAATAATTATTTGCCAATAAATCGTTCAGCCTCTATGTGAACTAAAAGCTCATTGCTGCCTGTGGTGTTTCATCTCAGAACGCTAACTTTTACCACTAAAGATACATAGCAAAATGCAAAATTTTCACTTTACTAACGATCACTTCGTTAAGGTTTTTAGATATCAGCCAGTGCACAAAACCTATCAGCAGCTCATCATAGAAAGGATGATGTCTGAAAGGCTCACAATGAGGAAACCGCGGGAATTGAACTTGGTAAGACATGCAGTAAAAACGCCGGATAAACTCATCGTGTGTCAGCGTCATGGTGCGCTGCCTATTCTGCTCCTTTACGCGATAATTCTTCCACTTGAAAGTCACCGTTTCCTTATCCATAGCAACCAGCCGAGAATTCGAGATGGCAACCCGATGTGTGTATCTCGATAGATAAGCCAATACCGCTTGTGGCCCAGCAAAGGGGCGTTTCGCATAAACGACCCAATCCATTTGCGTTGACTATTGAGCCACGCCAAAAAGTGTCTTTCCTCCTTAATAGGTAAACAATCACCAAAGAATTGACACGCTCAAAAATAGTGGAGGTTTGGCTGTGTTATTAAGGCAGATTCTGCGACAGGCTAGCCATACCTGTCCGTTTCATTCAGTTAAGTCACCCATTTTCCTTTTTTTTATCCGCCATACGCTATTCGAATAGCCAGTTTTGCTTCATGATTGCTTATCTCGATAACTACCAACTCCAGTATCACGGCTTTTGCCAGCCTCATCAACTAAAAAACCACTTTATGAGCAGTTACTATCTTAAGTTAACGTAGTGATTTTATTGTCATTTTAAATATATTTAATGATGGGCTTATGTTTTAGATCAAGCTGTTCAACTATTCTGCGTGGTATAAATTAATTAATTAAAGGAGAATATTATGAGTTCAACATTTTATATGCCATCTATAAACATGATGGGCAGTGGTAGTTTAGCTGAAGCTATTAATTATATAAAAGAGCAAGGATTTAAACAGGGATTAATTGTTAGTGATAGCGTTTTAAATAAAATAGGCGTGGTAAAAAATTTCACTGATTTACTCGATCAGCAGCAAATTGCCAGTATCGTATTTGATAAAGCACAGCCTAACCCAACAATAAGTAATGTTAATGATGGGTTAGAAATACTCAAACAACATGATTGTGATTTTGTTGTTTCTTTAGGTGGGGGCTCTCCACATGATTGCGCCAAAGGTATAGCGTTAGTCGCCAGTAATGGGGGAGCAATTGCCGATTATGAAGGTGTCGACCAATCTAAAAGCCCACAACTGCCTTTAATTGCCATTAATACAACAGCGGGCACCGCATCGGAAATGACACGTTTTGCTATCATTACTGATGAAAAACGTCATGTAAAAATGGCCATTATTGATAAACATACTACGCCAGTATTATCGGTTAATGATCCATCACTAATGGTTGGTATGCCAGCCTCATTAACGGCTGCAACAGGTATGGATGCATTAACTCATGCAATTGAAGCCTATGTTTCTATCGCAGCCACGCCAATTACCGATGCCGTGGCACTAAAAGCCATCGAACTTATTCAGGCCAATTTGCCAACAGCGGTTGATAATGGTGAAAATATTGAAGCAAGAGAGCAAATGGCTTATGCCCAATTTATGGCTGGTATGGCATTTAACAATGCCTCTTTAGGTTATGTTCACGCCATGGCTCACCAACTAGGCGGTTTTTATGACTTACCTCATGGCGTTTGTAATGCTGTATTATTACCGCATGTACAACGTTATAACGCACAAGTATGCCCAGAAAGATTAAAAGATATTGCCAAGAGTATGGGCGTTGATGTACTTGCTATGTCAGCAGAGCAAGGTGCAAATGCTGCCATCAGTGCTATTGAAAAATTATCGCTAAAAGTAGGTATTCCGGCGGGATTAGAAACGTTAGGTGTTAAAGCTGATGATATTTCATTATTGGCTGACAATGCCTTAAAAGATGTGTGTGGTTTAACTAATCCTAAACAAGCAAGTCACGAAGAAATTTGCCAGATGTACCTTGCAGCTATGTAAACTGAATAGGCCGAACAGCAGTTTGACTTTTTGTTCGGTCACTCTAGATTAAGTAAAGCATTTACTGAGTAAATATAAATGTAAAACAAATGTTTATGATGAAGACATGACTCAGTGGTAGTGGATCCCGGTGTCAATGTTGGAGTGCGACACAATACAGGTGTTGTTTTGCTTCGCTCAAAAAAATTTGGCCCGCTAAATATTCCTTTCAACTAATGGACTTTGTGAATATCGAATATAATTCGAATTTATTTTTATTCACTGCTTAATTTTTTGTTTGGCTGAAGTTAGTATTACGTTATAACCGTAACTTACAGAGGGGTGAGAGATATAAATATCCGCTAATGTCAGCTAATGTGATTGAAGAGAGCAATTATAAATGAAGAAACTTTAGCTTTCTAAGCTAAAAGAAAAGACTTTAGCCATTTGGCTTTCTACGGGTTTTTCATTAACTTTAGCAGGTAAAAACCGCCATTTTTTTATCGCTGTTCGTATTGATTTTTTGAAGTAATTAATTCTATTGTGTTGAGCAAATTTGATATCTTTGATCTGACCATCAACATCAATAGTAAAGTTAACTTTTATTTCTATTTCAATCCCTTTACGCTTTGCCACGCGAGGGTAAATAGGAACAACTGATTTTACTTGTTCTGCACTATGCCAAATAGGTGCTATGGGGATAATTGATTTGTTTGTTATGGCAATAGGTTGAACCCATTCTTCTTTTTGTCTTGAAATATGATCAACAAATTTTGTACTTATATTTTTTTTACTATCAGTAAAGGCTAAGATGTTTTTTTTGCTGTTGTTGCTAGATGTGCTAGTTAACAGCGAAATATCTGAATTTTTACTTGGAGTGGTGATTTTTCTAATGTTAATTTTTTTAGCTTTCAGTGTTTGCGTTAGAGGTGTAATCGCCAATATTGCATTTTTTGGTTGGTATGGGGTCGCGGCTACTAATAATGATTGACTATGAGAGTTACTACGTTTAAATACTGGCTCAACCCTTGCCGCATCAAGGGGAGTCGATTCTTTACTAAGTTGATTAGCTTGATTTGTTGTTACAAGTGAATTATCTAACGGGATAATTAATGATGTAGCGTTAGTGGTGTTCACTTGTTGTTGAGTGGTAATCGTTAATGGTTCTTCTATCACTGCTGCTGTATGCGTTTGACTATTTTTTTGCTGCTTTTGGATTAATATTGCTTGCGATTCTTGCGGGGTTTTTAAGTCAAGAGTATGGGCTAAATTTGGCTTACTTTGGGGAGTTAATAACTGTTGAGCAATAGAATATTTTGATAATGTATTACTACTTATTTGACTATTATTTTTTTCTGCTTGTTCAGTCATGTTTGAATGCTGTGATGGTTTTTCACTATACCAAACGTCAAGCAATGGCATGGTCAATAGCTGCTTGCTTGATAGCAGTAATACTGAAAACACGATAGTGGCACTGGCAAACCACTTACTGATGTTGTTTTTGGGCGCACAGTGATGATCAACTAAACGAACTACGCGTTGTTTTAAATCACCACCAGACGCGGCCATTGCCAGATCAGGAATGGTATGATGATGAGCTTTTGTACATAAAAATGCGGTATCCGCTAAAGTATGAGCATAGCCAACGGCATCACCACAATGTTGCACAGCAATATCATCGCTGCAATATTCACGTTCATTACGCATTTGCATAGATACCCAGTGTACAGCTGGGTGGAAGAACAATAATATTTCCACTAATGTTTGAAAAAAGTTAACTAAGTAATCATGACGGCGAATATGAGCTAACTCATGTAGAAGCAGCATTTCTAATTGTAGGTTACTTAAGCCACTTACCATGTTAGCCGGTAATAAAACCACAGGTTTAAGCCAGCCAATGGCCATAGGGACTTTAATTTTTGCTGAAATTAATAATCGAGGTGTGATAGTTAGTTTAATTTGTTTCGCTAACTCATTAAATCGAGCTTGTAGTTTTTCACTTGGTGCCACAGTGTTTTGTTGTGGCAAATTATTAACATTATAAATTTCTAATAATAACTTTCCAGCTAGTAGGCTAATTGTTGCTAACCATAAAATGGCAATATAAGGTAACAAGGAAGGCAGTAATGCCGTTAACTCGTTATAACTAAAAAAGGCATCAGGCTGTTTTAACTCTTGTATAAATTCACTTAACGCTAATGAGTTAGCTATTGTATTAACGGGCGAGCTTTCCGTCTGATAGATAATCGCAAAAGTAACTATGGGTAATAACAAGTTAACCGACATTGCCAACGCTGACAGTGCATAGCGCAGTTGAGGTTTATGATTGTTGCAAATAAGCAATATAGACTTCAATACCGCAGCCACTAAAAACCCTTGCCATAGGAAGTGCAATAAAGTTAGTGATAAACTGGTTAACACTGGATTAGTCGATAAAAGGGTTAACATTGATAATTTTTAAAAAATTATTTGTCTAAAGAATTGAGTAATTGACGGATATCATCAATTTCTTCAGCAGAAGTTGACTCATCAATAGCGCGCATCACTAATTTTGATGTTGAGCCACCAAATGCTTTACTGATCAAATCTTTAATCAAAGATGATTGAGTATGCATCTCACTATTAGCGGCGGCATAGACATGAGCGCGATTAGTTTCGTCGCGAATAACCAGTGATTTTTCATGCATTATTTGTAATATTTTTAAGACAGTAGTATAGCCAGTTTTTTGGGTAGTACTAACAGTATCATGTATTTGTCTAACGGTAGCTGGACCCATCTGCCAAAGGATATTGAGTAAAGTTAATTCCGCTTCTGTTGGCTTTACTACTGATTTATCGCGCGCCATGTTTTTTGTCCTTTAATGGAATATTAATCACTTGGTATAAATTACGAATATAATCGTAATCGTTATATAGCCATCCTATCTTGTGTTGAATTAATGAGCAACTTTTTATTTTTCATTATTAGCTAGTATTAGGTTTGCATATAACTCACCCAAACGTGTAACGGTTTGTGGGCCAGCTTCAGGAGCGAATTCAACCATATTAGGTGCAAAAGCACTTACAACGGTAGAACCTAACTTAAACCGACCCATTTCATCACCTTTTTCAAAAGTGATCGCATCAACACCTTTTGCAGGGTATTGCCATCGGAAAATATCAGACCCTACTGGTGGGGTAATAGTGCCTGCCCAAGTAGTTTCAATACTGGCGACAATGGTTGCACCAACAAGCACCATGGCTAACGCGCCATGTTCAGTATCAAAAATAGTGACTACGCGTTCGTTACGCGCAAATAAATTAGGGACATTGTTGGCCGTTAATGGGTTAACGGAAAATAGCTCTCCTGGTATGTAAATCATTTCACGTAGTGTTGCTGCCATTGGCATATGAATTCTATGATAATCTTTTGGTGCTAAATAGATGCAAGAAAACTTACCTTTTTGAAAAGGGGCTGCCGTTCTAGAGTCGCCGCCTAATAAAGAGGTTAGGCTGTAATTAAAGCCTTTCGCTTGAATCAGTTTACCTTCAACAATATCCCCTTGTTGTGATATTGCACCATCGACGGGGTAACATAAAGAATCGCTATCGGGATCAATGGTACGAGCGCCACTCTCTAATTCTCGTGTAAAAAAATCATTAAAAGTTTCGAAATCACTGGCTTTCTTAAGTTTAGCCTCGCCCATATTAATACCATAAGCGTTGATAAAAACATCAATCAATTTAGTGGTTAGCCAGCCCATTTTAGCTGCGGCTAGTTTACCCACTAAACGTGAAATTGCATGTTTTGGCATCGCATATTGTAATGCAATTTTAATTTTGTCACCGATTGTGTTTTTTACAGGTAATGGGTTTGAAGGCATATTTGAAGGTATGTTTTCTGAAGACACTTTTTTTCCTTTAATTTATCAATCGATTAGTCATTAAATCGTGAAGTTAATTTGTTTTCGCCTAAACTGGCTAAAATTCGTTGAAAGCTTGCTAGTCGCTTAGGATTAATTTGTTGCTCATTCGCACCGGTTAATGCACAACCAGGGTCGTTGATGTGTTTACAGTCTCTAAATTTACATAGACCGATAAAGTCTTCAAATTCTTTAAAACCATTAAAAACTTGTTCAGGTGATAAGTGCCACAAGCCAAATTCTCGAATGCCGGGAGAGTCAATTAAATCACCACCGTCATTAAAATGATACAGCCTAGCAACGGTAGTTGTATGCTGTCCTAAACCGGAATTTTGTGATACCTCTTTAGTAACCACGCCCAACTCAGGCATCAAAGCGTTGACTAAGGTTGATTTACCAACACCAGATTGACCAACAAAAATACTGATATGTTGATTTAGCTGAGCTTTTATTTCACTAATACCCGCATTTGTTTTGCTGCTAGCATAAAGTACTTGGTAGCCAATCTCTCGATAAATTTGTAATTGCTGCTCAATCTCACCTTGCTCTGCTTGGCTTAGCTCATCAAGTAAATCAGTTTTATTTAACACGATAATAGGCGTAATACCTGTTTGTTCTGCGGCAACTAGGTAGCGATCGATTATGTCACCATTAAAGGCGGGCAATAATGAAGAAACTATTAATATTTGACTAATATTAGCGGCAATGGGTTTCACGCCATCGTATACATCAGGACGGCTTAGTACCGAATCACGTTCGTGCACTGCTTCAATAATACCGCGAATACTGTGCTGTGTTTCTTTACCTAAGCGCCAAAGTACCTTGTCACCACAAACTAATGAGCGAATAGAGCGACGTAAATTACAGCGATATATTATACCATCAGCACTTTCTACATCAGCATGTTGACCAAAGCGACTAATGACGATGCCATTTTGTGCCATGCCCAAGTCATCATCTTGCCATTGTACTTTATCTACTTTGACACGTAATTTTTTGTCGTGATTTGCTTTAATACGACGCTGTTGACCATGGGTCAGTTTTTTCTTAGCCATTATTATTGTTGTAACCAGATAAGGTTGATCATTTTATTTAATCCTAGTTATTTGTCAGCTATTATACTTATATTACCATCTATTGCTTGTGCAATTTATTAATACCAAGGCTAAAACTTAACAAACTTGGTACAAGGAACACTTATGACATGTAACGACACCAATTTAATTTGGCTTGATTTAGAAATGACCGGGCTAGAGCCTGAGATAGATGTAATACTAGAAATTGCCACTATTATTACTGATAGTCAGTTAAATATTTTAGCACAAGGACCTGTTTTTGCTATTAGCCAATCAGACAAAGTGCTCGATAATATGAGCGAATGGTGTATTGAACATCATGGTCAATCAGGTTTAACGCAACGTTGTCGAGACAGCGAAGTGAGCTTAGCAGAAGCGACTGCACAAACGATAACATTTGTTGAACAATATGTGCCAAAGGGTAAATCACCCATGTGTGGTAATAGCATTGGACAAGATAGGCGTTTTATTAATAAATATATGTCAGATTTTGAGGACTGTTTTCATTATCGTAATTTAGACGTCAGTACGGTAAAAGAGCTTGCGCGCAGATGGAAACCCGCAGTGTTAGACAAAGTGGTTAAAACAGGCGCTCATTTAGCCTTAGACGATATTCGTGAATCTATCGCTGAGCTCAAAGTGTATCAAGAGCACTTTTTTAAAATCTAGATTAATCTACTCGTGCGTGATAATAAGTGGCTGTGAAAAATGGTCACGAATGATCTAGAGTGGATATGACAAAATAACCACATTACGTTAACCCTTTTTTGATAGCAGACATGCCACATAGATGAAAATATGTATTTTTTGATAATAACTTTTACCAAAAAGTCGCGCAGTCGACGGGCAAGTTAGCTGTAACTCGTCTGTATGAAGATCTATCGCATCAGAAAAATTAAACTCCTACAGTATTAACACTTATCGCTCAAATAGACAGTTTCTACTTTAAGTCTAATCCACCCCTGAGAATTATGCAGAAACATGATTTATTCTATTAATTTTACTGTTGTGTTAGGTCTAGTTTAATGTAATCTATTTAACGTCAGGACGTTGGTTATTTTGTTGGTTGCTAAGAATAAAAAATCGTTACAAATCAATTTAAGGTGAATGTTTTGCTTCAAAATTCCAAATGGTTGAATGGGTTATTACAACTGATAGTAGTCATGTCTCTCGCCGGTTGTAATGCGGCAATAGATATTGATAAAGCGCTAGAAGGCTACTTAAAAGGTCCGGCAAAGATATACCGTCACTCACTTGGCGGTGCGCCGAGTAGTTTAGATCCTCTTAATTCAGCCACATTATATGCAAATTATATTGTGATAAATATTTACGACACCTTATTCCGATATAAGTATCTTGCTCGTCCTTATGAAATAGTGCCCAATCTTGCGGTAGCCATGCCAGAAGTATCTGAGGATGGCCTGACCTATATCATTAAAATTAAAAAAGGTGTTTTTTATGCTGACAGCCCAGCTTTCCCAAATGGAATAGGTCGAGAAGTTATCGCAGAAGATCTTATTTATTCCATTAAACGACATTTTGATGTTGTTAATCGTTCTCAAGGGTCTTGGCTTTGGGATGGTAAGATTGTTGGACTCAACGAATGGAAAGAGGCGGGCTCAAACTATAGTGATGTTATAGCAGGTCTAAAAACATTAGATTCACACACTATTAAAATTACTTTAATTGCACCTTACCCGCAATTAATACACACTTTTGCTCAGGGGTTTTCAGCCTTTGTACCACATGAAGCGGTTAAACATTATGGTCGTGAATTATCTGTGCATCCTGTTGGCTCTGGCCCCTTTAAAATGCTTCGCTATGAATCATCAAACTATGCGTTGATGATTCGAAATATAAAATATCGAGAAGAGCCTATCGACCTCGAATTTGAAGGCTATGATCCTATACTGCATAAAAAATATGGTATTGATAAAATTGCCGGAAAATCACCGCCATTAGTTGATGCACTGAAAATAGATTTTATCAAAGAAAGTGCTTCAAAATGGGCATCATTCAATAAAGGTAATGAAATAAATTTTACCGGGGTACCCGTAGAGCAAGTAGAAAAAATTCTTAGTCAGAAGCAACCTAAGCCGATCTTAACACCAGAAATGGCAGAAAAATATCATATGTTTAATACCACTGAAACAGGTTTTGTTCATACAGATTTTAACATGCGTGACCCTTTGATCGGATACAACGATGATCCCGTTAGAGACAAACGTAATAAATTACTGAGATGTGCTATACGCTCAGCATTTGACTGGAAAGAAAGAAATGATGTATTTTATTCTGGCATAGCCGTCACATTTCCAGGCATTATTCCACCCGTTGTTCCAGAATACGACCCTGAACTTTCAAATAGTTCTACTTTGCGCAACTTAGATGAAGCAAAGCGCCTTATGTTAGAAGGTGGTTGGACGACAGATAATGTACCGAGTTTAGTCTATGGTGGGGTAGCATCTGTTGCCACCAGACAAATGTATGAACAGTTTAGAGGATGGATGAAGGATATAGGCTATCCAGAGGAAAAGGTTATTTTTGATTCTTATGCTAGTTTTGGCGATTTTAATAAAGCGGTTAAGCAAGCAAAAATTATGATCTTTGGCATGGGATGGGGGCTTGATTATCCTGATGCCCAAAATACATTACAACTCTTTTATGGTCCTTTTGGAGCCCCAGGCTCTAATAGTTCTAATTATAATAACCCTGAATATAATCGATTGTATGAACAAACCTCTACCATGCAACCATCAACAGAACGTACTCAGCTTTATCGGGAGATGAATAATATGGTTATTGATGATTGTGTGACTATTAGTGGACTGTCTCGTGAAAACATATTTTTATGGCACAAGAATGTTGTTTCTTTTACTGATGCTCAAATAGTGGGGGGCTTCCATCTGAAGTTTGTTGATATGTTAGATGAGGAGACTAAATAATCGAAATATTACACTATGTCTTGAGAAAAATTTTAACAGGAATCCCTTTAATATTAGGTGTTACGCTTATTAGTTTTGTATTGATGGTGCATTTTGGTCCAGATAAAACCTATGATCTACTTGGCAAAAATCCAACGCAAGAGCAAATAACTGAAGTTCGTCATCAATTAGGTTACGACCAAAGCTTTGTTGTACGTTATACAAAATATTTGAAAGAATTAGCCACAATGGATTTCGGTTATTCTGATTCATCAGGTGAAAAGGTATCGAGCATTTTGGTTCGAACAATACCTGTCTCTTTAGCATTAATTCTTCCGGGGTTTGTTTTGGGTAATTTGCTCGGTGTAATTTTAGCGTTAATTGCGGCCTATCATCGAGGGCATTGGATCGACAAGATTATTATGGGCGTTTCTGTCATGGGCATGAGTGTCAGTTTCCTTATTGTGATTATTGCCTTCCAAATTATATTTTCATCGTCGAAAGGGCTTGATCTATTCCCCGTTAGAGGTTGGGATGTATATTCGTTCACCGATTATATTCGCTATGTAACCGTACCTACCTTGGCATCCATTTTTGTCTCTCTGGGTTATAATACGCGATTTTACCGGGCGGTAATTGTTGAAGAGATGGGTAGGGACCATGTACGCACAGCCAAAGCGTTTGGAGCCCATCCGATTGAATTATTGTTTAAAAGTGTTTTAAAAAACAGCATGATTCCTATCATTACTCGAATCATGTTTTCGATTCCACTGGTTGTGATTTCTGGTAGCCTATTATTGGAAAGTTATTTTGGCATACCGGGTGTAGGTAAAGTCACTTATGACGCAATAATTTCAGGCGATCAGCCTATTCTTAAGGCTGTTATTGGGTTAACCGCAATCATGTTTGTTTTCACCTTGATCATCAATGATATTTTATACAAAGTTGTCGACCCGAGGATTTCTCTAAAATGAGTACAGTACTAGATACTTCTACTGCTGAAGTGGTTGAGGATAAAATAGGCGAATCGATGTGGTCAAAGGCGGCTTATAAATTCCGTCGTGACCGTGCTGGTATGATAGGTCTATCTGTCGTGGCTTTCTATATGTTAGTAGCACTCGGCGTTGGCGTTGGACTTTGGGGCACAGAATGGTCTGATAATAATGGTCAAAAATGGGAAGGGGTATCGTCTCAATATTGGTTTGGAACCAATATTCTTGGGCAGGATATTTTTGAACGAGCGATATTTTCCACTAAAACAGCCTTTGAAGTTGGATTAGTCGTGGCCGTTATTTCAACCTTGATAGGCGCTTTTTTAGGGGCATTATCTGGTTTTTTCAGTAATACATGGATTGATGAAATTATTCTTTGGCTAATGGGCGTACTTGATTCTATTCCCTTTTATTTATTTGTAGCGGCTATCGCATTCGCGTTAAGTGGATTTGCCTATTCAATGCATGTGGCCATGATTGCAACATTTTGGACGACGACCTCACGTCTGGTACGTGGTGAAGTGATTAAACTGAAAAACTTTGAATTTGTTGAGGCTGCTCGTGCCGTGGGCGTTCCTCAGCACATCATCATAGTTAGGCATATTTTACCAAACACCTTCCATATATTATTAGTGCAATCTACCATCGTTTTTGTCGGTGCTATTAAATCTGAAGTGATATTAAGTTTCTTAGGCTTGGGGGTGAAAAATGGCGTTTCATGGGGGTTAATGATCGCTGAGTCAACACTTGAAGTACAGGCCGGAGAATTTTCTAATTTTTATGCAGCCTCAGTATTACTTTTTATACTTGTCATGGCATTTAACATGTTTTCGGATGCCTTACAGGATGCATTAGATCCAAAAAAGGTAAGCACATGAGTAGTAAAAAACCTTTATTAAGTGTCCGTGATTTGGTTGTTGAATTTACTACTGAACGCGGTCTAGTTCGCGCGATTGATGGCATCAGTTTTGATGTGAGGCATGGCGAAACTATGGGCCTTGTCGGTGAGTCTGGTTGTGGTAAGTCAGTAACATCTTTGGCTATTTTAGGCTTGATCCCGTCGCCTCCCGGCAGGATCACAGCAGGTAGTATTCAACTCAATGGTCGTGAACTGGTTGGCTTGCCTGAGTCTGAGTATCGAAAAATACGTGGCAGTGAAATATCAATGATATTTCAAGAGCCGATGACCGCATTAAATCCGGTCTTTACCATTGCAAATCAGATGAAAGATGTACTATCACGACATCAAAAAATTCGTGGGAAACAAGCTAAAAATCGTGCTATTGAGATGTTAGAGTTGGTAGGGATCCCGTCACCGGATAAACGTATTAATGAATACCCTCACCAATTGTCAGGCGGAATGCGACAACGTGTGATGATAGCAATGGCATTATCTTGTAATCCAAAATTATTATTAGCCGATGAGCCAACCACTGCACTGGATGTAACCATACAAGCGCAGGTAATGGAACAAATTGTAAAATTGCAGCATGAATTAGGCACAGCAGTTGTTCTGGTAACCCATGATTTAGGCGTTGTTGCAGAATCTTGTCAACGTGCGGTAGTAATGTATGCGGGGCGTATTGTCGAACAAGCCCCCATTATACCGCTGTTTAAAAATCCACAACATCCTTATTCAGCAGGACTGATGGCATCAATACCAAGGATCCGTGCAGATAAAGTATTAGAATTACCTACCATTCCAGGAACAGTTCCTGATTTATTACACTTGCCAGAAGGTTGTCGTTTCGCTGATCGCTGCCAATATGCAGATGATCGTTGCCACAAAGAACAACCGAGTAATAAAATTAAAGACAACCGTGAAGTTGCCTGTTTTCACCCTTGTGGAGAAGCATAATGAGTGTGCTATTAGAGGTTAAAAACTTAAAAAAACATTTCCCTATTCATGGTGGATTATTTCATAGAGTGGTCAATCAGTTAAAAGCCGTTGACGATGTCAGTTTTGTACTTGAAAAAGGCAAAACGATGGGACTTGTAGGTGAGTCTGGCTGTGGTAAATCTACATTGGGTCGTGCTTTACTGCGTTTACATGAACCTACAGGTGGAACGGTTATACTTGATGGTATTGATATCACCAAACTTGAACCAAAAGCGCTGGTAGATGCGCGTAGAGATATGCAAATTATTTTCCAAGATCCTTATGCATCGCTTAGTCCGCGAAGAACGATACAACAAACGTTGCTTGAGCCACTAGAAATTCATCATATTGGAACCGCGGAGTCTCGCCAACAAAAAATTGAAGAACTACTTGATATTGTCGGCTTAAGAAAACATGTATTGCATCGATATCCACATGAGTTCTCAGGCGGTCAACGTCAACGTATAGGGATAGCCAGAGCACTGACTCTTGAGCCTAAATTTATTGTTGCTGATGAAGCTGTATCTGCTTTAGATGTATCAGTACAATCACAAGTATTAAATTTGATCTCAAACCTACAAAAAACGTTAGGCATATCGTTTCTATTTATCTCACATGATCTAGCAGTAGTTCAGCATATCAGCGATGATGTCGGTGTCATGTATCTTGGTCGATTAGTTGAAAAGGCAACCACGACCAGTCTTTATAACGAGCCAAGGCACCCCTATACAAAAGCATTGTTATCAGCAATACCTACACCCGATCCAACTATCAAAAATCAACGTCAAATTTTGAAAGGTGATGTACCTTCACCGCTAAATCCACCCTCTGGCTGTACCTTTAGAACGCGTTGTCCTGAAGCGATGGATATTTGTGCGGCAAAAGTGCCTCTACAAGTCGAAGTCGGTAGTAAAAATGAGCCACACTGGGTAGCTTGTCATTTGTATGAACCGTCATAATTCATATTATGGAACTAATCGTTAAGATAAAAAGATGAAACTTCTCAATATGAGAGGCTAGTTTTTGAAATGTGAATTTAACGCTATTGTTAAAACACTATCTCTGGAAAACGTTAGTATGATTTGATGCCTTATTAATCAAAAAATAACACTCCTTAGCAGAGACAATATCACGTGTTTATATTGTCTCTTTGATGATAAAACTTGCAGGTCAGACCAGTATGGTTAACAATAAAGCCATCAATCATCTTTAAGGTCAGTAAACATGGCAAATCGTTTTAGCTTATTTGTTAATAAAGTTAATAAAGCACCGCAATTCATGCAGTCATTTTTATTAACAACCTTGTTCAGCTCAAAGGTTAAATTTGCAGGTACCACAGGCGTTAAACTTGAAAAGGTAACTCAGCAGCAAACAATATTAACGTTAAAAAATAAAAAATCAGTACAAAATCATATTGGTGGTATTCATGCGATTGCCGCGGCAGTATTGGCTGAATCAGCCACTGGCATCGTGTTTGGTATGAATGTACCTGATGATAGAGTGCCATTATTAAAGTCGATGGTAGTTCATTATCAACGTAGAATGCAAGGTAATTTAAAAGCGGTAGCAAATTTAACGTTAGAGCAAATTAGGTTGATTGAGCAACAAGAGAAAGGCGACGTTATTGTACCGGTTATAATTACTGATGAATCAGGGCAACAACCTATAGAGTGTGAAATGGAATGGGCTTGGGTGAGTAAAAAACGTTAATTAAATACATTACGCTATTATTTTGAGGTAGCTTGGGTTATATACTCAAACTATCTCAAAATGCGAGTTTCAGGATGCTTGAGCGAATTATGAGCAGGTGTATGTTTTTATTAAGGGGACTCCCTTAAAAATAGAGGCAACGATGAACACCTTTTACTCAGTCGTCCCTCCCTAAAAGGCTAGTTTAGAAATGTTTTATGCTGCGTTATGGCTTTCAATAAGAGAATAACCATTCTCTTCAATCAATGCCTTTCCTCAAGGCGTTTCTAATTCTAGCTGAATCCCACATCTTGAAGTGGCTTGGCTATATAGTTTGGTATAAACTAAAGCGACAAAGGAATTTAAAACAAAATAATAGCTATGAGCAATACTGACGACTTGGTTGAGCAAACACCAAACGAACCAGAAAAAAACTTATCAATTCAACCCTTAACGGTAAAGCCCTTACATCGGCAATTTTCTACAAAGCTAATCGCTTTATTGCTAATTATTATTGTTGCGCTAGCATTGATTTTTACTTTATTTTATCAGCAAAGTGAGCGGAGTCGTTTGTTGATTAATGGTGAATTAACTCCCTTAAAGCAACAGTTTGAGCAACTACAAGCGTTACATAAAGCTGAATACCTTGTTGATGATTTATTATTTACCAATAGCGGAATAAATTTTGTTGAACGACAAGCTGAGTTGATTGCGGTAAATAAACAATTATTAAGACTAGAAAGTTCACATGCCGACCTATATCAACAATGGTTGAATGCCAATAAATCGGCGAGAGATCTTGTTATGCGTATTCAACAAAGTTATGGGCGTAATGAACAATTAAAACAAAGTAGTATTATTCAATTACAACTAATGTGGTTTTCGATCACGCCGATAATTGATAAAAAAATAGTCAAAAAATCATTACTTTTCAAACAACTTCAAGCGGGTAATGTAAATAATGGGCTTACGCTTAGCCGAGCTAATATGTACGTTAGCGCTATTCGACAATTACATACTTTACAACAGTTAAAAAGTTTATTAGCAGAAGTTTTAATCAGTTTTGAGCAACTAACAATTAATACTAGTATGGAAAATTTTGACTTGCTACGCTTGGGTGTGGAGCAAGTTTTTGCTCAACGTAATGCTTTTAAAATAAATGATAAAACTAAAGCGATGGTTGATTTTAACCAACAAATTGATACCTTTGAAAAGATTGTATTAACTCAGCAACGGGCGTTAGCAAAATGGCAAGGGTCTATTCGTTTAGTACAAAGTTATCAACTTGATTTAACGGTGCAAAAAAATCAATTAAGGCAAATACTAGCGGAGCCACCGGAAATAATAACAGTTCATGTTTCTAGTATGCTTAATGATTGGTTAGTTAAAATTAACGTTAAATTAAAAATTAACGTTACCCAAGAGGAGTTGTCGATAGCTTTATTAGTGGCTATTAGTTTATCTTTATTAGTTTTTTGTTATTTATTATGGCGTTTACGTGAGCAAATTAAAATAACAGCACAGCATAGTGTGGTGTTAATACGCCAACGTATCCGTGCTGAAAATTGTGATGATATTCAGGCTAATTGCGCTGAAACTCAAGAAATAATGGAGCAAGTACAAAGTATTGCTAAGCCAGCTCATAATGAACAAGAATTTCAGCAACTAGTTCAACAGTGTCAAACACTCCAACAGGTTATTGATGAGCAAGCGCAAGCATTGGTTGTGTATACCCAAAACACTAATCAACAACAGTTAAATACTAGCGAACAAGCTGCATTCCACCTTAAAAACGAATTGCAGCGGTATAAATATTTGGCAGGTGGTGTTTTATCATTACTACAGCAACAACAAGCTAGGTTGCTGAATAAGCCAAATAACAATGAAACAAGTAAAGCAATCGCATTTGCTTCTTTACTCCCCATTTATGAACAATTAACACAATTTTATTTGGCCAGTGACATACGTTCACAAAGTGCAGTGTTAACACTGGGCGATGTAAACCTAGTTGATGAAATACATGCGATTTTATTTAATAAACAAGCCGAGCAGCAAACATTTAATAACCAGCTGCATTTTAGTTATGATGAGCAACTGCTAGTTCAGGCTAAGCTCGATTTTCGTTTATTTCAACAGTTAATGTACTTGCTAATTGATATCACTTTACAGGATTATCAAGGTGCTCAATTGCATCTTCATTTACAGTTACAAGATAAAAGTGCAGGTCAACAATTAGTACACTTTGTCGTAAAAGTTAACGCTGAAACGATAGAGGCTTTACCCAATTTAGTTACGCTGTTGGTTGATTCTCAAACGACTGTTTCGCAAAGTTCGCCATTGGTCGAAATATTTACTGTTTTATTTGTTAAGCAACATGGTGAAAATATTATAGCTCGACTTACTGATGATGGTTTTCAGCTTAGTTTTGAATTACCGTTAGCTATCGCTTCTTCAGTGATTATTAAAGAGCAGCAAGAGCATAAACTTGATGGTATTAAGGTTATGTTGTTATCAAGTAATGTAATGCTAACAGGGTTACTTGAAAAATTCGTTCAATCTGCATCGGGTAAATGTGAAGTGCTGGCGCGTATGGATAGTTTTGAGCAGCAACTTACTGCAAAAAATCTTAGTAAACATAAGCTTGATTTATTAATAGTGACTAGCGATATTGCTCAAACAAATTTTGATTTAATAACAGAAAAAATTAATAGTTTGCCTCATTCTTTGCAGCCAAAATTGATGTTATTACAATCAACCGCATTATGTTTTGATCGTTTTGGATTTTATTCGCAGAGTGAGCAATTATTGTGTAAAGACGTCTTTTTACATAATATTAAAGAATTACTAGCAAGTGAGAGTAAAAATAATCAGTTACTTTCGCCAGAGCAATGCCAGCAGAGTCATTATTTGGCAAGTGGATTGCCCGTGGTACTCGCGGTACATTCACCTCAACAATATCAAAACTTTCAACGATTACTGTACTGGTTAGGGTTAAAAGTAGATGTCGTTTCTCATGCGGAGGCTCAACGAGAACGATGGAAAACAGGTCTATACTGTATACTTTTTACTGAGTTTTCCGAAACCTCATTAGTGAAAATGGAAAATAAACCGTTAGTAGATGTTGCTATTTTTAGTTTAACTGATCATGTTCCAAGTTCAGAGAATGATAAATACTTTGACGGTTGGCATATAGGACAGTTAACTGAACAGTCGATATTAGCAGATTTGAGAGTTGTGTTAGCGCCTTGGCTGCAATACGATAAATCATCAAATAAGTCTGAAAGTTCAGCGTTAATTTTACCTGAAACATTAATCGATTGTATTGATGAAGGTGAGGAGATGATTACTGAACTTGTTGTTTCTTTTGCTGAGGCCCATACTGAAGGGAATATAGAAGCCGCTTTTGATTTCTCACAATATCTACATCATCAAGGCTCGGCTGAGCTAGCATTATTTATGCTTGATGATTATGCGCAAGATAATCATCAGCAACTTGATCTGTTGGTTAATTCAATTAAAGCAAGAGATTTTTATAAAGCTAAAGACGTCATTATTGAGTTGCAATTAAATGCTAAAATCTTAGCCGCTTCAGAGCTAGAGCAATTATGCTCTCAATGGTCAAAATTACTCAGTGGTAATGAGATACCTAGTAGCTTAAAGGAGGTGAATATTTTACTTAAAGAAACTCGGGCAGCATTGACCGCTATTGATAACTATGCTGAAAGTATTTAGCATGGATTCAATTTAGAGGGAAAGCGACAATATTAAGCATCTCTGGGAAGACCCTTCTCAATAGAGCGAATTAACCTGGCATTAAGCCTTGTATGAGTATTGTTGTTATCGAATGATTTTCGTTTGTTTTGTTGAGACAGTGCCCAATGGATATGCTCTGCGACCATTACTGATGCCGTTGTTAATTTTTGCTCTAGTGCGACAACAATGCTTATATCAAAAGGCGCATTGCCCAATGCCACCGCAATATTGCGTTGCCAACTTTGAAAACCAATTCTGCGAATAGGGGAACCTTGTAAGTGTTCTAAAAAATAGTCTTCACTCCAAGAAAATAATTCCAGTAAAGTTATTTCATCGAGGTGATGTCTCGCTTGAAAGTCATTTTCTAAACTTAGTTTAGCGTACTTATTCCAGGGGCAAATAAGCTGACAATCATCACAACCATATATTCTATTTCCCATTAAAGGCCTAAGCTCTAATGGGATGGGATCAGGCGATTCTATAGTGAAATATGAAATACAACGACGTGCGTCGACTACATAAGGCTCAACAATAGCTTTAGTCGGACAAATTTTGATACAAGCAACACAACTGCCACAATCATTAGCTGCTGTGCTTTTATCTATAGTAGCAACCACGCTTACCGGTAAAGGAATATTGATCAATAACTCACCGAGAAAGAACCAAGACCCTGCCTCTTTATTGAGTAATAAGCTGTGCTTTCCTACCCAACCTAAACCTGCTTTTTCGGCTAGTGGTCTTTCTAAAAGGGGGGCAGAATCAACAAAAGGGCGAAAATTAAAATGCTCACCTTCAATGCCTTCACACTCCAAACTTTCAACGTAGGCGGTAATTTTTTTCCCTAGTTGCTGTAAACGTTTGCGCATTAATTTGTGGTAATCACGGCCTAACGCATAACGACTGATATAAGCGTGATTTTTTGATTTTAATATTTGTGCACATTTTGCTTGGGTTGGTAGGTAATCTAATCGAACACTAATAGCTCTGATAGTGCCACTTTCTAATTCGGCAGGACGGGCGCGCATTAAACCATGACGTGCCATGTAATCCATATTTCCGTGATAATTATTGGCTAACCATCGTTCAAGTGCTTGTTCATGTTTTGATAAATCTATATCGGTAATACCTAATTGAGAAAAGCCTAATTCTTTACCCCAACACTTGATTTTTTCCACCAATGCAGGATAGTTGATAGCAGGATTATTAGCCGTTGTATTTGTCATTTTTGAAAAAGTTAACCAATTTGAACAAGGTGCAAAAGTATTTATGAGTTTATCACAAAAACATAACTGGCATTGTACGTATAGTGCTAAGCAGGTTTTACAAAATGAAAGCCTTGTTGCACAACATCAACAATTAGCACTGTATCAATTAATGGAACGAGCCGGTAGCGCGGCTTTTGAACAGTTGCAACAACATTGGCCTAAGGCTAACTCTGTTTTAGTGTTATGTGGCAAAGGCAACAATGGTGGTGATGGCTTTATTATTGCTCGCCTAGCTCACTTAGCCAATATACACGTCACTGTACTGTTAACCTGTGAGATAAAAAGTATCAAAGGTGATGCATTACGTGCATATCAAAGTATGGCTTCAGCGGGAGTCACTGACATTGTGACCGCTAATTTAATAGAGCAGGTAAAATTGTTTTCTGGCGATGTGATTGTTGATGCCTTATTTGGTATTGGCTTTTATGGCTCATTAGCCTTACCTATGCAGCAATTGGTTACTGCGATAAACATTAATAAAGCTGATGTGTTGAGTGTTGATATTCCGTCAGGCTTATGCGCAAATACTGGCTTTGTTGAGGATAGCTTTGCCATTATTGCCAAGGTCACGGTAACTTTTATTGTTTACAAACAAGGCTTACTTACTGGGCAGGCGGCAAATTTTGTTGGCGAATTGATATTAGCTGATTTATTACTGGGAACTTCCTTTAAACAACAAGTCACTTGTCATCATTATTTTCAAAAAGAATTCCCTTTGTCTGATGGTGCCAGTTTATTAAAAAAACGCCTTAACACTAGCCATAAAGGTACTATTGGGCAAATTCTCGCGATAGGTGGTGGAGTAGGCATGCCGGGCGCTATTCGTTTAGCAAGTGAAGCTGCACTGAGGTGTGGAGCAGCGTTAGTTGCGGTATGCTGCCATCAGGATAATCAGGCACTGGTGTTTAATGGCCGACCTGAATTAATGTTAGCGCCTAGTGATGCTCAACAATTAGTCAATTCATCACCAATGAACAAGGCAAACGTTTTATTATTAGGGCCGGGGTTAGGGCAAACCATGTGGTCAAAAAGCTTGTTTGACTTGGTTATAGCCACCTTCATTCAAAATAAGAATCAACATGCAAACAGTTTAGTGCTGGATGCAGATGCATTAACTTTATTATCAAAAAGTGCGCAATTTTGTTCGCGTTGGGTACTAACACCACACCCAAAAGAAGCCGCAATGCTGTTAGGTTGTAATACCGCAACAATTGAAGCTGATCGTTTTTATGCGGTGCAAGCTATCGCTAAAAAATATGGTGGTATCTGTATATTAAAAGGTGCAGGCACTTTAATTTCTGATGGGCAGACTGTGGTGATTAATAGCACAGGTAATGCTGGTATGGCTTCTGGCGGTATGGGTGATGTCTTAAGTGGTATTATTGCGGCATTAATTTTACAAACCGAAAACTATTTTGTTGCCAGCTGTTTGGCTGTGTATATTCATGGCGCTGCAGGTGATATTATTGCTGGCAGACAGGGGCAACGCGGTATGTTAGCTAGCGATTTATTTGTACCATTGCAGCGGCTCGTCAATCAAAATAGTCAATAGCCTATATTGATTAACTAGCATTGAATAAATAAAACTAAATGAACAGAATTAAATGAAGCAACTTGAATATTTTTTAGCAGATGAAAGCGCAACCATTGCGGTAGGTACAGGTTTAGCTAGGGTGCTATTGGCTCAGGATAAACATATAAATAAAGCACGATCAGCATTGGTGGTCTATCTAAATGGTGACTTGGGCGCAGGAAAAACCACGTTAACTCGTGGGTTTGTTCGTGGTATGGGCCATCAAGGTAAGGTAAAAAGCCCTACCTATACATTAGTTGAACCTTATGAGTTATCACCATGGCAGGTATATCATTTTGATTTATATCGTTTAAGCGATGCTGAAGAATTAGAGTATATGGGAATCCGCGATTATTTTGCTGAAAATTGTTGTTGTTTTATTGAGTGGCCTGAAAAAGGCGCAGGAATTTTACCTAAAGCTGATATAGTTATTCAACTTGATTATCAAGACGAACAACGCACGGTAGAATTGCGTGCTTTTTCTGCCCGTGGTGAAGATGTTTTACAGAGCTACTCATCGCGTCAAAAATAAAATTAAAATTTTTCTAAAGCTTATCTATAAAGGTTGAATATGCGGTTGTTATCACTATTGTTTACAGGGATGCTTTGGCTAACAATGGTTGTGGCCTCATTGACAGTAAATAGTGTTGTTGCAGGCAATACTGCAACAAATAGTATTGATGGTATTCGTGTTTGGCCAGCACCAGAAAATACTCGTATTGTTTTTGACCTTAAACATAAACCCGATTATAAATACTTTAGTTTACGTAAACCTAACCGCTTAGTAATTGACTTTCGTAATACTAGAAACAATGTTGCGCTAAAAAATTTAGCGCGTCATGATCCTCGTATCAAACTGTTTCGTACCAGTAATGCCAAATCTAACTCTAGTACTCGTTTAGTGTTAGAGTTGACAAAGTCTTACCAACTTTCTGTTTTTCCTTTAGCGCCAGCTGGACAATACGGCAATCGATTAGTTATTGATTTATACGATAAAAATAGAGCCACCAAAGTGGCATCTAAACCAAAAGTCAGCTTAGGTGATATTATTATTGGCATTGATGCTGGTCATGGTGGTGAAGATCCAGGCTCTATTGGTGCTAAAGGTACTTATGAAAAAAGAGTTACCTTAGCGATTGCAAAAAAACTACAAACTTTAATCAATAAAGAAAAAGGCATGAAAGCGGTGATGATCCGCTCAGGCGATTATTATGTTGATTTAAACCGTCGCACCAGTTTAGCAAGACAGAAACATGTTGATTTTTTAGTTTCAATCCATGCCGATGCTTTTCGTACTTCAGGCCCCAGCGGTGCTTCAGTTTGGGTTGTTACGCAAAAACGGGCAGAGTCTGAATTAGCGCGATGGTTATTAAAGCGGGAAAAAAAATCTGAATTACTCGGTGGAGGCGGTGGCGTGATTAAAAACACCTCAGACAGTCATTTAGCGCTGGCCTTGGCTGATATGAGTAAAGAGCATTCTTTAGGCGTTAGTTTTGGTGTGGCGAATAAGGTTATTTCTCAGTTAAGAAAAGTAACTAAATTGCATAAAAAGACACCGCAAAATGGTAACTTTGCCGTACTTAAATCGTCAGATATTCCGTCAATACTAGTTGAAACAGGCTTTATTTCTAATCATAGAGAAGAAAAAAACCTCACCTGGTCTAAGCATCAGCAATTATTAGCAAGTGCAATTCACCGTGGTATTCGTAATCATTTTATGGAGCACCCATTAACCGGTAGTTATTTTGCTGCCATTGGTTATAAAAGTCATAAAGTGCGTAGTGGTGAATCTTTGTCGGTGTTAGCGCAACGCTATAATATTTCAATGGCGACCCTGAAATCGGTAAACAATCTAAAATCTAATGCATTACGCATTGGTCAAACCTTGAAAATTCCTCGAGCGGGATGATTTTTTTGAATATACACTTTTGAGCATTACCGTATTATGACAATTGCAATACTACCCGCGCGTTTAGCCAACCAAATTGCTGCCGGAGAAGTGGTAGAAAGACCTGCCTCAGTTATTAAAGAATTAATTGAAAATAGCTTAGATGCGGGTGCTACCACCATTCATATTGAGGTAGATAAAGGTGGCGTTAAACGTATTCGTATTTCGGACAATGGTAGCGGCATTGTTAAAGACGAATTGACCTTAGCACTGAGCCGTCATGCAACGAGTAAAATAAAAAACCTTAATGATCTAGAGGCCATTAATAGTTTAGGTTTTCGCGGTGAAGCGTTGGCGAGTATCAGTTCGGTGGCACGTTTAACCTTAACGTCTAAGCCTGAAAATCAAGACACCGCTTGGCAAGCAAATGCTGAAGGCCGAGATATGACTGTAACGATTACCCCTGCGGCACATCCTGACGGCACAACCATTGAAGTATTAGATTTGTTTTTTAATACACCTGCTCGGCGCAAATTTTTACGTACTGAAAAAACTGAATTTAATCATATCGATGAGGTTATTCGTCGACTTGCTTTAGCGCATTTGGACGTCACTTTTACCTTAACTCATAATGGTAAAACTATGCGCCAATATCGAGCGGCTACGAATCAGGCACAAAATGCTAAGCGTGTCGCTATGGTATGCGGACAAAAATTTATAGATCATGCCATTGAAATTGATTGTCAGCACGATAATATGCGTTTTACGGGGTGGCTTGCTAAACCTAGTTTCGCCCGTAATCAAAATGATCTCAGTTATAGTTATGTCAATGGGCGCATGATGCGCGATAAGTTAATTAATCATGCTATTCGTCAAGCGTATGCCGATTTATTACCACCAGATACTTATCCCGCTTTTGTCTTGTTTTTAGCCCTTGATTATCGAGAAGTTGATGTGAATGTACATCCGGCTAAGCATGAAGTGCGTTTTCATCAAAGCCGTTATGTACATGATTTCATTTATTCAGTTTGCCACAAGGCGCTAATGAGTAATTCGTTAGATTTAGAGCTTAATGATGCAGCGGAAATGACTCCGTCAGTGGTATTTTCCAAAGAGCCTAGTGCTGATAATGTGCAATACTCACGTCCAGACTATATTCAACCTTTGCAGCAAGTGAAGGATACTACTTATACGTCTAATGCTGCTAAAGGAGGCTATGGTCAACGTGATTCGCTAAGCCGTGCCGCGGTTCAGAACTACCAACAATTGATGACGCCTGTTATTGCCGTTGAGCATGAAGAGCACGCCATTGATGACAAATTGTCTGTGATAGTTAACAGCGATAAGGTTGTAGAGTCTTTTTTTCTGACGATTAAACAAGGTAGTTATGGTGTTTTTAAGCAAAAAAACAACTTACACCTGTTATCTCTTTGTGAGTTGTCTTATCAGATTAATCGACATAAAATAGCAATAAGTTGGCAACAAAGTAGCTCGGATTCATCCACTAAATTAGTTAGCCAGCCATTATTATTACCTGTAGTGTTTACGCTTTCTGAGCAACAAATGAATACAGTAAAAAACCATCAAGGGTTGCTTGAATTAGCGGGTATTGTTTGCGTTATTCAAAATAAAACTAACCACAAGCAGCAATTACAAATACGACAGTTTCCTGCAATATTGCGCGATAAAGATGTGAGTAGCAGTTTTATTAGTGTTATTGATACCTTAGTAAAACGCGAAAATGACAGCAATAATCAAACGGTTGATTCTGATCGTGATATTATTTGTTGTGCGATTGCCAATGCGATGATTGATACTGAATATAGTCTTGAGCAAGCTCAAACGTTGTGGCTAAGTGCTAAAATAGAGTTGCCAGATGAATTAATAGAGGCTGTGCTCTTGAATTCTGTTCCCCTTGACCTCACATCTGAAATTAAGCAATTAAAGGCTAAGCTACAAACAAATAAGAGTTAATCTGTGTCTGATAATAGTTCATCAATAAAGCAACCACCAGTTATCTGTTTAATGGGCCCAACTGCGTCAGGTAAAACTGCTTTAGCCTTGGCTTTGTGTGATGCGCTACCGTGTGACATTGTTAGTGTAGATTCAGCATTAATTTATCGTGATATGGATATTGGTACTGCTAAACCAACCGCTGAGGAATTAGCGGCATACCCACATCGTTTAATTAACCTGCGTGATGCTACACAAAGTTATTCGGCGGCTGATTTTTGTCATGACGCCTTAGCTGAAATTGAAAAGATTAGAGCTAACAACCGCATACCTTTGTTGGTTGGTGGAACAATGATGTACTTTAAAAGTTTGATTGAAGGTATGTCGCCTTTGCCTGCTGCTAATAGTGACATTCGTCAGCAAATAGAAGCAGAAGCTGAGCAAAATGGCTGGCAGGCCATGCATGAGCAATTACAAAAAGTTGATAGTGTTTCAGCAAAGCGAATACACCCTAATGATCCCCAACGCATTACTCGGGCATTAGAAGTATTTCGATTAACGGGTAATACATTAACACAATTAACGGAAATTAAGGGTGCTAAGCTTGATGGTGATGTTTTACAATTTGCTATAACACCGCAAGAACGTAGTACCTTACATGCACGAATAGAACTCCGTTATCAGCAAATGATAGAGCAGGGCTTTGAGCAAGAGGTTATAAAGCTTAAATCACGCGGTGATCTACATGAAAACTTACCATCAATTCGTTGTGTCGGTTATCGACAAATGTGGCAATATCTCAATGGTGAGTTTGATCATAATGAAATGATTTTTCGAGGTGTGTGTGCCACTAGACAATTAGCTAAACGGCAGTTAACTTGGCTGCGTAGCTGGCAAGATTTACATTGGCTAACGACAGACGATAAAACAAACTTGGCACAAGTATTAGCATTAGTTGGCAAATGTTCACAATGATGACTATAAATATAAGATATACTCGCTATCATTAAGCAATATTAAAGTATTGGTGTATAATTAATTGGTTATATGCTGAGGATTAGCAAAATTACATTTATTATTAGTCAAAATGCTTTTGATTAATTACTTATTTTTAAGAATAAAAAAAAGGAGCCATATAATGGCAAAAGGTCAATCTTTACAGGACCCATTTTTGAATGCTTTACGTCGTGATCGTATTCCTGTTGCAATATATTTAGTTAACGGTATTAAATTACAAGGACAAGTAGAATCATTCGATCAATTTGTTATTTTATTGAAAAACACGGTTAGTCAAATGGTTTATAAGCATGCTATTTCAACGGTAGTACCTGCTCGTGCTGTCAATACAGCCCCGATGGCCAATCATACAGATTCAGACGAATAGCCAGCTTTTCAATATTGATAATGAGTTTCATGAAAACATATAGGTTTAATGCAGTTGTTTGATCGTTATCAAGCAGGTGAACAAGCAGTACTTGTTCACTTGGATTTTCCAGATGAAAGCACCCGAGAAGATTTAACAGAATTCAAAATGTTAGTCTCTTCTGCTGGCGTGAACGAATTAATGGTTGTTACTGGTAAGCGCAGCACACCTCACCCAAAATTTTTTGTTGGTTCAGGCAAAGCGGAAGAAATAGCAGACGCGGTTCGTTTATATAAAGCTGACGTAGTGCTGTTTAATCATAGTTTATCCCCATCCCAAGAAAAAAACATTGAAGCATTGTGTCAATGCCGAGTGATCGATCGTACTACGCTAATTCTTGATATTTTTGCTCAACGAGCTCGTACTCATGAAGGTAAGTTACAAGTAGAATTGGCGCAATTACGCCATATCAGCAGTCGTTTAATTCGGGGTTGGACTCATCTAGAACGACAAAAGGGTGGTATTGGTTTACGGGGACCAGGTGAAACACAATTAGAAACGGATAGACGTTTATTGCGTGATCGAATAGTTAATATTCGTAAACGTTTAGAAAAAGTTGAGAAACAACGACAACAAGGTCGACGTTCAAGAACTCGTGCTGAATTGCCCACCTTATCATTAGTTGGCTACACCAACGCGGGTAAGTCGACATTATTCAATGCATTAACTCAATCAGACGTTTATGCAGCGGACCAATTATTTGCCACGCTCGATCCGACGCTGAGACGCATTGAGCTTGAAGGGGTTGGTGGTGTTATTTTAGCGGATACTGTGGGCTTTATTCGTCATTTACCTCATGATCTCGTTGCTGCATTTAAAGCAACATTAACAGAGACTCGAGAAGCTGAATTATTACTGCATATTGTCGATATTTCTGATGATAGACGTAGCGAAAATATTGAACAAGTTGAATCTGTATTAGCTGAAATTGAAGCGGATGAAGTCCCACAGCTAATCATTTGTAATAAAATTGATAACTTAGATAATGTTGAACCCAGAATAGATCGTGATGATCAAGGTCGGCCGATAAGAGTTTGGCTATCAGCACAAGCTAATATTGGTCTCGATTTATTCTTTATCGCTTTAGCAGAGCGTTTGGGTAATCATGTTGTACAACAGAAACTAGCGATACCACCGAGTGGAGGAAAGTTGCGGGGTATATTATACAAGTTAAATTGTATTAAAGAAGAATATTACGATGAACAAGGTCTTTGTCATCTAATAATTAAGTTACCGAAAAGAGAATGGAATCGATTGGTAAAACAAAATACTAATCAAATAGAGCAGTTTATTGTAAAATAATGTGTTAATACTCATATAGAGTCTTATAAAACAAATGTTTTTATCATAAACTGAACATAAATATTATACTTCAGCTGTGCCTTCCTCATGCCTTGTCTATACGATAAAAATTATCGTTTGCTAAGTGTTTGTCGAGAAAAACGTGTTGTGTGAATAAAAATATTAATTTAATAACCTAGCGGAGAACACCATGGCTTGGAATGAACCGGGGAATAATGATAAAGACCCCTGGAAAAATAAAGGCGGAAAAAACCAAGGACCACCAGATTTAGACGAATTGCTGAATGATTTAGGTAAAAAAGTCACTGGTATCTTTGGAGGCAAAGGTAATGGAAAGTCTACCGGCGGTTCATTTCCGTCAGGTAAAAACTTTTCTAGTATAGGCATAAGCCTAGTGCTAATTATTGCTATCGTTGTTTATGCTTTTAGTGGTTTCTATACCATTAAGGAAGCTGAAAAGGGTATAGTACTTCGTTTTGGTCAATATTCAGGTACGGTTGACCCAGGTATTAATTGGAAGTGGACCTTTATTGACCGCATTATTCCGGTTGATATGCAAAGTACTCGTGATTTACCTGCTTCAGGCTTTATGTTAACGCAAGATGAAAATGTTGTTCGTGTTGATATGCAAATTCAATATCGTGTCATGAATGCTCGTAACTATATCTTTAGTGTTACTAATGCTGATGATAGCTTGAGCCAATCACTGGATAGTGCATTACGTTATGTTGTTGGTCATTCAACAATGGATGATATTCTAACCAGTGGACGTGAACAAATTCGTCAGTCAGTTTGGCAAGAGTTAGAAAAAATTATTGCGCCATATAATCTTGGGTTAATCATTGTTGATGTAAACTTTAAAGATGCTCGTCCGCCGAATGAAGTCAAAGATGCTTTTGATGATGCAATTTCTGCACAAGAAGATGAAGTACGTTTTTTACGTGAAGCTGAGGCTTATGCTCGTGGTATTGAGCCGAGAGCTCGTGGCCGTGTGAAACGTATAGAACAAGAAGCGCTAGCTTACAAAGGGCGTGTCGTACTAGAAGCAGAAGGTGAAGTTGCTCGTTTTGCCAAAATTCTACCTGAATATCAGGCTGCACCGGAAGTAACCCGTCAACGTTTATATATTGCGACGATGGAAAAAGTGTACAGCAACACCAGTAAAGTAATGGTGGATGTGGAAGGTGGTAATAATATGATGTACTTGCCATTAGATAAAATAATGCAACAGTCTTCAACTAATCTTGCTGCGCCACAATCTATACAGTCAACGCAGCAAAAATTAAACGTTAATACATCGCCTACTGATTTTGGGCGAAGTGATAGATTTACCCGTGGGAGAAACTAACCAATGAAAAATTTTTCCATCGCAATTTTAACGTTACTTTTTGTTTTAGCGTTTTCGTCAGTGTTCATTATTTATGAAGGTCAACGTGGTATCGTTTTTCAATTTTCAAAAATTAAACGTGATTCTACGACTGATGAAATGATGGTGTTTGAACCAGGGCTGCATTTTAAAATACCTTTTATTGCGTCTGTACGTAAGCTAGATGCACGTATTCAAACTTTAGATGAAGCACCAGATCGTTTTGTAACATCAGAGAAAAAAGATTTGATGGTCGACTCGTTTGTTAAGTGGCGTATTGTTGATTTTTCAACATATTACTTACGTACTTCTGGCTCAGTTGACAATGCTAGAGCTTTACTTAAGCAAAAAGTAAATAATGGTCTGCGTACTGAGTTTGGTAATAGAACCATTAAAGAGATTGTTTCTGGCGATCGCGATTCTATTATGGCTAAAGCGCTAGAAAGCGCTGCTAGTAGCCGTGAAGAACTTGGTATTGAAGTCGTTGATGTACGTATTAAAGCGATTAACTTACCTACCGAAGTCAGTGTCTCTATTTATGAACGTATGCGTGCAGAGCGTACTGCTGTAGCCAAAGAGCATAGATCTCAAGGTCAAGAGCAAGCCGAAATCATTCGAGCGACTATTGATGCTAAAATGACTATCATGTTGGCTGAAGCACAAAAGTCTGCGTCTACCATGCGTGGTGAAGGTGATGCATTAGCGGCTAAAATTTATTCAGATGTTTATAGTAAAGATCCTGAATTTTATCGTTTCTATCGTAGCCTTGAAGCCTATGAAAAGAGCTTTAATAGTAAAAGCGATATAATGGTTATTAAGCCTGATAGTGATTTCTTCCATTATTTAAAAGATGGTAGTAATACTAACAAATAGAAATAATTGAGTTATGTTGAAAAAAGCCAGCTGAATTGCTGGCTTTTTTATTTTTAATATCCATTAGGTACTATGTTTGGAGATGATCTATGACGGACACATTATTGTTAGCCTTTGGTTTAGTACTTATTGTTGAAGGAGTGGGCCCTGCTTTTTTTCCAAATAAATGGCGTGCTTATTTACTTAAATTAGCTGAGCAATCTACTATAGATATTAGAAATATAGGTTTGTTTATTTTATTCTTAGGGGTAATTATTATAGTGTTATCACAATAATAATGGCTTAACGGTAAAAAAAATTAACCATAACTACTTAACTTAATAGGTAATTTTAAAATTATGAAAAAAATCATACATTTTTTCTTGGACTAAATATCTATTCTTGTTAGAATTCTCGCCTAATTTTCTTATGAAATAGTCAAAATGGGCAAAAACGTAGTTGTTCTAGGTACCCAATGGGGTGACGAAGGTAAAGGTAAGATCGTAGACTTACTAACCGATAAAGCAAAATATGTCGTTCGCTATCAAGGCGGGCACAATGCAGGCCATACGCTAGTCATTGACGGTGAAAAAACCGTATTACATTTAATACCTTCAGGTGTTCTACGTGAAAATGTAAAATGTTTGATTGGTAATGGTGTTGTCTTATGTCCTAAAGCATTGATGGCAGAAATTGAAATGCTTGAAGCTAAGGGTATTCCAGTACGTGAACGTTTACTTATTAGCGATGCATGCCCGTTAATTCTTCCTTATCATAATGCGTTAGATGCAGCCCGTGAAGTTGCTCGTGGTGCAAAAGCTATCGGAACAACCGGTCGTGGTATTGGCCCCGCTTATGAAGATAAAGTGGCCCGTCGAGGTTTACGTGTAGGCGATCTTTTCTGTGCGGAGTCTTTTGCAGCTAAATTAAAAGAAATTGTTGAATATCATAACTTCTCTTTGGTTAACTACTATAAAGTTGAACCTGTGAATTATGAAGAAATATTAGCTGATGCATTAGCTGTTGCTGGTATCATTAAAAAGATGACTGCGGATATTTCAGAAATACTTGATCAAGCACGTAAGAATGGTGATTCAATCATGTTTGAAGGCGCACAAGGTACATTACTTGATATCGATCATGGTACTTATCCTTATGTAACTTCTTCAAATACAACCGCTGGCGGTGTTGCTACAGGTTGCGGTGTTGGCCCTCGTCATCTTGACTATATCTTAGGTATCACTAAAGCATACACCACTCGTGTTGGCTCAGGTCCTTTCCCTACAGAGTTAGATGATGAAGTTGGTAACCACTTAGGTACTGTTGGTCATGAGTTTGGCGCAACTACTGGTCGTGAACGTCGTTGTGGTTGGTTTGATGCAGTAGCTATGCACCGTGCGATTCAAGTGAATAGTGTGACAGGGTTCTGTTTAACTAAACTGGATGTACTTGATGGCTTAGAAACATTGAAAATATGTACTGGTTATAAAACCCTGTCAGGTGATATCATCACAGTGCCGCCAACGGCAGCTGAAGGCTATGAAAAAATAACGCCAGTATATGAAGAAATGCCAGGTTGGACTGAAAATACTGTCGGGGCAACCTCTGTAGACGCTTTACCAGCGAATGCTTTAGCATATATTAAGCGTATTGAAGAAATAACGGGCATACCTGTCGATATTATATCAACGGGTCCTGATCGTAATGAAACGATTATTAAAAAGAATCCTTTTGCTTAATAGCTAAATGATTTAAATCTATTTACAAACCAACCTTCGGGTTGGTTTTTGTTTTTCATCTCTTAAATGATTCTAAATAATCATCAACTATCTATTAAAAAATAGTTAACCTGAACTACTCTTTAATAGATAGTTAAGATATTGAATTACAAAATACAACAATTATAATAAAATCAACGAATGAACATTCATTTTACATAATACACAAACGCATTTGGGAACTACCATGACAGACTTTCGTCAACGAGCACTTGATTACCACGCCTTACCTACACCGGGGAAAATCAGTGTTTCATTAACTACAGCGGCTGAAACTAGTGATGATTTATCACTGGCTTATAGCCCCGGCGTTGCTGAGCCAGTAAGAGAAATAGCCGCTAATCCCGATGATGTTTATAAGTATACGGCAAAAGGTAATACGGTTGCCGTTATCACTAATGGTACTGCTATTTTAGGTTTAGGTAATTTAGGTCCAATGGCATCTAAACCAGTAATGGAAGGTAAATCATTATTATTTAAACGCTTTGCTAATATTGACTCGTTTGATATTGAAGTTAAACACAAAACAGTTGAAGAGTTTGTTAATACCGTTGCGAATATTGCCGATAGTTTTGGTGGTATAAATCTTGAAGATATTAAAGCACCAGAATGTTTTGTTATTGAGAAAGCCTTAATAGAACGTTGTAAAATTCCTGTATTTCATGATGATCAACACGGTACTGCCATTGTTACTGCTGCGGGTATGATCAACGCATTAGATATTCAAGGTAAAGACATTAAACTAGCGAATATCGTTTGTTTGGGTGCGGGTGCTGCTGCCATTGCTTGTATGGAGTTATTAATCAAGTGTGGTGCTCAGCGTGAAAAAATCTATATGCTTGATACTAAAGGCATAGTACATACACGTCGTCATGATCTAAATGAATATAAAAAACTGTTTGCAAATAATACTGACAAACGTACCTTAGATGATGCCATTGAAGGAGCTGATGTCTTTGTGGGAGTGTCGGGTCCTAATTTATTAACTGCTGAACAAGTTAAATTAATGGCGCCTAGACCTATTATTTTTGCTTGTTCAAACCCTGATCCTGAAATAAAGCCTGAATTGGCGTTAGCTGCTCGTGATGATGCTATTATTGCGACAGGTCGTTCTGATTACCCTAACCAAGTGAACAATGTACTTTGTTTTCCTTTCATCTTCCGTGGTGCTTTAGATGTTCGTGCTCGTACTATCAATGATGAAATGAAAGTTGCAGCGGTACATGCTATTAGAGCAATAGCAAAAGAAGAAGTACCAAGTGAAGTGTTAGCAGCCTCTGGTGAAAGCTCACTAGTTTTTGGCCGCAACTATATTATTCCGAAACCAATGGATCCGCGTTTATTACCTGCAGTCGCTTTAGCGGTAGCAAAAGCTGCGGTAGAATCGGGTGTTGCGGCGCTGCCTTTACCTGATAATTACATGCAGTAATTTTTTCTTAGGTGAGAATATAAAAAAACGCATAATATTAATCATATTATGCGTTTTTTGTTTTATGTTGATACTTTTTACATAATAAAGGTTATTAAAAAATAGTTAAAATAATCTATTCAAGCCATTTAATGCGGCTACGCGGAATGCTTCAGCCATTGTTGGATAATTAAAGGTTGTTTCGACGAAGTATTCAATGGTATTACCCCCATTTTTCTGTTGCATAATGGCTTGGCCAATGTGAATTATTTCAGCTGCATTTTCGCCAAAACAATGAATACCTAAGATTTCTTTGCTTTCACGATGAAATAATATTTTTAAGCTACCAATGGCACTATTGCCTATTTGAGCGCGGGCTAGATGTTTGAAAGATGCTCTACCAACTTCGTAAGGTATTTTTGCGGCAGTTAATTGTTGTTCAGTTTTACCCACAGAAGACATCTCAGGAATAGTATAAATTCCGGTAGGAATATCTTCAATTAACTGTGCCTGGGTAGGCAGCTTAAGAATATAACCCGCAGCAATTCTTCCCTGATCATAAGCAGCACTTGCTAAACTTGGATAACCTATGACATCACCCACAGCATAAATATTATCTACGGCTGTTTTATACTGGTTATTTATTTCTAATGAGCCTCGAGAATTTGGTAGTAAACCCGTATTTTCAATGGCGAGAGTATTGGTATTTCCGCTTCTACCGTTAGCAAATAAAATACAATCGGCTTTCATTTTTTTACCCGACTGAAGTGTTAATACTACACTGTCATCTGTGGCAACAATAGACTCGTATTCTTCATCATGGCGAATGACAATGCCACAGTTCCAAAAGTGATAGCTTAGTGAATCAGTCATCTCTGCATCCATGAAGGATAATAACCGATCACGTGTATCTATTAAGTCAACTTTACAGCCTAACCCTCTAAATATAGAGGCGTATTCACAGCCGATAACGCCAGCGCCATAAATAATGATGCTTTTTGGATCATGCTTTAACGATAAAATGGTATCCGAGTCATAAACCCTCTGATGGGTAAAATCTATATCATCTGGACGGTATGGTCTTGAACCTGAAGCAATTATAATATTATCAGCACTTTTAAATTCTTCGACCCCATCTTTACTCGTAATCTTTAACGTATTTTTATCTACAAAAGTGGCCGAACCATGAAAAACATCCACATAATTACGGTCATAAAAACCAGTACGCATTCTTACTTGGTCTCTAATTACTTTCGTGGTGTGCTGTAAAATATTTTCAAAAGTTAGTTTTACTTTTTTTTCGGAAGGATTAAATAAAGGATTGGAATTAAACTCAATCATACGCCTAACTGAGTGCCTTAGGGCTTTTGAAGGAATGGTTCCCCAATGAGTACAACCTCCACCTACTTGATGGTGGCGTTCAATCATAGCAACTTTTTTATTTTCTTTTGCTAATCTCATCGCGGCACCTTCTCCCCCAGGCCCAGTACCTATAATTATTGCATCATAATCAAAGTTAGTTTGAAGGTTTTCTTGTTTCGTTTCCGTTTTGATTTTTGTTTTAGTCAAAAGACTTTCCCCAAATTCTGCCGATTTTATTCATTCATATAAAAATGAAAATATAATTATGAAAATTTTAGCAGGATTTTTTGGTAAATGATAATAGACCAAATGCTTATTATGTTGATTATTAAGTGAGTTTGGTTGTCATTAGCAGCTAGCAATGACGCTATATTCTTAAGTGTCGGTTAAATTTTTTATATTGAGCCAGTAAATTTGATTTTTCTGCTTAAGTAAAAATTAGCTTTCGTTTGGCGGTAAGTCATTTTCGTATTTGGCAAAGTTATTTATCTTATTAATCAGTAAAATATATTTTTGTTGTAAACGGATAAAAGTTCTTTGGCACTAGGGCGTGCACTGAGCATTTCTTTACTCCATTTAAGGATCATAGTAATGGCTATTTTATCACTGTATCATTAGCAAATAATATTTTTAAACGAGTTAAAACCATGAGTGGTGTTCGCGCCCAGCAAAAAGAAAAAACCCGTAGATTATTAATTGATGCGGCGTTAAGACAATTAAGTGCAGAACGAAGTTTTTCTAGCTTAAGTTTACGAGAAGTGGCTAAAGAAGCTGGGCTTGCACCAACCTCTTTCTATCGTCATTTTTCTGATATGGATGAACTAGGGCTTACTTTAGTTGATGAGGCCGGGTTAACATTAAGGCAACTAATGCGCCAAGCTCGTCAACGTATTGCAAAAGGTGGTTCTGTGATACAAATATCTGTTGCTACTTTTATGGAATTAATTGAAAGTAATGGTAATGTGTTTAGGTTACTACTGCGTGAACGCTCAGGAACATCAGCAGCATTTCGCGCGGCGGTAATTAGAGAAATTCGTTATTTTACGATGGAACTCTGTGATTATTTACAACACGCCAATGATCTTGAAGGTGAAGTTGCTTATATGCAAGCTAATGCGGCGGTAACAATTGTTTTTAGTGCGGGCTCTGATGCGCTTGATATCGATGATAAAGCTGAGCGCGAGCAATTATCGAAACAAACAATTCAACAATTACGCTTTATTGCCCGTGGTGCCGCTGAGTTGAGTGACCGCCGTAAAGCGGTAAGGAAAAGAAAATAGGCTACTTGCTAGAAATAACCTTATATTCTGTTGATAATAATACTAAATAAAACGCTATTTACGTGTAAGTATCATGCCTACTTCAATATGGTCTGTATAAGGAAATTGATCGAATAAGGCAAATTCTTGCATGACATGAGTCTGACTTAATTGAATTAAATTGTCTTTCAAGGTGTTTGGGTTACACGAAATATAAATAATTTTATTAAAACGACTGACTAATTCAACGCTATCTTCATCCAAACCTGCCCGAGGTGGATCAACTAATACCGTATCGTAATTATAGGTTGTTAAATCAAATCCCTCTAAACGTCTAAACTTACGCTCACCATTCATTGCTTGGCTAAATTCTTCACTAGACATACGAACAATATCAATGTTATCAATATTATTTTCTTTTATATTTACTTGTGCTGATCTTACGGATGTTTTAGATATTTCCGTGCCTAATACGCGGTCAAAGTTTTGTGCTAAGGCAATACTAAAATTACCATTACCACAATATAACTCGATTAGATCACCTCTTGCATTTGTCGTTGCCTGTTGAGCCCACAGTAACATTTGTTCATTAACACCGCCATTTGGCTGAGTGAAACTATTTTCTACTTGCTGATAAATAAAAGTGTTATCGCCTACTTGAAGTGACTCCATAACGTAATCTTTATCAATAATAATCTTTTGCTTCTTCGCACGGCCAATTATATCTACAGGTGCAATTGAGGATAACTGTTTTTTAAGTGCCCGAGCTGAATTCTCCCATGTTGGCTCTAGCGGTTTATGGTAGAGCATACTTATAAGTAATTCGCCGCTTAACGTTGAGAGGAAATCTACTTGAAACAGTTTATAACGAAGTTCCTTATGATCTTTAATTAACGTCAGTAAAGTTTTCATTGCTTGATTAATTAACAGACTGGCTACCGGGAAATCATCAACACGAAATTTTTCTTTGGTGACACTATTAAACATAATGTAATAAAGATCATCATCTTGATGCCAGACTCTAAATTCTGCACGTAGTCGATAGTTTAATGATGCAGAGGGAAAAATTTGTGCTTCGGGAACATCGAAACAAGAAAACAACTCGGCCATTGCATGCTGTTTTTTCGATAATTGCTTTATGTAGTTATCGGGATGAATATGATCGAACATGCTTGAGCCTATATATTAATAGAGATGGAAGTAAATAAGAGCGCAAATTCTACTCTCGCCTATATTATTGTCTAGGCTTTTTTAGCATTAATTTAATGAGGAGAGTAAATAAGACTAAAAAGAAAAAGCCCATTAATAGAAGAAATATTAATGGGCTTTTTGATAATTATGTTTTAGAGGGGATTAACTAACAGGATCAGTACGCTCAGGACGTTCTTTGGCTTCTCTAACTTTTAATGTACGTTGTTGAAACTCTGTATCATTCAATGCACTAATTGCTTTATCAATATCACTTGTGGACATTTCGACAAAACCAAAACCGCGACGTTTTCCCGTATGCTTGTCTTTCATCAATCTTACCGACTGAACAATACCGTGGTTAGAAAATAATTCTCTAATGGCTGTTTCATTCGCACGATAGGGTAAATTGCCAACATAAAGGGTTTTAATGTCCTCTGAAGATTTTTGTAAGGGCGTACTTACCTTAGTAGTACTTGAAGAACTATTAGAAGAGCTACTAAGTAAAGGGGCAACAAAAGCACTGATAAAAACAATAACTGATACAATTACAGGAGTAAGAGAAACAGTACTAGTAATAATGTAAGCAAAGATAGCAAAAACAATAGCTATAATTACGGTTGAGATTTGCGGAGACTTCATAATGAATACCTAATTATTATTTTAATTTATATGTGTATAAAAGCAAAAAGTGAAATTCTATGGTACCCACCTTTTATAAGAGTGCAACAATAAGTGTGAAAAACATGCAATTAAACAAGTTTAGAAGTGAAATTGCCTTATATACATCCGTTTAGTTCAATTTATCTTCGAACAAATAAAAGATCATAAATAATGCTTGATCCCTGCGGTTAGATCTATACAATGCGCATCAGTTCCAAGGGTTTCAGCCAAAAAGCTTAACCAACTGGACGTTTTGATAAGTTATCTCATTACTTTTGAAGTAAATAGGCTAACTTAATGTTTTAAGGTAACGGTTTTGAGGGTTTGCAAAAACTTTTAAAAAAGATTCAAAAAAACGTTGACATCAAAACTCGGAAGCGTACAATGCGCATCCTGCTTCGGGCAAACGGCAACGTTAACCACGAAGCAAAAA
>NVWU01000038.1 GCA_002733765.1 Colwellia sp. | reverse complement strand
GACTAGCGTCAATTCCGTGTCCGCGCTTTGTTAACCTGTTGGTTATCAAGCAAAGAAATTTTAATTGTCATTTTAAAGGTCGCTCATGCGGCCTTTTTTGTTTTTAATGATTGAAATTCTGAATACACTATTCGATTATCATAACTATTTACGTTAATCTGGATTGCTGAGTCAAATACTTCTTGAGTAATATGCTTGGCTGAGTATAATAGCGCCTCACTTCTCGAGTATCTCTTATTTCCCTTGAAAAACTAAGATTCACCCGATAAGTGTAACTATTGATTTAGCAGGTCATAAGAGCTTGTTAAATTTTTGTAGGGGTGTAGTTCCAATTGGTAGAACAGCGGTCTCCAAAACCGATGGTTGGGAGTTCGAGTCTCTCCACCCCTGCCATTTAAGAGCCTAGATAAATAGGTTCTAATTAACCACATGAGTGTGGTTAGATTGTTTCAAATTAGATTGATAATTACGGAATAGAAATATGAATGCAAGTACAGAAGAGCAGCCAAGCAGTTCTCTAGACGGCTTAAAGTGGGGTGTTGTTGCCTTGTTATTAGCTGCAGCGATTGGTGGTAACTATTATTATGGTCAAGAGTCAGTGTTACTTCGTGCTATTGGCGTTGTTTTTGCTGTAGGTATTGCTGGTTTAGTTGCTATGCAAACACTGAAAGGTCGTACTGCTGTTGCATTTGCAAAAGAATCACGTACTGAGGTACGCAAAGTGGTTTGGCCAACACGTCAAGAAGCTATTCAAACAACCGGTATTGTATTAGTAGTGACTTTATTAATGTCACTACTGCTTTGGGGATTAGATTCGGTTCTATTTTGGCTAGTCGGCTTAATTACAGGTATGAAGGTATTATAATGTCTGAGAATTTTATGGAAGACTCTGTTGACGGTAACGAAGCAGAAGAAACTGAAGAAAAAGTAGTTAATACCAATCCTAAATTAAGATGGTATGTTGTTCAGGCTTTTTCTGGTTATGAAGGGCGTGTACAAAAAACCTTAGTAGAACATATTGGTATTCACGGTTTAGAAGAAAAGTTTGGTGAAATTTTAGTACCAACAGAAGAAATAATTGAGATGCGTGCTGGGCAAAAGCGTAAAAGCTCTCGTAAATTTTTTCCTGGTTACGTATTAGTTCACATGGAATTAGATGACGAGTCATGGCATTTAGTTAAAAGTGTACCGCGTGTATTAGGTTTTATCGGTGGCACTAAAGAAAGACCTCTTCCAATTAGTCAAAAAGAAGCCGATCGAATTTTACAGCGTTTAGCCGATACTGATAAGCCTAAACCTAAAACATTATTTGAACCAGGTGAAGTTGTTCGTGTTATTGATGGACCATTTGCCGACTTTAATGGTGTGGTTGAAGAACTTGATTATGAGAAAAATCGTATCAAAGTTTCTGTGCTTATTTTTGGTCGTTCAACGCCTGTTGATCTTGAATTTGGTCAAGTTGAGAAAGGTAGCTAACCGGTTATTCTTTTAATCTTTATTACAATGAAACGCTTGTCTTGTACAGGCGTTTTTTTGTTTATGTGATATTTGAAAGTAGTTATATTTTTAGTCGCTAAAAGACAGGAAAGTATTAGCGAGCTATGTTGGTCAATTTGATGGGGTTATTACTGAAATTTAGTTTTGTTAAGTAAACCTTAGACTAATATTGTATGAGACATTTGATTATTTTTACGTTAAAAATAATCAAATGTCATTCTTTATCATAAAACTCTTGAAATACGTCACTTGGTTAATATATAATCCGCTACCGCGTTTTTTTAGCGCGGCCTAAAGTCACCTTTTTAAAATGATATCATTGCAAAAAGGATGCTTTAGTAAACAGGGAAGCGAAAACTGCTAACACGGTGATTAGCGTTAACTACCCACAATAAAGGTATTTTTAAAATGGCTAAAAAAGTCCAAGCTCTAATCAAGCTACAAGTAGCTGCTGGTGCAGCTAACCCGTCACCACCAGTTGGTCCTGCATTAGGTCAACATGGTGTTAACATCATGGAATTCTGTAAAGCGTTTAACGCAAAAACAGATTCTTTAGAAAAAGGCGCTCCGGTTCCAGTAGTAATTACTGTTTATAATGACCGTTCGTTTACTTTCGAAACAAAAACTCCACCTGCTTCTTACTTATTGAAAAAAGCAGCTGGCGTAAAAAGCGGCTCTGGTCGTCCTAACACTGAAAAAGTTGGTACTGTAACTACAGCTCAACTTGAAGAAATTGTTAAGATGAAAGAACCTGATTTAACTGCTGGCTCATTAGAAGCTGCAGTGCGTACCATTGCGGGTTCTGCTCGTTCAATGGGTTTAGTGGTAGAGGGCTAATCAATGACTAAATTAACAAAACGCGCTCGTCTTATCCGTGAAAAAGTAGACGTAACAAAAGAATATGATATCAGTGAAGCAGTTTCTTTATTAAAAGAATTTGCCACAGCAAATTTCCGTGAAAGCGTCGATGTTGCTATAAATCTTGGCATTGATGCTCGTAAATCAGATCAAAACGTTCGTGGCGCAGCAGTATTACCAAATGGTACTGGTCGTGAAGTACGTGTTGCTGTATTTACACAAGGTGCAAATGCAGAAAAAGCAAAGGAAGCTGGTGCTGATATTGTCGGTATGGAAGATTTAGCTGAGCAAGTAAAAGCTGGCGAAATGAACTTCGATGTTGTCATTGCTTCTCCTGATGCAATGCGTGTTGTTGGTCAACTAGGTCAAATATTAGGCCCACGTGGTTTAATGCCTAACCCTAAAGTTGGCACAGTAACTCCTGACGTAGCTGGCGCGGTTAAAAACGCTAAGTCTGGTCAAGTACGTTACCGCAATGACAAAAACGGTATCATCCATACTACTATTGGTAAGGCTGATTTCGAACCTGCACAATTGCAAGAAAACTTAGAGTTTTTGCTAGAAGCGCTTAAAAAAGCAAAACCAGCAAATGCTAAAGGTCAATACCTTAAGAAAATTTCACTTTCTACTACCATGGGTGCCGGCGTTGTCGTTAGCCAAGCAAGCTTAACACAAGCCTAGTTTCTGAAAAGAACGTAGAGAAAGTAAAGCTTTAATTATTGAACCTTTACAAGGGCGAAATTATAATCTATAATTTCGCCCCTTAAATTTTGGTAGGAGTTGTTGGTATAATTTGGTCTTTAAAGTCTAAATAAAATTAACAACCCCCGTCCAAGACCGTAGGTGCAGTGTTATTGTTATCAATATACAAGTTTCGAATAATACGTTCAAAACGAGTACAGTTAACAAAACACCGCTTAATCTCCTACGTAGATGGTGATTACCCAGATATTTTTTAATTCTGGTCCTCGCCGTAATGGCCTAATTGATAAATTATTGTCAGTTAGGGATTGTAAATACCGGCTAAACCCCGGTGAACCAGGAGTTAAAGCCAATGGCTATCAATCTTGATGATAAAAAAGCAATTGTTGCTGAAGTTCAAGAAGCTGCTAATGGCGCTCAATCAGTTGTAATCGCGGATGCCCGTGGTGTWMCAGTTGAAGCWATTACTGTATTGCGTAAGCAAGCACGTGAAAATGGTGTATGGATGAAAGTTGTCCGTAACACATTAGCACGTCGTGCAGTAGAAGGTACTGAATTTGAATGTGTTGCTGACGTATTCAAAGGTCCTTCATTAATCGCTTTTTCTAGTGAGCACCCAGGTGCTGCGGCACGTTTATTCACAGACTTCGCTAAAACTAACGAAGCTTTTGAATTAAAAGCAGCTGCATTTGAAGGTAATTCTGTAGACGTAAACATGTTAGCTAAGCTACCAACTTACGACGAAGCAATTGCACAATTAATGAGCGTTATGAAAGAAGCATCTGCAGGCAAGTTAGTCCGCACGATTGCTGCACTTCGCGATCAGAAAGAACAAGAAGCTGCATAATTTATTTTTTGTTTACTAAGGTAAACAAAATAAAAGCACTTTTTGTATTTATAGTTATTCAAAACAGCAGATTATATTTTATATCATGCTGTTTATTAAAAAAACAGGAAATTTAAAATGTCTATTTCTAAAGACGATATCTTAAACGCAGTTGCTGAAATGTCAGTAATGGACGTAGTTGAACTAATCGAAGCAATGGAAGAGAAGTTCGGCGTATCTGCCGCTGCTGCTACTGTTGTTGCTGGCGATGCCGGTGCTGCTGCTGCAGAACAAACTGAATTTGATGTTGTTATGACTAGCTTCGGTGAGAAGAAAGTTGCAGTAATCAAAGCCGTTCGTAGCGCTACAGGTCTAGGCCTAAAAGAAGCTAAAACTTTAGTTGAAGCGCTTGGTGTTGTTAAAGAAGGCGTAGAAAAAGCTGAAGCCGAAGAGCTTTTGAAACTTCTTCAAGAAGCTGGTGCTTCTGTTGAGATCAAATAATCTGTTTTTAAACAGATTGTTTGCCTGAAAAGGCATGGCTGGTGATTTAAACGTCACCGGCCTTTTTGCGCTTTTTTTGTTAGAAAACAAATGATGTTTTATTAACAATGAAGGGCAATATTTAGTATCGGATAAATTGTTTATTAAATAATAATTTATCTCGTAATGTTTAGACGTAAGCATTACAGCAATACCCTGTCTAAGTGAGCAGTGCTTACTTAGACAGATTTGGCCATAACCAGCAAGCTGAGGAACCCCATGGCTTACTCATACTTTGAGAAAAAGCGAATTAGAAAGGACTTTGGTAAAAGTGTACAAGTAATGGAATATCCATTCTTATTGTCCATTCAACTCGATTCTTTCCGCAAGTTTATTGATATTGATGCAACAGGTGAAACCGGTCTAGAGGCTGCTTTTCGTTCTATTTTCCCAATTAAAGCTTATTCAGGTAGCTCAGAATTACAATATGTAAGCTATCGTTTAGGTGAACCATTATTTGATGTGAAAGAATGTCAAATACGTGGTGTGACTTATTCTGCACCATTACGCGTTAAATTACGCTTAGTGGTTTACGATAAAGAAGCCGCAGCAGGTACTGTTAAAGATATCAAAGAACAAGAAGTGTACATGGGCGAAATCCCGTTGATGACAGACAATGGTACTTTTGTAATCAATGGTACTGAGCGTGTTATCGTTTCACAGTTACATCGTTCTCCTGGTGTATTCTTTGATCATGATAAAGGTAAAACGCATTCATCGGGTAAAGTGTTATATAACGCACGTGTTATTCCTTATCGCGGTTCATGGTTAGATTTTGAATTTGATCCAAAAGATAACTTATTCGTTCGTATCGATAGACGTCGTAAATTACCTGCGTCAATCATGTTACGTGCGTTAGAGTTTTCTACCGAAGAAATTTTAGATATTTTTTATGATACAACTGATTACACCATTAAAGGTGATAAGTTGATCATGGATTTAATTCCTGAGCGTCTTCGTGGTGAAACAGCTACTTTTGATATTAGTATCAAAAAAGGCGAAATATTAGTTGAGTCGGGTCGTCGTATCACTGCACGCCATATTCGCGCGTTAACCAAAGCTAATATCGAAAAATTAGAAGTACCTGCAGAATATATTGTGGGTAAAGTATTATCAAAAGCTTATATTGATAAATCAACCGGTGAAGTCATAGCTGAAGCGAATGCTGAGTTAACGTTAGAGTTATTAGCAGAACTTAGCCAGGCAGGCCATAAAACACTTTCTACTTTATATATGAATGAATTTGATGTTGGTTCATATATGTCTGATACGTTACGTGTAGATAGTTCAACTAACAAGTTAGAAGCTTTGGTTGAAGTTTACCGTATGATGCGCCCAGGCGAGCCACCAACAAAAGACGCTGCTGAAACATTATTCAACAACTTGTTTTTTGCACCAGAACGTTACGACTTATCTACTGTTGGTCGTATGAAGTTCAACCGTCGTGTGGGTAATGCTGATGATATCGGTTCAGGCATCTTATCAAAAGATGACGTCATCTCTGTTATGAAAACTTTAATCGGTATTCGTGATGGTAAAGGTGAAGTTGATGATATAGATCACTTGGGTAACCGTCGTATTCGTAGTGTTGGTGAAATGGCTGAAAACCAATTTCGTGTCGGTCTTGTTCGGGTAGAACGTGCTGTACGTGAACGTTTAAGTCTTGGTGACTTAGATGCCATCATGCCACAAGATTTAATCAATGCTAAACCTATTTCTGCGGCAGTGAAAGAGTTCTTTGGCTCATCACAATTGTCACAGTTTATGGATCAAAACAACCCATTATCAGAAGTAACGCATAAGCGTCGTATTTCTGCTTTAGGGCCGGGTGGTTTAACCCGTGAACGTGCTGGTTTTGAAGTTCGAGATGTACATCCAACCCATTACGGTCGTGTTTGTCCAATCGAAACGCCAGAAGGTCCAAACATTGGCTTGATCAACTCACTTTCGTGTTACGCACGTACCAACGATTTCGGTTTCTTAGAAACGCCTTATCGTAAAGTAGTCGATGGTTTAGTGACTGATGATATTGATTACTTGTCAGCAATAGAAGAGGGTAACTTTGTTATTGCTCAAGCTAATGCGACGCGTGATGACAATAGTAAATTAACTGAAGAGCTAGTTAACTGTCGTTTCAAAAATGAATTTACGCTGAAAGCCTCAGCTGAAGTTCAATACATGGATGTATCTCCACAACAAATTATTTCAGTTGCGGCATCACTTATTCCGTTCCTAGAACATGATGATGCTAACCGGGCCTTGATGGGCTCAAACATGCAACGTCAAGCGGTACCTACTTTAAGAGTTGATAAACCTCTTGTTGGTACGGGTATGGAAAAAGTAGTTGCGGTTGATTCAGGTGTCACGGCTGTTGCAAAACGTGGCGGTGTTATTACTTACGTAGATGCTTCACGTATCGTAGTGAAAGTGAATGAAAATGAAATGCACGCTGGTGAAGCGGGTATTGATATTTATAACTTAACTAAATATACGCGTTCTAACCAAAATACTTGTATCAACCAACGTCCAGTGTGTCGTATGGATGAACCTGTCGTACGTGGTGATGTGTTAGCGGATGGTCCATCAACTGATATGGGTGAATTGGCGCTTGGTCAAAACATGCGTATCGCCTTCATGCCGTGGAATGGTTACAACTTTGAAGATTCAATGTTGTTATCTGAACGTGTTGCTATTGAAGACAGATTTACTACGATTCATATTCAAGAGTTAACGTGTATCGCTCGTGATACTAAGTTAGGTAGTGAAGAAATTACTGCGGATATTCCAAACGTAGGCGAGTCTGCTTTAGGTAAGTTAGATGAAGCTGGCGTAGTGTATATTGGCGCTGAAGTTAATGGTGGCGATATTTTAGTGGGTAAAGTTACTCCTAAAGGTGAGACACAATTAACGCCAGAAGAAAAACTATTACGTGCTATTTTTGGTGAGAAAGCGGCTGACGTTAAAGACAGCTCTTTACGTGTACCAAACTCTGTTAAAGGTACCATCATCGATGTACAAATCTTTACGCGTGACGGTGTTGAAAAAGATGCTCGTGCAGTAGAAATTGAAGAAATACAACTTAAAGAAGTTAAGAAAGATCTTGGTGATGAATTAAGCATCTTAGAAGATGGTGTTTTTGCACGTACTAAGAAATTACTATTGTCTGCTGGCTTAAATGAAGCAGATTTAACTGGTATGTCTCGCGATAGATGGTTAACGCAGAACTTGTCTGATGAAGTTCAGCAAGCAGAGCTTGAGCAAATTGCAGAGCAATACGGTAATATTAAAGCAGACTTTGATAAGAAGTATGAAATTAAACATCGTAAAATTACCCAAGGTTCTGATTTAGCACCAGGCGTATTAAAAATTGTTAAGGTTTACTTAGCAGTTAAACGTCACATCCAACCGGGTGATAAAATGGCGGGTCGCCATGGTAACAAAGGTGTTATTTCAAACGTAGTGCCAGTTGAAGATATGCCATATGATGAGTTTGGTGTACCAGTTGATATTGTATTGAACCCGTTAGGTGTTCCATCACGGATGAACATAGGTCAGATCTTAGAAACTCACTTAGGCATGGCATGTCGCGGTGTTGGTGAAAAGATTAACCGTATGTTAGAAGCACAACAAGAAATGCATAAACTACGTAACTTCATTCAAGAAGTTTACAATGTTGGTGAATCTCGTCAAGAAGTTGATATTGCAACTTTCTCTGATGATGAAGTGTTACGTTTAGCTGATAACTTACGCGCAGGTCTTCCTATTGCAACACCCGCTTTTGATGGTGCAGCAGAGAAAGAAATCAAAGAGTTATTTAAACTTGCTGATATGCCTGAAAGCGGTCAATTTTGGTTAACTGATGGCCGAACTGGTCGTAAGTTTGAGCGTCCTGTAACGGTTGGCTACATGTACATGTTAAAACTGAACCATTTAGTTGATGACAAAATGCATGCACGTTCTACTGGTTCATATAGTTTGGTTACTCAGCAACCACTTGGCGGTAAAGCGCAATTTGGTGGCCAGCGTTTCGGTGAGATGGAAGTATGGGCGTTAGAAGCATACGGCGCAGCTTACACTTTACAAGAAATGCTTACGGTTAAGTCTGATGACGTTGCTGGTCGTACTAAGATGTATAAAAACTTAGTTGACGGTGATCACCGTATGGATCCAGGTATTCCTGAGTCATTCAACGTATTGTTGAAAGAAATTCGTTCTCTCGGTATTAATATCGAGTTAGATCAGGATTAATCCAAAAAATAGTGGCTGACTTATCGTTTGAGTCAGTATGGGAAGAAGGCAATACTATTGCCTTCTTCTAAAGATTTAACTCCGACAGGAGAAGAGTGTGAAAGATTTACTTAAGTTTCTTAAGCAACAAAATCAAACAGAAGATTTCGACGGAATTCGCATTGGTCTAGCGTCACCAGACTTAGTGCGTTCTTGGTCATTTGGTGAAGTTAAAAAGCCAGAAACCATTAATTATCGTACTTTTAAGCCAGAGCGTGACGGATTATTCTGTGCGCGTATTTTTGGCCCAGTAAAAGATTACGAATGCCTTTGTGGTAAGTATAAACGTCTTAAACATCGCGGTGTGATCTGTGAAAAATGTGGCGTTGAAGTTACCTTGACTAAAGTTCGTCGTGATCGTATGGGTCATATTGAATTAGCAAGTCCAGTAGCACATATTTGGTTCTTAAAATCATTACCATCACGTATTGGTTTATTACTTGATATGACGTTGCGTGATATTGAACGTGTACTTTATTTCGAGTCATATGTTGTTACCGAACCGGGTTTAACAACGTTAGAAAAAAGTCAAATTCTAACGGAAGAAGAATATCTTGATGCGTTAGAAGAACATGGTGATGAATTTGATGCCCTTATGGGGGCAGAAGCGGTCTTAGCTTTACTACAACAAATTGATTTAGACGCTGAAGTAGCGCAGATGCGTGAAGAGCTTCCTGAAATTGGTAGTGAAACTAAACGTAAAAAAATTACTAAACGTTTGAAGTTGATGGAAGCATTTGCCGCTTCAGGTAACAAACCTGAATGGATGATTTTAAATGTTCTACCAATTTTACCACCGGATTTACGTCCGTTAGTGCCACTAGATGGCGGTCGCTTTGCGACTTCAGATCTTAACGATCTATACCGTCGTGTCATTAACCGTAATAACCGTTTAAAACGACTTTTAGACTTAGTTGCTCCAGATATTATCGTACGTAACGAAAAGCGTATGTTACAAGAGTCTGTTGATGCACTTTTAGATAATGGTCGTCGTGGTCGTGCTATTACGGGCTCTAACAAGCGTCCGCTTAAATCGCTTGCCGATATGATCAAAGGTAAGCAAGGTCGTTTCCGTCAAAACTTACTCGGTAAACGTGTTGATTATTCAGGTCGTTCTGTAATCACCGTTGGTCCTACGCTTAAACTACATCAATGTGGTTTACCGAAAAAAATGGCTTTAGAATTATTTAAACCATTTATTTACGGTTTATTAGAGCGTCGTGGTTTAGCTACGACAATTAAAGCGGCTAAAAAATTAGTTGAACGTGAAGGCGCAGAAGTATGGGATGTACTTGACGAAGTAATTCGTGAACATCCAGTTATGCTTAACCGTGCACCAACACTTCATAGATTGGGTATCCAAGCATTTGAACCGGTATTGATTGAAGGCAAAGCAATTCACCTTCATCCTTTAGTTTGTGCGGCATACAATGCCGATTTCGATGGTGACCAAATGGCGGTACATGTACCTCTTACTATCGAAGCACAAATGGAAGCCCGTACGTTGATGATGTCAACTAACAACGTATTAGCCCCAGCAAACGGTGAGCCAATTATTGTACCCTCACAAGATGTTGTATTAGGTCTTTATTACCTAACGCGTGACTGTGTAAATGGTTTAGGTGAAGGTATGGTATTTACCGACATCAAAGAAGCTGAAAAAGCTTACCGAACTGGTGCTGCTGAACTTCATGCTCGCGTTAAAATTCGTATCACTGAGCATATTAAAAACGCTGATGGTGAATTAGTTGCTACGACTACATTACGTGATACTACCGTTGGTCGCGCCATTATGTGGCAAATATGTCCTGAAGGATTACCCTATGATCTTATTGATCAACCATTAGGCAAAAAGCCTATTTCAAAATTGATTAACCATGCTTATCGTAATTTAGGTTTAAAAGCGACAGTTATGTTCGCCGATCAGATCATGTACACAGGTTTTCATTATGCGATGATCGCCGGTGCCTCTGTTGGTATCGATGATATGGTTATTCCTGATGCTAAGTATACAATTATTGAAGATTCTGAAGCTGAAGTTGCTGAAATTCAAAATCAATTTGAACAAGGTTTAGTTACTCAAGGTGAAAAATACAATAAAGTAATTGATATTTGGACTTCTGCGAACGAAAAAATATCAAAAGCGATGATGGATAACTTATCTAAAGAGATGGTTAAAAATAAAGATGGTGAAATGGAAGAGCAAGACTCATTCAACTCTATCTTTATGATGGCTGACTCTGGCGCTCGTGGTAGTGCAGCACAAATTCGTCAATTAGCGGGTATGCGTGGCTTGATGGCAAAACCTGATGGTTCAATCATTGAAACACCAATCAAAGCCAACTTCCGTGAAGGTTTGAGCGTTGCTGAATACTTTATTTCTACTCATGGTGCGCGTAAAGGTCTTGCCGATACAGCATTGAAAACGGCTAACTCGGGTTATTTAACACGACGTTTAGTTGATGTTGCCCAAGATTTAGTGGTAACTAACCATGATTGTGGAACTACCGATGGTTTACTAATGACACCATTAATTGAAGGTGGTGATGTTGTTGAGCCGTTACGTGAACGTGTGCTAGGTCGTGTTGTTTGTGATGATGTATTAATTCCAGGAACAGAAGAGGTATTGCTACCTCGTAATACCTTAATTGATGAAACACTTTGTGATGTGATTGAAGCAAACTCAGTCGATCAAATTAAAGTACGTTCAATTATTACCTGTAAAACTGACTTTGGTATTTGTGCTTATTGTTATGGTCGTGATTTGGCCCGTGGTCATATGATCAACCAAGGTGAAGCGATTGGTGTTGTGGCAGCACAATCCATTGGTGAACCGGGTACTCAGCTTACCATGCGTACGTTCCACATTGGTGGTGCTGCATCGCGTGCTACGGCTGAAAATAGCGTACAAGTGAATAATACTGGTACACTGAAATTACAAAATGCTAAGTTTGTTACTAACTCAGAGAAACATCTTGTTATTACCTCGCGCTCATCAGAATTAACTATTATTGATGAAATGGGTCGTGTTACTGAAAACTATAAAGTCCCTTATGGTACCGTAGTTTCTAAGAAAGATGGTCAAGCGGTTACTGCTGGCGATACTATTGCTAACTGGGACCCACATACGCATCCTATTATCACGGAAGTAAAAGGTAAAGTACAATTCGTTGACTTAGTTGACGGTATCACCATGGTTCGTCAAACAGATGAATTAACGGGCTTATCAAGCATTGTTATTACTGATGCGGCACAACGAAATGCTAGAGGCAAAGAAATGCGTCCAGCACTGAAATTAGTTGATGCTAAAGGTAAAGATGTAATGATAGCGGGTACCGAAATCCCAGCATTATACTACTTACCAGGTAACGCGATTGTTAACCTTGAAGATGGTGCCGATGTAGGTGTTGGTGATGCGTTAGCGCGTATACCACAAGCCAGTTCAAAAACTCGTGATATTACCGGTGGTCTTCCTCGTGTTGCTGATTTATTTGAAGCACGTAAACCTAAACTTCCAGCCATACTTGCAGAAAAAACAGGTGTTGTTGGCTTTGGCAAGGAAACCAAAGGTAAAGTACGCCTATTGATTACTCAGCCAAGCGGTGAAGTGTACGAAGAGATGATCCCGAAAACCCGCCAATTAAATATCTATGAAGGTGAGCCAGTGATTAAAGGTGAAGTTATTGCCGATGGTCCTGAATCTCCACATGATATTTTACGTTTACGTGGTGTTGCCCCAGTTGCTAACTATATTGTTAACGAAGTGCAAGAAGTTTACCGTTTACAAGGTGTTAAGATTAACGATAAGCATATTGAAGTTATCGTACGTCAAATGATCCGTAAGTGTGAAATTCTTGATGCGGGTGACTCTACTTTCCTTAAAGGCGAACAAGTTGAAGTGGCGCGAGTTAATATCTTAAACCGTGAACTTGAAGCTGCCGGCAAGCAACCAGCTGAATATGAAATGCAAATGATGGGTATTACTAAAGCATCACTTGCTACTGAATCATTTATTTCAGCAGCTTCTTTCCAAGAAACAACACGTGTGCTTACTGAAGCCGCTGTTGCAGGTAAGAAAGATGGCTTACGTGGCTTGAAAGAGAACGTAATTGTTGGTCGCTTAATTCCGGCTGGTACGGGTTATTCGTATCATCAGGAACGTGCTAAGGCTAAAGCTGCTTTCAATGCGGTTGAAGATACACCAGTATCTGCCGATGAAGCTGAACAGGCGTTAGCTGATGCCTTAAGTGCTGATTTAGGCTCTGCAAGTTAGTCGATAAGCGTTAATATTGTCGATCGCCCAACAGAGCGATATCGGCAGATAAAAATAAAAACCGTGCCTGAATAAGGGTACGGTTTTTTTATGTGTTAAATAAGGTGAAAAAGTACTAATAACTTGACAGCTCAAGCTTTGACCTATAGTATTTCGCGACCTTATATTCTGTGCCTAGTAGGCGCTAAATTTTAAGGTAAAATATTTCACGTTTATAAGTGGGTAATTCGGCAAACTTAGTCAATAGTAATTATCCAATGTTTTCACTAATCAGGAGCTATAATGGCAACTATTAATCAACTAGTACGTAAACCACGTGTTAGACAAGTAACTAAAAGTAACGTTCCAGCGTTACAGGCTTGTCCACAACGTCGTGGCGTTTGTACTCGTGTGTATACAACTACACCAAAAAAACCTAACTCAGCACTACGTAAAGTAGCTCGTGTTCGTTTAACTAACGGCTTCGAAGTTACTTCATACATTGGTGGTGAAGGCCATAACCTACAAGAGCATAGCGTGATTTTAATCCGTGGTGGTCGTGTTAAAGATTTACCAGGTGTGCGTTATCACACCGTTCGTGGCGCACTCGATTGTTCTGGTGTAAGCGATAGAAGACAAGGCCGTTCTAAATACGGTGCTAAACGACCTAAATCTTAAGTTTTCCAACTTTTTTTAATCAATAGATTGGAAAGATAAGAAACGTTAAGTAAGGCCAAATTAGAAATTTTTAAAATTTACATATTTTGGATTTATCCTGAATACTACGGAGAATTAAGATGCCAAGAAGACGCGTCGTTGGGCAACGTAAAATATTGCCAGATCCTAAGTTCCATAATGAACTTTTAGCAAAATTCATCAACATTTTAATGGTTGATGGCAAGAAATCTACTGCCGAAAAAATTGTTTACGGTGCATTAGATATTTTAGCTGACAAATCTGAAAAGCCTCAGTTAGAGCTTTTTGAAGAAGCGCTAGATAATATCCGCCCATCTGTCGAAGTTAAATCTCGTCGTGTAGGTGGTTCTACTTATCAAGTGCCAGTTGAAGTACGTCCAGTGCGTCGTAATGCTCTAGCCATGCGTTGGTTAGTTGAAGCAGCTCGTAAACGTGGTGAAAAATCAATGGCTCAGCGCCTAGCTAACGAAATGTTAGATGCGTCTGATAGTAAAGGTTCTGCGGTTAAGAAACGTGAAGACGTTCACCGTATGGCTGATGCTAACAAAGCATTCGCTCACTACCGCTGGTAAGCTAGTAGTATTGACTGAATGTCTTGCTCACTTTAGGTTTTTTGTCCTAAAGTGGCATATGGCTAGCAAGACTTGTTCTTGCTAGCCATCCTTGTTTTATAAATAAGTGTTTTTAACCTAGTTGAATAAACCAAGTGCTTATTGAATAAATATTTGGTTTATTTAATTATTTAGTATTGTTATTCATTAGTGAGTAACCAATAAGAGGATTTAAAATTGGCCCGTATTACCCCTATAGAGCGCTACCGCAACATTGGTATTTGTGCGCATGTAGATGCAGGTAAAACCACCACCACAGAGCGTGTCTTATTTTACACAGGTCTTTCTCATAAGATTGGTGAAGTGCATGACGGCGCAGCAACGATGGATTGGATGGAACAAGAGCAAGAACGTGGTATTACCATTACCTCTGCAGCGACGACTTGTTTCTGGAAAGGGATGGAAGGTCAATTTGAAGATCATCGTATTAATATTATTGATACCCCAGGACATGTTGATTTTACCATTGAAGTAGAGCGTTCTTTACGTGTGCTTGATGGCGCTGTGTTGGTGCTATGTGCCTCTTCAGGTGTACAACCACAAACTGAAACGGTTTGGCGTCAAATGGAAAAGTACGCGGTACCACGCATCGTTTTTGTTAACAAAATGGATCGTACCGGTGCTGACTTCTTATCAGTTATAGAGCAATTGAAAGATCGTTTAGGCGCAAATGCTGTGCCTATACACCTAGCCATTGGCGCTGAAGATGAGTTTAAAGGCATTATTGATTTAGTTAAAATGAAGGCTATTAACTGGTGTGAAGAAGACCAAGGAATGACCTTTAGCTATCAAGACGTACCTAGTGATATGGTGGAACTTGCAGAAGAATGGCGAGAAAATCTAGTCGCGGAAGCTGCAGAAGCTAATGAAGAATTAATGGATAAATACCTTGAAGATGGTAATTTAACCGAAGCTGAAATTAAAATGGGTTTACGCACACGTACTTTAGCGAATGAGTTGATTTTATGTAGTTGTGGTAGTGCTTTTAAAAATAAAGGCGTGCAAGCTGTTTTAGATGCGGTGATTGAGTATTTACCCTCACCAACTGAAGTTGCCGCTATTACTGGTATTAATGATGATAAAGATGAAACAGAAGGCACTCGTGCTGCTGATGATAGTGCTCCATTTGCGGCGCTAGCGTTTAAAATTGCCACGGACCCATTTGTGGGAACACTAACATTTTTTCGCGTCTATTCCGGTGTTGTACAAACGGGCGATAGTGTTTATAACCCCGTCAAGGGTAAAAAAGAGCGCTTTGGCCGTATTGTGCAAATGCACGCGAATGATAGACAAGAAATTAAAGAAGTTCGCGCGGGTGATATTGCTGCCGCGATTGGTTTGAAAGATGTCACTACGGGTGATACTTTATGTGATGTCAAACATGTTATTACCTTGGAGCGCATGGAATTTCCAGAGCCAGTAATCTCAGTGGCTGTTGAACCCAGAACGTTAGCTGCTCAAGAAAAAATGGGTATTGCTTTAGGCAAACTTGCCGCTGAAGATCCCTCATTTAGAGTGCATACTGATGATGAAACCGGTCAGACGATTATTTCTGGCATGGGTGAGCTACATTTAGACATTTTAGTCGAGCGTATGAAACGTGAATTTGGCGTAGAATGTAATGTCGGTAATCCGCAAGTATCTTACCGGGAAACTATTCGTGGTACGGTTGAAGTTGAAGGTAAATTTATTCGCCAGTCAGGTGGTAAAGGACAATTCGGTCATGTTTGGTTAAAAATGGAGCCGAATGAAGAAGGTGCTGGTTTTGAGTTTATTAACGAAATCGTTGGCGGCACGGTACCAAAAGAATTTATTCCTGCAGTCGAAAAAGGCTGTAAAGAGCAAATGGATAGCGGTGTATTAGCTGGCTTTCCATTGTTAGATATTAAAGTAACACTGTACGATGGTTCATTTCATGATGTTGATTCAAATGAAATGGCGTTTAAAGTAGCTGCTTCAATGGGCTTTAGAAAAGGCGCGTTAGAAGCAAATCCAGTAATACTTGAGCCTATGATGAAAGTAGAAGTCACTACGCCAGAAGCCAATATGGGTGATGTTGTGGGTGATTTAAACCGCCGTCGAGGTTTAATAGAAGGCATGGACGATGGTCCTGCTGGTTTGAAAATTGTAAATGCATTGGTACCCTTAGCCGAAATGTTTGGTTATGCTACCGACTTGCGTAGTGCTACACAAGGCCGTGCATCTTACTCTATGGAGTTTCAGCAGTATAATGAAGCACCGAAATTGGTAGCACAAAAAATTATGGAAACTCGTTAGAGATCCATACGCTTTTTACAACAGGCAAAGTCATTTTGACTGCGCTTTATTTTATTTAACGGTAAGTTATTAACCGTAATTTTTTAACATATAAGTTTAAGGTATTTTAAGATGGCTAAAGAAAAATTTGAACGTACGAAACCACATGTAAACGTTGGTACAATCGGACACGTTGATCACGGTAAAACAACACTAACAGCCGCTATCTCTGCGGTATTAACCAAAGTACACGGTGGTGAAGTTAAAGATTTCGCCCAAATCGATAATGCTCCTGAAGAGCGTGAACGTGGTATTACTATCAATACTTCTCACATTGAGTATGATACAGCTGTACGTCACTATGCCCACGTAGATTGCCCAGGCCATGCTGATTACATCAAAAACATGATCACTGGTGCTGCACAAATGGATGGCGCTATCTTAGTAGTTGCTGCCACAGATGGTCCTATGCCACAAACACGTGAGCACATCTTGTTATCACGTCAAGTTGGTGTTCCTTACATCATCGTATTCATGAACAAATGTGACATGGTAGATGACGAAGAATTATTAGAATTAGTAGAAATGGAAGTTCGTGAACTTCTTAGCGAATATGATTTCCCAGGTGATGACTTACCAGTGATTCAAGGTTCAGCACTTGGTGCATTGAACGGCGAAGAGCAATGGGAAGCAAAAATCATTGAATTAGCTGACCAATTAGATACTTACATTCCAGAGCCAGAGCGTGCAATCGACGGTGCATTCATCATGCCTATCGAAGATGTATTCTCAATTTCTGGTCGTGGTACAGTGGTAACTGGCCGTGTTGAACGTGGTATCATCAAAGTTGGTGAAGAAGTCGAAGTTGTTGGTATCCGTGATACACAAAAATCAACTTGTACGGGTGTTGAAATGTTCCGTAAGCTTCTTGACGAAGGTCGTGCTGGCGAGAACTGTGGTGTTCTTTTACGTGGTCTTAAGCGTGAAGATGTTGAACGTGGTCAAGTATTATGTGCTCCTGGTTCAATCTTACCTCACACTAAATTCGAATCAGAAGTATATGTACTTTCTAAAGATGAAGGTGGTCGTCATACTCCATTCTTTAAAGGTTACCGTCCACAGTTTTACTTCCGTACCACTGACATCACAGGTGCTGTAGAGCTTCCTGAAGGTGTTGAAATGGTAATGCCTGGTGACAACTTGAAGTTTGTTGTTGAGCTAATTAACCCAGTAGCGATGGACGAAGGTTTACGCTTCGCAATCCGTGAAGGTGGTCGCACAGTAGGTGCTGGTGTTGTTTCTAAGATTATGGATTAATTAACATTTCCTTGCAGCTAACCTCGTGTTAACGGCATTGCGGATACTCATTGACTAACGTCAACTCCGTGTCCGCGCTTTGTTAATCTATCGGTTATCAAGCAAAGAAATTGTTAATTTTCATTGAAAAGGTCGCTTATGCGGCCTTTTTTTTTTATGATTTTATAAACTCGAAAACTCGAAAACTCGAAAACTCGAAAACTCGAAAACTCGAAAACTCGAAAACTCGAAAACTCGAAAACTC
>NVWU01000016.1 GCA_002733765.1 Colwellia sp. | reverse complement strand
TCGTATAAGTTTTGTATTGTCGTTTTTGATTCATAAACACCTCGATTAATTAGGATATTATCCTTTATCAAAGTGTCCTATGCCATTAGACCAGATCAGTCCGTGCGCTGTCGTATGATGGCACAGTTTTTTGGCTCATGACCAAACGCTTATCTAAAGGCACTCAGTAAATAGTCAATTTACTGAGACATACCCTTTATAAGGTAATTTGTATATTATCAATTAATCTTGCTTTACCGCAAAATGCAGAAGCTAAAATGACCAAGTCTTTATCATTTCTTTTAGCTTTGATTAACGTATATGCATGGCAAATGTTGATATAGTCTGTTGTTAAGCCTACTTGATTTATTTTATTACTTGCTTGTTGGCATAACCGATAAAAGTCTTTTTCGGTTTTTATTTGCTCAGCCAACCATTGTAAAGTTTGGTAAAGCACAGGGGCGACAAGCCGTTCTTTTGGTGTTAAATAGCCATTGCGCGAACTCATTGCTAAGCCTGATTCTTCACGAATGATTTCCACGGGAATAATTTTAACGGGCATTGATAAGTCTTCAACCATGGTTCGAATGACTTGTAGCTGCTGATAGTCTTTTGAACCAAAACAAGCGACATCGGGTTGCACTAAGTTAAATAATTTACACACAATAGTGGCTACACCACGAAAATGACCAGGACGGCTTTTTCCGCAGTATTTATTTGAAATATTAGGCACATCAACAAAAGTATTGTCGGTATAGCCTTTAGGGTAAATGATTTTTGAGGTTGGGATAAATAATAGATCCGCATTAACTTGGCTTAATCTTTTTTTGTCTTGTTCAAGTGTTTTCGGATAATTATCAATATCTTCGCTCAAACCAAACTGCATTGGATTGACAAATATACTGACAATGACTTTATCAGCATGCTGATGAGCGGCTTCTACTAAGGCAAGATGACCATTATGCAAATTACCCATGGTTGGCACAAAAGCTACCTTTAAATTTTGCATACGCCATAATTTAACTTGCTGGCGTAGCGCTTGAATTTCATCGACTATGTTCATGATTTTAATAACTCTAATTGATTAAATTTAATTTGGTTTATTAGTTAATAACAGTACAGAGTTATCTGTATAAGCTTGATATTTATTTTTATAAGGCTAACATATTAGCTAAGGTGTCCATCACATCATTACAACAATATAAAACGGCATTAAGCTGAACGTTCCGCAGTAATAGATACATTTTTTGTGTAGCGTAAAGCACCTGGCTTTGCAACTTTCAACTTAACGTGCAATACACCATCAAAGGAAATAATTAAGTCTAATAATACGCCCAGTAACCGTTCAATAGTTTTGTAACTGGAATTGAGCACTACCTCTAAAATTTTTTTATTTATGGTACGGTAATTAACACAATCGTCGATATCATCAGACAACATCGCCCTACCTATATCTGCGTCAATCCAATAGTCAATAATAAGCTTTTGTTTGTTCTTGCGCTCTTCTTCCGTAATACCGAGAATGGCATAGATTTCTAGTTCTTCAACATATATGCTGGACATTGTAAGTGACTCCCTCCGTCTATTTGTAATGTTTGTCCCGTAATAGAATTATTTTTTAATAAAAACTCAACGGCTGAATATAAGTCATCTAACGGTAATATACGTTGTAAAATATTAATATCTTTGCTATCTATTTGAGTAACTATTTGGGAACTTTCCTGGGTACTAGCTGAATCAATTACATCTAAAATGAACCCAGGTGCTATCGCATTAACTCGCACATTAGGCGCACATTCTATAGCAGCCAATTTAGTTAATGTTTCTTGAGCTTTTTTTGAAATAAAATAAGCTGATTTTGTAGTGTAAAGGTGTGATAAATTGGCATCTGAAATATTTATAATTTGGCACGGTTTATTTTGTTTTACTAGTGCCTGAATTAATAACCAAGGACTTGTAAGGTGAATATTAAAGTTACTTTGAATTTGCTCTAAAGATGATTCAAGCAATGAACCTTCTCCAAACACTGAAGCACTATTTACCAATAGTTCAATATGAGGAACTTGAGTGAGCAGTTCTTCAAATCGTTGCTTAATAGTCGCAGGTTCATCTAAATTAGCCTGCCATAAGACAACCTTGATATTGAGTGTTTCTAATTGCTCTTTTAACGCTAATGCGGCAGTTTCAGACTGATTGTAATGCAGCACAATATTTTTACCATTTTTGGCAAATTCTTGATTGAGGAAAGCGCCGATACGCTTTGCTCCTCCGGTCACTAGTACCCAAGCTCTGCCGTTCATCAAGCTCTAATCAATTGTAAAAAGTCAACATGGGTATCTTTGCATTTCATAGTCTGATTATCCTTTTTAACGGCTAATGAGCCAGTATATTTATTATCTCTTAAAACGCTACATAAAGCTGTAATTCAGCCTTTTTCAACCATTTTTTAAAAGATGTATCCAAAACTTCACGTTGCTTAATATCTTCAACTAACTGCCATTCTTTAAGCATGCACCATTTAGCTAATCTAAGGCATAAAAATCCCCAAGTAGTTTTAGCTATATATCGTTGAAATTCAGATTCGAGTTGTGTCGCTGATAAACTAGGCTTTAATAAAGTTTCTATGTCAGTAGTTACTGTATCCAGTAATAATTGGAACTGCTTTTGGTCTTCGCTGACTATTCGACAGTCTAAACAGGCGAAAAAACTACGCAATAAAACTAGCTGTTGCTGTACCTGCTTTAGTGTTCCAACCTTGCGGACTGTATAAATTGATTCAATTAGGTGTTGTAAGCTTCTCAACAGAATTTTACCCGTGGAGCATATTTCTTCATCAATCGTCAGATTGTTTTGAGTAATCATGCTGTTTTTTAAACTATTCTCAGGGGCTTCTTTTAATAGCCGGTAGCCACGTTCACCTTTACTGATACTACTGGGAATTAACGAAAAACATGAGGATAATTCAACAACAAAGTCCATTAAAGCATCAATGGGTCCTTGCCTCATTTCCAGTTCGAGTTCGCTAATACTATCTTGAGACACATCTGTTACTACGCTGCCAACATCAAAGGCTACTTCGACTTCTACCGTTTGGCCTTTCCACAGCCACTTCAGTATTGCTTTAGTGCGGGTAAACTGGTTAATGAAAACTGGTTCTATGGTCGTTTTGTCTAACTCTATAAGTGCTTCTGGCCAACAATTACTATCAAGTAACTCTAGGTTAAGCTCATAACTGTCTAAGTACCAATCCCATTCATTGCGGACAAACAGCCCTGCGATACAATCGCCCCGCCCTTTTAAAGTCTGTATGACTTGTTCACCATCTAGCCGTAAGCGTAATGCTACATCAGCCTGATCAAGCGAAAAGCTTAAGGTATCAAAATACTGGTTAGTAAGATTTACAGTATTCCAATGTCCTTCCATACGGTCAGTGATTAAAGGATGCTTTATGAGTAATGCCATTGTTTCTGAAGACAAACATAGCTTCATTTCGGTTTCTTCTAACATATTAATCTCAGCATTGATTCAGAGTGACCGATATCGCGTCATCGAGCCTAAGGGCGTTAAGTTTGTCTTTATTAATGCTATTAATTAAGTAAAACTGTAGTTTTTTAACTCTAATAGTTGCCAAAGATGAGCTATTCATACACATTAACTGCGACCTATCAACTGCAGAAACTCTTGACGAGTATTGTTAGACTCGCGGAATTTTCCCAGCATAACGGATGAAATCATTGAAGAGTTTTGCTTTTCTACACCGCGCATCATCATACACATGTGTTTTGCTTCAATAACTACGCCTACACCCGCCGCACCTGTAACGTTTTGGATCGCTTCTGCTATTTCTAATGTCAGATTTTCTTGAATTTGTAAACGACGTGCGAACATATCAACTATTCGGGCAATTTTAGATAAACCAATCACCTTACCTGTCGGTAAATAAGCGACGTGTGCTTTACCAATAAAGGGCAACATGTGATGTTCACATAACGAATATAATTCAATATTTTTAACAATCACCATTTCATCAGTGTTAGTTGGAAACAAGGCGCCGTTAACAATTTTTTCCAACGTTTTATCGTAACCATTACATAGGTACTGCATTGCTTTAGCAGCTCGCGCAGGAGTATCTTTTAATCCGGGTCGATTAATATTTTCGCCTACACCTGATAATATTTGTTTATACGATATTTCTAATTCTTCTTTCATAATCTAGCTCTTTATCTTCATCTAATGAAATTTACACATTGCAGCAAAAGCAAACAGACTTAAATAGTTCTGATCTTATTGGTAAGAGTAATGACCATAGTTAATATGGAGGTTAAAATACCTTTGCTAAAATTTTTGCATGAGGGCTATTAAGCTGCATATCCCAAGCTTCCGGTGCATCATTCAAAGTAAATAAGTGATGGTCGACCACAATTTTATTATCTCGGGTGTATTGAAGCAAATTTTTCCATATTTGGTGTCTATCTTGTGCTGAACGTTGGCCAGTGCCAATACAGGTTAGTGTACGAAAAAGCAGATCTGCCATATCAAGGTTTACTTGACGCCCCGCACCTGTGCCAATAGTGTGTATCCGTGCTCCCTGACGAGTAGCCTTTAATGCATTTAGCATAGGTTGACCACATACCAGATCCAGTACAACATCAAAGCCCCCCTTTGAGGCGTCTTTCAGTTTAGCTTGGTCTTCAGTTGGCTCACCACCTAATGTCACAATTTCATCAGCGAAATTGCGTTTTTTAAGTTGCTTTAACGATTCTTCATTGCGCGCTGCAGCAACAATATGACCAGCTCCCATATGTCGAGCAAACTGTAAAGCCATTTGCCCTAAAACACCGGTTGCTCCTAAAATAAGAATATTTTCACCGGCTTGAATATTCGCTTTTTCAAGAGGTATCCACGCGCCCGTGGCGGCAATTCCCATATTAATAGCCGTAATATCGTCAATATCATCTGGCACATCCCAAACTTCATCTTCAGGTACCAGCGTTTTTTCTGCCCATGCTCCATAAGGTCTAACAGAGCGTTCACCAAAATAAACACGCCGTCCATCTTGCGCACGACCAACACCTTCACCGCGAATAACACAGGGAAATTCAACACCAAGACGATAAGCCCCTAAAACATCCCACCCGCCTAATCCAGCGGTATCGACATCGATTAACACACAGCCTTGTTGCGGTTGTGGAGGCTCAAGTTTTTGAATAACCGGTGTAGCACCTTTACTAACTATAATTGCAGCTTTCATAAAAAACACCTTACATTTTATTGGAGCCCATACGCTCAAAAAGCGACTTCATCGCTACCATTGATGGTGTATGGCTACCAAAACCACCATCAACACTAAGAGTAGAACCTGTCACAAAAGAAGATTCATCGCAGGCTAAAAAAGCAACTGCATCAGCAATCTGCTTGGGAGTGCCTAATTCTGGCGTCAAATGATTATCTCGAATAATTTGTAACATTTCTGCTGGCATACTTTTATGGGCATTTTCTGCTGGTGCGAGTCCAATTAACAAGGCATTAGCTCTAATGCCTTGTTTACCATATTGGGCTGCAATAGAACGTGCCAACATGATTAACGCTGCTTTAGAAGCCGCATACGCTGATAACGTTAAGTCACCTTGCGCCCCTAAGCCAGAGGCAACATTAATCACAGAGCCACGTTTAAGTTTAATCATTTCGGGAATACAGTATTTGCTACATAACATAGCGCCACGCAAGTTGACGGCCATAGCACGATCCCAAGCATCCACATCCATATTAATCACATCGCGGTCACCTTCACGTTGTTCGTTGCTCAATATTGCTGCATTGTTATGCAATATATCAATCCGACCAAAGTGCCCTACCACCTGTTCTACCATTAATTTTACAGAGGCTTCCTGTGAAATATCAGTTGCTACAGCTATGGCTTCGCCACCTTTAGTGCAAATTTCAGCAGCCATTTTATCGGCCATTTCACCATTAATATCAATAATCGCGATTTTGGCTCCATGAGATGCCAAAACTCGTGCCGCTTCTGCACCTAAACCACCCGCAGCTCCAGTGACTACTGCAACACGATCTTTTAATTTACCTTTGCTCATCTTTGTGAACCTCTTTATTTTTAATCTATACAATAATGGCCAACGGGGCAGTCAAAAATATAAGCAACCCCTCAACAAACCAGAAAAATACCAAGATCCGCTCTTTTAAACCGTTACGTCGCTAAATATCTCATTTAATCGTTCAGCTTCTGCTTATTGCCCTGAAAATTTTGGCTCACGCTTTTCACTAAAAGCCACTCCGGCTTCTTTTGCATCGTCTGTCGATTTAAGTAAAGCAAATAAATCTAGTTCAAGATCCAAACCTTTTTTAAGTTCAATATCCATAGCTATTTGCGTAGCCCGTTTTACATAACGAGTCGCAATAGGAGCCTTTCTAGCTATAGCATTAGCAAGCACGGATACCTCTTGCAGTAATGTTTCAGTCGAAACCGAAACACGTGTGACTAAACCCATTGTGTAGGCTTTCTGCCCGTTGACTCGCTCACCAGTAAGCAACATATCCATCGCCCTACCTGGCCCGACTATACGTGGCAAACGTTGCGTGCCACCCCCACCAGGAATCAATCCCAATGCGGTCTCAGGTAAACTCATTACAACTTCGGGTGAAACAAAGCGAATATCACACGCCAGTGCTAGCTCTAAGCCACCACCCATACAGAAACCGTGAATAGCTGCTATAACTGGTTTTTGCACTTCATCAAGGGTTTCTATCCAGCGTGTACTTTGCATTCGCTGACGGGTTTCAATCGAGCTTTCTGGTTTACGCTTTTCTTTAATATCAGCACCCGCACAAAAGCCTCTAGGTCCCTGTCCACGAATGACAATCACCCGTATTGCCGAATCCGTGTCGAGTAAACGTAACGCTTGTGGAACACCCATACGAATTTCATCATTGATGGAATTAATTTGTTTTGGACGATTTAGGATTACCCATCCTATTTGCCCTTCACGTTCCAATAACACTGATTCATTAATGACCTCGGAGGTTTTTATGTCTGCTGCCATATTAAATTTCCTCAAACTCAAATAATTGGCCACGGAGTTCACTAGGATCAATTTTAATTAAGGGATTTCCACCCGTTGCATCAGACTTTTCTATCCAAGTAAATTTAACATTACGTTTTTTAAGATCTTCTGCTTTTGCCGCAAGATTATTCACACCAATACGGATGTAATAGAGTCCAGGTCCCCAGTTATTAATATATAAGCCTGCTTCACTGTCCCACTTAGTCGGTTCAATGATATGCAGTGCTGCACTATTCGCCACAGTAAACGGCATAACAGCACGGCGATAACCTTCACCTTCAATATCATCTACCGAGGTTACTTCCCAATCGAGATTAGTCGATAAACAAGCAATGGTATGTTCAAGGTCGCGTACTAGAAAACCACGGGCAGTAACTCGCACCATATCACCGGGTTTACTATTTCGTGGTTGGGCTGGAGTGTCTGCATAAGTTTCTGCTGGCATTTGCAATGGTTCAGTTGGCATAACTTCAATGCACAACCCACCATCCACAGCTGGAGTATAGCGTGAGTCTTCTGGCGTAGTACCTAACCAAAGACGATCAAAAGGCATCTCAGGTGTTCGTTGTGCCATTCTAAAAGGCAATTTACGATGTACTAGTTTTTCAACAAGTTTGTTAAATTTTGATTCATGCATAGCTAACACAATAGAGTGAGTTATCATTGGGCGATGAGCCCCCTGATACTTCTTTAAACTCTCAAGGAAATCATGAAACATCGGATCACCAGGATTCGGACGATCAAGATGCCACTGAGGCTCAACCCGAGTAGGCGAGACAGCAAGCGATTTATGTACACGTAGAAAGTGTGCAATATAAGGATGATTATCAAAAGCCTGACGCCAATTTTCGTGTTTATATATCCCCAATTTAGACTCAAGCAAGTCCGCCATACCATCAGGATCTTCCAGCATCATGTCGGCACTTAACAACAATTCAAACATTCATTATCTCCACTATATTATCTGTTATTTAAAAAATACAATCTAAAATCAATTTTACGACGAGCTTTTAACTCGATATAAAAGAAAATGTGATAAAGCCGGAATAAGAATAAGGGCGCCTAACATGTTCCAAATAAACATGAAGGTTAGCAATATTCCCATATCTGCCTGAAACTTAATCGGAGACCAAGCCCACGTAACAACACCTGCTGCCATTGTGACGCCAACTAAGGCAACAACTTTTCCCGTAAAATTAAGCGACTGACGGTATGCCTCTCTTAATGATTGGCCCCTGCGCTGCACAGCAATTTGCACACTGAGCAAATAAAGCGCGTAGTCCACACCTACGCCTACACCAACAGCTATAACTGGTAGGGTGGAAACCTTAAGGCCGATCCCTAACCAAACCATTAAGGCTTTGCATATTATAGTTGTCATGATTAATGGGATAAGAGCGATAACTGTGGCACGTATACTTTTGAACGTAATCAAACATAACAGCGCAGTGGCACCATAAACGGCCAAATACATTGTTAGTATACTTTTCTCCACCTCGATATTAGTGGCAGCTTCAATACCAGCATTACCTGCAGCAAGTAAAAATTCAATAGGGTGGTCTGAATCCAAAGTGTTATTTTCAGCAGCAAACTGTTCTGATATAGCCAATACTCGTGTCAAAGTGTCGGCTTTGTGGTCGGTTAAATAAGCAACTAGAGGCGATACTGAACACTGTGGATTAGTTATATCAGGTGATGAGATAATACCAGCTGAAACCGCAGCATTTAAAATGGCTTGGTCACGATTAAGTGCATTCCATTTAGCACTGCCTTCAAACATCGCTGATGTTATATAGCGAGTTGTTTCTGCGAGGGAAATAGTAGTTTGAACAGCCGGATCTTGTCTTAATGCCTGTGCTAAGGCATCCATTTTTACAAGCGCACCATACAAACGACACCCTTCCTCCTTAGTCTTAACGATAATAACAAACTGGTCACTCGACAGACCATAATGAGATGTAAAATAAGCATTATCTTGGTTATAACGTGACTCAGGGCGTAATTCTGGCGCACCTGAATCAAGATCTCCAATACGTAAATCTTGCATAACAATCGAACAAACAATAGTAATAACCCCTGCTCCCGCAATAGCTACTAATGCCCAACGACGTTCAGTCAAATTATCTAATCCCTGCCACATATGACCTAAAATAGACTTACCTGTTTTGAGCTCAGATTGTTCTTGCAAAGCGAATTTAACGGCAGATTTACTTACACCAAAATATGATAGCGCAACAGGAATTAAGAATAATTTGGTAAATATCAGTACAGAAACGCCAACACTCGTGGTAATAGCCAGATCACGAATAACTGGAATATCAATAACAATAAGTACAGCGAAACCAAAAACATTTGCCAGCAAAGCGGTTAAACCCGCCATAAAGAGTCTACGAAAGGTAAAACGCGCAGCCACGTAATGATGTGTACCACGGCCTATATCCTGAATTATACCATTCATTTTCTGCGCGCCATGTGACAGGCCTATAGCAAAAATCAAAAACGGTACCAGTATTGAATAAGGATCTAATTCATAACCCATCAACTGCATCAATCCCAGCAACCAGACTACACCGACTACGGCGGTAGAAACTAAAAGGAGAGTACTGCCGATGCAGCGAGTATATAAATAAATAAATAATGCAGAAATAGCTACGGAGAATCCAAAGAACAACATGACTTCATATAGTCCATCAATCAAATCTCCCACTATTTTGGCAAAACCTACAATGTAGACTTTTGTATTTTTATTTTCAAAAGAACGTATCTGTTCTTCAAGCTGTCGAGAGAAGTCCCCATAATTTAGGGCCTTCCCAGTTTTAGGATCAATCTCCAACAGCGGAGCAATAATCATTGTTGATTGAAAGTCACTACTAACCAGTCTACCAACAATGCCCGCGCGCATTATATTTGCCCGTAATTGCTCGATTGAATCAGCAGAACCACTGTAGTTAGCAGGCATAACCGCACCACCATTAATACCGTCTTCGGTGACTTCACGCCAGCGAACAATAGGCATCCATATAGACTTCATCCATGAACGGTCAACCCCCGGTATTAAATAAAGTGTGTCATTTATTTTTCTAAGTATTTCTAAGTATTCAGGATCAAAAATATCACCTGATTTATTTTCAACAACAATACGCACTGAATTACCTAAACCAGGCAACTCTTTTTTATATTCTAAATAATTTTTTATATAAGGACTATTAAGCGGAATCATTCGCTCAAAATTGGCATTTATATTTATTTTAGAGGCGGAAATAGCCAGTAAAATAGTTGCTAATAGACAAAAAGATACGACCCATATCCGATTATTAAAAATAGTTCGTTCCAGCCAACTGCCAGAGTTTATATCGAAGTTTTTAATATCTGAAATAATTGCCATTCCAGAAGGTTTTGTATTTACAGCCATAAAGAGTATACCTCGTTGACGCAGACTTATTTTAAAAGTGAACTAAGCAATACAATTTTGATTCCATTGTATTGGGCTAATGCTATTCTATCTTGACCAATTAACGCAGCAGACAATATTTCTCCTGTAACGTTACTAGCCATACTAACGGCATTCTGACCATGTTCAGAAGAAACAAAAAACTCACCTTTTTGTGTAACATAAATAAACTCGCCCGACTCAGGTGTTAGTAAACTGATAACCGTGGAGTCGGTATCTAGATTTATGTGTTGCCAGTTTATTCCATTATCTGAACTAGAATAAACTCTGCCTCTTAAACCATAAACTTGTAAAATATTTTTATTAACATAGGCACCAAAATAGGTCCCCTCAAAAGGAGTTTCAATACGTTCAAATGTTCCAGTCGTTTTATTTAAGTGCCTTAAGAAACCGCGCTCTCCGGCCAAATAAACATGATCATCAAACTGTTGAACTGAATAAATATGATAACCCCAAGAATTATCAGCACGCTCCATCCAAGGCTGCCAAGTATGTCCACCATCATTGGTTTTAAGCAACAGACCAAAAGCACCAACAGCAAATCCTTCACCATTGTCATTTATGCTGATATCAAAAAATGGGTAGGGCAAGATATCAGGTGTCGGTAATGGATCGACAGAACGCTTTATATCACGCAATGTCAGAGCCGCTTCTTTATTACCATTATTTGATAGTTGCTGATAATAATCATTAAGTAGGGCAAATGTACTGCGACCATCTAATACGCGCTGCCAAGTATTCCCTAGATCACGTGAGCGCAGCATAACCGCATCATGCCCTAACACCCAAAGACTACCCTCTTGGGTAAAGCGAGTGGTGGTTAAGTCGGAACTCAGCATTATTTTTTTTTGTATAAAGCTGTTTCCTTTATCAGAAGACACAGACACCTCACCTCGCAATCCAACCGCTATAACAGAGTTGTTCTGGGATGCAAGAGATAATTTAATTGTACGATTTACTTGAGTACTGAATGCAGCTGGCACATCCAATCTGTCTTGTTGAGTTTCGCTTCCAGCAAGTAAAAATGGACTCACAAAAATAAGACAACTACTTACTACTGCACGGAAAAAAAATTCTGTGGCATTAATTTTATACATGATTAAACTCTAAATATAGGTTTTAGCTCTGAAGTATTACCTGCACCATGCAGATAATACTTCTGCATTTTATCCCTATTTTCTCTAACGGGCTGACTGTTTAGAAACAATAACTTCAGGGTTCATATTACGATTAGACAGAGGCTTTACAACCTGGTACCCCCCTTTAAGACCATCGTTGAGTAAGGCATACATACCTTTGTTGAAGTCATAAACCACGTTTTTCACTGAATATGGAGCATCCACATCATAGAACTGGATACCTGCATTAAAAATTGAACGGTAAAGCTCACCGCTTTTATCAAATGCATCATATAAACCAGTACCGTAGTTATCTTCATCAAAATAATACGTACGTCTATCATACACATGACGTGTACCAGCTTTAAGAGTAGCTTCTACTTCCCAAACACGGTGAAGCTCCCAACGCCAGCACTTAGGGTTGGCGTGCTTAGGCATAAACTGTTCATCAACGTCACACTCAAAATACAGTTCATAAGCATTATAAGGAAGGTACATCTCTTTTTTGCCAACCAACTTATACTCGAAACGATCCATCATGCCAGAGAATACAAAAAGCTCATCAAAAAATGTTACCCCACCCATACTGGATACAGGTGTATCGTATGAAAACTCAGGAGCCTTTTTAATACGACGTAAACCAGGTGTATAACTCCAGGCATAACGTGGCTTTTCAATAGGATCGAGGTAATCAACAATCCCTGTCAATTCACCTGCTTTGCGGATAGGTGACTGAGTTACAGACCAAACGTTCCAGTAGATTCTCTCATCACGACCATCCAGATCATCCATATAATATGGCACTTCAACATAGGTTTTTTGCTGCGAAGCCATAATACGGTCACCATTTGCATTCACAACCCATGAACGAGACGCTGAGGTAGTTGTTGTTTCCTGATAGCGTAACTGCTGATTCCACATCAACTCCTTACCCGTCTTTGGAATAGGGAATGGAATACCACCACGGCAGGCCGTATCGACCCCCAGACCTTCGTGCGTAGTATTACATTCGGTTGCATTACGCTTAGAGGCATCCAATACTTTTTGTGGAAAAGCAGCTGAGCGGTGAGTAGGATAAATGTCCATATAAAATGTGTCAGGATATTTCGCCAGCAGGTGTTTCTGTCCTGCACTCAACTTGTCTGCATATTGATCTGCATTTTTTGAATCGATACGAACAACGGGACTCTCCCCCTTATACGGGTTAGCCCAAACACCACTATTTTCCTTAAATTCTGCTGGTGCAGTACGTAGACCTCCAGTATAAGCTGGAATAGTGCCCTCAGCGTTACCGCTAATTTCTGCACCAAAAAATGTTAAGGTCTGACCCAGTTTTGCAGCTTCTTCCGGCGTAACAGAGGCCACGGCTGATTGCAATGTTACCGCTGTTAATACACAAGAGATCAAGAGACGGTTTATTTTTATAGTTTTCATAGTTATGTCCTTAATAGGGTTAAATTAGAATGCAACTTTAAAGGTAAAGTTTAAATAGCCACGGTCTGTCACACCCAGAGTGCTTTTTGAACCATTTCCCCCTACGGCAACGTCGTTTACATATTTTGTATCAGCAGAGCGATCAGCATAACGTAGTGTAAACTCATATTCATTTAAATAGAGACCTGCTGCAGCTACAGACCAACTAACTGCATCTTCATTACCGGCACTACCTGATGCAGCATTGCCCGAAATACCCGCATTAAGAGAAATAGGCAATTTCAAGTCCCAACCTGGTATTATCTGCAGATATTCTGGCGTAAATTTAAAGGCAATCTGAAAAAAGTCATCAGTAGAACATCCATCACTAGCATCTTCATTTGCATTTACACAAGCATCATAGCCTTCACCACGGTATAGCTCTTTATTTTTTGTGATTTTATCTAAACGACTATAACCAATCTCTGCGACAAAACTACCAGTATCCCAAAAACTAGTATTAGGCAGTAGATAAACACCATTCACAACAGTATGCCAAGTGTTACCGCGTGCACCCGTATCATAACCAAGTGCAGTCACGTAAGAAGTAGAAGAATTCAAATGACCATTCTTACGATAAGACAGCTCTGAACCTACACTAACAGGCCCTATTGAGGTACCCAGTGACAACCCGTAGATAGAGACATCATCTGCATATGGTGATTGGAAACTATAGGTAAAAGGGTTAGCCTGATCGGTGAAAGATAAAAGAACACCAGATTCAGGAATTACATCGTCAAATTCACGATAGTAAAAGCCGATATCAGAGTCAATAGCGTCAGCATTCCACTTTAAGCCCAAGCCCCAATTTTTACCCTCTTTGGGTTCTCTTGGCTTCAATACAGAAGCGTTTACACCCGGAGCAAAATTATATTGATCAGCGCCCGGAGCGAAGTCAGCCCCCATCAAATAAGTACCAGGGTATGGTGTACGGAAAGGTTTCCACTCTAGTGCATACTGTCCCATTAACGTCAAGTTATCCGACACCTGAGCCTTAAATGAGAGTTGATTAATTGGTAAAAATACCTCTTTGATTTCAATGCCAGGACTACTCACGGCTTTTACACCATCTACAGGGGCTTGCGAATAAGAAATGGAATGCATTCCTAAAAATAAACCTTCACCCCACAATATAGAATGCTTACCTAGTTTAACATTTACTAGTGCATCTCCAATTTCGAAGTTACTCCATACAAACGCGTCCAGAATTTCACCGGAAGGGCCATTGATAAAACGTGAAACTTGATTAGAGTATCGACCACTGCGGTAAGGACTATCAGTTCCCTCTGGTAAGCTATCGTTATTATAGGCATTGTCATACCATAAAGCAGCGGTTAATCGAAAGCCGAAGCGCTGGTCATAATCAACATCCAACTCGCTTAAGATATCCAAACGGTTAGTAATGATATCACCTTTGTCAAACTTTCCATCACCATCATCAAAAATGCTGTTTGCTAACAGACGCTTATCTTGTTTTTCGGTACGAACACCCAGATTATAACGAACTGTATTATCCCAACGCACCACAAGGTTGGGGTTGCCGGTTTCTATTTGGGCAGCTTGGACACTGCCAATAGAACTAATCGCAGCAATAGTAACTGCTAAAACGCTTAAGGGTTGAGGTATATTTTGTTTTTTCATTTTTATAAATACTCCAATATTTTTTATTTTCAGCAACTATACAATTTTAAGTAGTTGCAGTGTTTCAGTCTTATACTGTTTTTACAGAGATAGTAAACATATTTACTTACCACCTGCCCCATAACAGTTAGCTCAATTCTTTAAGGCCCATTACACGACCCTACTACTCAAAATTGAACTTAGTGGGAAAATTATCACCCCACTAACACACAGCTAAAAAGAGAACTATATAAACCAGTGTAAAATGTTCAGGTCTAACAGTTGCCATTCTTCTTTTCCATATGATGACTTATTTATAACAAACTACTTTAAATTATTCTACATATAAATAAATAATTCTACATACAGAATTAAAAAGTGAGTTATAGGTCTTTCTGCCCATCAGAATTATTGTATTTCCCGGCCATTGCCACCGAAAAATCTCTTTTTAAGGTTGGAAAATAAGCAATTTGTCCTCCCATTCCACCCGCAATATCAATCGACGCAGCACTGATAAAATTGGCATATTCACTGGCGAGGAATAGCACCATTCCAACAACATCTTCTGGCTTACCAAAACGGCCCACTGGTACCACTTTTAATACCATTTGATCAAATTCTTCACGAGTAACGCCTGTTGGCATTTCTTTAAAGTGGCGATCCCACTGTCCGGTATTAATCCAGCCCATGTTTAAGGAGTTAACCAAAATATTATTTTTGGGTAACGACATCCCCAGTGATTTTGATAAAGCCAAACAAGACGCACGGTTAATTACCGAGGGTATTCCGTCAGGTGCAGGAATAGCGCCGACCAGCGCATTAATATCAATAATCCTACCCCACCGCTGAGAACGCATATGAGGAACAACGGCTTGCGTAAAGCGAAAATGGCCCATTTGTAAAATATTGGCATGTTCTAAAATGGCTTCCGGCGTTAACGTATCAAGATTACCGCCTTGGCCCTGACCTGCGTTATTCACTAACACATCCACCCCACCCCAAGCGCTAGCGACTTCCTCGACAAAAGCCCTAACGGCCTCAGAGTTGGTCACGTCGACCGATCTTACAATCACCTCACCAGCTTGTTGCGAAAACTCATCAGCGGCTGCTTGCAACGGTTCTAAGTTACGGGCACAAACAGCAACTAGTGCACCTTCATCGGCAAAGGCTTTAGCGATTGCTTTGCCAATGCCGCGAGAAGCGCCTGTTACAATAACTCTCTTACCACTAAGATCGATGTTCATAGAACCCTCAAAGTTATTAACGTCATAGGTTAATTATCAATTCGTTCAATTAATGTCGCGGTGCCCATACCACCAGCACAACATATTGACTGCAAAGCGTAACGCCCTCCTCGGCGCTCAAGCTCATGCACCATAGAAGTCATAATACGAGCTCCACTGGCCCCCAGAGGATGGCCTAATGCAATGGCTCCGCCGTTAACATTTAAACGGGTATGCTCAACTCCTAGCTCTTTCATCCACATCATTGGAACTGGAGAAAAAGCTTCATTCACTTCAAAAATATCAATATCGGATAAGGTCAATTTTGCTTTTTTTAACACTTTACGGGTAGCTGCAATTGGACCCGTTAGCATCAATGTGGGATCGGAACCCACCGTGGCAAAACTCACAATTTTAGCTTTAGGTTTAAGCCCCAAACGCTCAACGGCTTCAGCCGACATTAATAATAAAACAGCCGCGCCATCAGAAATTTGCGAAGAATTACCTGCAGTTAATTTACCCTGCTCACGAAAACTACTTTTAAGCGTTGCTAGTTTATCTGCATGAGTACCTGGACGTATGGTTTCATCAATAGAGAAAGTAGCGGGCAATGGCTCTGTCCAATTTTTTTCAGCCAATGCTGGCACGTCGACTGCAACAATTTCAGATGCAAACAAACCGGCTTCTGAAGCAGCAACAGCACGCCGGTGACTCTCAACAGCAAATTGATCTAAATCAGCACGACTCAACGACCACTCATCGGCTACACGCTCTGCTGCTTCACCCTGACTGGTCAATTCATAATTCTGAGACGCCATCCAGCCAAATGTTTCGCCGTAAATCTCACGATTACCACCCATGCGCACTCGACTCATGTTCTCTGCACCACCAGCAACCGCAACATCAATTGCTCCTGAGGAAATCAAACCCACTGCTACATGCACAGCGACTTCACCTGAACCACACTTCCTATCTAAAGTCAGACCGGGAATTGAGACTGGCCATCCAGCACTCAACAGTGCTGTGCGGGCTATATTCGCTGACTGCTCACCCACTTGCGTGACACAGCCAAAAACTACATCATCAACTTCTTCAGCCTTAATACCAGCCCTATCAATGACAGCATTCAATACAAGCGCGCCGAGGTGATCTGCACGTACACTCGCCAAGCTACCTCGGTAGCGACCTACAGGAGTACGCACAGCCTCTACGATATAAACTGTTTTCACAATGCACTGCCTTTTAAACCTGAACCGGGTATTTGCTGACCTTTTTCATCGTATTGATAAACACCGTGGCTGGTTTTACGACCGTAACGCCCTGCTGCAACCATTTTTATAATCAGTGGACAAGGACGAAATTTTTCACCTAGTGTTGAGTGCAAATAACGTAAGACTGCAAGACGAGTATCCCAACCAGTCATATCGCCCAATTCTAGAGGTCCCATTGGATGGTTAAATCCCATACGCAGCGCGGTATCTATATCTTCCGCACAAGCGGTACCTTCTTGTAACATCCACATTGCTTCATTACCCAGCATTGCCGACATTCTGCTTGTGGTCAGACCCGGTGTTTCATTTACTAAAATGGAAGTTTTGCCTAATGCATCACACCATTCACGGGCAGTTGCGACAGTTGCTTCACTAGTGGCAATGCCAAGTACTAGTTCAACTAACTTCATTTTGTGTACTGGGTTGAAGAAGTGCATGCCAATAACATTTTCAGGTGCTAAGGCTGCGGTTGCAATTTCCGTCACACTTAAAGCTGAGGTATTTGTTGCAATTACGGCGTTTTCAGCCATGACGGCTATCGCATCACGAATAACAGCTTGTTTTACTGCTAGGTTTTCAGACACCGTTTCAACTAAAAGTGAGGCATTCTGCGCAGACTGTTTTAAATTCGTTGAAACAGAAAGGTTTTGTTTGGCTTTGGCAGCATTAGATGCTGACATTTTGCCCAACTCAACGCCGACATCAATAATAGACTCTATCGACAATCGTGCTTTTTCTAAGGCCGACTCACTGTTATCAACTAAATCAATCACAAAACCACTACTGGCAAATGCATGAGCAATACCTGTACCCATTAAACCAGCACCGACAACTACTACCTTATTTTCTGTGGAGACCATGCAACGTATTCCTTATTTTTATATTATTTGTTTTTGGGTAACGCGATTTTTCAAACTGCCAATACCTTCAATGCTTGCCTCAACGAGTTCACCTGCATTTAGAAACAGACCGGTTCCTTGACCAACCCCTTCAGGCGAGCCAGTAAACATGACATCACCCGCGGCAAAGCTTGAACGCTGTTGCACAAAACTGACCAGTTCATCAACACCCCAAGTCATATCTTTGGTGGTACCATCTTGACGCACATCACCATCAACCGTCAGAGTCATACGAAGTACCGGATTACCTGCAGGGAATTCATCTTTAGTGACAATCCAAGGACCAAGGCCCGTGGTTTTATCTTGGCTTTTGGCAGCAAACAAATCCATACCGATTCCTTTTGGTCCGCTGCGTTGCAAATCACGTGAGCTTACATCGTTGCCTACGGTATAACCTAGCACCGACGCTAAGGTATTCTGAAAGTCAATTTCCCCACTGCCTATCACTACTACCAACTCAACCTCATGATCAAGTTCGTTAGTTAACGGTGGATAACGAATAGCGTCATTAGGCCCAATTAAAGCACCATAAGCTTTGAGAAAAGCAACGGGTTGAGAAGGTGCTTCGAGCCCAAAATCAGCGGCCAGATGCTTACTATAATTAGCCCCAGCAACCACAACACGGTTAATCGGTTCAATAGGCGGTAACAGGCGCACCGAATCAAGCGGATAAACGTCTCCTGAAAACGGCAAGGTTGCCTCTCCATCAGCAGAGACTCCTTCATTAATGCTCTGCGTTAAACTAGGTCCCCACAGAGCAAAAACACCCGTGATCTTTTTCACTATCGCCTTTTCTACATTAATTACAGCCCAAAATTTCTGGTTATCAAGCTCACATCTTGCCAGTTTCATTATTTGCTTCCAGAACCGATTTTACCGATTTTCTCTGGATCTAAATGAAGTAACTCACACGCATTTTTCCAGCGAATTTTTTGTAAATCGTCATCTGACAGTTTCAAGTCATCTGTCAAATCATGGCGGACTGCATCACTGCCACCAAAGTTTGAACCGTACAAAACGCGGTCAGCACCAATGACTTCAACCATCGCTTGACGCATGGGCACCTCATGCAATTCAACATCAAAATAGAAGTTTTTCATGTAGTCTAGGAATGGCTTTTTATTGTGATATGTATCAAGATTCGGGTTAGTTTGTGCCATACGCCCTAGTTGATATGGAACAAAACCACCACCATGAGTAATATACACTTTAAGATTTGGGAAACGGTCAAATACACCACCGTTAATTAAATACCAGAAACATTTAGTCTCGTCGTAATTCATCCCTACAATGGCAGTCGTTTCATAACGATCCGTACTGGCATTTTCACCCCAAGTAGCTGACTGGTTATAACCGTGCACAAACATCGGTAAATCAACTTCGCACAATGCTTCCCACACTGGGTCCATTTCAGGGGAATCAAACTCTAAACCACCAAAGTTTGAACCACCCGCTACCAACCCTTTAGCACCTAACTCTTTACACGCACGACGAATTTCTTTAGCGGCTTCAACTGGTTCATTTAAAGGAGCGTGCGCCCAGAACATCAATCTGTCTGGTGCTGCAGAACAATACTCAGCCAGTACGTCATTTGCTTTTTGCGCAAATGGAATACCAAACTCAGCTTCTGCCCAATACATATAGCAATGGCTAGGAACAGAGATAACCTGTGCATTTTGGCCCGCTGCATCCATTCCTGCTAAGCGAGTTTTAGGGTCTTTCCACTTTGCCATATATTCGGCAACATCTAGAGTTTCACCACGAGCATGTGCTGCACGCAGTGCCGCTTTACGCTCGGGTGCACCTAGTTTGAGAATATAATCCCCTACGCGTAACTTAATATCACCATCGCTCTGGAGCTCAAAAGCAGGACCCCAGTATGGATGTTGGTCGTAATAGTCTGGATGTGGAGCATGGGCATGGAGGTCGATCAGCATAAAGTTTTCCTCTTTATTATTCCGCTAGGATGGTGCTCTAAGTAGTAAGCAAACCAAATGAATTTTGATAATAACACACTACACTTAGACAGTAACCAATATTGTGTTCAATATAGGCATATTTTTACAATTTGTTGAATATTGTCATTTTTTATGTAAAAAATTCATCTTCATAGGGAAAACTTTCGTTCAAAAAACTGCCTTATTTTTCTTGTACCGGAACATCCTCTGGCCGAGATTGATAACCTGGAAGGTGAAGTCCACCATCCACATGCAAAGTTTCACCGGTCATATAGTCAGACATTGAAGAGGCCAGAAATACAATAACCGGCCCAACATCATTTTCCGGATCACCACAACGTCCCAATGGGCGCATTGCTGCTGCCTTTTCAGCGAAACCTTCATGCTTAGCAGCCAATTCATGAAAAGTAGCTCCCATTGCCGTTGGCGCCACTGCATTAACATTAATATTAAAACGCCCCCACTCTGCTGCTGCACTGCGTGTTAAACCTAATATTCCTGACTTAGCTGTATTGTAATCTGCATGCAGCCAAGCCCCTATTTCTGTATCAATAGAGTACATGTTAATAATTTTACCTCCCCCAACTTTGCGCATATGGGGTAAACAGGCCTGCATTGCCCACCAGGCAGCCTTAATAGTAGATGTTAAAGTCTGTTCTAACATTTCATCTGTCTTGTCTTCCATCTTTACATTCGGTGTGGGTACAAATGCATTATTGATGAGAATATCAACTCGCCCAAAATGCTGAGCTGCTTGCTCAATAACCGCTAAAATGGACGCTTTTTGCATTATGTCTGTTTTAACAAATAAACCTCTACCTCCCAACTCATTTACTTCTCTTACCACTGCTTCACCACTCACTGAGTCGAGTTCAGCAATAACAACGGCCGCACCTTCGCGCGCAAAACGGCGCGCGATACCACGCCCAATACCACCACCAGCACCTGTTACAATGGCCACTTTATCGTTTAGTAATCCCATGATCACACCTTTTACCTTTCATAGTTATCATATTTAGTTGAACAAAATTTCAATAAATGTTAATAAATGTTAATATAACCGAATTAGCTGTAATATCACTAGTGTTATTTCAACAATGATTACTCCAGAACAATGGGACAATACAAATATTACACACCAAAAACACACTTATTTATATGAGCGAACAGTCAATGCCCTCTTTTATCAGAAAAATCAAAATAAACGCTCGTTATGTCAAGAATGGCGGTGAGGTTAGAGCGGTACTCGAAGATGATTACCATCATTTCAGAGTGCGCATGCTTTTTAACAATCATACGATCACCGCCATAGACGGCGTTAGCCCTCGTATACCGTTTATATCTTGCCCTCAAGCAGCTTCTGAGTTACAAAAATTAAAAGGTTTAAATATTCCTACTACTGCCCATAATATTATCAACATGACAGATGTTTCCTTGCATTGTACTCACCTGCTCGATTTAACTGGTCTAGCTCTCTCTACAGTAGCTAAAGGGTTAACATCACGTATTTATGAGATAGATATACCTCGTCATGAAGCACAGAAAACACAAGCACACCTTGTTCGAGATAATATGTTTCACTTATCATGGTCGATTGAAAACAAAACCTTCATTACTGCGCCCACCACTTATAACGGCCTATCAATCGGTAAAGGTTTTGCCAAATGGGCGCTGAAAAACCTGTCTAATGATGAGGCTGAGGCAGCACTAGTGCTGAGACGTTGTGCCATCATTTCTCTTGGTCGTTTAAAGAATTTGGATGCTATTAAACATGCTAAACCCACTGGAGTTTGTTATGCACAACAACCTTCAAGAGCTGCCGAGTCAACACGCATAAAAGGCTCTACTTTAGACTTTAGCTATCGTCCTGAGCAACTCTGTCAGGACGACTTAGCATGGCTTAACTTTGAAGTATTAACGTAAGATTATTTATATAATGTCATGATTTACACTTCTGGACGATTCAACACTTCCCAAGCTTTAAGATCAAATCCTTCCACTTTTGCAATTTCCGGTGTTAACCCCGACACTCTAGCAAGCAACTTACGGCCCACCATATGATCTCCAGCTCGATTACATGACTCAACACAAATTAATTCACCATCGCAAAAACAAAGCACTGAGAGCTTTTGATCAGCAACAGAGCCAACAATCACGGTCTCATTGTAGCCTATTGATAAACCGGCAATTTGTAATTTCAAGTTGCCCTGATCAGTCCAGAACCAAGGTAATTGAATATACGGTGCAGGGTTACCCATCAATCTTGCAGCAATTGTTCGCGCCTGATCTACTGCATTTTGCACAGACTCCAGACGAATGCGTTTACCATTAAAATATTTACAAGGAAAATTAGCAACATCACCTAAAGACGATATATTCGGATCAGAAGTAAGTAGCATCTCATCAACAACAATACCATTTTCAATCGTTAGCCCTGCATCAGCCGCTATTTCAACATTAGGTATAACACCAATACCGTAAATAATTCGATCAACCTCAATGGAAGAACCGTCATTGGTCAGTAAGCGTGAGACTTTATCTCCATCACCTTCGATGGCACTGACCCCAGTATTGAAATGAAACTGCACACCCCATTGTTCATGCGCTAATCGGAAAACCTCCGACATCTGCTCAGAAATAGCACGTTGCATTGGACGTTCACCCAATTCAATAACATGTACCTCTGCTCCTTGCGCCGCGGCGACTGCTGCAAATTCAAGACCAATAAAACCGGCGCCTATTACGGCGAGTTTTTTAATTATAGGTAACAATGGAATTAGCACATCTGCATCTTGCCGGGTTTTTATCCCATGCACACCTTGCAGGTCAGACCCCGGCAGGTTCAGTAGCCTATTGCGAGCACCACTGGCAATAATGAGGTGGTCATACGGAAGTATTTTACCTGAGTTAAGCTCAACGGTTTTTGCATCACAATTTATAATCTTAGCGCTGTCATGAATCAACTCGACTTTTTCTGTCTCGTAAAACGCTGCTGGTCGAAACAACATGGCCATCTCGCTAATTTTACCCTGCATATAGGATTTAGACAAAGGAGGCCGCTGATAAGGTAAGCCAGGCTCATCACTTAGCAGTTGTATTGAGCCCTGATAACCCGTTTGGCGTAACGTTGCGGCTAGTTGAAAGCCACCATGGCCAGCACCCATAACCACTACTTTTTGAATAGACATAACACTCTCCATCAACAGCTTATTATTTATTCAATAATTAGCCGTTTAAAATTACTGTGACTCTGGCAATGTAATCACAATGCCATCTACCGCATCACTCAACACCAACTGACAACTAAGTCGACTGTTCTCACGAATGTCAATGGCACACTCTAACAAATCAGTTTCCATTTCTGTTTTAGTCGGAAAGCTATCTACCCATTCTGCTGCAACATAGGTATGACAAGTGGCACAAGCGCCAGCACCACCGCAATCAGCTGAAATACCTGGCACTTGATTAAAAGTTGCCGCCTGCATAACCGACTGACCAGCTTCGGCAGTTACCTTATGCTCGGTCCCGTTATGCTCAATAAAAGTTACATTTATCATTTAACATCCTCATGAAATTATATTATAAACAAACGTAAAGATTTACGTTTGTGTTTTAAATTGTGGCAATGGCCCTAAGAACAACAGCAGCATAGACCCTATCAAAGTACTCATTGAACAGAATATCAGCATTGCGGTATACGAACCGGTGGTGCTCAACATTGCAGCAAAAAGTAAGGGTGCCAAGGCAGAAGAAACGGTAATTAAGCTCTGATGCAGTCCAAATAATCGCCCATATTCACGCAAGCCAAAATAACGTGCGATTAGAAACGCTGCTATATCAAATTCAGCTCCCGCTCCTAATCCAATTAGTGCAATCGCCAAAGTTAACATTGCAAACGATGGTTCACCCAACAGGTAAATTAAACACCCAAAGGCAGGCATAATAAGGCTCACTGCCGCAACACCTGGCGGCCACAGACGGTCTAACAAGTACCCCACAAACAATCGCCCGGTAATCAATGAAAAACCAAAGGTACTAAAGACCATTGTTGCTTCGCTCACCGAATACCCCATATCCATCAACATAGGCACTGTATTAGTTACCATGCCTACAACAGCAGCTACCACCAGACTCATCGATATATTACAAATCCAAAAATTACGTGATACGCAGCCTTCTCGAAAGCTCATTCCTTGTAATAAAGATAAAGTATTAACGGTTTTCGCCGTATCGTTGTTCTTATTTTGCTGTTGTGTTATCTGCACTTCAGGTAAATCAAACCACAACATAGCCACGGGTATCATTAGTAAATTAACCAAACAGAGCATAACAAACGGAGCTTGCCAACCCCAAAGTTCAACACACCAGGCCATTATGTTAGGTATTATCGCAGCGGTAATACCGGTTCCAGATAAACCAATTGCCAACGCTAAACCTCGGTTCTTAAAAAACCACAGATTCAGCAGTTGCGTCCAAGTTACTGCTAATGCTCCCATACCAACAATGGGCAACAAAGCAAAAGCTATATAGAGTGTCCATATAGAACCGCCAATAAACCAAGTGCAAGCAAGATAACCTAATGCCATCGTTAACAAAGACACAATAGTGACGGTTTTAAGGCCATAACGTAGATTCATCCAGCCAACTAACTGTAAACCAAATACCGCACCGCCATAAAGAAAGGTAATAGCAATTTGAATTGCACTTCGGTCCCAAGAAAATTCCTGTTCAAATGAGACAACCAAGGTACCAAAACCGTACAAAAGCACGGCATTAATACTTATTGCAATCCCCATCACAGAGAGAAGCAGAATTCTCCAGCTCTCTTTTAGTTCGGCTAAATCCGGAATAACAGCCATCTTTGCTCCCATAAAATCTTAGACGATGCTCAGAATCATAACCACCCGCTTTAGCTATTAAGCTCTAACCAGTGGTTTTATAACAAATGATTACCTGTTTAGAGGAAAATACCCAAGTTAGGAGTACCTAAGACAGCCTGATCAAGAATAATTTCACGTCGAGCCAACTTATAACTCGCTTCATCAAGCCGTAAAATATCAGTGCGCACACCGCTAATAAGATCATACTGATCGTCATCAAAACGGTTACGTGTGACTAACATATTACTGACCACCAGAAACTCATCAGCTTTATCTGTTTCATAGACAAGTACATTAGTAATAAAGCGACGAACACGTGATGGAGGATCTTCAGCCCAAGCACTGTTGCCCTCCAAACGCATAATACGGCCAAGCATCGAGCGATAGTCATCAAGCATATGTTGACAAGTACGCACAACCGACATAGCGTTATCTCGAGACGAACGCGTATGCCTAATTGGAATGTTGTACAACAGATCAGTCGCGAGGATATTACCCCATTCTGATATTTTCAGGTTATCCAGTAAACTGGCTTCGTGATAGAGAAAGGTCAAAATAGTATTATAACGCTCTGAACCGATGGCCACAGGGGCTCTCATTGCATCCATTACGCTTTGTTCTACATCATGAGTCATTTTAAACTCCTAAAATTTATTAATATGAAAGCGATTAACTTTATTTTTCAGCGGTCATCAATTCCAACCAGTAAAGCCACCAATGCCACTGTGTATCATCTTTAGTGAAACCTTCGTTTACAATACCCGGTCCAGGCCAACCTTTAGGCTTGCTTGTTTCATAAATTGCCTGATATTTCATCGTGCTTTTACTACCCTGAGGACCTTTAGCAGATATGGTCATCTGTGGCCAAGTATCTGAATCGTCCTGTTCCACCATGCCAGAGGTACCTAGCAAGTTAAGGGTTTGCTTCACCATTTGTTCTTTTAACTCAGGTGGCGTATCTTTTTCTACCAGTACCCAATTCATAAACTCAAGTTTATCTGGGCCCTTTGGAACATAGGTGTGCAGCGCCATCGACCCAATCACCGTACCGTCTGGCTGAGGGATATAAATAAACGCAAAAACAATATTTGGAAACATACCGCCTACCTGTGGCGGCATCCACGCAAGCACTTCCATTTGGTCATCAGTCAGGTTGTTTTTTAACTGATCTACCGTTTCGGCTGTCATACCTGGTGGTGGTAAAATTCGTAGCTTTTCCTCTAAACTCAGTTCAGATGGCTCTTTACCCGTTAGACGACGTATTTTACGAGCTAAATCAATACAACGCAGAGCATGACCGTGCGGTGAACTCACTTCAGCACCGTACATCTCTTCAGCTAAGTCACTGCCCGCACCTTCTTTTTTGTAATTGCCCACTTCACCTAACCAACGATGTAGCATAAGCGTGTGAAAACCATCTGCAGCAGACTGCTCACCTGCTGTTTTCCAGTTAGCTCTTACAATAAAGCGCTGCGGTGGCCCTGCCACTTCCATACCAGCATCACTGCGGCAAAACATCAGATCGTAATACCACTTTGCATCACCCAAAAACTCATCAAATGACTCACCTTCAAGATTCCAAGTAGCAAAAATAAGACCGCCGTAAAGCGTCACTCTAGCTTTTCGTAAACCAAGTTCTTCTTTCTCCATAATTTTGCCATGCATGCATTCTTTTTCAATCGGAGACCCTAAAAAGTCGCCATTAGAACGAAATGCCCAGCCATGATAAATACAAGTATGTACCGGCGAGTTACCGGCTTCTGTTGTGCATATTTTCATGCCACGGTGTGGACATACATTTAGGCTTACGTGAACTTCACCATCTTTAGTTCGGGTAACTATAACCGAGTCGTCACCCATATAACGAAGCACAAAATCATTAGAGTTTGGTATTTCGCTTTCATGACCCAACATGAGCCAGGTTTTACCAAACAAGCGCTCTTGTTCCAACTCATAAATTTCGCGATCCTCTAGGGTACGCATTTGCACTTCCCGAGTATCAATCCTAACCAGATCGGCAATATTCGTCCCATCGGCTAGTTCGTTTTTGTTTCTAGACATTACGTACTCCTTTTTTTTTATGTAGGGTATTATGGTTTTATGTTGTGTTATTAAGTACTGCTTTATATATTCAGTTATAATCTAATTTTTCATTTTTATATGACAACTTTTTCTATCTCTACTCAACACCAGTAAATACTAAAAACACTGCTTTTAGCATCAACCTGCCCCTAATATAGAGCCTCATTTAATTTCCGGTTTAACAATCCGTGAAACCAATTTTCCTATTTGTTCAATTTCCAGTTCGATATGATCACCGGGCTTCAAGAAGCGTGACTGCTCTAACCCGCAGCCATTCCCTACTGTACCTGAACCCAACACTTCGCCAGGATAAAGAGTTTCACCTTGAGAGATATGTGCAATCACATCTTCAAATTTCCAGAACATATCTCGTGTTGTTCCGCTACCCCATTCCACACCGTTTACACGGGCTGTCATTTTCAAATCATAGGGGTCTTCAATTTCATCTGCGGTAACGAGACATGGTCCCATCACGTTACCGGTATCGAAATCTTTACTTTTGGCTGGACCAAGATAACCTGGCATCTCACGTGCTTGTGTGTCTCGGGCGCTAATATCGTTAAAAATGGTGAAACCAAAAATGGCATCTTTAGCCTTTTCACGAGAAAGATCGCGTACTTTTTTACCAATATAACAGGCAAGCTCTAGCTCAAAATCCAACAATTTACTGTAAGCAGGCCATACAACATCTTCATCCGGACCAACCACCGCAAATCGATTACATTTATAATATATAGGTTGGCGCCGAAAGGTTTTGAGCATATTGTCATCAATACTCGTATCAAGTAATTTAAGGGCTGTTTCTGGATCAGGTTCCTTGGCTACTCGAGCTTTTCGTGAAGCGGCAAAACACTGCTGAATATGTAATTCAAAACATGAACAATCACGCATTTGGGGAGGTGGTTGAATTGGCGCTAACACTTTAACTACCGAACGTTGAATCACAGCCTCAACAGGTGCCTTTTTAATCAATAATTTAGCCATATCCCATGCACTATTACCCGCTTCGACTAAAGCAAGAATACTATTAAAAGCTGAATGGGACTGATTATGCTGACTGTTATACGCGATGGCCAAATCAACAATTAATTGATCACCTTCGATAAATGCGCCTGCGCGCTGATTACCATTGTGATCCCGATACGTTACCAGTCTCATTATTATCACCCCTGCTCATTTTTATTTTTCAAATTTAATGTTATTTATAATGACTTGGTGTTTATCGTACACATTAATATAAACCGTTAAACTTTCCCTATCACAGGCACACATGCGCCAGTTACGGCAGATGCCGCATCAGAAAGTAAAAATTCAATCACCGCACATAACTCTTCTACTTTGACCCACCGTGAAAAGTCCTCATCTGGCATATTAACCCGATTTGCAGCGGTATCGATAATACTGGGTAACACAGCATTAACTCTTACCTTTTCAAGTTTTAGTTCTTCCGCTAGTGATTCAGTCAAACGGGCAACACCTGATTTCGATGCTGTATAAGCCCCCATACCTAAAGCCGCTTTTTGTGCCGCCGCCGCGCCAATGTTTACAATAGCGCCATTATTACTTTTTGATAGATAGGGTAGTACTACTGAACAAGCTACAACAGCACTGCGTAAATTCATTTGATACATACGATCCCAAGTGGCTAAAGTACCACCTTTAATCGGCTCCCATGAAAAACCACCAGCTATATTTATCAAACCATCTATTGTTCCAAGTTTTGCTTTTGAAACTTTAAATGTTTTTTCAACAGCCTCTTCATTAGTCAAGTCTACCCCGCCCAATAATAAACTGCCTTTTGGGGGCTCACGGCCTTCGATACTTTCAGCAAGATCCACCATCGTAACCCTTGCACCAGCATCGACGAGCCTAAGTGATAATGAATAACCCAATGAACCGAGGGCTCCAGTTACTACATAATGCTTACCTTTTAGCCTGAATTCAGACATCACCAACTCCTATATTTATACATTTAATGTTACTTTAAGGTCATACTGCGTTTTATTTTTGTATTGACGTAAAATAAAATACCTAACAAATATTAAACACTTTATCGATTTCTGTAAACATTAAAAATATTAAACACTTTACTGTTTTATGTCAATGTTTTTATGCTAAAGTATTACCTATTAGTATTTGACCCAAGGTAAAAGGTTCAGCCATGATAAGAAAGTTACCCTTGCTTAATAAGGACAATGCAACATTTTGGCAACAAGGAGCATTCAACAATTTAATGATTCATCATTGTGCTAGTTGTCAGCAATATTTTCATCCTCCAGCCCCCGTTTGCTTTCACTGCCTGAGCGAAGATGTAATGCCTAAAAAAACATCAGGCAAAGGCACGGTTGCAAGTTTTACTATCAACCATCAAAAGTGGCAGCCCGATCTAGAAGTTCCCTACATTGTTGCCATTATTGAACTTACAGATCAAAAAGGACTCCGCTTTGTCAGCAACATTGTTGAAATCAACCCAGATGAAGTTTTTATTGGTATGCCCGTTAGCGTTATTTTCGAAGAAATTGATGATATCTGGCTCCCGCTATTCAAAAAAGAAGCATAACCATGTTTAATAAAAAAAATGCAGCTAAATCTGTCGCGATCACGGGTGTAGGCCAGTCTGAAGTTGGACGGCCTTCAGCTAAAACAGCAATGCAGCTTACCATCGATGCTTGTAAGCAAGCACTTAATGACGCTGGCCTAAGCCGTGACGATATCGATGGAATAGCATGTTGGCCTGGCGATAATAATAATGGTGACGCCTTTTCACCCGTTGGCCCAAGTGCACTTATCTCTGCTTTAGGGCTTAAAGTAAACTGGTATGGAGGTGGTTACGAAGGCCCAGGACCACTAGCAGGAATTATTAATGGCGCAATGGCCATCGACTCTGGTTTATGTAAACACGTACTTGTTTTTAGAACCATTACCGAGGCATCTAAGCGGCAAACAGATAAAACATCCAGCGCACTCACCAATAAAACCGTTGGTCGGGATAGTAGCTTCTCTTGGCAGTGGTATACCCCTTTTAATGTTTTGTCTGGTATTAATTTAATGGCAATGTATGCCCAACGCCACTTTCACGAATTTGGTACCACTAGCGAACAACTTGGACAAATTCCGGTTACATGTCGCAATAACGCACAATTGAACCCAAATGCAGTTTTCAACAATAAACCAATGACATTGGACGATTATTTAGCTTCCCGCTATATTTCAACGCCTTTACGCCTTTTGGATTGTGACGTTCACTGCGATGCATCTACGGTCATAATCCTTTCCCGTGCAGACATCGCTAAAGATATGCCTAATAAACCCATTCACATAGAGTCTATGGGAGCCGCATTGCATCAATCTTGGTCTTGGGATCAAATAAACTTAACAGGTATGGCAACTATTGATGCTGCAAATATGATGTGGCAAGGTACTGACCTTAAACCTTCAGATGTCGGTACAGCTCAACTCTATGATGGCTTTTCGATTCTGACACTAATTTGGATGGAGTCGCTAGGTTTTTGTAGTTTAGGTGAAGGTGGGGCATTTATTGAAGGAGGACAGCGTATTGCCCGCGATGGCATTATTCCTATTAATACAAATGGAGGGCAATTATCAGCGGGGCGTACTCATGGTCTGGGGTATGTACATGAAGCTTGCACTCAATTATGGGGCCGAGCCGGCGCTCGCCAGGTAAAAGATCATCAAGTATCGATCGCTGCAGCCGGAGGTGGACCTTTAGCGGGCTGCCTGTTACTAAGCAGGGATATTTAAGAACAATAATAAATTGTGTAAGCACCATTGAATCAAATTATTGTGTGTCTTTAATTGACCCTGTAACAAAATCTGTTACAGGGTCCTTTAATTTTAAGGTAATATCACCTTAAAAAGCGATAACTAGCTCGCAATTGTTCCAGAATTTGTACACCATGCATTTACATCAGTGACAAACGCGCACCCGTTAATACACCACCATCAGTAGGTAAATATGACTTCAGGTAATATGAACATTCAAGCATCTGCTGCACTTGCTGCAGCAGACAAAGGCATCGTTATTGTCAAACCGGTTGTCTATTGCTTTAGAATCGTGCGAATGTTAGCCGAAAATAAAACCCCCATGCGTGCAAGCTACATTAGCCGAGTATTGGAAATAAACCCAAGTACCTGCTTTAACATTCTTCGTACAATGACGTTGGACGGTTTTCTTTCGTTTGATTCTGAGTCAAAGACTTACCAAGTTGGTAGCGAGCTAGAATTATTACTGCAATATCTAGTTCCTAAAAGCACATTTAGTAGCATGGAGGCCGCGCGTCCTATGCTGCAAAAAGCGGCTGCAACGTTAAATGTAACTATCACCATATGGAAAAAACTAGGCAACGATAGAATTATATTAATCTGCACTGAAAGTAATCCTGGCGCCATTCGTATTGATATGGCTGCTGGACAACGCTTGCCACATTTAATGGGAGCCAGCGGCCGTTTATTTTCCTATTACGATCAAACTGAAGAAACAGAACTGCGCAGTGCTTTTGAAAAAATACGCTGGGCAAGGAAGCTCAATTTTACGCAGTATAAACAGGAAATACAACAAATCTGTGCACGAGGCTGGGCGATCGACGATGGTTATTTTTCGCAAGGTATAACTTCAGTTGCCGCACCGGTTCTTGATTCAGAGGACAAAATGATCCTTAGTGTCTCAGCGGTAACGTTTCGTGGCTCCTATTCAGAAAAGCATTATGCCTTCATAGGCCTTGAGCTTAATAAACTTGCCCAAAAACTTTCTGACCTATTTTTTTCTCAATAAATTATATAGAAAAAAATAGTGTAAATTAAAAAGTGACAGTTTTTAAAAAACTGTGCATAATTAAAAAGGTAAAAACTAATACTTAAAATAACCAAATGAAGGATTCTCAATTATGTCCAGCGAAATATCACCATCTAAAACACATCGCGTAGAAGTTGACAGCACTAAATGCTGTGGCTATGGATTATGCGCGGCTTTATGCCCAGAAGTCTACAAGCTAGATAGTGATGGCATTATCTATCTTGAATCAGATCAAATTTCCGACGAGCTACTTGAAGCGGCAACTGAGGGGGCTGAAGCCTGCCCTGCTGAAGTTATTGTGATTGTAGAGTAAATATTTGTATTACTTTTCTAAAAAGCAAAAGACAAGTATTTTAGGTGTTATTAAACACAACAAAAATATATGTTAAACAACCTGGAGCTTAATATCATGCAACTTGCAGGAAAAATCGCGTTAATAACAGGAACAGGTGGTGGTCAGGGAAGAGCCGCCGCATTGATGTTTGCAAGAGCCGGAGCCATCGTAGTAGGTTGTGATATTAACAGTGATGAACAGCAATGTTCGATCGACCTTTTGGCAAAGGAAGGACTGACGCTGTATGGAACGACAGTCGTTGACCTAGGTAATCCAACTGAGGTCGAAACGTGGGTAAATACTGCAGTAAAGGAACATGGTCGCATTGATATTTTGTATAATAATGCCTCTGCAGCCAAGTTTGGACCTATCGGCGAATTCTCAGTTGAAGACTGGCACTATACTATTCGCAATGAGCTTGATCAGGTTTTTTATACAACCCGTTTTGCGTGGCAATACCTCAGCGTAAATGGTGGTGTAATTATCAATATTGCTTCAACAGCAGCTTGGGGAGGTTCCCGCAAAGCCGGAATTTCAGCTCACTGTGCCACTAAAGGTGCAATTGTTTCCTTCACTCGTCAACTCGCCGTTGAAGGTGCCATCTCAGGTATCCGTGCTGTTAGCATTAGCCCTGGTTTTATAAAAACACCTGGTACTGCGGCGTTTATTGAAGACCCGATTATGCGTAAAGCAATTTTAGAAAAAGTACTACTTAATCGTCCGGGTGAACCGGAGGAAATAGCTGCTATGGCATTGTTTGTGGCATCAGAGAACGGTGCTTTTATCACCGGGTCAGACATACTCATTGATGGCGGCATGTTAGCAACCTAACAAGTTAATTTAATAAACAGAATTGACTGATATGAATTTATCGGTTTACAACGTATTTTAGAATATACAGGAGATAACGCGTGAATATTATAGGCATAGGCTACCTCGGTTTTGAAACTACTAAACTAGATGAATGGCGTTCATACGGTCCAGAAATTATGGGGTTTCAGATTGCCGACTCTCCCGAAACTGACCCAGAATCAATATATTTCAAATTGGACGACCGCCGCAACCGAATTACCATTCATCCTGGAAAAATCGATCGTATTGCTTATATTGGCTGGGAAGCGCGTAATCGCGTCGACTTTATTGCCGCTTGTGAACGCTTTAAACAATATGATATAGAAATCACAGTTGGCGATGAGGCTCTCTGCGAACAGCGCGGTGTAAAAGAACTGATTCGTTTTCTTGATCCTGCGGGTTACCAGCATGAACTCTTTTATGCGCAAAAATGGACACCGCGTTCATTCATTGCAGGACGCCCTCATGGTGGTTTTATTTGTGATGACAGAGGAGTTGGTCATGTCGTCCTGATCACTCCCGAGTTTGGTCCAGAACTTGAGCATTTTCTATTAGAAATAATGGGCTTCAATTGGTATGGATGGGGGGCTGGTAAAGGAAAAACCGGCTTCTTCCGCTCTAAATTAAACACGCAAACCAGTCATGACATTGCCTATGGCTTTGCTCCTGGTCGAATGGGTGTTCAGCATGTGGGTCTTTTTGTTGACGCCGTGCGTGACGTTGGCGAAACGTTTGATATTGTTAAACAGCATGAACTACCGCTAATGATGACTTTAGGTCAACATACCCAAGATCCACATATGTCTTTTTACCACTTTAATCCATCAGGTTTTGCCTTTGAAACTATTGCAGAATTAGAACCATGGCAAGGTGATCCTTATGAACTTAATCCTGAAAAAATGAGTACTTGGGGACATGAAATTGTTGGACCAATTCTGGGTCCAAGTGTAAAAACACCAGAAGAACTTTTACCTGAATAACATTTAATAGGTTAATTAAAAAAAAACTAGGGCTAAATAGTTTGATATTTTTATTAGGCTGTTTATTTTATAACACTTTTGAGTTAGGTATTCCTTATGTATCGTCATATTCTTGTTCCCACCGATGGCTCAGAGCTATCAACTAGAACAACATCCAGAGCAATTGATTTTGCCAAACAATTAGGTGCACGGATAACCTTCCTCTATGTTAATACAAACTCAACGTCTTCTTTGACCAGTGATGCTTCATTGGTGCAGTTATTACTACCTGAACAGTATGAATTTGAGTATTTAGGACAAGCCAGCGAAATTCTAGCTAAAGTACAGGTGGCCGCCGTAATCCACCAGATTGACTTTCAATGTTGTGTCCGCTCCCAATCACACCGTCACGAAGCAATACTAAAAACGGCCACCGAACTAGGTTGTGATTTAATTATGATGGGTAGTCGTGGACAACGTTTTGCTGGCACAACCATAGGTTCTGTGACGCTCAAGGTGTTAGCTGCAAGTTCGATACCCGTATTAGTTTCCTCTAATGAAAAAAATGACCCCTACCCCTCACGAAGTAAAGTAACCTCCATTATTAAAGACGAACATCGCGCCATTGGTGTCATCTGTTATGCCCTGCGTGCCTATGCACAAAATTTGCGTGATGGTCTGATTATTGATACTGATTTACTCCGAACAATACTAGTTTATTTAGGTGAATTTCCTGCAAAATTTCATCACCCGAAGGAAGACGCTTATCTATTTCCTGCTATCAAAAAACGTACAAATAAATTTGATGAAATGATAAACGCCTTACAACGTCATCATGCTGCCGAAGAGGGGCATTTAAAGTCCCTACTAAAAGTAGTAATACGCTACAGCAACTCTCCTAAGGAAGTTGAGGAAGAGTTAGCTACAATTATCGAACAAGCGGCATTTTACGAACTTCGCCACATTACTTTAGAAGAAGCTGAACTTATTCCAGGTGCAATTAAACATCTGTTACCTACTGACTGGGATGAAATAGCCCGAGCATTCAGTAGTAATGGCGACCCCTGCTTTGAATCTGAAAAAGGACGTAATTATAAACTCATGTTCTCTCGAATTGCTTATGTACTACATTGTAATAAGTCTGGTGAGTACACATGATGACTATTGCAGTCGGTAATATTAGGGAAGTCACATTTCAAATAATGCTTATCACTGACGTCTGGATATGATCAAGACATCAGCAATTGGTCCCTTAAAACACCCGCCATTTCGTGTTGTTTGGACAGCTGCACTGCTGGTTCAGTTGGCCATTTGGATGCAAAACAGTGGCGCAGCTTGGATGATGACCGAATTATCATCATCCAGATTAATGGTTTCTTTGGTACAAACAGCAATGGCTTTGCCCTGTTTTTTACTCGGCTTGCCTAGCGGCGTGTTTGCCGATTTATTTGACAAGAAACGTTTACTTATCATGACACAAGTAGGTTCTTTTAGTGTCTGTATTTTGCTCTTGCTATTTGCGGCTTTCGATTATCTAACTGCTTGGCCATTATTACTATTAACCTTTGCGCTAGGCTCCTTCAATGCATTGAGTATGGCCGCTTGGTTATCATCGACCATTCAATTAGCCCCTGCTGGTCAATTGTCAGCGGCCTTCGCACTAAGCTCCATTTCCCCTAATATTGGCCGAGTGATAGGTCCCGCGCTAGCCGGCATTTGTATTGCATTTTTTGGTGTAACTATGCTTTTTTCCATTGTATCGCTCTGCTTTATATTGGTTTTATTATTACTCACCAAGCTTAAACCAGTCAAAAAAGAAGGCCTTTTACCACCAGAACGGCTGTGGACAGGCATGATGAATGGCTTGCAATACATGCGGCACAGTCAACAACAACGCATGGCTTTACATTATGTTTTTCTGTTTGATCTTACCGGTTGTGTGCTATGGGCCTTACTGCCCCTAATTGCCAAAGAACAACTCAAACTTGATGCGAATGGCTACGGTTTGTTGCTTGGCTGCCTAGGCGTTGGCGCCATTATTTCTGCCACGCAGTTACCTAATCTATTAAACCGTGTTCCTATTAGAAAACTACTTGTGCTCTCTAGTTTGCTATATGCCGCGGTTATGATGATCATTCCTTTTATTCACAATACAACTGCGGTCTGTTGTTTGCTCGTTGTGGCCGGTGCCTGCTGGGTAGGCGTCAACACCTCCGCTGGCACAGTTATTCAATCTACAGCGGCTGCATGGGTGCGTGCGCGCGTCGCATCTATTCAGTTACTAGTTATCATGGGCGCTATGGCCTTAGGTGCGATAATTTGGGGATTGGTTGCCGATAATTTATCGCTTAGCTATACCTTTATTATTGCTGGAGTCTGTTTAATAATCGGCGTTGTTATTGCGGGAAACCATCCCTTGAATTTAGGCTCTGAGGCCGATTTCAGTTCAGTCAAGACGCCTAATTTTCAGCCTGTCATGCTAGAAATAGCAATGGATGATGGACCTGTAGCCGTGGAAATAGACTATCGAGTCAGCGAATCAGAAAAAGAAGGTTTTTTGGAAATAGCACGTAACGTAGGCACTATAAGACGACGTAATGGTGCACTCAAGTGGCGTGTATATCGTGATTTAAGTCAACCAGACCACTATACCGAACGTTTTATAGTGACATCTTGGGCAGAATATTTAAGACAACGTGAACGAGCCACACAAGCGGATAAAGTCGGCGCCTTAAAACTTAAGCTATTTCAATACTCACCAGAAGGCGACATACAACGGTTTGTGGCTGTTTTATAGATAAACTAGCGTTCACTTACAACACAATGAAATGCACTTATTGCCGCTAAGGCAATAAGTGCATTTAAAATAAATTGCGGGACTTAAAGCTTAGCGACTAACTCTGGAACAATGTCAAATAGATCACCCACTAGACCATAATCAGCCATTTGAAAAATAGGGGCATCTTCGTCCTTATTAATCGCGACAATCACTTTAGAGCTCTGCATGCCGGCAAGGTGCTGAATAGCACCCGATATACCAATGGCAAAATATAGATCAGGTGCGACAATTTTCCCGGTCTGACCAACTTGGTAGTCATTGGGTGCAAAACCTGCGTCAACAGCAGCACGACTCGCGCCTAAGGCAGCACTTAGTTTGTCAGCTAAAGGCTCTAGTAATTGATAATATTTTTTTTCACTGCCTAACCCTCGACCGCCCGAAACAATCACAGCGGCAGCGGTCAACTCAGGCCGGTCACCAGCAGAAATTTCACGACCAATCACTTCACTCAACAGGGTATCAGCAGTTGCACTTAGCATTTCCACTTCGGCATTGCCTCCTGAGTCTAAAACCGCATCAAAAGCGGTAGCACGTACGGTAATGAATTTAATTGCATCACTGCTTTGTATCATGGCAAGCGCATTGCCTGCATATATAGGTCGTATAAAGGTGTCTTCAGACTCCACTGAAACAATTTCAGAAATTTGGCTCATATCAAGCAAAGCTGCGACTCTAGGTAACATGTTTTTACCAAAGGTCGTGGCACTCACCAGAATATGGCTATAAGTGCTGGCTATACTTGTCACCAACTCTGCAATATTTTCAGCGGTATGAAATACATATTGTTCGGCGTCCGCAACTAACACTTTTGCCACATTTGATACGATTTTTGCGGCCTCTATAACGCTCGATACTTGATGCCCCGCTACCAAGAGATGTATCTCAGCATTCAATTCACCAGCTGCAGCTAAACAGTTTAGGGTTGATGATTTAAGCACTTTATTATCATGTTCTGCGATTACTAGTACGGTCATTTTAAATTACCTTAGCTTCAGTTTTTAATTTTCCAATAAGGGCGTCAACATTTTCTAGCATCACGCCAGCAGTTCTTTTTGTAGGTTCCAACACTTTAAGTAGCGTTAATCGTGGGCTAACATCAACCCCCAAATCGGCTGCAGAAAACGTATCCAATGGTTTGCGTTTGGCTTTCATGATATTGGGTAAAGTGGCATAGCGCGGTTCATTTAAGCGTAAATCAGTCGTAATAACAGCGGGTAATAATACCTTGAGGGTTTCTAGTCCGCCATCAACTTCTCTGGTCACCAGCGCACTATCGCCATCTATTTTAACTTCTGAAGCAAAAGTTGCCTGAGACCAACCCAGTAAAGCAGCGACCATCTGCCCTGTTTGGTTAGAATCGTCGTCAATAGCTTGTTTACCACAAATTATAAGCGTAGCTTGCTCTTTGTCACAAACCACTTTAATCAACTTAGCCACAGCCAATGGTTCGGGATTATGCTCGAGTTCAACTAAAATACTGCGATCAGCACCGAGTGCCAAGGCCGTGCGCAATACGTCCGTTGAAGCCAATGTGCCACAACTCATTGCAATAACTTCAGTCGCGATGCCCGCTTCTTTTAAACGCATCGCCTCTTCAATTGCGATTTCATCAAAGGGATTGATGCTCATTTTTGTGTTGTTAAGATCTACATCCGAGCCGTCTTTTTTAATACAGACTTTAATGTTGTAATCAATTACTCGCTTTACAGGAACAAGAATTTTCATCGTTTCAGTTTCTTTTATTTTAATTTAGATTTCCTCTACCTAGGTCGTGACTATCATTTACCACATAATCACGACCTAGGTAGAGCCTTGTTTAGAAAATTAAACTTTACCAACTATCGTTTTCTTATTTGGCTAATCGCTCAAGTGTACGCCCTTCATATTGCGCCATTAGATCATCCTTTTTAGCCGCAGCTAAATCCATATTTTGCTCTTTAACATGACCATAACCGCGGATCATGTCAGGTAATTCTGCTAAGGCGATTGCCGCCAGTAAATTGGTTTCTGTTAAGCTTTGACAAAAAGTATCAATTAAATCAAAGTAGTCCCCAATTAATTGACGTTCCTGTTGACGTTCTTGGGTTTTACCAAAAGGGTCGAACCACGTATTTCGCAAAATTTTACAATGGCGTAATAAACGAAATGCCCCACCCATCCAAGATCCAAAACGTCGTTTAACTAAATGGCCATGTACATCACGTTTTGAAATTATTGGCGGTGCCATATGAAAATTAAGTTTATAATCTTTGCCTGGCTCGCCTGCAAACTGCTTACGCAATTGATTTTTAAAGGTTTCTGAAGAGTGTAAACGTGCCACTTCATATTCATCTTTGTAAGTCATCAACTTAGCGAGGTTTCGCGCAATAGCTTTGCTTAGCTTAAGACTGCCACTGGGTTTCAATTGTTTTTCAACGACACGAATTTTTTCAAGTGCTTGCTGATAGCGCTTGGCATACGCCGGACTTTGATATTCGCTTAGCTTAGCTACTCCTTTTTCAATGAGTGAATCAAGTGTTTCTGGCATTGTTACCACAACAACGCGATTATCAGGATCAGTTTGAGGTAATAAACTGCTATCAAAAGCAGCTACACGGCCCCATTCAAATGCCTCTAAATTTTTGCTGATGGTGACACCATTCAATTCTATTGCCTTAGTTAACGCGTCATGTGACAGCGGTATCCAGCCTTTCTGCCAAGCATATCCAAGTAACAAGGGATTAGCATAAATACTGTCACCCATAGTGCGCAACGAAAGCGCTGTTGCGTCAAAGTAGTCACATTGAATACCGAAGGCATCATTGATATTACTTTCCGCTACGGCTTTCGGAAATTTCCAGTTGGAATCAGTTAAAAACTCAGCCGCCGGCGTTTGTGCCGTGTTGATCACAGCGTAAGACAAACCCTGACGAAATTTTGACAATACATCACTCGAAGCGGCTACTATTTCGTCACAACCAATTAATACAACGGCGGACGCCGTTGGAATACGGGTCGCATGAATTTTTTCAGGAGAGGTCGCTATTTGGATATGACTCATCACCGCGCCGCCTTTTTGTGCCAATCCAGTTTGATCGAGCACCGTCACGCCTTTGCTTTCAAGATGCGCCGCCATACCCATTAAAGCGCCAATTGTTACCACCCCAGTCCCCCCAATCCCCGCGACCACTACACCATAGGTTTTGTCTAAAGTAGGTAGTGTTGGCATAGGTATGGTGTTAGGCAAGCCAGAATTATCATCAGTTTCAGGTGCTCGCAGTTGCGCTCCTTCTGCAGTCACAAAGCTTGGACAAAAGCCTTTTAAGCATGAAAAATCTTTGTTACAGCTATTTTGATTAATTTGTCGTTTAGTACCCAAATCAGTTGCCAATGGCTCGATCGAAACACAACCCGACGCCTTAGTACAATCGCCACAACCTTCACACACAGCCGGATTAATAAAAGCACGGCGTGCTGGGTCTGGCATTAAGCCGCGTTTACGACGACGCCTTTTTTCAGTAGCGCAAGTTTGATCATAAATAATAATAGAAACACCCGTCTGATCACGTAGGCGTATTTGCAGCTTTTCAAGTTCATCGCGATGATAAACTTGTACATTAGCAGGCAGTTCTGCACGGCTATCATACTTTTCCGGCTCATCACTCACAATTAATACTTCAGTTGCACCTTCTGCTATCACTTGATGAGATATTTTGGGTACTGTGAGCACTCCATCCACAGGCTGACCACCGGTCATGGCAACGGCATCATTGAATAAAATCTTGTAAGTAATATTAGCGGAGGCAGCTATTGCAGCCCTGATAGCCAACAACCCAGAATGGAAATAGGTACCATCCCCTAAATTGACAAACACGTGTTTATCACCCGAAAAATTCATTTGTCCTAGCCAGCTTACACCCTCACCGCCCATTTGCGTAAAGGTTTCCGTGTTACGATCCATCCACATGGCCATGTAATGACAACCAATACCAGCTAACGCACGAGAGCCTTCAGGCACTCGAGTTGAGATATTATGCGGACAACCAGAACAGAACCAAGGTTTACGTTCAACCGCTAAGCGTGGTTGATTAGCTTCACGTTCTTTTGCATCGATAATCGCTATCCGATTAATGACCCGCTGACGAATTTCCGGTGGTAATCCGAGGCGATCAAGGCGAGTAGCAATCGCTTTTGAAATTAGTGCGGGTGAAAGTTCATAGCGTGCTGGTAATAACCATTGGCCTCGTGGTTGAGACCATTCTCCCCCAGAGTTATCTCGCTCATCAAACTTACCATAGATGCTTGGGCGCACATCATCACGCCAGTTATACAATTCTTCTTTCAGCGCGTATTCAAGAATTTGGCGTTTTTCTTCGACTACTAATATTTCTTCTAAACCAGTCGCAAACTCCCTTGCATCACGCGATTCCAAAGGCCAAACACAGCCAACCTTTAAGATACGAATGCCTAGTTCAATACAGGTGTCATCATCCAAACCAAGATCGGTTAGTGCCTGACGTACGTCTAAATAGGCTTTTCCAGCCGCCATAATGCCGAAACGCGCTTTCGGTGAATCAAGCATAATGCGATTTATTTTATTGGCGCGGATGTATTCAAGTGCAGCATACCATTTATGGTTCAACATACGTGCTTCCTGATCCAAAGGTGGATCTGGCCAGCGTATATTTAAGCCACCTTCGGGCATAGGAAAATCTTTAGGTATCACTATTTCCAACCGATCAGGATCCACGTCTATAGATGCTGAAGACTCAACAATATCTGTCACACATTTCATGCCAACCCAAAGACCAGAATAGCGGCTCATAGCCCAGCCATGCATACCATAATCGAGATACTCTTGAACATTTGAGGGATAAAAGACGGGGATACCGCACGCAATCAAAATATGCTCAGACTGATGCGCCACCGAAGATGATTTAGCAGCATGGTCGTCACCGGCGAGCAACAGCACCCCACCGTTAACTGAAGTACCTGCCGAGTTGGCATGTTTAAGCACATCGGCCGAACGATCAACACCAGGGCCTTTGCCATACCACATGCCAAACACACCGTCATATTTTGCATTATCACGCAAATTAACCTGTTGTGTCCCCCAAACGGCCGTTGCAGCTAAATCTTCATTTAAACCTGGTTGAAAGGTAATTTCATGTTCAGCCAGCTGTTTCTTTGCACTCCAGAGCGCTAAATCTACGCCACCCAAAGGAGAGCCTCGATAACCCGACACATAACCTGCCGTATTAAGACCCGCTCGTCGGTCACGCTCTTTCTGCATTAAAGGCAGTCGCACTAATGCTTGCGTACCACTGGCATATATCTGCCCTTTACTGAGAGAATATTTATCTTCCAGCTTTACGTCGCGCAAACCATTTTTAAGACTAAGTTGATCCAATGAGCCCATTTTTATTTCCTGTTTATATTCTAACACATCAAAATAAGTTAAACATATTATGCAAAAGTATTCAAATAATGTAAAATCACAAAAAGTGCATACAGGTATTAAATAAACAGATAATGGACATTAGAAGTGTTTCTCTAAAACAGCTTAGATATTTTATTGCCACCGCTGAAACTGGGCAACTTTCCAAAGCAGCTCGCAGCACATATGTTTCTCAATCGGCTATTACATCAGCGATAAAGTCACTTGAAAAACTAATGAAAGTGCGCCTCTTTGAACGTCAACAACAAGGTGTGACCTTAACGCCCGAAGGGCATCGTTTCTATTTACGTGCTAAAGAAATGTTAGATTCTCTTGAAGATGCCTTACGCGAACCACGATTTAATACGCACACTCTTAAAGGTTCTGTTAAAGTTTTAGCGTCATATACTGTGTTAGGATATTTTTTACCCAATTTACTCGCAAGATTTCGAGCGAATTACCCCAATGTCGAAATAGATCTGCGTGATATGAACCGCTCAGCCATAGAGAAAGCAGTACTAGATGGTTCAACAGAATTAGGCATTGTGATTATTTCTAATACTGATAATTTACAGCCTTTCTCGCACCATATTCTTATACGCTCTCGCCGCCAACTTTGGGTTTGTGCCAATCATCCGCTACTAAAACAAGATCGAGTATCGCTGCGAGACGTCAGCCAGTATCCTTACATACAAATTACCGAGGATGAAGGTGAAGAATCAACAAGGCGCTATTGGGAGTCATGTGGAGAAACCCTAAATATTGGCTTAAAAACCAGTTCTATGGAAGGCTTACGGGGGTTAATTGCCCACAGTTTTGGTGTTACTATCTTATCTGATATGGTTTACAGACCCTGGTCACTTGAAGGAAAGAAGATTGAATCACGACCGATAGAAAATCAGGTGCCTGATATGCAAGTGGGGATTATTTGGAAAAAAGATGTAGTTCTGAGCGAACCAGCACAAGCTATGCGAGAATTGTTGATTCAGATTTGCGGTAGTTAAACGTATTTAGAATGCCTTTCATCTATTAGGTGAAAGGCATGTGTTCAAATCGCCATGTATTGGCGCTGTATCTATACTCGCTAGTAAGGAAACAGGTGTCTTAGTTCACAATGTAAGGTTAGGACAGTATCCACCATTATAGTGAACGGGCGATAATTTCTTTCATAATTTCGGAAGTGCCTCCGTAAATACGCGCAACACGCGCATCTACCCACGCTCGGCTTATTTTATATTCGGTCATAAAACCATACCCCCCATGTAACTGCAACAATTCATCTAACATTTGCCCCTGCAATTCAGAACCCACAAGTTTAGCCATTGCCGCTTCTTCCGCGGAAAGGTCATTTGTTAACACTTTAACTAAGCAACTATCAACAAAAGCACGCAACATAGTGGCTTTGGCCTTCACTTCGGCAAGTTTAAAGCGAGTATTTTGGTAATCAAAAATAGCTTTACCAAACGCCCGACGATCGCGCGTGTATTCTATTGTTTCTTCAAGTAATGTTTCAATACACTGAGCTGCACGTATAGCAATAATTAGGCGTTCCCAAGCAAGCTGATGGAAGAGGTATTTAAAGCCCTCATTCTCTTCGCCTAAGCGATTAGTTACAGGTACCCGAACATCGTCAAAAAACAGTTCTGAAGTATCCTGCCCTTTTAAACCAATTTTATCCAACAAACGTCCTTTGGTGAAACCTTTGCGATCCGTCTCAATGCAGATTAACGTTAGGTCACGCGAGTTAGGATCAAGCTTACAAGCCGCCACCACTAAATCGGCATTGCCACCATTGGTAATAAAGGTTTTTTGACCGGAAATCACGTATTCATCGCCTTCTCGGCGTGCCGTCATGCGCATAGAACGTAAATCACTGCCTACACCCGGTTCACTCATGGCAATCACACCAATCACTTCGCCGGTAACCATCTTAGCAAGCCACTTGTTTTTTTGTTCCTCGTTGCCGTACGCAACCAAGTAATTTGTCACGATTTCTGAGTGAGTAGTAAAGCCAATAGCGGTTGCATTTGCCCGCGCCAGTTCTTCAACCATAACAGCGGAATGACCATAGTCACCGCCAGCGCCACCAAACTCTTCAGGCACACAGGAACACAACAAGCCAATCTCACCAGCTTTTAACCAAAGCTCTTTAGGCACAATACCTTGCTTTTCCCATTCATGTAGATTAGGAGTAATCTCTTTTTCTATAAAGCGACGTGCCATTTCTCTAAACAACTCATGATCTTCTCGGAATACAGAACGCATATACAGTCCTCAACAATTCAGTTTATGTTAATTATTTACCAGTAAATTTGGGTTTACGCTTTTCAAGAAACGCATTTACTGCTTCAGAATGATCTTCAGTATGGTGAGCAATTGACTGAAAGGCGGCTGAGAGTTCCAACAGTGAATCCAGTCGCATATGTTGACCTTCTCGGAGTAAACGTTTCGTTAGCCTAAGGCCATGGCCGGGATTCTCTGCCATTCTTTGAGCCATTTTCATGGCGGCATCGTCTAACTCGTCTGAGCTTACAAGCTCGGTAACCAGTCCCCACTCCAATGCTTTTTTACCGTCAATAGCATCACCGGTTAGGGCCATAATGCTTGCTTTTGGCAAACCAACAATTCGTGGTAAAAACCAAGCTCCACCGTCACCCGGTACAATACCGAGCTTAATAAAACTTTCAGCAAATTTAGCACTCTCAACCGAAATCCTAACATCACACATGCAAGCTAAGTCGAGCCCCGCACCAATAGCTGCGCCATTGATTGCAGCGATAATGGGTACTTCCAGTTCATAAAGCGCCAAGGGAATACGCTGAATACCATTACGATATTGATTTCGTAATTCAAAGGGTGATCCTTCAAAAATACCAGTACGATCTCGCATATCCTTAACATTACCACCCGCACAAAATGCAGAACCATTGCCAGTTAAAATTAAAACTTTAATCGTGGTGTCAAGACGGATTACACTGCACAAATCAACAAATTCTTGAATATATTGCGGCTCGGTTAATGCGTTACGTGTTTCAGGGCGATCCATCCGTGCAGTAATTACCGCACCTTCACGCTCAATTATTAAAAACGGTTTCATTCGCGTATCTCTTTTTGAAATGTATCAAAATGCCCAGCGGTAACTGCGGGCCAGAAGTCTTGATATCCATGTTTACAAACGGCTTCACCCAACTGTTTTGCCCAGTACGTTTCCGACCCAAATTCGCTGCGCCAAGACCATAAGCGGCGACTTAATAGATGAAGAGGATGTTCGTGAGTAAAACCAATAGCACCATGCACAGCATGCGCAATCGAAGCCCCTACACCAGCGGCTTCAGAAGTACAAATTTTGGCGGCACACACAGCCAGAGGATCGAGTGCGTCGGGTGAGCCAGAAAATGCTGCTTCAGCTGATATAACAGAGGCTGTAACATGTTCAGCCATTTGTGCAAGTTGGTGCTGAATAGCCTGAAAGCTGCCAATTGGGCGACCAAACTGCACTCGTTCTGCGGCATATTCATGGGAAATGTTCATTGCTTTATGTAAAGCTCCGGCAATTTGTGCCGAACGTATCATTGCCCCACCTAGCTGTAATATATTGGCTGGAAACTGCGCTGGTAAAACAGTGGAGAACGCAGGTTTCACTTGAGCTAAAACGAGTGTATCACGCGCTTCACCCGCAACATTATTTACCTGCTCCACGCTTTCGATTTGCTCAGAGGTAAATACCACAAGGTGATTTTGCTCTGCCTCAGGTACTATCGCGAGTATATGTCCGGCATAACGCCCCCAAGGCACATCTTGCAAAACACCTGTGAGTTTTTCTTCGATCAATTTCAGATCTGATTTGGCCGCAAAGGTTAACGCACCAGTTAAGGGGTCTAGCCCACACAGACTAAGTAACCAGTTAGAAAAAATAGCTTCAAGTAAAGGAAGTGGAAGTGAATAGCTGCCTGTTAAACGAGCCACCCCACATAAATCTGTCCAGTTTGCACCTGCTCCACCAGCACTTTCCGGTGCCATAGCAAGGGTAAAACCTAACTCATCCAAAGATCCCCATAGCTCTTCATGCCAGCCTTCTTTTTCGGCGTGTAAAACTTGTTCGGTACTTACCATATCAAGAAAAAAACGTTCTATTGTTGAATCAAAAATATCTCTCATAATCAGTTTTCTCCTAAGCCACGCGCAATAATACCACGCAGAATTTCTCGGGTACCACCGCGCAAAGAAAAAGAAGGCGCCATTTGCATAAGGTACGCCAGTACCTGAGCATGCTCGCTGCCACCCAATGATGTAGGTGAAATATCGCATAAAGCCTGCGCTAGCTCGGGAATTTCTTGTTCGAATGTGGCACCAAAGGCTTTCACACAAGATGCAGCCCAAACTGGACTTTTTCCCTCAGACAACTGTTGAGTAACAGATAAAGACATATTACGTAATGTAATTAATTTAGCGGTTAAACGACCAATTTCTTTTGCCTGTAAAGCATCTGGCTTAGTGCCAATAATGCCGATCAGACTATTCAGCAAGGCCATAGAGCTTAAAAACCGCTCAGGTCCACTGCGTTCCATCGCTAGTTCAGCTGTCACTTGTGACCAGCCTTCACCTTCAGTGCCGATGATTGCGTCTGCATCTAACTCTACATTATCTAAAAAGACTTCGTTAAAATGTGCTCCACCTACCAAATCTTTAATTGGACGTACAGTAATGCCAGGCAAGCTTAAATCAATAATGATCTGTGACAAGCCTTGCTGGCGTTTCTCGCCTTCACTGGTTCTAACCAGTGCTATCATGTAATGAGCAAGATGCGCGTTAGTCGTCCAAACTTTTTGTCCGTTAACAATCAACTTATCACCTTGAAGCACTGCACGGGATTTAATAGACGCTAGATCAGATCCTGAATTGGGTTCACTCATTCCAATACAAAAATACTGCTCTCCGCGACAGATCGCTGGCAAGTGGAAGTTTTTTTGTTTTTCAGTACCAAATTTCAAAATTTGCGGACCACTTTGGCGATCTGAAAACCAGTGTGCGGAAACGGGCGCTCCGGCAGCCAATAGCTCTTCCATTACAACATAACGCTCGAATGCACTAGCATCTGAACCACCATACTGTTTTGGCAACGCCATACCCACCCAGCCACGTTGACCTAATTTACGACTAAACTGCGCATCAAAACCAATCCAAGAGTCGGCGCGTTTTATATTTGGAAACTCAGCTAATTCCTGCTGCAGAAACGCGCGCACTTCGACACGTAATTTCTCAGCCTCTGCAGGTATAGAGCTGTATTTAAATTGTTCGATTGACATATATGTACCTGCCGAATCAGCATCTGACAACGTCTTGATACTAGTTGTAAACGTCAAGTATCAAGGCTCAAGTAAATAGAAGTAGATATGCGTCTTTATAAACGCACACCTAAAGCGGTTTTATTAAAGTGCGGTGCCCGCGTCAGCACCTTCAAACATTTTATTAATATCACCAGATGTAACTGGTTTCTTAGCATCAGAGACTGGAGCAGCGCCACCTAAACCTAAGGCTGGTTCAATGCTGACATGGGTTGCCTTAGCTTTTAGTGCTCCTACAGTACAATTTTCACGACCCAGAATAGCGAAAGGGTCATAGGAAAATTCACGCATAGCATTAAGATGAGTCACTTTATTGATAATTTCATCAGAAAGGTGCTGCGACTGTTTCCAGAATACATCAGCAGAATATGGCCATGTGCAATCTGAGTGCGGGTAATCACATTCCCAAGTCACTTTGTCCACATTCATGTAATCAAGGTTATGTAGACCAAATTCATCTTCAATGAAGCAGGTAATAATATGCTTATTAAAAATATCGCTTGGCTTTTTATTACCAAAATTAGAGTTAGTCCACTCTTTGTGATGCCCATGCGTAAAGTCAGCGCGTTCTAACAGGTAAGGAATCCAACCAATTCCACCTTCCGACAATGCCATACGCAATTTAGGATGGCGTTTCCAGAACGGCGCCCAAATCCAGTCAGCCGCAGAGTTAGATATAGAAATAGGCATTGACGTAATCCACGCATCAATTGGCGATTCGTCTGAGGCATGTGCTGCCTTCACACCGGTACCAATATGGCAGCAAATTACGACATTATTATCTTCACAGGCTTTCCATAATGGATCCCAATGTGGGTTATGGATAGACGGATAACCATGTACAGTCGGGTTATCTGATAAAGTAAGCGCGTGAACGCCCTGATCAGCCATGCGCTTAACTTCAGCCGCAGCTGCCTGCATGTCCCACCAAGGCACCATCATTAATGGAATAAAACGGCCCGGCGCAGCATTACACCAATCATGTAAATGCCAATCATTGTATGCCTGAATAGCAGCTAGACTCACGGCTTTATCTGGCATTACCTGAAAACGTTGTCCGGCAAAACCGGGGAACGTAGGAAAACACAAAGAACCCAAAACACCGTTAGCATCCATATCTTCAACACGGGCTTTAATATCCCAAGTGCCACGGCGCATTTGGTCATAACCTAGCGGCTCCATACCATATTCTGATTTAGGACGCCCTACTACAGAGTTAAGTCCCATATATCCGGTAGCTTGCTCTTCAAACATCCAAATATCGCGACCATTGAGTTTCTCTACTTTAGGTTCACGCCCCTTGAACTTAGCTGGCATATGGCGAGTAAACGCTCCAGGTGGTTCAATCGCATGGTCGTCAACACTGACTAAAATCATATCTTCGAGTTTCATTTAAAATCCTCCGACGGGTAAAACTGCTTTATCTAAAAGAATCTACAGCGTCCCTATATTTGTTATTTAATGTTATTTGAAATTATCAACATATCAATACTAAACACTTTTCATCATTCTGTCTAACACTTTCAATAAAGTAGAGCATATTCTTACATTCTGTCTGAGTTAAACTTGATCCCAAACTACATGAACCTCATGCGGACCACGTAATTGAGCACCAGAAATTACTGGTTTTGGCATATCTGGGTCCAGCCTGATATTTGGAAAAAGATCCAGAATGGCATTTAATGCCACAATCATTTCCGTTTTTGCAATGAATTGGCCGATACACATGTGTGGGCCGAAGCCAAAGCCAAACGACGGCTTTACTTTACGGTCAATAATGTATTCTTCGCTGTTTTCATATATATCTTCATCACGATTCGCAGATGCAACAATGCACTGCACCATCGCTCCTTTTGGAATTTGTAGACCACCTATTTCCAAGTCTTCAGAAGTTTGACGCACCTTAAAGGTTGCTACAGGCTCTAAACGCACCGCCTCATCTATAGCTTTACCGATTAAAGATCGGTCAGCACGGACCCTCTCCAGTACCTCTGGTCTTTCTAATAAAAGTGTCATAAGGGAACCAAATGTACGTGTTGTAGTTTCACCAGCAGCAGGTAGCAATGAACGCACAAAGGTAGTAATTTCATGGTCATCTAGCTGGCGTCCTTCATACTCCGCACGAATTAAACGGCTAATCAAATCCCCTCCCTCTGCACCATTTTTACGCACTTCAACCACCGCTTTTTTTACTGCATCGTACAAAGACTGCGCAGCTTCCATCGCCGTCTTACGCGCTTGTTCGGCCTTTTCCGGCGTTACTTGAGGCCCTGCCAAAATCGCTAAAGACCAAGCAGCGACTTGTTGTACTTTTTCTGGGTCGTCTTCTGGAAAACCAATTAATGAATAGATCAAACGAATCGGAAAGTAGAGCGCAAACTCCATCAAGTCTGCTTTACCCTCTTTCTGCATAGGGATCAGATATTCATTACGAATAATCGGGTCCATTTTAGTATCACGCCAAGTATTAACGACATCAGGCATAAAAATAGGCTGCAATAAGGCACGCGCTTTTTTATGCTCATCCCCATCCATACCAGTTAGAATAAGGCCATCAAAAAATGCACCCAAGCCTTCGGCAATAAAACCACTAGTGAAACGTTTCGCATCACGCAATACTGCCATTACATCGCTGTATTTAAATAGCGTAAAGGTGGGGCGTTCTGCATCAAGACCGGCTATATTCGGTACCCCTAATTTACTCATAAAATCTTCGGCAATTACCGGAGTGTTCTTACGCATATCCCGATAAATAGCATTCAAGTCGACATCTTGCCCGCGATAGTTATCGGCGACATCGGCAAACGCTTTTTCCAAATTGTTATTGTGCTTGTTGGACATATTACTCACCACTCATTAACGGTTAACATTATCTTTCAGAGATCAACCAATTGAAACACCTATTGATAAACTGTATAAATAACTTTAGTTGTACTAAGGTAACAGTATCAGGGTTTAATTTAAACACTTTTATTATTTGTGACTCGTTTTTATTTAAATGACTATTCAAGATCAATTCGGATCTTTAACTCTAATAAAGTGTCGAGCCTGCATACTACCCGTAGCAAGTAGTGTTGCCATCAACCAAAAAAGTGCCCCTATACCTACAACAGATCCAAGCACACCAAACATTACTGGCATAGTGGCCATAGAAACATGCACAAAAGCAGATCGTAAGGCTAATGCCTCACCTTCCCTGCTTTTTGGTGTTATTTGATAAAGCATTACTAGCATTAATGGCTGGATCATACCCAGTGCAACCCCTAAAACAGCGGCAAGTAACACCATAGGTAACTCGCTGTTTATAAAAGGAAATAAAACAAAGACACCCGCATTAAGCAATAGGGTTACGCCAAGCATGACCTGATCAGAAAGCCTCTTTGCGACAAAAGGAATAATGACTCTCACCACTATTGATGAAAGTGAATACACCATAAATATAAAACCCACTACCGATGCACTCATTTCCCGTTCGTGACTCAAGATAGGCAGGGCCATACTAAATACCCCCCAACTGACAGTCACAAGCCAGTTAATAATCAATAATCGAATAAATAAGGGTTCGGTGAATAGAGATTTAGAAGATTTATCTTTTTTTTCATTGTAAGCACTATAATTAATTTTTTCAGCAGGCACCAACCATGAAAAGAAGAAGGTAGCAATAGGCAGAACGGCCATCGCGCCAAAGGCCACTCGAAAGCCATAAAGATCAATTAATACACCAGTGATTCCCGGACCGAAAAAGCCCGCAATTGCAGGTGCCAATGCAATCCAGCTGAATATTTTTATTCTGTCAGTACCATTTATAGCCATGCGACCAGCTGTGCGTTGAATAGCTATCATGCCAAACCCTGACCCTGCACCGCTAAGAGATGCCGCAAACAATAAAGTGACGAGTCCACCTTGTAAAGTGGTAATAACAACTGCCAGTAAAGACAGACTTGCCGCTATTCTTACCGGATTGTGGTAACCATACCGGTCTGCCATATGACCGGCAGGAATAGCCAACAAGGCTGGTGCAAGGCCAAAAAGTGAAATTAAAATGCCAACTTCCAGTTCACCATAACCCTCAGACAAAATTTCTAGTGGCGTTGCCAAGCGCATCGATTGCATACAGGCATGAAGTCCCACCTGACAGGCTATCAGTGCTAACACTGCGGTGGTCCTTTTTGTTCTTGGAACCTCTTTTTCATGAACATTATCGGGCATAAACAGCACTCATTCGCTCATACTTCATGTTTCATACGCCTGCTGTACAAATGTCATGCGTCCACCCGCTAGTATTAGGGCACAATACATATTCAACTCAACCACTTCCGCGACAGAAAAATGCTTATAAAGCTCGTCATAAATAGCATCATCTATCGCCATATAATCACTCGCAAATAATTCAGCGTAGTGAAGCGCCCCTTGCTCAGCCGGTGTAAAGTGATCATCTAGGTAACTCAGGCAGGCAACATCGAACTCATCAACATCATCACTTTTTCGGGCAATTTGGCACACTTTACACTGAGTAATTGAGGCTATTTTAAGACGGATTAATTCTCTTAGTCTGCTCTCCAGCAAACGACTGTTATGCATAGTTTCTAACAAATCTAGCCAAGTGCATGCGAGCTCATCCCTGTGCGCCCATACTTGTATGGGAATAGCTGAACTCAACATACGGCTATTCAGGCCACGTTCAACTTTATTAGACAGTTTCGGGCTAAGTTGAGTAATTGTAATCGGTGGTACTCTAGACATTTCAATGTCTCGATGATCAAAAAACATACCCATAAGTTAGACGTATTATATATATGTGTCTACATTTAATTTATGACTTACTATTATTTAGCGCATAAAAAATGCAGGCAGCGCTAATTCGCACTCCTGCATTTTGAATAGTTAACTAAGTAAGAAATTAAGGCATTTTTATGAAATATCTTACTCTTAAGCTGCCTGATGATAATTGATATAATTCAACCGTTTCAATAGCTTGATCAGTACCGAGGATATTATTTCTGTTATGACAAGCAACTTCATCTCCGGCTGCAATCATTAACAATTCTTCAACCTCTATTTTCTCTTGGCTTTGTGCCCACATATCCTCAAGAATAGGCCAGCCATCAGCTTCAGGTTTTCCGACATATTCAATTAATAACTTATCGGTCGCTATATTGCGATACGCTGCAAAAAAGGCCTCTTTATCACCTCGGTTCCAGCAGGCGATTTGTTCATGTACAAAAGCCTCTATGGGTGCCGTATTTTCAGTGCTCATTTTTTCTCTCCTTCATCTAAGTCTGTACCAAAGACATTACGTGCTGTGCCGTTACGCCTGTCTGATTCACCCCAACCAACCCAGTAATCAGGCTCACGTGTATCTCCCACGCGCCTCCAGCGTCCTTCTTGTTGAGCAGTAATAGGAAATCCGCCTACAAAGTCTTTCATCTCACCTTTAGGATCTGGCAAGAACTCCCATTCATGTTCACCATCCACGATTATTTTGGCACATTTTAAGAAGTAACTACCATCCTTGTGCTCAGCTACCCCCTCCACCTTGGTCGTCACCCGTAATTCACCTTTGTCATTTTGAAATATACCGTAACCTAGGTTTTCATGACCCACCATAAACGAGCCAATATCCCAACTACCATCTTTATAAACAGTCGCAAAAGTCCACCACAGCACATGCATTTTGTTATTAACAACCAAATCTTTCTGAAAATGAATCGCTCCGCCCTCAGCCATCCATACCTGATCTAGCATTATGATGCCTTTTACCGATCGCCCTTCGCAGGTACCCGTCACTTCATACACTTGAGAAACATAAAACGTGCCCCAGTCTTCGCCCGGCAAATACCACTGCATACCATTTCCGAGTAATGTGCCCGAAATATCAAACAATCCCTTTTCACACCAGCTAAGTTTATCACCAGAGGCAGTAATCTCCCACGGGTTGCCTGGTTCATCCTTAACACTTGACCAACCCGCCGTATCTGTATTCTCTTCATACCAGCGTTCTGGAAACATTGTTATCGCCTGAGTTGTTATATTCTCGCGATCAATGCGAATACTTTCTCCATCAACGCGGGTTGACTGGTAAATAAACTTTGTTGGATTAGGTGTACTGTCTGGGCCATTTACAGCTCTTACAAAAGAGTAAATATGGTTTTCTTCATCTCGCACACTACCAAAGGGCATATGCTTGGTAAATTTAAGACCAAAATGATCACGTAAATCCGCAAGTTTCTTGCCACTTACTTGCTGAGGCGAAACTAAACATTGGAAATTAAAATCCCCCCTTTGTGCATTTTTCTTAAAACTTTTCATAAGTCCTCTCTTCTGGTGTTGTTATTTGCTATCCTCTCATCGAAGAATCCACATGCGCCCTTGGCCGTGCAAAACAACGAATCAATCCCACAAAACATGAATACTAGAGCAACCCCGTAACTGAGCACCTTCAATAACTGGCGCTGGATAATCAGGATCAAGGCGAAGGTTAGGTAACAAATCAAACATTGCATTAATAGCACAGTTCATTTCTAACTTAGCAACAAACTGACCAATACACATGTGTGCACCAAAACCGAAACCAAAAGAGGGCTTCATTTTACGATCAATATTGAACTCATGGCCGTTTTCAAAAACCGTTTCGTCTCTGTTTGCCGAAACAATCATAGACTGAACGAAAGACCCTTTAGGGATTTTAACACCTTGAATCTCTGTATCTTTAGAGGCTTCTCGCGTTCTAAAAGTCCCCATGGGTTCATAGCGAACAGTTTCATCAATCAACTTAGGAATAAGTGCTCTATCATCACGTACTCGATCTAAAAGACCAGAAGTATTAAATAACATGGTTAATACACAGCTCAAAGTACGCGTCGTGGTTTCGCCAGCGGCCGGCAATAAAGAGCGAACGAAAGTAACAATCTCATGATCATCCAAAGTATGACCTTCAAACTCGGCTGTAATCAAACGTCCAATCAAGTCATCTTTATACTCATCTGAAGCTCTACGTTCCTGCACAACCTCAAGGATTGAATCATAAAGTGCCTTTACTGCAATGCCTGACTGACGACGTGCTTCTTCAATTTTAGTTGGATCAATCTGATTACCGCCAACCATAGCCAAGGCCCAAGCCGCATATTTTTTATATTTCTCTGGATCATTTGTTGGGAATCCCATCAACGCATACATCACACGAATAGGAAAGAATAAACCGAACTCCATAATGTCGGCTTTTTTCTTAGCCGCCAGCGGCTCTAGAAAATCACGGCGCATGACCAATTCAATTTCGGGGCGCCACTTATTAATAGATTCTGGCATAAACGCAGGTTGCAACAAAGATCTGACTTGACGATGTTGTTCACCATCCATCGCAAGAATAATCAAGCCATCAAAGAATGCACCCAAACCTTCAGCGATAAAACCACTGGTATAGGTTTTATTGTCACGCATGACAGACATCACATCTTTATAATCAAAGATGGTAAACGTAGGGCGTGTACCTTGCTGAAGCCCTGCGTTTGTAGGAACCCCAAATTGGGTGACAAAGTCACCTTCATAAACAGGTCCGCCTTCTTCGCGTTGCTTTTTACAAGCCTTGTGGATATCAATTCCAGTTCCGCGATATGTATCAGATACCGATTTATAGGCCGCTTCTAATTGAAGGTCTTCTGACGATTGAGTTTTCAAGATTACTCTCCTTATTATTAATGGTAACGAATTAGGTTTTATCACAAATAAAACAAACTTGACCAACTTTGCAATAAACGTTTGTAAATCGCATAATCAGCTTATATTTGGTATGATATGATAAAATTAAGGGATAGTCGGAGTTTCTGTTTTACTCAAGGTACAACTGAAAAAGTGTGGCCTTCGCGCTTTGACTAGAAAGCACGTAATCCTTATACAACTATCGCCCTAAATTCGGTGGATTAATAAAACATCAGGAAAGTAATGTGACGGACAAAACTAATATTAAAAATAAAAAAAAATCTAGTAAAGTCGAAACATTGCAGCGCATCCTCGATGCTGCAAGGAGCGAGTTCGCAGATAAAGGTATGACAAAGACACGAGTTGAAACCATTGCCGAGAATGCGGGAGTTACAAAGCAGTTGATTTATCATTATTATCAAAGCAAAGAACTGCTATTTTCCTGCGTTCTAGATGAATCATCCAAAAACGCAATGGCTCACCTAATTGATAAAAACTATTCTGACAAACCGCCTCGCGAGGCATTAAAAGATTTTATCCGCGATTTCCCTACCCCTTTTAAAGATCCCGAGTTAGCCACTTTAGCGATGGAGGGTATCCACTATCACGATACTCATTCAACACCCCGTAATCAGTTCAAGGAACAAACGCCTATTTTACTAAAGAAATTTTCAGACATTCTTAATCGCGGTATCGACAGTGGTGATTTTCGTGCAGACTTCTGCCCCAAGCAGCTTTTTTCAGCACTAGGCTTGATTGCGACAGGACCATTTACAAACCGATATTTAATGTCGGTTCTGGCGGGTTCTAACCCTAAGTCTAAAGATGAAATAGAGAGTTGGGCTGAATTTTCGCTTCAACTACTACTCTCTACTCTGGAGCACAAACGTACTCAAGAGGAAGCATAATCTTAACGAAATATAGTGCTACTTTTTCAAATACCGTTTTACTCTGGCAGCAGTTATTCGCCCCGGTAATCCATTAACACCGCCACCTGGGTGTATTCCTGCGCCCCCTAAAAAGAACCCATCAACGGGTAGTTTGTCACTACCAATACCCGCTGCAGGCCGCATCAACCCTGTTCGTGTGATGCCAGTATCAATGTGTACAACACAACCACGATGCACTTTTAATCGATCAGCTAAATCCGGTGATGCTTCAATTCGTCGAGCAATTTCATACTCTTTAATTCCATCCATATATTCAGCAGTATAATCAACCATCTGCTGAGCCGTATCCGCACGAATACTATCCCAACCCAGTATAGGTTCTACTGGCATGGCAATAGGATATATATACACGACATCTTGCCCAGCGGGTGCCTGTGACGGATCGACTGCTGTCGGTGCAGTTGCCCAAAAATAAGGCTTATCGGATACTTTACCCGCCGCCGCGCATTTAAAATTATCCAATACCGCTTCTGAGGTCCCCACAAGAATAACCGCATTTCTCATGCATAAGCCATCAGTACGTTTAGCTTCATGCTTGGTATAAGAAATTTGTCCATTAAGCGCAAGGTCAATTTTCATTGGTGCTGCGCCATGTGCATTCGCTGGAGCCAATGCAACTCGCGTCATAATTTTACGATCGAAAGCACCTTGTGTTACCATTTCAAACGCACTCTTAGGATGAATTGCCGCAATAACGACCTTCGCATCTATGCGCGAGCCATCAGCCAATACAACCCCTTTAACCTGTCCTTTCTCAGCAACAATTTCTGCTACGGGCGACGACACTCTAGCTTCACCACCTAATTCGTACAGGCGAGCTTCAAGCGCATTTGGCAACATTTGCATACCGCCCACCGCGCGTCCAATACCAAAACGATGAATAAAGCCGAGCAAAGCAAAAAAGACACCGGTACCTTCATTAGAAATGGGTCCAGCCGCGCCTAAAAGAGCGCATAAAGCTGATTGCGTCACTGGGTGTTCAAAACGCTCAATAATAGATGTATAGGCAGGACTCTGGATTAAATCCATGACATCAGATTTCAGTTTTATATTTTTTAATAGTGCACCCAAGGCCTGTAACTTTGCCGACAAATTAAACCGTGCTGGGTCAGCACGCATCATAGGAATGGCCATATCCAAAAAGACATTCACCAACTTCATCAACTCAATAAATTCATGAGCATCGTTGGCGGAGAAACGCGCTATTTCAGCGGCTGTTGCTTCAACTGTTCGGCCAAACACCAATGATTCACCGTCAGGGTGACAGTAAATATAACCGGGTTTAACTTCTACTTGTTTAAATCCATACTGACTAAGTTGTAACTCTTCTGGAACCATCGGGTGTACCCGAAGTGACATAAGATCTAACGCACAAGAGTGAATCATGTGCTCCGGCGCTTCGGGAATGAGATAGCCTGAAGCGCTCATTCCACCGAGTTTATCTGCGGCTTCAAGCACCAACACTCGCTTACCTTCTTCAGCCAAATAACAGGCAGACACTAAGCCATTATGACCACCGCCCACTACAATCACATCATACGAATTATTCATTAAAGCTCCAGACAGAAATTAATATTGTTGTTTGTTTATCTGCTGAGGCTATTAAAACAGCTACATACTAAGACTTCAAAGAAATCATTTGACTCAAGGTAAAACGGATTTTTATATAGAAAAATTAAGCGGCTTATGCTTTTCGCATGGTACCTACAATAATACTTTGAATCATTACGCCAATTCGTAAAGGCATACTGCGACGTAATTTCCCTGAGGGAACCAGTTGTTCACTTAGAATATAACGAATAATTAATTCACATATCAGTTCCCGATCTAGCTTAACGCCTAATTTGATATCCCAGCTATCAAAAATAATTTTCAAGTCTTCCTGAAAGCAGTTGATAGAATCTTGGAAAATGCTTTCAAACCACCGCATGGCATAATCAGGGGCTATTAATAATAAACGACGAGCTTGACCATTTTCGAGGTAGGCATCCAAATACTCAACTAACTTGGCAAACTTTTCGTCTGGATCGCTATAAGGTGCTAACTGCTTCCTCAAATTAGAATGAAAGCGATCTCGCTTATGATGAGAAAATGCTTCTAGCAAGTCATCTTGAGCAGAAAAATACCGATAAAAAGTGCCTCGAGAAATGCCAGCATATTTACAAACATTATTAATCGTAATCCGAGATGCACCGGATTCAAGAATAACTTTTTCTGTTGCATTCAAAATCAAATTTATCGTTCTTTCAGAACGTTTATTTTTACTCACGTGTCGAGTAGCGACAACATTAGGCTTTTCAGGATCTTCCTTCGAGCCTAATGTTGACATTTTTGATGTATTTTCCATATCTCCACTAACCATATTGGTTAATGTTTTTAAATCAGAAACCTCGACATTATCCATATTTAAAATTTCTCCAAAAATTTACTTATAGTCATAGAAAGTTAACTTTCACCTTGAGCTAAATTACGGGCTAAACAGACCTTGTGCAATTATTGCACTCATAGCCTTTTTTTCCAATAGATACCTATACTTTCTTTCATTGTAAAAATCGGAACACTTATTATTAATACCATATATGGACCCTCTCCTATTGCAAGACAATTTAGATCTTTGTTATAGAGTGCATTGCAGCCATATATTCGGCTTTTGACTGAGGTATCATTTGATGCCTCTAGCCCTGATGGATTTCCGCCCCTATCACCTCATCAATTGAACGGCTTATGATAGCCCTTGGTATTATAAGGTTTCCTATAGGGCAGTGCTGAACTGTATCCCATCAATCTCTATTATCTAGCAATGTTACAAGGTTGTTATACGGTGTTCTTTACGCTCTACTTGCTCGCAACTTTTAATCGATAATCTTCTTGGTGATGTAACATCGCCCACGCCATTCGAGCCATTTTGTTCGCTAAAGCGACTGTGGCATTATTGTAATTACTTCGTTCTTTTAATTTTTTTGCCCAAAGACTAACTTGGTCATTTTTATTTTCGCAATGCCTCAATGCGGCTCTTGCCCCATTAATCAACTGTGTTCTTAAATAGGTATTACCACGCTTAGAAATTCCTAACAAGGTCGGTTTTCCTCCCGTCGAATGTTGTTTTGGCACTAAGCCTAACCAAGCGGAAACATGTCGACCACTAGTAAACGCTTTTCCATTTCCAATACCCGCATATAAAGCGGTTGCAATAATTGGCCCAATGCCTGTCATTGTACTTAATCGCTGGCAAACTTCATTTTGTTTACTTATGCCCAACACTTCGCTATCAACTGACTTTATTTGAATTGATAACTCATCCAACTCTTCATACAGTCCTTGAAAATAACGACGAGCTGAAGTGCTTAATTCATTCGTGGCATCTTCTAAAAATCCAGGTAACTGTGCTTTTAGGTGGTGAATACCTTTAGGTATCACTAAACCATACTCTGCCAATAAACCTCTAATTTGATTACTCAATGCCGTTCTATTTTTAATTAACCTTTCCCGAATTCTATGCAACATTTGAATGTCTTGTTGTTCTAATGATTTTAACGGCACAAAACGCATATTTTCACGTTGTGCTGCTTCTGCTATCGCTTCCGCATCATTGTAATCATTTTTATTACCTTTGCGGTAAGGCGTAACAAACTGTGGTGCAATTGCTTTTACCTCATGTCCACAGCGAGTAATTACCCGTGACCAATAATGTGTACTGCCACAAGCTTCCATGACGACAGTACATCCTTCTAGGTTAGCAAAATACTCCGCTACTTTTTTTCGTGAAAGCTGTTTTCTTTTTAATACTTTACCTGTTGCGTTCATCCAAACTAAATGAAAAACTGATTTGGCTATATCTAATCCGATTGTTATAGTACTCATGTGATCCTCTCTCTTTATCTATAGACGTTTTAATCAACCCTATATTGGCTCATTTGAAGCCGTAAGTGGAGTGGAGAGGGTCCATACCATTAATTGAATTAACAAGCTTCAAGGCTTAACTTTCCTGTAAATTATATACATAAAGGGTTTATCGCTTAATATTCATTCCCAGTAGTTCAGTAATATTAGCACCTGGATCCACATCTGACAGATAAGAAAAATCTGAATTTTTCTGTCGCTCATTTAGTTTATTCATTAAATAGCGATAACGATTACCCGGTGCATCGAACCGAGAGTGTAAATCGGCTCTAGTATCTAAATTTATATAGCGCGGATTTTGTGGTCGCATCACTGAGTTATCTTGCGGACCAACTATAAAAGCAACCTTCGGCATTAATTGGCGAAATGGTGTTGGTGCATCAGCAAGACTAAAAATTTGATCGACGCGTGAACTATAAGGACCGCTAGGAACAAATGGTTGAACATTTGGCACATCAAAACCAGGATCAAAACGTGGATAATAAATACACACATTACTACGTAAATGAACATGCAGTGTTGAACGAAAGTCTTGGTATTTAACCCGCACACCGCCTACCCAACGCATAATAGGTGAAACAGGTTTGCCCGTTACTATACGTGTTCGGGTTATCGTCTCTGAAGTGCTCTCAAAAAACGCCTCATCAGTTTTTGCCTCACCTTCCCCTCCTACCACCTCTCCGTGTAAAAAATCAGCGTGAGTCAAGTCTAATAAATTTTCTACTGACAAAGTTGAACACGCATCAAAACGGATTGTTGTGCGCATATAATTGGGTATGCCCATGCCATTCTTTGGCAAAAAAGGAATATGAGGTATTAAGGCTTGGTCAGCATTATCAGGATTACCGTACCAGACCCAAATATAACCATAACGCTCCACAGCCTTATACAAGCCACTACCTGCTGTGAAAGAATTAGCTGGACGGCGGCGAAAACCCGTTATATCAGGATGATTATCTGCTGCAACAATACGTTCACCCTCACGCCATAAATAGATAAACTGATTATGGACAATTCTCCGTATAGCTTGTTTACCCACGTGGTTAGCATGCGACAACGGAAACCAAGTATCTCGAAAATCAAATTGACTAGGTAACCAATCATTGAACTTACGACGTTTAGCATTTGCCAAATATTCAAGCGTTTTGCTTTGTAAGGTATCCATTTTAGGCCTCAATACTATCCCAGTTAGGAATTCCTGTTATTACGCTGAATCAATCGGCACAAGAATAGTCGAGGGTCCTACCATCAAGCTAGTAATGGCAGTAGCACAAATTGTTTCTTTCACTTTCACAAAGCCTTTACACATAGACATCTTCAAGCGAATGGCCAAAGGTGCCGACTCTAAACATGCTGAATAGCGCCTTGCCCGCCAAAGAATACGCGAGGTACCTCGTTTGTCGGGCACAATAGAAAGATAAACTTCCATTAAGCATTGTTCAGCCGTATTTAAAACACTCACCATAGCAGTAAACCTCTGTTGACATATCTCACTGCGGATAATGAGCGGATAATCAAGCGACTTCCATGACGGTTTTCTATCTATAAGAGACCAATCTGCAGCACGATCAATAGATACGCTTTGCTCTTGCTCTACTACCCCTCCCAGATAAAAATCGGTCATGCCCACACCGCTGAATACCAATAGTGTTTCGGGTCCATCTAATAACACTGCCAGATACTCTTGCAGTGTTATTGGAACATTAGCACTACCAAACAGCTCTGCATCAAAGGGCTGATCACTAAAAACATCAATAGGCAAAGCTGCTGTTTGCGCATCAGATTCAGGGTTGTATAAATAAACAAAACCATTGTGTTCTTGCACGACAAATGAAATGGCTTTTAATTTGGCAGGAATCGCTTCATCATCGCTTAGGTTCGGGATATTTACACAAGCCCCAGTGCGACTATTAAACGTCCAACCGTGATAGACACAGCGTATATCACCTTCTATTATTTTTCCTAATGAAAGCGGAACACGACGATGTGGACAACGGTCTTCAAGCGCGCAAACATCGCCATCTTTATCACGAAACAAAACAATTGGCTGGTCACTAACATTCACAGCAAAGGCCTGATTTATGGTTACTTGTTCAGATAGCGCTATTATTTGCATCATAGAGACGTTCACTTTTCCATATCAAGAATAACAGTTTTAGGTAAATATAACTCCCAAGCTATTAGGAAGAGCTGTTGCGATGAATCAGTTTTATCAGATCAATGTTTTTTAACCTGAATATCCGTGTCTTCAAGATCCCATGTATACTCTGTTTTACCTTCATCACGCAGCAAGTATTTTAACACACGCCCTTGAGGGTTTTTAGGCAAATCAGAACGGAATTCAATATATCTTGGTAGCGCATAATAAGGCACTACATCTGTCGCCCACTGAAATAAATCTTCTTCTTTTAATGTACTTCCCTGATGTAATACAGCCGTTACTTTAACATCATCTTCACCCTTGTCAGATGGTACTGCATGTACAGCAACTTCAGAGATTTTCTCATGGGTAGCAAATGCTGACTCCATTTCAAAGCTGGAGATATTCTCACCTCGGCGACGTAAATAATCTTTTTTACGATCAACAAAATAGAAAAATCCATCTTCATCAAACTTGCCAATATCTCCAGTATGAAACCACATGTTTTGCATCAATTTGAGTGTTTCTTCTGGCCTGCGCCAGTATCCCATAAACATGATATCAGGATGAAGTGGACGGATAATAACTTCACCTGACTGATCGGCAGGCAACTCATGGTCTAAGTCATCGACAATACGCACATCATACTCAGGAATGCGCTTACCCGATGAACCTGGTGCCGCATATTCACCACCTGGCAGCGATGTCACTACACAAGCTTCGGTCAAACCATAACCATTTCCGCCTACCTGTTTAGCGCCAAAACGCTCACGCCAGGCTGCTTTTGCTTCTTCAGTAAAAGGATTACCACGCACGGTATGTATCTGTCCAAAACACCGCTTCATGGCGTCATTTTCTTTCGACTGTGCTAACAACCAGCCCATACCACCGAGTATAGAAGCAATCGTTGCACCAGATCGCTCAACTTCAGGCCAAAATCCAGATACAGAAAAGCGCGGTACAACACAGAGTCTTGCACCCATCAGAATATTGGAAATAACACCAACACAAAGTGCATTCATATGGAACAATGGTAACGGAGTGATTGTGACATCTGACTCAGTGACGGGACCTGCGCGTAATTGCTGTCTGGCTAAACTGCACATAAAATTATAACTTAACATGCACCCCTTTGAAGGACCTGTTGTGCCTGACGTGTAAATAATACAGGCAAGATCAGAAGGCTTGGGTTTTTTCTCAATAGGGCTAATATTACTGCCACGGTAATTGTCTAGTGGCGCATATTTCACTCCAAATTCGGGCTGGTCTGTTATCTCACCACGATGCAGTATTAATTTAAGTTTAGTTAGTTCATCACAGACCGCACCAATACGTTCTAAATAACCTGCTTCACAAAGTACTACTTTCGCTGAAGCATCTGAAATTTGATGCTCAAGAAACTTACCCCGTAATGCCGTGTTTATTGGCACACTAACAGCGCATAACTTGTTAACAGCTAACCAACTGACAATAGCGTCAATGTTGTTATCAAGCATGGTCACAACTGTTTCACCAACCTTAACACCCATAGATGCTAAGGAGTGCGCCATAGCCGTAGAAAGACGATCAACCTCCCCATAGGTAAAAGTGCTACCTGAAAAATCTAGTAACACACGGTCTGGATAGGCTATAACAGCACGTTCTAAGGCGGCAATTACGGTGTCTTGTTCACCAAGGGACCAAGTTTTAGGATTTCCCATTCCTGTCATAAATATATTCTCATTGTTTTTGTAGGAACTATTAAAAGTTAGACGCTAAAACCATAATCTAAACACTATCTAGTAAAGTGTCAAATAAAATATTTTATTTTTAAAAGATACATGACGAAAAACAAAATATGTCAGTGGTAAAATGGCTTAATAAGCAACACTTTTTGCTTCTAAAAAAGTTAACTAGCGTTCTACAAAAGCAGATAAAGTATGACCTCAGCAATATTTTTTAGTTCGAAGCTTACTGTAATGGTAAGACAACAATATTTATTACTCCCCCAAAATACGTAGTTTATTAAAACAAAACAGAAAGTTCAAGGATGTTTACATTTTTAAGCAATGCAAACTAAACAATAGCTTAAAATATTTAAACTTCATCAGGAATCAACATTATCATTTAATTCCCAGTAAAAATGCATCAGTACCTGCACTTTACGTTAGGTTATAGAAAAAAGAACGTAGTAACACTTTTCAATTACTCATGTATTGATCAATAGTGGCAATAAACTAACAGGAGCGCTAGATACAGCAATAAGTATGGAAGTTATGGCATTATTAAATAAAATTAACCAATGCCGAACATACCATTATTTTGATCATTCACGGTAAAATAAATGCCCTCACACCAAGGTTTTTCGCTTAGGCTCAAGTTCGATTCCCGAAAAGGTATCTTATGGCGTTACGCCGCAAGCGGTGAGGAATTAAACCCGCTCAGATACAAAAGCTTTAGTAATAAGAGCCCTTATTATTCTTTAACTTCCAACAATTCACCGATATCACAATTAAGATAGATGCATAATTTTTCTAGTACTTCAAACTCAACCCTTATAGCTGTCTCTTGATATAAGCGCGTAATAGTTCCCCTATTAACGCCTACTTCTTTAGCTACATCAGAAATTTTCAACTTCTTCTCTCCCATAATGCGGGATAAATGGCACTTTATCATCTTCTAAAACCTTTTTTTATCTACAGAAGAACAAAAAGACTTGCAGAAGGTTCTTTTGCGGGTTATATTGCTCTACAGAAGGTCATTTAAACCTTCTACTATTAATTTTTAATTATAGAGGATTATTCACATGACTCAAACTTTTTTAACCACATCAGAATTATCAAAACTCATTAAGTATGATAGTCGCACGATTCGTGAACGCTTAAAGGATTCGGTATTGCTTGAAGGCATTCACTACATTCGCCCTTTCGGTGGCCGTAAAATTTTGTACATCTGGGAAGCTATTCAAAAAGACATTGGTAAACAATCTACCAATACCTTTGCTATTCCAATGGCAAATGGAGGGGTAGCTCATGGGGCATATTAGAGTAAGAAAAGAAACAGGAAAGTTGTTTCTTGATTTTAAATATAAAAACTTGCGTTGTAGAGAGCAGACCGCGTTAAATGACACGCAGACAAACCGAAAACAACTTAAAAGCCTGTTAACACAAATTGAAGCGTTAATACTTGTTAATCAGTTTGATTACGCTAAACAGTTTCCTGGAAGTAAAATGCTGTCTAAGCTTGAAAAATCAACAAAGGCAATTATTCAAACAGTCAATGGCACGCCTAATTTTGAGAATTTTGCTAACACTTGGTTTGATGAGTTGCAGTCAAGCTGGCGTATCAGTTATAGAGAAAAAGTGCGTAATATACTGGATAACCGTATATTACCAAAGTTTGAAAATGAAGATGTCGGCCAAATCACCAAAGCAGATTTAATGCAGTTCCGCGCACAGCTCGCCAAAGTCACGCGCAAAAACGGCAATTCACTTTCTACAGGTCACATCAATAAGCATATGAAAATCTTAAGAATGATTTTGAATGAAGCAGCCGACCGTTTTGATTTTATAACACCTTATCGCAATATTAAACCACTTAAGGTGCCTAAAACTGATATAGCTCCCTTTACATTAGAAGAAGTTAGTTTAATTTTGTCTACGGTTCGTCCTGATTTTACTAACTACTATCTGGTGCGTTTTTTCACTGGCTTAAGAACAGGTGAGATTAATGGACTTAAATGGCAATACATTGATTTTGACCAAAAGCTTATCCTAGTGCGAGAATGCTTACTCAACGGTCGTACTGAGTACACCAAAAATGATGGTAGCTATCGTGAAATTCAAATGTCACAACCAGTTTTTGATGCACTACAAAAACAGTTTACCGTTTCAGGTGAGCATTGTTATGTTTTTACCAATAATAATGGGCAACCGCTCGATAACAATAATGTAGCAAAACGTGTTTGGCACCCCCTACTCCGAAATTTGGCATTAGATGCTCGCTCCCCCTATCAGACAAGACATACAAGTGCGACCCTTTGGCTAGCTTCTGGCGAAGCACCTGAATGGATAGCAAAGCAGATGGGGCATGCAACAACGATGATGTTATTTCGGGTCTACTCTCGTTACGTCCCTAATCTCACACGCCAAGACGGCAGCGCCTTTGAAAATCTTCTTAATACAAAGTTTACCGGGGTTCATCATGATTAATTCAAATAAAGCACAATTAGTACAAACGACAGTTGAGCAATCTATCCAGCCTCTATTAGCAGACATACCCGCTTTTAAACGATTTAAAGGATACTATAAACTTATAGAGTGCAATAGTAGGATAGACGAGTACGGAAAAACTTACTGGATAATCAAGTTATTTGATTTCAGCTCAACAATTCAAGTTTATTGTTTTAACATGAATGAGTATATTAAAAGTTTACGTCTAAATTCCAAAGTTCACATTGAAGCGACAATAAAGCAGGTGAATGGTTTCCGTTATGTACGGTGTGCTTTCTTACAAAGTGCTAAAAATTAAAATCACTCAAAAGCCTTTAAAAATTAATAATGCCATTCACTTAAAGTGAGCGGCATTTAGTTTTAAGTAGATATTTATTTATAAATAATATCTGCCACAAGCGATTTATTTAAGGCTTTATTTTTAGTGTCGATTCGTTTTGGAAGAAAGCAGACGTTGGTAACTTTGACTTTTAAGAAAAGTCTAGTCACCTAAACTCATTAAATTTTATTTCTACATTATTGGTAACAATTATTATACATATCACTTCCTATCACCCTTAAATTTTGCATACATTCAAAATAGAAAACATATTCATTGCACCCTAAAGGTATATTTGTTTATTATTACTTTTAACAAAAAAAATCGATAGAGAAGAACAGAATGAATAAAGGTCAATTAGTCGAAAAGATAGCAGAAAATGCAGATATCACTAAAGCATCAGCAGGCCGTGCATTAGATAGTTTAATATCTGCTGTAACAGCGGAGTTAGCTAATGGTGGTGATGTTGCTCTAGTCGGTTTTGGTACATTTAAAGTGTCAGATAGAGCAGCACGTAAAGGTCGCAACCCACAAACAGGTGCTGAAATTCAAATTTCCGCATCAAAAGCGCCAGGGTTTAAAGCCGGCAAAGCATTAAAAGATGCTTGTAACGCTTAATTAACCAAATAATTGACTCGCACTGTAAATATAAACAAATCAAATGCTATTGATTTGTTAGACAAACGAACATACAAAGTTATTGTCTTAATATACGTTACTACAAGTCACTGACATGGTTTATTTAGTGACTTTGTAGAGTATTATGCTGGGAATTTAAAGCACATTTAAAGCATTATTTTTCTATGCTCTGTTTAATAAAAATTAAGTGCTCTTTTTTTATCAAAATAATAGCTAAAATGTTAATAGTGAATTTTATGATATTAGATGAATATTTTTTCCACTGATTACCTTTACAGACTTTAGGAGATGAATGACTCAAAAGGTGAACAAATGCTTGACCATTTACGTTTCTTTTATCTTGGGTAAATGTAGTGTCAATATTTAAATAACACCCTTTTCCTGCCTTTTTCCATTGCGCTATATCTTGTTTATTTTTGGCGTGTATTTGAATATACCATCTGTTTCTAGGAAAGATTGACATGAATGCTAGAAAAAATATCAAATGTGAATAATGACGAAATAAAATACCACTACTACTTGTTGTCGTGCGACAAAGCACTATTTTTATTATTTTAGAAAAAGCAGCCAGTTCTTCCTTTTTATCTTTTTTTGATACTTTATCTAATTTAAGACGAATAAAATTAACAAGCTTAGTTATCTCGGCGACATCAAGATTATTTTTAGATAACGCTGTTATTAACCCACTTTTACGATAGGTAGATATGTTTCTAGAATGGTCTCGACTTGTGTTGATACTATTAAGAATATGAGCTCTAGCTTCCCATTCATCAACATTACTAATCGTTAGATTATGAAGCCACATAAGCATTTCGATACTTGTCCCTTGCTCTAAGGCATGAAGTACCTCATAAACAATAAAAACCATTTTAGAATTATCTTCTTGGGGTAATACTAATTTTGTAGGCTGTGAAATTGGTTTTTCAGGAAAATCAAACGTATTACAAAACTTTTTAGTTTGCAGTTTGGTTATTAATAACGCCCTAATTTCAAAGGCATATAAATCTCTTTTATATTTTAGACTTTTTACTTTATTGGATAACAAGCGTCTGCTTAAGCTTGATACTGAATGTAGTTGCTCTACTGTTATTTCCTTTTGGTTTTTCTCCAAAAAACAAAATGTTAACAAGTCACAAAAATGAAAATAACTATTAAACGTTATTTGCGGTGTTCTATGTCCTGAAAAAGTACATAATGCCCAATATTTACTACGTTTAGATAACCCACAAACCATGTTATTTATCTTGAGTAGTCTCTCCTCATCATAAGGAATAAGTTCGCTGTACAATGGCCCTAAGAAATTTGACAAATTAAGCTCTTTAGCATGTAAAACCAGTTGCAACCGAGAAATTGCACTATGGCGTAACCCATGAAAAACAAATAGCGATAGCTTTGTAATTTCTTTTAATAATTGTGAGACTAAATTAGAGACACTAAAATTTTTATAAGGCATTCCTTGATTAAAACTTTGAGAAAAAAGTAGCCCATTAGCGCTTACCTTTCTATTGCTAGACATATTTATTTCTTTAATAAACGCTCTAAAAATATCAAGTTCATCATTTGTTAATAAACAAAGTAAAGGTACCTTTCTTCGTGATGCATTACTTTTATTATTGTCATACTTATTATCACGAACAAACAACCAACCCTCTTTTGACCATTCAAAATCGTATAATTGCAGTTTTAGTACTTCTCCTAATCGCATACCTGTTCGATAAGAAAAAATTAAAATGCAACTTAATGCTAATTTTTCTTCTCTATTGGTATTTTTACTTTGATTAATCGACTCTATCATTGCTTTAAATGCAGATTCAGGAATGAACATTGCTCTTACATGCGCTGCTGTTCGCTCGATATCAAAATCAAATTCATTTAATGAAGGTAAGTTAAATTGCAAAACGCCAAATTGGTGTATTTGCATGAATCGCCTAGCTTTATACTCATGGTCTTTTGTTGATGCCGTTATCTCAAGCATTCCCGTATATAAAGCTTCAAAACTTTCTGCCGTTTCTTCGGTGGTAATGTCACGTAGCTCACTGATCCATAATGCACCAATAGCGGAAAAATATCGCAGAGCTGAGCTCACCGTCTTGTTTTGCTCAAGCAAAGATATAAGCCAACCGACAATAATTCTTTCATTTAATGGTTTAGCTGTATCTTGGGTATCAAAAATATTTCTTATTTCATTTAATACTTTTTTAATACTCCTAACTTTTCCCTTTTCCTTTACTTTTAAGGTGTCTGATAAATCTTTAATTAACTCAAAGGTAGATTTGTTTTTAGTCACGCTAGAAAATGTTGTATGTTGATGATTTAAAAGAGCACTTTTGAAACCAGATATATTATCAATTAAACAATAATTAAAATGCTCTCCTAGCATCTGCCAATTATCACTGGATAAAGAATAAGACATATTTCGCTTTGCCGCATATTCAACTAGTGCTTCAGGCATAAATACGCCTGATTGTGTTTCAGCTAAACCAATCCCTGCTTTACAAAATTGTTGTCTTGTTATTTTTGTGTTCAATAAGACTTTTAATTCATCCGTAATAGTTTTCCATAACTGAACAGGCGTTAACGTGACGACATTTTTTCGTTTATTTAAATATTTATATATAAACGACAAGGTTAATGTTGTTGGAAAAAAACGACTCAGTAGCAACGCCTCACCTTCAACAGATGTGTTGGTACTATAAGGAAAATTATTATTCTTACTTTGAAACTTTTCAGGTGACAAAATTAAATCTAACCAAACTAAGTTATCTTTGATATTAAGCGGCTTTGATTTTACTAAGCATTCAAATAACGCATTAGCATGGTAAACTTCGTTTAAGCCTGAATGACATACTGCACTGATAATGCAATCAGTGAGTAATTTGGTTTCATCTTTATTGGTGTGTTTTAGATTTAATAACCATACTTTTTCAAACTCACTTATTGTTTTAAAATTTTTAAACCAGGTTTCTGTTTTAAATGGTCTTTCTCGCTTTACTTGTACAACTTGCGTTGTGATAGCAACATGCCACAACTTAATTTTATTTCCTTTATCTATCGCATGAGCAATTGAGTTATGAGCCATTATCAAATCTTTATTAGAGCCAAAGACTTTAGATATTTCAAAGAAAAATTCAAGCCACTTTTTGTTAAAACCACCAAGGTTTGGTGGTTCTATAAATGCTTGGGGAAATATTTTTTCAAATACCTCTAAACTTTTCTTTTTGACTAAATTATCGTGCTTTCGCCTATTCGCAGAGCGCTTATTCTTACCAACGGTATCAGCTAAAACAATAGGCTCAAAGATTTTTGCTTTTAATAGTACTATCGGATTTTGCATCCACCGACCACCTCAAAATTTAAAGATTTCAGGATGCTATTAACGACCTCTGATAATTTCTTAAAATCACAATAACTTAATGATGAAAAGCGCCCTAACCCTTCTTGCCCTATCTCTTCATGCCCCATGAATGAACCGATTAATGCTGGATCTATATTCTTGCGCATAAACTGACTACGAATATAATGTCTATGCCAATTGAGCTTTACTGGAAACTGTTTATCCATATAGGGGTTAATTGACGTTGGTGTTACCTCAATAATTTCATCATTATCACCTATAAAAAATAGCAAATGTTCTTTTGCATTCAAACTTTCTATAAATCGCTGGTAAAGTACTTTATTTCTTATACTAAAAAAACTGCTTAAATCTTTAAGATGTTGTAAATAAAACGATAATTGTTTTAAAGCAATATCACCAAGAACAATGCAACGTGCAGAAATACCATTTCTATTCTCTTTATCGCTGATCCAAAACATCCCAGAATCTAAACAAATATCCGAGAGTTTACCGCATGTCCCCGTCACAGGACGAAAGCCTGACGCCATAGTCAGCATTCGATAGACATAAAATACAAACTTATTGTGAAAATCAATAATATATGGCTTATTTAGTGTTCTTAATTCTTTTAAGTGGGCTATATGGTTTAAATTTATAATTACTATTTTTTTATCTTGGATAAGTAAAGGGGTGCCTATATTTTCATTTTTATCAGGATCACCTTTTTGTTCAAGTTTGAAAATATCAGTGTCACTGATATCACTTAAATAATCGCCATATTTTTGAATAATTGATAATAAGGAAGATTTAGAGATATTACTGTATGGCATTCCCGATGTTTGAAATGTTTGTAAACTTAAATATACCTCTAGTAATACGGGATCTATATTTTGACTACGATGATAGTCTATAAAGTAGTTCGCTATTCTAGACAGCGTTAAACGCAGGTTGTACTTTCTATTTAATCGACTTAAAAAATCTTGAAGATCACTTACTTTAACATTTTTTAAAATAAACCTTTTATCCAATAAATTAGAAAATTTCACTGGAAAATCAAGTGTCAAATGATCTGATACTTTTGTTATTAAATCACGTACCTTATACTCTTGTTTAAAGGTAGACGTTTTATGCTTGATTTTTAATGTCCAATTTTTAGACTTTTGATCGTAAACAAACTTAGTTTGTTTACTTTTTTGCATTTGATCAATCTCTTGATATGTTCGTCCAAAAAACAAACAAAGGTAGATGACAACGGCAGAGTAATAATGATCAGTTTCATTATCTATTTCAAAGTTACAATATTTAATTAATGAGCTGACCTCATAAGCTGATAATATTTTAAAATCACAGGGTAGTGACTGCTTCCTAACCTTTATCCTATCTGCTATAGCATTTGCTTTAATTGCTCTTTGCCGCTTTTCAACAACACTTAGATCATGATTTTTAACAACCATAAACGATTGTAAATCAGTAGGTGCTGAATTTTGTTCTTCTTTTTCCCATTGACTTCTTTTTTTATCTGACTCTGTTACTGCTCTAATCTCATGAACAATATGCTCATCATCTTCATCCTGATGATGTACTGGAGATATTTCTATATTTCCGCCATTTTTTGTATAAACTTTATTATTTTTTCTCGTTATTCCTTTAGCATTTTTGTTAGCATTATTTAGAGGAACATAATATGTTGATAATTGAATATGAATAGACGTGCTATTTGATTCACTTTCTCTTTCATTATTTAATTCATTTATTAGATGTGTAAATGATATTAATGTTGGATTAGGAAGTATAGGCCAGAGTTCTTCACGTATTCCATTAGCAAGATATCTCAATTCATTTAAAACAGATTTAACGGGCGAGTCATGACTACCTATGCCTACAAGTCTAATAGCGCAAAGAAGAATAATGATTTTATATTTATCAAATTCACTTTGGTTATATGTTTTAAATTTCAATATGGCACATACAAATGCGCTAGCATGGCACTCTATTAGTAACCTATTTTTTTTTAATTTATTATAAATACTTGTGATGGATTCATTCGTTGTTTTTTTTACTATGTTATAGCTTGATATGTGACTTTCTAAAGCCTTAATCTCGTCACTAAATAAGGACTTTAAATCAGCATCAGCTAAAGAAATTAAATAAACAATATGTTGTGCAATACTATCTTTTTCATCACGGTCTAAAATAGAAGCGAAAATACTGGATAAAAATATCTCTATTCTTATACCTGCATCAGTTTTCATCTAGATCACTGTTTGAATACGGAATAAATGAATCAAAAGATGTTTTTTGTTTAAGCCTCAATTTCTTCGTTTGCCTTGCCAGAACCCCTCTTTTTAAGTTAGAAAATTTGGCGATACACTTCTCTGATATGACATTCTGATTAAAAAAATAATAACGCATATCTCTTGGTAAGAATTCATTTAGCTTAACTTTTAATAATGCTAAGTCTGTATTATTAAACGATGATAATAATTGAACAAAAAAGTCTCCCCATATTTTTTTACTTATTTGATCATCCTGAAATTCTTTAGCTTGATAAGTAATAGTGTCTTTTTTTATTAATGACTCTAAAGGCACTCTTGATATACGTAATAAAAAGATAGGAGATATTACCTGAAACATCCCGTCATCATCTAAAATCCCTTCTAATCTAATTGAAGATTCAATTAAACTTTCAGCTTCTTCAGTTAAAGCACCCGTGTAAAAAATAAAGTTAAAATCTGAAATAACAGAAAGTACTAATTGAGCAATAGGATGAAGCTCTATTTTCTTTACTTTTTTTACACTTCTTAGAAGTCTTGGCATTGAATTGCAATATGAAATTGTGAGCATTATTTAAACAATAAGCTGAATTAGTATGAGTGTAAAGGTCATTTTTGATCTAATTAGATCAATTAATATTATAAATTTTGTGCGTGAATATATTATATTGTGAAAATCGGGGTAAATTGGTGTCACTATATTTATTTATTTTATCTAATATAATCAATTGATTGAGTTTTAAAACGATTAACACCAAATGAGATCTTTCACAAGAGTGCCTCTTACAAGGCGGGGGTCACTGGTTCAAGCCCAGTATCGTCCACCATCATCAATATTCAAAAGAACATCCTAGATTCATATCTATATGGACGATTAGCTCAGTTGGGAGAGCACCGCCCTTACAAGGCGGGGGTCACTGGTTCAAGCCCAGTATCGTCCACCATCTTATTTTTAATTTTAATTATATTAAAAAAGCAAAATATATTTTTTGTTATATTAAGTTATCCCAAACACATTAATTAATTTTCCACTTTTATCCCGCATCTAGAGCAGAATTTCATCATTTTAGAGGCATCAGTTATTCCAAGCTATGCTATTTTCATCAACAATATTATAATAATCAGTAAAACATCAGGAGCATCTTTTGCTCATTTTTTGCTTGCTAATGACCGGCCATAACACCTTTAGATTTTGTAAAGCACGAGAGATAAAACAGTTACCTTTGTTGATAATATGATGCCATCAATATTTACAAAGCAATCATGTAGGTCTTTGCTTTAAACCTATTACTAAAAACCACAATCAATACCTATAACAGGTTGTGGAATGTCGTGTATATCACCCCTCAAGATGAAATAAACCAAACCACTAGGTTAATAGTGACAAAAGAAACTAAAGTGGTTGGCAGCAGTACAGCTGAGCAAAGTCCACCATATTGATATCGTATACCAATAACGGCAAAAATACTGAACATTGGCATACAGGCGAGAAGAATAGCAACGTGTTGAAATAATAACGGCATTGTTGGAAAAAAGCTCATAAGTAAAAAAATAAATAAAGGATGAAGAATTAATTTACCCGCTACAATACTACTTAAATCAGTAACCATACCCTTCGTTTTCAGTCCAACCAACATACCACCAATCGCAAATAAAGAGACACCTGCAACGGTTACTGCTAATACATCTATGACTTTATTTGCTAATTCAGGTGGTTGAATGTCGAAAGCAGTGCTGGCAATACCAAAAGCGATAGACAAAATAATTGGATTTTTCAGGAGCTTCGGTAATGACTTAGCAAAAGCCATAAAAAAATGGCTGTTTTTTTGTTGTCCAGTATCTGCTAATGCAAGCGCTAACGGTAAAATAAATAGATTTTCAACAATAAGAGTTAGTGTAAAAGGCACTAACGCCTCCTCACCAAATAATTGCGTAACAATGGGAAACCCAACCATTAAACTATTGGAAAGACTTGCACCTAAACCAAATAGCGCACATTCGGTGATCGTTTTATTCCGTAGACGCGCCAGAGTGAATAAAGTCGCAAAAGATAAAAGTGAACCTAAACCATAAACCAACAAGTAATCGTAATGTAAAATATCTTGAAAAGAACGAGAACTTAATGCTTTAAACAGAGCCGCTGGTAAGGCGATGTTAACTACAAACCATGCTAATGGCCGAACATTTTCCTTTGGCATCCAACCCTTTTTCACCACTAGGTAGCCAATAGCAATAAGCATAAAAGTAGGACTAGTTAGTGACAGAATGTAACTAAAATCTTGCATTGGACAGCACTGCCTTTTGTAAAGCCAAAATAATAAAGCCAAAAACAGTGAGCTTTAAAGTATTAAGCTGATAATTAAACCATTTTAATATTAAATTCGGAGCGATTAGCATTAATAGAAATAGCAGGCACAGTTATTTAACACGTTAATATTATCATAGGTTTTGAGATAAGAACAAATGGATCTTTCACGACATTTATTGTACTTTACATAGGGGTAATTATTATTACCTTTATATAAAGTAAGAATTAACCCCGATAACTTACTCCTAATATATTGATTTTAAAAACATACTTAAAATGCACATATTAAGATAATTATTTAATGGTACAAAATACAGGATATATAACATAAGTAGAGAATAAACATAGCCATGGTGAGATTTATGAAAAATAACATTCAACTGTCAAATAATAGTACCAGTGACTACATTCCCAATATAGATTTAGGCCAAGCTTATGATCAACGCTATATTGATACGGATATACATTACGAAACCCTAGAAAAATTAGCGAACTTTTTTGGTCGTAATATGCCTGTTCATCATCATGACCGTTTTTATCAATTACATGTGATTCTTACAGGCACTGTTCATGTTCATTTAGATGAAACGAGTTATGTTGTGCAAGCGCCAATGCTTTTTTTAACCCCCCCAACAATACCTCATGCTTTTATTACCGATAATAATGCAAAAGGTCATGTTATTACGGCAAGGCAGCAATTAATTTGGCAATTAATGGAAACCATGGTGGCATCAGGATGGGATAAAAGTAATTTTATGACAACTCCTTTATGTGTTCCTCTGGTACCGAAAGCTAACAAAAATGCAGTTCACCTGCTTCAATTACTTTCATTTATCGCTGAAGAAAGCTTACAATCAGGCGTAGAACATGACTTTGCTTTAAAAGCATTATTACAATTAATATTAATTGATATTTTACGACTTGCAGATAAAAGCCATCCTCAACAAAAAACTCGTAAAGACGACATCCGAATTTTCCATCGTTTTAATCAGCTTATTGAAGCTCATTACAAAGAACATTTAACTTTAAATAAATATGCAGAAAAAATAAACATTACTGAGGCTCGCCTCAATGAAGTTTGCCGCCGATTAGCTGGGCTACCATCAAAGCGCCTTATTATGGATAGATTAATTCAAGAAGCTCGAAGGCTTTTATCCTTTTCATCAGTATCTATTAGTGAAATAGGCTACGAACTTGGCTTTAAAGATCCTGCCTATTTTGCACGATTTTTTAGAAAAAATGCAGGGGTGACAGCAAAAAAATACAGAAATGGATAGTGATAAATTAATCGATGAAAAGTACCATTAAAACAATTAAAATTATCTTTTCATAAAATTAGCACACCCCACATTTACTTAACAAGTTAAACTTATTATTACATAAAATTAAATAAATAAAACCAATCAAGCTAAAGGTAATGTCTAATCGATATTTAAGATTAATACCTAGCTTTCAATATCCCCATAAGCAAGTTATCCACTATATTTGGATGGTGATACGCCAGTCCAGTCTTTAAAGGCGCGAGTGAATGAGCGAGGTTCACTAAACCCCAAAGCAGTAGAAATATCAGTGATGCTACGATTACTGCTGAGTAAATATTCAATCGCCAAATCTCGTCGAATTTCATCTTTAATCATCGGGTAGCTTGTACCTTCAACTTTAAGACGGCGGCGTAAAGTTTGCGCACTCATATTTAACTTCAAAGCAATAGTTCCAAAACTTGGGCAAAAAAGAATATCACTATCATTATGCATAAGTATTGCGATAACTTTAGCTTTAAAACTGTGTTCACTGCCTGGAATAGTAATTAAATCCGCAGGTGATTCACGTAAAAAACGTGTCAGCTCTTTTCCTGTTCTAGCGCAGGGTAAATCTAAATATTTTGCATGAAAACGCAGTTTGACAACCGGACGGTTAAAACGATGGCGACATGAAAAAAGTAATTTAGCTTCCTGATAATGGCTCGGCTTAGTGTGCGTAAAACAAGCTTGATTCAAGGGAATTTTTACATCAATTAACCAGCTAGAAAAACGATGCCAAATAATTAACCAAAACTCAAGAAAGAAATGATTGGGATCTCGTTCAGGATGGGAGAAAATGAATTCTAACTCAGCAAAATCACCGCTCTTAACTAGCTTCATTTGTATATCATCTGTCACTAGATTGTAAAAGGAAATACCTTGTTTAAGCATTTTTTCAAGACTTTTATAGTGCAACACATGACGGGCCATAAAAGGAAACATTCCCATCTTACATGGCAGGTTAGTACAACCGAGAAACTCATCGTTTAAATTTGCCCACACGTATTGTACTAAACGCGCCATTTGCTCACCGTCAACCCGTTGCTGGTTTGGCGTAATCACAATATCCAATGTCGATAAAATTTCGTCACCATTAAAGCCTTTACGCACCGCGCAATTAAGCGCTTCGCGAAAATAATGAATATCTACTTTAGCCATGGTTACCTTATCCCTCTTTCATATCACACATCACTATACATTGGTGTGTAACATTTAGTGAGTTATATCGTTACATTTTGTCATTTTAATTGACGTTAAAGCTACCTATAGTATGACAGTTATTTTTACACGATATTTAGTGTGAACAATCACACAATTTTGATGTAAAAATCGCACTTTATATGACTAAAGACCTGTTGTTAGCACATGAGTTTTTTGCTAATTTATCTGCTAGCCAAGGATATAAAAATCAAAAGTTCAATGTTACGCCTTCTTGAAAAAGCACAAAAACAATTGATAACAGCTTAATTTTATTGGGAATTTTTTAAACGAGGAATATTATGAATCTTTCACTAACTGAAGACCAAGCGATGATAAAAGACATGGCGGCAAAGTTTGCACAAACTGAACTTGCGCCTGTGGCTGAAAAACTAGATCAACATGGTGATCGTGAACTGTTCTTAACTAATTTAAAAAAACTTGCTGATCTCGGCTTTATGGGACTAAATGTAGGTTCGCAATATGGTGGCACTGAAGCTGGTACCGTAGTATTTAGCCTAGCAATGACTGAAATTTCACGCGCATGTGCTTCAACAGCTGTCACTATGTCAGTGACCAATATGGTTGGTGAAGTTATTGAATCTGTTGCCAGTGAAGTACAAAAACAAAAGTATTTACCAAAACTTTGCAGTGGCGAATATGCTGCTGGTGGCTTTTGTTTGACCGAGTCAGGTGCAGGTTCAGATCCCTCAGGTATGAAAACTAAAGCCGTTCTAGAAGGTGATGAATGGATCATTAATGGCGCTAAGCAATTTATCACTAGCGCTGAATATGCCGGTGTATTCGTGTTATGGGCGGTCACTGATCCAAGTGCAAAAAGAGGTAAAGGTATTTCGTGTTTCTTAGTTGAAGCCGACGCGCCGGGTTTAGTGATATCGCCAGCCGAGAAAAAAATGGGCCAACATGCTTCGGTCACTAACGAAGTGGTATTTGACAACTGTCGACTGCCTAAAGATGCCTTAATGGGCACACTAAACCAAGGCTTTAAAATAGCAGTTTCTGAACTGGCGGGTGGCCGTATCGGTATTGGCTCACTGTCATTAGGTATAGGATTAGCGGCAATCGACTTTGCCCGTGATTATGTTAACGAACGTCAACAATTTGGTCAAAAAATCGCAAGTTTCCAAGGTATTCAATGGATGTTAGCTGATGCTTATACTGACCTAGAAGCGGCGCGTTTATTACTAATGAATGCCGCTGATAAAAAAGACAAAGGGCAACCCTTTGGTAAAGAAGCGTCAATGGCCAAGCTATTTGCTTCTGAAAAAGCCAATCAAGTCTGCTATACCGCACTGCAACTAATGGGCGGAGCAGGATATATCAAAGATTATCCACTAGAGCGCTATACTCGAGATGTTCGGGTGGCAAGTATTTATGAAGGTACTAGCGAAATTCAGCGCGTAATTATCGCTCGTGAATTGTTACTAGAAATTAACTAATTTAAGGATTACCCATGGATTTAAATAATAAAGTCGTTGTTGTAACTGGCGGCGCTTCAGGCCTAGGTTTAGTAACCTGTCAGGAACTAGCCAAACAAGGCGCAAAAATAGTTGCCTTTGACTTAAACGAAGATGCAGGAAAATCACTCGTTGCTAGCTTAGGTGATAATGCCATTTTCGCTAAAGTAGATGTTACTGACGAAGCTTCTGTTGTTGCAGGTATAAAACAGGCAGTTGATGCCTTTGGCACCATTCACGCCTGTATTAATTGCGCGGGTATTGCCCCAGGTGGTAAAACTGTTGGTCGCAACGGCGCCTTAGCTTTAGATAAATTCTCACAAGTTATTAATATTAATTTGATTGGCACTTTTAATGTACTGCGCTTAGCCGCTGAACAAATGGCTAAAAATGAGCCCGATACTAAAGGTGAGCGTGGGGTAATAATCAATACGGCATCAGTGGCGGCATTCGATGGACAAGTCGGTCAATCAGCCTATAGCGCAAGTAAAGGCGCCATTGTTTCGATGACCCTGCCAATTGCTCGCGATTTAGCCCCACTGGGTATTCGTATTATGACTATTGCACCAGGTCTTTTCGATACACCGATGATGAAAGGTTTCAGTGACGAAATTCGCGATCCTCTAATCAAAATGGTACAAAGCCCTAAACGTTTTGGTGATCCGGTTGAGTATGCAGATTTAGCCGCTCACATCATTACTAATAGTTATCTCAACGGCGAAGTTATTCGTCTTGATGGCGCTATTAGAATGGAGCCTAAATAGAATTTATTTTTGGGGAAATGGATTGTTAGCCTTTCCCCTTTTTCTTCTAATTTCTCATTATTTTATTGGAGTTCTTTATGTTAAGTGATGTTAAAATTTTAGATCTCTCTACCCTACTTCCCGGCCCGTACGCCTCAATGATGCTCGCAGATCTCGGTGCGAAGGTTTTACGGGTTGAATCGCCAACTCGTATTGATTTAGTAAGGGAAATGACACCCAAAATAGGCAACTCTTCCGTCGCACATCAATATTTGAATCGTTCTAAAAAATCAATAGCACTCGATTTAAAACAGCCAGAAGCGATTGAAATTATTAAAGCATTAGTCAAAGAGTATGATATAGTACTTGAACAATTTAGGCCTGGCGTAATGGACCGACTAGGTATTGGTTATGAAGCCCTAAAAATAATAAATCCCCAAATAATTTATTGTGCAATCACAGGTTATGGTCAAACAGGCCCTTACAAAGATCGGGCAGGACATGATTTAAACTACCTTGCCATCGCTGGTATTAGCAGCTACTCAAAAAGAAAAGAGCAATCTCCAATTCCTCAGGGAATTCAAATAGCCGATGTTGCCGGAGGCTCACTTCATGGTGTTATTGGTATATTAACAGCTTTACATCACCGACAACGCACAGGTGAAGGTCAAATGATTGATATCAGCATGACCGATTGTGCCTTTGCATTAAATGCAATGAGTGGTGCAGGAACACTTGCCGGCAATGATGTACCAACATCTGAGTCACAACTGCTTAATGGGGGTACTTTTTATGATTATTACCAGACCAGCGATGATCGTTACCTCTCCGTCGGTAGCTTAGAACCAAAGTTTTTTAGTGGTTTGTGCCAGCTACTCAATTTAGAACACCTACTCCCGTTAACGAGCAATACCTCAGCGCAACAACACATTAAAAACAGTTTTACTCACGCTTTTAAACAAAAAACCTATGTTCAATGGCAAGCAATATTTATCAAATTTGATTTATGTGTCGAGCCCGTACTTAATCTAAAAGAAGCCAGTGAGCATCCCCAGATAGTTGCCAGAGAGTTGATTGTCGATGTGCCACATCCGCAAACAGGAATGCAAAAACAATTAGGTTGTCCCATTAAGTTTTCAATGTACCAAACGCAATATCAACAAGCTGGAGGTGAGGTTGGTGCCGATGGCAGGCAAGTACTGACTCAACTTGGCTTTAGTAACAGCAAAATAGCGACATTTGAAAAAAAAGGTGTGGTAACCCTTTAAATTAAAAAAGAGCTTTAAAGTGAATTTTAAAACTCTTTCTACATATAGATAAAAATATTCATCATTATTATAATGACTTAAGATAAGCCAATAAATAATTTTGTTCGGCCGTGTCTGTAATTTGAACATGACGCATACGAGTACCAGGTACTAATATGTCATTACCTGCAACCCAACGACGAAGATTAGCTTCTGTCCAAGTTAAACCTGACTTCTTTAATGCATCAGAATAGGCAAAACGAGGTAGAGATGCTGCTTTACGGTTTATAACGCCAACTAAACTAGGACCAAATGTATTTTTGCTGCCATCAGCTGAATGACATGCACTACACTTTTTAAAAATTTCTAGCCCTGCTGCTTGCATCATCTCTTCATTACTCTCTTGCGCAAATGAAGTAAAAGAGATAGTCGCTGCTAAAATTGACATACCTAATATTTTGCTTTTCATTTTATTTCCTTTATATAATATAACTAAAATACTCATTGATATTATATTATTAATTTCCCTATGCAGATGTAAGCCTTAAGGATGAAATAAGCCTACTCACAAAGTATGGGGTTTGTTATTACTAAGTAGCTACCTTAAGTGCCGGATAGATAAAAGAGACTATGGCTTAAGCTTTAACATATAAAAATAATGGTAACTTACATCATAAAATGATTAGATAGTTATTATTTATCACCTCCTCACCCCTATCTGAATAAGTATAAAAATGAGTTAATTATGATTATTTGGCAAAAATTTACTGTATTAAATAAACGCATTAAAGGCTTAATTTATAGTGGCATAGTTGTATTAATTTATGCCATAACAGGCTTTTTTATTTTACCTCTGATATTAAAACCACTTGTTATTGATACATTGACGGAAAAATTAGAACGACACACCCAATTAGAAGTAATCGAATTTAACCCATTCACTTTATCCATTACCTTAAAAGGCTTCAGTATTACGGGTAAGCATACCGATCAATTACTTGGTTTTGATCTATTAACCTTAAATGTTCAAGCGTTACCTCTGATACAAAAAACACTCGCCTTTGATGAAATAATTATTAACAAACCAAGCATTAGCGTAATAATACTTGCTAATGGTGAATATAATTTTCAAGATATCATTTTGAATAACGCTTCGTCCTCAAATGAAAATGAAAATTCGAGTGACTCTGCTTGGATTTTATCAATAGATAAATTTCGCCACAATGAAGGGATAATCAACTTCAGTGATCTGAATAGAAAAATAGCCTACCACCATCAAATTAAAGAAATTACGGTTGCACTGGATAACTTTTCCACTAAAGCGGGTGACAATAATATCCACCATGTGAAGGCTAAAACATCACAAGGTACAGAACTTAATTGGCAGGGGAAATTTAGTTTATCTCCGCTTAAATCTTCAGGTGATATTAGTTTAGTCAGTCAATTACACGTTATTTCTGATTATTTACAAAAAAGAATATTATTCAATATTACTAAAGGGTCATTAAAGGTTAATGGTCACTATGACTTTAATTTTTCCGGCGAAGAACCACAATTTTCTATCAATAATTTAATCGCGACAATTTCAACGTTAGAGATTCATCGCCAAGCAGACAACAAAAAAATGATTAGCTTGGATGAGCTTAGATTAGATCTTGAACAATTGAGTTCAACAGATAAAAAAATATTAATTAATAGTATTTCTCATAAAGACAGCTTCATTGCTATTAACAAAAACAAATCAGCAAAGTTTGATATTGAAGACTTATTTGTATTACAAAAATTAAATCAATCAATTAGCTCAACCAAAACGGGTCAAATCGACAGCTCAATTAAAAGCCACACAGTAGTAAGTCATCATGAGAATAAGCGTGAGAACTGGGATTTAGAAATAAAGGCCATCAACACAAGCAACAATAATATTGTTATTAACGACAGTTCAGTATTTCCCTCTGCCATTCATGACCTAACGATAAAGTCATTAACCATTGAACATTTAAAGCCTTTTACCGATGAATTAGCATTACTATCGTCAAATATACGCTTTAATAATCAAGGGATTATTAAGGTAAAAGGCACAATAAAACCTAAATCTAAACAGTTATCCCTTGCGATAGACACAGAACAAATATCCTTAAAAAATTTCCAGCCTTATATCAATTCAGTTGCAAATATGAAAATACTTAATGGCGAATTAACCACAAACTTAAACATTAATATTGACGCTGCCAAGACCATTCCCTTATTGCAGATTAATGGCGATATTGAAATAAGTTCACTAAATGTCATCGAAACTAAGTTAAATGAAGAATTTCTAAGTTGGGAGAGCTTAATATTAGACGATATTGAATTTAGTTATCCTGAGCAAAATTTGACCTTGACCGCCATTAACATTAAGGCACCTTTTTTACGTTTAGTCATTAATGAAGGTGGTACTACCAATATTCAACAATTACTGATCGCTGAAAAAACTACTACGTCTAATTCCGAGACGACAAATATTAACTCTGAAGTAAAAACTGATGTAACCTCAGAAAAAAACAACTTTACTGCTGATATTAATAAAATCAACATAGTTAATGGAAAGTTACATTTCTCAGACAGTTCACTAACGCCAAAATTTAGCGCCGGAATTTATAATTTAAACGGTGACATAACAGGGTTATCTTCCAATAATGACAGCAGAGCAAAAATAGACTTAAAAGGTAAAATAGATAAATACGCGCCTGTTATTATTAAAGGCGCTATAAACCCACTAAGCCATGATGCTTTTACTGATATTGACATGCTATTTAAAGGAATAGAGTTAACAACATTTACACCTTATAGTGGTAAGTTTGCTGGCTATAAAATAGATAAAGGTAAACTGAGTTTAGGATTAAATTATAAACTTTCTAAAAATAAGCTTGTTGCAGAAAATAAGGTGACTTTAGACCAACTCACCTTAGGCGACGTTGTTAATAGCGAAGAAGCGACAAGCTTACCCATCAAACTTGCCTTATCGCTGCTAAAAGACGCTAATGGTATAATAGAGTTTAATTTACCTATCCGAGGCGACATTAATAACCCAGATTTTCGTTACTCAAGTTTGATTTGGGGTGCATTGGGCAATTTGATTAGCGGTATTATAAGCTCTCCTTTTAAAGCGTTAGCAAATTTAGTTGAGGGAGATAATAACAATTTTGACCATGTCATTTTTACTGCAAATAATTTTGAAATTAATAAAAATGAACAAAGTAAACTGAATTCTCTTGCCAAAGCATTACTACAAAGACCTTCTTTATATATAGAAATAAGAGGATTAAGCTCAAACTTAATTGATCATGACGAAATGGCGTATGCAAAAATATTAAAGCAATTACAATTAACACCTAGAACATTATCTGACGTAGTCACCGAAAATGAGAAAACATCGTTAGTCACTTATTACCATTCTTTGAATAAAAAAACAGAACAAACAAACCTTAAAAAAGCACCATCAAATAAAGAAGATTTTAGTCCCACCTTAACCAAAAAAGAGCAAGAACAAGAAAAAGAACAAATTTTTAACGATGCAATAAAATATATTCTTGCTGAAACACCTATAACAGATGCTGAATATTTAATGTTGGCAAAACAACGTGCATTACAAATTCAAAAATATCTGATTGAAACCGCTCAAGTACCAAGTGTTAATGTGTTTTTACTCGACAGTAGTATTGAACTTGAAAACAAGCATGCAAATATTGAAAAATCAGAAATAACGCTACCACTTAGTTTAAAAGCAAAATAATACCCATTTCATTAATGAAGTGAGCTACTTTATATATAATTTTAACCTTAATGAAATTTATATTTTTACATAAAATCAATTATCGACAACGGTATGCCTGAATAACCCCATGTAACCCAATGTTGTCGGTAACCATCAAGAAGCACCTTTCAATTAGGTTAATGCTTTTTTTCTCATAAAGCTGCATTAATCGACAAATGTGCTTTTGTAATATTCTTTTAAAATCGATTTTTGCTTTGCAAAATTGGTAGTCTAAAAAAGTCAAAATCATTCTTAATCCTACCTATATCGGTTTTATCAGGGTGTTGATTAGCTTAAACTTCGACTTGTCGTTCATATAAAAATTTTAAGTTTAATAATTTTATTTTACCCTAAAATAGGGCTATTCTTGAATGAAACGATTTAAATCCATAAATATATTACTCCTAAACCCCAATAATAAACATAACTTAAACATAACTTAAACAACATAAATAAAAGTATAAAGCGGTATAAAACACATCCATATATCCCTCAAGTTCAGGTTAAATTTCACATCGCCCAAGGTGGCTTTGGTGTCACTTTTTCCATCACATGATCAACAAAGAATCTAATTGGTTTAGCCATATATCGGTGAGATTGATAAATAATAAACATATTAGAAACTGGTGTGCCATAATTTTTTAATACTAAGGTAAGCTGACCATTGTCGAGATAAGGCTTAATTAAAGCGATAGGCACATAAGCAACTCCTAAACCATTTAATGCTGATTTAATGACTAAATTCATACTATTTGAGGCATACCGTCCTGTTACTGAAACATCTAATATTTTACCTTCCTTAATAAACTGCCACGTATTTTGGGCTAGAGATTTGCCCATAATCAAACAATCATGCTTTTCAAGATCTTCAGGTGTACGAATTCCCCCTTTCGCCTTCAAAAGTTCAGGACTAGCACAGCAAACATTTTGTTTAGGTCCTATTCTTCTAGCAATTAACGAAGAGTCTTTTAATGTGCCAGAACGAAAGGCTATATCAATTCGCGCTTCTACCATATCAACATAGGAATCAGAGGTATCAAGTTCAATACTGATTTCAGGATATTGCTTTAAAAATTCAACTATCCATGGTTGTACATACTCAATAGCAAAATCTAAAGGAGATGTGATCCTGATCTTACCTTTAGGTTCAGCTTGAGCCTGCATAATAAAATCGTTAGCTTCTTCAATAGCAACGATGTGCTGCTGACATAATTGAAAATAGCTAAGCCCTTCCTCAGTCAAAGACAATTTACGCGTACTTCGATGAACCAACTTCACCCCTAAATTTTCTTCAAGCATCTGTACTTTTCTGCTAACCGTTGTTGAAGGCATCGACAATACTTTACTCGCGCCGGCAAAACTCTCAGCCTCAATAACACTGATAAATACTTTGATATCATTCAAGTTCATTTCAATTACTCACAAAAATGGGATTTTAAAACCCGAATACTTCATCTAATCAAAGGCTATAACTTGTCATAACATTAGTCAAACGCATTTAGGGAAAGGAAAAAAACAAAATGAACCGGCAAATCAGTGAAATTAGAAGTGGTACTAAACATGGTCCTGTGAGTAGTTATGTTAACGCTGCCAATATCGCAGATCTCAACCCTTTCGTATTATGGGATCATTTTTATATTCCACAAGTTGAAGGCATAGCAGGTTTTGGCTTTCATGGTCACTCTGGCGTAGCAACAATAAGTTACCCACAAATTGGCGATATTGAACATGAAGATACCAGCGGTCATGACGGTTTTCTACAGGCAGGCGGCGTCCAAATTATGTCGGCAGGTGCTGGTGTATTACATAAAGAAACAGTGCATTCAAACAATAAAGTCGCTGATGCCTTTCAACTTTGGACAGCCTTACCAGTCAAAGGTCAAGAATTAGGACCTGTTACATATTCAACAGTTCAACAAGGTGAACTGCCAATAATAAAAGAGCTAGGCGCAACAACAAAAGTTATTGTTGGTCATTACAAAAACAAAAAAAGCCCCGCCCAAGCACCTGTTGATATGACCTACCTACATACCAATTTAAAGGCAAATAGCCACTGGGTTTATTCCATTGAACAAAGTCAAACTACAGCTTTCATTTATGTTCGTCATGGTGCTGTGATCATAGAAAATATTCAGATATCAGAGGGTGAACTTGCCATCTTCGAAAAGGAGTCGAGCCAATAGTAGTGAAAACAGCACAGCAAGATGCCGAATTCTTAATAATTTCAGGTGCCCCGCTTAATCAAACGATCATCAGTAATGGTTCATCTGTTCACAGCAACACAGAAAATTTAATTGCCGGAGTACGGCGTATTAAACAAATACAAACACAACAGAAAAATACCTAAACATTCAAAAAAGAGGTCTATTATGAATACCATCAATTTTACCCCAGAAAACTCAGTTATGTTACTTATTGATCATCAAGTAGGAACAATGGGTTGGGTGCAGTCAATAGCACTCGAAGAAATAAAAAAGAATACCGTAGCTTTAGCACGTGCAGCAAAAGAAACAGGCATGCCATTAATTTTAACATCGAGCATGGAAGATCAAGCCCAAGGTCCACTCTTTGAAGAATTAATAAAAGCGGTACCTGAAGCATATGAGAATCGAATTGTTCGTGCAGGCATTGTTGACAGTATGAAAGACAAAATCTTTGCGGCTGCGGTTAAAGCAACAGGACGAAAAAATATAATCATTGCTGGTATCACCACAGATGTTTGTGTGGTTTACCCTGCAATCACAGCGCAAAATGGTGATTACAATGTGCAGGTTGTTGTTGATGGTTCTGGATCTCCAACAACGTTAGCCGATGAAACAGCATTAAGAAGAATGGAAAGTCATGGGGTAACACTAACATCGACAAATCAATTAATTTCTGAACTTGCTCAAGATTGGAGCAGTGAAAATGGTGGCAAATTAATGCAGATATTATTTGAAGAAATATTATCTAAATTACATTAATTATTGTTATAGTTTAGACATCTTAACTACAATTAATGATAATAAAAAGGTCAGGGTACTGCTATTCTGACACAGGGGGTTATCTTAACCACTTTACAGTATTCCCCATTCTCACAAAACAAAAATAATGCGTGAACGTACAGCTGTTTATTAGTTTTCACACAGCCTGAGCTCATTGTTACCTGTGAGAGTCCATTTCAAAACGCTAACTTTTGCCACAGATCTGTCAAAATTTTTGATTATAAACACATCAAAATCATGCTTACTATCTCCAGATATAGCTGACATTAGCACAATATATCTATGGCGTTATCACAAAAATCTAGTTACGGTGGTCTAAATTGAGTGGTGTAATTTATTTATTTCAGTTTATTTTTTCTTAGGCTTTCTAAATTAGTCTTATCTATTGATTTCATAGCTAAAAACAAACAAATGCACATTTCTTGCACAGCTAGTTTATTGGTGTTAAATTACGCCCTAAAGGCATGGCTATTAAAACTGATTGAATTTTGATCAGTTTTAATACGTGTCCCATATTTCCCTATCCAGCATTTTTGTAATGTTATAAGCAAACATTCATCTGTGGTATATGAACAAATATAAATTACTTTTTCTTTAGGATAATTAATGACACTTTTTTTCATTATATTAATTAAAATATTCCCATTGTATATAAACGTAATGTTAGGTTTTTTATCTTCAAAACTTTTACATGTTCAAAGAGAATCAATAGCCGCTTTGCTGATTTATATTTTGGGTCCTATTGTGGTTTTTTCAGCAGCCATCAGTGTAAAAATTGATTTTGCAATTGCTATTTTACCGATATTTCTGTATGTATTTTGTTCTATTTTAGCTTTTGCCTCACTTTATATTTGGGGAAAATCCTGGGATAATCCCACGGGAAATATTCTAGCTTTCAGTGCTGGAACAGGAAACACAGGATATTTTGGTATTCCCTTGGCAATTATATTTTTTCCACCCACTTTGGCAGACATTTATATTTTTACCGTTATGGCATCTCTTTTATATGAAAGCAGCACAGGCTTTTATGTCACTGCAAAGGGAAATTTTAGTGTGAAAGAATCGCTGAAAAAAATATCGAGACTGCCAATACTTTATGCGTTTATCTTAGGAATTATTTGTAATTTGGCCGGCTTGAAAATACCAGAAGAAATCAGTGCTTATACTGCGCAGTTCAAGGGTGCATACGGAATACTGGGAATGATGATGTTGGGCATGGGACTATTGGGTTTAAAAAGCAATCCGGATAACTTTGATAAAAAATTCATAAGCATCACATTTATCATAAAATTTGTCTTTTGGCCACTTGCGATGTTGGGGTTTATATATATAGATAAAACATATTTGCAATTTTTAAATGAAGATTTATACAAAGTACTTTTTTTATTCTCTATTGTACCACTGGCGGGCAATACGGTTACTTTGGCTGTATTACTTAATGCCAAACCTGAAAAAGCCAGTTTAGCAGTATTTTTATCCACCCTTGTTTCTATAATCTTTATTCCGCTAGCTATCTATTTATACGGCGACTTTTGAGTTTAACTCAATATCAAGATACTTTTATTTTGGAGTAAAAAGAATAATAAATTACTCTATAATCCTTTGGCTCTTCCAGAAATCAGAACGCCAATAAGGCGCTACCCACCAAGATCGCCATAGGGTATGAGACTTTATGTCTTCAATGCGCACTTCAATGTCATTAACTTAAGCTTAATTTACGCATTTATAATAGGTTAGCTAGCTGATAACCTGCCTATGAATTAAAAATATAGAGAAATCACTAATGAGCTATTCAGTATTAAATTCAAATAGCACAAAAGTTAACCAATAAAATTCATTCAACTGAGTTTTTATAAAGTCACCACAAAAAATCTACAGATTTCACTCGAAATCGCACGCTTACTTTTCCTCGCTTAATGAGTTTTATGTTGAATGCTCTTAATGGTTCAATTAAAGCTGAACTCGTTCGGTTTTTCAATGTTATCGATGATAGCTATTTGTCAACAAAATCAGTTAGCACCGCTGCTTTTTGTAAAGCCAGAATGAAACTATCTCATCAGGCATTTATTGAATTAAACGATGATTTAGTTCAAACATTCTATAAAGCTGGAACCATTGATAAACGGCAAGGCCATAGATTGTTAGCGGTTGATGGCTCAGTCACACAATTACCTATTTCTAACGAACTACTTGAGCATTTCGGTAAAGCTCATTCACATGCTGCTATGCCTCATGTTCGCCTTTCTCAACTTTATGATGTTTAGAATAATATTACCCTAAATTTACAGATAGAAAGCCATTCAATAGGAGAGCCTGAAATGGCGCTCAAGCATTTAAATAAAACCCAAACAGACGACTTAGTCGTTTATGACAGAGGTTACCCTGCCGTTTAGTTTTATAAATACCATCCGCTAAAAAATGTTGATTTCTGCATGCGTATTGTTAAAAGCTCTAATGTTGTTAAAGCCTTCTTAGAAAGTGGAAAATATAGTGATGTCGTTGATTTTCCTTGTATCGAGAAGTCTCTTCGTCGATGTAGAAAAGATAAAATATCGACAGAATCACTACGTTTACGATTAGTACGAGTTGACCTACCATCAGGTGAGCCAGAGGTTTTGGTTTCATCATTAACAGATCTGCAAGCTTATCCTACTGCTCTTTTCGCTAATTTATATCACCAACGCAGGGGAGTTAAAGAAGATTATAAAGTATTGAAAAGTCGCCTCAATATTGAGAATTATTCTAGCGTTTCTGTTGAAGCTGCTTTACAAGACTTACACGCTAAGCTACTAACTAAAAACCTTGCAGCTTCTGCGATCTACGATGCAAAACGAAAAATAAAGAAGCATAAAAACAATAGATTCTATGAATATAAAATTAATTTTACCTTTGCGATAAATCAGCTAAAGGATAATGTTACTTACTAGAAACAATGAATGTTAATAACTGGCCTTAGTGATACAACTAGGAGGCTAACTTAATGTAATTATCCAATAAGATTCTCCCGTTCGGATATGGCTCTTAAACAATTGAGTTTAAGTGGTTGCTTATGTTTACTTAAAGTACATTTAGTGAGAAAGAATCAACTAAAAATTTCCGTGGTATAGACCGGAAGCGCGGCTACAGCAGGAGATGAACCGTACGAAGACAGGAGATTTTTTGTTAGATATGGAGTTAAAAAAGTGGATAAGCGTAAATTTAGGCCAAAATCATGACGGTTTCAAAGCGTATAAAATGAGTAAAACAAGGAATTTAAGTTATTGGTGTTAACGTTGGTTTTACAGGAAACTGATAATTTGAAAATGAATTATTTTACAATGATAAAAATATTATTTAAATATAACTGATTGATAATCAAATATAAAATAATTTTTATCTTATGACAGTTTAACTATTATCTTCTTGATAAAGAAGATGGTACCCGGAGCCGGACTTGAACCGGCACGCTTTTCGGCGAGGGATTTTAAATCCCTTGTGTCTACCAATTCCACCACCCGGGCATTGTATCTTTCGATAAGGGGAGTATTTTTATAGTAGGTTGGTACCTACTCTTTATAAATTCATTTATCATTGCTGATTGACAACTTGCCATGAAATTATAAAAATTTGGAGCGGCTAACGAGACTCGAACTCGTGACATTCACGTTGGCAACGTGATGCTCTACCAGCTGAGCTACAGCCGCTTCATTAGAGCTTTAAAACATTAAAAAAATTTGGAGCGGCTAACGAGACTCGAACTCGTGACATTCACGTTGGCAACGTGATGCTCTACCAGCTGAGCTACAGCCGCTTCATATATATTTACTGTTTAGGAAAAATCCCTAATTTAATTCTTCACATTCACTTTGTTAAAAATGAGCGCGAATTCTAGCGTATAAATCGTTTTTTAACAACTACTAACACACTTTTTCTTTTTTTACTCTCAACTTTCTGTTGATGAAATGGTACCCGGAGCCGGACTTGAACCGGCACGCTTTTCGGCGAGGGATTTTAAATCCCTTGTGTCTACCAATTCCACCACCCGGGCAAAATGGAGGCGGATACCAGAATCGAACTGGTGTACACGGATTTGCAATCCGCTGCATAGCCACTCTGCCAACCCGCCATTTTATCAACACGAGTTGAGTAATTTCATTTATGATATATATCTTATCATTGGAAAATCTACCTACTAAATATATTGGAGCGGCTAACGAGACTCGAACTCGTGACATTCACGTTGGCAACGTGATGCTCTACCAGCTGAGCTACAGCCGCTTGATATATTTTGTAGTTTTGAAACGCCTAGTTAGATTGCTCTATCCAGTAACTTCATTCGCTGACTCCCTGTCAACGAAAACGCATTCTACATCGTATTACGTGACAGTCAACTATTAAATCTCTTTTTTATTTCGACTGCTCAAAAAGCAGCTTGTTTGATGCTTTTTTTTACTTTAAGTTGCCATTATTAGCATTTTAAAGAAAATAATAACGTTTTTAATTAAAGCGAATAAGTTTTTACTAATTATGTATTTGCTTTTAGTTCTGGCCATGCGGCTTTAAAATAATCAATTAACGTTGAAAGAGTCAAAATAGTCGCAATAAAATAAAGCCCGTATGAGGCATAATTTAAAATCACGTGTGGGAAGTAAAAGAAATATAGCGGTATATCGTAATCAGGTCGCCATATTAATCCCATAATAGCCAACATTTGCGCTGCTGTTTTATATTTGCCCATATTAGAGACGGCAACAATATCTCGTTTACCGCGAGAAGACATAAACTCTCTTAGAGCGCTAATGAATACTTCTCGCGCAATCATAATGATGGCAGGGATAGCGACTAACCAAGTTTGATAATCATGTACTATCATCACTAGCGCAGCGACAACCATAAGTTTATCCGCTACTGGGTCAATAAAAGCACCAAAAGCTGAGGACTGATTTAATTTTCTAGCTAGATAACCATCAAGTATGTCACTAACAGCAGCTAACCAAAAAATGGCAAAAGCGCCAAAATGACTCCATGATAAAGGTAAATAGAAAACAATCAGAAAAATAGGGATCAATATGATCCGAAATAACGTTATTTGATTAGGTAATGTCCACATAGTCTCTTACTTTTACAACATACTGGTTCACAAAATTTTATTTATTCTACACAGGTTAAGTAACGAGATATAGCTACTTATCATGCAAAGCATCATAAAGTTTTTTCGCTAATGTTTTGCTAATACCTGGAACTTTTTCTAATTCAGCAAGATCTGCATTTTTTACTTCTTGCATACCTCCTAAAAAAGTTAATAAGGCTTGGCGTTTTTTAGCCCCTATTCCTTCAATGTTTTCAAGTACGGATTTTTTACTCGATTTTTGCCTTTTCGCTCTATGGCCGGTGATAGCAAAACGGTGTGATTCATCACGAATATGTTGCACTAAATGTAACGCAGGAGATGTCGGAGGAAGTGATATTAATTGGTGAGAGCCCCCTAAAATTAGCGTTTCTAACCCGGGTTTACGCGACTCTCCTTTAGCAACACCGACAAGTAAAGGGATTCTATCTAAACCTTGCTTAGTCGTTAATTCAGCAAAAAAATCTTCCGCTTTAGCTAATTGACCTTTACCACCATCAATAAAGACAATATCAGGCAACTTTTTTAATAACTCGGTATCTTGTGCTTTAAGCTTGCCATAACGTTTATTTAACGCAAAAGCCATTGCAGCATAATCATCACCGGGCGTTATACCGTGAACATTATAACGGCGATAATCAGATTTCACCGGACCGTCTTGATTAAAAACAACGTTTGAAGCAACCGTCTGCTGCCCCATAGTATGGCTAATATCAAAACACTCGATGCGATTAATACCATTGGAGAGCTCAAAGACTTCATTTAAGGCAACAAAGCGGGCTTGCATTGATTCTTTATGGCTATTTCGAGTAACTAATGCCGTTTGGGCATTGGTTGTCGCCAGCTTTAAATACTGACGACGCTCGGAGCGACTGTTAGTTGAAATTTTCACGTCATGTTCAGCTTGCTTAGAAAGTAAAGAAGCAAGCTCATTGATTTGCTCAAAAGTATGCATAGCAACTATTTCCTTAGGAATATTACCTTCGCCTAAATAGTTGCCTAAGTAGTGTTGACCAATAAAGGCTTGAATAATTTCTTCATCATTCGTTTCACTTGGTACCACTGGAAAGTAACTTTTGCTACCTAATATTTTATGATCACGAATCATCAGCAAATGCACACAGGCTTGAGATTTTATTCGATACAAACCAATAACGTCCATTTCAGCCGCAATACCACTAACATATTGTTGCTGCTGAACCTTACGTAGTGTGGTAATTTGATCACGACATTTAGCAGCAAGTTCAAAGTTTAATTGAGAACTGGCCGATTCCATACGCGTAACTAACTGCTCAATAACCATTGAGCTTTTACCTTTTAAAAACAATTTAGCTAAAGAGACTTGCTGTTGATAATCTTCATCCGATATTTTATCTACACAAGGAGCTAAACAGCGCCCTAATTGGTGTTGTAAGCAAGGACGTGATCTCGCTCTATAGTAACTGTCTTCACATTGGCGAATAGGAAAAATTTTCTGCATTAAACGTAAACTTTCCCACACCGCTCCAACGCTAGGATATGGGCCGAAATAATCACCTTTAATACGTTTACCACCACGGTGTAACCCTAATTTAGGGTGTTTATGCTCAGTAATTAATAAGTAGGGGTATGATTTATCATCGCGCAGTAAAATATTGTATTTGGGCTGATATTTTTTAATGTAATTATTTTCAAGAATTAACGCCTCCCCTTCCGTATGGGTGACGGTTACATCAATAGCACAAATTTGTTTGACCAGTGCTTTAGTTTTAACAGAGCCAACATCTTGGCGAAAATAACTCGTAAGACGTTTTTTAAGCTGCTTGGCTTTACCAACATAGATAACTGTTTGTTCATAGTTATACATGCGATATACGCCTGCCTGTTCAGTCACTGAATTTAAAAAGGCGGTATGATCAAAGTGTGGGATTTCTTCCGTATTATTAGTGCCAGACAAAATTATAACTTTTCTGTATTTATCATGCCATGGCGAATAGCCAAATGGGTTAACTCAACATCATTACTAACGCCTAGCTTGTCAAACATACGATAACGATAGCTATTAATCGTTTTAGTGCTTAGATGCAAATTCTCAGATATAGCAGGTACCTTTTCACCACGCGTGATCATTAACATGATTTGCAGTTCTCGATCTGACAATGCATTTAATGGGTTTTCTTCTGTTGATTTAAACTGGCTAAGTGCCATTTGTTGAGCTATTTTCGCAGGCAAATAACGCTGGCCACTATTTACCGCCCTTATCGCATTAACCATTTCATTAGGCGCAGCTCCCTTTGTTAAATAACCCGCAGCGCCTATTTGCATCACTTTTGTTGGGAATGGCTCTTCGGTATGCACAGTAAGCACAATAACTTTTGCACTTGGAGCAAAACGTAAAATCTTTTTAGTTGCTTCTAAACCGCCCATACCAGGCATATCCATGTCCATTAAAATAACATCGGGCTCAGTTTGGCGACAAAATTTTATTGCTTCTTCGCCGGTTTCACATTCATCAATAACTTTGAAGCCTTTCACTTCATTCAATATTTTACGAATACCAGTTCGTACTAATTCATGATCATCAACTAATAATATGTTTATCAATATAATTTGCCTTAAATTACGTAAATAGAGCTTATAGCAAGTATAAAACCAAAAAATCGCACCTACTTTTAATAGGTTGAAGAGTATAAGGAAAATTACTTTTTTTCAATGGATTTTCAACTATAACAACGTGATAACGACACTATCGTTTATAATTCCTTATTTTTTAACCAGCTACTTAACAGCCCTATTTGACCATTTTTATATGCCGCATAAGTTAAACGCACAGCATTACTTAAAATAACGCTATCAGACCAATTTGTTTGTTCTGAAATTAATTGATAGCACACTTTAGCTTCTGGTGATAAATAACCGCGCATTTCTTGTTTACCACGCTCTTTTTGCCGTTCACGGTATTTTTTTTGCTTTTCGGCATTAGTCATCGCCTTTTTTTTAATTTTTATCTGCTCATCCATCTTATTCTCAATACATATAGTCTAATGTCACTTGCTATTAAACACTATGTTACTCTGCCCGTTTAATTTTGCAATACGCTCATTGACTATACTTACAAAAGAAAATTTGATTTTTATCATTGAAATGTAGTTTTTTTTACTGTTCGGAGTTGTTTAGTGTACAAGTGTTCGCTAAAGTAGCGCCATAGATATTTATCAATAGGCAATAATAGTTATGGCAATGGCACCACAAGACTCATACAGTAAAGAAGATTTAGTTAAAGCGGGTACTGGCGAAATGTTTGGAGAAGGAAACTCTCAGCTTCCTTCAGATAACATGTTAATGATGGATCGCATACTTACGATAACCGAAGAAGGCGGTGAACACGGTAAAGGTTATATTATTGCTGAATTAGATATTAATCCTGATCTGTGGTTCTTTGATTGCCATTTTAAAGGTGATCCAGTAATGCCTGGTTGTTTAGGTTTAGATGCTATGTGGCAATTAGTTGGTTTTTTCTTAGCATGGACTGGCGGTCCTGGTCGAGGTCGCGCACTAGGTGTGGGTGAAGTTAAATTTACTGGCCAAATTTTACCCACAGCCAAAAAAGTTACGTTTAGAATAGACTTCAAACGAGTTATTAAGCGTAAATTATATATGGGCCTTGCCGATGGTAGCGTAAGCGTTGATGGTCGTGAAATTTATACGGCAAAAGATTTAAAAGTAGGTTTGTTTACTGATACATCAAAGTTCTAGTAACTCTACAACCTAAAATATAAGCCCAGCAAATTCTGGGCTTATATTTAACTAAAAAAGCACCATTATAATGGTGCTTTTTAATTTTTAATTAATACTCACAAAAATAAAAATTTACTTCATTAATTTACGACGTAAACCAAATAATGAAATAAGAGCAAGCAATGAGCCAAAGCCCAAACTTGCCCCTTGACGGACAAGTTTACCGTCTTCTTCTGCGGTACATATTTCATTATCATCCGGCATAGGTTCAAGGCTAATAGCACGAACCACATCTTCTTTTAAAGGGCTACCGCTAGCATCTAGCATTAACTCACCTTTAGCATCGCGAAGATCAACTTTTACAACCGCGGTAGCAGAAATCAGACCCGCATCATTAATACCACGAGCTTCAAGAATATCGTATGTTAAACGTGTCGAACAGGGGATAAGTTTATTCAAGTTAGTAAAGGTATCATCGTTCATGTCGTAGACAAATGCGGCAGTTCTTCGCGGGTTTAATGTGCTTTCATTATGCGTTTCAATCTCCCCCTCACCAACCATCAAGCCAGCATTATTTATCGCACGAACAGTGCTATCTGAGCCAGAAAAGAAATCATCTGGAGTTATCAACTCTATTTCATCTTTAGGCACAGTAGTATTTACATAAAAGAACTTCTGCACTGGCCCACCATTTATTGCTTTAACAATGTGTCCCACTGCAATACCGGCATCATTTATATCGTAAGCACGAGAGCTACCTTTATTGGCATGAACACCCGTAAGGTCAATCACTTCTCCATTTTTATAAACAACAGCATAATGGTATAAACTGCCTTGACTTGCCGATGGATTTGTTACTGTTTCATCATTCCAACCATCAGCATAACCAACAGCAACGCCATCAGTATTAACGGCTAGTGCATAACTTGAATGTGGGCGTTCATCATCTGGGTGAGGTTCAACTAATAGTCCTAATTGTTCAACCACGGGATTACCGCTTGGATCTAATGTCGCTTTAAGCGCCATAGTATGATAAACCACAACGGTTGACTGTAACTGAGTTTGCGCTATACAAGCTTCTAAAGACATCTGATCTGGAACAATACTGGTGTCGGCACAGCCTCCACTCTCGTCTTCAATATCATCGATATAAGCTTGGCTGACTTTGTAGCTACTAAAGCCAACTGCAATGACTTCTTCAGCTTCGTTAATAGCTAAAACAGCAGATTCACCGCCACCGTATTGGGTTTCAAAAGGAACAACTTGATGAATCTGTGCGCCTTGATCATAAGAGAAAAAACCGCGAATACCGTACTCTCTCAACCAAAAAGTATGCTCTTCTCCATCGGAGTCTGTAAAAACGTCTTCAGGTAAATATGGCGCTGTTGCCGTTCCGTATGACACTCCACCATCAGTAATACCACTAACAATATCAATGGTTGAACGCGTCAGATCATCGGTACCGTCAAACGTTTCATCCCATAAGTTATAATCTTCATTAACACTATCAGGCGTGCCACCAACATTAGTCATGGCAATAGTATCACCAACCTTTTGGTACGCTATATTACGACCTTTAATATTTTGTAACCAACGCACGACCCAAGCTAAATCATTTGCTGTAGGGTCTCCTGCTTTTAGTGCATCAAAGTCTTCAATATCATTTAATGCATGCACGCTTTTATAGCTAAGTAAGGCATAAGTTCGTATGTCAGTAAAATCATCATCATCTAAATAATCAAATTGCACCGGAAAGTTATAAATACTAGTACCTGATATTGCCATATCACCAGCAGAATTTTGCTGTTGAGCATAAGTGTATTTTAACTTGCTCGCTTCACCTTTATCTATTATTTGGTAAGTAGCAGCATTTACATTATGAATAAAACTTATGCTTAGCGCACTGCTAACGCTTAAAGCGATTATATTTTTTACTATTTTGCTCATTTTACTACTTAACTCTTTTTTAATTATTGTCGGAAAAATTTCGAACTAACATTGTTTAAAGCTCATCTAACTCTTGCCATCTTGTGTAGACAAGCTCAAGTTTTGACTCATTTTCGCTAAGCTGGTTCAATATATTTTTAGTATATTGTTCATCTTTGTTAAAAAAATCACTTTGGTTCACTTGTTCTTGTAAATCAGCAATTTTATTTTCTAGCTTATCTATTATTTCAGGTAATTCAGCGAGCTCTTTAGTTTCTTTAAAAGATAGCTTTTTTTTAGCGACCTTGACCACTTCCTTTTTCGCTGACGTGGTTTTACTTTGTGGCGCTACTTTTTTATTTTCAGCGGCAATATGTTGCTGGCGCTGTTCTTCTTTTAACATTAAATAGCTATCAACATCATCATAGCCACCAACGATTTGATTAATATGGCCTGATCCATCAAAATAAAGACAAGTATTAACACAGTTATTAACAAAATCACGATCATGGCTAACTAAAATAACGGTTCCTGAGTAATTTGCAACGACTTCTTCGAGTAGCTCTAACGTTTCTATGTCTAAATCATTGGTTGGTTCATCGAGAATCAATAAGTTACTTGGGCGTAAAAACAATCTAGCCAATAACAAACGGTTTTTTTCACCACCTGATAATGCTTTGACTGGCGTACGTGCACGTTTAGGGCTAAAGAGAAAGTCTTGTAAGTAGCCTAACACGTGGCGTGACCTACCATTAACCATCACTTCTTGCTTGCCTTCGCCAACAATCTCTTGCACAGTTTGGTTTAAATCTAAGGCTTCGCGATGTTGATCAAAGTAAGCAACCTCTAAATTAACGCCAGAGCGCATCTCACCGCTAGTCTGCTTAAGATCTTCCATAATCAGCTTAATTAAGGTTGATTTACCGGTGCCGTTAGCACCAATGAATGCCAAGCGATCATTACGAGTAATCAGTAAATTAAGCTTTTTAATGATAACCTTACCATCAAAAGCAACAGTCACATCTTGTGCTTCAAACACTAATTTACCTGAACGATCACCCTGAGTAATATTCATCGTACTTTGATTACGCACTTCACGGCGAGCTGTACGCTCTAAACGTAATTTTTCTAATGATCTTACTCTGCCTTCATTACGGGTACGACGCGCTTTTACCCCTTGACGTATCCATACTTCTTCCTCGGCAAGACGTTTATCAAATAAAGCATTTTGTTGTTCTTCAACTTGTAAATCATGCTGCTTTTGCTCGATATACAAATCATAATCACCGGGATAACTTTTCAGTTTACCGCGATCAAGGTCTAAAATTCGTGTTGATAAACCACGAATAAATGCCCTATCATGGCTGATAAAAATAATGGTACCGGTAAAGTCTTTTAAAAATTTCTCTAACCATAAAACACTGGCGATATCTAAATGGTTAGTCGGCTCATCTAATAATAAAATATCGGGATCAGTCACCAAAGCTTTAGCCAGTGCAACTTTACGTAACCAACCACCCGAGAGGTCTGAAATTTTAGCATCGGCATCTAATGATAATGTACTCATTACCTGCTCAATACGCTGCTCATCTTGCCAAGCATTCGCTTGTTCTAATTCATCTTGCACATTGGCTAATTTGTTAAGGTTTCTCTCACTAGGATCTTCGCCAATTAAGTGAATTAAACTGTGGTAACGACTAAGTAGATCAGCATTTTCTTTTACCCCTTGGGCAACATAATCAAATACATTAATATCAGAAGATTCTGGCGGATCTTGCTCTAGCATCGCCATTAGCATGGTGCTCGATTTTAATATTTGACCATCATCTAGGTTTTGAAAGCCCATCAACACTTTCATCAAAGTAGACTTGCCGGCACCATTACGACCCACTAAACAAATACGTTCACCTGTTTGTATACTTAAGTCTGCTTTATCTAATATTTTATCTGTACCAAAGGCTAATTCGCCATTGGCTATTCTTAATAATTCCATCGGTTATTTAAACTCGCTTTTTAATAATTTGCTGTAACTAATTCGCTGTTAACGCTGCAACTTGCTCTACGGTAAAAGGCCAAAATAGCTTTTTATTTTCACCAAGCGTATTACTTAACTTTTCTAAGACTGGGATGTGTATACCATAAAGTTCAACTAAACTTTTAGTCTCATGGGCAACACTGGGCTGATCAACAATATCAATTTCATGTAACTGTTCATCTGTTAAGACGGTTAAGCAAATAGCCAATGCTTGTTCACACAAATGACAACCGTCACTGCCATATAAAATAAACTCTTTTGTTATCATACTACTTATTACCATGCTAAAGGTTCATTGTACTTTATTTTAAGAACTCTATTTATTTTCTGGTAATAGACCAGCTATTATGAATATGCTTGTTGCGAGCAAAATCTTTATCTCGAGTCACATCAGACATTGCTTGTGCTTGCAGACCTAGTGCTGCCATTGCATCAAAATCCATTTTGAAATTACGCTTATTATTAGTGAAAAATATTTCACCGCCATCCGCTAATGATTTTAATGCATCAGTAATTAATGCCACATGATCACGTTGTACATCAAAACTGTCTTCCATACGTTTAGAGTTAGAAAAGGTTGGCGGATCAATAAAAACAATATCAAAGGCTGTGGTATTCTTTTTCAACCAATCTAAACAGTCAGCTTGAATAAATTGATATTTATGACCATTAAGCTTATTTAAAGCAAAGTTATCTTGTGCCCAATTAAGGTAAGTATTAGACATATCAACCGTCGTTATTGAACTTGCTCCATGTAAAGCCGCTTGCACTGATACCGAACCTGTATAGGCAAATAAATTTAATAAACTTTTATTTTTTGATTTTTTAGCAACGATCTGTCTAGTTTTACGGTGATCTAAAAATAAACCGGTATCAAGATAGTCCCACAAGTTAATTTTAAACAGCGCTCCATGCTCATTCATCGTGATTGATTGTTTAGATTTATCAACACGTTGGTATTGGTTTTTACCTTTTTGCTTGGCGCGCGTTTTTAATACCACTTTGTCGGTTGGAATACCTAGTACTTTAGGCGCCCAATAAATCACTTCTTGCAAGCGTTTAGTCGCTTTTTTCTCATCAATAGTTTTCGGCGCTGCATATTCTTGAATAACTAAATAATCACCATAAATATCAATGGCTACATTATATTCAGGAATATCAGCATCGTATAAACGATAGCAATCAATTTGGTTTGATTTAAGCCAACCTTTCAATGATTTACGATTCTTCTTTAAACGATTTGCAAAAGCACTGTCTTCCTCGGCAAAAGATGACTCTGGATTAACTGCATCTTTTGCTAATTGTTTTTCATCAACATTATAGAGTGCTAACTGACAATCTAACGGACCATTTTTAAATTTATAACGCTTAAAGCTTGATAATTTAAGCATACCAAGCAGTTCAACATTTGCCGTTAAGATAGCCACACGCCAATCAACAAATTGACTTTTAAGTTTTTGACCAAATAAAACGAAATTTTCAACTAATTCGGGTAACTCACCGATACGTTCGCCATAGGGTGGATTAAAGAGAATAGTACCCGCTTGCCCATAAACATTATTCATGTCGTTAGTATTTTGACATTTAAACTCAATAAAACGTTGTACATTGGCATTTCGAGTATTTTGCTGTGCCGTTTTTAAAACGCCTGCATCTATATCAACCCCGAACACTCTCAAACTACTAATTTTCGCTTGTTCTAAAGAAGTCGCTGAATCATTAATCGCTTTATTTAATTGATCTTGCCATATTGTTTCATCATGCTTTAACCATGATTCAAAACCCCACGAAGCCCGACCAATACTTGGCGCTTGTTTAGTTGCCATAGCAACCGCTTCAATTAAGATAGTGCCTGAGCCACACATAGGATCGACTAAGGGCTTACTGGTATCAGCCAACCAACCAGAGCGTATAATCAACGCGGCAGCCAAGTTTTCTTTCAATGGTGCTGCACCACTGTGCTCACGATAACCCCGTTGAAATAAGCCTCTACCAGAAAAGTCTAAATAAATACTGACTTGATCTCTAAGTAAACGCGCTTGGAAACTTATTTGTGGCGACTTTTTATCGACATTAGGCCGTTCAAAGCCTTGTTCTCTAAATTGATCAACAATGGCATCTTTAATGGTTAAACCACCAAATTGACTGTTACGAATTTCTTCACTGTAACCGACAAAGTCAATGGCAAAAGTAGTCTCGCTAGTAAAGTGTTCAAGCCAATCTATACTACTCGCAGCTTTAAATAGCTGATCTTTGTTTTGTGCTTCGCCTTCACCAAGCTTTAACATGACTCGTGTCGCTAAGCGTGTCCATAGGCTAATTTTATAACCCTGCGCTATTGAAGCACTAAAATAAACCCCTTCTGGTTTTTGTACTACCTGTTTACCGCCAAGGTTTTTTATTTCATCCGCGAGTAAAACCTCAATACCTGGTGAGGTTAAAGCTAAAAATAGTTGCATGTGTTCTTGCATTGTTTAATCCTAAAAATTGTTCCCGAGGAACAGATGGTGGCAATTATAACCAAACTATAGCCACACATAAACAAAAGTTGAGTATTGTTAAAGTAACTGTCATCAAATAGCCTGTAATTCGGGCATAACGCATGACATTTAAGCGAACAGATATTTAATTGCAAAAAGCGCTTGCTTTATCACGGTGCTATCCTTACTATACGCCTCGATTTCAAGGAGACATTCTTTAAATCATTATTACAATAGAAATTAAAACTATTGTAACTGACCTAATTAATTAGGTCGTTCGGACGCGGGATGGAGCAGTCTGGTAGCTCGTCGGGCTCATAACCCGAAGGTCGTAGGTTCAAATCCTGCTCCCGCAACCAATCTTTTACTTTGTAGAAGCATTAAGAATACAGCCCTAGGGCTCAACACTTAATAAAACCAGCGAAGATCGTAGATGAAAATCAAGTTCTCGCAACCAATTCTTTTAGAATGAATGAAAACTTCTAAGACTTTGTTTTATATTATTTTTATAAAATACATTCGGACGCGGGATGGAGCAGTCTGGTAGCTCGTCGGGCTCATAACCCGAAGGTCGTAGGTTCAAATCCTGCTCCCGCAACCAACTTAAGGTCGTAGGTTCACTTTTCATAAATAAAGTGCTCCCGAAACCAATTCTTTTAGAATGAATGAAAACTTCTAAGACTTTGTTTTATATTATCATTATAAAACTCATTCGGACGCGGGATGGAGCAGTCTGGTAGCTCGTCGGGCTCATAACCCGAAGGTCGTAGGTTCAAATCCTGCTCCCGCAACCAATTATTTGATTTTATTATGTTTTATTAAAGTATGATATGTTAAATCAAAAAACACCTATTCTATAAATAAAACCAACTCAATATCTCTCCAAAATATAACCTTCTGATAAATAAAGATAATTTAAACATCACAATTCTGACTGTTACTTTATAAAAACCAAAATCCCTCTTGTGTCCATTTCGTGACCAATTCAATGACACGGCTAATTGTTCTAATTTTAAAAAAAGTAACTTTTATCTAAATTTCGACCTTCGCCCAAATTAACTACTTGAAATATTATCAAGTAAAATGACACGAAAACCGGTGTCTTTATTATACATTAACCGATCTTATACCAATTCCATTAATTAACTTCCCACTTGTATCCACTCCCTAGAGCATAATTTCATTACTCTGGAGGCGTCAGATATAAAACTATTCCAGGCTCG
>NVWU01000037.1 GCA_002733765.1 Colwellia sp. | reverse complement strand
CTTCGTGGTTAACGTTGCCGTTTGCCCGAAGCAGGATGCGCATTGTACGCTTCCGAGTTTTGATGTCAACGTTTTTTTGAATCTTTTTTGAAAGTTTTTGCAAACTCTCAAAACCGTTACCTTAAAACATTAAGTTAGCCTATTTACTTCAAAAGTAATGAGATAACTTATCAAAACAGCCCTTTGGGTTACCCCTTGGAACTGGTTGCGCATTTTAGACGTTTTTCAGTTAAGGTCAACACTTATTTCATAAAAACGTCACATTTGTTTTTAACTGCTCAACATTCATACGCCCCGTGATTTTATTGGTCTTAAAGACATCACTTTGTTTAAATTTCAACTACCTTTGTCAAAATTTACAGCTAATTTAATAACGTGTTAATTTTAATCAATTCTTATTTTTTACTACATATTCGTTATTTTATGCTATTTTTAATAACATAAAAGCTATTTAAATACATACATTCAACAGGTAACTATATGACAAACAATATATCAGCTAATAATTTGCGCTCCTTCCAAGGAGTTTCTCCTATATTAGGCGATAAAATCTATATTGATCAATCAGCCGTTATTGTCGGTGATATTACTTTAGCCGATGATGTCAGTATATGGCCTTTAGTTGCTGCTCGCGGTGATGTAAATACGATAACCATAGGTGCTCGTACTAATATTCAAGATGGCACGGTATTACATGTAACTCATAAAAATAAGGAAAACCCTGATGGTTACCCATTAATTATTGGTGATGATGTTACTGTCGGTCATAAGTGCATGCTTCACGGCTGCACACTAGGAGATCGTATATTGGTTGGTATGGGCACTATTATTTTAGATAACTCAATTATAGAAGATGATGTATTTATTGGCGCAGGATCGCTAGTTCCGCCAAATAAAACCTTAGTCAGTGGCTATTTATATGTTGGTAACCCTGTAAAAAAAATACGTCCATTAAAAGATAGCGAAGCTGCCTTTCTCAAAAAGTCAGCTTCGAACTATGTAGCATTAAAAAATAATTACTTAGCTGAACTATAAATCCGTATTAACGTATATTAATATGAATCTCATCATTCTCTGGATCGTTTTTTTCGAGCCAGAGTTCTACTATTTCTTCTAAATCATATTTAGTACAGCTATCAATTTTATCTAATCGCTTTAATTGCATTGAATGAAAATAAATAGTTATTCGTTGTCCTGATAATAAAGCAGTATATCGCCAAGCATCTTGCTGCTGATCAAATTCGATATCATCATTAAATAGAAGTGCTTGGTTCATGTTTGCTTACTCCGCATTCAATGATGCTCTTAATTCGTTAATAACAGGGTCGACAGAAGGTTTTACTCCTCGCCAAATATCAAAGCTTTCTGCCGCTTGTCCAACTAACATACCTAAGCCATCAATGACTCTACTTGCTCCTTTAAGTTGAGCCCAAGCTAAGAAAGGTGTTACTGACTTGCCATAGACCATATCGTAACAAACCATGTTGCTAGTTATAATTGAGGCTGATATTGCTGGTAGCTTGCCGGATAGACTAGCGGATGTGGCATTGATAATGACATCAAACTCTTGCTCTGCTGTTTGTTCAAAACCACAAACGATTAATTTATCATTATTAAATTGCTCAATTAGCCTTTCGGCTTTGCTTATTGTTCTGTTTGCTATAGTGATACTTTTAGGGTTTTGAGCAAGTAGTGGTAAAACAACCCCTTTTGCTGCGCCGCCGGCTCCAAGTAAGAGAATACGACTATTTTCTAATTGCACGGTATTACGTAACAAGTCTTGTACTAGTCCTTCTCCGTCAGTATTGTCACCGTAAATTTTACCGTCTTTAAAAGTTAACGTATTTACAGCACCAGCTAAACGAGCACGATCAGACAGCTCATCTGCCAGCGTTAATGCTTGCTCTTTAAAAGGAACGGTGACATTAGCTCCTTTGCCACCTTTGGCAATAAAGTCATTAACAGCCTCGGTAAAGCTACCCAACTCAACCAAACAGGTATCATAATGAAGTGTTTGCTTGGTAGTTTTTGCAAAAGATTGATGAATAAAGGGTGAGCGTGAATGTTTGATTGGGTTACCAAAAACGCAGTATTTGTCCATTGGGGCTCTTTCAATAGTGGAATTTAACTACAGCCTAACTGAATTGGTTTTTTAAAAACATAAAAAAACAGTAACTATTTTGAATAAGTTACTGTTTATTGCTTTCAAAAGCTAGTCTATTAGCTTAAGTCGTTAAACGGTTATTAAAAGGTATAACCTAGCATTACAGAATAAACCATAGGGTCTACGTCAACAGCTGCTTTACCAATATTATCACCGCCAACAGCAAAAGTGGCATCAGTTGAAATATCAATATAACGAGCAGATACATTTACTGACCAATTATCACCTAAATCATAATCAGCACCAACTTGAACTGAGTAACCAAATGAGCCATCTAATTCTAAATTACTTAATCCTAAGCCCTTAGGTGCTGACTCAAATTCTTCATCAAAAAATATAGTGTAATTAATACCTACACCAACATATGGTTTAAATGCGGTGCCTGTATCAAAGTAATATAAAGCGCTTAGTGTTGGGGGTAATTGAGTAACTTCTGCTAGTTTTACACCATCGACACCTAAAGTACTTTTAGGATCATGAATTGTTATATCATGAGTAAAAGGAGTCGCTGCAAGTAATTCCACAGCCCAATTAGTATCAAAAAAATAAACGAAATTTAAGCCAAGTTGTGTATTATCATCCACTGAAAGTGACATACCATTGTCTGAATTACCACCTAATAAAATAGCAGCTTTACCGCTATCCGGAGAAACCATAGTTGCACCACCACGAACTAAAATATCGCCCGCTTGGTTTGCAAGTGCCATTGTAGAAAGACTAGATAATAATGCGATTGCTAATAATGATTTTTTCATGTTTTATATCCCTTAATAATTTGTGGATATAATAGGGGTATTATCATTTCAAAAGTTGATTTAGCGCAAGGTTTTTTAGCTAATTTTTACATAATAATTTTTTATTGATCTCGATCAATATTTATCAACAGATCTAGGTAATCTATTGCTGTTAAAGATGTTTTTATTGATATTTGTCACAAAAAAATCATATAAGAGTAATTTTTATTTACGGATAACATCACCGGTTAAGCCATTAATAATACTTGTTGGCTTTAAAAACCCTAGGGTGTCTGTTTTAATAATACAATCAATTTTATCACCCAGTTGCTGCTCCACTTGTTGCCAAGTAGTTGCCGGTGGTTGACCGGTTAAGTTTGCACTCGTTGACACAATGGCTTTATTGGTTTGCTTACATAAGGCAACTACATCAGGATGATTGGTTATGCGAACTGCAATAGAATTAAAAGCGCCACAAAGTAATGGTGAAATATTACTTTTAGCCGGTAACACTTGTGTAATAGCGCCAGGCCAACGTGATAAAATGCTAAAGCGTGTATCTTGACTTATTTCACTATCATTGAGGTAGGGCAATAGTTGAGAGTAGTTTGCTGCAAGTAAAATTAAACCTTTATCAACACTACGCTGCTTCAATAAAAGTATTTTTTTCACTGCATCATCATTATCAGGATCGCAACCAAGGCCAAAAACAGCCTCTGTTGGGTAAGCAATAATACCACCTTGAGCAAATACCTCAGCAGCGTGTTTAATGGTTGAGGTATTACTCATAAAATCACTATTTAGTTTGTGCGTATTATTAAAAATTGCAAATCAGCTATAATTGTATGGTTTAGTTTCAAGAGAAAAGTACTCATTAACCTATGTTGATAAGTACCTTTGACGCCTAAACTAAGTAATTCAGTAAAAAACTAGCTTAATTTAGCTTGCATTGCTTCATCTTTTGCAAGTAAAGCTTTAGCGTTAGCTGCACGCTCAGCTTTTACCTTGTCTGCCACACTTTGATCAGCAACACCCAAAATTTGTGCCGCTAAATAGCCTGCATTTTTAGCACCCGCTTTACCAATGGCAACCGTCGCAACAGGAATACCGCCAGGCATCATTACTGTTGATAATAAAGCATCATGCCCTTGTAATGGACCACAATCAACTGGCACGCCAATAACTGGACGTGTAGTCATCCCTGCAACAGCACCAGCTAGGTGGGCAGCCAAACCGGCTGCACAAATAAAGACTTTACAGCCTCGCTCTTCAGCATCTTTAACATAAGCTTTTGCTGCTTCAGGAGTTCTGTGAGCTGAGCGCACACGAACTTCATGAGTAATATCAAATTGCTTTAGAATAGTAATAGTAGCTTGCATTACTGGTAGATCAGAATCTGATCCCATTAAAATAGCAACAAATGGTGAAGTCATGGTCTTTTTCTCTTAAAGGTTAAAAATAATAGGATAGTTAGTATTAAAGGTTATAGAGCTTTACTTTTATAGCTGCATTTTTTCTGTGGGCAACTTATCACCTCACCGCTAGCCATAGTTCTTTTAATTAGCACTGGCCACTGACATTGTGGACAGATTTTCTCTATCGGTTGGTAGTTTAAAACATATTTGCATTTAGGGTATTGGTTGCAAGAATAAAATGCTTTACCAAAGCGGTTAGTTTTTTCTTTTAATGCTCCAACTTTACCCTTCTCTTTACATGATGGGCAAGCAACGCCTACATCTTCATGATGTTGTTCATCTTCAATATGATGGCATTTTGGATAATTGGTACAGCCAATAAACATACCATAACGCCCTTGCTTTACGGCCAAGGGATGAGTACAGAGAGGGCATTCACTGTTGGGTAAAACCCTATCTTCAACTCGTTCTTGCTCAATCACCGAGCGCGTATATTGACAATTTGGATAATTAGAACAACTTAAAAAAGCACCAGATTTACCCTGTTTTATTGCTAACTCAGAACCACATTCAGGACAAATTTCATAGGCTTTCTCAAGCGCATGTTCATGTCGAGAAAATAAAGAGTCCTCTTTATCTAGAGTTGATTGCTTTTTATAGGACAGATTAGACATAAGATAAGCTATGGTTAGTTCAATTAAGCGAGATACTACAAGTAGAGTTGTGACATATTATGCCACAACTCTACTTTAAAAGACTATTATTTAATAACACCTCTTAATGCAATGGGCCTTCTTGCTCATCAAAAATAAGATCTTCCATTTGCGAGTAAGCATTTTCTTGACCAGGCATATTAAACAATACCATCAATATTACCCATTTCAAGTCATCCATAGAGAAGTGAGAAGTATCAAGCTCCATCACTCTATCTATAACCATTTCACGGGTAGTAAAATCAAGCACATTGACTTGCTCTAAGAATAAGATAAAGCCTCGACTTTCTGTATCAAGCAGTTTCATCTCATCTTCGGTATAAATACGGAAAGATTCATTGCCAACGCGAGTTAAATAAGGATACGCATCACTCTCTTGCAATGCTGCAAGTTTTTCTAGCCAATTGAGCGCTTTGTATATTTCATCCTGGTGAAAACCTGCACGTGTAAGTTCATCGGTTAATATGTCATGATCAACCATCACTTCAGCTTCACTATGAATATAATTTTCAAAAAGATACATCAAGATATCAAACATAACTAGCCCCTTTTACACCTATGGTGAATACTACAATCTAAGGTAGCCACCTGGTACCGCAGCCACCAGACCACTAAGCTCTAACATTGTTAACCGAGTTAATACTTCCTCAATGGGTAGCTTACTTCGGGAAACGACTTTATCTACGGGAGTAATTTCAAATCCCACACTAGCCAACAATTCGTCAACACACAAGCTCTTATTTTGACTTTTTTGATCAGTCTCTTTATTTACAATGCCTTCTAATTTTTTCTGTTGCTTAAAGTATAGACCCGATTCATTTATAAACGTTAGCTCTTCTATTATATCGACCACTTCTTCTACTAGTTTAGCGCCTTGCTTAATTAACCAGTGACAGCCTTTGGCTTGAGGGTTATTAATAACACTAGGAATAGAAAAAACATCTCTATTTTGCTCTAATGCACAACGAGCCGTAATTAAAGAACCACTTTTCAAAGCAGCTTCTACAACTAATACACCTATACTTAGACCGCTAATAATACGATTTCGTTTCGGAAAATGTCCGGCTTTTGGTAAAGTACCTGGTAAAAACTCACTGATGATTGCACCATGTTGAGCTATTATTTGTTGCGCCAAAGCTCTATTTTTTGCTGGATATACTTTATCTAACCCGGTTGCTACTACCGCAATAGTACTTGCATTAGACGTTAGCGCTCCTTTATGCGCAGCGGTATCAATACCTAAAGCTAAACCACTGGTAATAACCAAGCCAACTTCTATCAACTGTTGTGCTAGATTTAAAGCCGTTTCACGACCACTTACACTAGCAGAACGACTTCCAACAATAGCTAATTGGCTTTGATTTAGTAGTTGTTTATTACCTTGTATAAATATAATAAGAGGCGGATCATAAATTTGTTTTAATAAGCGGGGATATAAGGGATCATCAAAAGTAATTATTTCACTATTACAATGATTACTGTTGTTAATAATATCATCGATGAGTAACCAATTGGGTTGATTAAATGCCGCTAATTGCTTAGATGTTAGACTATGTGCTGAGCTCAATGGCGATAATGCTGGCAAAGAAAAAAGCGCTGCGATTCCATAAGTATCAACAAGCGCTAATTTTTTATGAATGGCTAGACGAGGAACAAGCTTTAACGCTAGCCAGTAATGAATATTACTTTTTTTCACTTGTCTCCTCCCTAAGACTACATTTACTTATTCTGGTGCGGTCACCACATCTTGTAGGCGCGCTGGTTTCTCTGTACGTAAGATCAGTGCCATACTTGCTTTCTGATAGACTTTAAAAACCATTAATTCACCTACAAGCTCTTCTGGCATTTTATAATCTGAACCATCAGATGTTAGTAACCTGTTCCAACGGGATGTCTCTATGGTATATTCCGGCCCTATGCTTGTTTCTACTACACTAGGGCTTAAGCGCTTTATTGCCATCACATCGCCAGCGGTTACCTGATGTTCAGTGCCTCGATTAATCATCACTACTTCTAACTTAGCAAACTCATTACCATTACTTGAGGCTTTAATTATAGAGCCCCTCAATGATTTATCAGCAGCTTTCATCGTAAATACCGAAGGGAGCATTTGCCCCTCATGCACAGGAACAACAAAATCTCCTGAGCGTATTTCACGTTTCGCAGTGGATATTTTTAGTGTTGCTGGTATTTTTTCATTCTGATTTCCCGTACGAAGCGCTTGTCCTGTTGCCACTAAATCAACATAAAACCCTAAAGATTCAGTAGTTTCAGGGTCAAAAATTTCCTCGCCTTTATTATAAATAGCATAGGTTTTTGCTAAATCTAAATTTTTATTCACATAAACTTTAAAACCATTAATACTTGATTTATACCCCTCATCGTTACCAATAATATAAGGTAATTTTTCAAGTTGTTCGGCACTAAATAAATGGTCGTATTTAATAAATGGCGCTATCACTTCTAATGGTAACAACCTAATAGCCATACTATCTTTATTCTTTTGACGTATTTTAGGCGACCATTTATAACTGGCTTTCACTTTAACTGGCTCTAACACCAGCATAGGCTCGCCTTTTTCATTAAACACTAACGTGATAATATCACCGGGATATATTAAATGAGGGTTATTAATCTCTGGGTTTAAACGCCATAATTTAGGCCACAACCATGGCTGTTCTAAGAAAATAGTAGAAATATCCCAGAGAGTATCACCTTTAACGACAACATAGGTTTTAGGTGCATCATCATTAATTTTTAACTGATCAGCCTGTGATATGAAAGAACACACAAATAAAGAAAGTGTTAAAATTATTTTTTTTAGCATGTGTTTTGTTCCTGTATCATGATTTATCATGCTTTTATTCACTGTTATAGAAAATCAGCATTATTAATTGCTATAATAATAAACATAACACTCTAAAAGAATTATCGCTAATTCTTTTAACAAACTTTTAGAAGATTATGACTATTTTAACTGTATTACGTTTTCCAGATCCTCGTTTAAAAACAAAGGCTAACCCTGTAACTAAAATAAATGAAGCTACCTCAATCATTATAAATGATATGTTAGCAACCATGTATGATGAAAAAGGTGTTGGTCTTGCAGCTACCCAAGTTGATATTCATCAACGCATCGTTGTAATAGACGTTTCTGAAAATAGCGATCAACCTCTTGTATTAATTAACCCAGAAATTATTGCGAAAAGTGACGAAACCTTGATTAATGAAGAGGGGTGTTTATCTGTTCCTGGAATTTATGCCAAAGTAGATCGCCATACCACCTGTACAGTAAAAGCCTTAGATCGCCACGGTAAAGAATTTACCCTAGACGGTGAAGAGCTATTAAGCATTTGTATTCAACACGAGCTTGATCATTTAAATGGTATTTTATTTGTTGATTACTTATCACCATTAAAGCGCCAACGCATTAAAACCAAGTTAGAAAAAGAAGCAAAATTAGATAAGGACAACGCTTAACTCTATGTCTACTTCTCTAAAAAAATCCCTAAATATTATTTTTGCTGGCACACCTGACTTTGCTGCTCAACATTTAGCAGCACTCCTTAACAGTGAATACAACATCATTGCCGTTTATTGCCCTCCAGATAAACCCGCGGGGAGAGGTAAAAAACTAACCGCCTGTGCTACTAAGCTATTAGCACTTGAACACAACATACCGGTTGAACAACCAGTTAATTTTAAAGACATAAACGATCAACAAAAATTAACACAATATAATGCCGATGTTATGGTCGTGGTTGCTTATGGCTTACTTTTACCTGAAGCTATCTTAAAAGCTCCACGTTTAGGTTGTATCAATGTGCATGGTTCATTATTGCCAGAATGGCGAGGGGCAGCGCCGATTCAACGCTCACTAGAAGCGGGTGATAAAAAAACAGGTGTAACCATTATGCAAATGAATAAAGGCTTAGATACTGGCGATATGATATTAACAGCCGAATGTATTATTGAACACACCGACACCAGTGCGAGTCTTTATGAAAAATTAGCCTTGCTTGGACCAACAGCATTGGTTGATACCTTAGCATTAATGGCACAGGATAATTATAACGCGGATGAACATAATACTAGCCAAGATAATAGCTTAGCCACATACGCACATAAACTTGATAAAACCGAAGCCGAATTAAACTGGCAATTAAGCGCCGTAGAATTAGATAGAAAAATTCGCGCTTATATTCCTTGGCCAGTCGCGCAATTCACTTTTACTGAAAGTAACACTACCAATAAGCAGCACAAAATTCGTATTTGGCAAGCCTCAACACAAGAGGTAAATAGTGACAAAGCTATTGGTACAATTATTTCTGCCGATAAAAATGGCATTGTAGTCGCCACAGCCAATGGCGCTATTTGTTTAGAGATACTGCAATTACCGGGGAAAAAAGCTCTACCGGTAAAAGATATTATGAATGGTCGCGCTGATTGGTTCAAAGTAGACGCAAATATTAATGGCATAGTGAATTAAATGACAACTAAAACGACTCAAATAAACAAAAAAACACCTGTTAATATTCGTGCTCTGGCTGCGAAATGTTGTTATAGCGTAATTGATCAAGGGCGAAGCCTTAGTGATGAATTACCCAAGCAACAAGATAAAGCTGACATAAAAGATAAAGGCTTATTACAAGAAATTTGCTATGGCGTATTACGGTATTTACCTGAATTAGAACATGATGTTCGTACCTTGATGCAAAAACCATTAACGGGTAAACAACGTGTATTTCATTTTTTACTATTGGTCGGTGTATATCAAATTAAGTATATGCGCATTCCTGATCACGCTGCGGTTAGTGAAACCGTTGCTGCGACTGGCGCTTTAAAAAATCGCCAGATGAAAGCCTTGATTAATGGTGTATTACGAAATTTTGTCCGCGCTAGTGAAAATAACACACTTAATAAACAAGAAACGCTACCTGCCTCAATAGAATACAACCACCCTAGCTGGTTTATTAAAAAAGTACAGCAAGCTTATCCAACAAAATGGCAACAAATTTTAACAGCCAATCAACAAAAGCCACCAATGTGGTTAAGAGTAAATCAAAAACACCACTCTAGCACTGAGTATCAAAGCCTATTAACAACAGCAGAAATAAACGTTAGTACTATTGAGCCATTAAGTCATGCTATTGAACTTACTCGCCCAACGGATGTCACTAAGCTACCGGGATTTGATCAGGGTTGGATTTCAGTTCAAGATGGTGCAGCTCAACAAGCCGCCAGGCTGCTTGATTGCCAACGTGGCGATGTAGTACTAGATTGCTGCGCTGCACCCGGCGGAAAGACCTGTCATATTTTAGAGCAAACACCAGATATAGCATCAATGACAGCTATAGATGTAGAAGCTAGTCGCTTAATACGAGTAGAAGAAAATTTAACTCGTTTAGGATTAACAGCCAAGGTTATTGCCGCCGATGCTGCTAATTCAAAAACATGGTGGGATGGACAACAATTTGACCGTATTTTATTAGATGCGCCCTGCTCTGGAACTGGTGTCATTCGTCGTCACCCTGACATAAAATGGTTACGTAAAGCCAGCGACATTGATACGCTAGTAACGCTTCAACAGCAAATACTCAAAGAAACATGGTCTTTGCTTAAGCCCGGTGGTACTTTACTTTATGCAACTTGTAGTATTTTACCACAAGAAAACAGTGAACAAATAAAACAATTTATTAAAAATAACACCGACGCAAAATTGTTAAGTGTTAACGACAAGCCAGCAGAAGAGTTTATCGGTTGGCAGTTATTGCCAGGAGAGAATAATATGGATGGTTTTTATTACGCTAAACTGTTAAAAACAATATTATAAAAATTATAGACCCTCGATTAAGCAACAACGAGGGTGATGTTCATTCATGAGAATAAAAACAACAAATGAAAATAATCATAGTCGGTGCTGGTCAAGTAGGCGGAACCTTAGCGGAAAACCTTGTTGGTGAAAATAATGAAATATCGGTTGTTGATATTGACGGTGAAAAACTTCGTGAACTTCAAGATAAAATGGATTTACAAGTTGTGACTGGCCAAGGTTGCCATCCCGATGTACTTAAAAGAGCCGGTGCTGAAGATGCTGATATGGTTATCGCCGTAACTTCAGATGATGCTACCAATATGATCACCTGCCAAATTTGTTCTTCGTTGTTTAATACCCATAAAAAAATTGCTCGAATTCGCTCTAATCAAGTATTGAAATATTCTCAAAAGTTATTCCATAAACACCATATTCCCGTTGATCATGTTATTGCCCCAGAAGAGTTAGTTACCCGTGATATTGCCCGCTTAATAGACTACCCAGGAGCATTACAGGTATTAGAATTTGCGCAGGGGAAAGTAAGTTTAGTTGCAGTTAAAGCGTATTATGGCGGTTTACTCGTCGGTCACGCTTTATCGACGTTAAGAGATCATATTCCAAATATTGATACTCGTGTTGCTGCTATTTACCGTAATGGCAAACCTATTCGCCCTTTAGGTACTACCGTTATCGAAGCAGATGATGAAGTATTTTTTATTGCCGCAAGTATTCACATACGCGCAGTAATGAATGAATTACAAAAATTAGAACCTGCTTATAAACGTATTATGATTGTTGGCGGTGGTAATATAGGTGCTGGGCTTGCACGAATTTTAGAAAGTAACCATCAAGTAAAATTAATTGAACGCTCACCAGAACGTGCTGCGCTATTAACCTCTGAATTAAATCAAACACTAGTTTTTAATGGTGATTCATCTGATATAGAACTACTGACCGAAGAAAACATTGAGCAATTTGATGTTTTCATCGCCGTTACCAATGATGATGAAGCTAATATCATGTCATCACTACTGGCGAAAAAGCTTGGTGTTCGTAAAACCATGGTACTTATTCAACGTGACGCTTATATAGAACTAGTACACGGTGGCGCTATCGACATTGCTATATCACCACAACAAGCAACTATTTCAGCGTTATTGACCCATGTTCGACGTGGCGCTATCGATAACGTTTATAGCTTACGCGGCGGTGCAGCAGAAGCGATTGAAATAGTTGCTAAAGGTGATGAAAAGTCATCTAAAGTGGTTGGACGTACAATCAAAAATATCAAGCTACCTCCCGGAGCAACTATTGGTGCCGTTGTTCGTGGCTCTGAAGTATTAATTGCTCACTCCAACACCCTTATCAGGGAAGAAGATCACGTTATCTTATTTTTAGTAAATAAACGCTATATCGGTGATGTTGAAAAATTATTCCAAGTGAGTGCTATTTACTTTTAATTAGCGTACCACTAACGAGTTTTTTTTAAATAGTTAGTGGTTATATGTCCGCCAAAACATTATATCTACATTCAGATAAAATGGCATTTTATGGAACGTCTCTGTTTATCTCCTCTCAATATAAACGATAGACACAGAGGTAGTAATGACTTACTTACAATAAAGCGTAATTTTAAGAAATATCATTGAAATTATGAGGAATGCATTAAGTTATGTACGCCAAAATGCAGGAGTAAAAAGTACTAATAAGGTAAATATTTCTAAACGGCCAAACAGCATTGCCATAATTAAAACCCATTTACTGGCATCACCTATCGTTGAGTAATTCGCAGCAACTTCACCTAACCCAGGACCAAGATTATTAATAGACGCAGCAACCGCGGTAAAGGCTGTAATATCATCCATACCCGTAGCAAGTAGCAATAACATACAAAAAACAAATACCGCAGCATAGGCAGAAAAGAAACCCCAAACTGCTTCGACAACACGATCTGGCAAAACTTTTTTACCCATTTTAATACTGAAGACCGCTTTAGGGTGAACTAGCTTATTTAGTTCACGCAACCCTTGTAAATATAACAACAACACCCGTACTACTTTCATACCACCACCGGTACTACCCGCACAACCACCAATAAAACTAGAAAAAATAAGTAGTATCGGTAACAAAGTTGGCCAGTCAGCAAATGACGTTGTCGCGAAACCAGCCGTTGTACTGATAGAAACAGATTGAAATAATGCCTGATCAAAAGCCTGATCCACATCTTGATAAGTTCCAGAAGTTATCAACACAGTAAAACAAATTAGCGTTAATACGACTTGTATAGCAATAAAAACTTTAAACTCAGGATCATAAAAATAATTCTTAAGCGATTTACTTTGTACTACCGCATAATGCAAGGCAAAATTAACACCCGCAATGATCAAAAAGAAAACACACACTAAATTAATTGTTGGGCTATTAAAATATCCCATACTAGCATCATGAGTAGAAAAACCGCCAATAGCGATAGTAGAAAATGAATGGCATATTGCATCAAAAACCGACATACCCGCTAGCCAGAAAGCAATAGCGCAAGCGATAGTTAAAGAAACATAAATGTACCATAAGTGCTTAGCTGTATCAGCGATGCGAGGCGTCATTTTTGAGTCTTTAACGGGTCCTGGTGTTTCAGCACGATATAATTGCATGCCACCTATACCTAACATAGGTAATACTGCTACCGCTAAAACAATAATCCCCATACCACCAAGCCATTGTAATTGTTGGCGATACCATAAAACAGAATGGGGTAGACCTTCTATATGATTTAAAATAGTTGCGCCAGTAGTCGTTAAACCAGAAAATGACTCAAAAAAAGCATCAGTGATAGATAAATAAGGTTGTTCTAATAAAATTAAAGGAATCGCAGAAAAGCTCGCCAATACTAACCAAAATAACACCACAATAAGAAAGCCTTCTCGGGCTCTTAAGTCCTTCTTTTGATGCCGATTCGGGTACCAAGCAACAAACCCCGTAAAGAGGCACCAAAGAAAACCTAATAAAAAAGGCACACCGCCACCATCACGATAAATCATGGAGACCAACGCTGGCGGTAACATGGTGACACTAAGTAATGCGACCAATAAACCTAAAATTCGGATAATATTTTTATATTGCACGTTTTATTATTTTTTGAGTAGTTAAATGCTATTGCTTCAAATTAGTTAATACTAATTTTCCTGCCGATAATGTTTGTAATTTTTGCGCAACCAACGTTAATTTAGCTTCAGGTATTAATAAACTAAACTGTACTTGTTGCAAATACTCTTGTTCGACAACTTGCCCTTCTACTTGGCTAATTATATGTAACACATCATCAACTTGGCTATATTGACATGCTAAAGTTTTTGCCGCCATCGCTATTTTAGTTTTCGCTTGTAAAAAAACAAGTGCTTGGCGAACACTATCAGCATAAGCTCGCTGTAAACCACCCGTGCCTAGTTTAGTACCACCGAAATATCGTACTGTTATGGCACATACTTGTCCAGTACCACCACCTTGTAATACTGCCAACATAGGTTTACCTGCGGTGCCACTTGGTTCACCGTCGTCAGAATAACCATAACCTAGGCTATCGTTAGCCGCTTTAGTTAAAAAGGCATAACAATGATGGCTCGCTTGCGGATGTACCTGTTGAAGACGTTTAACCTGAGCTTTAGCTTCCTCAATACTAATACAAGGAGATAGATAACAAATAAAACGGCTACGATTAACAACCGTTTCATGCTCAACATTATTAATCGCGATTTGATAATCTTTACGCACAGTAAGCTACAAACCTAAATCGCGGGTCATATTCTCATTATGCGATTGATGAACAATTATATTATCTTCAATACGAATACCACCAAATGGGCGCATTTCATCTACCTTTTGCCAATTAATTTGATCACTATTAGTTGACTCTTTTACATTTTGCAGTAAAGAATCTATAAAATACAAACCAGGTTCAATCGTAAAGACTTGTCCGGCTTCAATAATTCTTGATGAACGTAAAAATGGATATGCTGCTGGTGCATTAATATGCGTACCACGCTCGTCAGCCATAAAACCACCAACATCATGAACTTGTAAACCAAGGTGGTGTCCCAAACCATGAGGGAAAAAAGTACTAACGATGCCTGAATCTATCGCCGTATCAGCACTAACATTGATAAAATCAAACTCCACCAGTACTTGTGCTATTTCTTGGTAGGCTGCAATATGTAAATCGACATAACAAAGCCCTGGTTTTAAGCCCTTCACTGCAGTTAACATGAGCTTATCCATACGCGCTATCAATTCGGCAAACTTATCCTGTTTAAAAGAGTAAGTACGCGTAATATCCGCAGCATAGCCATTAAAATTAGCACCTGCATCAATTAAAAAAGATTGATGTGTTTGCGGAGTACTTTTATCTAAATTCATATAATGCAAAATAGAACAATTTTTATTTAACGCAACAATATTGCCATAAGGAGTTTCATTAGTGGTATAGCCTATTGCACTAAGATAGGCGTTTTGAATATCAAATTCAGTATCTCCATTTAAAAAAGCCGCCTGAGCAACTTTATGTGCCATGACAGCTAAATGGTTTGATTGACGTAAACATTCTTGTTCATAAGGGGTTTTATAAGCGCGGTGATAATGAAAATAATTAAGCAATGGTTCCGGATTAATGGCTTCAAAACCAAGCGCCTTAGCCACTTCAACATGGCCACCAATATAAGCGAAGCCTTTTTTATCATAAGGTAATAGCTTATCAACGTCACTCGCTTGTTTCAGTATTTTTATATTAAAAAACTCACCCCAATAACTTTCAGTTAATGGGGTTGTTTTATGCCAAAAATCAACTGGTTGATAATAAATTAACGTTGGTTTATCTTCACCATTAATGATAAGCCAACAGTTAGATGCATCAATTAATGGTAGCCAATGTTTAAAGTGAGGGTTTACTCTAAAAGGGTAAGTATTGTCATCAAGAAAAGCTTTAACCTCTTGACCAGAATGAATCACAACACCTTCAATATTTTCACGCGACAACGCTTGCTTAGTTCTTTGCTGTAACTGTGCTAAATGCTGTGGATATTCTACTTTTAACTTATTGGTTAGTTTACTCATTGAAGCGCCCCTGAATTTTTTTCATGATAACACAGCGTTTTATTTTCAAACTATATTCCCGTTACTACCTCAAGCGTATGTTACATGACTGCACTTTGAACGGTCATGGGCCTTTGACTATAGCTAGCAATTAAAACCTAATAAATATAGACAGTTTAATCACCGATACTCATATTGGTAACATGCTCAAAAAGCCGACTAACCTGCCCTGGCTCATGCTGATATATTTCTTGATATGCCAAAACACTTTTTACATAATTTCGCGTTTCTTTAAAAGGAATCGTTTCTATCCAAATATCAGCAGGAATAGCCTTTAAATTTTTCAACCAACTTTTTACTCTATGAGGACCCGCATTATAAGCCGCTGTTGCTAAAACCTGATTTCCGCTATTTTTAACAAGTAACTTTTTCAAATAACGCGTGCCTAGTTGAATATTATTATCCGCATTAAGCAAATAATTACGATTAACTTTACCTTTTTTTAATGATTTAGCGGTGTTGGGCATTAATTGCATCAAACCTTTTGCTCCCGCAGGTGAATGTGCATCCGTCATAAAAGAGCTTTCTCGACGGGCAATAGCAAATGCCCACGCTGGTGCTATTTTTTCATTATTCGCGTGACGATTAATCTCTTCCCCAAAAGCTTTAGGAAATCTGAGCGCTACATCATCTAAATAACCCACTTTCGCTAACGTAAAAATGGTTCGATCAAACCATTGATTTTCATTAGCCACTTTTGCTGCAATCAGTTTTTCTTTATTGGTTAATTGGCTAATTAAATAATTCCATTCCGAGCGGGCCTGGTAATAACGCCCTAAATGATAGAATTCAAAGGCTCTTTTTGCGGCAGGATAATTAATAACTCGGCGTTTTTCTGCTAAAGAAAATGCCAAAGGTTTATGCTGCATGCTAACTGGTGTTCGTAAATAGCTCGCTGCTAAAAAACCATAATAGTGTCGTTCATTTGCTAATTGTTGTAACAAGTATTGACCACGCTCAGCGGCATCGGTGGCAATTAATGCTCTTGCATACCAATACTTCCACTTTAAATCGTCGGTATACTCTCTGGGTAATAGTTTTAAATCAACAATAAGGCGCTGCCAATCTTGCTGTTTTAAAGCTTGTGATAACCGCCATTGCAACATGCTTTTATTTAAAGAACTAAGCTCCAGTTTATCTAACCAAACTTGTGCCTGTTGATGATTTTTTGCTGATAATGCCAAAGCAAATTTTTCATTAATTTGTTGTTGTTGTACTGACGTAAAAACAAACTTTTGCTGCGCTTTTTTATAACTACGAATAGCATTATCTGGATGACGCCAAATAAAGCGCTTTAAACCATAAGCTAATATTTCCGTTTCTCGTATCGACTTATTAGGAAAATATTTTAACTTGCCTACCAGTGATGGATCACGACGAACCTTATGCCACAACTTAGCTAAGTACTGCTGTTCTGGTGGTAATAATGTGGTTAAGTAAGGGATTAAGGTGTGTTTTCCGCCATCAGCGGCTAACGTAATACGCTGCCACACTACCTCATTGGTTTGATAACCTGCTTTTTGCCAGCGTTTAAATAATGGATCACAGGCTCTACTTTGTGACTTTCCAACCTGCCATAACTTGGTAACTTGAGGTAATATTACACTTTCAGGTAAACCTGATGCGAGTCTAAATTTAAGATGCTGGCAGCTTAATTCCGCATTATTTGTTGGTTTATACGCCTGTAAAAATAATACGCCTTGTTTTTTCTTTGCTAAATATTTTAACCATTTTTTCCGTAATGGCCAGTCGAGTGGTGTTCCTTTATATTTAAGTAAAAACTCATTTATTTCAGTGGTATTAGATAACCGTATGTTATTTAACAAACGTTGCTGATCTAAATAAGGTTGTAACGGATAATAATGAAGATGGTTGTAAAGTGATTGATATTGCGAAGAATTGCTATTATGTATTAATTTTTCTGCTTTGATAAATCGTTGTTGCTGAACTTTATCAACGATTAAGCTCAGTGGTTCGCTGGCAAATGCACCTAAACCATACCCATAAGCTAATATAACTAATAAAATTTTTTGCACTAAATTAACCGTCATTGATTTTAATTTTTGTTCCGTTCGTTCAATGTATCTCAATATAGTGCAGAGACCAATTAAATAGTTAATTAACTCTCAATTATTATTCAATATAACGTACAATATTCTTAGTTTTATTATCTAACTTCTTTAATTTGCCTTTATGCTAGACACAATTTTCCAAACAACTGATCATATTCTTGATGCTATGGGGCTACGTTGCCCAGAACCTGTAATGATGGTGCGCCTAAAAATACGAAAGATAGCCCCTGGTGAAACGTTGCTAATTAAATGTGATGATCCTTCAACTACGCGGGACATTCCTAGTTTTTGCCGGTTTATGGAGCATCAACTTATTGCTAAACAAGTAGATGAAAAGCCTTATTTATATGTAATAAAAAAGAACTAATCAGTTTTATTAGTTCTTCTTGCTAGTTAAGAGGATAATTTATTATGCTGGTAACTTTACCTTTTTTAACATAACAAACAGCTCATCTTTTAATCTTAACCGTTGTTTCTTTCTCTTTTCGATATATTCATCACTGGTATTTTCAACACCCAGCTCTATACGATGTACTTCGTGATCTGTTTCGTGGTACTCAGTAAATAAACGAAAAAAGTGATTATCATTCATTTTTAAGTGGCGAATCTCGTCATTAAACTCTGGAAATTCGTGGTGTAAATCATGTTTTTCTATTGTCATAATATTCTCCTATGTGCCATATTTTTCGCTACTTTTATCTATCTTCATTAATACTTTACGCCTTTATTTCTTTCAGTATTTGATCTAGCACAAAGGTAGGATTTATTATTATTTCTTTATGGTTATCAAGTTGAGTTATACCAATTCCATTAATTAACTTCCCACTTGTATCCACTCTCTAGCGCATAATTTCATTACTCTGGAGGCGTCAGATATAAAACTATTCCAGGCTCGGCTACATTCATCAACAATATCGTCATATCCTTTAAAACATCTATTGGC
>NVWU01000036.1 GCA_002733765.1 Colwellia sp. | reverse complement strand
AATAAAGAGTTTCGAGGTAACAGTTTTATTGAGTTTGCATACACTGATAAATAAACGGATAACCGTCTCTGTTAGAACCTGATTTGACCATGGCAAATAAATGCCGATGTAATGTTAAGGAAATAGAGCTCGGATTTACATCATGGCGCGGGTTAACAAACCTAGAAAGACGCCGAATATATGGTAGTGAACCGATAATTTATTAGTACTTGCGAAAGCTAAGGTGTCCATATATGGTCTAATTAAACTGGAAAGGTTTATAGCTTAAAATAAGCAAAGCCTTAAAGGTATCCAAATGACCAGAAAAATAAAAGTTATCATCAGCCCAAGTCAAAAATAGAATATGCCAAACTCATGGTTAAAGAAGGTTACACTAATAAACAAATCCAATATATTTCAGGCGTTTGTTCATCAGCGATTGCTCGTTGGAAAAGACAGTATAGGCTGAGTTAGCAGGGCATACTCCAGTAAAATCCAACGCGCTAACACAAGACCAATAGCGTATTCAGTTATTAGAAAAGCAACTCAAACAAGCGCAACGGGATAATGACATATTAAAAAAAGCTGCTGCTTTCTTCATACGCGACAATCCAAGTTTGAATTGATAAAGGACATGAAGAAAGCGGAGCCTAAATATAAAATTAACGAGTTGTGTCGCGTTTTTGACATTAGTCTGAGACGTTATTATTACAAGCCCGTGACCTCTAGCTTGGAAGATATAAACCTGATGACATTAATCAAGGGTATTTCAGTCGATTCCGGTAATACCTATGGTAGACGTCGGATACACGTTGAGTTAGCTGAACTTGGTCATGGTGATTGCTCTCAAATTGAGTTTGAGCAGTCCACAGTAAATGTATCTTTGCTGCTTGATCAAAATAATTTTAAAACTAAGATGAGAGTAAATTTTTTAATAACTAGTAAGAGCGCTAACGCTAAAAACAGAATGCCTTACCATGTGTTTGATGAGGATATTCGTCATAAAAGTTTAAATAATCTTGAGCAAAACGACCTTGATTAACAACCCCAAAACTATCAAAAACTTCACTAATAGAGGTTTTACTTTTCTTTTTTAAAGTTGAATGGATTAACTGAAATCGTCTTTTAATTAAGTACTGTTTTGGGGTCATGCTGAGTATCGACTTAAAAGCATATTCTAAACTACGAACGCAGCAATAACTAACCTCAGCTAACTCAGAAATAGTCATATTTAAATGGCTACTTTTATGTATGTACTTTAAAGCACGGTTAACAATGGCTAACCTTGTTGGCATATTAATATTATTAATTTTTGGTAGCATTGAACTTAATGTTAATAGCTTACATAGTGATTCTATTATACTTTCTTGGCTATCAAGTACTGCTTGAAAACTTAAGAATTCACTTTTGTTAAGTAGGTTCTCTATCAATGAACATAAGTGTTTTTGATTATTTTCAGGTAGGGTAAATATGTTTTTTATAAAATTTTGTTGTGAAATGATATTTTTTAATTGTTCTATATCTTCCTTATTAAAATACTTTGTTAATTCATCTGTTGTAATAATAATGTAAAAAGCATAATAATTATCAGGGACTTGAACCAGCATTTCTTGATTTTCAGTGAAAATTAGTGGCTGATTTAAACATACCTTTCGACCATTTACAGAAATATCATCATTATGTCTTGGAATTAGTATATAAAAACAATCTTGTTGTAAAACACTATGATATTGCACCGCTGTACTAATAAAGCGATCACCTAATATTAGTTTTGGTAATTGTAACTCTCGTTGTTGACATAAGAATTTGCCTGAAGATAGTTGCATTGCGTGCATATCAAACAGCTTCAATCCATTGAGATGCTCTTCAACACTTGGGAAAGTTACCTTATTCATAGTTTAACTAGCCTTATGATTGTGACTTTGTGCAAATGTAAGTTTATAAAAAATATCAATGTACGTTTTTCGCATAATTTATCATTCATTGATTTAAATCAATTTTATTTCTCATCAAATAAAAAAGCGCTATTGACAATTAAGTGTGATTTTCCGGCTAAAACATTACGACAAGCACTACAATTTAAACTTGATTGAATAAAAATTCAATATACAAAAAACGCAACACGAATAAAAACCATAGATTTTAGTATGGTTTTAACACATCGTTGTTATGCATATTTGCAATAAATTATGTCCTAAATTATTTGAATTTCTCTTTTAACCGTCACTATAACGGTTGTAGGTTGTAGCGAGTTAATCTTTAATTGGGATGTAGTTTATATAGGGCTTTATTATTGATCATACCTGAGGAACTTAATGAGTATAGAGTGAACATTTTCAGCTTCTTTCTATGTAAATCATTATGGTAATTTTTTGAATGTTAATTGTTAAGAACGGTGTTTGCGGCCGAAATTTTATAAATTAAGGGACGTATTAAATAAGAAATATTTATTTAATACAAGGGTACAAGGAACTATGTATATGAACTATTTAATATAAGGAACTATATATATGAACCATTTAAAATTCAGTCCTATTACATCACCTGAGTTAGTGCTTTCTAATTATGAAGTTTGTCGCTCTAGCGATATAGAAGAAGTTCGTTCAAGTGCAGCTAACATATTATGTGAAAACGAATTAAAATTAAGTGGTTGCAACAAAGGATTAGATGCAAGTATGTTTTACCGAAAAGTTGGCAATATAGGTCTTGGACGAATGAGTTATGGTGCCGAAATAACTATTAGCCCAGTTGTTTTTGAGGATTTTTTACTTATTCAAATGCCTATTCGTGGATTTGAAAAAATAGCCTTAGGAAGTGATAAAATATTATCATCACCAAAAGTTTTTGGAATTATTAATCCCGGTGTTAGGTCAGTAATCAATCATGAGCCGGATACGGAAAAATTAATAATTCGTATTGATAAGAAATTAATTGAAAAAAACTGCCAGCAGATTTTGAATCTGACTTTAAATAAAGATATTGAGTTTGATTCAACGATGTTGTTAGAGACGAAATCTGGCACTCAATGGCTGAGTATGGTTAGTTGGATCTTTGACTTTATTTCACGTGAAGATAATTTATCTCCTTTGATGGTTTCTCAGTTTGAAAACATGCTAGTAAATATGTTATTAACCAATCAGCAGAATAATTATTCTGCTGAAATTCATAATGATTCTATTTCAATAGCCCCATCTTTTGTTAAGCGGGTAGAGCATTATATCCAGGAAAATGCTCATAAACCTATTGCAATAAATGATATGGCTGAATATGCGGGTGTAAGTAGCCGAGCTCTTTTTACCGGCTTTCGAAAATATAGAAATACTACTCCAATGCGTCATTTGAAAGAAGTGCGACTTCAATATGTACATGAAGATTTAAAGCGTGGTTGCGTAGGGACTGATAAAGTTATAACAATAGCTTTTAATTGGGGTTTCAGTCATTTAGGGCATTTTTCTACTGACTATAAAAGACGTTTCGGTGTGACTCCTTACGAAACTTTACTACGTTAATGACAACCTAAATATCAACTCTTAGTGCGATAGCTCATTTTAGGATGTTGATTGCGTTAAAGTTATGCCATCTTGCCCTCCCTTACACTGTTCAAGCTCACTATAAACGTTGATAAAGTGAGCCCTATCTCCAAAATCAGCGATGATATGGGTATATGTACCGACATCGCTTTTTCTTACATGTTTTAAAGAGAAGAATCATAGGGCTTAATCAGTTCTAGTGTTTGTATTACCACGTTTTGCCGATAACTCGCTGCGCTTAGCTTTGCCTATAAAACGAATATAAAAGATGCACTTTCAGGATAAGAACGTAATTTAATGGAGCGTTTCAAATAAAAAATATTTTATAGTACTGACAGATTAAAAACTAAGGTGATAATTATAATTACCCGTTTTAATAATAATTAATTGTCAGAATGAATGGAGTAATTAAACTTATGAATATGCATGTTTCGAATCTCAATACTACGCAAAATTTAGATGAGCATAATGTTGTTGTTGAGCAAAATTCGTCAGACATAGAAAAAACTACTCACCAAATTACACTTAATTTTTCTGATGGTGTTACCAAAAAATTTAACGTTTCACCTAATAAAAGTATTCTTGATGAAGCACTTAAGGACGGAATGCCTTTATTATATCAGTGCCGCTCAGGCAGTTGTTCAAGTTGTATATGTACTTTGAATGAAGGCGATATTAATACCATGAATGGTGCTAGCTCAACGCTTCTTCGTAGTGAGTATGATCTTGGTCATCGTCTGTTGTGTGTATCACAGGCTGAAGCCGATTGTAGTATTGATTTAGCATATGGAAGTGAAGTTGGTACGACAAGTGCGCAGGAAGTAAATGTCTTTATTGACTCAATTGAGCATATTGCTACTAATACCGTTCGCTTAACTGTTGAGTTAGCCGAAGGTAGTTATATGGAATTTAGACCAGGGCAGTTTATGCAAATTAATGTACCAGGAGTAGGTACTTTACGCAGTTATTCACCTTCTAGCACGAATAAATCACTTCCTAAAATGGAATTTCTTATACGTCTTATTCCGGGCGGGATAATGTCTACATATCTCAAGAAACAAGCCGAAGTTGATCAAATACTAACGCTTACAGGTCCATATGGTGCATTTTTTCTTCGTGAAGAGCATAAACGTGCTTCCCATATATTTATAGCAGGTGGAACAGGATTGGCGCCTATTTTATCAATTATAGATACCGTACGTCAAAGTAGTGGCGTTAAGCCGAAAATGTTACTTAGCTTTGGCTGTGCCACACCAGAAGCGTTATTCTGCTTGGATGATATTCAGTTGAGAGAGCAGTGGTTACCAAGCCTCGAAGCAAGGATCTGTGTAGATCATGGTGCCAAAGAAGGACACTATTCTGGAAATCCGGTCAGTCCTCTACAAGAAAATGATGTAACCGATCCAAATACAGTTGCCTATTTATGCGGACCACAGCCGATGATTGATGGTGCTACTGCACGTCTTATAGAGCTTGGTGTTAAAGCAGAGAATATCTTTGCTGAGCAATTTGTGGCGAGTAACTAGGGAGATTGACATGGAACTTACTAAAAAAATCCCTTTTACTGCTGAACAAAATCAATGGTATCAAGAGGCACGTTCTAAACTAAACCCTCAACGTTTGCAAAAATTGTTATTTGATTTAACTAACATTCATAGCCCAACAGGGGCAGTGCGCGAAGCAAGTGAGTTTATGACCGATCACTTTCAAAAAATAGGCATGAAATCGCGTTATTATCCGATGAGTGATATTTCCGGCAATGTCATGGCTGAGCGCCGTGGTACAGGGGGGGGCGCAACGGTTTTATTATACGCACCTATCGATACCCACCTTGACCGAGTTCCAGGTGAAGAAATTCTAACGGGTGATGGCCAAGAGGTAGATCTACAACCCTGTGCTAAGCAAGTAGATGATTGGGTCTTTGGACTTGGATCTTCAAACCCTAAGGCGATGGTTGCCACGCTCACTGAGGTTGCTCATGCATTAATTGATGCTGATATACCGCTAATAGGTGACCTGATTTTAGGGTTAGCTGATGGTGGCATGCCCGTTGATATCAGTGCTCGAAATGCTGGTATGTCTAATGGTGTTCTACACATGCTTAATCGTGGAATGTATCCGGACTTTGCGATAATCATGAAACCATGGAACTGGGTATTTCATGAAGAGCCTGGTATGGCTTGGTTTAAGTTAAAAGTTAAAGGGACGCTTGGCTATGCGGGTGTTCCACATAACCTGCCAAATTTTAGAAGCTCAGTCGTACCTGCTGCTACTGTGATTACTGAATTACAACAGTGGATTATAGAATACACAGAACGTAATACTAGCGGTGTCATTCAGCCACATGGTTGGATTTCTGGTGTTCGTGGTGGAGACGTTGAACGTCCCGGATTCCCCAGTGCTGTGACCGAAATTTTCTTTGATGTGAGAGTGAACCCTCGTGTCAGCCCCGCAGATGTTAAAGCCCAGTTTGCTAGTTTTGTTGAAGAACTCAAAAGTCGTTTTCCTGATCTAGACCTTGATTGGGAGCAATACGGCTCTGTACCCGGAGGTACAACTGATCCAGAAAATTGGATTATCCAGTCATGTAAACGCGGCTGGGAGTTTATTGAGAATCGCCCACATGGTATACCAGATTTGTTAGCTGGACAGACTGATGGCGCTGCTTTACGACGCTATGGTGTGCCGACAGCTCGTATTGGCTGGCCATGGCCAGCAACAGGATCTCCATTGCCAATCGCTGAGGGGCTTGGTGGTATGGGCGCAACTTATATCCCCGATTTAATACCTTGTGCCGAGAAAATTCTTTACGCCTTAATTGATACGTTAACTCGCTCTCGTCGAGAGCTTGAATTGTAAGCATTATCTTTTGAAAGGCTCATCTGCAACGTTAGGGGGTTGATGAGTTTACTCGTTTGATCTTAAGTTTTATTGGAATTCATATATGAATAATTTGAGTGATATTCACTATTTAGAAATGCATGAGCTGTCACAATTGATTCGTAGCCGTGAGATATCTCCACTAGAGGTAACAAAAGCACAATTAGCTCGCATCGAAGCTTTAGATAATAATTTACACAGTTATGCGTGCGTTACCACAGAGATTGCTTTGCAACAAGCGCAAGAGGCTGAGGATGAACTGTCAAAAGGTATTTGCCACAGCCCTTTGCATGGTATCCCTATTGCTTTTAATGACTTAATTAATACAGTCGGTATTTCGCATCAAACTCCTACACATGATGCGACTGTTGTAACTAGATTGCGTGAAGCTGGAACTGTGATGCTTGGAAAGTTACAAATGACAGAGGGTGATTTTGCAATGCAGCCTTCAGATATTGTAGTACCTAGTAATCTGTGGGGAGCTAATCATTGTACAGGCGCTTCCTCAAGTGGCGTTGGTACTGCTACCGCTTCAGGCCTATGTTACGGATCTATAGGAAGTGACACGGGTGGTTCTATTCGTTTTTCATGTGCTGCAAATGGGTTGACAGGTTTAAAGCCAACATGGGGGCGAGTGAGTCGCTATGGCGTGACTGAAATAGCATCAAGCTTGGATCATATCGGTCCTATTACACGTAGCGCACGAGACACACTTTTTCTCTTATCTACTATCGCTGGTTATGACCTTTTAGATCCAACTTCCTTACCAAGTGTTTGTCTTGAAGTGCCGAGCATAGAATCGAGTTTTAAGGGTTTATCTGTTGGCGTTGATTTAGATTGGATTAATAATGGCGTTGACCCTGTTATTCAAAAGGCACTTGAGCAAATTATAAGCATTATTTTTGCCAGTGGTGGAAAAGTCAAAAAGATAAAAATGCCTGATACAGGCCAAGTCAGCAGTAATTGGGAGGCGCATTGTGGTGTGCAGATGGCAGTTGCCCATGAGAAAACTTATCGCCAATATACAGAAAAATATGAACCCACGCTAAGTCGATTAATCGACGGTGGGCGCCAGTTAAGTGGTATGGATTACCAGCGCATATTGCTAGAAGCGCAATACTTTAATGGTGCTATGGATGCGTTGTTACATGACGTGGATATAATACTGGCACCAGTACAACCCTATGCTGCTCCCACGGATGAACAACTAGTTAATTTAGCTCGAAATCCAAACACAAATAGGCATTTAACCCAGTTTACTACGCCCTTCAATGTAACTGGCCACCCATGCCTTAGTTTTCCAATAGGGCAAACGGATACTAATATGCCGATTGGTGGTCAGTTTATCGGTCGTAAAGGAGGGGATGCAACGCTATGCCGAGCAGGAATGGCTATACAGCAAGTAAGTAATTGGCATAAATTTCGACCACCTGTCACACCGTAAGCTAAAAGGTATCGTTTTAAAACTTGTTTTAGTTTATGTGCTGACTCCTGTGTCAGCCCAATTAATTTATGTCATTGGATTATTCAATTATGTAAATGTGATTTTAAGTTTATTGAGAGTCTTTCTCATAGAAGGAGAATTTAGATGAAAGTGTTTGGATCAACATCTCAATCTGCATTGACAGATTTAACTATTGCTGGAGCACTGAGTGCTTTTCGTAATGGAAAGCTAACCAGTGTTGAGCTTGTTAATGCTTGTTTAGAACGTGCAGAAGAATATAAAGAGTTAAATGTTTATATAACTTTGGATGTCGAAGGTGCTCTTGAGGCCGCCAGACATGCAGATGAACAGAGAAAAAATGGTCAACCGATGCAACCACTGAGCGGTATTCCCATCGTTATCAAAGATAATATCCATACTGCTGGGTTGCGATGTACGGCTGGAACGCCTGCTTTTGCACATTATATACCGAGTGAAGACGCGCCAACTGTGCGTAAGCTGCGTGAGGCTGGCGCTATTATTTTAGGCAAGACCAATATGCATGAACTTGCTTTTGGTGTCACTGGCTATAATAAAGCTTACAACACAGGTAGCGGTATCGGTGTACGTAATCCCTATGATAGTTCACGTATTGCAGGAGGCTCCTCTTCGGGTAGTGCCGCCGCATTAGGTGCTCGCATGGCGTTAGGCTCTTTAGGCACAGATACAGGGGGATCTATGCGGATTCCATCTGCACTTAATGGCTGTGCTGCATTACGCCCTAGTGCTGGTCGTTATTCTAATCATGGTTTGATACCTATTGCAGAAAGTCGAGATACAGTCGGACCTATGGCTTTGTGTATGTCTGATTTAGTATTGCTTGACAGTATTATTACTGATGAATATGACTTACCGCCTATTGAGCTTAATGAATTACGTCTTGGAATACCAAGTGAGTGTTGGAAAAATCTCGATGCCGATACAACAGAGCGTGCAGAAGCCGCTCTAAGTAAGCTTCAAAAGCATGGTGTGACATTTGTATCTATTGATGATGCTGGTTTACAAGCACTTAATGAGCCAGTCGGCTTTTCTGTTGTCATATATGAAGCATATGAATCTATGGTCAAATATTTGAGTGATTATGATCATGACATGGATATCAATCAGCTTAAAAGTAAAATTGGTAGTCCTGATGTTTTATCTATTTATGAAGACTGGGTAATACCACGAAAAATGCCTTCTAATGACGGCTTAATTGATGTCGTACCTCTTTATGAGACTGCTCAAAATAGTGGGAGACAGGCACTACGAGAACGTTACCAAGAACTGTTTACCCAGCATAAACTTGATGCCTTATTTTTTCCTACGACTGCAATTGTAGCCCCTTTAGCGAATGAAGAAGCCAACTTACCTAGTAATTTTGAATACTTAATTCAAAATACTGAACCCGCTGCTAGTGCCGGGCTTCCCTGTATTCAGTTACCTGTTGGCTTAGGTAGCTCTACAGGTTTACCTGTGGGGATTGAGCTTGATGGGCCTCAAGGGAGTGATCGCAGGTTACTTGCAATAGGCCAGTTATTAGAAAGTATTCTTGGCAGAATCACACGTGCTTAATGAATGATATCTTTAAGCAATAGCTGTAACGGATATAACTATTTATATAGATAGTGGCATGTAGGAAAAATAACCTTTTTGCCTACATTCGCTGAATTAATAAAGGAAAATAACTAATGATACAAGCTTTAAGTTATCTCATTGTGGAAACGCCTCATTTAGAGGCTTGGGTCAAGCAAGTCCGGGATCATATTGGCATGCATGTCGAAGTCGTTGATCCTGATCAATGCGTACGTTTACGTGTAGATCAGAAGTTTCAACGCTTTGTGGTGACGAAAACTGATGGTCAAGCCACGATGGCTATGGGGTTTGAAGTAGCCGATTCAACTGAGTTAGACCGGATCGTCAACGCTCTTGTGAATGACGGTTATAGTGTTACTAAAGGAACTGAACAAGAGTTGGAATTGCGCGGTGTCGATGGAATGATTTTTTTCCATGACCCTGATGGTGTACGTATTGAAGTGTGTTATGGCTTAGCGGATGCCGATTCCCCATTTGAGCCTGGTCGGCCAATTGGGGGATTTCGAACAGGGGACATGGGGCTTGGCCATGTCGCATTGATTACTGAGCACTTTGAGCAATTAAGTCATTTATATCGTGATTTATTTGCTTTTAAACTCAGTGATCATGCTGATGCGCCATTCCGTGTCGAATTTCTTCATTGTAATCCGCGCCATCATACCATTGGGCTTGCCGATACAGGCGGCCCAGCCAAAGTTTATCATTTGATGCTCGAATACAATGATTTTGATGATGTAGGTAGGGCCTATGATATGGCGTTAACAAATCCAGACAGCATAGGAGTATCACTGGGTCGTCATATTAACGACCATGTGACTTCTTTTTATCTAAAAAACCCTGATGGATGGATGTTTGAACTTGGCTGGGCAAGTAGAACCGTTGGGCCTGATTGGGAAGTTGAAAAACTTGAGGGTCTGAGCCTTTGGGGGCACGACCGCACATGGCTACCAGATGATAAGCGGGAAGAAGCGCGACAAATATTAAAACGGTTAGCGGAAAAAGGTGTACGTGCCCCCGTTGTTACTACTAATCAAACTACTAATCAAACTACTAAGGTTAAATAAGATCATGTCTTTATCTAATACTACTCCATCAGAAATTGCTAACAGCATTCAGGTTGGTGATTATACCCTAAACTATCATGACCAAGGTGAGGGGGATGTTATTTTATTAATTCACGGCTCAGGACCAGGGGTAACCAGCTGGGCAAACTGGCGTGGCATTATTCCTGAATTGTCCAAGCCTGCACGTATCATTGCGCCCGATATGCTTGGTTTTGGTTACACCAAATGCTCTGAAGATTTGAATTTAGATCCAGCAATATGGGTAGATTCACTGGTTGGTCTATTAAATGCTTTAAATATTGAGAGGGTTTCTATTGTAGGGAACTCCTTTGGGGGAGCAATTGCTTTAGCATTTGCCAACAGTTACCCAGAGCGAGTTAACAAACTTGTACTGATGGGCTCTGTTGGTTTGTCATTCCCTATCACTAATGGGTTAAATAAAGTTTGGGGATATCAACCTTCTTTGCAAGCAATGCGTGAATTAATGGAAGTTTTTGCCTTTGACCACAGTATTATTAATGATGATTTAGTAAAAATGCGCTATGAAGCAAGCATTCGAGATGATGTCCAAGCGCGCTTTGCACAACTCTTTCCAGAACCACGTCAGAACGGTGTCGAAATGCTCTCTATGAGCGAAGAGGAATTACGCTCATTACCTCATAAAACCCTTATTATTCATGGCCGAGATGACCAAGTTATACCGCTTGAAGTCTCTGAGCGCATGCTACAGTTAATTCCACACTCTCAGTTACATGTATTCGGCGAATGTGGTCATTGGGTACAAATTGAAAGAGCTAAAGATTTTACACAATTACTGTTAAATTTTTTAGTAGAGTAGTTAATTATTATGGGACAAAAAAATATGAATCGTGAAAATATTAAAGGCCGTTGGGCTGTACTTTCTTGGGAGCAACTCTATGACGATGGGCGTATTGTATTGCCAATGGGGACAGAGGTCGAAGGTTTTATTGAATATAGCGACTATGGGATGTTTTGTGTAGTTTCAAAAAAAAATAGGAAAGAATTTACAACAGGTGGTCAGTGGTCTGCTGCTGATGTTGAAAAAGCAGAAGCGTATAGTAGCTATTTAACCTATGCGGGTGGTTATGATGTTGACGGAAATACCATTACTCATCATGTCAATCATAGTATTTTTCCTAATTGGGTGGGTGGCACTCAGTATCGTAATGCGGAGCTAGATGGAAATATCCTTACGCTAACTACTGTACGATTAGAAGAAGGTACAAGCGAAGCGCGTATTTCTAAATTAAAATTTATGCGTTAAGTCTTAAAATTTAAACCCTCAAATTAGAGGGTTTTTTTATTCTATCCATTGTTCAAGATATTAGGTCCTAAAGTTAAAGTTTAGTGCGTTAATAATCTTTAGTAAAAATATAGTAGCACTATTACTCGTGATAATTTCAGACATATGGTTTGCAAAATAAACTGATATTGTCGCAGGATAAATAGATGAATATAGCGACGTAATTTGCCATTCAAACAAGTTCATCACCTCATTTTTATTATTTCTAGCAAAGGTCAAAGCGGCTCCTTTGCCCATCAAATTACCGACTAAGTAAACCTCTTCAATATCCAACATATCAAATAATTGGCGGATGAAAAAGGCGCTAATCTAACTGGTTAGTCATCAGAAAACCTTGAGCACTCTCCCTATGTTAATTCTTTAAAATATGTAAATGCGATTATCGGATAATTTTATCATTTTTGGGAGCGATGCAAGTATTCAGATGAAATAACCTTATTAATACCCAACTGCAAGAGAGCAGTTATATTAAGCAAAAAAGGATAAGTGAAATGTCTGAACAACCTATAGTCCGTCGCCGTGTGGTGAAAAAAGGTATTAGTGACGCTAGAACTAATGATAGTAGAACTCAAAGTCAATATGACCCTTATAAAGATGCAGCATGGGGTTTTATTAATCATTGGTATCCTGCTCTATTTACTAATGAGCTTGAAGAAGATCAAGTTGAAGGAATTCAAATTTGTGGCGTTCCTATCGTTTTACGCCGCGCTGAGGGAAAAGTATATGCTCTTAAAGACCAGTGCTTACACCGTGGAGTACGCTTATCTGAAAAGCCAATGTGCTTTAATAAAGATTCCATAACCTGCTGGTATCATGGTTTTACTTTTGACCTGAAAGATGGCGATTTAACAACGATTGTTGGAAATCCCGATGATAAGCTAATTGGTACAACGGGTATAACTACTTATCCAGTTCACGAAGTCAACGGTATGATTTTTGTGTTTGTCCGCGAAGATGATTTTTCTTTAGAAGATGTTCCTCCATTATCTGATGATTTACCCTTCCGTTTTCCTGAAAATAGTGAAAAATTTCCACATCCGTTATGGCCTAAATCACCTAGTGTGCTTGATGACAATGCAATGATTTTAGGGATGCATCGTACGGGGTATGGTGACTGGCGTATTGCCTGTGAAAACGGTTTTGATAATGCCCATATTTTAGTACATAAAGATAATACCATCGTTCATGCGATGGAGTGGGTTCTTCCTCTAGGTATCGTGCCAGTATCTGATGATGCCATTACCGTTGTTGAAGATGAAAAAGGGCCAAAAGGGTTGATGCAGTGGCTGTTCACTGATAGATGGAAACCAACCCTAGAGAATAAAGAGCTCGGTGTAAAAGTTGATGGCATGAATAGTCGTCACTATCGTACATCTGTTGTATTACCCGGTGTTCTTATGGTTGAAAATTGGCCTGAAAACCATGTGGTTCAGTACGAATGGTATGTGCCTATCACTGATGACACCCATGAGTATTGGGAAGTCCTTGTTAAGATTGTTAAAACAGATGAAGAAAAAAGACTGTATCAGCAACGCTATGACTTAGTTTATAAACCATTATGTCTACACGGCTTTAATGACTGTGATCTCTATGCCCGTGAGGCAATGCAAAACTTTTACAGTGATGGTACTGGTTGGGATGACGAACAGCTAGTTTCAACAGATGTTTCTCCTATCACTTGGCGCAAACTTGCCTCTAGATGGAATCGTGGTATTGCCAAACCTGGTCGTGGTGTAGCAGGTTCTTTAAAAGATACTAGCTTAATATTTAAAAACACTGCTGATGGGCACCGTCCTGGTTATAAAGTCAGAAAAATCGAAGAGTAATCACATAAAAGCCAATATCAATTTATGATACTGGCTTTTAATCATTTACAAAATAATTTTGAATCAATCCAGTTTTTACCTTTACTAACAGTTGGTTATAAATAACTCACTGTTGAAATATAACTGTTGTTCAAACAAAACGAATATAAATTTGAAGTGTTCTCTTTCTTAAAGAGGGTTTTATTCTGTCAATTATGAGAGCTGAACATTTACATTAAATAGGCAGAGAATTTATCATCGATGAACTCTCTATACCTACATTAGGGCCTCATGATATGCCGGGTTTTGAGCCTGTGTGTAACTGCCATTCTACTATCGTATAACTCAATATTGATAGTTTTAGATGGGCCTAATTACAAGAATAAAAAAGGGTGAAAAGTAGTGAGTATATTGAACCTATTAACACGGTTATGCATCGGGATAACCCCGTGGTTTGTTATTGCATGCCTTCTATACGTTGGGCTGTTCGTCAAGCCGCAGCCTGTTGGCAGTACGGTGATACCAACAGCGATAGAGTCGCGAGACCGTTTCTATAGTCTAGTAGCGCTTGATTCGGTTTTATGGGCAGTGGGGGCTGACGGTAAGATCGTTCGTAGCGAGGATGCAGGGGAAAGCTGGCATGTACAATCGGTGCCGGTGTCCACGCACTTTCAAGATATTACGGTTTGGGATCAGAATATTGCAGTGGTGGTTGGCAATGAAGGTGTCGTTCTACATACCAGTGATGGTGGTAATACGTGGCAACAGTCTGATGCGCCATTGAATGATGTTGAGAATAAACTGTTGGATGTGAAAGCTTATGCTAATGGTGAGGCTTGGGCGGTAGGTGCATTCGGTACTTTACTGTTTAGTCGTGACTATGGTCATACCTGGTCTTATGCCAGAGAACCTGCAGACTTTATTATCAATGAAATTACCAAACGTGATGATGGTGGTCTTGTCGCTGTTGGTGAATTTGGCACTATCTTAATTTCTGAGAACAAGGGGACTAACTGGCAGAGTATTACTGCACCTGTTGAATCCAGTTTAATGACTATCGATTTTCAGAATGCAGGAACTGGGGTTGCTGCAGGACTTGAAGGTGTTCTTCTTAAAACTGTGGATGGTGGATTTAGCTGGATACGAGTTGGTAATTCATTAGCGTTTCAGAAAGTGGAAGCAAATCCTGGAATCGCTTTTTCTAGCGATTGGCGTGATGTCACCACGGAACATATTTTTTCAATTGTTTGGCATGAAGAGCTCAATCGTTGGTTTGGAGTAGGTACTAAAGGGCTGTGGTTAGAAGCAGATCCTACCGCCATTTCTTGGCAATCGGGTCGGCTTGCGCCAAAAGATCTTGCTTGGCATACATCCATTTCCAAAATTAAAGATGGTGTTGTGTTGGGTGGGAAAAACTTAGGGCGTTGGTCTAAAGATCATCAGTGGCTAGTTTTTCAAGAACTGTAATATCCGTTGGCTATTCAGAATAAAAAAACAAATCAGGGGATTTACAATGAGTAAAAATGTAGCTAGTTGGCTAATTCGTTTCCGTATATGGGTAATCAGTATAATTGTGTTGATTACGCTGGTACTGAGCTATTCCGCAATTCAAATTGAAGTAAAAACCGTATTTCAGGATCTATTACCTAGCGATCATGAATATGTAAAAACACATAATAAATTTAAAGAAACTTTTGGTGGCTCGAATCTGGTCACTATTATGGTTGAATCTGGACAGGGTGACATCTTTCAGCCGCATGTGTTGGCGGCTGTTGATCAGATCACACGAGGATTACAGAAAGTATCGGCGGTAAATCCTTTCCAAATCGTGTCTTTAGCATCAAAAAAACTAAAAGAAGTTAAAGCGTCCACATCAGGTATTGAGACTAAGCCATTGATGTGGCCAGATCTTCCTGAGACAGAAGCTGAACTTAATGAACTACGTGAAAAAGTATTACGAAATTCACTGGTCTATGGACCGTATGTGTCAGGTGATTTAACGTCAACCTTGATTACCGTTGATTTCATCGATCGTTTACTCGATTATGAAACCGCATTTAACGAAATATCATCCTTAGTTAATGCTATTGATGTACCCAATGTGAAAGTTCGAGTAGTTGGCGATCCAATGCTGTATGGATGGGTTAACTATTACCTGCCTGAAACCCTCAATTTAGTATTGATGGCAGGATTGATTTTGTGTTTATTACTCTTTGTTATAAATCGTACCTGGCGTGGGACTATCCTGCCGCTGATCTCTGGTTTTGTTAGCGCCATTTGGGCATTAGGTATTGCCAATCTAATTGGCATTAACTTTGATCCCTTGGTCATCGTTATTGCGATGTTAATTACCGCCCGAGCAGTCTCGCATTCTGTTCAGATCATTACCCGCTTTGATGAAGAAGTAGATAAGATCGAGAGTGGTCGCGAATCTGTTAGTTTTGCCGCCAATACGACCTTGTCTCAGTTACTTCGCCCAGGCATGTTGGGTATTGCTACAGATGCATGTTGTGTTGCCGTTGTTGCCTTAAGTCCTATCCCATTACTGCAGAAGCTAGCATTGCTCGCTGTGGTATGGGTGTCTACTGTAGCAATCAGCTCTATTATTTTAACGCCGGTTTTGTTGTCTTGGGTAAAGCATCCTCGTGGTTATGCTCATCCAATAAATGTGAGCTGGTTAATTCACCGTTTACTTGATCTTTGTCATTACCTCTCTGTATCCAAAATGCGCTATGTCATGGTGGGTTGGACCGTGATTGTCTTTTTTGTCTGTGGTTATTTTGCGCTAGGGCTCAAAGTGGGTGATGCCAATCCAGGCTCACCTATTTTATGGCCTGACTCGCAATATAACCAAGACTCGGCAGCAATAAATGGCAAGTTTCAGGGAGCCGATCGTATGTTCATTGTGGTGGGTGGAGACACACCTGATCTGGCAAAAACACCTGAAATATTACAAAGCATGCAACAGTTTCAACGCTTTATGGAAGTACAACCCGAAGTCGGTGGCACGTTATCAATCAGCGATGTGTTGCCGTCGGTCAATCGGACGCTGCGAGAAGGCAACCCGCGCTATGAAGAGTTAGGTTCCTCTCAAGATATTAATGGTGAACTTCTTTATATGTTTGAAGCGGGAGCGGAACCCGGTGATATGGATCGCTTTGTTGATACTGATCGTGGCCATGCCTCTGTGACATTGTTTTTCCGTGATCGTCAGGGTGAAACTATTCGTACGGCTGTTGCGCGCATAAATGAGTTTATTGATGACAATCCGCTTACAAATGGTGAATACCAACTCGCCGGTGGATTAATTGGTGTAATCGCTGCTGTAAATGAGGTGATCTTATCTGGTCAGTTGCAGTCGATCGCCTATGCGTTACTGATTCTTGTTGTTCTATGTACTGTCGTGTACCGATCATCAATGGCTGGAATGTTTTTTATGGTACCGGTAGTGCTATCAAATACTGTGACGTTTAGCTTTATGTCCTATATGGGCATAGGTATGAACATTAACACGGTACCTGTGGCTGCTCTAGGTATCGGATTGGGGGTGGACTATGCCCTGTATATCGTAGACCGAATTAAGCAAGAGTTACAAAACGGTCAAGATGACAAGATTGCAATAGAGCTAGCACTGCATAGTGCAGGTAAAGGAGTGGTGATCACCGCTTTTGTTCTGATTGTCTCGGTTTTATTGGTGTATCTAAGCTCGCTTAAATTCCAAGCTGAAATGGGTCTGTTAGTTGCGCTATGGCTAACGGTATCTGCATTTACTGCTTTGTTTGTAATGCCTGCTATGGTTTACATCTTCAAGCCGGCATTCATATATGGGAACGCTAATTTGAGCGTACCTGTTTCAAATAATAGGGGCGTTAATGATAGCGTGCCTGTTCCAAATAATGGGAACGCTAATACTAGCGTACCTGTTTCAACGAATTGGGATGCTAATTCGAGCATGCCAGTTTCAAGAGAAACTGCTGAGGTGATAAATGACTAATAAAAAAAATTACATTTCATTATCAATCGCGCTTGCCATCGGTGTGGGGACAATGTCCTCGCAGGTAAATGCTGTTGATTTAGGGCCTATACAAATTGACGGTTTTATTCGTCAACAGATGTCGATGAATCTTGATGATCCGATCGGACCAGGGGGCCCCATTGATGCAAAGGGTAAGTTGTCAATGAATCGCACCACATTGCAGTTAGAATGGAGTGCAGACCTCCCTATGGACATTTTGTTCAAGGGTGTGGCACGCAAAAGCTGGGAACAAAATACCAGCTATCTTAGGGAGCTAAACGAAGGCGGGGCATTCGGCTCTGAAAGTCCACGTGATTATTATGGCGATTTTGAATTCCGTGAAGTTTATCTGGAAATTCCATTAGGTGACCGGATTTTGTTAACACTGGGTAAACAACAGGTAGCTTGGGGTGAATCTGATTTTTTCCAGGCACTAGATATGGTGCATGGTTTTGATTATAGCTGGCGTTCTTTCCTAGAGCCGGCTAATGAAGATTTACGTAAGCCAGTGATCATGGCAAATGCGCAGATCGACTTTCCAGAAGTAGATGGTCAGTTACAATTATTGTACAGACCTGGCTGGGACAATGATGATCAGATTGGTAATACTTATGATGTTGAAGGTGGCCGATGGTCGAATGCTCCTTGGAAAACTGTGAACTTCCCAGGAAGTGATCCATACGCTTATGGTCACTCTGAAGGTGATGCGGATGATCCGAGTTATGGTGTTCGTTGGAATGGCCAGTGGGGTGATCTAGGTTATTCCATGGCCTATCTTCATACATTTAATCCTGATCCACTCATGAATGCTAACCCCGCGTTTGGCGGCGAGGCTTATAAAGGTGTCTATACCAATGATCCAACTTCGTTCAATACAATCGGCGAAATAATATTTCCAATGATAGACGTAGTGGGCTTTACCCTGAACGGTTACTCTGAATCGACTGATCTTGTTTGGAGTACTGAGTTTGCTTACATTAAGGACTCTCCGTTTAATGTTAGCGCTGTGGCGGGTAACCCTACTCCGGGTTGTAGTCCTTTTGTGCCAAATGGGTTGCCACATGGCTTTTGTGGTATCGAAGAAAGTGACGTCTTACGTACGATGTTCCGCATCGATAAAAATTTAGCATTCACTCAGGATCTACTAGGTACTGAAAAACCTGCATTCTTCTCTGTTCAATTATTCAATACTTGGTTACTTGATCACGAAGATGGCATGAAAATATTAGTAGGCCAACCTGAGGATCGCAAAGAGCATTCAACGCTAGTGACCTTCATCTTGAGCACAAGTTACATGAACGGACGTATAATTCCTGAGTTAGTAACAGGTTTCGATGTGACTTACGGCGGTGGCTTCGCAGTACCAAGTGTCACTTACGCACCGGGCAACCATTGGCGCTTCAAACTAGAAGTCGACTTGTTCTGGGCTGATGGCAACATGGATAATGCCGGTGATGTAACTGCGCCGGATTCAGCGTTGTTTGGTTGGTTCGAAGGTAATGACCAGTTAGCACTGACTGTGACTTATCAATTTTAAAAATAACAATTAGGAGAAATATTATGATGATGAATAAAAACCTGATCACGAGCTTGATTGCCTCAGTTTTCATGCTGACAACTAATTTAGCTCTGGCAGAAATTAAAGAAGGTGCCGTATTGTCGGCAACAAATATTGACGCGTTATATGAAGACACATTTGAAGGACATAAAATCAAGGATCTGTTGACTGAGAAGATAGAATGGCGTATCCGTGAAAATGGTTTTCAGATGCCATTGGTACACTCCAAAAAAGTGGAGATGGATGCCACATGGATTGAACGCTCTAAAGCCAATGCAGCTACGGTAAAACTGAATGATAAAACCCGTCAGGTTGAAGGTTGGCAGGGTGGTATGCCATTTCCCAATATTGATGAGAATGACCCTAAAGCAGCGGAAAAAATCGTCTGGAACTGGTATTACGGCAATCCTCGTGGTGACGTGATGAATGTGCCAAATGTTTCATACGTAATGATTGATGGTGATTCAGGTATTGAACGAGCTCAAAATTGGAGTTTCATTCGATATACTATGAAGGGACGTATGAGCGGCGAGCAAACACAAGGTGATGGTAGTGAGTTGAGCCGTACATTGTTTTTTGCGACTGCGCCACGAGATATCAAAGGGTTAGGTACTTATACCGTTCGTCAAGACAGTGATAAAGTGGAAGATGTTTGGGCTTATATTCGTGCAGTACGTCGTACTCGTCGTCTATCTGGTGGTGCTTGGATGGATCCGATTGGTGGAACCGATCAGCTACAAGACGATATTGAAATTTTCAATGCTAATCCGTCTTGGTACGAAAGCTACAAATTGATCGGTAAGCGTCACATTCTTGTGGCCGCTCACGGTAAGCATAGTGCATGGAAAGTGGGTGCGAAAACTCAGCAAGAGGAATATCCGACGCTTGATCTACAGAACGCACCGTACTGGAATTTCAATCACGATAACTATGAACCACGTGAAGTCTACGTAATCGAAGCGATCACCCCTGAAGAACATCCATACAGCAAGAAAATTATTTACATCGATACTCAGTATCCACGTGTTCACTTAGGTGAAGCCTACGATAAGAAAGGTGAATTTTGGAAAATGTTCCAATTCCATTCTTATCCAGGTACTGGTGAAGATGGTTTCCGTGATATTCGTACTACAGCTGGTGTCACTATCGACTTTAAACGAAATCACGCCACTGTATTTTTCCCTGATACAACGACTTGGAGCACTAATACGCCAGGTCTGGAAATGGATGATGTTAACTTGTCTGCTTTGCGTAAAGGAGCGCGTTAATCACGCACCGTAATATTTTTAATTTAGCCAAGGATGGCCACCTTATCAACGCAAGGACAACGTTGTAAACATGCTATGGCAAGTGGAGGAAACGACATTATGGCAATACCACCCGTTATACATTTTTCTAAACGAGTAGTCGATCTTTTAGCAAAAACCAAAACAAATGAGCAAGAGACTGAGAACGTTATGAACAAAGAATTAATACAGGCATGTGGAGATGAACTCTACAACGCACTTACTCAAAGACATACCGTAAAACCCTTAACTGAACGCTTTAACGATA